>NZ_JBYEGB010000023.1:0-214 GCF_057592095.1 Bacillus sp. SRI_025 | reverse complement strand
ACTTGCAAAAGATCCTACAACATCATATCTTCGATATGAAAGATGGGCCTGTAGCTCAGCTGGTTAGAGCGCACGCCTGATAAGCGTGAGGTCGGTGGTTCGAGTCCACTCAGGCCCACCATCTTCTATTAAATCGGGGCCTTAGCTCAGCTGGGAGAGCGCCTGCCTTGCACGCAGGAGGTCAGCGGTTCGATCCCGCTAGGCTCCACCAACG
>NZ_JBYEGB010000022.1:0-295 GCF_057592095.1 Bacillus sp. SRI_025 | reverse complement strand
TTTTTAAAAGATTGTTTTGATCATGGCGGTGTAGCTCAGCTGGCTAGAGCGTACGGTTCATACCCGTGAGGTCGGGGGTTCGATCCCCTCCGCCGCTATAAAGGACCTTTAGCTCAGTTGGTTAGAGCAGACGGCTCATAACCGTCCGGTCGTAGGTTCGAGTCCTACAAGGTCCACCATCTATACGGAGGAATACCCAAGTCCGGCTGAAGGGATCGGTCTTGAAAACCGACAGGGGTGTCAAAGCCCGCGGGGGTTCGAATCCCTCTTCCTCCGCCATATTTTTTAAAAAACC
>NZ_JBYEGB010000021.1:0-457 GCF_057592095.1 Bacillus sp. SRI_025 | reverse complement strand
AGTTGGGCACTCTAAGGTGACTGCCGGTGACAAACCGGAGGAAGGTGGGGATGACGTCAAATCATCATGCCCCTTATGACCTGGGCTACACACGTGCTACAATGGACAGAACAAAGGGCTGCAAGACCGCAAGGTTTAGCCAATCCCATAAATCTGTTCTCAGTTCGGATCGCAGTCTGCAACTCGACTGCGTGAAGCTGGAATCGCTAGTAATCGCGGATCAGCATGCCGCGGTGAATACGTTCCCGGGCCTTGTACACACCGCCCGTCACACCACGAGAGTTTGCAACACCCGAAGTCGGTGAGGTAACCTTTATGGAGCCAGCCGCCGAAGGTGGGGCAGATGATTGGGGTGAAGTCGTAACAAGGTAGCCGTATCGGAAGGTGCGGCTGGATCACCTCCTTTCTAAGGATATATGGAGCAGCGTGCGTTTTCGTCTTGTTTAGTTTTGAAGGA
>NZ_JBYEGB010000020.1:0-506 GCF_057592095.1 Bacillus sp. SRI_025 | reverse complement strand
GCTGATTGAGGGTCATGCATCATACTTCATCTGAATCCACTTGTTTGATGAAAGAGCGTTGCCCCTTCTTATGTCCAAGCGTAGCATGTGAAACACTTGAACCTAAAGATGTCCATGGCATAAAACCTTATCTATACAAAACAATAGAGGGACAGAGTATGAGCTTATATAGGCCACTCCATACATCTTTAATTAAATTGAAGATGTGTAAGCCTATTCGATTTCTATAAATGCTTTACGTCTAAAGAGATACCTATATCATTAAAGTATAAAAATGAAAGACTGCTAATATTTCTAAAGGAATTGAACGTTTTGAAAGAGAATATAGAGAAGAGAAGCTCACCTGCTAAACGTTGAACAGCAGCTGTATGAATAGGTGATATGACGATTATTTGTTAAAAGAATAATGCAATGAAAATTGAAATAAAATTTTTTTAATATAGCCTTTACAAATGATTAAAACCTGTATATAATAATCTTTGTCGGATCGAGAGATTCCTACATAG
>NZ_JBYEGB010000019.1:0-570 GCF_057592095.1 Bacillus sp. SRI_025 | reverse complement strand
TTTAAAATATCTCTTGATTTATTTTCAATACATAGTATAATATCTTTTGTCACTAAATTGTCTGGTGATGATGGCGAAGAGGTCACACCCGTTCCCATACCGAACACGGAAGTTAAGCTCTTCAGCGCCGATGGTAGTTGGGGGTTCCCCCCTGTGAGAGTAGGACATCGCCAGGCTTTCTTCATTCCGCAGTAGCTCAGTGGTAGAGCTATCGGCTGTTAACCGATCGGTCGTAGGTTCGAATCCTACCTGCGGAGCCAATTTGGAGAGCTGTCCGAGTGGCCGAAGGAGCACGATTGGAAATCGTGTAGGCGGTAACCCCGTCTCAAGGGTTCGAATCCCTTGCTCTCCGCCACAATTTACATAATAAAGGGCCCGTTGGTCAAGCGGTTAAGACACCGCCCTTTCACGGCGGTAACACGGGTTCGAATCCCGTACGGGTCACCATTTTTATAGAATATATACCAGCATTTTTTATTCGGAGGATTAGCTCAGCTGGGAGAGCATCTGCCTTACAAGCAGAGGGTCGGCGGTTCGAGCCCGTCATCCTCCACCATATCTTTTATATCG
>NZ_JBYEGB010000018.1:0-718 GCF_057592095.1 Bacillus sp. SRI_025 | reverse complement strand
ATCAACCGCTCCTACTGGCGCTACGGGCAGCACTGGAGATACTGGTCCTACTGGTGCCACCGGGGCTACAGGTAGCACTGGACCAACGGGTCCTACTGGTGCCACTGGTGCTACTGGTATCACTGGACCTACTGGTGCAACGGGTAGCACTGGAGCTACGGGTCCTACCGGTGCCACTGGTATTACCGGAGCTACCGGTCCTACCGGCGCTACGGGCATCACCGGAGCTACTGGTCCTACTGGTGCAACAGGTTCTACTGGATCAACGGGCAGCACTGGAGCTACTGGTCCTACTGGTGCAACGGGTATTACCGGAACCACTGGCCCTACCGGCGCAACGGGCATCACCGGAGCTACTGGTCCTACCGGTGCCACTGGTATTACTGGAGCTACCGGACCTACCGGCGCAACGGGCATCACCGGAGCTACTGGTCCTACTGGCGCAACGGGCAGCACTGGAGATACTGGTTCTACCGGGGCTACGGGTGTCACTGGAGCTACCGGACCTACTGGCACCACAGGTATTACCGGGGCTACCGGACCTACTGGACCAACGGGTATTACTGGAGCCACTGGTCCTACCGGGGCAACGGGCAGCACCGGAGCTACCGGACCTACTGGCACCACAGGTATTACCGGGGCTACCGGACCTACTGGACCAACGGGTATTACTGGAGCCACTGGTCCTACCGGGGCAACGGGCAGCACTGGAGCTACG
>NZ_JBYEGB010000017.1:0-772 GCF_057592095.1 Bacillus sp. SRI_025 | reverse complement strand
TTTTTTGAATGATTTGCTTCTATATATAATAGGTTATTAAAGTAAAAATAGGTTGTTCCCTCGTTGATTGCTACATAAATCAAACTTCATGCTCCTTCAATTTAACATGTCGGTCATCATATGAACCGGCAGCTCAAATCATCAAGGGCTTCACTAAAAGCATAGAAAACCTCACCTTGGGCTAAATAGATATAGAAAGGCGAAGTATAGGGCCACTAAATAGAAAGACCTCATCCCGAAGGGGTTGTCAGCCATTGTTGAATTTCCAATTTAAAAGATAGAAGACATGAAAGAAACAATACTCATTTTATTTCTCCTGTTAAAATTTTATATAGACGATAAAGCTGTTGAATATTTGAAGCAGCAGAAAAAATGATGTGAAACGATTTGCTGAAAAATAGTAAAGACCAGCAACATTTTCACACTTTTTTGTGCAAAAAAGATTTCTCAGAAAAATAAAATAATAATAGAACTTCTTATTTGAATGTTTTTATGCAGAGATATATGAAATAAAACAAGGGTCAAAATTGCTGTTTCCACAGTCATAAACCCTTATTAGTACTCTTTTTAACAAAAAAACATAAAAAAATGAAAAAAAGGCTTTTAAAATGATGAGACAAGTGGTAAACTTCTTTAGGTGCCTTAACGAAAAGATGAAAAAACAGCTTTAAAATAAATTCAAAAATTATTTTAAAAAAGTCTTTACAAACAATATCTTATCGTTATATAATACTATTTGTCAGATCGAGAGACACTTCGAAACGACACAATA
>NZ_JBYEGB010000016.1:0-843 GCF_057592095.1 Bacillus sp. SRI_025 | reverse complement strand
GTGGAGCCTAGCGGGATCGAACCGCTGACCTCCTGCGTGCAAGGCAGGCGCTCTCCCAGCTGAGCTAAGGCCCCATAAAAGATGGTCGGGAAGACAGGATTCGAACCTGCGACCCCTTGGTCCCAAACCAAGTGCTCTACCAAGCTGAGCTACTTCCCGATCTTAATGGCGCGCCCGAGAGGAGTCGAACCCCTAACCTTTTGATCCGTAGTCAAACGCTCTATCCAATTGAGCTACGGGCGCTTATTTATAATGCCGAGGGCCGGACTTGAACCGGCACGGTAGTCACCTACCGCAGGATTTTAAGTCCTGTGTGTCTGCCAATTCCACCACCCCGGCGTGGATGGTATAAGCGGAAGACGGGATTCGAACCCGCGACCCCCACCTTGGCAAGGTGGTGTTCTACCACTGAACTACTTCCGCATTACAGGATTTCTTTATTTTATTTGGCAATGCGGGTGAAGGGACTTGAACCCCCACGTCATAAAGACACTAGATCCTAAGTCTAGCGCGTCTGCCAATTCCGCCACACCCGCATGAAACATGGTGAGCCATGAAGGACTCGAACCTTCGACCCTCTGATTAAAAGTCAGATGCTCTACCAACTGAGCTAATGGCTCGCTTTAAAAGCGACTTGTCTATCTTACCATATGAAAGTGGTGCCGGCAAGAGGACTTGAACCCCCAACCTACTGATTACAAGTCAGTTGCTCTACCAGTTGAGCTACACCGGCTTTATCTATCCTAACATTATGTAAGAATAAATATGGTGGAGGATGACGGGCTCGAACCGCCGACCCTCTGCTTGTAAGGCAGATGCTCTCCCAGCTGAGCTAATCCTCCA
>NZ_JBYEGB010000015.1:0-1139 GCF_057592095.1 Bacillus sp. SRI_025 | reverse complement strand
AATGCTGGCAACTAAGATCAAGGGTTGCGCTCGTTGCGGGACTTAACCCAACATCTCACGACACGAGCTGACGACAACCATGCACCACCTGTCACTCTGTCCCCGAAGGGAAAGCCCTATCTCTAGGGTTGTCAGAGGATGTCAAGACCTGGTAAGGTTCTTCGCGTTGCTTCGAATTAAACCACATGCTCCACCGCTTGTGCGGGCCCCCGTCAATTCCTTTGAGTTTCAGTCTTGCGACCGTACTCCCCAGGCGGAGTGCTTAATGCGTTAGCTGCAGCACTAAGGGGCGGAAACCCCCTAACACTTAGCACTCATCGTTTACGGCGTGGACTACCAGGGTATCTAATCCTGTTCGCTCCCCACGCTTTCGCTCCTCAGCGTCAGTTACAGACCAGAGAGTCGCCTTCGCCACTGGTGTTCCTCCACATCTCTACGCATTTCACCGCTACACGTGGAATTCCACTCTCCTCTTCTGCACTCAAGTTTCCCAGTTTCCAATGACCCTCCCCGGTTGAGCCGGGGGCTTTCACATCAGACTTAAGAAACCGCCTGCGAGCCCTTTACGCCCAATAATTCCGGACAACGCTTGCCACCTACGTATTACCGCGGCTGCTGGCACGTAGTTAGCCGTGGCTTTCTGGTTAGGTACCGTCAAGGTGCGAGCAGTTACTCTCGCACTTGTTCTTCCCTAACAACAGAGCTTTACGATCCGAAAACCTTCATCACTCACGCGGCGTTGCTCCGTCAGACTTTCGTCCATTGCGGAAGATTCCCTACTGCTGCCTCCCGTAGGAGTCTGGGCCGTGTCTCAGTCCCAGTGTGGCCGATCACCCTCTCAGGTCGGCTACGCATCGTCGCCTTGGTGAGCCATTACCCCACCAACTAGCTAATGCGCCGCGGGTCCATCTGTAAGTGACAGCCGAAACCGTCTTTCATCCTTGAACCATGCGGTTCAAGGAACTATCCGGTATTAGCTCCGGTTTCCCGGAGTTATCCCAGTCTTACAGGCAGGTTACCCACGTGTTACTCACCCGTCCGCCGCTAACATCCGGGAGCAAGCTCCCTTCTGTCCGCTCGACTTGCATGTATTAGGCACGCCGCCAGCGTTCGTCCTGAGCCAGGATCAAACTCTCCGA
>NZ_JBYEGB010000014.1:0-1384 GCF_057592095.1 Bacillus sp. SRI_025 | reverse complement strand
TAAAGGCTGAGCTGTGATGGCGAGCGAAATTTAGTAGCGAAGTTCCTGATTCCACACTGCCAAGAAAAGCCTCTAGCGAGGTGAGAGGTGCCCGTACCGCAAACCGACACAGGTAGGCGAGGAGAGAATCCTAAGGTGATCGAGAGAACTCTCGTTAAGGAACTCGGCAAAATGACCCCGTAACTTCGGGAGAAGGGGTGCTTCTTAGGGTGTTAAAGCCCCGAGAAGCCGCAGTGAATAGGCCCAGGCGACTGTTTAGCAAAAACACAGGTCTCTGCGAAGCCGTAAGGCGAAGTATAGGGGCTGACGCCTGCCCGGTGCTGGAAGGTTAAGAGGAGCGCTTAGCGTAAGCGAAGGTGCGAATTGAAGCCCCAGTAAACGGCGGCCGTAACTATAACGGTCCTAAGGTAGCGAAATTCCTTGTCGGGTAAGTTCCGACCCGCACGAAAGGCGCAACGATCTGGGCACTGTCTCAACGAGAGACTCGGTGAAATTATAGTACCTGTGAAGATGCAGGTTACCCGCGACAGGACGGAAAGACCCCGTGGAGCTTTACTGCAGCCTGATATTGAATGTTGGTACAGCTTGTACAGGATAGGTAGGAGCCTTGGAAACCGGAGCGCTAGCTTCGGTGGAGGCATCGGTGGGATACTACCCTGGCTGTATTGACCTTCTAACCCGCTGCCCTTATCGGGCAGGGAGACAGTGTCAGGTGGGCAGTTTGACTGGGGCGGTCGCCTCCTAAAATGTAACGGAGGCGCCCAAAGGTTCCCTCAGAATGGTTGGAAATCATTCGCAGAGTGTAAAGGCACAAGGGAGCTTGACTGCGAGACCTACAAGTCGAGCAGGGACGAAAGTCGGGCTTAGTGATCCGGTGGTTCCGCATGGAAGGGCCATCGCTCAACGGATAAAAGCTACCCCGGGGATAACAGGCTTATCTCCCCCAAGAGTCCACATCGACGGGGAGGTTTGGCACCTCGATGTCGGCTCATCGCATCCTGGGGCTGTAGTCGGTCCCAAGGGTTGGGCTGTTCGCCCATTAAAGCGGTACGCGAGCTGGGTTCAGAACGTCGTGAGACAGTTCGGTCCCTATCCGTCGCGGGCGCAGGAAATTTGAGAGGAGCTGTCCTTAGTACGAGAGGACCGGGATGGACGCACCGCTGGTGTACCAGTTGTTCTGCCAAGGGCATCGCTGGGTAGCTATGTGCGGACGGGATAAGTGCTGAAAGCATCTAAGCATGAAGCCCCCCTCAAGATGAGATTTCCCATTCCGCAAGGAAGTAAGATCCCTGAAAGATGATCAGGTTGATAGGTCTGAGGTGGAAGCGTGGTGACACGTGGAGCTGACAGATACTAATAGATCGAGGACTTAACCTATATTCTA
>NZ_JBYEGB010000013.1:0-1648 GCF_057592095.1 Bacillus sp. SRI_025 | reverse complement strand
TGTTCTTTGAAAACTAGATAACAATAAGTAATACATTCACATTGAATGCAATGCAAAGTTCATCACACATAGTGATTCTTTCTAAAGTAAGAAATGGTTAAGTTAGAAAGGGCGCACGGTGGATGCCTTGGCACTAGGAGCCGATGAAGGACGGGACGAACACCGATATGCTTCGGGGAGCTGTAAGCAAGCTTTGATCCGGAGATTTCCGAATGGGGAAACCCACTGCTCGTAATGGAGTAGTATCCATACTTGAATACATAGAGTATGAGAAGGCATACCCGGGGAACTGAAACATCTAAGTACCCGGAGGAAGAGAAAGCAAATGCGATTCCCTGAGTAGCGGCGAGCGAAACGGGAACAGCCCAAACCAAGAGGCTTGCCTCTTGGGGTTGTAGGACACTCTATACGGAGTTACAAAGGAACGATATAAGCGAAGAGGTCTGGAAAGGCCCGCCAAAGAAGGTAACAGCCCTGTAACTGAAATGTTGTTCTCTCCAGAGTGGATCCTGAGTACGGCGGAACACGTGAAATTCCGTCGGAATCCGGGAGGACCATCTCCCAAGGCTAAATACTCCCTAGTGACCGATAGTGAACCAGTACCGTGAGGGAAAGGTGAAAAGCACCCCGGAAGGGGAGTGAAATAGATCCTGAAACCGTGTGCCTACAAGTAGTCAGAGCCCGTTAACGGGTGATGGCGTGCCTTTTGTAGAATGAACCGGCGAGTTACGATCCCGTGCAAGGTTAAGCAGAAGATGCGGAGCCGCAGCGAAAGCGAGTCTGAATAGGGCGCATGAGTACGTGGTCGTAGACCCGAAACCAGGTGATCTACCCATGTCCAGGGTGAAGTTCAGGTAACACTGAATGGAGGCCCGAACCCACGCACGTTGAAAAGTGCGGGGATGAGGTGTGGGTAGGGGTGAAATGCCAATCGAACCTGGAGATAGCTGGTTCTCTCCGAAATAGCTTTAGGGCTAGCCTCAAGGTAAGAGTCTCGGAGGTAGAGCACTGATTGGACTAGGGGCCCCTACCGGGTTACCGAATTCAGTCAAACTCCGAATGCCGATGACTTATCCTTGGGAGTCAGACTGCGAGTGATAAGATCCGTAGTCGAAAGGGAAACAGCCCAGACCGCCAGCTAAGGTCCCAAAGTATACGTTAAGTGGAAAAGGATGTGGAGTTGCTTAGACAACCAGGATGTTGGCTTAGAAGCAGCCACCATTTAAAGAGTGCGTAATAGCTCACTGGTCGAGTGACTCTGCGCCGAAAATGTACCGGGGCTAAACGTATCACCGAAGCTGCGGACTGTTCTTACGAACAGTGGTAGGAGAGCGTTCTAAGGGCTGTGAAGCCAGACCGGAAGGACTGGTGGAGCGCTTAGAAGTGAGAATGCCGGTATGAGTAGCGAAAGACGGGTGAGAATCCCGTCCACCGAATGCCTAAGGTTTCCTGAGGAAGGCTCGTCCGCTCAGGGTTAGTCGGGACCTAAGCCGAGGCCGAAAGGCGTAGGCGATGGACAACAGGTTGATATTCCTGTACCACCTCCTCACCATTTGAGCAATGGGGGGACGCAGGAGGATAGGGTAAGCGCGGTATTGGATATCCGCGTCCAAGCAGTTAGGCTGGGAAATAGGCAAATCCGTTTCCC
>NZ_JBYEGB010000012.1:0-10578 GCF_057592095.1 Bacillus sp. SRI_025 | reverse complement strand
TTCTGCATCAGTATCGTTCTCTGTGATCACGTAAGCGGCAAGGGCGTCCTGATCACTCGCATCTTTGACCGTTGTCACGACGGCTTCTTTCACCGAATCCAGCGTCAGAAGCTGGGCTTCAATTTCTGACAGCTCAATACGGAAGCCGCGGATATTGACCTGATGGTCTATTCTGCCGAGGTAAATCAGCTCGCCACCCTCTGTCCATTTCACTAAATCGCCTGTGCGGTACATGCGCTCGCCTGGATAGAATGGATCTGGGACAAATCGTTTGGCTGTTTCCTCTGGAAGATTCCAATAGCCTCTTGCCAGTCCTTTTCCTGCAATCACGAGCTCACCCGGTACGCCTGGCGGCGACAGGTCATATAACGAACCCATAATGTAAAAACGAGTATTGGCAATGGCTGTTCCAATCGGAAGCGTGCCTTGTTCTGAATCGATCATTCCGCTTGTCGCTACGACCGTATTTTCAGTTGGACCGTAGTTATTGACGAGTTGATATGGAACTGGCTTCACCTGTTTCAGCTTGTCTCCGCCTGTTAGTAAGTAACGTAGAGAATGGTTGTCCATTGACATAAACTGCTCACAAAGCTGTGTTGGCAGGAAGGCAATGGTGATGCCTTCTTCATTGAAATACGCATTGAGCTTGATCATATCGAGGCGAATTGCTTCGTCGATGATATGCAGCTCTGCGCCAGCGATCCACGTCGGGAACATCTCCCAAATGGAGGCGTCAAAGCCAAAGCCTGCATATTTCGCAGTTCGATCCTCGTGCGTCACTTGGAACGCATCATTGTGCCAGAATGCAAGATTCACAAGAGACTGGTGCTCGACCATGACACCCTTCGGCTGTCCCGTCGTCCCAGACGTGTAAATCATGTAGGCAAGATCCGTTGGTTTGATCTGAACCTGAATCTCGTGAGCTTCTCCCTCTACCGCATCTTCTATGAACAGGATATGACCTGTGAATGAAGGTGGTGCAGTAAGTCCTTTCTGCATCAGAAGTACCTCTGCCCCGCAGTCTTCCAGCATGTATGCAATACGCTGCGCTGGATAATCTGCATCAATCGGAACAAATGCCGCACCTGACTTGAGAACGCCAAGGACAGCAGCTGTCATGTCAAGAGATGGGCGGGTGAGAATGCCGACGCGGTCTCCTGGTTTTGTGCCGCTTGCGATGAGCCTTGAAGCGACTACATTCGCCCGGCTGTTCAGCTCTTTATACGTCCAGCTCGTTCCGCAGAAGGTCGCCGCTTTTTGATGCGGTGCTCCTTGTGCCTTCGCCTCAATCAGGGCATGAACGGTTTGATCTGACGGGACGTCTAGGACAGGTCCTGACCATTCATTGATCAGCTCTCGTTTTTCCTCTTCAGTTATGAGAGATAGCGCTGAAATCGGCTGATTCAGCTTAGTCACCATATCGTCTATGATTTTTTCAATATATCGGCTCCAGCGCTGAATGGTGCTCTTTTTAAACAGAGCCGCTGCATACTCAAAGCGCAAGCCCACTTGATCATTTTCTTCAAATACACCAAGCGTTATATCAAATTTTGCATGAACGGTATCTTGCTGCTTTTGTGACAGCTTGAGTCCATTCAAATCCGGTAACGTCAGGTCACGGTCATCTGTAGTCAGCATGACACTAAACAATGGATTGCGGCTCGTGTCTTTCGAAAGATCTAACTGAGCCACCAATTCCTCAAACGGAAATTCTTGATGTTCATAGGCTGATAGGCTGCGATCTTTCATTTTTTCAAGCAGCTGTGCTGTCGTGTCTTCTGGCTGCACTTCGTTTCGAAGAGCAAGCGTATTGACAAACATGCCTGGAACTCGTTCGATTGAAGCATGCGTACGTCCTGCGGTTACAGCGCCTATGACGATATCTGTCTGCCCAGTTAATTTCGAAAGGAAAATGGCAAATGCTGTTTGCATCACCATGTTCAAGCTCACACCTTTTTCCGCCATGAGCGTTTTGATAGATTGCACCTTTTCAGCAGACAACCATCTATCGACTCGCCCTCCTTCAAATGACTGAACTTGAGGACGCGGAAAATCAAGGGGCAGCGCTAAGTCTTCTGGCGGCTGTGCATATTGCTCCAGCCAATACTGCCGCTGTTTCTCAAGCAGCGCCTGCTGATTTTCTTCCTGCTGCCATACCGCAAAATCCTTGTAATGCAGCTGAACTGGCGGTAACGTCTTTTTCTCATAAAGCTCTGCCAGTTCTTGAATAAGCAGGCTACGTGTGACACCGTCTGCAATGATATGGTGCATATCCATCATGAATACATATTTCTCATCAGAAAGCTTCGCCACTTTTGCTCTCATTAATGGTGCTTGATGTAGTGAGAATGGTGTAATGAATGACTCGATGACAGACTGCTCCTGATCGCCCTCGATTTCATCAACCTCTAATGTAAACGGCACTTGGCGATAGACTTTTTGAACGGGTACGCCGTCAATTTCTACAAACGCTGTCCGCAACGATTCATGTCTGTCGATCAAGGCTTGAAGCGCTGCTTCTAGCTGCTTCACATCAAGGCTGCCTTCCATCATTAAAACGGCTGGCATATGATAAGTGACTGCTTCTGGATGCAGCTGCTGCAGTACATACATCCGCTTTTGAGCAGAAGAGACGGGATAGAAATCTTGCTTTTCCGCCGGCTCAATGGATGTAACCACCGAAGAATCCGTTTCGTCCAAGTAGGCAGCCATCGCTCGTATGGTTGGTTTTTCAAAAAGGACTTTGAGCGGCACATGCTTGTTCAGCTTTGCTTGCACCTTCGAAATGAGCACCATGCCCTTGAGGGAATGACCTCCTAATTCAAAGAAGTGGTCAAGAACACCCATTTGTTCCACCCCAAGAACTTCTGACCAAATGTCACACAGCGTCCGCTCAAGTTCCGTTTCTGGTGCCACATGCGCCGTACGGTTCATATGCACTTCATGCGGAAGCGGCAAAGACTTCGCATCCACCTTTCCATTTTGGGTAAGTGGAATGTGATCGACTTTCACAAAGTACGTTGGAATCATATAATCCGGCAGTGTCTCCGCAAGATTTTCTCTAAACGTCAATGTTCCAATGTGTTCAGGCGCTGTGTAATAGAGTGCAAGCTCCGGCAAACCGGACAGGTGCAGAACTTTCACATAGACTTCTTGAATAGATGCCAGAGCACGTGCGGCATGCTCAATTTCCTGTTTCTCAATGCGATAGCCGCGGATTTTCACTTGATCATCGACTCTTCCAAGAAACTCAATATCTCCATTTGCATGCTGTCTGACCAAATCCCCTGTTCGATACATTCGCTCTTGAGGGTCATATGGATTTTCAAGAAAACGTTCCGCTGTTAACTCAGGCTGATTCAAATATCCTCTCGACACGCCTTCCCCAGATATATAAAGCTCTCCCGGCGCGCCGTAAGGGACAAGACGCTGCTGCTGATTGCATACGAGTGCTCTAGTGTGTGCAATTGGCTGCCCGATCAAAGATCGTTCCTTCAGAGCGTCCAGCTCTTGCGGTGTGATCAGCTTGGTCACTGTACCAATGGTTGTCTCAGTCGGACCGTAATGGTTCATTACTGCCACGCATGGATGCTGCTTCATAAATGTTTCAACATCCTCAGGAATGATCGGTTCTCCTCCAAGTACCACTAGGCGTAAAGCGTTAAATGAATGTTCCTTAGAATCTGCCATCATATGAAATAAAGATGGTGTCATTTTGATATAAGTCAGCTCTTGTTCATCAATCAAACGCATCAGACGTACAGGGTCTGTATACACCTCTTCACGAGGAACATAGAGTGTCCCCCCTGCTTTTAAAACAGGGAAAATGCTTGTGTAACCAAGATCATATGCATAAGAAGAAAGCAGTGCTGTCCGATCACATTCTTGCAATGTCACCTCATTTGTCAGCCAGTTGACATAGTGTGATAGATTACGATGCGTGAGCTGTACTCCCTTCGGCTTCCCTGTTGTCCCAGATGTGTAAATCACATAAGCGAGCTGATCGACCGATACTTCTGGCAGTTCTAGTGAATAGCTTTGTTGCACTGCTTGTTCAACCTGCACCACTTGAATCGACTTGCGATTTTGATAGGAATCAGCAAGAGACTCATTTGTTACGATGACTTGTGCACCTGAATCCTCTAATGTGTAGCGGATTCGTTCAGCCGGAAAAGCTGGATCAATCGGGACAAACGCTCCTCCTGCTTTCATCACACCAAGCATGGAGACGATCACATAGACAGAGCGGTCAAGAATCAGTGCCACAGTTTTTTCTTTCTCTACGCCTCGTTTCTTAAGCTCACAGCTAAGTGCATGTGACATGTCTTCCAGCTCACGGTAGGTGAGTTTTCTTTGATCATCCATGACGGCAATAGCATCCGGTGTTTCCTTAGCCTGACGTGAAAATTGGACATGGAATGGCTCATGACGATTCGTTGGCCCTTCGGCTTTTTTCTCCAGACGCTCTATTTGTTCATGCTGATCCAGTATACAGAGCAAGCCGATCTGTTCCTCTGGATGACGAACCGCCTCACGAATAATCGCTAGGAGGTGAGTTCCGAACCGGCGGACGGTCTCTTCTTTAAATAATGCCGCTGCATAGTCAAAGCTCAGTTTTAATGCTCCCTCGCGTTCAAATGCTTCTAAAGATAAATCAAATTTGACTGAGTGATGCTGAATGGCATAAGGCGAAATGTGCAGATCGCCGAGCTTTAGCGCTGGAACCTCCATGTTCTGCATGTTAAATGACACGCTAAAAAGCGGGCTCCGAGTTGTATCACGGTCTAATGGAAGATGTGCAATTAACTCTTCCAGTGGATAGCTTTGATGTGCAAAAGCGTCAACACTTGTTTCTTTTATTTCTTCAAGCAGCTGTAAAAATGTTTTGGTTTGTTCTGGTTTTCCGCGCATTGCAATGGTGTTGATAAACATCCCCGGCATGTCCTGGATATCAGGGTGTGTCCGTCCAGCAACAGGCGAACCCACAATGATATCTTCCTGACCGCTATAGGAGGCAAGCAGCACTTGAAAGGCAGATAACAAGAACATGTACATGGTCGTATCGGTTTTCTGTAGCAGTTCATGAATGCGCTGAGTCGTTGCTTGATCACAGCCAAACATAAATCGTTCTCCCGAAAAATCACGTTCTGCTGGACGCGGATAATCAGTTGGTAGCTCTAAAACCGGTAAATCTCCTTCAAATTGCTTCAGCCAATATGCTTCATGCTCCTTCAGTTTCTCCGTTTCTTCTTCACTTAGCTGCCAGACAGCGTAATCTTTATAATGAATGGCTCTTTCAGCAAGAGCTTCTCCATCATAGGCCTTCGCCAAATCTTGAATGAACGTCTTCATGGAGCTGCCATCTGTAATGAGATGATGTGCTTCCAAAACGAGAAGATGACGATTCTCACTGACCTTTAGCAGCTGAGCTCGTAAAAGAGGTGCCGCTGTTAAATCAAATGGCGATTGACGTTCAGCAAGAAATGCCTCAGCCTCTTCTTCCTTGATGTCATGAACAGGAAGGTCAAATGCAGACCATTCATGCACCCTTTGGACAATGTCTTCTCCATTCATATGAAAACTCGTTCTTAAGATTTCATGCGTTTGGATTAACTGATTAAATGCTGATTTGAGCCGCTCATATTCGAGTGTTCCTTCAAGCGTTAAGACGATCGGAATATGATAATTCGTGCTGTCAGGTTCAAGTGTCTGCAAAATGTATAAACGGCGCTGAGCTGGTGATACCGGATATTCATCTGCCTGCTCTGCTGGTAAAATAGGATGTCCGGCATCTTCTTGACCATCCTGATCGATGTAAGCCGCTAATGAGCGAATCGTCGGCTTCTCAAAAATCATTTGAATCGGCACTTCCTTTTGAAGCGCTTCTTGAACCTTCGCAGACATCATCATCGCCTTGAGCGAGTGCCCGCCAGCCATGAAGAAATGCTCGTCTATCCCAATCGTTTTTCCAAGAAGCTCCTCCCAAATGTCAGCTAGTACCTTTTCTGTCTCGGTCTCAGGCGGCATGATTTTGATCTCTTCGCGATGCACTTCGTTCGGCTTTGGTAAAGCTTTTCGATCTACCTTCCCGTTCGTTGTCAGTGCAAAGGTATCCAGCTTCATCACATAGTGCGGCACCATATAAGCTGGCAGCTTTTGATTGAATACATCTCGCACCTCTTCTTCTGTGAGTCTCCCTGTGAAGTAGGCGATGATTTCCTTTTCTTCTGAAGAAAGCTGCTGAACAAGTACAACCGCATCATCGATACCCGTTTCTTGGCGAAGCACCGTTTCAATTTCTCCAAGCTCAATACGGAAGCCTCGAATTTTCACCTGATCATCTGCACGGCCAAGGAATTCGATCTGACCATCCGCACCATATCTAGCCAAGTCACCTGTTCGATACATCCGTCCTGACGGCTTAAAAGGATCTGCCATGAATACTTGATCAGTCAAATCTGGACGTTTGATGTACCCTCTTGAAACACCATCCCCGCCTACATACAGCTCTCCTGGCGCTCCAATTGGCTGAAGTCTTTGATAATCATCTAAAATATAAGCTGACGTATGATTGATCGGCTGACCAATTGGGATCGGACCCGTTTCATCTCCTCTTACTTCGTAAATGGTCGAGATGGTTGTATTTTCTGTTGGACCATAGACATTCAGCAAAGTAAGTGATGGATGATGCTTTTTCACAAGCTCCGCACTTTTCTCATTGATCACATCACCGCCGGTGAATAATGTTTTTAACCCTTTGAACATTTGCGGCCGCTGCTGAGCGAGCTGATTAAATAAACCAGTCGTTAAAAAGAGCGCCGTGATTTGATGTGTTTGGATAAATTGTTCGAATCGGTGTATATCCAATAAAGTATCACGGTCAACAGGATAAAGCGTCGCCCCATTCAGAAGCGTAGTGAAGATTTCAAGGGTAATCGCATCAAAGCTGACAGCTCCTGTATGCGCCATACGATCCGACGTGTTCAAGCCCAATTTCTCCTGAGAGCATGCTAACCTCACAATATGCTGATGCTCAATTTGCACTCCTTTGGGCCGTCCAGTCGATCCCGATGTGAACATGATATATGCCAATTGAGATGGAGACGTCTCGACGACTGAAAACTCCGCTTGTGAGTGATGAGTCATGCCGGTCACATGAATTGCTTTGATGCTTTCATCAACCGGCGGCTGGCTGTCAGCATAAAGCAAAATGGCTACGCCACTGTCTTCAAGCATCCAACGGATTCTCTCCTCAGGCTGAGCTGGATCAATCGGCACATAGGCAGCCCCTGCGTGTAAAATGGCTAAAATGGCGATCACCGCATCTGCTGATCGGTTCATATACACCGCGACAGCATCCCCCGGCTGAACGCCGTTTTCTACAAGGATGCTGGCTAAACGACGGATTTCTTGTCCAAGCTCTTCGTATGTGAATGTTCGCTCGCCTTCGACTAATGCCAGGTGGTTTGGCTGCGCTTTGATACGTTCATTGAGCAGCTCGGGAATGGACAGGTGCTTCGGATAATCTCTCTCCGTCTGATTCCACGCTGCAATCTGCTGCTTTTCTTCTTCTGTGATACATGTCACTTCATGAAGATACATGTCAGGATTTTGAATGATTTGCTTTATGAGATTGGTCAGATGTTTCGATATATTTTCAATGACTTTTTCTTCAAACGCCACCGCATTGTATTTGATTTTCAATGTCCACGTTTCACCCGGATAGACAAGAAGATTCAGATCGAAATTCGTTTGTTCAAATCCGTCCTTTACATCAATGGCAAAACCGAGACGTGCAGACATGGTGTCACCAGACAGCTCCTGATCTAAAGGATAGTTTTCAAACCCAACCAAATGATCAAAGAGCTTTCCTCCAGCAGCTGTTTTCTGCTGAATGTCATAAAGCGGCATAAAATCATAGTTTTCCGCTTCCAGTGCATGCTGCTGAACCTTTTGAAACAGCTGTTTGAAGGTCTGTTCCTGATCCAATGTCACCCGAACAGGTATCGTATTGATAAACAGCCCTGCCATTCGCTCAATTCCAGACACACTTGGAGGTCTGCCCGATACGACTGTTCCGAATGTGACATCATCTGCTGCATGATAGGTGCTTAAAAGAACGGACCAGACAGCCTGAAAAAGGTTCGGTGCTGTCACTTGGCATTGTCTTGCCGCATCTTGAATGGCTTGTACCGTTTGTGCATCCCATGTAAACGTCCATTCCTGATGGTCATATTGTCCGTTCGCCTCTTTTTGCTGCAGCAGCCCTTGGTGCTGAACAGCGCCATCCAGCCGCTCCTTCCAATAGTCTTCCGCTTCTTGTTTGTTTTGCTTTCCAAGCCACTGGATATAGTCCGCATAAGGCTTACCTTGTGAGCGATCCGGGGTTCGGTCGTTCCGATAAGATTCATAGTAATGAAACAGTTTTTTCATCAAAACACCCATGGACCAACCATCCATGATGATGTGATGGTTGCTCCAAATCAGGTGCCAGTTTGTTTCATTTAATTGAAAAACAGCGACTTTCAACAACAGATCATTCGTTAAGTGAAATCCTTGCTTTCTCACTTGCTTTTTATATTGATCCAATACCTTTTTCTGCTCTTGATCATTCAGATGCGATAGATCTTCTCTATACACATCTAAATGACGTTCAGCCAATACAACCTGACGAGGCTTTTGTAATTGCTGATAGACAAAGGCTGTACGCAGAATGTCATATGTCCGTACGAGTTCATTGAGGCTCTTTTCAAAAAGATCGAGATCAAAATCTCCGCTTATTCCAAGCTCAAGCTGTGTGAAATAAGAGGAGGAATCAGGGTCTAGCATGGCATGATACAGCATGCCCTCTTGCATTGGTGTTAAAGGATATACCTTTTGAATTTTCTGCTTGCTCATAAGTCCACCTCTTCTTTTTGCTTAAAATAGATCCATTAGCTTTTCAAGTTCATCCATGGTAAGATCCTCATCCCCCACATCACTAGGTGTGATCTGACTCTCATCCTGTGATAGACAATGTGAGATCAATGTCTTCACATTCTTTTCTAGGAGTTCCTTGAACTGTTCCATCGTCCGCTCTTCGAATTCAAGGTGATGATAGGAAATCGTCACATGGAGCATTGCTTGTTCTACGAAACCAACAATATCTAGCGCATGAGGTTTCTCGGATTCAGGGCTCAGCGATTGTCCTGCATGCCATGCAGAGCGTCTCATTTCACCGCCACCGATCTGTTCATCAAACTGGCCAAGATAGTTAAAGCTGATATCTGGTGTGACTTGAAAATCAATATCGTCCTTCATCTTGTCAGGCGTTAAGTATTTTAAAACGCCATAGCCGATCCCCTTGTTCGGAATGTGTCTGAGTTCCTCTTTTAAATGCTTGATTTGATAAGAAAGATCGTCTGCATGCGACATATCCAGTAACACAGGATACATGCTAGTAAACCAGCCGATGGTCCGTGATACGTTAACCGCAGGGAGGATGTCTTCTCTCCCGTGCCCTTCAAGATGAATAAAGTGCCTGTCTTCACCTGTCCACTCTTTCATGGACAATCCTAATGCCGTCAGCAAAATATCATTGATTTCTGTTTGGTAGGCTTCATGTACATCCGTCAGCAGCCTGTGCGTTTCCTCTTCAGACAATGTAAAACGAATGGTTTCTGTATGAAGCATTCGTTGATCCTCCGTGACATGATCCTTTTGAAGCGGAGGAACAGAATGCGCAAGTACCTTTTTCCAATACTCTCTTTCCGATAGCAGCTCATCTGACACAGCGTATTCAGTTAGCTTCTGGGCATATTCTTGGAAGGAGTGTGTTTTTTCAGGGAGGGTAAGAGTTTCCCCACGCTTCGACTGTTCATAAAGAGCCATGAAATCTTCAAGGAAAATGCGCCATGACACACCATCAATGACAAGATGGTGTACAGCAAGCAATAAATGATCCCCTTGATCCGTTCGGAAAATAACAGGTCTCACTAAAGGCCCCTCTGCTAGCGATATACTCGCCTGCACTTCATTTGCCAGCTTTTCTACCTGCTTGATTTGCTGCGACAGCTCTCCTTTTACTTCCGCCACGTCAATTGCCACATTCTTTTCCTCGATTCCTCGATGACGCTGGATGACGCGCCCTTCTTCGAGCGGGTACACCAGTCGCAAGGCATCATGATGAATCATGAGCTGTTCCAGTACTTGCTGAACGACTTCCTCATCCAAACCATTTGGTGCTTGGAGCATAACCGATTGGTTCCAATGATGCTGATTCGTAAAGTTTCGTTCAAAGAACCAGCGCTGAATCGGTGTTAAAATGACTTCTCCTTCGACAGGTGATTGGTCGGCTGTGAGAAGATCGGCTTCCTCGATATATGGGCGCAGCTCTGCAATCGTCGGGTACTGGAATAGAAGTTTCATATCGAGCTTCCAGCCTGCTTGCGTGAGTCTGCTTGCCATTTGGATGCCTTTAATTGAATCTCCGCCAAGGAAAAAGAAGTGATCGTGAATGCCGACTTGGCTGACGCCAAGGACATCTTCCCAAATGCCGCAAAGCAGCGTTTCGACTTCGTCTCTTGGTTCTTCGTATAC
>NZ_JBYEGB010000011.1:0-18203 GCF_057592095.1 Bacillus sp. SRI_025 | reverse complement strand
ACTTGTTTACCGCTTCAGAAGCGACTAGAACATCTTATCACATCAAAGTTGTTAGTGTCAACAACTTTTTTCGTTATTATGTTTTTTCGTTTCTTCGTCATCAGCGACGTATACTAATTTACCATCCTGCCGAATCAAAGTCAACAATATTTTTCATTAAATAATAAACTTTTCAATTACAATTAAAGCTGCTACGCCTGGAATACCCAATAAGCCGCTAATTCCACTCGTTACAGGATTAATAGAGACATGTAATCCTAGACTCTCGCCAAATAGGTTGAGGCAAAATAAAAAAAGAGCGCCTGCCACAAATTTCACTCCGATAAGCCCTAACCATTTGAATGGATTCGCCTGCACACCTGACATAAACAACAATAGCACAGCTAGCAAAATTGACCCAATCACAATAACAGGTTCCATAATCCTCTCATCTCCTCTTCATATGAATAGTACAAGCATATGAGAAGATTATGTACAATAGACCTGCTATTTCCAGTTGTTTAGACGTAAATTCCTCTTTTTCGCTTCTCTCAGATAGAAAAAGTACTTCGCTTGAGCAAGCTTTAATTCGAATAGAATGTCCGGTGAAGGCTCAACGCTATTTGCGACAAGCTTTTTTTGTCTGTTCCATTCTTCTTTTTGCTTAAAAAGCTGTTGAATTAATTTCTCATCGAATTCTTTTCGAATTGATTTTCTGCGAAGAAAACCCATGTACCGTACTTCTCCTTCCTACATCTCACGTCTGCCTTCTAGAGCCTTAGACAGTGTGACTTCATCCGCATACTCTAAATCTCCGCCTACTGGAAGTCCGTGAGCAATGCGAGAGAGTTTAATTCCTGATGGTTTTAACAATCTGGAGATATACATGGCTGTTGCTTCTCCTTCAATGTTTGGATTGGTTGCAAGGATCACCTCTGTCACTTGATCGTCTTGCAGTCTTTTTAATAGGTCAGGAATTTTAATATCCTCTGGACCAATTCCGTCCATTGGCGAAATGGCACCATGAAGCACATGATATAAGCCGTTGTATTCTTTCATTTTTTCCATTGCGATTACATCTTTTGGATCCTGCACTACACAGATAACAGATTGATCTCTTCTTGTATCTTCACAAATATAGCAAGGATCTTGGTCTGTAATATGACCGCATACAGAACAATAAGTTAAATTACGCTTTGCATTTACAAGCGCCTTCGCAAAATCTAGTACGACATCTTCCTGCATACTAAGAACAAAAAAAGCCAGACGGACCGCAGTTTTTGGTCCGATTCCTGGCAATTTCATAAAGCTGTCAATCAGCTTTGATATTGGTTCAGGATATTGCATCTTCAGTTATTCCTCCTAGAATAAACCTGGCATGTTCATTCCTTTTGTGAATTGACCCATCGTTTCATTCGTTAGCTCATCGACTTTTTTCAATGCATCGTTTGTCGCAGCAAGAACAAGATCTTGAAGCATATCGATATCTTCTGGATCAACAACTTCTTCATTAATTGCTACATCAACGACTTCTTTTTGTCCATTTACTTTTACAGTGACCATACCGCCACCAGCTGTACCTTCAAGAACTTTTTCTGCAAGCTCTTCTTGAGCCTTTGCCATATCCTTTTGCATTTTTTGCATTTGTTTCATCATTTTTTGCATATTTCCCATTCCACCGCGCATATGAACACCACTCTCTTTCATTTTTATTAATCTTTAATTTCAATTAAATCGGTTCCTACTAATTTCTTTGCTTCCGCAATCAATGGATCCTCTTCAGTAGAAGTTCCCTGACCATCTGCTTGTTCATCCGGCTGATGATCTCTTAAAAATTCTTCTCTTATTTTACCCCATTGAGCGTCAGGAACGCCAACTAATTCCACTCTTTTTCCTAACATAGACTCTAGCAGTTGTTCAAGATTGGTTCGAACACCGCTTTTATCTTCAGCAACCATTTTACAATGTATTTCAAATTTGAATTTTAAAACAAAGGCATGCGAAGCAGCCGCAACTGGCTCACTGTCCGTTAATAACGCAGCGTGAGACACCTTATTCTGCTGTTTCAACTGGGCAAGGAGCTCTCCCCATTTGCCTTTAATTTTTTCTAACTCAGGCCGTTTCGCTTCTTTTAGAATCTCATGAATTCGGCCGACAGGAGCACGATAGCCATTTTTGTTACTCGTTTGTGGTCGAGGCGCTTCCTTTTTTTCTTGAGGGCTATGAGATGGAGACATTGGTACCCCTTCGGCTCTTAGCCTTGAGAGTTCCTGTTCCAGCCTGTTTATTTTATCTGTTAGCGCCGTTAAATCAGCGTCAGCATGACCTTGTGTCAATCCTGCTGTTGACTGACACAGCTTTACAACCGCTACCTCAAAGAAAATCCTAGGATGATTTGTCCATTTCATTTCTTGGTGGCTTTTATTCAGGACTTCAATTGTTTCATACAGAAACTGAGGTGTCACACGATCTGACAGCGCCACGAAACTTTCGTCGACCTTTACCTTTTCAAGGACACCCTCGAGATCTGGTGCCGTTTTATAAAGCAGCATATCTCTAAAGTAAAAAATCATATCCTCTATTAATTTAGCAGCATCTTTCCCCTGCTGAAGCAATTCATTTAATGTATCTAACGCTGTGGCAATATTTTGATCAAAAATTGCTTCAGCAAGCTGACTAATGAAATGCTGAGATACAGCACCTGTAATGAGCAGCGCATCATCAATTGTCAATTGATCACCACTAAATGAGATCGCTTGATCTAAGAGACTTAGTGCATCACGCATACCGCCATCAGCTGCACTAGCAATAATCTCGAGCGAGCCCTCCTGTACGTTTAGGCCTTCTGCATCTACAATTTTCTCCATTCTTCCAACAATATCTTTGGTCGTGATTCGTTTAAAATCAAATCGCTGACAACGAGATATGATGGTAAGAGGAATCTTATGAGGCTCTGTGGTAGCCAAAATAAAGATACAATGAGCAGGCGGTTCTTCCAGCGTTTTAAGGAGGGCATTAAATGCACCGATAGAGAGCATATGTACTTCATCTATAATATAAACCTTATATGTAACCGCCGAAGGAGCAAATTTCACTTTATCACGTATATCTCGGATTTCATCTACCCCGTTATTCGAGGCAGCATCTATTTCAATCACGTCTGAAATTGAACCATTTGTAATTCCTTTACAGGCATCACATTCATTACACGGCTCACTAACAGGTGACTTTTCACAGTTCACTGCCTTTGCAAAGATTTTGGCAGCACTTGTTTTACCTGTTCCTCTAGGACCTGAAAATAAGTAAGCATGAGAAAACTTTTTCTGCAAAAGGGCATTTTGCAACGTTTTTGTGATGTGTTCTTGTCCAACAACATCCTCAAAAACTTGAGGTCTGAACACTCGATATAAAGCTTGATAACTCACAAATACGCCCTCCTCCATTTATCATCCTTTTCATTATACATGATGCACCGATCAATTCAAAAGCACACCTTTATTTTCTAATATGCCAAAAAGATGATTTCAATTATAGAGTTTCTACTTTTCATGCCTTAAAAACGTATTTTCTAGCTTTGTGAAAAGACATGAAACACCAAACAGAACACCAGTTCTTGTTGCGATTAGTAAAAAAACAAATGGCGCCAAAAAGACTTTTTATCTATTTGTATAACTAAAGCAGTTGAGCTATCCTTTGAACAGCAACAAAAAACTCACCTAGATAAACTAGATGAGTTACATTTAATATTGATTTACCGTGCACCTTCTGTCGATTCGCTACCCCAAGCGTTACTTAAACAGTTAGCTCGGCCCAGGCAACCCTGCGGCACATGAGAGGTTTCACTTAATGCTGCTTCCTTCCGGACCTGACATGGTTCATGAATTCCCATTGCGCAGGACCCAGACGTCAACACCACTTATTTAAGGCAGACCTTGAAGTAAACGAACCTCGAGAAGGGATTCGGCCTCGCTAGAGCGGATTGCGAGTACAGGGCACCGCTACCTCCCCGCTTAGCACGGCAAAATGAATATTAAATTGTTAGTGACGCAGACATAAGTATACCTTCTTATAGCTCAAATTGCAAACGACATCCATTCATTTACTTTTGGCTTGTTTCTTTCGCTGACGGAGATTTCGGAAGAACTGACTTAACAGCTCACCACACTCATTTTCAAGTACACCACCGATGACCTCAGACTGATGATTAAACCGTTCATCATCCAATAAATTCATTAAAGTACCTGCACATCCACCTTTTGGATCGTATGCACCAAAAACAACCTTTTTCACTCTAGAAAGAACAATAGCACCTGCACACATTGGGCATGGTTCAAGCGTAACGTAAAGAACAGCATCTTCTAAACGCCAGCTCCCTGTCGCTTTACATGCTTCATCAATAGCAAGTAATTCTGCATGTGCAATTGAACGCTGCTCACTTTCCCTTAAATTATGAGCCCGGCTCACGATTTGGTCATCAACAACTATGATGGCACCAATCGGCACTTCTCCTATTTGTTCTGCTTTTAAGGCTTCGGAAATGGCTTCTTGCATAAACTGTTCATCTTTGGTCATGACACGGCTCTCTTTTCATGTTTTTTAAAAGGAAATTGAGGTTAACATATTATCACAATCTTTTAAAGGGGGTCTTAATTTGTCAAAGCACCAAAAGGCGCTGCTTATTATCGACATGATTAATAATTTTGATTTTGAAATGGGACATGTGCTTGCAGAAAAAACAGAGCAAATGACCAATAAAATTTTAGCTCTTAAAGAACATGCTTTCAAGGAAAATTGGCCAATCATTTATATCAACGATCACTACGGACTTTGGAAGGCTGATATCCAAGCTGTTCTGGAAACATGCAAAAACGAAAGAAGCGCTCCTATTTTAGAGAAAATGACACCATCTAAAGATAATTACTTCTTAATTAAACCTAAGCATTCTGCCTTCTACGGTACTGCACTAGAGACACTCTTAAATGAATTAGGTGTTGAGGACATTATTCTAACTGGAATTGCCGGGAACATATGCGTTTTGTTCACTGCAAATGACGCGTACATGCGAGAATACAATCTAATTGTACCTAAAGATTGTATCGCTTCAAACGACGACAGGGATAACGACTACGCTTTAACGATGATGGAGAACGTCCTTCTAGCAAAAATCACCACCGCTAAGGAAATCACGAATGAAAATCAAACATGATTTAGCCATAACCCTCATAAATTGTTAGCAATAACAAAGGGGGCGTTGACTATTCAAATTTATGTTGTCAAAAGAGGAGATACTTTAAACGATATTGCCATGCGTTTTAAAACGACAGTCAATGAAATCATCCGTACTAACGAAATCGAAACACCAAATCAACTCGTCATTGGACAAACAATTGTCATTCCAATTAGAGGTCAATTTTATGAGGTCAAACAAAATGACACACTATATCAAATTGGTAGACGGTTTCAAATCTCAGTGGAAGAGTTGGCACGTGTGAACAGAATTCGACCTGAAGCGATACTACCTATTCGCTTCTTGCTCTATATTCCACAAAGACCGAAAAGGAACATTAATTCCAATGCTTATATTGAACCACGTGGAAATCAAGTCAGTGAGAACTTAAAGCAGGCAGCCAGAGAGGCCTCCCCATACTTAACCCATTTAGACGTCTTTAGTTTTCAAGCACAAAGAGATGGGACGCTACGAGAACCACCTTTAGACCAACTACCCCAGATTGCCGCTCAGAACAGAACTGTATTAACCATGGTGGTGACGAATCTAGAGAATGAAAAATTCAGTGATGAACTTGGCCGTATTCTTTTAACTAATCAATCTGTCAAAACGGCATTTTTAAATGAAATTGTTCGTGTTGCCAAGAAGTATCAATTCAAGGAAATCCATTTTGATTTTGAATATTTACGCCCTGTTGATAAAGATGCTTATATTCAATTTTTAAGAGAGGCAACAGCTCGTTTCCATCAAGAAGGATGGACAATATCTGTTGCACTTGCACCAAAAACAAGTAGTCAGCAAAAGGGCAAATGGTATGAAGCCCATGACTATGAAGCGATCGGTAAGATCGTCGATCATGTTGTGTTGATGACCTATGAATGGGGATACAGCGGCGGCTCTGCACAAGCTGTCTCTCCAATTGGACCTGTCCGCCAAGTCATTGAATATGCACTAACTGTCATACCAGCCAATAAAATTGTAATGGGACAGAATTTATATGGCTATGATTGGACACTTCCTTTCGTCCAGGGCGGCCCGATCGCCAAAGCCGTCAGTCCTCAACAAGCAATTGCACTTGCTAAACAGCACAATGTCTCTATCCTATACGACGAAACAGCACAAGCACCTCATTTTCGTTATACAGATGCCAATAACAAAGAGCATGAAGTCTGGTTCGAAGACGCTAGGTCGATTCAAGCAAAATTCAACCTCATTAAAGAGCTAAATTTGAACGGAATCGCTTATTGGAAATTAGGTCTATCTTTCCCACAAAATTGGCTCTTATTATCAGATCAATTTAATATTGAAAAAAGAACGACATCGTAATCCATTCACTCTATCTATTAGAAGGGGTATGGTACAATATACATTGGTTTGACAACTTTAACTTTATAGATAGAGGAGAACGCCTATGTATCCTGCCCCTTTTATTGCAGTGGAAGGCCCAATTGGAGCCGGAAAAACAACTTTGGCTACAATGCTTGCAAAGGAATTTCAATTTCCTTTAGTAAAAGAGATTGTAGAAGAAAATCCATTCTTAGATAAATTTTATGAAGATATGGAACAATGGAGCTTTCAGCTTGAGATGTTCTTTTTATGCAATCGGTTCAAACAGTTAGAATTAATTGAAGAAAACTATGTGAATAAACAGCAGCCGGTTGTCACTGATTATCATGTCTATAAAAATATGATATTTGCAGAAAGAACATTATCAAAAAAGCACATGGATAAATACAGAAAGATCTATCACCTGCTAACAGATGATCTTCCTAAACCAAATGCCATGATCTATATAAAAGCCAGCCTTCCAACCTTACTTGAAAGAATACAGATGAGAGGACGCTCTTTTGAAGAAGACATTGACCCAGCTTATTTAAAAACACTCATTGAAGATTATGAGCTGGCCATTGAACATTTAAAACAGACTGAGCCAGGGCTACCTATCATTACAATTGAAGGAGATCATACAGACTTCGTTTCCTCACAGCAAGATTACCAGCAAATTGTACAGAACATAAAGGAGCAAGTGCTATGAACAAGATCGAAATACCAAAGGACGCAGTCATCACAATTGCCGGGACTGTTGGTGTCGGCAAATCCACTATGACCAAAACAATAGCAGACAAGCTAGGGTTTCAAACGTCTCTTGAAAAAGTAGATGATAACCCATATTTAGAGCCTTTTTATTCAGATTTCCAAAGATGGAGCTTCCACTTACAGGTCTATTTCCTGGCTGAGCGTTTTAAGGAGCAAAAGCGGATTTTTGAATCTGGCGGAGGATATGTACAAGATCGTTCCATTTATGAGGACACTGGCATTTTTGCAAAAATGCATGCGGACAAAGGTACGATGTCTGAGGTCGATTATGAAACATATACAAGCCTATTTGAGGCGATGGTGATGACACCTTACTTCCCTCACCCTGATGTCCTCATCTATCTGCACGGGGATTTAGATCATATTTTACATCGTATTGAAGAACGCGGCAGAGAAATGGAAACTCAAACTGACCGGGCTTATTGGGAAGAAATGTACACTCGATACACAGAGTGGATCGAACAATTTGATTTATGCCCAGTGATTAAAATTAATATTGAAGATTACGACCTACTTCATGATGAAAGTTCACTTGATCCCATTCTTCATGAAATAGCTTCTGTTATTCAAAAAAATCGCTCTAAAACAAAATAAAAAAACCGCTGCATTCGCGAAATGCAGCGGTTTGACAATTTCCAATTTTTATGCTTGCGTTTAATTCAACTAAGGTAAAAAATCAATATGGCGGAGGAAGAGGGATTCGAACCCCCGCGGGCTTTGACACCCCTGTCGGTTTTCAAGACCGATCCCTTCAGCCGGACTTGGGTATTCCTCCGTATCGACAAGAATTAATATACCATATCATTTTATTTGAAGTCAACATCTTTTCGAAAAAAATTTCAATTTGTGATTTCGGCATGATATTTGCCTATAAAAAAGCAGCCATTGATGGCTGCTCCAGATTGTTGACAAAGGGCTAAAATGATTTTGATTTTAGCCCTTTGTCTTCTTTTCAGCGTGATAGAAAACCTTTGCAGTCTAGGAAGGGCGAGCACCGGAGCGGAGCGAATTTGACATTCGTGAGCACCGAAGCGCAGACCTGACACCGAATGCGAGGGTTTGTCTACACGCTGAAGCAGCCATTGATGGCTGCTCTTGATCTATTTCGTATCCTGTCTCATTTCTTCAATAAACTGATTCATCTCTACTTTAAACTCATTTAATGATTCGATAATCTTCGTAAAGTCTGTCACTTGTTCGGCTTGTTCATTTGTTGAGCTGCTGATTTGTGAGATGTTTTCAGACAAAGTGCCAATGCTGTCTTGGATTTCTTTTAAAAATGTATTAATGGTTTCAGCGGCTTCCTTCGAGCCATCTGATAATTTACGCACTTCATCAGCCACGACAGCGAACCCTTTTCCATTCTCACCTGCTCTTGCGGCTTCAATTGCAGCATTTAAACCTAGCAGATTTGTTTGTCTAGCGATTCCGCCAATGGTTTTGACGACTTCTTCAATATTCGCAGATTTCTCTTCCGCTCTTCCTGCCTGTTCGCTTATTTCTAAACTTGTGGCAGCCAGCTCTTGTGAATGTGCAGCAATTTGCTCAATTCCACCTTGGAGTTCTTTCGCTACTTTATTGATTTGCTCCATATAACCGCTTAATTTTTTTTCACGATGATATGTAAATGCCACTAAAAAAGAGCCAATTACTTTTCTATCTTCATCAAAAATCGGGTAACCTTTTACAGCAACTTCATAACCATATAGTGATTCTGGTAAGTAACCGTCATATTCTTGTCCTCTTAATGTCGTCGCCACATTTTGGTCTTCTGGGTTCAATGGGTCCCCAACTTTCATACCAAAATCTATTGTGTTAGACGGGTAATAACAAAGTACCTTCTCTGTATCCGTGATACCGAAAAGAATACTTTCATCTAGTACCTTTCTAAGTAATTGAGCCATTTCAACATAATAGTCAAGCCTATTCAAGATTATTCCTTCTTTCCTAGAAGCTTTTACTCTTTTTATCGGCTAAATTCAGGAAAACTGTAGGACTTTTGGTAAAAAGAATAAGATGCCTTGGCGGCATCTTATTTCATCACTTCTTTATTTCCCATGTAAGGACGCAGCACTTCAGGAATGATTACTGTTCCATCCTCTTGTTGATAGTTTTCTAAAATAGCCGCTACGGTTCTTCCTACCGCTAATCCAGATCCATTTAATGTGTGGACATGTTCTGGCTTCGCTTTAGGCTCCGGACGGAAACGAATGTTTGCACGTCTTGCTTGGAATGCTTCGAAGTTACTGCAAGAAGAAATTTCACGGTACGTATTCTGGCTCGGAATCCATACTTCGATATCGTATTTCTTTGCAGCTGTGAAGCCTAAATCTCCCGTACACATGCTCATGACACGGTATGGCAGGTTCAATAGCTGAAGCACTTTTTCTGCTTGATTTGTTAATTTCTCTAATTCTTCATAAGAATCTTCTGGTCTAACAAATTTCACGAGCTCTACTTTGTTAAATTGATGCTGACGGATAAGTCCACGTGTATCTCTGCCGGCAGATCCAGCTTCTGATCTGAAGCAAGCACTGAATGCTGCATAGTTGATTGGCAGTTGTTCACCATCGAGAATTTCGTCACGATGCATGTTGGTAATCGGCACTTCGGCTGTTGGAATGAGGAAGTAATCTTCTTCGCGAATTTTAAAGGCATCCTCTTCGAATTTTGGAAGCTGACCAGTTCCTGTCATGCTCGCTCTGTTGACCATATAAGGTGGAAGCACTTCAGTAAAACCAAACTCATCCACATGTAAATCAAGCATAAAATTATACAATGCGCGCTCTAAGCGTGCGCCAAGCCCTTTATAAAAAACGAAACGGCTTCCTGTCACTTTTCCTGCACGTTCAAAATCAAGGATATTTAGCTCATCAGCTACGTCCCAATGTGGTTTTGGTTCAAATGAGAAGGCTGGCTGTTCGCCCCATTTTCTCACTTCCACGTTGTCGTCTTCTGTTTCACCAACTGGTACAGAGTCATGAGGGATATTTGGAATTGAGAACAATATGTGCTGCAGGCTTTCTTCTACTGTTCTTAGCTCGTCATCCAGCTTCTTGATCTCATCTCCTACCTCTCGCATTTCTTGAATAATGTGATCGGCATCTTTCTTTTCTCTTTTTAGAACGGCTACTTGTTGTGATACTTCATTTCTTCGGCTCTTTAATTCTTCTGTTTTCCCGATTAATTCTCTTCTTTTTTGATCTAGCTCACCAAACTTATCAAAATCCGCTAAATCTTCGCCTCGGTGTGCTAATTTTTCTTTGATTTGATCAAAGTCCGTGCGCAGTTGTTTAATATCCAGCATGTATAACACTCCTTTTTTATCGAAAAATAAAAAGAGCCCTCATCCCATGAAAGGGACGAGAGCTCTCGCGTTGCCACCCTGATTGAAAACATGCAGAAGCATGCTTCCCTCTTTCCTCTGTAACGGTATCACCGTAAATGCTTACTTCTCTTGTTTCAGCATTTCGCTCAAGGATGGATTCAGAATGCATCTTTCACCGATTCTCACCAACCATCGGCTCTCTGAGAAAGAGGGGCTTCTTACTATTTCCCGTCAACGCTTTTTCGATCTTTGATTGTGTTTTTAATGTACTATAAGTTTTATCTCTTTTCAACCGTTTTATACAGCAAGCTTCGTTTTGTAGGACTTCACCATATCAACAAACAGCTGCGTTAACCGGTGATCGTCTGTCAGCTCTGGATGAAAAGAGCAGCCTAGGATATTGTTTTCCTTCGCCATCACAATCCTGCCATCATATTCGGCCATGATTTCTACGCTATCATCTGCGCTGATGATATGAGGCGCACGGATGAACACCCCTGTAAACGGCGCATCCAGTCCTTTTACTTCTAAATCTGCTTCAAAGCTGTCTACCTGTCTGCCAAAAGAGTTCCGTGCAACAGATACATTTAACACTCCAAGATGAGCATCTTCTCGATCCTCGATATGCTTTGCCAGCATAATCAAACCGGCACATGTACCGAAAATCGGTTTCCCTTGAGCAGCGAACGCTTTGATCGGATCAATGAATTGGTACGTATCCATGAGTCTTCTCATCGTCGTACTTTCTCCACCAGGGATAATCAAACCGTCAACGGATTCTAGCTCTTCTACTCGTTTGATGATCTTTCCTTCTGCTCCGCAGGCTTCAATTGATTGAATATGCTCTCTCACCGCTCCTTGAAGCCCTAGTACACCAATTATCAGCATGTTCGTTTGCGCTCCCTTAATTACCAGCCACGCTCTTGCATACGTTCTTCTGGCAGTAGATTTGAAATTTCAATTCCTTTCATAGCTGTTCCAAGCTCTTTTGAAAGTTCTGCAATGAGACGATAATCAGTGTAATGAGTTGTTGCTTCAACAATCGCTTTTGCGAATTTAGCTGGATTGTCTGATTTGAAGATACCAGATCCGACAAATACACCGTCTGCTCCAAGCTGCATCATTAACGCAGCATCTGCTGGTGTTGCAACGCCTCCAGCTGCAAAGTTCACAACTGGCAGCTTGCCATCTCTTTTGATTTGCAGCAATAATTCATAAGGCGCGCCAAGGTTTTTGGCTTCTGTCATCAGTTCATCTTCACTCATGGCTGATACTTTACGAATCTGAGCATTGACCTTTCTCATATGACGAACAGCTTCTACAATGTTGCCTGTCCCTGGCTCTCCTTTTGTACGAAGCATAGAAGCGCCTTCTGCGATACGGCGGGTTGCCTCACCTAAGTCGCGGCATCCACAGACAAAAGGTACTGTGTATTCATTTTTATTTAAATGGAATTCTTCATCTGCGGGCGTCAGCACTTCACTCTCATCGATATAATCAACACCAAGTGCTTCAAGAACACGAGCCTCGACGATGTGGCCGATACGTGCTTTTGCCATGACTGGAATCGTTACGGCATTTTGTACTTCCTCTACGATTCTTGGGTCTGCCATACGGGCAACACCGCCTGCTGCACGGATATCAGCTGGTACTCGTTCTAGTGCCATGACTGCCACCGCACCTGCTTCTTCTGCAATTTTTGCCTGCTCCGCATTGACGACATCCATAATGACGCCACCCTTTTGCATTTCTGCCATTCCACGTTTCACTCGTTCAGTTCCCTTATTGCTCACAATAGTTTCCTCCCATTTGTCTATTCGATTCATTCAACATCTTTATCATACAAGCGAGAAAGTATAACAATAAAGAGAATAGTATAACAATTCAAACAGCCGATAAAAAAGAATAAACCCTTGTATATAAAGGGTTTCCAGCTAAAAACATGTCATTTTCTCTTTCAAGTGTGATTTACATGCTATAATGCAACTATAACAATTAAAATTCATGTATAACAATGTTGCATTATATGGAGGGATTTCATGCATATTGATATCCATCGACACTCTGATACATCTCTTTCAAATCAAATTTACTTTTCAATCATTGACCACATTCAATCAGGTTTGCTTCAGCAAGGAGAAAAGCTGCCAACTGTCCGTGATTTAGCTAATCAGCTCAATGTGAGTCTTGTCACGGCAGCAAAGGCATACACCCGATTAAAGAACGACGGATATTTAAAGACGGTGCAAGGTAAAGGAACTTTTGTGGATGAGCAGCAAGAGCAGGCAGAGATTCCGGTTCCATCATCTACTTCTTTCGACTGGCAGTTGTCGATTCCAGATTATTTACCACGGTCTCAATTCGCTCAGTATCACTATGTCGAAGAAGCCATTAACCTTTCTTCCTCTATGATCGATCCAGGGCTTTTGCCCAACCGGTATTTAGAAAAAGAGATGCAGCATGTACTAGCCAGGCATCCCCAAATCATGTCGAAGTATGGTGAGATACAAGGTGACCTTCAGCTGCGACAAGTCATTCAATCATTTTTAGAAAAGTTGGATGTGCCGTCTACACCTGAAAATATCCTAGTAACAAGTGGTTCTCAGCAAGGGCTTGATTTGGTGGCACGTACGTTTATTGGGCCGGATGATGTGGTGGTCATGGAAGCACCGACATACCCCGGAGCCATTGATGTCTTTATGGGCAGAGGAGCAAGAATCATTACTGTCCCTGTCGATCATGAAGGGATGAACATGAAACAGCTTCAAAGCATTTGTGATAAATATAAACCGAAACTCATCTATACGATTCCTACTTTCCACAGTCCAACAGGGGCCAGTATGTCGATGAAGCGTAGAAAACAGCTTCTCTTACTGGCTCAAAGCATTGATTGTCTCATTGTAGAAGATGACCCTTATCGCGAGCTTTATTTTGAAAAGAAACCGCCAGCACCTATTAAAAGCTTGGATCATGATGGACACGTCATTTATTTACGAGGATTAAGTAAAACACTGGCTCCAGGATGCAGAATCGGGATTATCACAGCCTCAGGCTCGATATTTAACCGTTTATTAGCTGCAAAGGCCAATAATGACTTAGGCAGCCCTCTCCTCACACAAAAGGCCATATTGCCGTTTCTGACATCGAAGAAAATGATTGATCATACGAAGAAGCTAAGAACCGCCTTGAAAGTGAGACGCGATTTGATGATGGATGTGTTAACGAAACACGCACCGAAAGATGTAACGTGGCAAATTCCACAGGGCGGGCTCAATTTATGGCTTAGCTTTCCTTCCTGGGTCGATACACGAGCACTGTTGCATGAGGCACGTAAGCAGCAAATCACCTTTCTGCCTGGCTCTGTCTGCTACCCTGGTGAGCCGAAGCAGAATTATATCCGCCTCAGCTTTTCCTATGTGAATGAAAAAGCACTGACCGAAGGCGTGAAAAAGTTATGTGATATTTTCCAGCAAGCTTTATCCACTCCTCAAAATCAGAAGCAATCGCTCTTCTTTTAACGATAAAAAAACTGCTCTCATGTATAGAGAGCAGTTTTTTATTAGAACCAACCTTTTACTGTGTCAACGATTCCGCCCCAAATGCCAGCGAAGAATCCACCTACACCGCGCATTGCTAGGATGAACCAGTTTGCTTTTTCATCGCCTGTTTTCGTCACAAGCTCAACACCTGATTGGTCTTTATTTAAATAGCCGTAGTCCTTCTCATCACCAGAATAAGAAGTCGTCAGCATGCCAACCTTCGTTCCTTTTTTAATAGGAGCTTCTAGGTTCTTTTTCTCAATATTTACTTTTGCTTTATAGCTCTTTTCGTCACCATTTTTTACTGGCACAGAAAATGCTTCTTTCGTCACAACAGGTACTTCTTTATCTTTGCCTTTATCAACTGCGATGTTTTCATGTCCTTTGATTTGTTGACCTTTTTTGTACATTTCTTTCATCGTGAAGTTTTTAAACGCATAGTCGAACAGTTTTTTCGCCACGTCGAAACGTGCTGTATGAAGATTACCTTTTGCATTTAGGATGACGGCAATGACGCGCATGTCACCTTGTTTTGCCGTACCTGTGAAGCTAGAACCGGCTGAATCTGTTGATCCTGTTTTCAGACCGTCTACACCTTTATATTCCTTCACAAGTCCTTTAAGCATGAAGTTCCAGTTAGGCATGTCCATTTCATCGTCAGTGCCTTCTCTGAACTTCGTTTTCGCAATACTTGCTGTTTCAAGAATTTCTGGATGGTCTTTGATGAGATGCTGTGCAAGCAATGCCATATCTTTTGCCGAAACTTCACTTTCTTCATCAGGACCTGTACCTTTTGGCTGTTGCCCATGTAAGTCTTTATTTTCAAGACCAGTTGCATTCACGAATTTGTAGTTTGTTAAACCAAGTTCTTTTGCTTTTGCGTTCATTTTTTCAACAAACTTCGATTCTGATCCAGCGATCACTTCTGCTAAACCAATCGCTGCTGCATTTGCCGAATAAATAGCCGTTGCTTGATAAAGTTCTTTTACTGTATACGAACCATCTTTTCTCAAAGGAACGTTAGATAAACTGCGGTCCTGAGAAATTTCGTATACATAATCATCTGGCGTATACTTTTGATCCCATTTCACTTTACCTTCAGCAATCGCCTCTAGTAATAGATACTCGGTCATCATTTTTGCCATACTTGCAATAGGCAGTCTTTGATCTGCGTTTTTACTATAAAGAATTTTACCTGTAGAAGCTTCAATAAGGATCGCTGCTTTCGCATTCACACTGAATGGATCTTCAGCAGCCTTTGCTTTGGACATTGGTGTAAATGCTGTAACAATCAATGCCAATGCAAGGATAGAGACCATAAGCTGTTTCAACATCTTGCTGTTCAATCGTCATACCTCCGTATTCATCTTTTTTCGACGTTTTTCATATATATGTAAACCACAAGGGCTTATTTCAACACAACAGTATAAATTTTATCACAATAAAGACAAAAAAAATAGACAGAGTCATAGACCCTGTCAAATGTAATTTGATTGTCACAATTTATCAAGAAATTGTGTAGTTTGGTGATTCTTTTGTAATTTGTACATCATGTGGATGACTCTCACGAAGTCCTGCACCCGTCATACGAATGAACTGTGCTTCTTCTCTAAGAGTGCGTAAATCCTGTGTTCCACAATAGCCCATACCAGAACGAATACCGCCAACTAGTTGATACACTGTATCAACGACTGGCCCTTTGTATGGTGTACGGCCTTCGATCCCTTCAGGAACGAATTTTTTATTATCTTCTTGGAAGTAACGATCTTTACTTCCTTTTTCCATTGCAGCGACAGAACCCATACCACGATAAACTTTGAAGCGTCTACCTTGGAAAATTTCTGTTTCTCCTGGGCTTTCAGATGTACCAGCTAGAAGGCTTCCCAGCATAACAGCATGTCCGCCAGATGCTAGTGCTTTCACGATATCACCTGAATATTTAATTCCACCATCTGCAATAATAGCTTTACCATGCTTTCTTGCTTCTGTTGCACAGTCATAGATCGCTGTGATTTGTGGTACACCAACACCTGCAACAACACGTGTTGTACAAATAGATCCTGGTCCTATACCGACTTTCACAATATCTGCTCCTGCTTCAAACAATGCTTTTGTTGCTTCAGCTGTTGCAACATTACCAGCAATGATGTTAAGAGAAGGATACGTTTCACGGATTTTCGATACAGTGTTTAGAACACCTTGAGAATGACCGTGTGCTGTATCAATGACAATAACATCCACATTGGCTTCAACTAATTTTTTCACACGTGTCATTGTATCGCCAGTGACACCAACAGCGGCACCAACAATTAAACGGCCATGTGCATCTTTAGAGGAGTTAGGGAATTCAATCACTTTTTCAATATCTTTGATTGTGATAAGACCTTTTAACGTTCCTTCGTCATCTAAGAGAGGTAATTTTTCAATCTTGTATTGCTGTAAGATTTTTTCAGCTTCTTCTAACGTTGTACCAACAGAAGCTGTCACAAGTTCCTCTTTTGTCATCACGTCGCTAATCTTCATTGAATAATCCGAAATAAAACGAAGGTCACGGTTCGTAATAATACCAACAAGCTTTTGGTCTTGTTCGTTGTTGACAATCGGCACACCTGAAATACGGTATTTACCCATTAAATGCTCTGCATCAAATACTTGATGCTCTGGTGTTAAAAAGAATGGATTTGTAATAACGCCGCGCTCTGAACGTTTTACTTTATCCACCTGTTCTGCTTGCTGTTCAATGGACATGTTCTTATGAATAATACCAAGACCACCTTGACGTGCCATTGCAATCGCCATTTGTGATTCCGTCACTGTATCCATTCCAGCACTGATAATTGGAATGTTTAGCTTTAATGTACTTGTTAGCTCCACTGATAAATCGACATCACGCGGAAGTACTTCAGACTTTGCTGGAACAAGCAAAACATCGTCAAACGTCAAACCTTCTTTTGAAAATTTACTTTCCCACATTAGTAAATCCCCCTCTTTTCGGCAAAATATTATATGTAGATTATCAACTAGCAAACAGCATGTCAAGGAAGCAACAAACAGTTGCAATTTTTAGAAAATATAAAGAGAGTTGAGGAAGAAGATGAAAAGTTCAGGATGGAAGGATTTAAAACGTTTTTACTCGCTAGAAACTTCCCAAAAGTTTCTATTTCAACAATATGAGAAACGGAACATTCCAGATGCAAATCAGCAAGCCTATAAAAACTGTGAACGATTTATTTACTTTCTAAAACACGGCCATACGTTTTATGAACAGGCTGCGATCGCACCTTTAGAACTTAAACCCATTTTATTGTTTTATGGAATGGCACAGCTGCTAAAAGCATGTTTGCTGACAGTTGATCCCCATTATCCTTCTCAAACCTCTGTTTTAGCCCATGGCGTAACATCGAGAAAGAGAAAGAAACAGCATTACCGCTTTAGCGAAGATGAAGTGAAAATCCAAAGAAACGGGCTATGTATGCATGTGTTAAAGCATCTATTTCATTTAAAGGGTCTTGAAGATGAGCGATTTACAATGATCCATCTCCTGTCCAAAATACCTGAAATGAGTCATATTCTTGAGTTTCAAAAGCAGCCCGCGACATTAGTTAAAGTGGAAAAGGCGAATGGAATGAGGATTCAAGATCATATTCCATTACTTTATAACATGTCTGCTGAACGCTTTATTGAATACTTTGAGTTCCATACAAGCTGGAAACTCAAACAGAGAGAGGCTAAGAAATTGACGTTTGATGTATTTCTTGAAGAAAACCCAGCACTTGCTACTCATCTTCATTATGATTTAGAAATGGATCAATGGTTTATACCGTCAACACGGGATGCTTTTCTAGGGATTCCTGAGATCATCAGCCATTACTTATTGATGTATAACCTTAGTATGATTGCCCGCTACGAAACAGAATGGTGGTACGAGCTGCTGTCTCAATACATTAGTGATGATTACGTCATGATTGAACGCTACATGGAGATTGCAGAAGAGAAGTTCCCAGCTTACATCATGATGCTGTTAGAAGAAAAA
>NZ_JBYEGB010000010.1:0-21521 GCF_057592095.1 Bacillus sp. SRI_025 | reverse complement strand
TATAAAAACTCGAATTAACAGGTACGTTTTGTCTTGTTTAGTTTTCAAAGATCATTTTCGTCGTCTCTCAGAGGCGACTTTATTAATATAACATTCTATCAAGATAAAGTCAACAACTTTTTTCTTAATGTTATTTATCAACCGCGCTGTTTCAGCGGCGAATACAAATATAACACCTTTTGAAAGAAGAAACAAGTATTTTTTCTAAATAATTTATTTTTCCTTATCTCTTCCTATATATTGATACAAATGCTGCTCATCTCGGGAATTGTCTATTGTTGATCCTTCATGTCTTTAGTATATTTATAATAGATTGAAACTAAATAACCGCAGGGGGAGCTTTGTGCTGAGAGTGAACATTCGTTGTTCTGACCCTTTGAACCTGTCAGTTAATACTGAAGTAGGAATGTGGAATCACTTGGATACATGGTGTATTCAAATCGATATGTTTTTCTATGAATAACATACTCATCCTTACACGGTCTCTCCTTGCTCAATTCATGAAAAAGGAGATTTTTTTATGCAGCAATCAAATCAATTGGTACGACTGATGGAAATCGCGATTATGACTTCACTTGCACTTGTATTAGATTACTTATCAGGTCTCTTTTTAAGAATGCCGAATGGCGGATCTCTTGCTCTGATTATGATTCCCGTCATTCTTATGTCTATTAGATGGGGGATATCTACCGGATTTATCATCGGTGTGTTAATCGCAGGTCTTCAGCTGATGAATAGCCCGATCATCGCTACACCTGTTCAAGGATTCCTCGATTACTTCGTTGCATCTGTTGTCATTTCTTTAAGCGGCTTGTTTTCTGGATTGATCAAAAAAGCCATTCAGGATCAAAAGCGAAAGCAGCAATTTTTCTATATTACCTTAGCTGTTTTTGTTGCTAGTTTCTTCAGGCTGCTGACGTTCTTTATTTCTGGCGTCGTTTTCTTTTCTCAATATGCACCGAAAGGAACACCAGGATGGGTCTACTCTTTAATTTATAACAGCACATATATGGTTCCTTCATTTATTATTTGCAGTATTGTTCTTTGTATACTCATTCCAAGTGCATCCCGTTTGGTTTTTCCTCATCAAAAATAACCGGCTGATGACAGCTGGTTATTTTTTTATGCATAATTTGCTGCTCTATGGAATCTATTAATAATAGAAGATTTCATGCTGGAGGTACGACAATGAGCCCTTACTCCATTATGCTCTGCTGTTATATTCTCAGTCTTGCTTATTTTTTGGCAGGCTTCTATGAAGCTTTAAAAATAGCAGGCGTGAAAGGAAAAGTAGAAGCTTCACCGTTTATTTCTTACATGTTGCTTGCTGTACTTTTCACTTTTTTCTCTCATTATTACTGGAAGCTGACGATTTAATTCGTTTTACATGGTTATTCAATCTAGACAGCTCCCATCCATACCCTATTTCATTATGGTTCTCGCCAGCCAGCTCGAACTGGCTGGTAACGACAAAACTAGGTTGAAGCTTTTGATAAAATTGTTTCGCCGAATTTTGTTCAAACACCCATAGCATCAACTTCTGATATCCTTTTTCAATTAAATACTCGACACCTTTAGCAATTAAAGCAATACCCGCCCCTGATTTCTGTTTCTGTTGTAATAAATAGATGGCATATAGCTCTCCATCATATGTAGAATAACGTTCGTCACGTTGTTTTCCGAAAGAAGCAAAACCAAAAACGCCATCCTCATCTTCCGCGACAAACGTGCCTTTAAGCGGCCTTCTTCTCCAGCTCTCTTCCCGATCTTCAATGGTTAAACCATCTAAATACTCCTGCGAAATAATCCCTTGATAAGTCGTCTGCCAGCTTTTCACATGAATCTCGGCGATTTTTGGAATATCTTGATGTACAGCATGTCTCACCTTCATCCGCTCCACTCCTTTTAGCTTTTTCCACCTTATCTTCATTATGATAAATTTCTATTACATAGAATTCAATGACTAGCGTTTTGTCAGCACATCTTTCAATGGTTAAATCTTCTTCTATAAAAAAGTGACACCTTCTGGTGGAAGGTGTCTTTTGATTTTATTGTTCTATTTGATCATCAGCTTTTTCGATTTTTCTTGGTTGTTTGATTTCATTTGTCAGTTCTTGAATGCTTTGCTTCACATTGCCTTTGCCAGAAAAGTTCTCAATAATTTCTTTCACATCAATTCCAGAGGATGCTTTCAGACTCTCTTGAAGACTAGACATGAGATTTGTGGCATAGCCTGTAACTTTATTGGCACCGCTGCCTTCACCGTTACCGCCTGTATCCACAACAGTAATTTTATCAATGTTAGAAAGTGGTGCAGATACTTGCTTCGCATATTCAGGAAGCATTTTGACAATCATATCAAGAATCGCTGCCTGACCATACTGTTCGAATGCTTCCGCAATTTTCTCTTTCGCTTCGGCTTCTGCAAGTCCTTTTAGTCTAATGACTTCTGCTTCTGTTTCCCCTTTCGCACGATCCGCTTCCGCTTTGGCAAGCCCGTCAATACGAACTTTCTCAGCTTCTGCTTTTGCCATTGCTTCAATGCTGTATTTCTTCGCATCTGCTTCAGCAAGACGTTTTGCTTTTTCTGCCGCAGCCGACTGCTCAACAGCATAACGGTCCGCATCTGCTTTCTTTTTCACTTCAGAATCATATTGACGTTCACGACGCTGAATCTCTTTTTCTTCTAATTCAATTTGTTTCTGACGCTCAATGATTTTGACTTGCATTTCTTGTTCAGTTACGTGCTGACGGTTACGAGCGGTTTCTAAATCGTACGCTTGGTCAGCACTTGCTTTCGCTGTATCCTGTTCACGTCTGAATTCTGCTCTTTTCAATTCATTAATCTTTTCTGCTTCAGCGATTTCAGTAGCACGCTCAAGCTCTGATTTCTTCGCATCTTTATCTGCTTCGGCACGTTTGATCCGTGTTTCTTTATCTGCTTCAGCCGTTGCAATATCTGCATCGCGTTTTACTTGTGCAATTCTTGGTTTACCTAGAGATTCTAAATAGCCATTTTTATCACGAACATCTTTGATCGTAAACGAGACAATGACTAGACCCATTTTCGCTAAATCTTGAGAAGCAACGCGTTGTACTTCTTGTGAAAATTTTTCTCTGTTTTTATAAATCTCTTCAACTGTCATTGACCCTAAGATGGAACGAAGGTGACCTTCTAATACTTCTCTCGCTTCGTTTTCACGATCTTCTTTTGTTTTACCTAAAAATTGCTCTGCAGCAGTAGCAATTTCTTCAATCGATCCACCAATTTTTATGATGGCCGTTCCATCCGCCATGACCGGTACACCTTGTTCGGTATAGACTTCAGGGGTTGAAACATCTAGCTTGCTAGATAGTAAGCTGAGCGGCTCTGCTTGTTGAAAGACTGGAAGGACAAAGGTACCGCCGCCTCTTACAATCTTAATCTTGTTTCCACCTTCGTCCACGTGGACATTTTTACTTCCTAGATAACTTCCTGTCACGATTAATGCTTCATCTGGACCTGCTGTCCGGTATTTAGAAACAAATACACCAATAAGTGCAATAAGAATGACAAGCACAATTCCAATGATCACTAAAATAGTTGTTCCTGGCATAGCATTCCCTCCTAGATTTCTTCATTTGGTATAACAGATAAGACGCCTTTGTTCACTTCGACAACTAGCACACGGGTTCCATATGGAATCTCCTCTTTGTCGAAGCTGACAGCTGGCTTTGAGATTTTCCCGCTGTTACTGATTAACAGCACTTCTCCAAACCCGTCTTTTGGAACAGATACAATGATCTCCCCAGTTCTTCCTTTTAAATCGGCCTCCGTATAAGAGAGAGATTCTTCAGCAGAGGAAAGCGGGACTAATACAAATACATTCAAACAGGTCACAAGGATCACTGCGAGGATGGCAGATAATACTGCGCCAAGTCCACTTCCTACAATTGCTGTTTTTTCAGAGATAAACCCTCCAGCCGAGAAAAAGGTAAGAAATGCGAGGATCAATGTTGGTTGAAGGAATGGAACAGGGATCGCTTCAAACCATCCATCAAATACATCGCCGAAAAAGACGAAAACAAGTGTCAGGATTCCTGATATCATCAATATGTATAAATACAGCGTCTGAAGAGGCAGCCCAAACACATCCATCTTCCTCACCCTTTCTTCATGAAATGAACATCTGTTGTTTCATTTAGATCATACTCACCTCCAATGTATTCCTTGTAACAGGTAATACGAACCACTTTTGTAAAGGTTTCATATTTCATCACAATTCTTCAAGGGGATTTTCGGATAGCTCAAGAATGATTGTCATGTACCCTTATGTTAAAATTTGATCTTGAGGTGATGAAGAAAATGAGTTTATTACATGAAGCAAGACAAGAATTGTGGCACGAGCTGCAAGGTTTGAGCGAAGAACAATTGAACCAAAAATTATCTGATGATACTTGGAGTATTCAAGAGGTAGCAGATCATTTAAAGAAAATGGACCTAGTTGCAGCAAAACATCTAGCTGCTGAGGGGAAAAAAGCACCGATCAAAGAATATGAACCAAAGCCGGTGGAAATGGCAGAGGATCGTTCGAAAAAAGCCACTGCGCCTAGTATTGTTGCGCCTGAGCACAAGCATGTGACACCTACACATTTAAAGGATGAGCTCGATACAGCTCGTGAGCAGCTCAATCAAATTTTATCAACATTTACTGAGGAAGATTTCAAACGCGTCATTGCACACCCTGTGTTTAAAGAGCTATCCCTTAAGCAATATCTTGATTTTATCGGCGCACATGAAAAACGCCATATTCATCAAATCAAAGAAATTAAAGAACAACTATAAAACATAAAAAGGACTCCCTTTAGGGAGCCTTTTTTCATTGTTACACTGTTTTAGGTGTTAACTCAAAGCAGCGCGCATAAATCCATTTGTACGCTTTTTCGTTTAGATCTCTTGGGTTTCCAACTGTTTGCGGATCTTTCATCGCTTCTTTAGATAAACGGTCAATCATATCTTTTGATACACCTTGTTCTTCTAATGAAGGAATTTCTAAATCTTCTACTAAATCATACATCCAGTTCACGGCTGCTTTGGCTGCTTCCTCTGTTGTCATTCTGCTTGTATCAACCCCAAACGCTTGCGCAATTCGTGCGAATTTTTCCGGATACCCTTTCCAGTTATATTCCATCACTGGTCCCATCATCGCTGCAACACACTGACCGTGCGCGACAGGAATAATGCCTCCGAGTGTTTGGCTCATCGCATGTGCAGCGCCAGCTGATTCACTTCCATAAGAAAGCCCGGCAAGCATCGCAGCTTGTGCCATTCCATATCTGGCTTCCAAGTCCTCACCATCAGCAAAGGCACGGCGAATATAATGAGCTGCATATTCAATGGCCATGAGTGCTACCGCATCTGTAATCGGCTGAGCAAATTTCATCGTATAGCATTCAATCGCGTGAGCAAGCGCGTCAATTCCAGTCATTGCTGTCACATGAGGCGGCATGGATACATGAAGCTCTGGGTCAATCACTGTAAGATGAGCTGCAATAAGAGGACCACCTGTATTGAATTTGAATTCTCTTTCTTCATCAGTAATGACTGCCCATTGCGTCACTTCTGAACCTGTACCAGCTGTTGTCGGAATAGTGGTTAAAGGCGGGATTCTGTTTTCAAGCGGTTTTTTCCCCTCTGCCGCTTCGTAATCAAGAACTGAGCCTTCATGAGTCGCCTCTACTCCAATTGCCTTGGCTGTATCCATTGAGCTGCCGCCGCCTACTGCGACTAATCCATTACAGCCTTCTTTTTCATATAAAGCAGATCCTTCGTTCACTAGACGGACTGGCGGATTTGGCTCTACTTTATTAAATAGAACAACATCAATTTGCGCTTCTTTTAATGAAGCAATGACGGGGTCCACCACGCCCGCTTGATAAATGCCGGGGTCTGTTACAAGCAATACCTTTGAAACGCCGTATGCTTTTACTTCTTCCCCGACATGTTTCACTGCACCAATGCCGTGTTTGATGACAGTCGGAATTTCAAATGTATGGAATTTCTGCATGCTTTCAATTTTCATATTTAGTGTCATATAGAATCTCCTCCAAATGCGTAATTTTTATTTAAACCAATGAACTGCTTCAGGTTTTGTATTTCGATATAAATGCTTCAGCTCGGTATATTCCTCAAGTCCCGTGCGTCCTAATTCACGCCCAATGCCTGATTGCTTATAGCCACCCCAAGGTGCTTGAGCAAAATAAGGATGGAAATCATTGATCCAAACCGTGCCTAATCTTAATTGCCGAGCCACTCTTTCGGCTTTGCTGATATCAGAAGACCACACAGCTCCTGCTAATCCATAAATCGTATCATTTGCCAGCTTGATGACTTCTTCCTCTGTATGGAAGGATTCGACTGTCAGGACAGGTCCAAAGACTTCTTCTTGCACAATCCGCATATCTGACGTGCAGCCTGAGAAAATGGTCGGCAAGTAGAAGAACCCATTTTGCAGCTCCTCTGCGTCAGGTCTTTTTCCACCTGTCTCTAACTTAGCGCCTTCTTCTAAACCGATGCTGACGTATTTTTCTACTTTTTCTCGATGCTCAGCTGAGATGAGCGGCCCGCTCTGGGTGTCTTCATCAAAGCCGTTGCCTAGCTTGATTTTTTTCGTACGCTTCACCAGTTCTTCTAAAAATTCATCATGAATGGATTCTTCCACCAGCAAACGTGACCCTGCTGAACACACTTGCCCTGCATGGAAAAACACAGCATTCATTGCCTGGTCAACCGCTACGTCTAAATCAGCATCTTGAAACACAATATTTGGATTCTTTCCGCCAAGCTCAAGGGCTATTTTTTTCACATTACCGCTGGCTCCCTGCATAATTTTCTTCCCTGTATCAATACCGCCTGTAAATGAAATCAGATCTACTTGATCATTCACAGCAAGCTCATCTCCAACCGTTGCCCCAGGTCCAAGCACTAGGTTTGCAACGCCTGCCGGAACGCCCGCTTCTTCCATGAGTTTAAATACTTTAATTGTGGTGAGTGGTGTGATTTCACTTGGCTTTAAAACAATTGTATTTCCCGCCGCAAGAGCCGGCGCGATTTTCCAGCTTGCTTGAAGCAATGGATAGTTCCAAGGAGTGATTTGTCCGCATACACCGACAGGCTCTCTGATTAATTCACTTTTCGAGTTTGGAATTGGCGATGCAATGATTTCCCCGCCATCTTTATCAGCCAGTCCTGCGTAATATTGGAACACGTTCGCAATATCATCCATATCTGCCTTGCTTTCCTCTAAAGTTTTGCCTGTATCAAGTGATTCCAATTTGGCTAGTTCATCAAGATCACGTCTAATCAATTCAGCTATCTTAAACACAATATTTCCTCTTTCAAGTCCAGGAAGATTTGCCCAGCCCCCTTGATCGAAGGCTTTTCTCGCTGCTTTAATGGCTAGCTGCGCGTCATTTCTAGATCCTTCGCTGACTGTCGCGATCACTTCTTGATTGAACGGATTGATGATATCCCGCGTGTCGGTACTTTTAGCGCCAACCCATTGTCCGTCTATAAATAGTGTTTGACTCATAGAAGGAACCTCCTCTGATTCTCTTTGGTAAGTTTGTTAAATAAAAATTTAACGTTTTGAACATAATTAACTTATCATGTTCAAATTTTTCTGTCAAAGGGGAGATATGTTTCATTTATTTTGACTTTTTGTATTCTTTCGTTAACATATAGTCCATAAAGATTTTTTTGAACGGATTGAATTCTCTTAATAGAAAGCAGGGACAAAATGAAAAAGCAGGAACAGCCGCAAGCAGAAGATCGTATTTTAGCTGCTAAAGATCTAGTCATTGATTCCATAGCTGAAACGATGGATCTCTATGGCATTACACGAAGTGCAGGTATTCTATATGGGACGATGTATTTAAACGAGGAAATGACACTCGATGAAATGCGTGAAGAGCTGCAAATGAGTAAGCCGAGTATGAGTACGGGTGTGAAAAAGCTGCAAGACATGAATATTGTCAAAAAGACGTTTCACAGAGGCCGAAGAAAACACAGCTTTGTTGCTGAAAAAGACTTTTTTAAGTTTTTCACAAACTTTTTTCCGCAAAAATGGGAAAGAGAGGTCGAGGTCAATTTAACGGCAATCGAAGAAGCGCAAGTGCAGCTTCAAGAGGTGGCGCATGATGATCAGCTGCAGGAACATGTAAGAGAAGAAGCGCAGCAGCTCATTGAGCAGCTTGAAAGCTCAAAAGCCTATTATGACTGGTTGAGACGATTAGCCCATTCTGTTCATTCTGGTGAAATTTTTGATTATATTCCAATTGAGCAGAAGGAAAAATAGACGTTGTGTTTACGTTTTACAGCTTGAATTTCACAGGAGGATTGATTATAATAAATTATGTCGTCATACCTCGGGGCATTAGCTCAGCTGGGAGAGCGCTACGCTGGCAGCGTAGAGGTCAGCGGTTCGATCCCGCTATGCTCCATACGAAAAACCATTCTTGAGAAATCAAGGATGGTTTTTTTTATGTACATATCTCTTATGCTTGTTCTTTGTTTTTTCGTATTCTTAATCAATTTATGATGCGGTATGTAATCACAGAAAGATAAGTTAAGATGAGAATGATTGTATAGGACACAGGAAAATCGCTCGTCATTCCGTGATAAATGAAATAGATGAGTAGCACTGACAGCATGATGATCTGGAACAGTTCTTTTTTCATTTTTCTCTCCTCTCATGATAGTGATTTGGTTGATTGTATCACACATGATGTCATTTTTTGTTAGCTATCAGCAAGGAAGCATTTCCTCACTTGCTGATAGCACTTTTTATAGATCATCACTTCTTCAGCAATTGTTCGATTTTGTTCTTCGTCTTCGGTCCGTAAATTCCGTCTGCTGTTAAGCCATTCATGAGCTGGAACCGCTTGACCGCATTTGCCGTTTTCGGTCCATAATAGCCATCAATCCCGTTGTTTTTTGCCCCTTTGTCTGGGTAAAAATAGAGGGAAGATAAGGCTTTTTGCACGGCAGTGACTTGAGGGCCTTTTGTTAAGGGCTTGGTTACTTTTAAAATGCCAGATGGCAGATTTGACGATTTCTGTTTGGAAACAGGTGCTTTGTGGCTCAAGCTTTCTACCTGAACTGGTTTTCTTGTGCTTTTGCTGCCGGTATGCGCTGTGGCTATGCCAGCTTTAAACTGATCCCATCGTCCGAGAAGTTTCCTTGGACACTCTTTCCCACTCCAATGTTTATGAGGCACTACATTTGATAAAGGAATCCCCAAATCTCCTATCAGCTTGCGAATGAGCCATTGGGCATTTTCGACTGCTTGTTCAAAGTTACCGTCTGCATTTTCACAAATTTCAATTCCAATTGACTTCATATTGCCGGTGCCTCTGCCATCCCCTGCGTGCCAGCCGTTTTCGTTTAACGGTAAATGCTGATAAATCACCTGATCATCAACAGTGTAATGCCAGCTGACACCGGTACTTGAACGTGCAACAAACGCTGCATGACTGGCCGCATTAGCACCTTTTGCACTATTTGACGTATTATGCACTGTAATATAGAGCGGCTTCATCGTGTTTCCTGGTCTGTTGCGATGTTGTTTTGGGATCAATGCTTGAATGACTTTCACCATGTCGTTTCTCCTTCAAGTATTATTTTGTTAGTCCTCTTTGTTTCAGAGCATCTTTTTGTAATTGGCCTTTGTAGGTCACATAATTGTTTTTAAACCAAGCGATAACCGCTGTGACCATAGTAAAAATCGTAGAACCTGCCACATAAAGTGCTTCACCTGCGGTTTGTACTTGCTCCTCACTAATCGGCAGCACCGTCTGTCCAAACATGACAAGCGTTTGATTGATCAGAGCAATAAAAAGAAGCACTGTGCGAATCACAGTGCCTTTGTCGGATGTTTTCATGATCTTTCCTCCTATTTTAAATTTCGTTCTATTTTGTCGAGTTTGTCGATCACGACGTCATACTTTTCACTAAACTTGGCTAACACTTCATTTTGTGCCTCGATTTGTGCATTGAGCTTATTTTCTCGTTCCTTCGTTGTGTTGAGAACATAAAACAGAATCCAGCAAAAGAGAACGGCAAATGGGCCTTGTGTCATTAAGTTTTGTACGACATCTACTTCCATTGGAATCACCTTCTTTCCGGCAAAAAAATAAAGCCATTAGGCTTCGTATTTGTCTCCTGTTATCTCTTGATAGTCTTCTGCCGAGATCCAGCCGATGCTTACATAAAATGCAATGTCCTCTGGGCCGTAACACTGCCAATCCCAAAATTGTTTGATATCTGCTACAGTTGGAAACATCATTCTGATTCAGCTCCTTTAAAAATAGCAAATAGCTGCGTTAATTGTTTTGATAATAAAGCGTTTTGTTTCTTTAAAAGTTCTATATCACTTGGCGGGAGTGGGGCTGGTTTTAGGCTATCTATATACTCCTGTGTCGCTGATTCATACCATTGTTGTTTTTCCACATCAAATGCAGCTTTATAAAAAGAAGGATTATTGGGTGGTGCAATTGTTGTACATTGATCTGGAATGATATAATTTCCTGCATCATCCCTCTCAAACACTTCTATAGGTCTGACCAATTCATATTGATAATTGTATTCATAGACTTGTATCATACTATCACTTCCTTAATTTAATGGGACGACCGTGTCTAAATAGTAGCCAGTTACCGCACTTTCATTCGCTGCGAGTAAACCAGTTAGCTTTAGCTCTCCTGTATTATATATAAGTAATTTACTATGACCGGTCGTACCTGATACGGGAACTGACACCACAAGACCTTTCTCTGGTAAACCTTCGGCTGGAATCCGTCCACAGATGATTTCTCTATTTGCTTTTAGATGACCTCTAAGCAACAACAAATTTCCCCATTTCACATATTCAACCGGTCTATCCCCTATAGATGAACTTTTGTCTAAGGTAACACTAAGCCACGTGACATTTTCAAACTCAGCATTTGTCACTAGCTGTTTCCAGCCCCTGAAGATTCCATCTGTATGAGTAGTTCCATACCAATGGCTGTTATCATAGCTTCGACTCACATGAAATGTTTTACGGTTATTTCCCGTTTCTAAAATATCTACATTAAACCAAGAAGCATCGGTCGTTGATGGCATATTTATTGCATTCGTTCCAGAGACATAATAAAAACCAGAGGGCAGAGTGAGTATATCTGTACCAGTAGGTATCAGCATTCTATTTCCATTTGCTCTCAATAATGGGTGCTCGTTCAACCTCTTCCAGCCGCTCCATTCTTGCTGAGTACCGGTAACATCTGTCGTCGATCGATTGATGTATACATCGCCTGTATTATTCGCCCCAATGATCCAGCCATAGGTATTTTCACTAAAGACTGATAAAGCCCTCATAGAGCTTTTTGTAGGCAGATCGGGGTGTGCTTCATGAATATACCAAGAATGCACGCCCGGTAATTTGATAAGTTTATCTAAAATACTAGGATCGTTTGCATTAATTCTTTCATAAGCTTTTCCATCGTCAGCAGTGATTTTAGATAGTTGTCCTGCGTCCCATTTGTTTTTTTCATTTTGTGACGGCAATTGGAGCCAGTTAATTCCGACGTCATTCACATGATAGGAAAAACAAAATGCATTGCCTGATGTGTCAATCGCGATTCCTACGCCAATATTATTTTGACCTACAAGCTGAAAGCCTCTTAATGCAGCATTACCTATAGCAGGAGAATCGACTACTCCAGAACCTCCCGGAGCATAGAACGAGCAAGCACCTAACGATTTAATCCCGTTATAAATGCTGCCACCAGCAGGGATATTCACCAACTGGGCCCCATTATCATTTGTCATTTTATATAACTGAGATTGATTCCATTTCTGCTTTTCTGTTACAGATGCATGAGATGTAGCATCATTTTTGTGTTGATTGATTTGATCCAATAGTCCAACATCATTTTCAAGAATAACCTTGATCATGTCATTAAACAGATCTGCATGGGCTTTGTCACTGACTTTAAAAGAGCGAGGTGTCTTTATTTCCATGATCATTCTCCTTTTATATTTCAGCTCTAAATATTGGTTTTGTTAGCTTCATCTTGTGCTGAACTTAAAACCAAATGTAATAAACTCAGTAGGATTGGCGTTATTTGAAGATGATTGCACACATACATTACCCTCTTTATCTATTAATGTACGATGGAATTGCGGGACTCCTGGAGTCCCTATACTTGAAGCGACTCCTACAAAATGCATTGCCTGTTTCGGCCGATATTCTTCAGGCAAATTAAACACTGCATTATTTCCTAATGTCCCACCTTTTACAGCTCCTACTATCTCAACTTCACCTAGAAGATTCTTGCGATATTTTACTGGCAAATTAATAGGGTCATATTCCTTCCAATTGCTTTTAATCTCTTTAGGCGTTTCCCACGAACCTTCCAATAAATCTGATAGTGTGATTTGCTTCTCCCATGGTGTCCATGATTCTGCATTGTGTTTAAGAACTCTAAAGTATGTGTTCTTCCCATATACAGATTCATATGCTATTTGCACTAATGTAGTGCCATAACTCATGACCAACAAAAACACTCGATTAAAGGATGATGGACCGTTTATACCTTGGTTATAAATGAGGTACATTCCTGTCTGAGTGAGGGTGTTATAGTCTGTTTCGCTAGCAAATCCATGATAAATGGGCTTTCCATTATCTTGTGTGATTTTTACTAATTGACCGTTATCCCATCTGGCCCTATCGCTATCTGTAGGCAGCTTTGTCCATGTAATCGATGTATGTCCAGCATCATAATAGAAGAAATAAGCATTACCTGACATATCAATCGCAAAGCCAGAGCCAATATTTTCTTGCCCTACTGTCTGCAGTCCTCTTATTGATACATTCGGTAAGGCAGGTGAATCCTCAACGCCAGCAGCTGCATAAAATGTACATGTTCCTTTGTCTTTTATCGCATCAAATATGCTTTCCCCGGCTGACACATTGATAAGCTGTCTTCCACTATCAGCCGTGATCTTATAACTCTGGGAATCATTCCATTTTTTCTTTTCTGTTTCAGATGCGTGTACACCCCCATCCTTTAAATGTTTTAAGAGATGCTCTAATAGTCCATTATCATTTTCAAGTAGTACTTTGACCATGTCATTAAACAGGTCTGCATGCGCTTTATCATTCACTTCAAAAGCTTTTGGTTCTTTTATTTCCATTCGGTATTCACTCCCTTGCCTTGAAATTTGGTTCAATCTCTTGCAGCTGCTCTAACGTGAGCACCCTTTGCTCGTATCCTTCATTTAGATCTTCCATTGAACAATCACCTAGTTCAATTGCCTGTTTGACCAATCCAGGTGTTACCCATTTGAAATATAATGCCATTACCCAATAACTCATCTATCACTCTCTCCTTTAATGAAAAGGATCTCATTTTTTAGCGTCTTTAGTTCGTTTGATAGAAGATCACATTGATGTTCAAGCTGTTTTCTCATCAGTTTTTCTTTTGCTACTTCTTGCGCTAGATAATCTAGCGGGAGCGGTGGTTGATACCTTGGATTGTCTTGTGATTCCTCCCACCATTTTTTCAATTCTTCTTCTGTTGGTTTGGGCACATCAAGATACCACTCACTTATATATGAACCGTCGCCGTCATTTCTCAGTTCAAAATCCTTTTGCGGATCCGCATCAGGGTATTTATACTTAATAGCTTCATATAAAATCATCAGAACCCTCCTATACTCTCGGGAAATTTCGGCCGCCTACTTCTGTAATGTCAAAATAGTTGTACCAGCCTGAGTTATCTGATATATAACGACTAACGTCTCCGTCATATCCTGCATACATATAAATTTCTAAATAATCCCCTTTATTAGCCGGTACATTGGCAGAACCATAAAGTCCCATACTAAAACTCAACGTATCAGATGGGCTTGTCGGACTTTGTCTTTGATGTGAAATATTTTTATATCTTTTTCCATTTAAATAGATCGATAATTCAAAGTTTGCATACCGTTGAAAGCTTTCAATATACACACCTGCATTCACTGAATACATTCCGTTTTCAGGACAGATGAAGCGATTATTTTTGATATCAAAATTGTTATGACTGTCTTTTATTTTTCGATTAAAAAGAACTTTTTGATACTCTCCTTTGGTTAATAACTGCTTCCCAGTTGTACCTATATTGGCATGACAGAACCCAGAGAGCTTATGCCAGTCGGTCCAACCCGAACCAGTCCACCAGTGACGACACCACGTACCTGTGCTATCAAAATAACTTCCTGCTTCGTTTCCAGTCCCATAGTAATATTGAATAAATCGAAAGTTACTATATTTTTCATTTTTCACAAAGCCGAATCTTGTAGGGTATCCCGTATCATTGGCTTGACCAATATCCATGAATGTAATCCCTATTGGATATTCCTCGCCGCTGATTGTCGCATCTTGAATGGCTTGATCCCCTGTTAGCTTGAAAAAGCTTTCATTTGTGATCCCTGCAATTTGTTTACTCAGCGCATGATCATTCTCTACAAGTGTGTCGACCATCTGGTTAAACAAGTTGGCATGGGCTTTGTCAGTGGTTTCAAACGGTAAAGGTGATTTTATGTCCACTTCATTTCCCCTCCATTAATAAATATCATCAATCTCAAAAACGAATTCGATGTCGCCATCTTTTTGTTTGTCTGTCATGGTGCGGATGGCGGTGAATTTGCCGTCTTCGTCGACAAGTGCTAGTTCGTTGATCACTTCTCCTGCCAGTTCTCCTTCGGCGATCGTGCAGGTGTAGCGGATTTTTGCTGGTTCCATGAAGGTAAATGAATCAATATTTTTTTGGACTAGTTCTTTTTTGAGTTTTTGTTCCGTGCCGTCTAGTGAGATCGGTTTTCCATCCTTCGTTCCCCCATTTCCAAATGCCATTTTGACGACTTTTGTGAGTTTTGTTCCTTCTGCTCTTGCCTTTGCCATTTGTTGACGTGCATACAGTGTTGTTACGGTTAATTGATCAGCCATTGTGATCCTCCTTATAAATCTATTTTTTTAGAAGTTGCTGCGAGCATTTTTGATCCGTCCAACGGAACAGATCCATCAAGAATCCAGTAATGATCCTTGATCAGTAAGCTGCCACCCTGCTCAGTTTGGACATGTACTGGCAGACGGAATGTCATCTTCTTTTTGGTTTGATGCTGAAGCTGATTTCTTGTGCGTAAAGTCAATGCCGTTCCTTGCTTCGTTTCATGTACCGCTCCAGTCATGACATAGTTCATGCGATGTGCTGTTTCTGACTGATGTTGAAGCCGCATTCTCATGTTTAATGAATGTCGAAAACGAGCAGGCACATCCGTTGTACCTCGTGTTCCACTGAGATAAAACGTACCATTTAAGACAAATTCACCATTGAGTAAAATCGGGATATGATCGAAAAAACCCACCCTGCTGCGCAGTGTGAGCCTCACGTGATGATCATTTTTTTCATGTACGTCGGTATGATGAAAAGCCGTGAACGTATAAGCCAAGTGAGCAGGCTTTAACGTTTCAAGAATTTCTACAATATATCTCGTGTTTTGCAGATCATCAAGGTTCACACGTAAGGCGAAGTGATAACGATTGGTTGTGAGACGGATGACAGCACTTGGATTCTTGAGAAAGCGATTCACTGATTTCTCTAATGAAAGATACGTGATTGGCGGAATATTAGACATCATATTGAGTAAGCGTGCCCTGCGCAGTTCAATTGAATCATCTGATTCCCGCTGCACCTTCAGCATCCTTTCCCATCTATTCAATCCCCATGTCGCTGTTAAAGGAAAGAACTGATCCGTTAAATCGAAAATGGATTCGTCCAATTGCTCAAATTCCGGTGCCTCTGTCTTGAGCAGGTGATCCACTTCATAAATTTCTGTAAAATATGGCGGCAAATAGTTTTTCATTTCATCCTGTTTGCTCAATAACCTTCACCTGCCTAAGACGCGGAATCTCAATGTCCTGTAATACTAAGTTTTTCGACTCGCCATTCAATAACACATCTGCATAATCTGACACACTTTCTGAATGATACAAAATATCATTTAAGGCGGACATTCGAATGGTACTCTTTTCAAATGCGATTGATTTCAACAACGTCTTGACCTTTTCTTCTATTTCTTTCTGAGCTCCTTCAAGGGTCCAGTCCATTTGAAGTTCGACAGCCACTTCTATGTCGATATCCAGCCATTTGGCGCTTTCAACGGTTGCTTTTGAACCGATAGGCGCTTGTCCTTCACCTTCACCTGGCACTGGGTCGATATATTCCTGTACCCTTTTGACAAGAAGGTCTGATGCAACATCTAGATTGCCATCTGTGATAACAATTTTGACCGTCCCTTCTCCGTTCCAAAGCGGGAACACTTTCGCTCTGCCAACACCGGCTACTTCCTCAGCCCATTTTTTATAATGCGCCCTGTTGGCACTGACAGCCTCTCGCCTCGCACGTATTAAATATCGATCGTATAATGAAGCGTCATCTTCCTCCTCTTGACCAGGTATGACCAGTTCTTTCATCGTAATCGATTCAAGTCCTGGAATTGTATCAAGTGACAGCAGAGGCTGTTCTGTTAATTGAACATTGCCTGCTTTACCAGGTGTCTCGCATTCTAGCGTGCCATCCTTCGAATATTGAAAATAAACGTCTTCAATAAAGAAACGTGAGCCAGCTGGAATATTGATATTTTCTGGCTGAATGGCCGCTGACCAAACCGCTTTAGTGGCTGGTTTTCTTTCAATTCCTACTTCAGCAGCCCGCCGATCTAGAAACTCTCCTTGTGCTGTATCTGCAAAGACCAGCTCAAACACTTGATCAAGCCAAATATAGGATTGGGCCAGTTCAGCAGCAGCAGGTGCCAAGGCATTCCAAATCACGCTGTTTTCTCTTTTATCTATATCATCTGGCAGTCTGTCCAGCATTCTTTCCATTAATGCTTCGTACGTCTGTTCCTCAAACATCGCCCTCCATCACCTCCTCTATTTCTAATGTTCCCTCATCTGTGACAATAGCTAATTTGACATGAAACGAGTCATTTTGCTTTGTGACCTCTAACTCTTCAATATGATCAATCCGCTCGTCAACGAGCAGTGCCTCCTCTAGCAGCCTTGGAATCTCCATTTCTTTGTATTCATCCGTGGCTTCTGTATCCGTCAACAGCTCCTGAATTTCTGTGCCAATGTCGTGGCTGTAGATAGGATGTGCATATCGCTCTGTCCTAAGTGTCATATAAATAAATTGCCGGATTGCTTCAATACCTGAAATGGTTTCGCCTGTCAGTCTGCCAGTTTCAAAATTTATTCGATACGTCGTCGAGGTTTCGACCTCTTCATCTTCTTCTATTTCCTCGATTTCTTCCTCTGGTGAAAGTGCCACGTTCATCACCTCCCTTACAATTTGTCGATGATGTAAAAGGACTGCCCTCCTGCCATTGCAAGCACCATAATACTGTCTCCTCTTTTCAGCTCATCATCCTCACCCTTATTTAAGCGCTTCGGCCAAATCAGTAATTCTTCTGGAATGGTCAGCTTATGATTCTCATTTAATCGGATGCTCAGCGGGGAAACTGCCGTGACTTCTCCAATGACAAGATCGATTGGAGATTCTGCGTCTACTGCATTCACTGCCAATCGTTTAATCGCTTCACTTAATCTCACGCTTGATCACCCTTTGGCATTGAATTTTTCTCAACAACATCAATTGTCATGGTGTGTTTCACCCCACTGAATTCATGTTTGTCTTGATCGATCCAGTAAGTTTTTTTTACGTTGATTTCAGGAATTTTCAAATAGATTGGGAGACCGCTTTGCAGCTCAGGAATTCCTAGCGCTTGGATGCTTTTGACTTCTTGTTTGACGCCTTTTTTCTCTGCCAGCCGTACTTTTGCTCTCTTTTGCAGCTGCGGCTGGTTAATTTGCCCCGTGACTGTCTCAACATGCTGTAAAATACCGTATTTATTCTGACCGGCTTTATCCTGTTCGACCACAACAATCTCGGATTTACTGCCTTTTTTCTTATTCTTCCCCTGTTCATCAGCAGACGTACGCATCTTAACACGAGTGGCTGTCTCTTCAATCGAGGTGCTGTATTGATAGCTGATGAGATTGACGCCTGATTCAATGACCCATACGTCCTCTGGATCAGGCCAGGCTCTCAGCCCCATCTTGCCTTTAGCAGAATAGATTTGATAGTTTCTTCCCGTCTGCCGCTTCGTTTCTTTCAATGCTTTCAATATCATGTCATACAGGCTCGTATCATTTTTAAAGACTAGTGATTTGATGACATGTCCTGTATTGGCGATTGAGGTCATTGGAATTTGAAAGTCAGCTCCAATCCGCCTTAAGATTTGATCTGCTCTTTGATTTGAAAAAACATAGACATCTTGGTTTTTCACCAAATATTGAAGCATATCGTATGCGGTAAAAGTCATCTTCCCTTCAACAGGTGTCCGGGAAAAAACGATGCCTCTAAAAAGCTCTTTTCCTTTCCATTTAAAAAGAACCGTGTCCCCTTCCGAGACACGGTAATAAGTTTGACTGCCTTGCTTTGTGATAATATTCGCCTGAATTGAGCGAGGGGCTTGATACCTTTGCCCCTGAAGTGTCACACTCTCTGTGACAAGCTCATACATGGTGCCGCTTCTGATGGCAAAAAGCTCGATCAATGCCAGCCCCCCTATTGTGGTATTTTTAACCTTTGTCCAGGGAAAATCCAATGCCCCGGCTGCTTAATATTACGTCTGCTACGTTTAATCATCGCTAACTTATTGGCATTCCAAATACGCCGCCATTTTGTACTGTCGCCATAAAACCTGCCAGAAATGGCCCATAGCGTATCCCCTTTTTTGACGGTGTACATTTTTGGTGGTGTTTTTGAAGGCCGTTTCTTTTTCGTTTGTTTTGCTTTTTTCTTTCGTTTGATTTTCCTAGGCGATGCAGTTTTATATTCCTTTAACTCGATCGTAAATTCACGATCTCCAATATCATATGACCCTTCCTTGTGGGTGAAGCTTTCAATGCTGCACGTCATGTTGATTTTTGTCCCAGTTACAATCAATCGCACGGATTTCTTAGAACGCATCATTCGTTCAATTTTCGCAATTGCATTCTCTGGTGATGGAATGCCTTTATATTCAGCAATCGGCGAATATTTCTTAGGAAATAATGAGGTGAATGATACTTGTTTCGCCGATGGTACGTCAATAAAAGTCAGTTCTCCAAAAGAGGCAACCTTCACTGTTTCATTTTGTACGTTATTTGTGATTTCGAGTTCGGATGGAAGGACAGGGAATCGCAACTTGTCCTTTCCTTGGGAAATCCACAATTGATATACTGATTTACCCATCGATCACGACCCCCTTCGTTCCTGTATGAAGCTCTACTTCCAGTTCATCTACAAGCATTTGTTTAATTTTTTCGACTAGCGATTGCTGATCTTGTCCATTATGGAAATGCTGATCGCCATTGAATTGAATTGTAATTTGTTTATTACCTGACGATGTTGTACTACCAGCAGACTGAGCTGAGGTGACTTGCTGCATCTGTGCTTCTGGTAAAGGAGCAGATGCATTTGATGGATCATATACTTGCATCCCAAGCGCCTTGGCTGCCTGCGTCAATAAATACCTTCCTCGAATGCCTCTTTCTTCTGGAATAATCCATTCACGTTTGTTTCCTTCACCAACTCTAGCAACCTGCTCCTGAGTAATCAGTCCGCCATTTGCGTAGCCTTTATAAGGACCGCCTCTTCTCATACTTCGTAATCCCGGCGTGTTGAAGACTGTTCCATATCTGCCCTTAATGTAGTTAATGGCTGCTACGGCATTATGAATTGGGTTCCAAATGTCATTCATGCCCTTGCCTTTATTGGCGTTAAACGTCGTTCCAATGGTTTGCATTAAGCCTTTAGAAGGTGTTCCCTTTTTGGCATTGGAATCCCATAAGTTGATCGCTCTCGGATCTCCATGTGACTCATTCTGCGCGATGGTCATCAGACCTGGAAGCCAGCTCATAGATGTACCAGTTGCCATGATAGCCGCCATGAGCCATTGCTTCACATTAAGATTTGAAGCTCCCATACCGCTGAAGGCACCGATTAATGAACCAGCTTGATTTTCAGCAAACTTTTTCACATCAACTGAGTCGAGCCCTTTGACGACACCAATTGATGCAAATTTCCCAAGACTCATCATGACGCGTGAAGGGGAATGAATGTCTAATTCCTCTCTAAACGCCTGTTCTACTTTCTTCGCCATTTCTTTGGCCGCCTGCGTGACTTCGCTTCCTTTGGAACGCATGCCGCTGTTAAAGGCGTCAATCATTCCTGAGCCCCAGCTTGGTGATTCTTGTTTTGCTTGCAGGAATGGTTGTTTGATATGTTGATCTACGTATAAGTTTGTGCCAGTTGATGTAGCATTTTGACCTGCTGCAAAACCTCTCACCGTCCCAGTGCCCCAAGTTGGTGATGTTGTCATTACTTGTTGGTATGGTGTTTTTACACGACTTTGCAAGAAGCTGGCTGTACCTGTTGGTGTCATCTGCTGACCATTTGCAAAAGCTGAAACCGTTTGTTGACCATACTTTCCTGAGTCTGATGTCAATTGACCAAACGGCTGCTGAATATTCTTTTGTTTCCATTGATCAAGGGAGATTACTTTACGATTTAACCCCTGTTCAAAATCGTTATTAAATTGCTCGCCAATGCTGGAGGCTTGAATGTCCCCCGTCACCGAGACCGATCCGTCTATTGAACCGACAGAAGATGATGCAGCTACTGCTGTAGGAGCTGGAGAGCTTGACACTGAATTTCCTGCCGCTCCGCTTGGTACAACAGACATTCCAAGTTGAGAAGCTGCCTGTGCCAGCAGCATCTTTCCGCGTCCTCGGTTATTTTGAGTTGGAATGACAAATTCGTTACCTGCTTCACCGACCCATGATAAGGTTGGCTGGGTGATATAGCCGCCTGTGGCATTATTATCAGCGCCTCCAAAGACATGTTTCAAAACAAAATCAATACCACCGCCAGCCTTATCAAAAATCTTTTTGACCCAGCCAAACGCTTTAGAAAACCCCTCACCAATAGCTTCTGCTACTTTTACAATCGGCTTTTGAATGTTGTCCTCAAACCATTTGGATAATCCATCCCATATATCTGTCACGACTTTATACGCTTCTTCAAACTTTTCCCCGAAACTGTCTTTAATGGTTCCTACCGTATCTACAAGAGGATTCCACACATTTTCCATAAACCATGTCGATACAACCCCAAAGATTGATTGTATCTTTTTCCATGCATTTGATAATGCTGTCCAAATCCCTGTAGCGACTGTAACAACTGTGCTGCTTAGCGGCGTCCAAACGTTCTCGATAAACCACCCTGCAACTGCACTGAATGTTTCTTGGATCCACGTCCAGGCATTGACTAGGCTTGACCAAATGGTCGTTGCTACCGTAACGACTGTACCGCTTAACGGTGTCCAGACGTTTTCGATAAACCAGCCTGCT
>NZ_JBYEGB010000009.1:0-55127 GCF_057592095.1 Bacillus sp. SRI_025 | reverse complement strand
TTTTTAAGAAAAGGAACAAACACTCGATCTGACATGGATACATATACTAAACTACCATCTAAAACATTCTTAATTTTGTATACAATTGAAAGCGCTAGGGCATACTGAAGCTATAAGTGGAGGTGTCACAATGAGCAAAAAAGAGCGAGAAGCGATTTGTTTGATTTGTGAAGAGAAAAAAACAAAGGGAATTTATTTATATCATCAGTTTTTGTGCCGAGAATGTGAGCGAAAGTTAATTTCTACATCGACCTCGGATCCTAGCTATGCCGATTATGTTAGAAAGCTTAAAAATCTTCATACGCCGCCTTTGTATTCATAGACCATTAGATGGTCTTTTTTTATGAGCCATGAAGGATTGGGCCTGTTTTTTGGAACTTAGTTTGGACATCATCCGTAATTAATAATAAGATAAACAGAGAGCCTGATTATTCATAGGAGTCGATGAACATGAAATCAATTTTTTATACATTTATATGGGCCATCCTCTCTACTTTTTTTTCGCTTGTGATTTTAACCGTCAGTATTGGGGTTTTCCATCATCATGTTGGATTATCGATACTGTATGCGATGATAGGGTGGGGCGTGATGTTTGCAGGGAGCAGATGGGTTGCTTTCCAGTTGTTTTTAAAGAAACACGGACTGTCTCGTAGTGATTATGTATATATCAAACAGCATTTAAAAGAAGCAGGACAAAAGCTTGTACGTTTAAAGAAAGCTTTATTTGCTGTGAAAAACGTACAAACGATCAAACATAATTATGAAATTCTCAGACTTGCACGACGAATCTATACGATTACAAAAAAAGAGCCGAACCGGTTTTATGATGCACAGCGTTTTTATTTCGAAAGCTTGGATTCTGTTGTTGAACTAACTGAAAAATATGCACTATTGTATAATCAGCCTGATCGCAGTCATGAGCTGGAAATGACACTTAGCCAAACTCGAGTGACGCTGACAGAGCTGCAAAAGCAATTGACGAATGATTTGCAGCAAGTATTAGGAAGAGACATAGAAGCTCTTCATATTGAGCTTGAAGTGGCAGATAAAATGATAAAGAAATAATGAAAGGAGTCAAACGCAATGAAACCAGAAGATCACATCCGATCATCAACTGCTTCCACTACAAATCTTCAGTTTCGGGTGTTTGATACCTTATCTGATGAGGAGAAACAAGAAGCCATACAGCGTGCCGAGCAGATCCCTGACAATCCGCAAAAGCTGCTTTTCTATGGTACACGTGTTCAGGAACGATTATTGGAACAATCACAACAAATGATGAAATATGTTGAGAAAAAAGATATCGATCAAATAGGAGATGTGCTTGAGGCCTTTTTGCACCAGCTGCATATAGTAGAACCTGAGGATTTACTGCCAAAGAAGCAGGGCTTTTTTTTGAAGTTGTTTCAGCGGGAGAAGCGTTCTACTCAGGAAATCATATCGCGTTTTCAACATGCAAAATCACAGATCGAGAGATTATCAGCAAGACTTCGTTATGCAAAAGGCGGATTAATCTCGGATCATATGTTATTAGAGCGTTTATTTGAAGAAAATCAAACTTATTTCCAAGAGATGACGATGCAGGTTGCAGCAGTTGAAGCGAAAATGACAACTTTAGAAAAGCAGATCATATCAGAAACTCAGCATATTGGTAATCGGACTATAGAGGAGAAATTGATGAGTCAGGAATTCAATGCAGAAGAGTATATGGAGAGGTTGAAGGAACGGAAATATGATTTGCTGTTAAGCCGGCAGATTGCGTTGCAATGTAATGCCCAAATTCGAATGATCCAGCATACGAATCATACATTGGCCAATCACATTCAATCAACTGTTTCTGCATCCATTCCTCTATGGATCAACCAAATGTCGATTGCGTTAACGCATATTCAGCAGCGTGCCAATTCAGCTCTTCAGAATCGTATCCAAAAAACATACGAAAAGGTATCAAAGCAGCAGGGAGAACTTCTTGAAGAAGCAGCTTTTGCACCTATAGATACGTTGAAAAAGGTTCAACGCCAATTAGCAGAAACCTTACAGGAAACGTTACAGGTGAAAGAGCATGGAAGCCAAGAGCGTGCTCAATTGAAAAACAGCATGTATGAGGCAGAACAGAAGCTGACAAATCACCAGCCAATAAAGGAATGAGAATCCATCTTTCGGTTCCCTTGTATGAACGTTATAATAGACATAAGATATCGAAAGTGAAAAGGATCGATTTGTTTGAAAACACCTTTATATACAGCATTAGTACAACATGCGGAAAAGAAACCTTATTCTTTCCACGTTCCAGGACATCACAATGGAGATGTCTTTTTTGATGAGGCACGGACTTATTATGACTCAATTCTTCAGCTGGATGTAACAGAGCTTGAAGGATTAGATGATCTTCATCATCCAACTGGTGTGATTCAAGAGGCTGAACATTTATTGGCAAAGCTATATGGATCAGATCAAAGCTTTTTCCTTGTGAATGGGACAACTGTCGGAAATTTAGCGATGGTGATGACAGCCTGTCGTGCGGGAGATGAGATTTTCGTCCAGCGAAATTGTCATAAGTCTGTTTACCATGCGATTGAGCTTGCAGGAGCAAGACCTATTATGGTAGAAGCTGAGATAGATCAACACCTGCATGTTCCAACACATGTGACGGATGAAACAGTCAAAAAAGCCATAGCCAAACATCCTAATTGCCGGGCGATCGTTTTGACTTATCCGAACTACTATGGTCATGCAGCTGATTTATCAAAACTGATTCACATGTGCCACGAAGCAGGCATGATCGTTTTGGTTGATGAGGCACATGGTGCACATTTTGTATTAGGCGGCGCTTTTCCTCCATCTGCTCTTTCCTATGGAGCTGACGTGGTGGTACAATCAGCACATAAAACCCTTCCGGCCATGACGATGGGATCCTACCTTCATCTTCAGGGGGAGCGAATGGATGCAAAACGTTTGAAAACATTCCTCACGATGCTTCAAAGCAGTTCTCCATCCTATCCAATTATGGCCTCATTAGATGTGGCAAGGGCCTATGTCGAGGAGATCAAGAAAAAAGGGATCTTGGATGGAATGATGAAAGGGCTGGCAGAGCTGAAAAATGAGTTCAACCGTATACCTCAGCTTGAAGTAGTCGAGTCTGAATTGCTTTCTAACGATCCATTAAAATGTGTGATTCGATCAACAAAAGGGCTGACGGGTTATGAACTAAAACGAGTGCTTGAATCAGTGGAGGTTCACCCAGAGCTTGCGGACGAACATCAAGTTTTACTTGTCTTTGGTTTAGGACAGAAGAAGGATATTCCTTTTAACCGAATAGAGCAGGCCCTTAATCAAAGCGATTCATTTCTCAAAGGAAAAGATCATATCCAAAGAGAGGCACTGGCTATTGAGAACAATGAGCATAGACAGGATATAGAAGCCGTCCCATTTGAACATGCAGCAGGCCGGATTAGTGCAGAATCGGTTATACCATATCCACCGGGTATTCCTTTGATCGTTAAGGGAGAACGTATTGAAATCGATCAAATCGCGGCTTTAAGCCGTTTGCTTGGACATCAGGTTCATGTTCAAGCGAGTCAGGTGATTCATCAGAGAAAATTATATGTTTATATAGAAGAGGAGACACTATGAGCGGTATGTTTATTACGTTTGAAGGGCCAGAGGGTGCCGGAAAAACGACAGTGATTCGAAAAGTGTATGAAGAAATGGAACGCCAAGGATATGCAGTCATGGCGACACGTGAGCCTGGCGGCATTGACATTGCAGAGCAGATTCGTGAAGTCATTTTAAATGAAAAAAACACAAAAATGGATGCGAAAACGGAAGCTTTGCTATATGCAGCGGCGAGAAGGCAGCATTTGGCTGAGAAGGTAGAACCGGCATTACAGCGCGGGCAGACAGTTTTATGTGATCGTTTTGTTGATAGCTCCCTTGCTTATCAAGGCTATGCGAGAGGGCTTGGGATTGAAGCAGTAAAATCAATTAATGATTTTGCTATCAATGGCACGATGCCGCAAATGACCATTTATTTTTCTATTACACCTGAGGAAGGGCTAAAGCGAATTGATGCCAACCAGGGAAGAGAAAAGAATCGATTAGACATGGAGACGCTGAATTTCCACCAGCTGGTCAGAGAAGGCTATGAACTGCTTATTGCACAATCACCAGAACGATTCCGTGTAGTGGATGCGTCTCAGCCGATGCAGTCTGTCTATGAAGAAGTCCTCCAATTAATTCAGGACACATTAAAGCAAAATCAAATATGACCTAATTCCCAATCGTTGTTATAATATAGAGGAAGACATCGGCATGTCATCTGTGCCTAAAATAAAGGAGGCCAATCAAATGAAATTAATTGTTGCCGTTGTACAGGACCAAGATAGCAGCAAGTTGTTGAAAATATTGACTGAACATCATTTCGGCGTGACAAAATTAGCTTCAACTGGTGGGTTTTTAAAGTCTGGGAATACGACTTTTATTATTGGTTGTGATGATGTCCGGGTGGATAAAGCATTACAGCTTATAAAAGAAAATTGCCGTAAACGTGATCAAATGATCGCGCCTGTATCCCCAATGGGTGGAAATGCAGATTCATACGTACCATACCCTGTTGAGGTTGAAGTTGGCGGAGCTACTGTATTTATTCTGCCAGTTGAACAATTTCATCAATTTTAAGGATGGGTTGCTGTGAAAATTAATCAAGATATGCGGCTGCGTCTAGAAAAGCGTGAACTTCAAGCATTGAAAGGAAACCAGACATCTGCTTCCTTTAAAGCTTCGATGGAGACGCAAAGCGGCAAACTGCGCTTAGAACAGCTGACGGTCATGCTCAGTGATATCGAAGTGTTCGGTAAAAAGCTGGCGAAGTCACGAAACCTAAAGGATTTGGCTAGGTTTAAAGGACTGGTGAAGCGCTTTGTGAAAGAGACAGTCGATAATGGATTAAATATAGAAACATCAAGGAGCTTTGACATTTATGGCAACACACGTACACTTGCTTTAGTCAAAGCCTTAGATGAAAAGCTGATTGAATTAACCGAGGAAATGATGGACCAAGAGAAACCATCTATTGATTTGCTTGAACGTATTGGAGAAATAAAAGGTTTATTGATTAACCTTTACACATAGAGAGTGATAACATGGCAATTAGCTGGGATGACATGAATGATTTGCAGCCGCGCGTCATGCGGCTGATTTTTAATAGTATTGAAAAAGACCGACTTGCGCATGCCTACTTATTTGAAGGGAAAAAAGGAACCGGTAAGCTGGATGCAGCGATGCTGTTGGCTAAGAGCTTTTTTTGTTTGGAATCAGGAGTGAAACCATGTGAATCCTGTCAAAACTGCAAAAGGATTGCATCAGGAAACCATCCCGATTTACATCTTGTGCAGCCCGATGGCCAATCAATTAAGAAGGCGCAAGTGCAGGCACTGCAGGAGGAATTTACAAAAGCGGGTGTAGAATCTCACCGGAAAATGTATATTATTCTTCATGCGGACAAAATGACGGTCAATGCCGCGAACAGTTTATTGAAGTTCCTAGAGGAGCCCAATCGGGAAACGATGGCGGTTTTAATCACTGAGCAATCGCATAAAATGCTGGATACGATTATTTCAAGATGTCAGATGCTCAGCTTTCAGCCACTGCAGCCACAATCCTTGGAGCAGCAGCTTTTACAAGAAGGCGTATCTCAGCATCTCGCAAGGCTTTTGTCGAATTTAACCAATAATTTAGCAGAAGCACTCGAATTAAGTCGAAATGATCAGTTTGCAGAGTCTAGAGCGAAAGTGATAAAATTGTATGAAGTCTTACACCAGCGAAAAGAACATGCATTTTTTTATATACAGGATCAATGGATGCCTTTTTTCAAAGAGAAAGACCTTCAAGAAACAGGTCTGGATATGCTTTTATTTATATATCGTGATGTATTGTCGATTCAAATAGGAAATGAAGATAAAGTCATTTATCAAGACTTATTCCAGACAATGAAGCAGCATGCGCTGCATTCCACACAGCAGATGGTGACCAGCCAGATCCTTGCTGTATTAGAAGCGAAAAAGAGACTTCAATCCAACGTGAATGCCCAAGGGCTGATGGAGCAATTGGTGTTGATGTTGCAGGAGGGATAAGCTTGTACAACGTAATTGGTGTTCGCTTTAAAAAAGCGGGCAAAATCTATTATTTCGATCCTAATGGATTTCATATAGAAAATGATAGTTGTGTCATTGTAGAAACAGTCAGAGGGGTTGAGTACGGACAAGTGGTCATCGCCAACAAAAAAGTAGATGAACACGATGTGGTTCTCCCTCTGCGTAAAGTCATTCGTGTAGCAGACGAACGAGACCGGCTCATCGTTGAGGAAAACAAAGAAGCAGCGATGACAGCCTTTGATACATGTCTTCAGAAGGTAAGTGAACATGGGCTGGAAATGAAACTTGTCGATGTTGAGTTTACATTTGACCGCAACAAGGTCATCTTCTACTTCACAGCAGATGGCAGAGTTGATTTCCGTGAGCTAGTGAAGGATCTTGCATCAATCTTCAAAACGAGAATTGAACTTCGCCAGATTGGTGTAAGAGACGAGGCAAAAATGCTTGGAGGCATTGGTCCTTGCGGGCGAATGCTCTGCTGTTCGACATTCTTAGGAGACTTTGAACCAGTGTCGATTAAGATGGCAAAGGATCAAAATCTATCGTTAAATCCTACAAAAATTTCAGGACTTTGCGGCCGTTTGATGTGCTGCTTGAAATATGAGAATGATGAGTATGAAACAGCGAAGGAACAATTACCGGATATCGGCGAAACGATTCAGACGTCTAATGGCTCTGCAAAGGTAGTAGGGCTCAATATTTTAGAACGAATTTTGCAAGTTGAATTAACCGGGCAAGAAAAAGTGATAGAATATACATGGGAAGAATTATTACAAGAAGGCGTTGTATCTGCACAAACAACTGAGTAACGAGGTGTGCCACCTTGGATAAAAAGGAACTATTTGATACGGTGATTAATTTAGAAGAACAAATCGGTTCTCTTTATCGCCAGTTAGGTGATTTGAAAAATCATATTGGTGAAGTGATTGAAGAAAATCATCAGCTGCAGATGGAGAATCAGCACTTGCGTGAACGTCTGGATCAGTCCGATCGAGACAAATCGTCTGAGGCAGAGAATGATTCTGCCCAGAAGGCAAGTCATTCTGATATAGGAGAAGGTCATGATAACCTGGCCCGATTATATCAGGAGGGCTTCCATATTTGTAATGTACATTATGGGAGCATTCGTAAAGAGGGAGACTGTTTGTTCTGTCTGTCATTTTTAAATAAAAAATGAGAAAAGGCTTCCGCTGAATCGGAAGCCTTTTTCACAGGAAAAGAAAGGATACATCATGGTTTCGTTAAGAGAAGATGAACGTTTAGATTACCTGCTCGCCGAAGATATGAAGATTATTCAAAGTAAAACTGTGTTTGCCTTTTCATTGGACGCAGTGTTATTAGCTAAATTTGCTTATGTGCCAATCCAAAAAGGGGAAATCATTGACCTTTGTACCGGAAATGGCATTGTGCCATTGCTGCTTTCGACTCGATCTAAGGCCTCGATTACGGGTGTTGAAATTCAAGAACGGTTGTTTGATATGGCCAAAAGAAGTGTGGAGTATAATCAACTTGCGCACCAGATCGAATTGATTCATGGTGACTTGAATGATATGCCGGAACGCTACGGCAACCATAAAGTTGATGTGATTACATGTAACCCGCCATATTTTAAAACACCTTCTAAGGATGAAATCAATGAAAATGAATACTTGGCGATTGCCCGGCATGAAATTCATTGTACATTAGAAGATGTGATTCGTGTTTCTTCCACGCTGCTAAAGCAAGGGGGGAAACTGGCGATGGTTCATCGACCAGGACGGCTGCTTGAGATTGTGGAATTAATGAAGAAATACCGAATTGAGCCGAAACGAATTCAATTTGTTTATCCCAAACAAGGGAAAGAAGCCAATACCATCTTGGTAGAGGGCATAAAAGATGGAAAACCAGATCTGAAAATTCTCCCGCCTCTTTTTGTTTATGGGGAAGATCAGGAGTATACAGATGAAATCAGGACGATACTGTATGGAGAAGCATAATCATTACTTCTATGTATTAAAATGTGTAGATGGCAGCCTGTATGCAGGTTATACAAATGATTTACAAAAAAGATTGATGACCCACAATAGTGGAAAAGGAGCAAAGTATACAAGAGCGAGACGGCCGGTTGAGCTTTTTTATCATGAATGTTTTGCAACCAAAAGAGAAGCCATGCAGCAAGAATATCGTTTCAAAACGTGGACACGGAAAAAGAAAGACATGTATATAGAAGAAATGCGAATGGAAAAGGAGGCGGCACATGAAAAAGACACAGAAAAGCTTTGATGGTCAATCTGACATGGGCATTCTTTATCTCGTCCCAACCCCGATTGGAAATCTAGAAGATATGACGTTCCGAGCGATACAAACGTTAAAAGATGTAGACTATATTGCCGCAGAAGATACAAGGCAAACGAAAAAGCTTTGTCATGTATACGAAATTGATACACCCTTAACGAGTTATCATGAGCATAACAAAGACAGCAGCGGCCACAAGTTAATCGAATGGCTAAAAGAAGGGAAAAGTATCGCGCTCGTGAGTGATGCTGGTTTACCGACGATTTCAGATCCAGGGGCTGAAGTGGTAAGAGATTTTACTAGCATCGGAGGCTATGTCATTCCGTTACCTGGCGCAAATGCTGCACTAACGGCACTCATTGCATCAGGAATCGCGCCTCAGCCATTTTTCTTTTATGGTTTTCTCGACCGTCAAAAAAAAGAAAAGAAAAAGCAGCTTGAAGCCTTGAAGAAACGCCAAGAAACGATCATTTTCTATGAAGCGCCTCATCGGTTAAAAGAAACGCTGACTTTGATGAAGGAAGTGTGGGGAAATCGGAACATCGCCATTACGAGAGAACTAACGAAAAAATTCGAAGAGTTTATTCGTGGGGATTTAGAATCTGTGCTGACATGGGCTGCGGAGAATCAAATTCGGGGTGAGTTCTGTCTTGTAGTGCAAGGAAATGATCAAGCTGAAGAAGAGCTGAATGAAGAAGCATGGTGGACGTCCTTATCTGAAAAAGAACATGTGATTCATTACATAGAGGAAGGATTAACGTCGAAGGAAGCCATTAAACGTACAGCTGTCGAACGTGGTGTGCCAAAGCGCACGATATACGATGCCTATCATATTGAACAATAAAGAAAGGTTCTTGCAAACGGTGCAAGAACCTTTTTTATATGAAACTTATTTTTGTGATTGAAGTTGGTTTTGGATTTCGTTAATGATTTGCTCTGCACCTTCACGGCTAAGAACTAATTTACCATTAGCAAGTTTAAGGTTATCGTCTGATACTTCACCTGTTACTTGGCAAGTCATGTTTGGTTTATATTTTTTTAGGATAATTTTTTCATCATCAACATAAATTTCCAAAGCGTCTTTTTCAGCGATTCCTAGCGTACGGCGAAGTTCGATTGGAATCACCACGCGTCCTAATTCGTCAACTTTACGTACAATACCTGTAGATTTCATCTTCATTCTCCTCCCAAAAAGTTCTTATTACTAAAATAATATTATCTTCGTCATTATTCGACAAATTCCTTACATTCCTAGCATAACAAGGTTTCCATAAATCGTCAATCATTTTGTTTACTATTGTTTGTAAAATATGACTCTTAAAGTCAAAAGACCTTGAAACTACTGCTGTATAAGGATTTTGTAGGCTTTTTCTATGAAAATATAAGAAATGACGAGATCAGATTAACAAGACTTTTGCCCTAATTTAGCCAATTGTAAATCTGGAAATAGATTTCATACGACAATATTCGACAAAATGTCGACGGGTTTGTCGTTTTTTTCGAAAAACTCATCTTTTTCGATCATTTCATCTCGTTCTATGTATATATGCTTGATCTTAAAGGCTAAGATGGTATCATAGAGAAAGCACAAGTGCAAAATTAAATGAATTGATCTGACACATTTTCATGTAATGATGATAACCGCTCTCGTCCATTGGGCGGGAGTTTTTGACATTTACACACACGCAGGAGGTTCCGACATGCCAGAAAAGAAAAAAACGTTTTATCTGACAACACCTATTTACTATCCGAGCGGAAAATTACATATTGGACATGCTTATACGACAGTAGCAGGAGATGCTATGGCTCGTTATAAACGTCTTCAAGGCTATGATGTGATGTATTTAACGGGTACAGATGAGCACGGACAAAAAATTCAGCAAAAAGCTGAAGAACAAAATATCACACCAATCGAGTATTTAGATCCAGTCGTTGAAGACATTAAATCATTATGGAAGAAACTCGACATTTCGAATGATGACTTCATCCGTACAACAGAAAAAAGACATACGAAAATCATCGAGCAGGTATTCCAAAAACTTCTTGATCAAGGCGATATTTATTTAGATCAATATGAGGGCTGGTACAGTATTCCTGATGAGACATTCTATACGGAAACACAGCTTGTTGATGTTGAGCGTAATGAGAAAGGGGAAGTCATTGGCGGAAAAAGCCCTGACAGCGGACACCCTGTTGAATTAATTAAAGAGGAATCATATTTCTTCCGTATGAGTAAGTATGCGGATCGTTTGCTCGATTATTACGAAAAGAATCCATCGTTTATTCAGCCTGAATCAAGAAAGAATGAAATGATTAATAACTTCATTAAACCAGGTTTAGAGGATTTAGCCGTATCAAGAACAACCTTTGATTGGGGAATTAAAGTTCCTAACAATCCAAAACACGTCATTTATGTATGGATTGATGCGTTATTCAACTATTTAACTGCGATTGGCTATGGAACAGATCAAGATGAGAAATATAAAAAATATTGGCCTGCCAACGTACATCTCGTAGGAAAAGAAATTGTACGCTTCCATACGATTTATTGGCCGATTATGTTGATGGCATTAGATCTGCCTCTACCGAAGCAAATTTTCGCACACGGCTGGCTGCTCATGAAAGATGGCAAAATGTCTAAATCAAAAGGGAATGTGGTAGATCCGGTCACATTAATTGATCGCTATGGCCTCGATGCCCTCCGTTATTATCTGCTTCGCGAAGTACCATTTGGTGCGGATGGTGTGTTTACACCAGAAGGATTCGTGGAACGTGTAAACTATGACCTTGCCAATGATTTAGGTAACTTGCTTAATCGTACAGTTGCGATGGTCCAAAAATATTTTGACGGCACTTTAAGCAGCTATAAGGGCCCTGTTAATGAGTTTGATGAAGAGCTGAAAGCAGTCGCTGAGCAAACCGTCAAAGCCTATGAAGAGGCGATGGAAAACCTTGAATTCTCTGTGGCTCTTTCAAATGTTTGGACATTAATCAGCAGAACCAATAAATATATTGATCAAACAGCTCCATGGGTGCTGGCAAAGGATGAAACAAAACGAAAAGAATTGCATTCTGTTATGTATCATTTAGCAGAATCACTTCGAATCACAGCAGTCCTCTTAACGCCATTCCTAACGAAAACACCTGAGAAAATCTTCTTCCAGCTTGGAATTGAAGAAGAGAAGCTCAAAAGCTGGGATAGTATCCTATCATTTGGTGCAATTCAACATGCGACGGTACAAAAAGGCGAGCCTTTGTTCCCGCGTTTAGAGGTTGAAGAAGAAGTAGCCTACATTAAAGAAAAAATGCAGGGAAGTACACCTAAGGTAGAAGAAGAGAAAGTGGAAATCGAAGAAACGGAATTACCTGAGCTGGAAGCTGAAATTGCATTTGATGATTTCTCGAAAGTCGATCTTCGAGTCGCACAGGTTTTGGAAGCAGCCCCAGTGAAAAAAGCGGATCGTCTTTTAAAGCTTCAGCTTGATTTTGGATTTGAAAAAAGACAAATAGTCTCAGGGATTGCCAAACACTATCAACCAGAAGAATTAGTAGGGAAAAAGCTCGTTTGCGTAGCGAATCTTACACCAGTTAAACTCAGAGGGGAAATTTCCCAGGGAATGATTTTAACTGGGGAAACAGGCGGGAAATTGCAGGTTCTTGAAGTAGATCAATCTCTAGCAAATGGAACAAAAATTTTATAAATCAACAAAGGTGTTCCACGTGTAACATTTCGTCGAACACCTTTTGTTTTTTAGGAGAATTGTCGAAAGGAGCAATCAACAATGTTATTTGATACACATGCCCACTTGAATGCAGAACAATATAAGGAAGACTTAGAGCAGGTGATCGAAAGAGCGAAAAGCGAAAAAGTTGAGAAAATCGTGGTGGTGGGGTTTGACCGTCCGACAATTACGAGAGCGATGGAATTAATTGAAGAGTATGATTTCATATATGCAGCTATTGGCTGGCATCCAGTCGATGCTATTGATATGACAGATGAGGATTTGGCTTGGATTAAAGATTTATCTCAACACGAAAAAGTGGTTGCGATTGGAGAAATGGGTCTGGATTACTATTGGGACAAGTCACCAAAAGATGTACAAAAGGAAGTCTTTAGACGCCAAATTGCTCTTGCGAAGGAAGTGAATCTTCCAATCGTTATTCATAACCGTGACGCAACGGAAGATGTCGTGACGATTTTAAAGGAAGAGGGAGCAGCTGAGGTCGGAGGTATTATGCACTGCTTTACGGGCAGCTTAGAAACTGCAAAAGCGTGTATGGATATGAATTTTTACATCTCATTCGGTGGACCCGTGACATTTAAAAATGCCAAAAAGCCAAAGGAAGTTGTAAAAGAGATACCAAGTGACCGGCTTTTGATTGAAACAGACTGCCCATACTTAACGCCAGTGCCATTTAGGGGGAAACGTAACGAGCCAAGTTATGTCAAATATATCGCAGAACAGATTGCGGAGCTGAGAGAAATCAGCTTTGAAGAGCTTGCCGAATTGACAACAAAAAATGCAAAAAAAGTTTTCCGTATAAACTGACAGTATATGATGTCAATCCTTGTTTAAGCTTGTCCAATTGTGAAACATAACGAAAAAGTTCTACACGTTTGCGCCTCCTCATAGGATAAGTTGTCGATAAGTCTTTCTTCCCTTCTTTCCATAAATCTCCCATAATAGGTTTACAATCGAGCATTTTTGTACAGTGGGTGGAAGGGTTGACAGGTTTTGAGATACTCTATATAATCTCTCCGAGGAGAAGGAGGCGTTTTTCATCGTACAAAAAATGAAAAATCTGTTTTCTGTTAAGCTAGGAAAAGGCAAGGTTTTATTACTAGTTGTTTGCTTGCTTTTAGCTGGAACTGGGACGGCTTACGGTGCGCATGAGCTCACTAAGCAGTCTATTACCATTTCAATCAATGGTAAAGAGAAGACAATTCGTACACATGAAGAGACAGTAGCACAGCTGCTTTCAGACCTTGGCATAAGGACCAAGGCGGAGGATTATATCTCTCCAAGTCAAAATACAAAGATTCAAGACAATATGAACATTGTGTATGATGCGGCTATACCGGTTCATCTGACCCTAGATGGGAAAGAGAAAACGATATGGACAACAGATCAGACGGTTGGAGCATTATTGAAGAATGAGAAGATAGATATCGGGAAGCACGATCAAGTCACTCCAGGAAAGAATGACAAGTTAACAAAGGATATGAAGCTTGTGGTTCAGCAGGCCTTCCAGGTCAGCTTAAATGATGGAGGAAAAGATAAAAAAGTGTGGACCACTTCGACTACGGTCGCTGACTTTTTAAAGCAACAAGAGCTGAAGCTCAAGAAGCACGATAAGATCAAGCCTGCGTTACATAGTAACCTTTCTAAAAAGAGCGCAGATATAAAGATCACTCGGGTGGAAAAAGTCACCGATGTAGTGGAAGAGAAAATTGCTTTTGATACCAAACATAAAAAGGACCATTCTCTTGAAAAAGGGAAAGAGAAGGTACTTAAAAAAGGTGAAGAAGGTAAATTGAAGAAGCACTATGCCATTGTGAAAGAAAACGGCAAAGTGGTGTCTAAAGAATTGATTAAAGAAGTGACCGAAAAAGATAGTAAGGACCGATTAGTGGCTATTGGTACACAAGTGACCAAAAAGGAGCCTACAGCGTCCCCTGTGGTTTCACGAAGCAATGAGTCTTCAGGAAAAGAATTTTATGTGGCGTCAACAGCCTATACAGCGAGCTGTGCTGGATGTACGGGCAGAACGTCTACAGGTTTTGATTTAAAAGCGAATCCGGGTGCAAAGGTCATAGCAGTTGATCCGAGTGTCATTCCGCTGGGCTCAAAAGTGTATGTGGAAGGCTATGGTTATGCCGTTGCATCAGACACTGGATCTGCTATAAAAGGGAATAAAATTGATGTGTTCGTCCCAAGTAAGTCGGCAGCTTATCAATGGGGAAATAAACGAGTGAAAATTAGAGTGCTCAAATAAACACATCAAATCATTTATATGAACAGAGGGCTTTGCGCACCCTCTGTTTTTTTGGTTATAATAGAAGCACTGTTTTCTAATTAATTAGACGCAAAAACAGCATGAAAGGTTTCGTTTTTTTAACCAAAAAATGTAGATTGTTTTTGCAAGCGGAGGAATACATGAAAATCAAAGAAATCATTGTGGTGGAGGGTCGTGATGACACTGCCAGAGTGAAGATGGCGGTTGATGCAGATACAATCGAAACAAACGGATCTGCCATTGGCGATACAGTCATACAACAAGTGCGTCTTGCTCAGGAGACGAGAGGGGTCATTATTTTAACAGATCCTGATTTTCCTGGTGAGAAGATCCGTAAAACCATCGCAGAGGCGGTTCCTGGCTGTAAGCACGCTTTTTTGCCAAAGCATCTTGCGAAGGCGAAGCGGGATAAAGGAATTGGTGTCGAGCATGCTTCCTTGGACAGTATTCGTGAATGTCTTGCCCATGTCCATGAAGAAATGGAAGAATCGGAAAGTGACATTACATTAGACGACTTATTTGACGCAGGCCTTATCGGAGGCGAAGCATCGAAACGCCGCCGCGAACGACTAGGAGTGCTTTTAAATATAGGATATACCAATGCGAAGCAGCTGCAAAAGCGCCTTCACATGTTCCAAATAACCAAACATGATTTTATTGCGGCCTTAAAGACCGTCATGCAGGAGGAAGCCGATGAATAAAGATATTGCGACACCCGTCAGAACGAAGGAAATACTGAAGAAGTACGGTTTCTCTTTTAAAAAGAGCTTAGGGCAGAACTTCTTAATTGATACAAATATTTTAGATCGCATTGTCGATCACGCAGAGGTTACAGATGAGACCGGCGTCATTGAAATTGGGCCTGGTATCGGCGCATTGACAGAGCAGCTCGCTAAACGTGCAAAGAAAGTCACCGCTTTTGAAATCGATCAGCGTTTATTGCCTATTTTAAACGATACGCTTTCTCCATATGATAATGTCACGATTATTCATCAAGATGTATTAAAGGCGGATGTGAGAAAGGTCATCGAAGAAAATTTTGCTGACTGTAAAGAAGTGATGGTCGTAGCCAACCTTCCGTATTACGTGACAACACCGATTATTATGAAATTGCTTGAAGAAAACCTTCCATTGAAAGGGATCGTGGTCATGCTGCAAAAAGAAGTAGCAGATCGTATGGCAGCTGTCCCTTCATCAAAGGAATACAATTCATTGTCTATAGCAGTTCAATTTTATACGGAAGCAAAAACGGTGATGGTTGTGCCTAAAACGGTTTTTGTTCCTCAGCCAAATGTTGATTCGGCTGTGATTAAGCTGACTGTTCGTGAAACGCCTGCTGTCTCAGTAGAAAATGATGCGTTTTTCTTTCAATTGATCCGAGCGAGCTTTGGCCAGCGCCGGAAAACATTGATGAATAATTTGATGAACAATTTTCCTGATGGAAAAAAACATAAAGCGATCATCGAGGAAGCTCTTCAAACAGCAGATATTGATGGAAAGCGCCGCGGAGAATCATTATCCATTGAGGAATTTGCCAGATTGTCGAATGTTTTACAAAAAGCCCTATCGTAAGGGCTTTTTTCTTTTGTTCTTCACCACTTCAACTGTTCAGGCATAGGCTAGAAAGAACAGCACATATGAAAGATGAATATGTTTAGGGCAAGACGATACCAACAGGATATGAGCCTGATTGTGGAGTGAAAAGCATGCAATTTCAAATAGGAGATATGGTGACGAGGGCATCCTATCAAATGGATATTATGTTTCGAATCATTCGAATTGATGAGACAGATCAGCACGAAGCCACTGCCATATTGCATGGGAATGAAGTGAGGCTGATTGCTGATGCTAAGATGTCGGATCTCGTCTTGATTCAAAAAGAGGAGCAGTTGACAAGGGAGAAGGACGACGAACGGAAGATTAATGAATCGCTCGACTTACTAAGACAGGATTATCAGCTGCTGCGTGAAAAACAAGAGTATTATACTTCTGGACAATATCAGCATCAGGAGCAGTATTTTCACATGCCTGGAAAGGTCCTTCATTTAGATGGAGATGCTTCATACTTAAAGAAATGCTTAGATGTATATGAACGAATTGGTGTGCCTGTGTACGGAGTGCATTGTCATGAGAAGAAAATGCCAAGTGTGATTGACTCGTTACTTGATCAATATCGGCCTGATATTTTGGTCATTACAGGGCATGACGCGTATTCCAAGCAAAAAGGCGGCGTAAATGATATCGGTGCTTATCGCCATTCTCGTCATTTCGTTGAGACGGTTCAAAAAGCAAGAAAGAAAATTCCTCATTTAGATCAGCTTGTGATCTTTGCTGGTGCCTGTCAATCTCATTTCGAATCATTGATCCAAGCAGGTGCCAATTTTGCAAGCTCACCTTCACGTGTGAACATCCATGCGCTCGACCCCGTCTATATCGTTGCGAAGATCAGCTTCACTCCATTTGTAGATCGAATCAATGTGTGGGATGTGCTTCGTAATACATTAACAAGAGAAAAAGGTCTCGGAGGCATTGAGACGAAGGGTGTTTTAAGGGTAGGTATGCCATATAAAAAAGACCATGAATCGACATAACCCGACTGATTTCAGTCTGGTTTTTTTTATGTGTAAAAAGAAATTTCAAATGGATACATAATTCACCGGAATTTGAGAAAAATAGGGAGGAGAAAAGGTAGAAGTTTGTCAAAATTATTTTGTTGACAATGGCTCGTGTTGGTTGATATAATTTAATTTTTATTTGACAAAAATGGGCCGTTGTTGTATAATTATCTCAGTGAGGTGGATGCAATGGCGAAGACTTTGTCCGACATCAAAAGATCGCTTGATGGTAACTTAGGTAAACGTTTGACGTTAAAGGCTAACGGAGGCCGCCGTAAAACAATTGAGCGTTCGGGCATTTTAGCTGAAACGTACCCTTCTGTATTTGTGATTCAATTAGATCAAGATGAGAATTCGTTTGAAAGAGTTTCTTACAGTTATGCAGATATACTGACTGAGACGGTCGAATTAACGTTCGATGATGCCGCTAGCTCAGTCGCCTATTAATGGGCAGTGAACTTCTTGTTTACTGCTTTTTGTTTTGCCTTTTTTTCTGAATGGGAGTCTGTCCATTTTTTGAAAGGGGTAAAACAAAGGATTCGATACAAAATAAGAAAGCCACAAAAGCAGTGGCACTGATTCGAATTCTCGACTAAAGGGGCTGTTTCGTTTGGGTAGACGCCGAGGCATTATGTCAGATGAGTTCAAATACGAGCTGGCGAAGGATCTTGGATTTTATGATACCGTCAAAAATGGAGGCTGGGGAGAAATTCGTGCGCGTGACGCAGGTAATATGGTCAAACGTGCCATCGAGTTAGCTCAGCAGCACATGGCTCAGGATGAGAATCAACGATAGAAAAATGGTCAGGGATACCTCGGGTGTCTCTGGCTTTTTTTGTTGAAAAAGTCAGTGTGCTGGGCGTAAAAGCCAATATTCATCAGAACCATCAAATGTGATACAATATTGATACTTATGTTTAGATGGAGAAGTAGGTGAAATGTTTGCGTATTTTAGAAAAAGCACCGGCAAAAATTAATCTCTCACTTGATGTTCATGGAAAAAGACCGGATGGATATCACGAAGTGGAGATGGTGATGACAACAATAGACCTTGCAGATCGACTTGAGCTGACGGAGCTGGACAAAGATGAAATCCGTGTATCATCTCATAATCGATTTGTGCCAGATGATCAGCGTAACTTGGCTTATCAGGCGGCTAAATTACTCAAAACAAGGTTCGGTATTCAAAAAGGGGTATCGATTGTCATCACAAAAGCAATTCCTGTGGCAGCAGGTTTAGCTGGAGGCAGCAGTGATGCTGCAGCAGCGCTTCGCGGGTTAAACCGTTTGTGGAAGTTAAATCTCACGTTAGATGAACTAGCTGAGCTTGGAGCGGAGATCGGCTCAGATGTGTCTTTTTGTGTACACGGAGGCACAGCACTAGCGACAGGACGTGGAGAAAAACTGAAGCATATCGCGACACCGCCGCATTGCTGGGTGATTTTAGCGAAGCCGGTGATTGGGGTATCTACAGCTGAAGTTTATAGACAATATGACGCAAGCAAAGTAGAACACCCAAATGTACAGCGTATGATTGAAGCCATTGAAGCGAAAGATTATAAAGAGATGTGCGGCTCACTCGGTAACGTTCTGGAGTCTGTGACATTAAAGATGTATCCGGAAGTAGATATGATCAAAAGACAGATGAAGCGTTTCGGTGCTGATGCTGTATTAATGAGTGGAAGCGGCCCAACTGTATTTGGCCTGATTCAATATGAATCGAAGGTACAAAGAATATATAACGGACTGAGAGGATTTTGTGATCAAGTATACGCTGTCCGCATGATCGGCGAACAAAATGCCCTTGATTAAATCCGTATATTAAGTTATATTATTCATAAATTATTCGGGTTCTGGGGGTAAGTTCATGAAGTTTCGTCGAAGCGGCAGATTGGTGGACTTAACAAATTATTTGTTAGCCCACCCGCACGTACTAGTACCTTTAACTTTTTTTGCAGAACGATATCAATCTGCAAAGTCCTCCATTAGTGAAGACTTAACGATTATCAAACAGACCTTCGAACAGCAGGGAATCGGCACATTGCTTACTGTACCTGGCGCTGCTGGCGGAGTGAAATATATTCCAAAAATTCACCTAAAAGAAGCAGATGACGTAGTAAACGATATCGGAGAGGCATTATCAACTCCTGAACGTGTACTTCCTGGCGGTTATTTATATTTAACCGATGTTTTAGGCAATCCATCGATTCTTGCGAAAATCGGTAAGCTGTTTGCGACCATCTTTGCGGACCGTGCGATTGATGTCGTCATGACCGTTGCGACAAAGGGGATTCCAATTGCCTATTCTGTTGCGGGTTATTTAAATGTGCCTGTTGTGATCGTTAGAAAAGATAATAAGGTAACCGAAGGATCAACTGTCAGTATTAATTATGCGTCAGGTTCTTCTAACCGAATTCAAACCATGTCCCTTGCAAAGCGCAGCTTAGATAAAGGCTCCAATGTGTTGATCATTGATGATTTTATGAAAGCGGGCGGAACCATTAACGGCATGATGAATTTGCTTGAGGAATTTAATGCAAATGTTGCGGGAATCGGTGTTCTTTTAGAAGATGAAGGCGTAGATGAACGTCTTGTTGATGAATATGTCTCGTTGTTAAAGCTTTCAACCATTGATATGAAGCAAAAAATCATTGAGATCAATGAAGGCAACTTCCACGAGTTTTTTCATTCGAAAGCGTAAGCTTTAATTAAACATGTATTTGAATGGGAGAGATTGATATGACAAAAGTTGTTCAAACCAAACATGCACCAGCAGCCATTGGACCTTACTCTCAAGGAATTATTGTCAATAACATGTTTTACAGCTCAGGGCAGATTCCATTAACCCCAGCTGGAGATTTTGTTAATGGAGATATTAAAGAACAAACACATCAAGTATTCCGTAATCTTGAGGCTGTACTTGAAGCAGCAGGTGCTTCCTTTGAAACAGTCGTGAAAGCAACTGTTTTCATCAAAGATATGGAACAATTCGCTGAAGTGAATGAAGTGTACGGTGAGTATTTCCATACACATAAGCCAGCTCGTTCATGCGTGGAAGTGGCAAGACTTCCAAAAGATGCGCTTGTAGAAATAGAAGTAGTTGCATTAGTAAAATAAACAGGCACTCTCGATGAAAGCCGTTTGGTTTCATCATATGCAGGGAAAGACATCATCATGATGTCTTTTTTCATGCTGAGGATGTAAGCGCCGTCACTAATATGACAAATAATGTATAAATATCCCGATATTTCAAAAAAAGTTTAAAAAAAGAGCAGGAGAATCACCACGATCGTTGAATACCTAAGTAATGCTTTTATATTGGGAAAAGGTGGTGAACTACTGTGGAAGTTACTGACGTAAGATTACGCCGCGTGAATACCGATGGTCGCATGAGGGCGATTGCATCCATCACGCTGGACCACGAATTTGTTGTTCATGATATTCGTGTGATTGATGGAAACAATGGGTTGTTTGTTGCAATGCCTAGCAAACGCACGCCTGATGGAGAGTTTCGCGATATTGCACATCCAATTAATTCAAGCACTCGGGGTAAAATCCAAGATGCTGTATTAAATGAATATCATCGCTTAGGCGAAGAGGAAGAGACAATTGAATATGAAGAAGCTGGAGCTTCTTAATCATACTTAAACCTAAAAAGACGGCTTTAAGAGAAAATGAATGTTTTCTTTTAAATGCTGTCTTTTTTGCGTTCTTTCTCTTGTTTCTTAAGTCTTTCATCTGTTAGAAAATTATTGTACTTCCTTTTGTATCCTTGAAATCAGTCTTTATTTAGGATATATTTTTCTATGGATAATAGGGATATTGGAGGCCAATCAATGGATAAGCGGTTCGCAGTGATTTTAGCAGCGGGAAAAGGAACGAGAATGAAGTCGAAGCTATATAAAGTACTTCATCCAGTTTGCGGAAAGCCAATGGTCGAGCATGTGGCAGATGAAGCGTTAAAGCTTTCTTTAGCCAAGCTAGTGACGATTGTCGGTCATGGAGCAGAGGACGTCAAAGAGCAGCTTGGAAACAGAAGTGAGTATGCACTTCAAGAAGAACAGCTGGGAACAGCCCATGCCGTCAAACAAGCAAAGTCGTTCCTCGCGCAGGAAAAGGGAACAACCATTGTCATTTGTGGTGATACGCCATTATTGACAGCGGAAACAATGGAAGCCATGTTAAGCGAGCATCAAAAACATCAAGCGAAAGTCACTATTTTAACAGCACATGCGGATGATCCGACAGGCTATGGCCGAATTATTCGTGACGAAACAGGTGCTGTCGTAAAAATTGTGGAGCATAAAGATGCGAACGATGCAGAGCGTCAAGTGAATGAAATTAATACAGGGACTTATTGCTTTTCAAATGAAGATCTCTTCCGTGTGATTGAGCAAGTGTCGAATGAAAATGCACAGGGTGAATACTACTTGCCAGACGTCATTGAAATTTTAAAAAATGAAGGGCAAACAGTTGCAGCTTATCAAACACCGCATTTTGAAGAAACACTTGGAGTTAATGACCGTATCGCTCTATCACAAGCAGAGCAATTCATGAAGCGACGTATTAATCATCAGCATATGAAGAATGGTGTGACCTTGATTGATCCTGAGAACACGTATATTTCGCCAGATGCTGTCATCGGTGAAGATACAGTTATTTATCCTGGGACGGTCATCAAAGGGAATGTAAAAATCGGTGCAGACGCCACTATCGGGCCAAACACTGAAATTGTTGACAGCATCATCGGAGATCGAACAGTCATTAAGCAATCTGTCGTCTGCGATAGTGAGGTTGGAGTTGATGTGACAATTGGACCGTTTGCTCATATTCGCCCGTTGTCGAAAATTGGCGATGAAGTGAAAATCGGGAATTTTGTCGAAATCAAGAAAACAGTTTTCGGAGACCGCAGCAAAGCATCTCATTTAAGCTACATTGGAGACGCAGAGGTCGGAACTGATGTAAACCTTGGCTGTGGTTCCATTACAGTCAACTATGATGGGAAAAACAAATTCTTAACGAAGATTGAAGACGGCGCCTTTATTGGCTGTAATTCAAATCTCGTTGCACCAGTCACTGTCGGAAAAGGGGCATATGTTGCAGCCGGTTCAACGGTTACAGAAGATGTACCGCAGGATGCATTGTCTATTGCTAGAGCAAGACAAGTCAATAAAGAAGATTATGTGAAAAATATTCATAAAAAATAATCCAAATACCCGGAGGTTTACCATGTCTAATCGTTATGCTGATGCGAATTTAAAGATATTCTCTTTGAATTCAAACCCTGAACTTGCCAAAGAAATTGCCGATCGTATCGGAGTTGATGTAGGAAAGAGCTCTGTTAAACGCTTTAGTGACGGTGAAGTCCAAATCAATATTGAAGAAAGTATCCGCGGCTGTGATTGTTATGTCATTCAATCAACAAGTGCGCCAGTCAATGAGCATATTATGGAACTGCTCATTATGGTGGATGCGCTAAAACGCGCTTCTGCGAAAACTGTCAATATTGTGATCCCTTATTACGGATATGCACGTCAAGATCGTAAGGCAAAACCTCGTGAGCCAATCACTGCGAAGCTTTTTGCAAACTTGCTTGAAACAGCAGGTGCTACACGTGTGATTGCACTTGATCTTCATGCGCCGCAAATCCAAGGTTTCTTTGATATTCCAATCGATAACTTAATGGCTGTGCCAATCTTAACAAACTATTTCGAACAGAAGAACTTGAATGATATCGTTGTTGTGTCTCCTGACCACGGTGGTGTGACACGTGCGCGTAAAATGGCAGACCGCCTGAAAGCGCCAATCGCAATTATCGACAAACGCCGTCCAAAGCCAAACGTTGCTGAAGTCATGAACATTATTGGTAACATTGAAGGCAAAACGGCTATTCTGATCGATGATATCATTGATACAGCTGGTACTATTACACTTGCAGCAAATGCACTTGTGGAAAATGGAGCGGCTGAAGTCTATGCTTGCTGTACGCACCCAGTATTGTCTGGACCAGCAGTAGAACGCATCACAAACTCTAAAATTAAAGAATTAGTTGTGACAAACAGTATTCAATTAACTGATGACAAGAAAGTTGGAAAATTCATTCCGCTTTCAGTTGGGCCTTTGCTTGCAGAAGCCATCATCCGTGTACATGAAGAAGAATCTGTGAGCTACCTTTTCAGCTAATTTTATTATTGAAAAAGGCCCTAGGCATCAGCTTAGGGTCTTTTTGCTTTCGTCAATCACGGGCAAACATGTTTAAAATGATTCGGTTATGGGTAATTATGAGAGTAGTGACAAAAAAGAAATAGGATGGTGCTGAATATGGCAACTTTAAAAGCAAATAAAAGAACTGATTTCAAACGTTCCACACTGCAAAAAATCCGTCATTCAGGACACGTTCCTGGTGTCATATACGGAAAAAATACGGACAGCCTGGCTGTTTCATTAGACAGCATCGATTTATTAAAAACCTTACGTGATGAAGGGAAGAATACAATCATTACCTTAGACGTGGGTGGTGAAACGAAATCTGTGATGGTGACAGAGTTACAAACAGACCCGCTGAAAAACGAACTTGTCCATGCTGATTTCCAAGTCGTTGACTTACAGCGTGAAATTGACGCGGATGTACCAGTGCAGCTGATTGGCGAGTCTAAAGGGGTAAAAGATGGCGGTGTGCTTCAGCAGCCACTATTTGAACTATCTGTTACAGCGAAACCAAAAGATATCCCGCAGAATATTGAAGCAGATATTACAAACTTAGAAGTTAATGATGTATTAACAGTTGCTGATCTTCCTGTTCAGTCATCTTATCAAATCAATAACGATCCAGAAGAAGTCGTTGCATCCATTCTGCCGCCTCAGCAATCAGAGGTTCCTGAGCCAGATAGCGAAGAGGAGCCGCAAGAGCCTGAGGCTATTAAAGAAAAGGATGACGATGGAGAATAACTGGTCATTTAGAGACGTAACCCTCCCGCGGTTGCGTCTTTTGTGCTAGAATGAAAAGAATTCATACGTTTTTACATGAGGCAATCTGATTGGCTCATTTTTTAGGCGTGTGCTGTGTGACAAAGGAGGTTATTGGTTTCATGATTGCATTCGTTGGATTAGGTAATCCAGGAAAAGAATATGAAAAAACAAGACATAATGTCGGGTTTATGACAATAGATGAACTATCGAAAAAATGGGACATTCCTTTAAATCAATCAAAATTCCATGGACAATTTGGAACTGGGTTTGTTTCGGGGCAAAAGGTTCTACTTGTAAAGCCGCTTACATATATGAACTTATCAGGAGAATGTGTGCGTCCGCTGATGGACTATTACGATATTCCCCTTGAACATTTGAAAGTGATCTATGATGATCTTGATTTGCCAACTGGCCGAATTCGCTTACGTACAAAAGGAAGTGCAGGCGGGCATAATGGAATCAAATCATTGATTCAGCATTTAGGTTCACCTGAATTTGACCGATTCCGTATCGGCATTGGACGTCCTCAAAATGGCATGAAGGTCGTTGATTACGTACTAGGACGTTTCTCAGAAGAGGAACAGCCTGACATCGCATCAGCCATTCAATCATCTGTCGAGGCCTGTGAAGCAGCTTTAAAAAAGCCATTTTTAGAAGTGATGAATGATTTTAACAAGAAGGTATAAGAATGATAAGCAAAGCACATACTGATCATAAAATCTCAGCATGGGAGGATCACGTATGGCTTTGCATTATTACTGCCGCCACTGTGGTGTTAAGGTTGGCAGTCTAGATGAATCCGCTGTCCAAAGTGAAGCACTTGGATTTCATCACTTAACAAATGAGGAAAGAAACGATATGATTTCTTATAGGGAAAATGGTGATTTACATGTACAAACCATTTGTGAGGATTGCCAAGAGGCGCTCGAAAGAAATCCTGATTACCATCAGTATCATACTTTTATTCAATAAAAAAGCTTTGGTGTAGATATTAGACCAAAGCGTTTTTCTGTTTTAAACAAACAGGGAGGAGGAGCCAAATGAAAAACATACAATCATTTATCAAACAAAGTGATGATTTTCAGTCCATTTTTAATGGACTAAAGGAAGGGTTAAAAGAACAGCTGCTTGCCGGACTATCAGGCTCCGTCAGATCTTTATTTACAGCCGCGATATCAGACGAACTGAAGCGGCCAATGTTTATTGTGACTCACAATTTATATCAGGCACAGAAGGTAACAGATGATCTAGCAAGTGTGATGCCGGATCGCTCGGTTCTTCTTTATCCTGTCAATGAACTTATCGCTTCAGAAATTGCAGTGGCAAGCCCTGAGCTGAGAGCACAGCGTTTAGATGTCCTGAACCGGCTTGCGAATGGAGAAAACCCAATTATCGTTACTCCCGCTGCTGCGGTGCGCAGGATGCTTCCGCCAGTTGAGCTCTGGAAGGAGAGTCAGATCCATTTAAAGATCGGTGAAGAAATTGATTTGGAGGCGTTTTCAAAACAGCTCGTACAAATTGGTTATGACCGGACGTCAATGGTTGCAGCGCCCGGAGATTTTAGTGTGCGCGGAGGAATCATCGACATCTATGCGTTAACGGAAGATCATCCAATCCGTATTGAACTGTTTGATACAGAAGTAGACTCGATTCGAACGTTTCATTCGGATACACAGCGTTCATTAGAAACCCTTCAAGAAATTAAAATAGGTCCTGCAAAAGAGCTGATTGTGAGAGGTCCTGAACGAGTGAGAGCCATTGAACAGCTTGATCAAGGGCTGGCGAAGAGCTTAAAGAAATTCAACTCAGATCAGCAAAAAGAGCTGCTTCATCAAAATATTTCTGCTGACCGCGAGAAGCTGCTAGAAGGCATCGTGACACAGGAAATGACGAAGTACCTAGCCTATTTCTATGAAAAGCCTGCTAGTTTGCTAGATTACACATCGCAGGATACGATTATTATTTTAGATGAAATCAGCAGAATTCAGGAGATGGAAGAACAGCTTGAACAGGAAGAAGCCGATTGGACAATTAGTCTGCTTGAAGAAGGGAACATTCTTCATGATTTATCTCTTTCTTTCCCGTTCCAAGAACTGATCAATCAGCAATCAAGGTCCATTCTGTACTACTCCTTGTTCCTGAGACATGTCCAGCAGACAAATCCGCAAAATATCGTCAATGTATCTAGTAAGCAAATGCAGAATTTCCACGGGCAGATGAATGTGCTGGCAAGTGAAATTGAACGCTATAAAAAACAGCAGTACACAGTTGTCTTCTTAGGTGCGGATGAAGAGCGGACAGAAAAGCTATCGTCTGTTCTGCATGATTATGACATTGAAGCTGCTCTTGCTAAACCGGACGCTGAGCTTGTGAGCGGACAGGTGTATATTTTACAAGGTGAGCTGCAAACAGGCTTTGAACTGCCGTTATCAAAAATTGCTGTGATCACAGAAGGTGAACTCTTCAAGAAACGTGTGAAAAAGCAGGCACGTAAGCAAAAGCTGACCAATGCAGAGCGAATCAAGAGCTATTCAGAGCTTCAAGTCGGCGATTATGTGGTGCACATTAACCACGGGATCGGTAAATATTTAGGAATTGAAACGCTTGAAATTGGCGGCATTCATAAAGATTATTTAAATATTCATTATCAAGGAAGCGACAAGCTTTATGTACCGGTTGAACAAATTGATCAGGTGCAGAAATATGTAGGATCAGAAGGTAAAGAACCAAAGCTGTACAAACTTGGCGGCAGCGATTGGAAACGCGTGAAGAAAAAAGTTGAAACATCTGTACAGGACATCGCAGATGATCTGATTAAGCTGTACGCAGAACGCGAGGCTAGCAAAGGATATGCCTTTTCGCCTGACCATGAGATGCAGCGCCAGTTTGAATCTGCGTTCCCTTACCAGGAAACAGATGATCAAATCCGTTCGATTCACGAAATTAAGCAGGATATGGAGCGGGAACGTCCAATGGACCGTCTGCTTTGTGGAGATGTGGGATACGGAAAAACAGAGGTGGCTATTCGTGCGGCCTTTAAAGCGATTGCTGACGGGAAGCAGGTAGCCCTGCTAGTTCCGACAACTATCTTAGCGCAGCAGCATTTTGATACAATCATGGACCGATTCCAAGACTACCCTGTCAAAATCGCGCAGCTGAGCCGTTTCCGTACAAGAAAAGAAACAACTGAAACGTTAAAAGGGCTGAAAAACGGGACGATTGATATGGTCATCGGCACACACCGTCTTCTTTCAAAAGACATCGTCTACAAGGATTTAGGGCTGTTGATCATTGATGAGGAACAGCGTTTTGGTGTGACGCATAAAGAGAAAATTAAGCAGATGAAAGCCAATATCGATGTACTGACATTAACGGCTACGCCAATTCCGCGTACGCTTCATATGTCCATGCTTGGCGTGCGGGATTTATCGGTTATTGAAACACCGCCTGAAAACCGATTCCCTGTTCAAACCTATGTGGTTGAGTACAACGGCGCTTTAGTCAGAGAAGCAATTGAGCGAGAATTGGCACGCGGCGGTCAAGTGTACTTCCTTTACAACCGTGTTGAAGATATCGAACGAAAAGCAGACGAAATCTCTATGCTAGTCCCAGACGCAAAAGTTAGTTATGCACACGGGAAAATGAGTGAGAACGAGCTGGAATCAGTGATGATCAATTTCCTTGAAGGTGAATCAGATGTATTGGTCAGTACCACCATCATTGAAACGGGAGTCGATATTCCAAATGTGAACACGCTCATCGTCCACGATGCAGATAAAATGGGGCTTTCTCAGCTGTACCAGCTAAGAGGACGAGTCGGGCGTTCGAACCGTGTCGCTTATGCTTACTTCACGTATCGAAAAGATAAAGTTCTTTCTGAAGTTGCAGAGAAAAGACTTCAAGCCATTAAAGAATTCACAGAGCTTGGATCTGGGTTTAAAATTGCGATGCGTGATTTAACGATTCGAGGAGCAGGGAACTTACTTGGGGCTCAGCAGCATGGCTTCATTGATTCGGTTGGATTCGACCTCTATTCTCAAATGCTGAAAGAAGCCATTGAGGAAAGAAGAGGCGATACAACGGCTCAAGATAAATTCGAGCCAGAAATTGATCTGCAAATTGATGCGTACATCCCAGACACTTATATTTCGGATGGCAAGCAGAAGATTGAGATGTATAAACAGTTCAGAGCAATTGGATCGATTGAAGAGCGAAAAGAGCTTCAGGATGAAATGATCGACCGATTTGGTGAATATCCGCAAGAAGTGGCAGACTTGTTTACGATTGCGACAATGAAGGTGTACGCTGTCCAGGAACGTGTCGAGCTGATCAAGATGGAGAAAGGCATTGTCAGAATGACCCTTGATGAGCAAGCAAGCAGTGAAATCGACGGTCAAAAATTATTTGAGCTCGGCAGTAAATATGGACGTGAAATTGGGTTGGGAATGGAAGGCAGCAAGCTGATTATTTCTGTCCAAACGAAAGGCAAGAAAACGGAGGAATGGCTTGAGGTTGTTCTTAATATGCTTCGAGGGCTTCAAGATGTGAAAAAAGAAACCATTCCATCTTCATAAAATTTTGTTTGTCTCTCGTGTATATTACGTTTGATGTGACGGATACTAAACTCAGGGTCAAGTGGTGAATGTTGCATAAAGTGGACGCTTTTGTTCCATTCACCCAACACATCATCAAACGAAAGAGAGGCAGCAGTGAATGAAAGCAACTGGAATTGTACGCCGTATCGATGATCTAGGTAGAGTGGTTATTCCGAAGGAGATTCGCAGAACATTGCGCATCCGGGAAGGAGATCCGCTTGAGATTTTCGTCGACCGCGATGGAGAAGTGATTTTGAAGAAGTATTCGCCGATTAGTGAGCTAGGAGACTTTGCGAAGGAATATGCTGATGCATTATTCGACAGTTTGGGTCATTCCATCCTGATCTGTGATCGAGATACGTATATTGCTGTATCCGGCAGTTCGAAAAAAGAGTACTTAAACAAATCCATCAGTGATTTACTTGAACGAACAATGGATCAGCGTAATTCTGTGTTAGAAGAAAGCAAAAAAGAAATTCAACTTGTCGATGGTATTGATGATGACGTATCTGCTTATACCATTGCACCTATTGTTGCAAACGGAGATCCGATTGGCGCCGTCGTCTTATTTTCTAAAGAGCGTTCAATGGGAGAAGTGGAGCATAAAGCGGCAGAAACGGCAGCTGGCTTCTTAGCCCGTCAAATGGAACATTAGGTCTAATAACTCTATATCATTTTGATAAAACGAAAAAATGCCGATGAAATCATTTGATTTTGTCGGTTTTTTATATGGGATGAAACAAATCGGGACATGTGCCGTCTACTCCTTAGAAAGAAACGGCTTTTCATTCACGTATGATATAATGAGTTCGTTTAACTGTAGATCTATTTTAAAGGAGTCATCCATGAAAAATGCTGTGAATCAGCCGCATTGGCTTTTCCAGGGTGCGGTGATTTTGACCATCGCAGGCTTGTTATCAAAGGTACTAAGTGCCGTTTACCGTGTCCCGTTTCAAAACATCGTAGGGGACACAGGGTTTTATATTTATCAGCAGGTATATCCTTTCCTTGGTATTGCCATCATGCTTGGTACAACAGGTTTTCCTGTCATGGTGTCCAAGCTTCTGAGTGAGCATGGGGAAGAGAATCGACGGATCATTACAAGGGTATCCTTGGTATATATCACTTTACTGAGCTTGGTCTTATTTCTTTGTCTTTACATAGGAGCAGGCACAATGGCGAGCCTTATGGCAGATAGTCAATTAATTCTGCTCATCCAGATGAGTGCTTTTGTGTTTCTATTTCTGCCGCTCACTGTGATGCTGAGGGGAGTTTTTCAGAGTGACGGTCTGATGCTTCCAACGGCTGTTTCTCAGTTGATTGAGCAGCTCATCAGGGTAGGCGTCCTGCTTGTTTTATCTTTTTATTTCGTGAGGCACGGCTATTCGCTTTATGAAACAGGGGCGGGCGCGGTGTTCTCTTCTATCGCAGGAAGTGCGGCGTCGCTCATTTTGCTTCTTTTCCTTTGGTTGACCTATCGAAAACCGTCTGCTGCAAGTATGTCAGGCAAACAGGCGACACTTCGAAAAAAAGATATTTTGAAGAGTTTGGTGCTGTATACATTGACGATTTGTGTCAGCGGTTTGCTTATTTTATGGATGCAAATGATTGATGCTTTTCATCTGTATGCGTTGCTGCGCAGTGAGGGTCTCAGTGAAGCGGCGGCAAAGGCGGCAAAAGGTGTGTATGACCGAGGTCAGCCGTTCTTGCAGCTAGGGACGGTGTTTGCCATCAGCATCGGAACCTCTCTTGTGCCATTTTTATCGGCAGCCATGAGGAATGGGGAGCATGAAACGATACGGCAAAAAGTGCGGTCATCGGTTAAGACCACGTCGGTATTAGGGATTGGGTCAGCTGTTGGGCTGATTTGTATTTTATCACCAGTAAATACAATGCTTTTTCGTAATGATTTAGGCACAGATGCCCTGCAAATATTCTGTATATCGATTGCGTTTACGTCGATTGCCATTACGCAGGCGGCTTTACTGCAAGGGCTCGGACATACTGTGTATCCCGCTGTTGTGGTGATCATCAGCGTGCTGGTGAAATGGATTCTAACGATTGCGCTTGTTCCGTTATTTGGCATCCACGGTGCCGCATGGTCAACTGTATGTGGTTTTCTCACAGCAGCCGTGCTCAATGCCTTTTATTTGAAGCATAAAGGATGGATTTCATTGAGAGAGCTATTCCCAGTGAAAATTCTTTTATCAGCCGCCTTCATGGCTGTGGTCTTAATGGGATATCAGGCTTTGTTTTCCTGGGTAATCCCTTTTGAAAAACGTCCGTTTTCCGTTTTAGAGAGCCTGACATCAGTTTTTATTGGTGGTTTCGCCTTTTTATATAGTATTCTTAAGCTAGAAGTATTCACGGAAGAGGAATGGAGACTCATTCCATTAGGAAAAAAGATTTTATATTTTAAACAGATGAGAGGGAATCAAAATGGCAGGTAAGATTACCGTCGTCGGTCTCGGGGCAGGCGACATGGATCAGCTGACGCTCGGTGTATATAAGCAGCTGAAGCAGGCGAAAGAAGTATATATGAGAACGCAGGATCATCCGCTTACCGCAGAGTTAATGCAGGAGGTCCCATCTCTCACCTTTTTTGATGAAATTTATGAAAAGCACGATCAGTTTGATCAGGTGTATCAGGAAATTACCGAAATATTATTTGCAGAGGCAGCGGAAAAAGACATTGTGTACGCAGTACCTGGTCATCCATTTGTGGCAGAAAAGACCGTACAGCTGCTTGTCGCCGGGCAGAAAGAGCGCGGGATCGAAGTGTCTGTCGCTGGTGGACAAAGCTTTTTAGATGCGACATTCAACTCCTTGCAGATTGACCCCATCGAAGGATTACAATTCGTTGATGCAGGGGATATGAGAGCTGATGATCTGAAATTAACCCAGCATGTCCTGATTTGTCAGGTATATGATCAGATGACAGCATCGAATGTGAAGCTCACGCTGATGGAAAAGCTTCCTGACGATTATGAAGTTTATATTGTGACTGCAGCTGGAAGCAGTCAGGAACAGATTACTGCCGTTCCTTTATTTGAACTTGATCGAAATGTGTCGATAAATAACTTAACGAGTGTTTATGTTCCTCCAATTAAAGATGAACAGCTGCTTTATCAACAATTTGACACTTTCCGTGACGTCATACGTACATTAAGAGGTCCAGGCGGCTGTCCATGGGATCAAAAACAAACCAATGAGTCACTCAAACCATATTTAATTGAAGAATGCTATGAGCTGCTTGAAGCGATAGATGAAGATGACCCAGATCATATGGTGGAAGAGCTCGGCGATGTGCTGCTGCAGGTGCTACTTCACGCTCAAATTGGCGAAGATGACGGTTATTTCTCAATCGATGACGTCATTCAGCATGTCACAGAAAAAATGATTCGGCGACATCCCCATGTGTTTGGTGACACGAATGTTTCTGGGGCAGCAGATGTGGTGGCCAACTGGGAAAAAATCAAGCAGCAGGAGAAGCCAGAGCGGACCGGTTCTATTTTGCAATCGATTCCGGCGACACTTCCAGCATTAACAAAGGCATATAAACTCCAAAAGAAAGCCGCCAAGGTAGGCTTTGATTGGACAGATGTTCAAGATATTTGGAACAAATACGAAGAAGAAAAGCAGGAATTTCTCGTTGAAGTGGCAGAGAAGACGGACGAAGGTGCAACGAAGCAAATGAAAGATGAATTTGGAGATCTTTTGTTTGTTCTCGTCAATATTGGACGGTTCTATCACCTAGAGCCTGAAACGGCGCTCGCTTCTGCCAACACAAAATTCATGCGGCGTTTTCAGCATATCGAACAAAAAGCAAAGGACATGGGACGTTCATTAGATGACTTAACGCTAGAGGAAATGGACGATCTCTGGAACGATGCGAAACGTATAGAAAGAGGTGAACATACATGAGACTAGATAAGTTTTTAAAAGTGTCCCGTTTAATTAAAAGAAGAACATTGGCAAAGGAAGTAGCTGATCAAGGCAGAATTTCTATTAACGGAACACAGGCGAAAGCAAGTTCTGACGTGAAAGAAGGAGATGAGCTGCAAATCCGCTTTGGTCAAAAGCTAGTGACTGTTCAAGTCAACGAGTTAAAGGACACGACGAAAAAAGAAGAAGCGGCTGGCATGTATACTGTGCTAAAAGAAGAAAAAACAGCAGAATAGGGCTTGTTCTAAATGACCCTCTTATCACATACAATGCAGTAACATGCAAGTATGAGATATGGGGGATGTATAAATGAATCAATATTATAATCAACCTCAAGGCACGAAGCTGTCATCAGACGCGGAGCACAATGTCACAATGCGAAACAGAAAGCATTTAGATATCACTGGTGTCAAACAAGTGGAAAGCTTTGATAGTGAGGAATTTCTGCTAGAGACGGTCATGGGGATTCTCGCCATCCGCGGAGAAAATCTGCAAATGAAGAACCTAGACGTCGAAAAGGGCGTTGTGTCGATCAAAGGGCGTGTCTTTGATTTAATCTATGTTGATGAGCAGCACGGGGAGAAAGCTAAAGGATTTTTTAGCAAGCTGTTTAAATGACGCTGACAGTCCAGTTTTATACGATGCTTTCCATGGCGGCGATGGGCATCTGGCTGGGCGCATCGCTTGATACGTACAAGCTGTTTGTGAACCGGGAAAAAACAGCAAAATGGCTTTTGGCTATACACGATCTCCTTTTTTGGATGGTGCAGGGTCTCTTATTCTTTTACGTCCTGCTGCTGACAAATGAGGGAGAATTCAGGCTTTATATTTTCCTAGCCGTTGCTCTAGGTTTCTCGATGTATCAGGCATTGATGAAACATCTGTATCTCAAGATTCTCAAGTTTATCATGATGTGTGTATATCAGACCGTTCTCTTCCTGAAAAGGCTGGTCATGTCGATTGTCTTCCAGCCGATCCGCTGGATGATCACATTGGTCATAAGTGCTATTCTGTTCTTGCTCCACTCGCTCTTACGTCTAGTTCGTTTTACGTTTCGGCTCGTGTGGAAGGTGCTGTCGATTGTTTGTTATCCGCTCATCTGGTTACTCAATGTGACCATTATTCATCGGATTCCCGAAAAATGGCGAACATCAATGAGATTGTTTTTCTCAAAAGGAGCAGGAATTTTACAAGGGGCCAAGAAATTATCTGGTACCATCAAAACGAAATGGAAACAATTCTGGACAAAGTAAGAGAGGAGGCCTTCAACCTTGAACAAGAGAAAAAGAAATATCGCACAAATTCAAAATGATTATCAAAAACAAATGGAACAGCAAGCACAGCGCTTAAAACGCAAACGTCGCGGACTCCTTAGAAGGCTTACCGTGTTTGGTGTGATCGTGCTCATGTTTGCTGTCTTGGTGACAAGTGCCCTCTGGTCGCAATCGTCTTCACTAAAGGAAAAAGAAGAGAAGAAGGTTGCGCTCGAAAAAGAGTTGAAGCAATTACAAACAAAGCAGGAAGATATTTCTGATGAAATTAAGAAGCTGAAAAGCAAGGAATACGTACTCGAACTGGCACGACGGGACTATTATATGTCCAAAAAAGGCGAAAAAATCTTTGATGTGGGCAATAAGAGCGATTAGCCTTGTTGACACTTAAAATTCAGTTTATGTATAATTGAACAAATGAGATTTTTTTATAAGTCTAAGGAGGAGCACTTTTTTTATGTCGATTGAAGTTGGCAGCAAGTTACAAGGGAAAGTTACGGGCATTACAAATTTTGGAGCTTTTGTGGAGTTGCCAGGCGGTTCAACTGGTCTCGTTCATATCAGTGAGGTAGCCGATAACTATGTAAAAGATATTAATGAGCATTTAAAAGTCGGTGAACAAGTTGAAGTGAAAGTGATTAACGTTGAAAAAGACGGTAAAATCGGCTTGTCCATTAAAAAAGCAAAAGATCGTCCTCAACAACAATCAAGACCAAGCAGAAATGATTTCCGTCCGAAGGAATCGTTTGAACAAAAAATGAACAAATTCTTAAAAGATAGCGAAGATCGCTTAACATCTTTAAAACGTAACACGGAATCAAAACGTGGGGGGCGCGGAGCAAGAAGAGGTTAACTTGTTGCTGCTTTCTATATATTTTCACAACAAAGCATCTGCTGTTCAGCAGGTGCTTTTTTTCATGATCTATCCTACATTTTTTGAGATTTCGTCATTTAATTTATAACTTTCTATTGACGGACAAGCGAATCCTTTGTATTATAGTTCTTGTGCTTCTTAGCGCATTATCATTATGGCGGTGTAGCTCAGCTGGCTAGAGCGTACGGTTCATACCCGTGAGGTCGGGGGTTCGATCCCCTCCGCCGCTATCCTTTTAACTAGAACATAAAGCAAGGCCCGTTGGTCAAGCGGTTAAGACACCGCCCTTTCACGGCGGTAACACGGGTTCGAATCCCGTACGGGTCATCTTCGAAACAGCTTTCTATAGGAAAGCTGTTTTTTTGTGCTTTCGTAAAATTCTGATGAAAGACATCGACTTTCATGAAAGTATGCCTCTTTGACGAATAAAGCGTCGAACGTTTTATGGAAACGACAACTTCTTTTGACAAAATTTCTTTTTCACCTTCGCTATAATGACAAGCAACGAATATCAGGTGGGGGATGAGAAGATGGAAAAACTAGAAAGAAGAACTGATTTAACAGGAGCGGGGTTTGAAAGAATCAGTGCGGGGTTAAAAAAGATGAAAAACCTGTTTCTTCATCACACGCATTCTCTTTTTTTCTATAAAGGGTTTATTTATGTTGTTCTAGGCTTTTTATTAGGACGAGCCTTTATATTATCTGAAATTATGCCGTTTGCTCTGCCTTTCTTTGGTTCCATGCTGCTTATTAAAAGAGATAAGGCAATGCTTGCTTGTCTCGCTTTACTCGCTGGGGCGATGACGATATCACCTCAAAATGCATTGTTTGTGTTTGCATCGCTGCTTATGTTTCTCCTTATGTCAAAGGTGGTTTCTTTCATCATCAAAGACCCAGTGAAAACATTACCGGTTGTCATTGTTCTCTCAATGCTGATTACCCGAGGAGCGTTTGTTTACCTAGAGCAAGGTGCTGTGCAAAGCTATGATTACGTCATGGCGGGTGTCGAAGCAGGACTTGCCTTCATTTTGACACTGATTTTTCTTCAAAGCCTGCCGATTTTTACAGTCAGGAAAATTAAACACTCTTTAAAGGTCGAAGAAATTATTTGTTTTATGATTTTAATTGCCTCAGTTTTAACCGGACTTGCTGGGATCTCATTTCAAGGGATGCAGGCAGAGCATATTTTGTCACGTTATGTAGTGCTGACCTTTGCTTTTATTGGCGGAGCCAGTATTGGTTGTACGGTCGGTGTCGTGACAGGATTAATTCTCGGTCTCGCCAACATCGGAAACCTTTATCAGATGAGTCTTCTTGCCTTTTCAGGTTTATTAGGCGGATTGCTGAAAGAAGGGAAGAAAGCAGGGGCAGCCATCGGCTTAATTGTGGGTTCCTTACTCATTTCACTGTATGGGGAAGGGTCAGCAGGTCTCATGACCACACTGTATGAATCACTTATAGCGGTTGCGCTCTTTTTGCTCACGCCGCAATCAGTCACCTCCAAGGTAGCGAAATACATTCCTGGCACGGTAGAGCATGTACAAGAGCAGCAGCAATATGCTCGGAAAGTACGAGACGTGACAGCAAAAAAGGTAGACCAATTCTCTAATGTATTTCATGCGCTGTCTGAGAGTTTTGCGACATTTTACGAATCTATTCCTGAAGAGAAGAAGCAGGAAGAGGATGTAGATCTTTTTTTAAGTACGATCACAGAACGATCCTGTCAAACGTGCTATAAGAAAAATAAATGCTGGGTGCAGAACTTTGATACAACCTATGAACTAATGAAACAAGTTATGCATGAATCTGATGAAAAAACGTATGAGCATAACCGAAAATTGAAAAAGAAATTTAGTCAGCACTGCTCAAAATCAAAACATGTCGAGGAATTGATTGAAGAGGAGATCGCTTACTATAAAGCCAACCAGACACTGAAGAAAAAAGTCCAAGACAGCAGACGTCTTGTGGCTGAACAGCTGATGGGGGTCTCGCAAGTGATGGAGGATTTTTCCCGGGAAATAAAACGAGAAAGAGAACAGCATTTTATTCAAGAAGAGCAGATGATAGAAGCGCTTCAGCACTTTGGTATTGAAATTCAGCAAGTAGAAATCTATAGCTTGGAACAGGGAAATGTCGATATTGAAATGAGAATCCCATATTGCCAAGGGCATGGGGAATGTGAAAAAATCATTGCTCCAATGCTTTCAGATATTTTAGAAGAACAGATTTTAGTCAAAGCAGAGCAGTGTGCAGAGCATCCAACAGGCTATTGTCATGTTGTGTTTGGCTCTGCCAAATCATATCGAGTGGCTACAGGCGTGGCACATGCAGCAAAAGGCGGAGGACTGGTATCTGGAGACAGCTACAGCATGATGGAGCTTGGTGCAGGCAAGTATGCCGCAGCTATTAGTGATGGAATGGGCAACGGAGCACGTGCTCATTTTGAAAGCAATGAGACGATTAAGCTGTTAGAAAAAATATTGGCGTCAGGTATCAATGAAAAAGTAGCGATTAAAACCATTAATAGTATTTTATCTTTACGAACGACGGACGAGATCTATTCAACATTGGATTTATCGATTATTGATTTACAGGATGCAAGCTGTAAGTTCCTCAAGATTGGTTCAACACCCAGCTTTATTAAACGAGGTGATCAGGTGATGAAGGTACAAGCAAGCAACTTGCCGATTGGTATTATTGATGAATTCGAAGTCGAGGTTGTGAGCGAACAGATGAAAGCAGGAGATCTCTTGATTATGATGAGTGACGGCATTTTTGAAGGGCCAAAGCATATTGAAAATCATGATCTGTGGGTGAAACGGAAAATGAAAAGCTTTAAAACAGAAGATCCACAAGAAATTGCTGATTTATTAATGGAAGAGGTCATTCGAACAAGAGCAGGCCAAATTGACGACGATATGACGGTTGTTGTCATTAGGCTCGACCACAACACACCAAAATGGGCTTCCATTCCGACAGGTACATTCTATCTTGAGAAACAAGAGATTTCTTAAAATATCGTATAATATGAATTTCTTCTGGCGATGATGGGGATATAAGCATTCAGTTACAATCCCAGGAGGAATGAAGATGCGAAAAGGTCACGTCAACCAAATCTTATTGATTACAGATGGCTGCTCAAATCACGGGGAAGATCCGCTTGCGATTGCCTCATTGGCAAAGGAACAAGGGATTACAGTCAATGTCATTGGCATTATGGAAGAAAACAGACACGATCATGAAGCGATGAAAGAAGTAGAGGGGATTGCTCTCGCAGGCGGAGGCATCCATCAAGTTGTCTACGTCCAGCAATTATCTCAAACAGTACAAATGGTCACGAAAAAAGCGATGACACAAACCTTACAAGGTGTTGTGAATAAAGAATTGCAGCAAATACTCGGCAAAGACACTGAAATTGAAGAGCTTCCACCTGATAAGCGCGGGGAAGTAATGGAGGTTGTTGATGAGTTAGGAGAGACGGTTCACCTTCAAGTACTCGTGCTTGTTGATACAAGTGCAAGTATGAAACCGAAGCTGCCGACTGTCAAAGAAGCACTTATCGACCTTTCCATCAGTTTAAATTCAAGAATTGGAGAAAATCAGTTTGGGATGTGTGTATTTCCCGGGAAAAACTCAGATGCAGAAATTGTGTTGAATTGGACGCCTCGATTCGATTCGTTATCATCTATTTTCCCAAAACTGACCACTGGAGGAATCACCCCAACGGGACCAGCACTTCGGGAAGCACTTCAGCATTTCAAATCAGTTCGCTCACGTAAAGGGCTGCTTGAAGCAAAGGAAGAGCATGATGATGAATTCGGTTTCTAACATCCCGTTAGGCACGGTGATTCAAGGGAAATGGCACCACCATCATTACCGTATTGTAAAAGAGCTTGGAAAAGGGGCGAACGGTGTTGTCTATCTGGCCGAATCGCCACATGGGCAAGCGGCCCTTAAAGTGAGTGATGACAGTATGCTCATTGCATCTGAAGTCAATGTATTAAAATCCTTTTCAAAGGCTCCTGTGAAAACCATGGGGCCTTCTTTTTATGATATGGATGATGCGATTTATCCCGGTATGCCTCAAAAACGCTCCTTTTACGTGATGGAATATGTCAGAGGCCCATTACTGCTTGAATTTGTAAAACAAAAGGGTGATGAGTGGATCGTTGTTTTGATGATTCAGCTTTTATCTAGCCTGGCTCATTTACATCAGGAAGGCTGGATTTTTGGTGACTTAAAGCCTGATAATCTCATTGTTTCTGGTCCCCCGGCCACGATCCGGTGCATTGATGTGGGAGGAACGACAAAAGCGGGCAGGGCAATTAAGGAGTATACCGAGTTTTTTGATCGAGGATATTGGGGATTCGGCTCACGAAAAGCTGAACCAACTTATGATTTATTTGCCCTGACCATGGTGATGGTTAACTGTGCGTATAAGAAAGAATTCAAAAAAGGAGCAGAACCAGAAAAGCAGCTTTATCGAGCCATTGAAGGACATCCTTTATTAAAGCGATATGAAAGGGTGTTAAAGGCTGCTTTACAAGGTAAATATCAATCAGCAGCAAACATGAAAAGTGCGATGCTGAAAGAAGGACAGCTGATTGAATCAAGAAAATCACGCCAAAAGAAGCAACAGCAAAAAAACGCGCCAAAACCCGCTGTTAATCAAAATCAACAAGTGGCTTCACGATCGCGGGCTGCAGCAGCAAAAAGAACGTCAGTACGTAAAAAATCAGGCGGACTTTTTGAAACCATTCTTATCGTGTGCAGTGTACTCGCCCTTTACTGTGCATATGTGGTTTTGTTCCTGTTGTAGAGCTGTAAAAAAGCAGGCTTCTTCTTTGCTTGGAGCTACTGAAAGTGATAGGATATGTATATCTTTAAATTACCTGCTCTTTGTGAGGAGGAAGTTGTGAATAGAATTGAATCTTTTTTGAAAAAACATGATGTTTACCTTGAAAATACGACAGTCATTGTCGGGGTTTCCGGCGGACCGGATTCCATGCTTTTACTGCATGAACTTAACAAGCGCCGCAAAGGTTCCTATCAGCTGATTGCAGCCCATGTAGATCACATGTTCAGAGGAGAAGAGTCCTTTGCTGATTTGGCATTTGTTGAGGCTTACTGTAAGGAGCACGAGATCCCTTTTGAATCGTCCCGCATACAGGTCACCCAATATGCAAAAGAAAACCGCTTAAACAAACAGGCAGCTGCAAGGGAGTGCAGATATGCTTTCTTTCGTCAATTGATGGAGCAATACAAGGCTCAATTTATAGCGCTTGCACATCATGGAGACGACCAAGTAGAAACAATGTTGATGAGACTTGCGAGAGGAACTGTTGGTATAGGACTCGCGGGTATCCAAGCAAAACGTCCTTTTCAAAATGGATGGCTGATTCGTCCGCTCATTGGATACTCTAAGGACGACGTGCTAAAAGCTTGTGAAAAAGAACATGTTCCCTATGTCATTGATCAAAGCAATCATACAGATGACTACTTGAGAAACCGGGTAAGAAGACACATTCTTCCCGTGTTAAAAGAAGAGGCACCTCATGTACATGAAAGCTTTCAGTTTGTAAGTGACATGCTGACTGAGGATGAGCAATACTTGCAGGCTTTAACAAAGGTACAAATGAACCAAGTGATAACGAGTCAATCGCCTAAGCAAATTGAGATCAAAACGAAGCCTTTGCTTGACCTGCCTTTGCCTTTACAAAGAAGAGGCATTCAACTAATATTAAACTATCTTTATGAAAACACTCAATCAGCGTTTTCAAACCAGCATATTCTAGGGACTTTAGACTGGTTATCTCATACTGATCAACCGTCTGGATCATTAGATTTGCCAAAAGGTTTACAAGCTGTCAAGTCTTATGATCACTGTATGTTTACCTTTGAACGATCGCATGTAGTAGACCAGTCTTATGCTCTTCACTTAAAGGTTGAGCTTGGAGAAGAGCTTTTTCTCCCAAATGGACAGTCTATCGTCGTATCAAATCATGTTCCGAAGGATGCACGGAACGGAAACCATTTTTTCTTGCTTCAAAAAGATCATGTTCGTCTCCCTTTGATCATTCGCTCACGAAAAAATGGTGATCGAATCAAACTTAAAGGGATGAATGGATCAAAAAAGGTGAAGGATATATTTATTGATAAAAAAGTGCCTCTTGCAGAAAGAGACAGCTGGCCGATCGTCACTGACTCGGATCATCAAATCATCTGGATCCCAGGTCTGAAAAAATCCGTTTTTGAAGAAATTGATATGACAAACAGCGATCTCATTGTATTACAATATAGACAGCACGAAAATTTGTAGGGGGCAAGCAAAAGCATGAAACAAGATATTGAAAAGATTTTGATCTCAGAAGAAGAGATCCAGCAAAAAGTGAAGGAACTGGGTGCAACATTAACCAGCGATTATGATGGTAAATTTCCCCTGGCTATTGGTGTTTTGAAAGGGGCTCTTCCATTCATGGCAGACCTGATCAAACACATTGATACATATTTAGAACTTGATTTTATGGATGTATCTAGCTACGGAAAGTCTACCGTATCTTCTGGAGAAGTAAAGATCATTAAGGATCTAGATACTTCTGTTGAAGGAAGAGATATTTTGATTATGGAAGATATCATCGACAGTGGGTTAACTTTGAGCTATCTGGTAGAGCTTTTCCGATACCGTAAAGCAAATTCCATTAAAATTGTGACATTGCTTGATAAACCAAGCGGCCGCAAAGCAGACATCAAAGCAGATTATGTTGGATTTGAAGTACCAGATGCATTTGTTGTCGGCTATGGATTGGATTTCGCTGAACGTTACCGAAACCTCCCGTATATTGGAGTGTTAAAACCATCTGTTTACGAAGGCTGATCAGCATACGTATACATGAGGTTATTGGTTGTGTTGGAATGATTTTCTATGATACTATTGAACATAGTTGTGCTTACTGTGGGAGGAGGTAAGGAATGAATCGGGTTTTTCGTAATACGATTTTTTATATACTTATTTTATTACTTGTGATAGGGGTCGTTAGTTGGTTAGGATCCCCAAATCAAAAGCCTGAGAACATGTCTTACAGCAAATTTTCGCAAAATCTAAGTGCGGGAAAAGTGGAGAGTATCTCCATTCAGCCTGTAAGAGGGGTTTATGAAATTCGTGGTCAATTAGATGGCGCGAAGAAAGATCAATACTTCATTACCCATGTTCCAGATGGTCAAGGTGTTGACCAAATTTACAGTGCACTGAAGAATACAGATGTAAAAGTAGAACCAGCACCTGAAACAAATGGATGGCTGCAAGTTCTGACAACCATCATTCCGTTTATCATCATCTTTATCCTGTTCTTCTTCTTATTGAACCAAGCTCAGGGCGGCGGAAGCCGAGTCATGAACTTTGGTAAGAGTAAGGCGAAGCTTTACACAGAAGAGAAGAAACGTGTGAAATTTAAAGATGTTGCTGGTGCAGATGAAGAAAAGCAAGAGCTTGTAGAAGTGGTGGAATTCCTGAAGGATCCACGTAAATTTGCGGAGCTTGGCGCAAGAATCCCTAAAGGGGTTTTACTAGTAGGACCTCCAGGTACAGGTAAAACATTGCTTGCGAGAGCATCTGCAGGAGAAGCAGGCGTTCCTTTCTTCAGCATCAGTGGTTCTGACTTCGTCGAGATGTTCGTCGGTGTCGGTGCATCACGTGTACGTGATTTATTTGAAAATGCGAAAAAGAATGCACCTTGCTTAATCTTTATTGATGAGATTGATGCAGTGGGTCGTCAGCGTGGAGCCGGTCTTGGCGGTGGTCATGACGAGCGTGAACAAACGCTTAACCAGCTTCTTGTCGAAATGGATGGTTTTAGTGCCAACGAAGGTATTATTATCATTGCTGCGACGAACCGTGCAGATATTCTAGACCCTGCATTGCTGCGTCCGGGACGTTTTGACCGTCAAATTACGGTTGACCGCCCAGATGTTATTGGCCGTGAAGAAGTACTGAAAGTTCATGCGAAAAACAAACCGCTTGACGAGTCAGTCAACTTAAAAGCCATTGCAAGCAGAACACCAGGGTTCTCTGGTGCAGATCTTGAGAACTTACTAAACGAAGCAGCACTTGTTGCTGCACGTCAAAACAAAAAGAAAATCGATATGCGTGATATCGACGAAGCGACTGACCGTGTCATCGCTGGGCCGGCGAAGAAAAGCCGCGTCATTTCGAAGAAAGAACGTAATATCGTGGCTTACCATGAAGCAGGTCATACCGTCATTGGTCTTATCTTAGACGAAGCGGACATGGTGCATAAAGTAACGATCGTTCCTCGTGGTCAGGCAGGTGGATATGCGGTCATGCTTCCAAGAGAAGACCGTTATTTCCAAACGAAGCCAGAGCTTCTTGATAAGATTGTCGGCTTGCTCGGCGGTCGTGTTGCAGAGGAAATTACGTTTGGTGAAGTAAGTACAGGCGCTCACAACGACTTCCAGCGTGCAACAGGCATTGCAAGAAGAATGGTCACAGAGTTCGGTATGTCTGATAAACTTGGTCCGCTTCAATTCGGTCAATCACAAGGAGGTCAAGTATTCCTTGGCCGTGATTTCAACAATGAGCCGAATTATAGTGAAGCGATCGCTTACGAAATTGACCAAGAAGTTCAGCGCTTCATTAAGGAGAGCTACGAACGTGCGAAACAAATTCTCACTGAGAATAAAGATAAGCTAGAAATCATCGCACAAGCCCTTCTAGAAGTTGAAACATTAGATGCTGAACAAATTAAATCTCTTTACGAAACTGGAAAGCTTCCAGAGCGTGTATACGCAGATGACGAAGAGAAAAACGATGATGTGAAAGTAAACATAAAGAAAAAAGAAGATGAGGAGATCTAATCTCCTTCTGTGAAAGCTGCCGGGATCACCGGCAGCTTTTTTATTTCGATTCATGAATGGATCGGTTTCGAATTGTTTACAAATGGAACTCAATTCGTGTATGGTATGATAGAAAGTCGAAAAATGCTCTTTTTGAGAAACTATTCAAAGTGGTGATGAAGTTGTTACTCGTGATAGATGTAGGAAACACAAATACCGTTTTAGGTGTTTATCATAATGGCGATCTAAACTACCATTGGCGAATTGAAACAAGCCGTCATAAAACAGAAGACGAATTTGGTATGTCCATTAGGGCCTTATTCGATTATGTGGGGCTGATGTTTGATCAAATAGAAGGGATTATTATCTCGTCTGTGGTCCCGCCAATGATGTTCGCACTTGAAAGAATGTGCGAAAAGTATTTTCATCTAACACCCCAAATTGTAGGGCCTGGAATGAAGACTGGATTAAACATCATGTGTGACAATCCAAAGGAAGTCGGGGCAGATCGAATTGTTAATGCAGTAGCAGCAATTCACCTATATGGGGCGCCTCTTATTGTGGTAGACTTTGGAACAGCAACAACCTACTGTTATATCAATGAACAAAAACAATACATGGGTGGAGCGATTGCACCGGGTATTACCATCTCAACAGAGGCTTTATATACAAGAGCGGCGAAGCTGCCGAGAATTGAAATTGTCCGTCCTGATCACATTGTTGGAAAAAACACCATCAGTGCGATGCAATCAGGCATCCTTTATGGATATGTTGGTCAAGTCGAGGGAATAGTGAAACGGATGAAGCAGCAAGCCAAACAAACACCGAAAGTCATTGCAACAGGCGGTTTGTCTACATTGATTGGAAATGAATCAGACTGCATTGATATTGTCGATCCGTTCCTCACATTAAAAGGACTGCAGCTCATTTATGAACGTAATCGTGTCGGTGTATTATAGGAGGTTTAAATCAAATGGATTACTTAGTTAAAGCATTAGCATATGACGGAAAAGTCCGCGCATATGCTGCAAACACAACAGATACAATCAACGAAGCACAAAGAAGACATCATACGTGGCCGACTGCATCAGCTGCCATCGGCAGAACGATGACAGCAACCGTCATGATGGGTGCTATGCTGAAAGGTGAGAATAAGCTAACTGTCAAAATAGAAGGCGGTGGACCAATCGGCGCCATTATTGCTGATGGAAATGCAAAAGGTCAGGTGCGAGGATATGTCTCAAACCCACAAGTTCACTTTGATTTAAATGAACATGGCAAGCTGGATGTTAGACGTGCAGTCGGAACATCTGGAACCTTAAGTGTTGTCAAAGATATCGGGCTGAAGGACCACTTTACAGGACAAACGGAAATTGTTTCAGGTGAAATTGGAGATGACTTCACATATTATCTTGTTTCTTCTGAGCAAGTGCCTTCCTCTGTAGGCGTAGGCGTCCTTGTCAATCCAGATAATTCGATCCTCGCAGCAGGCGGTTTCATCATTCAATTGCTGCCTGGTACAGAAGATGCTGTCATTGAAAGACTAGAAAAGCGTCTGTCAACGATTGAACCAATCTCTAAACTCATTGAAAAAGGGATGACACCAGAAGAAATATTAGAAGAAGTACTCGGTGAAAAGCCTCAAATTTTAGAAACTGTACCTGTCGAATTCTCTTGTAACTGCTCAAAAGAACGGTTTGCAAATGGCATTATCAGCCTAGGGAAAGCCGAAATTGATGATATGATTGAACAAGACGGACAAGCAGAAGCTCAATGCCATTTTTGTAACGAAACGTATGTATTTACAAAAGAAGAGCTAGAAGAGCTACGTGAAGAATTAACCCGCTAAGCTCTAAGCAGCGGGTTTTCTTTTTAGAATGGAAAGGAGACGAAAGATGAGATTAAAAGCAAGAGTGGTATGGACATTTATCCTCGTGTTGCTCATGATTAATGCCGTTGTCATTGCATATGTATTAACAAAGTCACAAATGTCACAGGCTTCTTCTAATGGGAAGAGCGGTGAAGAAATTGCATCGATTGGAAAAGAGAAGGTAACGCGTCAAGAATGGTTAAAGAAGATGGAAGACCGCTACGGAAAGGCAACACTTGAACAAATGATCAATCTGAAGGTGGTCAATCAGCTTGCCAAGCAAAACAAGCTGGACGTGTCTTCGAAAGAGATCAATCGTGAATTGCTTATGCTCAAAGCAGTATCTAATAATTTCTACGAAGATGGACATACAAGTGAGAAGGAATGGAAAGAACAGATTCGTTATCAAATTTTATTAGAGCAGCTTTTAACAAGAGATGCCGTCGTTTCTGAAAAAGAAGCGAAATCGTTTTATGAAAAAAACAAGGACTTATATCAATATGATGATTCATACCGCATTCGCCATATTGTCGTGAAGACAAAGGACGAGGCTGAAAATGTATTGAAAGATTTAAAAGGTGGATCCAGCTTTGAAGCCGTAGCAGCTGAACGTTCAATCGACCGTTACACCTCACCATACGGCGGAGATCTTGGATTTGTGACAGAAGAGCAGGAAAGCATCCCAGCCCTATACATACAAGAAGCTCAAAAGCTTCAGCCAGATGAATGGACGAAAGAGCCAATTCAGACCAAAAACGGGTATGCCATTATTCAGTTAAAAGAAAAATTAAATGGCCGCTCTTTCTCCTATGACGAAGTCAAAGATCAGATTAAAAGGCAGATCGCGATGGAAGATCTAGGTGAAAAGGCGAATGTCAAAACCCTGTGGAAGGAAGCAAAAGTCACATGGTTTTACGATGGCGAGCAGGACTAAAAGCATTGACAAAATTTTTTGAAATTGATAATTTAATATTAATACAATAAAATTACTCGGAGATAGAGGTGTTAGTGATGGCTCGTATTGCAAATTCAGTTTTTGAACTAATAGGAAATACACCAGTCGTTAAATTAAACCGTTTAGTAGATGAAGACAGTGCGGATGTCTACTTGAAACTTGAATATATGAACCCAGGCAGCAGTGTCAAAGATCGTATTGCTTTAGCGATGATCGAAGATGCTGAAGCGAAAGGTACACTAAAAGCCGGCGATACCCTTATTGAACCAACAAGTGGAAACACAGGAATCGGCCTTGCGATGGTAGCGGCTGCTAAAGGAATCAACGCGATTTTGGTTATGCCAGACACAATGAGTCAGGAGCGCCGCAACCTTTTACGCGCTTATGGTGCGGAGCTTGTCTTAACACCAGGTGCAGAAGGAATGAAAGGTGCCATCAAAAAAGCAGAAGAATTGGCAGAAGAGCATGGTTACTTCATGCCTCAGCAATTTAGCAACGAAGCCAATGCGGAGATTCACCGTCGTACAACTGGGAAAGAAATTCTTGAACAGTTTGACGGCGAGCTTGATGCATTTATTGCAGGTGTCGGTACGGGCGGTACGATCACAGGTGCTGGTGAAGTCCTAAAAGAAGCCATCCCATCCATCCAACTTTATGCAGTAGAGCCGACAGATTCCCCTGTATTGTCAGGCGGAAAGCCGGGTCCGCATAAAATTCAAGGAATTGGAGCAGGTTTTGTTCCTTCAATCCTGAACACAGAAATATATGACGGCATCATCCAAGTGAAAAACGAAGATGCATTTGAGCTTGCAAGAAAAGCAGCGAAAGAAGAAGGAATCCTTGGCGGTATTTCTTCCGGAGCAGCTATTTACGCAGCACTTCAAACAGCGAAGAAGCTTGGTAAAGGGAAAAAGGTTCTCGCAATCATCCCAAGTAACGGTGAGCGTTACCTCAGTACACCTCTTTATCAATTCGATTAAACCAATCACCCCAGCATTTGCTGGGGTTTTTTCATGAATTCTGAAGATGGAAAGCAAATACTATTTTCTAAATAAATTGGATTGCATTACAATAAGATTAATGAAAATAAAAAAGGATGATAACATGACACAACGCAGGCCGATGGGCATCAAAATTCCTTTTACGAAAGATGCGTTCTTGAAAAGATACGAACAATTAACTGCTCGTGAAACACATCATGTGCTTCTAGAAAGTGCACGCGGCGGTTCATATAGCATTGCTGGTATTCACCCGATCGCTAAAGCGAAGGGGAAAGATGGGATGACGACCATCCATTATCAAGATGAGGTATTGTTCAAAGAAGGTGATCCATTCAGAGCGTTTACGGATTGGTTTCAATCCCTTCAAACCGAAACAAACGACGAATACCCCGACTTCCAAGGCGGAGCGATTGGGTTTTTAAGCTACGATTATGCTAGATACATCGAGCATTTTAAGATGCTGGCAATTGATGATCTTAAAACACCAGACCTTTATTTCCTCGTGTTTAACGATGTTGCAGTTTTTGATCATGAAGAGAACGCACTGTGGCTGATTACTCACACAGAGGAAGCAGAACCAATGAGTGAAGCGAATCAAAGGCTGGAAGAATGGGAGCGAAAGTGGACAAGCTCTTTTGAAGAATCAGCACAATCACCTGTCAATGAATCTTCTACAGAATTTGTACCAGCAGCACCTTTTACTGAAGAAACCTTTGGAGAAGCAGTAGAGAAAATTAAGCAATATATCGCAAACGGTGACGTGTTCCAAGTGAACTTATCTATCAGACAAGATGAACAGCTTCACACTCATCCGTATGATTTATACAAAACATTACGTCAAGTGAATCCATCTCCTTATATGTCTTACCTGCATACGCCTGACTTCCAGATTGTTTGTGGATCTCCAGAGCTGCTTATTAAGAAAAAAGGGACTCGGCTAGAAACAAGACCAATTGCTGGAACAAGATCACGAGGCAAAGACGACGCTGAGGATCAAGCGCTGGCAAAAGAACTGATTGAAAATGAAAAAGAACGCGCAGAGCATGTGATGCTCGTTGACCTTGAGCGGAATGACCTTGGACGAGTATCTACTTATGGATCCGTAAAAGTGAACGAATTTATGGCGATTGAGAAATATTCACACGTGATGCATATTGTATCCAATGTACAAGGAGAGCTGCGTGATGAATGTGACTCGGTTGATGTCATGAGAGCTGTATTCCCAGGTGGAACGATTACAGGTGCTCCAAAAGTGAGAACAATGGAAATCATAGAAGAACTTGAGCCAACAAGACGTGGGCTTTATACTGGATCTATAGGCTGGTTTGGATTCAATCAAGATATGCACTTTAATATCGTTATTCGGACTGCGTATTGTACAGAAGGAAAAGCCTTTATGCAGTCAGGTGCGGGGATTGTCATAGATTCTGTCCCAAAACATGAATACAAAGAATCCATTAAAAAAGCCTATGCAGTGAAAAAAGCAATACAGTTGAGCAAAGAAGAGACTATTTTGAGTTAGAGGTGAGCAGAGTATGATTTTAATGATTGATAATTATGATTCATTTACGTACAACCTGGTCCAGTATTTAGGTGAGCTTGGAGAAGAATTGATCGTGAAACGGAATGATCAAGTGACCATTCAGGAAATTGAAGAGCTCAAGCCGGATTTTCTCATGATTTCTCCAGGGCCATGCAGTCCTGATGAAGCGGGAATTAGTATGGAGGCGATCAGGCACTTTGCAGGAAGTATTCCGATCTTCGGTGTGTGTTTAGGCCACCAATCCATCGCACAAGTCTTTGGCGGGGATGTTGTTCGAGCAGAGCGCTTAATGCACGGTAAAACGTCAGAGATTAAACATGACGGAAAAGGTGTCTTCACAGGACTTCAAAATCCGCTCGTTGCAACGAGATATCATTCATTAATTGTCAAAAACGAGACGCTGCCAGAGTGCTTTGACGCAACAGCCAGCACGAAGGAAGGCGAGCTCATGGCGATTCGCCATAAAGAATTGCCGATTGAAAGTGTGCAATTCCATCCTGAATCAATTATGACGTCCTTCGGAAAAGAAATGCTGAAAAATTTCATTGAAACCTATCGTAAAAAGGGGCATGAAGTAAACGCATGATCATTTATCTGAACGGTCAGTATATAGAGGAGAAAGACGCGACTCTTTCTCCTTTTGATCATGGTTTTCTATATGGCATCGGTGTATTCGAAACATTTACCAGCCTGGCAGGACAAGTCTTCCTGTTGGATTGGCATCTTGAAAGGCTCAATCAATCATTACGTGACCTTTGCATCGAATCCACAATAGAGAAACCATTTGTACTCGACATCATTCATACCTTATTGAATAAAAACCAAATAGCCGGCGGCCATGCGAGAATTCGCTTGAATGTTTCTGCGGGCAGAGGAAACGGAGTTTCTGCAGATCCTTATGAAGAGCCTGTCGTTTTTGTCATGATCTCTCCTTTCCGTCCAGAATCTATTTTGGATGAGAAAAAGGGAGTCATTCTTCAAACGAGAAGAAATACACCGGAAGGGCCAAGGCGCCTCAAGTCTCATCATTATATGAACAACCTGCTTGCTAAAAGAGAAGTGGGAAATGACCCGTCGTTAGAAGGCATCTTTTTAACAAAAGAAGATGATGTGGCAGAAGGCATTACCTCGAATATCTTTTGGCGAAAAGATGATGTGATCTATACACCGTCACTTGATACAGGCATTTTAAATGGGGTCACTCGTCGATACTGTATGGAAACGCTCCGCGCTATGGGAGCTTCGCTAAAGGAAGGGCGATACCCAGTCTCACATTTGCTCTCAGCTGATGAGGCATGGATGACCAATTCTGTTCAGGGAGTTGTACCGTTCAGAGGAATAGGAGAAATCCACTTTCCCAAAAACAGCCGGACAATTTCAACAAAGTTAAGAATGCAATACACTAAAGAACGTCAAGACCATAAAGAGTAGGTGGACACAATGACACAACAATTGATAAAACAGCCTAAAATCATACAGGCCAAGCACCATACCCTTAGTTATGAAGAAAAGACATTAGTCATGGGCATTTTAAATGTCACACCTGACTCTTTTTCAGATGGAGGAAAGTTTAATCAAGTAGATAAAGCGCTGGCTCATGCAGCGCAGCTGATAGAAGACGGGGCACATATTATTGATATTGGCGGAGAATCGACTCGCCCGGGAGCGGCACTTGTCTCGGAAGAAGAGGAGCTTTCAAGGGTCATTCCGGTCATTGAGAAGATCACAAAAGAATTAGATGTACCTATCTCTATTGATACGTATAAAGCCCGTGTTGCAGATGAAGCGGTGAAAGCTGGAGCCTCCATCATTAACGATGTATGGGGAGCAAAGGCAGATCCCCAAATGGCACATGTGGCAGCGAAGCACAATGTTCCAATCATTTTAATGCACAATCGGCCAGAACGAAACTACACACATCTGATTTCAGATATGATCGCCGATTTGAAAGAAAGTGTCCAAATTGCCCAGCAAGCGGGTGTCCGCGATGACATGATCATATTAGATCCAGGTGTAGGATTTGCGAAAAATAAAGAGGACAACCTGAAGGTCATGAATGAGCTCGAACATTTTTGTCACCTTGGGTATCCACTGCTGTTAGCTACATCTCGAAAACGATTCATTGGTGCTGTCTTAGATCTGCCGCCTGAAGAACGTACTGAAGGAACAGGTGCGACGGTCTGTCTTGGGATTCAAAAGGGCAGTGCGATGGTCCGTGTACATGATGTAAAAGAAATTGTAAGAATGGCAAAAATGATGGATGCCATGCTGAATAAGGGAGGCGCTTATCATCGATAAAGTATATGTAAACGGAATGGAATTTTACGGGTACCACGGCGTATTTGCAGAAGAAAACAAACTAGGGCAGCGATTCCGCGTGGACTTAACAGCTTCACTTGATTTAAGTAAAGCCGGACAAACCGATGACCTCAATGAGACGATCAACTATGCAGAGCTCTACCAAATCTGCAAAAGCATCGTAGAAGGTGAGCCAGTCAATCTCGTTGAAACACTGACAGAAAGAATTGCAAACCAAGTGTTAAAGGACTTTCCGACAGTCCAGGAATGTACAGTGAAGGTGATCAAGCCAGATCCGCCAATTCCAGGTCACTATCAGTCCGTTGCAATTGAAATGACGAGATCGCGCACATGAACAATACGGCATACATCGCACTAGGCTCAAACATAGGTAAAAAAGAAACCTATTTAAAAGAAGCCGTTAGAAAACTGCATGAACATCCAGAGGTTCAAGTGGAATTAATCTCATCAATATATGAAACAACACCTGTAGGCTACGAAAACCAAGATGATTTTTTAAATATGGCCGTGAAAATTACCACTTCACTTCGTCCAGAGGAACTACTGTCTCTTACTCAGACAATCGAGCAAGAGTTAGGCAGAACAAGAGAAGTGAGGTGGGGTCCGCGAACGGCTGACCTTGACATTTTACTTTATAATCGTGAAAATATTGAAACAGAACAACTTGTAGTGCCGCATCCTAGAATGTACGAACGTTTATTCGTTCTTGTTCCGATGAGTGAGATTTGCCCAGAAATCGGCGAAGTACAAATAAATGCCGTAACAGACCAAGAAGGTGTAAGCATATGGAAAAAGACATGTGGGGTAGAAGAATTCGTGCATACCGAAAGCTAAAAGGGTATACTCAGGAAGGGTTCGCGAAAAGACTGGGCATCTCTGTCTCTGTCTTAGGAGAAATTGAGCGAGGCAATCGATTACCAACAAACCAATTGGTTGGTCAAATAGCAGATGCTTTAAATATAACGGTGGAAGAACTTTCGCCAATTCTTGAAGAAGAAAGGAGGGGGAAAAATGTTTAAAATCGGAGATATCGAGATTAAAAACAAAGTAGTGCTCGCGCCGATGGCTGGTGTGTGCAACTCTGCCTTCAGACTGACGGTGAAAGAGTTTGGAGCGGGCTTAGTCTGCGCTGAAATGGTCAGTGACAAAGCGATCCTGATCAACAATGCAAGAACAATGGGTATGCTATACATTGATGAACGGGAAAAGCCTTTGAGCCTTCAGATATTTGGAGGGGAAAAAGATACACTCGTCGAAGCGGCAAAGTTTGTAGACAAGAATACCACAGCGGATATTATTGATATCAACATGGGCTGTCCTGTGCCGAAGATTACGAAATGTGATGCAGGAGCGAAATGGCTGCTTGATCCAAACAAAATTTATGAAATGGTCTCTGCTGTTGTAGATGCTGTAGACAAACCAGTTACAGTGAAAATGAGAATGGGCTGGGACGAAGACCATATCTTTGCTATTGATAATGCCCGTGCTGTTGAACGAGCAGGTGGACAAGCGGTTGCGCTTCACGGACGGACACGCGTGCAAATGTACGAAGGAACAGCGAATTGGGATATCATGAAAGAGGTTAAACAATCTGTATCCATTCCTGTCATCGGCAATGGCGATGTCAAAACCCCTCAAGATGCAAAACGTATGCTTGATGAAACGGGTGTGGACGCTGTCATGATCGGAAGAGCCGCACTAGGAAACCCGTGGATGATCTATCGAACGGTTCATTATTTAGAAACGGGTGAACTGAAAGAAGAGCCAAACGTGCGTGAGAAAATGTCAGTGTGCAAACTTCACTTAGACAGACTCATTGACCTGAAAGGCGAGCATGTGGCTGTCAGAGAAATGAGAAAGCACGCAGCATGGTACTTAAAAGGTGTCCGAGGCAATGCGGACGTAAGAAATCAAATCAATCAAAGTGAAACGAGAGCGGAGCTTGTACAAGTTCTTGATGACTTTACGATCGAAGCCGAGGCAAAAGAGCTTCAAAGTATAAAAGTAGGATAAGACTATCTTTCTTTTTGTAGCTCACTGCTAGTGCATGTACTGGCAGTTTTTCTGCTTTTCTCTGCAAAATACATTATTGGAGTGATATAAATGAGTAATGAAGGGCTTAATAACGAAGAATTAAATGACCAATTTCAGGTCAGACGTGACAAAATGAATAAAATGAGAGAAGAGGGTATCGATCCATTCGGTGAACGATATGACCGTTCTCATCAATCTGCGCAAATTATCGCTGAATATGACGAGTTTTCTAAAGAAGACTTAGAAGGAAAAGCGGCTCAAGTAACAATCGCTGGACGTATGATGACAAAGCGCGGAAAAGGAAAAGCTGGCTTTGCACATATTCAAGACCTAGAAGGACAAATTCAAATCTATGTTCGTAAAGATAGTGTAGGGGAAGAAGCTTACGAATTATTCAAAAGCTCAGACTTAGGCGATATCATCGGTGTAACAGGGACTGTTTTTAAAACAAATGTAGGAGAACTTTCTATTAAAGCGACCAGCTTTGAGGTTCTTACGAAAGCACTTCGCCCGCTTCCTGATAAATATCATGGATTAAAAGATGTTGAACAACGCTATCGTCAGCGCTACCTTGACCTCATTGTAAATCCAGAAAGTAAGCAGACGTTCATTATGCGAAGCAAAATCATTCAATCCATGAGAAGATACTTAGATTCTAAAGGATACTTAGAAGTTGAAACACCAACAATGCACAGCATCCCTGGTGGTGCATCAGCGCGTCCTTTCATTACTCATCACAATGCACTTGATATGCCGCTTTATATGCGTATTGCGATCGAGCTGCACTTAAAACGCCTAATTGTCGGTGGTCTAGAGAAAGTATACGAGATTGGTCGCGTATTCCGTAATGAAGGTGTATCAACTCGTCACAACCCAGAATTCACTATGATCGAGCTGTATGAAGCATACGCAGACTACAAAGACATCATGAATCTGACTGAAAACCTGATTGCTCATATTGCCCAAGAGGTGTTAGGAACAACAACCATTCAATATGGAGAAGATGAAATTGATCTCAAACCTGAATGGAAGAGACTTCATATGGTTGAAGCGGTCAAAGAAGCAACAGGTGTAGACTTCTGGCAGGAGATGTCTGTAGAAGAAGCAAAACAGCATGCTGCTGATCATGGTGTTGAAATCACGAAAAATATGACAGTAGGTCATATTATCAATGAGTTCTTCGAGCAAAAAGTAGAAGAAACATTGGTTCAGCCTACATTCATTTACGGACATCCAGTGGAGATTTCTCCATTAGCTAAGAAAAATCCTGAAGACCCTCGCTTTACTGATCGCTTTGAGCTGTTTATCGTACGCCGCGAGCATGCAAATGCATTCACAGAGCTAAACGATCCAATCGATCAAAGAGAACGCTTTGAAGCTCAATTAAAAGAACGTGAAGAAGGAAACGACGAAGCACATCTAATGGATGACGATTTTGTTGAAGCATTAGAATACGGTATGCCTCCAACAGGTGGTCTAGGAATCGGAATCGACCGATTAATCATGCTTTTAACAAATTCTCCATCAATCAGAGATGTACTGCTTTTCCCACAAATGAGAAACCGCTAATACATCAACCAAAGCGCCATTTTATCTATGGCGCTTTTTATTTTTCATAAAATGAAACTTTTTTTAAAAAAACTATTGCAAGGAAAGAATCCAGATGGTATATTATTATTCGTTGCCGCAAAACAGCAACGAGGTTAAAAAAAGAAATTGAAAAAAGTTCTTGACTTTAACTGATGCAAAATGGTAAGATATTAAAGTCGCTTACGAGCGATAACGAAAATGATCTTTGAAAACTAAACAAGACAAAACGTACCTGTTAATTCGAGTTTTTAT
>NZ_JBYEGB010000008.1:0-61459 GCF_057592095.1 Bacillus sp. SRI_025 | reverse complement strand
TGTTTGACTGACTACCTATGAAGTATCATAGGATTTTTTATAAAAACTCGAATTAACAGGTACGTTTTGTCTTGTTTAGTTTTCAAAGATCATCTTCGCCGTTCTTAGCGGCTTTAATAATATAACATTTCGCTTCATCTTATGTCAACAACTTTTTTCAAGTTTATTTCCCGAAGCGTTTTGTGTTTGTCACTGTGTGTCAGCGACGATTAATAATATATCACGAAAACATTCTTTTGGTCAACGCCTTTTCAAAACTTTTTTTGAAATAGTTTTATTAAGCATCTTAAACCCTTGTCCTGCATACAATCAAGTAACAATCTTGGACAAGGCAGGAGTGTTTGAATTGAGTCGATTATATGTGTTGCCTATTAAACGGCTGAAGCAAGTTGTCATTATTCTTGTAGCAGCCCTTGCAGCTGCAACCTTTTTTTATGTACAAAAGGCACCGCCGCTGTCGGTATTTAAAACTGAACATGGACCCCGAGCCATTTATAAAGGAGAGACTTCATCAAAGCATGTCTCTCTCACTTTTAATATTGGCTGGGGGGATGAGAAGGCTGTTCCTATTTTAAATGTTCTTCGAGAGTACGGTATAAAGAACGCCACTTTCTTTCTGTCTGCTTCTTGGGCTGAGCGTCATCCTGATATCGTGAAACAAATTAGGGAGGACGGCCACCAAATCGGAAGCCTCGGCTATGCTTATAAAAATTATAGCCAGCTTGAGGATAGTGAGATCAAGCAAGATCTTGTCCGTGCACAAAATACATTTCAAAAGCTTGGACTAGATGACATTCAACTATTAAGACCGCCGACTGGACAGTTTAACGAAACAGCACTGAAAATTGCCACTCAGTACGGTTATACCGTTGTTCATTACAGCATTAATTCACAGGATTGGCTGAATCCGGGGGTCGACCAGATTGTTCAGAATGTAAATGACCGAATGAAAAGCGGAGACATTGTTCTCCTTCACGCCTCAGATTCAGCAACCCAAACCGCTCAAGCCTTACCTGCTATTTTGAAACAAATAAAAGAAAAGCATTTAAAAAATGTGACGGTTGGCGAACTGATCTCCAATACGAAAACAAAGTCATCGGAAGTTAAGTAGCTTTCGCTTTTGAAAACCGCGGCATCGCTAACAGCTGAAACGCATTACAGCCTAATAGCGGGAATAGCATTAAATACAGCCAGTCCTCTTCATTGACTCTGAGCGCCGGGAACCATTCTAACGACGTGATGACGACCATGAGAAACATTGCAGAAATAAATGTTTTCTTAGAGGACTGCTGCTGTTTAAAGTAAGCCACGATCAAAGCAAACACACCGATAAATAAAGGCAGCCACAAGTATGGAAGAAATGATTCATTCTCCCCGAAAAACAAAAATCGCAAGTAAGCTAAATCAAACAGCACAAAAATCACAAGAAACAGCTGAATGGTATTCCATAAAGAATGTGACCGGAAAATCTCTAACGCAAATCGGTGCACCGTCAAGAAGACAACAAACCCCATCTGGCTAATGACACTAAAGATCATCCCTACACCAATGAACCAAAACAACACAGATGCGATCTCTAGAATTTCAAACGATATAAAAAGCTTCTGATATTTTCCCCACTCCAGCGCAAAGCCTACCACGCTTGTAATGACCGCTCCAACAGCTAGCACAGAGAAGAAAAAACGAACTAAATCCCGACTTTTCATTGAATTGATCCAACCCCTATTTTTGTTATGTATAAATTTACGTGAAACATTCATATTAAAAGTAAGACATGTAACGAAAGGAGCCACAGTATGTCAAAAGGCATCTTGCGTATAGTGAGCTGTTTTCTTCTTTTATCTCTAACAGCTTGTGCTCCCAAAACCCAATCCTCATCTAATATGGACTATGACGAAACAAAAAAAATGGTCGTCGATATATTAAAGACAGATGACGGTAAAAAGGCCATTCAACAGTTATTAAATGACGAGGCAATGAATGAAGCTTTGGTAATGGATGAACAAACTGTGAAAAAAACGATAGAGAAAACACTGACTTCTGATAAAGGCAAAGAGTTCTGGAAGAAGGTCTTTGAGGATTCTAAATTTGCCGAGACTTTCGCAAAATCCATGCAGCAACAGCATGAAAGGATGTTAAAACAGTTAATGAAGGATCCTGACTATCAACAACTGATGATGGATATTCTCAAGGATCCTGAAATGGAAAAGAAATACGGTGAACTGGTAAAAAGCAAAGAGTTTAGAAAGCACTTAGAAAAAGTCATTACGGAAACATTAAGCAGCCCTCTTTATAAGAAGAAATTCGAAGATGAGCTCAAAAAGGCAGCATCTGAAAGCAGCAGTGATTCCGGATCGCAAGGCAGCGAAGGAAGCGACAGTTAAACATCACCCGAGTGGCATTCATCCACTCGGGCTTTCATTATGCTTTCACTGCTAATTGTTCAATGACTTTATTCGCAATGTGTTGATACACTTCTCCTGTCGGATGACTTGCATCATAGACAGAAGGCGCGAAATCATCCTCATTCCAATCAGGCTGTCTTAAAGGAATTTGGCCAAGGACTGATACACGCAGCTCTTCAGCCAGCTTGTCCCCGCCGCCTTTTCCAAAGACGTATTCCTTTTCACCTGTTTTTTTGCTTTCATAATAGCTCATATTCTCAACGACACCGAGCACCTCATGATCTGTTTGCAGTGCCATTGCGCCTGCTCTTGCTGCAACGAAGGCAGCCGTAGGATGCGGTGTAGTAACAATGATTTCTTTACAGCTAGGCAGCATTGTATGAATATCAAGCGCCACATCTCCCGTTCCAGGCGGAAGGTCTAATAGTAAGTAATCTAATTCTCCCCACTCAACTTCGTGGAAGAAGTTATTTAACATTTTTCCAAGCATCGGCCCTCTCCAAATAACCGGTGCATTTTCTTCAACAAAAAAGCCCATTGAAATCACTTTGACTCCAAAGCGCTCCACAGGAATAATTTTTTCCCCTTTAACTGTTGGTCTGACAGTGATCCCCATCATATCCGGTACACTAAAGCCATAAATATCAGCATCAATCAGCCCGACTTTTTTCCCTAGACGAGCCAGTGCTACAGCAAGGTTAACAGAAACAGTCGATTTACCAACGCCACCCTTTCCACTAGCAATCGCTAAGAACTCAGGCGGGTTTTTAGAGTTAAGCAGGGTTTCTTCCTCTTCTTGTGATGGCATAAACTTTTCAAGTGTTTCCTGAGGCAGTTCCTCAAAACGAAGTCCTACTGTGTTAGCGCCTGCTGATTTCAAGGCTTGTACGATGTCTTGCTGCAGCTTCATCTGCTCAGCAGTGCCTGTTTTTGCAATAGCCACCTTAAGGCTCACATGCTCTTTCTCAGGCTTTAGGCTGATTTCCTTGATGGCATCCAGCTCACCAAGCGGTATATGAAGGAAAGGTTCGTCCATCTTCCCAACTAGTTTTCTCACATCATCTTGTCCGATCATAGCAGAACCTCACCCTTTATTGAATTCGTTTACAATCCAAGTATATCATACATATCCTTACAATGTCTGTCCTGTTTGCCTGCGATCAAAAGGAAAAAGCCCCTTATTCAGGCGGCTCTTTTTGCTCTGTTAAATATCTTAAAATCCCTTTATAAATAGAGGCGGCAATTTGATCCTGATATTTAGGTGTTGCCAGCTGGCCAGCCTCTTTTGGATTGGAGAGAAATCCAATTTCCACAAGAGCTCCTGGCTTTGTGACATTTTGCATTAAATAAATGCCGTTGATCCGCTTCGCCTTTCGATCTGTGTTTTCAAGGTTTCTGCGCAATTCATCTTGAATGAACTTCGCTGCCTTTTCATTTTCTTCATACTTTCCGTAAAAAAACGTCTGAGCCCCGCTCCATTTGTTAGATGGTATCGCATTTAAATGAATGCTTAAATAGAGATCCGCTTCAGATTCATTGATGACTTTGACGCGGTTCCTTAAATCCTCCGCTTTCTTCCGGGCATATCCCCTTGTATTCTTTGATGATAAATCAGAATCATCCTCTCGGGTCATGAGAACAAGCGCTCCCTGCTCTTGCAAATAGTCACGTATCTTCATGGATACATCTAGCGCAATCTCTTTCTCAAGCAGCTCTCCTCCTACAGCCCCGCCATCTGGGCCGCCGTGACCCGGATCTAAATAAATGATCTTCCCGCTTAGAGGCAAATTCCACGACTTCCACGAATCATCATTTAGAAATTGAAACCTGAATAAGAATAAGAGGACAATAAACCCAATTAAAAACCCTGTCCACTTCAGCTTTCTTTTCATCCCTGTCCCTCCCATACACCATTATTTTATAGATATGGGACAAGGGCTGGAAATATGCTTACTGCAGCCGAAGCTTGTGTCTTTTTTCTGATTCACGAAAGCCTTCCTGCCACCACATGCTTAAAAATTCTTTCGCAGATGGATACAAACACGACATCTTCCGCTCCATACGGAACATATTCCCCCAAGATTGCAAGCATCCTGCCAGCTCTTCTATCAGCTCAGTTTCCTCCTGAGAGGACCGCTTCTTGATATTGTCGAACGATTCGCCGTATTTACTCGACTCACCGTACCTCCCGCCAGCTAAAAAAGCTTCAATGGCGAAATCGATACAGCCATCACTCATAATACCAGCTGGATCATCTGCAAATGGAAACAGCTTCTTCGTGAATTTTTCGGAAGCAGCCGTTACTTGTTGAAGAGACAATGTACGCAAAAGCTTCTTTTCAAGCGTGACATCTCGTTTTATTTTCAATTGATAAAATGAAAGCACTTCTGCCATGGACTGAACTCCTTTTTTCTTTGTATTGTTCGTTGGTTTGAACAAAACATGCAGTTCAGTAAATGGAAATGACGGTCAGTGAACGATCGTAATGGAAAATTGTGATAAAATAGACATTTAATATAGAAAGAATGATAAAGGGGCAAAATCAATGAAGAAATGGATATATATCCTGCTGCTATTAACAGTCGTCTTATCTGCATGCAGCAGTCAAGCCACAGAGAAAAAGAGCGATATAAAAGGAATAGAAGACATATCCTTAAAACAACTTTCAAAACACAAAAACACGTATCTCGGTGACAATTCAGCCATTCGTGAAATCTTATCAAATCTTCCTGGAGGAGTAATTCGTGAATTTGAAATCATCGATGGAAAAGCATTAGACGTCACATATGGGGCAAAAGAAAATGACAGCTATACAGAAGAACAGTTTGACGCCTTCTGGTTTGATCAAAAGGACACGATCGAAAAAACGTATTTATACAACGCAATCGCACTTTTTATTCTTATCGATAATGTAGAGCAAGTAACACTCAAGATGAACTCTAACGATGAGCCGTCCGTCCCGTTTAAAAGAAAACAGCTAGAAAAAAAGCTCCCTCACTCTTTTAAAAAGTACAAAGATGATACAGCGCTTTGGCAAAAGGAACTGGTTGATGGAGTTGTGAAGTCAAAAGAGAAACGCCAAGATGTATACAAAGCGTTTCCAATGCAGAAATAATAAAACAGAGGGATTTGCCCCTCTGTTTTTTGATGTTTATGTAGTGATAGCCTGAATCAAACGTTGTCGAAAGTTTTGATCCACTGCTGCAGTAAGCATAAATTCGTTGAATACTTCCCCAATCCAGTGAGAATTCTTCGCCTTTGGATCATTGATAAAAAGAGAAATGGATATAGATGAGATATCCGTTTTTCGATATAAAGCCGCTGTGAAAACAAACAATGTCGCTCCGCCTTTATACCAAATATATTGATCTTTTTCCGTCTTCAATGTTTCACCCAGCACAATTTGGCTAAAAAGACCCTTTTCTTCTGTTGTTAACAGCTCATCCTGCAGACGTTTCATAAAATGTGCATATTGATTGGTTGTAGACTTTGTCAACTTTTGTGTCAGTAATGATTGAATACGAAAGCTTAATAAGTCCTTTTCCATTATTTTTTCCTCTAACATCTTTTTATGCTCTGGGTCATTTTTCATGATATTAAAAATCTCATTCATTAGAGATTTATATTGTTCATGAGATACACCGCTCATTTGCTTTAATGCATCCTGCTCATGATCAGATACATAAGCAGGCCACAACAACTTTGGGGTCAGCGGAATGAGTTCATCATGTTCTGTGAGACCTGCTTGTTTCATCTGATCATTGATCTTTTCTAAGTCGAGCAAGTCAATCAAATAATCAGTACAAGCATTCGAACTGAATTGCATCATTCCTTTGGCAACATCTAATAAAGTTGCATGCTCAGAAAAAGCGTTGACCTCTAGCCAGTATGTGTGAGCACCGCCATCTGTTCTATCAATATAAAACCGCTCTATGTCCGCCAATGCCACTTTTTCATCTAGCTTGATGTCACCGCTGGATACAGCTTTAACAAAATGAAACAAAACCATTAATTTTACCGTACTTGCAAGTGGTGTTTTTTGATCACCATTCCACTCTAACACCACATCTTCATTTTCAATGATTGTTACTGATACGTCCTTTTTGTTTTTTGTGACAAATGTCAAAAGGTCTTCTTTTGTTTCCTTTAAACCGATTTTCTGCAACATGTTTCTCCTTTCAAAATAGGATTTATATATTCAATATAACAAATATTTCAAATAAAGGCACAAAAAAGGCAGAGGCTCTTGAATCCTCCGCTTCTTGATATCCTTATTCATGGGGCAAATGCAGCTTCATTCCTTCATGAGTGGCTTCAAACCCTAATTTCTCATAAAAATGTCGTGCTTCTGGCCTCTGTTTATCTGTTGTCAGCTGAATCATATGACAGCCGCGGTCGCTTGCGCGTTGAATGGCCCACTTGATAAGCAGCGAACCGACTCCTTTTCCTCTATGACTCGAAGCCGTACGAACTCCTTCAATGGATGCTCTCCATCCCCCTTGATGTGTAAGAAATGGCGTCATGGTTAACTGAAGAACACCAACTGCTCCTTCCTGATCACACGCAACAATGAGTTCAATATTTGGATCAGCTTCGATTGAATGAAAGGCTTTGATATAGCTTTCTAATAATGGGCGAGTGTAACGCTCTCTCTTTTGACCTAACTTATCATCTGAAAGCATGAAGACGATTTTGTCGAGGTCTTCTTGCACGGCTTCTCTAAATGTCAATTGATTTAAATTCAATGAAAGCACCTCCTATGATGGATGGAAGACTGTTTTCACTTACCAAAATACCAGTTAAGAGCGTTCTCATATAAGATTTGATCAGCTGCTTTTTCATCAAAGTATTTCATACTATGAAAACTGATCAAGCCCTCTTCACGAACCATTCCTCTTGTAAGATGGCATAGTAACACTCATCCCACCACTCATTTCCTTGTGGTATACATTTTTTAAAATACCCCTCTCTCCTCATCCCCAATTTCTCCATCACTCTCCACGATGGCACATTTTCAGGCTGACAAGTCGCAATGATTCGATGTAAGTTCAGAGTGTGAAAACCATGATGCAGAACGGCATAAGCCGCTTCTGATGCATAGCCCTTGTTTTGATAGGCAGGATTGAAAACCCAGCCAATCTCATATGTGTGCTCACCAAAAGTTGGATGGAACACGATATGCCCGATGCATATCTGATCTACTTTTAATATGACAGCAAAATTCTTGGCTGCTTTAAGACGATTATTTTTAACAAATTCCTGCGCATTTTCTTTAGAAAAAACACCTTCCGGAATATACTTCATTACCGCCGGATCAGATGTATATGCATAAACATCATGCCAATCATCCTCAGAAAATGATCGAATGATACACCTTTCTGTTGTTAGATTCATATGACACCCTCCATAGACTTCGTTTTTTAAACAGAAACCTTGCTATGATCCTATTTTATATGTTTCCAAACAGAAAAAAACACAAATAAAAAAGCACCAGCAGGATGCTGATGCTTTTTTTATAAGGTTTGTCTGTAACAAACCTTTGTAAAACGTCCATACAATATAAAATTGATTAACGTTTTGAGAACTGAGGTGCGCGACGTGCGCCTTTAAGACCGTATTTCTTACGCTCTTTCATACGTGGGTCACGAGTAAGAAGTCCAGCACGTTTAAGTGATGTACGGTACTCAGGATCTACTTCTAGAAGAGCACGAGAGATACCGTGACGAATTGCTCCAGCTTGACCAGAGAATCCACCACCGTGAACATTTACAAGAACATCGTAGCTGTTAGCTGTTTCTGTGATGTTCAAAGGCTGTTTCACGTCTTCGATTAAAGCAGCGAATGGAATGTATTCAGTAATTTCACGATTATTAACGACGATACGGCCTTCACCTGGAACTAAGCGAACGCGCGCTACAGAACTTTTACGACGACCTGTACCGTAATATTGAACCTGTGCCAAATTGTTAACCTCCCTTATAATTAACCGCGAAGTTCGTAAACTTCAGGTTGTTGTGCTTGATGTGGATGCTCAGAACCACGGTACACATTTAATTTTTTGAACATTTGACGACCTAGTGGACCCTTTGGAAGCATACCTTTGATAGCAAGCTCCAACATTTTTTCAGGGTAGTTTGTACGCATCTCAAGAGCAGTTCTTTGTTTCAAACCACCTGGGTGCATAGTGTGACGGTAGTAAATTTTGTCCGTCAATTTCTTACCAGTTAATTCGATTTTCTCAGCATTGATGATGATGACATGATCACCTGTATCAACGTGTGGTGTATAAGTTGGTTTGTGCTTACCGCGCAAAAGTGATGCTACTTCAGTAGAAAGACGACCTAGAGTCTTGCCTGCCGCATCAACAACTAGCCATTTGCGCTCAATTGTGCTTGCGTTCGCCATTGGTGTTGTACGCATGAGTTTCCCTCCTAAATAAATCAATGAATTTTCCTTGAATCAAATGCTACGTTCTATTTCAAAACACAGATAAGTCTTCCGGGGCTTATTTGTGGGGTTGAAATACATACCATATGATATCTTATAACTTTCTGCTTCCTGTGTCAAGAACATGTTACACCTGGTTTAGTTGTCATAGAAAACTTCCCATAAATACAGTCCGTGACTAGGCGCAGTCTTGCCTGCCGCTTCGCGATTTCGGGCGGCAAGCATGGCTTTTATCTCCTCAGGGTGAAATTTACCAGAACCGATTTCAAGCAACGTTCCAGCGATAATCCGCACCATGTTGTATAAAAAACCATTCCCTCTCACACGCATTTCAAGCCCGTCTGAGACGTTTTTCCACTCGAGGGCATAAATAACCCTCACCTTGTCCTGAACCTCTGTATTGGCCGCACAAAAGCTTGTAAAGTCATGTGTCCCAATCAGGAGCTCAGCGGCTTCTCTCATTTTATCGATATCCAGCCGGTAAGGATAGTGGCAGGCATACTGTCTCGTGAACACATTTTGGTGTGTTTCTGTTGAGACCTTATAACGGTACTCCTTCGAAACAACACCAAATCTGGCATGAAACGAGTCATCGACCTCCTCAGCCTTTAAAACACGGATATCATCCGGCAGCAGGCTGTTGAGGGCAAAAGGCCATCTCTCCATCGGGATCGAGAGCGGGGTCTCAAAATGGATGACCTGTCCTTTTGCATGAACACCGCTGTCTGTCCGGCCGGAAGCCACAATCGGAATCGGTTCATCCTGTTTGTGCATTCTTGCAAGGGCAGACTCGATCTCCGTCTGTACGGTTCGCTGCCCTGGCTGCACCTGATAGCCTTTAAAATGTGTCCCATCGTAGGATACAGTACATTTGACCTTCATCTAGGAATCACCTAATTTCTAAGCAGCACAAGAAGCGCTGTTAACAGGATGAATAGAAGCAGCGTGAACGTATCCTTCATACCCCAGACGAGCTGACGGTATTTCGTCCGTCCTTCTCCCCCTCGGTAGCCCCTCGCTTCCATCGCGGTCGCCAGTTCCTCTGCACGCTTAAACGCACTGACGAAAAGCGGAACAAGCAAAGGAACGATGGCTTTCATGCGATCCTTTAGAGGTCCGCTTGTAAAATCAACGCCTCGTGCCATTTGTGCCTTCATGATTTTGTCCGTCTCTTCTAATAAAGTCGGAATAAACCGAAGAGAGATGGACATCATGAGAGCAAGCTCATGAACGGGCAGTTTGATTTTACGAAATGGGTGCAGCAGTTTCTCCATTCCGTCTGTCACTTCTATAGGCGTTGTGGTTAACGTAAGAAGTGTCGTCATCATAATGAGATAGACAAAACGGAGTGAAATGAAGATCCCCTGCTTTAAACCTTCTTCATAAATATTCAGAAAACCAAAGTGGAATAGCAAGGCGCCATCCTTTGTCATGAAAATATGCAGAATAAAGGTAAACAGGACAATCCATAGGATCGGCTTCATTCCCTTGAGAATAAAGTATAGCGGCACCTGAGAAACCATCACCACAAGAATGGTAAAGACACCTAACAGCCCGTAAGTGATGTAATTATTAGCAAAAAAGACAATAAAGACAAAAAAGAAAATTGATAACAGCTTTGTCCTTGGATCAAGACGATGGACAAAGGATGAACCTGGCACATATTTGCCGATAATCATACTATCCATCATGATGTCGTGTCCTCCTGATAAAGAGCTGTTAAGGCTTCTGCCATTTCATCCATGGTCAGAAGCGGCCTAGGAAACGTAATACCTAGCTTTTCTTCTACAGTCTGCTGGAATTTAATCGTTTCCGGGAGGTCGAGACCAAACGAAGACATGTCTGTACGATTGGCAAACAACTCTCTCGGTGTGCCTGTCGCCTTCACTGTCCCTTTATGCATCACAATCATTTGATCCGCATAATGAGCGGCGTCCTCCATACTGTGTGTGACTAGGATCGTGGTGAGGTTTGCCTTTTGATGAAGGTCATAGAACATGTCCATAATTTCCTTCCGCCCGCGTGGATCCAGTCCAGCAGTCGGCTCATCAAGCACAAGCACTTCTGGCTCCATCGCTAAAACGCCAGCAATCGCCACACGTCTCATTTGACCACCGCTTAGTTCAAAGGGAGATCGAGATAATAGGGATTCAGGAAGACCCACCAGTTTCAGCATCTCCTTCGCCTTCGCTTCTGCTTTCTCTTGAGGAACACCGAAGTTCATCGGGCCGAAGCAGATATCCTTGAGGATGGTTTCCTCAAAGAGCTGATGCTCAGGAAACTGAAACACGATGCCTACCTTTTTCCGGAGGGGTTTCATATCCTTCTGCTTTTTATTGGCTTGTAAAACTGTCTCTCCAAGCGCAATGCTCCCCTTCGTTGGTTTGAGCAATCCATTTAAATGCTGCAGCAATGTAGACTTGCCAGAGCCCGTATGACCAATGACAGCGACATAGCTGCCCTCTTTGATGGAAGCATTGACATCATACAAAGCGAGACGCTCAAACGGCGTTTTCATTTGATAACGATGCTCTAATTCTTTGATCGTAATGTCCATAGCTCTTTCACCAATCCTTCTTGTGTCAAATGGGCATTTGCAAGCGGCACACCTTGCTGCTTCAATTGCTTGCTCAATCGATAGGAGAATGGCAGATCAAGTCCAATCTGAACCAGCTGTTCATCTAGTTCAAATACTTCCTCTGGCGTTCCCTCGGCAAATTTCTTCCCGCCATTCATCACAATGACGCGGTCTGCCTTGGCAGCCTCGTCTAAATCATGTGTGATGGAAATGACTGTGACTGTTCCTTGTTCCTTCAGTAGTCTAACAGTCTCTAACACTTCTTCACGGCCAATCGGATCAAGCATTGATGTTGCTTCATCCAAGATCATGATGTCAGGGCTTGCGGCAAGCACACCTGCAATAGCGACTCTCTGCTTCTGCCCGCCTGATAGATGGTGCGGCTCTTGATCAAGAAACTCCTGCATATTGACCTGTTTGACAGCCCAATCTACACGTTCTATCATCAATTCCCGCTCAACCCCGTTATTTTCTAAACCAAAAGCCACATCATCACGAACCGTTGAGCCCACAAATTGGTTATCTGGGTTTTGAAAGACCATTCCGACCTTTTTGCGAATATCCCAGACACTTTCTTCTTTGAGCTCAATCTCTCCAACCTTGACCGTACCAGCATCCGGTAAAATGAGCCCATTCAGCACACGGGCAAGTGTGGATTTACCTGAACCGTTATGACCAACAATGGCGAGCCATTCATTTTGATTCACATGCAGTGACACTTGATCTAAAGCGGGCTTGTCCGCATCCTTGTGATAACGAAATACAATGTCCTTTACGTCAATTAATGTCTTCCCCATCTCTACCGGACCTCCTCTCAGCTCAACCTCTTCTTTGCTTATTCCTAAAAAAAGCCGTAGTACCTAAAAAAGGGCATAGATCCAGTTATGAACTGTCCCGCCCTTTCTTAGATACACGATATGTGATTAAACTAATTCAATGACAGCCATTGGTGCGCCATCGCCGCGACGAGGTCCAAGCTTCATGATACGAGTGTATCCACCTTGGCGATCTTCGTAGCGAGTTGCAACGTCAGCGAATAATTTTTGAAGTGCATCTTGGTTTGTTTCAGCGTTAGCTACTTCATTACGAATGTAAGCTGCAGCTTGACGGCGAGCATGAAGATCTCCGCGTTTGCCAAGAGTGATCATTTTTTCAACTACAGAGCGAAGTTCTTTCGCACGTGTTTCAGTTGTTTCGATGCGTTCGTTGATGATCAAATCAGTCGTTAGGTCACGAAGCATTGCTTTACGTTGTGCACTAGTGCGTCCTAGCTTTCTGTATGCCATGTGATGTCCCCTCCTTAATTAGAGATGCTGTATGAATAAAAAACACACGAAAATCCTAGTTCACAATGAAACTAGTCAATCGTCTTTACGAAGACCCAGTCCAAGTTCTTCTAGTTTCGCTTTCACTTCTTCAAGAGATTTACGTCCAAGGTTACGAACTTTCATCATATCCTCTTCTGTCTTGTTAGCAAGCTCTTGAACAGTGTTAATACCCGCACGCTTCAAACAGTTGTAAGAACGAACAGAAAGATCAAGCTCTTCAATTGTCATTTCAAGCACTTTTTCTTTTTGGTCTTCTTCTTTCTCAACCATGATTTCAGCATGCTGAGCTTCGTCAGTTAACCCAACGAAAATATTCAGGTGTTCAGTTAAAATCTTAGAACCTAGAGCGATCGCTTCTTTCGGTCCTGTGCTTCCATCAGTCCATACATCTAGTGTTAATTTATCATAGTTTGTGATTTGCCCAACACGGGTGTTCTCCACTTGATAAGTCACACGAGATACAGGTGTATAGATTGAGTCGATCGGAATCACACCGATTGGCTGATCGTCTCTTTTGTTTGCATCAGCAGGATTATACCCGCGACCTCTTTGTGCAGTTAAGCGAACACGGAAGCTCGCATTCTTGCCAAGAGTTGCGATGTGAAGATCTGGATTTAAGATTTCAATATCGCTGTCGTGTGTAATATCAGCAGCTGTTACAGTACCTTCATCTTGTACATCAATTTCAAGCGTCTTCTCTTCTTCAGAGTAGATTTTGAGTGCAAGCTTTTTAATGTTTAAGATAATCGTTGTAACATCTTCAACCACGCCTTCGATCGTTGAGAATTCGTGTAAGACACCATCTATCTGGATCGATGTTACAGCTGCACCAGGAAGTGAGGATAAAAGGATACGACGAAGGGAGTTCCCTAAAGTGGTACCATATCCACGCTCAAGTGGCTCTACGACAAACTTGCCATACTTGGCATCGTCGCTGATTTCAACCGTTTCGATTTTTGGTTTTTCAATTTCGATCATCTAATAAAACCCTCCTTCAAAACGTCGAAACCTCGAATAGAATCATATGAGATTCCATCCGAAATTCCTCATTGTTTAGTCCCGTATGTGCTCAGGCAACGAGTCGTGTATTCGTCTCATAAATAACTGTATCATAACCCATTATTGACAGGGACACAAAATCTATACAAACAAATTACACGCGGCGACGTTTTGGTGGACGGCATCCGTTATGAGGAACTGGAGTTACGTCTCTAATTGCAGTAACTTCAAGACCAGCAGCTTGAAGCGCACGAATTGCAGCTTCACGACCAGAACCAGGACCTTTAACAGTTACTTCAAGTGTTTTAAGACCATGTTCGATAGAACCTTTAGCAGCAGTTTCAGCAGCCATTTGTGCAGCGAAAGGAGTAGATTTACGAGAACCTCTGAATCCTAATGCACCAGCACTTGACCAAGAAATTGCGTTTCCATGAACATCAGTAATCGTTACAATCGTGTTGTTGAAAGTGGAACGAATATGAGCAATTCCAGCTTCAATATTCTTTTTCACGCGACGTTTACGCGTATTTTGTTTACGAGCAGCAGCCATTCTTTAACTACCTCCTTTACTTATTTTTTCTTGTTAGCTACAGTACGACGCGGACCTTTACGAGTACGCGCGTTGTTTTTTGTGTTTTGTCCACGAACAGGAAGTCCTCTACGATGACGGATTCCGCGGTAGCTTCCGATTTCAATTAGACGCTTAATGTTAAGTGAAACTTCACGACGAAGGTCACCTTCTACTTTAAGTTTGTCAATGATATCACGGATTTTACCAAGTTCGTCTTCAGTTAGATCGCGAACGCGAGTGTCTTCAGAAACACCTGCTTCTTTAAGGACTTGTTGCGCAGTCGTACGACCAATTCCAAAAACATATGTTAAAGAAATGACAACACGCTTATCACGTGGAATATCTACACCAGCAATACGAGCCATGATTTGGGCACCTCCTTGTTATTAGCCTTGTTTTTGTTTATGTTTTGGGTTTTCACAGATCACCATTACTTTTCCTTTTCTGCGAATCACTTTACATTTTTCACAGATAGGTTTAACAGATGGTCTCACTTTCATGTGTTTCCAACCTCCTTCTTCCGGAGTTGCTTTATTTGTAACGGTACGTAATTCTACCACGAGTTAAGTCATATGGAGATAATTCTACCGTAACTTTGTCTCCAGGTAAAATGCGAATGAAGTGCATACGGATTTTTCCTGATACATGAGCCAAAACTGTATGACCATTCTCTAGTTCAACTTTGAACATTGCGTTTGGCAAAGTTTCTGCTACAGTACCTTCCACTTCAATTACATCGTCTTTCGCCATTCAAGTGTTCTCCCTTCTTCAAATCAGTAACTTGCTCTCTGACAAATGTACAAATGAGAATCTCTCAATTGTTCATCTATCACCCGACCTGTTTTGAATATACTGTTCTGAACTTCCGGAGATACGCAATCATAAAAGGTTATATGATTGATATTTTTTCTTAGGAGAATGAAATTTACGCTTTTCTCCGTCTGCGATTAGTACATGGCAGCCAACGAACATGCCGATGACACCTGTATACTGATCTTGTTCTTTCTTTGGACTATACAGACAACCTGCCCGATTTGGGCCTGAAAGGCTTCAGTGAAGACCTAAATCTTAGTCAGTATATCAAAACCTGTATCTGTAATCGCAATCGTATGCTCAAAATGAGCACACTTTTTCCCATCAACCGTTACAACCGTCCAGTTATCAGCCAATGTTTTCACATATCGACTGCCTGCGTTCACCATCGGTTCGATGGCCAACACCATCCCAGGTTTTAGCCGTGGGCCTTTGTTGGGCGGACCATAATGAGGAATTTGAGGGTCCTCATGAAGATCCTGTCCGACCCCATGTCCAACATATTCTCTAACAACTGAAAAATTCTCATTTTCAACATACGTTTGTATGGCATGGGAAATGTTCGACAGACGTTCGCCTGGCTTTGCTTCCTGTAAGCCTTTATATAGAGATTCCTCTGTGACTTCCAGTAGTTTGCGGTCTTCATCACTGATTACCCCAACTGGATAAGTCCAAGCAGAGTCACCATGATAGCCATTTAACTTTGCGCCAATATCGATACTAATGATGTCACCATCACGTAAAACCCGTTTACCAGGAATACCGTGAACGAGTTCTTCATTCACCGAAACGCAAATGCTCCCGCGAAAACCATTATACCCTTTAAAAGATGGGATTGCACCCTGCTTTGTAATAAAACGTTCGGCAATTTGATCCAATTCTTTTGTCGAAATACCTGGTTTTATGTGTTTCTTCAGCTCTTCATGAGTCAGTGCGACAATACGTCCAGCTTCTCTCATAATCTCAAGCTCGCGAGGAGTTTTACAGATAATCATTTATTTAATCCTCCAAGCAGGTCCTTGATATCTGCATATACATCGTTAATGTGCTTCGCACCATCAATGTTTGCAAGATATCCTTTTTCTGAATAGAAGTTCAGTAAAGGTTCAGTCTGCTTTAAGTTCACTTCAAGTCTAGTCGAAACGGTTTCTGCATTATCATCTGCACGTTGATAAAGCTCGCCTCCACACTTGTCACAAACATTTTCTTTCGCAGGTGGATTAAATACTAAATGATATGTTGCTCCGCAATTTTTGCAAATTCTTCGGCCAGTCAGACGCTCCATCAAAGCATCTTTATCGACTTTAATATTAATGACATAATCAATCGTTCTGCCAAGGTCCTTTAGAATTTCTTCTAAAGCTTCAGCCTGAGCGACTGTTCGCGGAAATCCGTCCAGAAGAAAACCTTGTTCACAATCATTTTTGCCAAGTCTTTCTCTAACAATACCGATTGTGACCTCATCAGGAACAAGCTCTCCTTTATCGATAAAGGATTTTGCTTCGAGCCCAAGTTGTGTCTCCTCTTTCATAGCAGCGCGGAACATATCTCCTGTTGAGATATGAGGGATCCCATAATCATCAACAATTCGTTCTGCCTGAGTGCCTTTACCAGCACCCGGAAGCCCCATTAAGACTAAGTTCATTTCGGATTTCCCCTTCCTTACTTAGAGAGGTTGGGCAGCTGCCCAGCCCTCTGGTTTATTTCATAAATCCACGGTAATTTCGTTTCACTAATTGGCTTTCAAGCTGTTTCATTGTTTCAAGTGCAACACCTACAACAATGAGAAGACTTGTGCCGCCAATTTGTGCAGCGGAAGGTAATCCAGCGAATTGAATGAAAAAGATAGGAAGTATTGAAATCACGGCTAAGAAAATGGCGCCCACAAACGTGAGTCGGTACAAAATGCTCGTAATTCTATCTTGAGTCATTTTCCCTGGACGAACTCCCGGGATATAGCCACCCTGCTTTTGCAGATTTTCAGCCATTTGTTCAGGATTGACTTGGACAAAGGCATAAAAATATGTGAAAGCAACAATCAGTGCTACATAAATCGTCATACCGATTGGCTTAGTATAGTCAAAGTTGTTGGTTATCCAAGTTGTCACATTATTGGTTCCGAAGAACGATGCGATCGTCTGCGGAGTAATAATGAAAGAAACGGCAAAGATGACTGGAATCACCCCTGCTGGATTCACTTTCAATGGAAGGTGCGTTGCTTGACTAGCAGACATTTGTGCACGACCAGTACCTTTTGAATATTGAATTGCAATCTTTCTCACTGCCATTTGAATGTAAATAACACCGATAACAATGACAAGAATGGCAATTACAATAAGGGCAATTTTAAGGATTTGCATGAACAGCTGTCCATCTCCACCTACAAATTGTTGAGCGTACACTTGTTTTAATGTTTGAGGGATACCAGCGATGATACCGGCAAAGATAATAATCGAAATACCGTTACCAACACCGTGAGCAGTAATCTGCTCGCCCAGCCACATTAAAAATGCTGTTCCCGCAGTGAGTACGACCGCAATTAAGAGATACGTTGATACACCTGGGTTTTCAATCAGCATGCCTCCTGCCATATTGTTGAATCCATATGACATTCCTAACGCCTGGATAAATCCTAGAACAATTGTAAAATACCTTGTGAATTGTGCTAATTTTCGGCGGCCAACCTCTCCTTGCTTTGACCACTCAGTAAACTTCGGAACAACATCCATCTGCAAGAGCTGAATGATGATCGAAGCAGTGATATACGGCATAATCCCCATTGCAAGAATGGAGAATTGGAAAAGTGCCCCGCCCCCAAACGTGTTGAGGATTCCGAAAACACTCATTTGATCCTGTGCCTGGAGAACTTCGGCGTTCACATTAGGCACAGGGATGAAAGCACCTATACGAAAGACGACTAACATTAAAAGTGTGAATATAATCTTATTCCGTATATCTTTCACGCGCATAAAATTGGAGATTGTCTTAAACAAGTTAGATCACCTCGGCTGTACCGCCAGCAGCTTCAATCGCTTCTTTCGCAGAAGCAGAGAATTTATTGGCTTTTACAGTTAATTTTTTTTCTAATTTACCGTTGCCAAGAATTTTTACTCCTGCTTTTAACTTGCTTATTGCACCAGTCTCTAGAAGAAGTTCAGGAGTTACTTCCGTTCCTTCGTCAAAACTGTTTAATCTGTCTAAGTTGATTACCGCGTAATCTTTACGGTTGATGTTTGTAAAACCACGTTTTGGAAGGCGTTGGAATAAAGGCATCTGACCACCTTCGAAACCAGGGCGTACACCGCCGCCAGAACGAGCGTTTTGACCTTTATGACCTTTACCAGAAGTTTTACCGTTACCTGATCCGATACCACGACCAACACGGTTGCGTACTTTACGTGAACCTTCTGAAGGCTTCAATTCATGAAGTTTCATTTGGGCACCTCCTTATCGATTAAAAATGTTTTATTGTTCTTTAACAGAAACTAAATGAGACACCTTGTTAATCATGCCGCGGATCGCTGCATTGTCTTCATGTACGACTGTTTGGTTTGTTTTCTTAAGACCAAGAGTACGAACAGTGACACGCTGATCTTCTGGGCGACCGATTACACTGCGTTTGAGGGTAATTTCTAATTTATTTGCCATTATTGTTCCCTCCTTATCCTAACAGGTCTTCTACAGATTTTCCACGAAGCTTCGCTACATCTTCAGCACGTTTAAGCTCACTTAAACCTTGAAGTGTTGCGCGGATCATGTTGATCGGTGTATTAGAACCTAGAGATTTAGAAAGGATATCAGCTAGACCAGCAAGCTCAAGTACCGCACGCACTGGGCCTCCAGCGATAACTCCTGTACCTTCTGAAGCAGGCTTCAATAGAACGTTTCCTGCACCGAATCGACCGATGATTTCATGTGGAATTGTAGTTCCAACCATTGGTACTTCAATTAAATTCTTTTTCGCATCTTCAACAGCTTTGCGGATCGCTTCTGGTACTTCTTGTGCTTTACCAGTACCGAAACCTACATGACCGTTTTTGTCACCGACAACAACTAAAGCTGCAAAACGGAAACGACGTCCACCTTTAACAACTTTCGCTACGCGGTTAACCGTAACTAAGCGTTCTTCTAACTCTAATTTGCTTGGGTCAATACGACTCATTCGGATGTGTCCCTCCTTCTTTTATTAAAATTTAAGTCCAGCCTCACGAGCAGCTTCAGCTAGAGCTTTTACACGTCCATGATATAGGTATCCTCCGCGGTCAAATACCACGTTAGAGATTCCTTTTTCAACAGCACGTTTTGCAACAAGTTCGCCAACTTTCGTAGCAGCTGCAGTGTCAGAACTATTCTCGATCTTTAACTCTTTATCAAGAGTAGAAGCACTTACAAGTGTTACACCGTTAACATCATCAATTACTTGAGCGTAGATATTCTTGTTAGAACGGAAAACGTTAAGGCGAGGTCTTTCAGCAGTACCTGAAAGTTTCGCACGAACACGAGCATGTCTTTTAAGACGAGTAGCGTTTTTGCTAGTTTTCGTAATCATCCGAGTCACTCCTTTCTTCACTTTAAGCGATCTTACTTACCAGTTTTTCCTTCTTTACGGCGAACGAATTCACCTTCGTAACGAATTCCTTTACCTTTGTAAGGCTCTGGAGCACGGACAGCGCGGATGTTAGAAGCTAGAGCTCCTACACGCTCTTTATCGATACCTTTAACGATTACTTTCGTTTGAGATGGAACTTCTACTTCAACTCCAGCCTCAGGAACGATTTCAACTGGGTGAGAGTATCCAACGTTAAGAACAAGTTTGTTTCCAGATTTAGCTGCACGGTAACCGACACCGATAAGTTCTAAACCTCTTTCGAAACCTTTAGATACACCTTCAACCATGTTTGCAATCAAGCTACGTGTTGTACCATGTAATGCACGGTGTTCTTTATTTTCAGACGGACGGCTTACAGTTAAGACGTTGTCCTCAATTTTAATTTCCATATCAGGGTGAAATGCACGAGTTAGTTCACCTTTTGGTCCCTTTACTGTCACTGTGTTATCGTTGTTTGTCACAGTTACTCCTGAAGGGATCTCGATTAGTTTTTTACCTATACGAGACATACCAAGCACCTCCATTCATCTTAAACTTTTTTTACCATACGTAAGCAAGTACTTCTCCACCAGCTTGTTTAGCACGGGCTTCTTTGTCCGATAAAACACCTTGTGATGTTGAAATAATTGCGATTCCAAGTCCGTTAAGTACACGTGGTACTTCATTTGATTTCGCATATACGCGTAAACCAGGTTTACTGATTCTTTTAAGACCAGTGATAACACGTTCGTTGTTTTGGCCGTATTTAAGGAACAAACGGATAATTCCTTGTTTGCTGTCTTCGACGTACTCAACGTCACGGATAAAACCTTCACGCTTTAAGATTTCAGCAATTTCTCTTTTGATTTTTGAAGCCGGTACTTCTAGCTTCTCATGACGTACCATGTTCGCATTGCGAATACGAGTCAGCAAATCTGCAATCGGATCTGTCATAACCATTATTTAATAACCTCCTTCCCATTTATGGGGATTACCAGCTGGCTTTTTTAACGCCAGGAATTTGTCCTTTATATGCAAGTTCGCGGAAACAAATACGGCAAAGTTTAAACTTACGAATAACTGAATGTGGACGTCCACAACGTTCGCAGCGCGTATACTCTTGAACTTTAAACTTTTGTTTGCGTTGTTGTTTCGCAATCATAGACTTTTTAGCCACGATTTCGCCTCCCTTTCATTGATTATTTCTGGAACGGCATACCTACTTGAGTTAATAACTCACGTGCTTCTTCGTCCGTATTGGCAGTAGTAACGATAACGATATCCATACCGCGGACCTTTGTTACTTTATCGTAATCAATTTCTGGGAAGATTAACTGTTCTTTAATACCAAGCGTGTAGTTTCCACGACCGTCGAAAGATTTCTTAGAAATCCCGCGGAAGTCACGTACACGTGGTAAAGACACAGAAATAAGTTTATCAAGGAAATCATACATGCGCTCTCCGCGAAGTGTTACTTTCGCACCGATTGGCATTCCTTCACGTAGACGGAATCCAGCAATAGACTTCTTCGCACGAGTAACGACAGGTTTTTGACCAGCGATAAACGTTAATTCTTCAACAGCAGTATCGATTGCTTTAGCGTTTTGAACGGCGTCACCAACACCCATGTTGATCACGATTTTTTCGATTTTTGGCACTTGCATTACTGAAGTGTATTCAAACTTAGAAACTAATGCAGGTGTAATTTCTTTTACATACTTTTCTTTAAGGCGGTTCATGAGAAAGACCTCCCTTCCTTATTTACTATTTATCTAGAACTTGCCCAGATTTTTTCGCTACACGGACTTTCTTTCCGTCCTCAACTTTATACCCAACACGTGTCACTTCACCCGTTTTAGGATCAAGCGGCATTACGTTTGATACGTGGATCGGCGCTTCTTGTTCAGAAATCCCGCCTTGAGGGTTAGCTTGGGTTGGTTTAGAGTGTTTTTTCACAAGGTTAATACCTTCTACTAAAACACGTTCCTTTTTAGGGAAAGCAGCAAGGATGACACCTTGTTTACCTTTATCTTTACCAGAGATAACCACTACTTTATCGCCCTTTTTAACATGCATTTAATCGCACCTCCTTGAGTCGCGGATTGTATTCATTAAAGTACTTCTGGTGCTAGAGAAACAATTTTCATATAGTTGTTTTCACGAAGTTCACGTGCTACTGGTCCGAAGATACGAGTTCCACGTGGGCTCTTGTCGTCACGGATGATGACACAAGCATTTTCGTCGAAACTGATGTAAGATCCATCGTTTCTGCGAGCTCCGCTCTTAGTACGAACGATAACTGCTTTCACAACTTCACCTTTTTTGACAACGCCTCCAGGTGTTGCTTGTTTAACCGTACAAACAATGACATCACCGATGTTAGCCGTTTTACGTCCAGAGCCACCAAGAACTTTAATCGTTAGTACTTCGCGTGCGCCAGAGTTGTCAGCTACTTTTAAACGAGTCTCCTGTTGAATCATTAATGTTACCTCCTTTCGGAAAAAGAAATCCGAACTTTATTAGATAATAACGGCTTCTTCGACAACTTCAACTAGACGAAAGCGTTTAGTCGCAGATAAAGGACGAGTTTCCATGACCTTTACGATGTCTCCGATTTTTGCTTGGTTGTTTTCATCATGTGCTTTGAACTTTTTAGAGTATCTTACACGTTTGCCATAAAGTGAATGCTTTTTGTATGTTTCAACTACAACAGTGATGGTTTTATCCATTTTGTCAGAAACAACACGACCTTGATACACTTTACGTTGGTTACGTTCGCTCATGTTTGCGGGGCCTCCCCTCTAATTATTATTTATTAGCAGCGATTTCTCTTTGACGAATCACAGTTTTCATGCGTGCGATTGATTTACGCACTTCACGAATGCGAGCAGTATTTTCAAGCTGCCCAGTCGCTAATTGGAAACGAAGATTGAAAAGTTCTTCTTTAAGAGACTTTACTTTTTGTTCAATTTCAGCAGTGGTAAGGTCACGAATTTCATTAGCTTTCATTTGATTCACCACCAATTTCTTCACGTTTTACGAACTTCGTTTTAATTGGCAATTTGTGAGATGCAAGACGAAGAGCTTCACGAGCCACTTCTTCAGACACACCAGAAATTTCAAATAAAACTTTGCCCGGTTTTACTACAGCTACCCATCCTTCTGGAGCACCTTTACCGGAACCCATGCGGACCTCTAGAGGTTTAGCTGTGTATGGCTTAGAAGGGAAAATTTTAATCCAAACTTTACCGCCACGTTTCATGTAACGAGTCATAGCAATACGAGCAGCTTCGATTTGACGGTTTGTGATCCAAGAAGCTTCAAGAGCTTGGATACCGTACTCACCGAAATGTACTTCAGTACCGCCTTTTGCACGACCACGCATTTTTCCACGATGTTCTCTGCGATACTTCACGCGTTTTGGCAATAACATATTATTTTCCTCCTTCCGCAGTATTCTTCTTAGTTGGAAGGACTTCTCCACGATAGATCCATACTTTTACGCCAAGCTTACCATAAGTAGTATCAGCTTCAGCAGTAGCATAGTCGATGTCAGCACGAAGTGTGTGCAATGGAACAGTACCTTCACTGTAATATTCAGAACGAGCAATATCTGCACCGCCAAGACGACCAGAAACCATTGTTTTGATTCCTTGTGCTCCAGCACGCATTGTGCGTTGGATTGTTTGTTTTTGTGCACGACGGAATGAAATACGGTTTTCAAGTTGACGAGCGATGTTTTCAGCAACTAGCTGAGCATCAAGATCTGCTCTCTTGATTTCAAGAATGTTGATGTGTACACGTTTGCCAGTTAGGCTGTTAAGAGCTTTACGAAGTGCTTCAACTTCAGATCCGCCTTTACCAATTACCATACCTGGTTTAGCCGTGTGGATTGTGATATTTACGCGGTTTGCAGCACGTTCGATTTCTACTTTAGAAACAGACGCGTCAGACAAACGCTTGCTGATGAATTCACGGATTTTCAAGTCTTCATGTAAGAAGTCAGCGTAATCTTTTCCTGCGAACCATTTAGATTCCCAATCACGAATGACGCCAATACGAAGACCTACTGGATTTACCTTTTGACCCACGGATTATCCCTCCTTCTTTTCTGATACAACGATTGTAATGTGGCTAGTACGTTTGTTAATTGCGCTCGCACGACCCATAGCACGTGGACGGAATCTCTTAAGTGTTGGACCTTCGTCAACGAATGCTTGAGTAATCACTAGGCTGTTAGCGTCCAACTCGTAGTTGTGCTCAGCGTTTGCGATAGCAGATTTTAATACTTTTTCAATAATTGGTGAAGCAGCCTTAGGTGTAAGGTTTAAGATAGAAACTGCTTCTCCTACTTGCTTACCTCGGATCAGGTCCATTACTAGACGTGCTTTACGAGGAGCAATACGGACTGTTCTTGCGACAGCTTTAGCTTGCATTTAAAAGCCTCCTCTCATTAGCGTCTTGTTTTTTTATCGTCACTAGCATGACCTTTGTAAGTACGGCTTGGTGCGAATTCGCCCAATTTGTGACCTACCATATCTTCAGAAATGAAAACAGGTACATGTTTGCGTCCGTCATAGACAGCGATTGTGTGACCGATGAATTGTGGGAAAATTGTAGAACGACGAGACCAAGTTTTTACGACTTGCTTTTTGTCAGTTTCATTCAATTTCTCGACTTTAGCCATCAAATGATCATCAACAAATGGTCCTTTTTTTAAGCTGCGAGCCATTGTGGAACCTCCCTTCGTGATTGAACTACGGTCCTAAATGAACCGTAGACAACCCCGTTACTTGTTTTTACGACGACGTACAATGAATTTATCAGACTTGTTGGTTTTCTTACGAGTCTTGAATCCAAGAGTCGGTTTACCCCATGGAGACATTGGTGATTTACGTCCGATTGGAGCGCGTCCTTCACCACCACCGTGTGGGTGATCGTTAGGGTTCATTACAGAACCACGAACTGTTGGGCGTACGCCTTTCCAGCGAGAACGTCCAGCTTTACCGATGTTAATTAATTCGTGTTGCTCGTTTCCAACTTGACCGATAGTCGCACGGCAAGCAGAAAGAATCATGCGAACTTCTCCTGAGTTCAAACGTACAAGAACGTATTTACCTTCTTTACCTAGAACTTGAGCAGAAGTACCAGCAGAACGAACTAATTGTCCACCTTTACCTGGTTTTAATTCAATGTTATGCACAACTGTACCAACTGGGATGTTGATAAGTGGAAGAGCATTACCTGGTTTGATGTCAGCTTCTGGTCCAGAAGTAACTTCAGTACCAACTTGGATTCCTTTCGGAGCAAGAATGTAACGTTTCTCACCATCTGCATAGTTTACAAGAGCGATGTTCGCTGAACGGTTTGGATCATACTCGATTGTAGCAACGCGTCCAGGTATACCGTCTTTATCACGCTTAAAGTCGATGATACGGTATTGACGTTTGTGACCGCCACCTTGATGACGAACAGTCAATCTACCTTGGTTGTTACGTCCGCCTTTTTTGTGTAGCGGTGCAAGCAACGATTTTTCTGGTTTGTCAGTCGTGATTTCAGCAAAATCTGAAGTAGTCATGCCACGACGACCATTACTGGTTGGTTTATACTTTTTAATCGCCATTTTGAATTTCCCTCCTTCTTTTTAAGATTTACGCTTCAAAAATTTCGATTTCTTTGCTGTCAGCAGTTAATTTCACGATCGCTTTTCTGCGACGGCTAGTCATACCAGTGTAGCGTCCAACGCGTTTTGATTTTCCTTTGTAGTTTTGAACGTTGACTTTCTCAACTTTCACTCCAAAGATTTCTTCAACAGCGTCTTTCACTTCTGTTTTGTTAGCTCTGACATCAACTTCGAACGTGTACTTCTTCTCTGTCATTAGATCAGCAGAACGTTCAGTAATGATAGGGCGCTTTAGAACATCACGAGGATCTTTCATTATGCAAGTCCCTCCTCTACTTTTTCAACCGCTGCTTTAGTGATCAGAAGTTTGTCGTGGTTGACAACGTCAAGAACGTTGATACCGTTAGCTTCAACAACTGTTACTCCAGGGATGTTACGAGCAGATAAAGCAACTGTTTCGTTTGCATCCGCAGTGACGATCAACGCTTTCTTCTCAACAGATAATCCTTTAAGGATGCCTGCGAATTCTTTCGTTTTCACTGCATCAAGAGTCAGATCTTCAAGAACGATGATGTTGTTGTCGATTACTTTAGAAGACAATACTGACTTGATAGCCAAGCGGCGAACTTTTTTAGGTAATTTATAAGAATAGCTGCGTGGTGTTGGACCGAATACGATACCGCCTCCGCGCCATTGTGGTGAACGGATAGAACCTTGACGAGCACGACCTGTACCCTTCTGCCTCCAAGGCTTACGACCTCCGCCACGTACTTCAGAACGAGTTTTTACTTTGTGAGTTCCTTGACGTAAGGAAGCTCTTTGCATAAGAATAGCATCGAATACTACGCTTTCGTTTGGCTCAATTCCAAACACAGAAGCGTTTAATTCGATTTCACCGTTAGTAGAACCGTTTTGGTTAAATAATGCTACTTTTGGCATGACTTGTTTCCTCCTTTCCTAAGAGAGTTATTTAGATTTAACTGCACTCTTTACAGTTACTAGAGATTTTTTAGCTCCTGGTACGTTTCCTTTGATCAATAGAAGATTGCGTTCTGCATCAACTTTAACGATCTCAAGGTTTTGGACAGTGATTTGCTCTCCGCCCATACGACCTGGAAGAAGTTTACCTTTGAATACACGGTTTGGATCAACAGGTCCCATTGAACCAGGACGACGATGGTAACGTGAACCGTGAGTCATTGGTCCGCGTGATTGTCCGTGGCGTTTGATAGCCCCTTGGAATCCTTTACCTTTTGATGTTCCTGTTACATCTACGATATCTCCATTTGCGAAAATATCAACTTTGACTTCCTGACCAACTTCATACGCATCTAACTCCGCACCGCGTAATTCTTTTACGAAGCGCTTAGGAGCAGTTTCCGCTTTAGCAACGTGGCCTTTCTCTGGTTTGTTAGAAAGCTTTTCACGTTTGTCATCAAAACCGATTTGGATTGCTTCATAGCCATCCGTGTCAACAGTCTTCTTTTGAAGAACAACGTTAGCAGCAGCCTCAACAACAGTTACAGGGATAAGATCACCGTTTTCTGCGAATACTTGCGTCATACCAATTTTTCTACCTAAGATTCCTTTGGTCATTAGTCACACCTCCTATAATATGTGTTTTCTATTTGAATTAAAGTTTGATTTCGATATCTACACCAGATGGTAAATCTAAACGCATAAGTGCATCAACTGTTTGTGGAGTTGGATTCACGATGTCGATTAGACGTTTGTGAGTACGCATCTCGAATTGCTCACGAGAATCTTTGTACTTATGCACCGCACGAAGGATTGTGTAAACTGATTTTTCAGTTGGAAGCGGGATTGGACCAGATACACTAGCACCAGAACGCTTAGCCGTTTCAACAATCTTCTCAGCAGATTGATCAAGAATTCTATGATCATATGCTTTTAAACGAATACGAATTTTTTGTTTTGCCATTATTTTCCCTCCTTTTCGCCTACTTACGTTAGACAGTTCTCCGTGAGAAAAACCTGATCACCTCGCCATGGCAAAGCGGCCGGGTGTGTCAGCAACCTCTCACTTCATCGCAGTCAAAGACCAACATGCACTATTGTACCAAATTGGCCTGCGTGTTGCAATAATAAATCGGATAAATTTATGATTTGCACACTTTTCATATTATACAGGGATTCAGCCTATAAATCAAGCTTTCCCTGAAGATGATGTATAGCAGTCTTTCTGATGATACGTATAAATTCATCTGGCTCCTCGATGTGCGGGGAATGGGCAGAGTCTTTAAAGGTAAACCATTCTTTGATGGGTGCTTTTAATTGATCAACATATGGTTTTGATACAGCAGCTGGGGTAATCATGTCGTGATCACCAATGAGAAAGTAGCACGGTATTAATATAGTAGAAACTCGGTATTGAATACTCTCATTCATGAGCTGATTCCATAGCTTGTCTTGACTAAACTTCTGCCCTTTCATGAACTTCAATTTATCTTTCAGCTGATATTGCTTACTAAAAAGAAACCCTTTTAGCATTTCAAAAACCGGCTTCCATCTATGCGTGAGACCTACGCTTGCAAACTCTTTATATAGAGAGAACAAGGCATGAGCTGATGTCCGTTTCCAAGGAGGCGGCGTCAGTAATCGCAGACACCCAGTAAACAGCCAATTACGATGGTATTTCTTCATAAGAAGGTCGTACGATACGATATCTTCCTTTAACACGTCTACTACCTGACTAATCCCGTAATAAGCATGATAAAGATCTGGACGCTTATGTACTGCTTGTATGGCAATTAATGATCCCCACGAGTATCCTGCGATATACAATTTTGAGTGACCTAGATATGATAGGAGCTTCTCAGTCAGTTCAATCGTGTCTTCTATAAATTGCTTAATGGTCATCGATGCATCGGGAAGATTCTCTTGATAGGAAAGTCCTGCGCCTCGCTGATCCCAATGGACAACTGTAAAGTCCTGATCAAGCTCCTCGTGAAAGGAATCAATATAACTGATTTGAGCTGAGCCGGGCCCGCCGTGTAAAAATAAGAGTATAGGCTTTGTTTCACTCGTCTCATCTTCTTTCATCATAATCCATTGGTCAATCCCGCCGATCAACCATTTTTTTAAATATGTCTTTGCCATTCCAGCGATCCTCTCGGTTCCATTTAGATTCTATAGCTTATAGTAGCCGTTCTGATCTGGAAAAGCAAAAAAAGAGACCCTTTTGCAAGGAGTCTCTTTTGTATGTTTAATTACTTAATGATAGTTGAAACGACACCAGAACCTACAGTACGTCCACCCTCACGGATAGAGAAACGAGTTCCTTCTTCGATAGCGATAGTAGAGATAAGTTCAACTTCCATCTCAGTGTTATCGCCAGGCATTACCATTTCAGTACCTTCTGGAAGATGTACGATACCAGTTACGTCAGTTGTACGGAAGTAGAACTGCGGACGGTAGTTAGCGAAGAATGGAGTATGACGTCCACCCTCTTCTTTAGAAAGTACATAAACTTCAGCTTTGAAACGGCTATGTGGAGTGATTGTACCTGGTTTAGCAAGTACTTGACCACGTTGGATATCTTCACGAGATACACCACGAAGTAGTGCACCGATGTTGTCACCAGCTTCAGCATAGTCAAGAAGTTTACGGAACATTTCAACACCTGTAACAGTTGTTTTACCGTTTTCTTCTTGAAGACCGATGATTTCAACTTCGTCACCGACTTTAACTTGTCCACGCTCAACACGACCAGTAGCAACTGTTCCACGACCAGTGATTGAGAATACGTCCTCAACTGGCATCATGAATGGCTTCTCAGTGTCACGCTCTGGAGTTGGGATGTACTCATCAACCGCATCCATAAGTTCAAAGATTTTTGCTTCGTAATCAGCATCTCCTTCAAGAGCTTTAAGAGCAGAACCTTTGATAACTGGTACATCGTCACCAGGGAAGTCATAGTCAGAAAGAAGGTCACGAACTTCCATTTCAACAAGTTCAAGTAACTCTTCATCGTCAACCATGTCACATTTGTTAAGGAATACTACGATGTAAGGTACACCTACGTTACGAGAAAGTAGGATGTGCTCACGTGTTTGTGGCATTGGACCGTCAGCAGCAGATACTACTAAGATCGCGCCGTCCATTTGAGCAGCACCAGTGATCATGTTTTTAACATAGTCAGCGTGTCCTGGGCAGTCTACGTGTGCATAGTGACGAGTTTCAGTTTCATACTCAACGTGTGCAGTTGAGATTGTGATTCCACGCTCGCGCTCTTCTGGAGCACCATCGATTTGGTCATAAGCCATAGCTGTACCTTTACCAGACTTCTTATGAAGAACTGTTGAGATAGCAGCAGTTAGAGTTGTTTTACCATGGTCAACGTGTCCAATTGTACCAATGTTAGCATGCGATTTGGAACGGTCGAATTTTTCTTTAGCCATTCTAAAAATCCTCCTTAAAGGTTCATTGTATTTGGTATAGAGTGATAGAAAGTGAAGAGTTACCTCTCACTTTCTGATCTTCAATAGTAGTTATACTTTAGTTTAAAGGCAAAATCAATTATTCACCTTTATTTTTTTTGATGATTTCTTCACTGATGCTCTTAGGCACTTCTTCGTAGTGATCCATGTGCATAGTGAAAGTACCGCGTCCTTGTGTGTTAGAACGGAGTGCAGTTGCATATCCGAACATTTCAGAAAGTGGAACCATAGCGCGAACAACTTGAGCGTTACCGCGAGCTTCCATACCTTCTACACGTCCACGACGAGATGTGATATCACCCATGATGTCTCCCATGTATTCTTCAGGGATAACAACTTCCACTTTCATCATTGGCTCAAGTAGAACTGGGTTACATTTGCTGACAGCATTTTTCAATGCCATAGATGCAGCAATTTTGAACGCCATTTCGTTCGAGTCAACATCGTGGTAAGATCCATCAAATAATTTTGCTTTGATGTCGATTAATGGGAATCCAGCTAATACACCATTTTCAAGTGAATCTTCAAGACCTGCTTGAATTGCTGGGATGTATTCACGTGGAACAACCCCACCGACGATTGCATTTTCAAATTCAAAGCCTGCGCCTTCTTCGTTTGGTTCGAATTCGATCCAAACGTGTCCGAACTGACCGCGTCCACCAGACTGACGTACGAATTTACCTTCAACTTTTGCACCAGAACGGAATGTTTCACGGTACGCAACTTGAGGAGCACCTACGTTAGCTTCAACCTTGAACTCACGCTTCATACGGTCAACAATGATATCAAGGTGAAGCTCACCCATACCAGAGATGATCGTTTGACCAGTTTCAGGGTTTGTTTGTGTACGGAATGTTGGATCCTCTTCAGCTAGTTTAGCTAAAGCGATACCCATTTTATCTTGGTCAGCCTTTGATTTAGGCTCGATAGCTACATCGATAACTGGCTCTGGGAATTCCATAGACTCAAGGATAACAAGATCTTTCTCGTCACAAAGAGTGTCACCAGTAGATGTATCTTTAAGACCTACAGCTGCTGCGATATCCCCTGCGTATACAGTAGAGATTTCTTCACGGCTGTTTGCGTGCATTTGAAGGATACGTCCAACACGTTCACGCTTGTTCTTAGAAGAGTTCTTCACGTATGAACCAGAATCAAGTGTTCCAGAGTATACGCGGAAGAAAGTTAGTTTCCCAACATAAGGGTCAGTCATAACTTTAAATGCAAGAGCTGCGAATGGTGCGTCATCAGTAGACTCACGAACAACCTCTTCATTTGAATCTGGCAGGATACCTTTGATTGCAGCAACATCAGTTGGTGCAGGAAGGTAGTCAAGCACAGCGTCAAGTACAAGCTGAACACCTTTGTTTTTGAAAGCAGATCCAACAAGAACTGGGTAGAATTCAACATTCAATGTTCCTTTACGGATTGCAGCTTTCAATTCAGGAATTGTGATTTCTTCACCCTCAAGGTATTTTTCCATAAGCTCTTCATCAAGCTCAGCGACAGCTTCAATTAGGCTGCTGCGAAGCTCTTCAGCTTTGTCTTTATACTCTGCAGGGATTTCTTGTGCATCAGAGCGAGTTCCAAGGTCATCTTCGTAGAAGTATGCTACGTTTTCTACAAGGTCGATGATTCCTTCGAATTGATCTTCAGCGCCGATCGGCAATTGAATTGCATGAGCGTTCGCTTGAAGACGATCTCTTAATGTGCTTACAGAGTAAAGGAAGTCCGCACCGGTTTTATCCATTTTGTTAACGAATACGATACGAGGTACTCCGTAAGTTGTTGCTTGGCGCCAAACTGTTTCAGTTTGTGGCTCTACACCTGATTGTGCATCAAGGACAGCAACCGCACCATCAAGTACACGTAAAGAACGTTCAACTTCAACAGTGAAGTCTACGTGTCCTGGTGTATCGATGATGTTTACACGGTAACCTTTCCATTGTGCTGTAGTAGCAGCAGAAGTGATTGTAATACCACGTTCTTGCTCCTGCTCCATCCAGTCCATTTGTGAAGCTCCTTCGTGAGTTTCACCAATTTTATGGATACGACCAGTGTAGTACAAGATACGCTCAGTCGTTGTCGTTTTACCGGCATCGATGTGAGCCATGATACCAATATTACGAGTTTTGTCTAAGGAGAACTCTCTTGCCATTGGGTAATTTCTCCTTCCTCATTAGGGAATAGTTTTTTTAGTTTGGTATAAATCCTACCAGCGGTAGTGAGCGAATGCTTTGTTCGCTTCTGCCATTTTGTGTGTGTCTTCACGTTTCTTAACAGCAGCACCAGTGTTGTTAGCTGCGTCAAGGATTTCGTTAGCAAGACGCTCTTCCATCGTTTTTTCTCCACGAAGACGAGCGTAGTTTACTAACCAGCGAAGACCTAAAGTAGTACGACGGTCTGGGCGAACTTCTACAGGAACTTGGTAGTTAGCTCCACCTACACGACGTGCTTTAACTTCAAGAACTGGCATGATGTTTTTCAAGGCTTGTTCGAAAACCTCCATCGCTTCATTACCAGTACGTTCTTTGATGATATCAAATGACTTGTAGAGAATAGTTTGTGACTTTCCTCTTTTACCGTCGATCATCATTTTGTTGATCAAACGAGATACAAGTTTAGAATTGTAAATTGGATCTGGCAATACGTCTCTTTTTGCTACAGGACCTTTACGTGGCATCTGAATAGCCTCCCTTCTCTTTTAAAAGGATTTCTATCTGTCTCTCATCTCAATATCATTGTCAGCTTCCTGACTCCACTGATCTGTTATCAACTTCTAAAAACCCTTATGTTTGTTTATATTATTTGCTTTGTTTAGGGCGTTTTGTTCCGTATTTAGAACGTCCTTGCATACGACCGTCAACTCCGGCAGTATCAAGCGCACCACGAACGATGTGGTAACGTACACCCGGTAAGTCTTTTACACGTCCGCCACGGATAAGTACTACACTGTGCTCTTGTAGGTTATGTCCGATACCAGGAATGTAAGCTGTTACCTCAATCAGGTTAGACAAACGTACACGAGCATATTTACGTAGTGCTGAGTTTGGTTTTTTCGGTGTCATTGTACCGACACGAGTACAAACCCCGCGCTTCTGTGGAGATGTTACGTTAGTGTGCTCTTTTTTGAAACTGTTGTATCCTTTGTTAAGTGCAGGAGACTTTGAGTTTTCAACTTTACTCACGCGTCCTTTGCGTATTAGCTGATTAATTGTAGGCATGTTGTTATTCCTCCCTTCATTACTTTTTTTATAACCCACATACCCAGGTGGTTCATCAAAAGGCAAAAAACAATGCTTTTGCATTTTAAGCATGCAAAAACAAAACAAGTACGCTATAACATAATGGCAACAGCTGCTGCCCCAACTTCAATTCCGCAGGCCTTGCCGAGCTTTTTCATGGAATCTACCACTAAAATGTCTACACCCTTCTCTTGCGCTAGTTTCAATACACTAGCAGTTAAAGCAGGATCAGCATCTTTCGCTACGACGACTTCCTTTACTGAATCTCGTTTCAGAGCTTTTACTGTTTGCTTCGTACCAATAATAATGGATTGAGCCTGTGATACTTTATCATAAGACATCGAATATCCTCCAAAGTAACAGGTTTTATTTTGAGCACCTTGGTTATATTATCATCATGGCAGAAGGATGTCAATATGATATGACAGATTATCTTGACATCCTTCACCATTTTTTGATGATTTTATAGGAATCTCACGAGAAAGATTACTCTACAGGAACCATGTCGTCAGACGGCTGCACTTGCGAAACCGGCTTAACTTTACGGTAGTTCGGCATTCCCGTTCCAGCAGGAACAAGTTTACCAATGATAACATTCTCTTTCAAGCCAAGCAGTTCATCACGTTTTCCTTTGATCGCTGCATCTGTTAGGACACGAGTCGTTTCTTGGAAGGATGCCGCAGACAAGAATGAGTCTGTTTCAAGCGAAGCTTTTGTAATACCAAGAAGAACTGGACGGCCTGTTGCAGGACGTTTGCCTTCGAATAGTACTTTTTTGTTTGCTTCAGTGAATTGATGTACATCAAGAAGTGTGCCTGGTAATACGTCTGTATCCCCTGCATCAGCGACACGCACTTTGCGAAGCATTTGGCGAACCATTACCTCTACGTGCTTATCTCCGATTTCTACCCCTTGCATACGGTATACTTTTTGTACTTCATGAAGCAGATATTCTTGAACAGCTGTCATGTCAGTCACTTTAAGAAGTTCTTTCGGATCGATTGAACCTTCTGTAAGCACTTGACCACGAGTGACTTTGTCACCTTCAACAACTTTTAGACGTGCATTGTAAGGAGCTGTGTAAGAGCGAGTTTCAACTTCGCCTTGAACCACAATTTCCTGCTGCTTGTCACGAACATCGTTAATTTCAGCAACGACACCATCAATTTCAGAAATTGTCGCTTGCCCTTTCGGATTACGCGCTTCAAACAGCTCTTGGATACGAGGTAGACCTTGAGTGATATCGTCTCCTGCTACCCCACCGGTGTGGAACGTACGCATTGTAAGCTGAGTTCCTGGCTCACCGATTGATTGTGCAGCGATGATTCCAACTGCTTCACCGACTTCAACGTCAGTACCAGTTGCAAGGTTACGGCCGTAGCATCGTTTACATACACCATGAGGCGTGTTACATGTAAATGCAGAACGGATCCATACTTCCTCAATTCCTGCTTCAACTACTTCAAGTGCTTTATCTTCATCAATTAGTTCGTTTTCGGCTACAATGACTTCGCCTGTTTCAGGATGAACAATTGGTTTTCTTGCAAAACGTCCGATTAGACGTTCTTCAAGCTTCTCAATAATTTCATTTCCTTCTTTAATGGACTTCGCCAAGATTCCACGGTCTGTACCGCAATCTGTTTCACGGATGATGACATCCTGTGCAACGTCAACGAGACGACGCGTGAGGTAACCTGAGTCAGCTGTTTTAAGGGCTGTATCGGCAAGACCTTTACGCGCACCGTGAGTGGAAATAAAGTATTCCAATACGGTTAAACCTTCACGGAAACTAGATTTAATCGGAAGTTCAATGATACGTCCAGCCGGGTTGGCCATCAGACCACGCATACCAGCCAGCTGAGTGAAGTTAGATGCGTTACCACGCGCTCCGGAGTCACTCATCATGTAGATTGGGTTGACTTCATCAAGGGACTTCATCAGTTTACCTTGGATGACATCTTTAGAAGAACTCCAGATTGAAATCACTCTCTCATAACGCTCTTCTTCAGTAATCAAACCACGTCTGAATTGCTTCATGACGTTATCTACTTTTGCTTGTGCTTCTTCAAGAATTTGCTGCTTATCATCTAATACGACGATATCAGACACACCAACCGTAATACCGGCTTTAGTAGAGTATCTGAAACCAAGATTTTTCATGCGGTCAAGCATTTTAGATGTCTCAGTGATATGGAATCTCTTAAAGATTTCTGCAATGATTTTACCTAAAATACCTTTTTTGAACGGCGCATTGATTTCTTGTTTCTCGATCGCAGCTTTTACATCCTCACCTTTTTCAAGGAAGAAACGATCAGGCGTTTTTTCTTCAATATTGCTCTTTGTCGGCTCATTCATGTATGGGAATGATTCCGGTAAGATTTCGTTAAAGATCAGTTTTCCAACTGTTGTAATCAACAATTTAGAACGCTGTTCATCAGTGAATGTCACATTCTTCAACGAGCTAGCTGCAACAGCTACACGTGTATGAAGATGCACATAACCATTTTGATAAGCAAGAAGGGCTTCGTCAGTATCTTTGAAGACCATACCTTCTCCGATAGCACCTTTGCGCTCAAGTGTAAGGTAGTAGTTACCAAGCACCATATCCTGAGATGGCGTAACAACTGGTTTTCCATCTTTCGGGTTCAAAATGTTTTGAGCAGCAAGCATTAAGATACGAGCTTCAGCTTGAGCTTCAGCAGATAATGGTACGTGAACCGCCATTTGGTCACCGTCAAAGTCAGCGTTGTAGGCTGTACATACAAGTGGATGCAGACGAATTGCGCGTCCTTCCACAAGTGTAGGTTCAAACGCTTGAATACCAAGTCTGTGAAGAGTCGGTGCGCGGTTTAGTAAGACTGGATGCTCACGAATAACTGATTCTAAAACATCCCATACTTCTGGCTGCACGCGCTCAATTTTACGCTTCGCACTCTTGATGTTGTGAGCTAATCCTTTTTCAACAAGCTCCTTCATCACGAATGGTTTGAATAATTCAAGAGCCATTTCTTTCGGAAGTCCACACTGATACATTTTCAAATGTGGTCCTACGACGATAACGGAACGTCCAGAATAGTCAACACGTTTACCAAGCAAGTTTTGACGGAAACGTCCTTGTTTCCCTTTCAGCATGTGAGAAAGAGATTTCAATGGTCTATTTCCTGGTCCTGTTACTGGTCGGCCTCTACGTCCATTATCAATCAAGGCATCGACAGCTTCTTGAAGCATACGCTTCTCGTTCTGAACGATGATGCTTGGCGCTCCAAGATCTAATAAACGCTTCAGACGATTGTTACGGTTGATGACACGACGATAAAGGTCGTTCAAGTCAGAAGTAGCAAAACGTCCACCATCAAGCTGAACCATTGGACGTAATTCTGGCGGAATTACCGGAAGTACATCAAGAATCATCCAAGATGGTTTGTTTCCTGAGTTACGGAAGGCTTCTAATACTTCAAGGCGTTTGATCGCACGTGTACGACGCTGTCCTTGAGCAGTTTTCAGCTCTTCTTTCAGTGTATCTACTTCTTTTACAAGATCGATATCTTGAAGAAGTTTGTTGATTGCTTCTGCACCCATAGCTGCTTGGAATGTATTACCGTATTTATCTAAATAAGCACGGAATTCTTTCTCAGAAAGAAGTTGTTTCTTCTCAAGCGGTGTGTTGCCCGGATCTGTCACGACGTAAGAAGCGAAGTAGATCACTTCTTCTAACGCACGTGGTGACATATCAAGAACAAGACCCATACGGCTTGGGATACCTTTGAAATACCAAATGTGGGAAACTGGGGCAGCCAGTTCGATATGCCCCATTCTCTCACGACGGACTTTTGCCCGTGTTACTTCTACACCACAACGGTCACATACAACACCCTTATACCGAACGCGTTTATACTTCCCACAATGACATTCCCAGTCTTTTTGTGGTCCGAAGATACGTTCACAAAAGAGACCATCTTTTTCAGGTTTCAGTGTACGATAGTTAATCGTTTCAGGCTTTTTCACTTCACCAAAAGACCAAGAACGGATTTTATCAGGTGATGCGAGACCGATGTTCATATACTCAAAATTGTTCACATCTAGCAAGGGGCCTACCTCCCTTTTAATCTTCGGGTTATACCCTAGTCACTTGCTCTAATCGTTTCTGCTATTCTTTTGTGACTGCGTCACGTTCAAGATCGACAGGTGCGAGGTCTGCAGCATCTTCGTCATTAGATAACGCTAATCCGTCTGCTTTCTTCGTTTCCTCATCGTCTTCTAAATCTCTCATTTCTATCTCTTCTTCATCGCCAGATAGGATTTTCACATCCATACCTAAACTTTGAAGTTCTTTGATTAACACTTTGAATGATTCAGGGACACCTGGTTCAGGTACGTTATCCCCTTTGACGATGGCTTCGTATGTTTTCACACGACCCACAACGTCATCTGATTTAACTGTTAAGATCTCTTGAAGTGTATATGCTGCACCGTAAGCTTCAAGTGCCCATACTTCCATCTCTCCGAAACGCTGACCACCAAACTGTGCTTTACCGCCAAGTGGCTGCTGCGTAACAAGTGAGTATGGTCCAGTTGAACGAGCGTGAAGTTTATCGTCAACCATGTGAGCCAGTTTGATCATGTACATGATTCCGACAGATACACGGTTGTCGAATGGTTCACCAGTTCGACCGTCATAAAGGACTGTTTTCGCATCACGGGACATACCTGCTTCTTCAAGCGTTTCCCAAACATCTTCCTCGCGCGCACCATCAAATACTGGTGACGCAATGTGGATGCCAAGGTAACGTGCAGCCATACCCATATGAAGCTCAAGTACCTGACCGATGTTCATACGAGATGGTACCCCTAGAGGGTTCAACATGATATCGATCGGTGTTCCGTCTGGAAGATACGGCATATCTTCTTCTGGAAGAATTTTAGAGATAACCCCTTTGTTACCATGTCGTCCGGCCATTTTGTCACCTTCAGAAATCTTACGCTTCTGAACGATGTATACGCGGACTAACTGGTTTACACCTGGAGGTAATTCATCTCCATCTTCACGGTTAAAGACTTTTACATCGTGGATAATTCCGCCGCCGCCGTGTGGAACACGTAGAGACGTATCACGCACTTCACGAGCCTTTTCACCGAAGATTGCATGTAATAGACGTTCTTCAGCTGTTAGTTCTGTTACACCTTTAGGCGTTACTTTCCCTACAAGAAGATCTCCGTCTTTTACTTCTGCACCAATACGGATGATTCCGCGCTCGTCAAGGTTGCGTAAAGCATCTTCCCCAACGTTTGGAATATCACGAGTGATTTCTTCTGGTCCAAGCTTTGTATCACGAGCTTCTGATTCATATTCTTCAATATGAATAGACGTGTAGACGTCATCTTTTACAAGGCGCTCACTCATGATGATCGCATCCTCGTAGTTGTAACCGTCCCAAGTCATGAAGCCGACCATGACGTTACGTCCTAGAGCCAATTCACCTTTTTCCATAGAAGGTCCGTCTGCAAGGATTTCTCCTTTAACGACTTCATCTCCAACACTTACGATAGGACGCTGGTTGTAGCAAGTCCCTTGGTTAGAGCGGACAAATTTCAGCAAGCTGTATTTGTCTAGGTTTCCTTTGACTTGTTGTCCGTCAACGTCTTCATAACGGCGAACCCAAATATTTTTTGCTTCTACGCGTTCTACAACACCTGGGTAACGGCAGATGACAGCAGCACCAGAGTCTTTACCTGATACGTACTCCATACCTGTACCAACAATCGGTGATTCTGGCTGCATCAAAGGCACAGCCTGACGCTGCATGTTCGCTCCCATTAGAGCACGGTTAGAGTCATCGTTTTCTAAGAATGGGATACATGCTGTCGCTGCAGAAACAACCTGCTTTGGCGAAACGTCCATGTAGTCAACGCGGTTTCGAGGAACAACGGTGTTTTCCCCTCTGAAACGAGCAATGATATTATCATCAATAAACGAACCATCTTCACCTAATATAGCGTTCGCTTGTGCTACTACGTAGTTATCCTCTTCATCAGCAGTTAAGTAATCGATTCTCGGTGTCACTTTACCAGTTTCAGGATCAACCCGACGGTAAGGTGTTTCGATAAATCCGAAGCGATTCACTTTTGCGAATGAAGATAGAGAGTTGATCAAACCAATGTTTGGACCCTCTGGTGTTTCAATCGGACACATACGTCCATAGTGAGAGTAGTGAACGTCACGAACTTCCATTCCTGCACGCTCACGTGTCAAACCACCCGGTCCAAGCGCTGACAGACGACGTTTGTGCGTCAATTCAGCAAGCGGGTTTGTTTGATCCATGAACTGAGATAGCTGAGAACTACCAAAGAACTCTTTGATAGAAGCGATCACAGGACGAATGTTGATCAGCTGCTGAGGTGTGATTGTGTTTGTGTCTTGAATTGACATTCTTTCACGAACAACACGCTCCATTCTGCTTAAACCAATACGGAATTGGTTTTGCAGAAGTTCACCTACGGAACGCAGACGACGGTTACCAAGGTGGTCGATATCATCTGTGTCACCTACACCATGAAGAAGGTTGAAGAAGTAACTGATTGATGCAATGATGTCAGAAGGCGTGATGTTTTTCACAGCTTCCTCTACATATGCATTTCCAATCACGTTAATCACTTGCTCGCCTTCTTGATCAGACGGTGCATAAATCTTAATAGATTGAAGTTCTACTTCATCTTCTACTACGCCACCATTAGGATAAAGCTTTCTAAATCCGATGCCGTTTTCTAAGTATGGAAGAACTTTATCAAGAACTCTTCTGTCTAAAATTTGACCTTTTTCTGCTAGAATTTCACCTGTTTCAGGGTCAACTAACGTTTCAGCCAATTTTTGATTGAACAGTCTATTTTTAATATGAAGCTTCTTATTAATCTTGTAGCGTCCAACATTTGCTAGGTCATATCTCTTCGGATCGAAGAAGCGAGAGTCTAGCAAGCTTTTCGCATTTTCAACAGTTGGCGGCTCTCCAGGGCGGAGGCGCTCGTAGATTTCGAGAAGTGCTTTATCCGCATTCTCTGTATTGTCTTTTTCCAGCGTGTTGCGTAAGTATTCATTCTCGCCAATGAGGTCAAGAATCTCTTGATCAGAGCTGAAGCCGAGAGCACGCAAAAGAACCGTAACCGGCAACTTACGTGTGCGATCGATGCGTACATAGACTACATCCTTCGCATCAGTTTCGTATTCTAACCATGCGCCACGGTTTGGAATGACAGTCGCAGTAAAACCTTTTTTACCGTTTTTGTCTACTTTACCACTGAAATATACACTTGGAGAACGCACTAACTGAGAAACGATTACACGTTCCGCACCATTAATGATAAAAGTACCTGTGTCTGTCATGATTGGAAAATCACCCATGAACACATCTTGGTCTTTTACTTCTCCAGTTTCTTTGTTAATTAAACGAACTTTTACTCTTAGTGGAGCAGAGTAAGTTACATCACGTTCTTTTGATTCTGCTACAGGATACTTAGGATCCCCTAGGCTGTAATCAATGAATTCAAGAGAAAGGTTACCAGTAAAATCCTCAATTGGGGATATATCTTGAAACATCTCTCTAAGACCCTCATCAAGAAACCACTGATAAGAAGAGGTTTGAATTTCAATGAGATTTGGTAATTCTAACACTTCGCTTATGCGTGCGTAGCTTCTGCGCTGGCGGTGTCGTCCATACTGAACTAGTTGACCTGTCAACTGATTCACCCCTCAAATCATGCGTATTATATGTGTAAAAAGTATTTCTGTCTTTCAAATGTCAGTAAAGAAATACTTTTACAAGACAAAAGAAAAAAGGGTTTCTAAAATAAGAAAACCACATCCAAAAACAAATACCGATTTTATTAGTTTTCCCAAGTATGCATAATTTATACAAAATAGTTGTTTTTTAAGCCTATCAAGCAAAATATACACATTGGCATTTTATAATGTTAACACAGCTAGGAAACTGCGTCAAACTTTTTTAGCTTTGATTATATAGTAGCCCTTTTTTTTCAATACAACCTCGACTTCTCCAAAGAGCTGCTCTAATTTTTCAATCGCAGATGGTCCACCTTGCTTTTTCTGAATAACCACCCACAACTCACCTTCCGGCAATAAATGATCAGCACTTTTTTCAAAGATCGCATGTACAACTTTCTTCCCTGCCCGTATTGGGGGATTGGTCAGTATAGAGGCAAAAGCAGCTGAGGAATGAACATTCGAGAACAAATCACTTTGATAGATGTGAACATTATCAATGCGATTATGTTTAGCGTTTTCCTTTGAAAGTTCGACTGCTCTTTCGTTCACATCAATCATATGAATGGTACGGCTAGTCATTTCGTTTGCTAACGATAAGCCGATCGGTCCATAACCGCAACCGACATCTAAGACATCGCCATCCAAGTCAGGTTCTTCGAAAGCTTCAATTAAAAGCCTTGAACCAAAGTCGACTTCTTTCTTAGAAAACACTCCACTGTCACTTGTAAAAGTAAAGGTACGGTTTCTCAAGGTGAAGTCCCATGTCTGTTTATTGCTTTTCACTGATGGCTTTTCCGTATAATAGTGGTCACTCATGGTGAATGGACCTCCTCTGGATTCAATCGTTTCAGGAGATTAGAAAAGAAAAAGCCCGCCAGTAAAAGCGAGCTTTCCCAAAAGATTAGGCGAAGATTACTTAACTTCTACAGAAGCGCCAACTTCTTCAAGCTTAGCTTTAAGTTCTTCAGCTTCTTCTTTAGCAATACCTTCTTTAAGTGGTTTTGGAGTGTTGTCAACAAGTTCTTTAGCTTCTTTCAAGCCAAGACCAGTGATTTCACGAACCACTTTGATAACTTTGATTTTTTGGTCTCCAGCACCAGCAAGTACTAGATCAAAATCAGTTTTTTCTTCAGCAGCAGCACCGCCACCAGCAGCTACAGCTACAGGAGCAGCAGCAGTTACGCCAAATTCTTCTTCGATTGCTTTTACTAAGTCGTTTAACTCAAGTACAGTTGCTTCTTTAACTGAAGCAATGATTTCTTCGATATTTAAAGCCATTTGTAATTCCTCCATTTTAAGTTTTTTTACGTAAACGTAAAGTAGGCATTAAGCGCCTTGTTCTTCTTTTTGTTCTGCAACTGCTTTAGTAGCAAGAGCAAGATTACGAACTGGAGCTTGAAGAACGCTAAGCAACATAGAAAGTAAGCCTTCGCGAGACGGAAGTTCCGCAAGAGCCTTCACTTCTTCTACAGTCGCTACGTTTCCTTCGATGACACCAGCTTTGATTTCTAAAGCTTCGTGGCTTTTCGCAAATTCGTTGATGATTTTCGCAGGTGCGATAACATCTTCGTTACTGAATGCGATAGCGTTTGGACCTGTTAAGAAATCGTTTAAACCCGTTAGTTCAACTTGTTCAACTGCACGGCGAGTCAAAGTGTTTTTGTAAACTTTGAATTCTACGCCAGCTTCACGAAGCTGTTTACGAAGTTCAGTCACTTCAGAAACTGAAAGACCGCGGTAATCTACAATGACAGTAGACATACTATCTTTAAATTTAGAAGTAATTTCATCAACGACAACTTTTTTAGTATCGATTGCATTGCTCATGGTTACACCTCCTGTACATTCTTTGTGTAACACTTATACCGATCAGGCCATCACGTTCCTAACGAACGGTTCTCCATATAAAAAGCCTCCATTAAGACATGGAGGCTGTATATACAAGCATACGTTAACGTAAGACTGTGACATATACACCTCGGCGGGTTAATTAAGCCATAAGGCCCCTGCTGTCTACGGTATAAATGGACATTATTCTATTTTACAACATTTTGATATTATCAAAATGGTTGTCATAAGTCAAGAATTATTTTGCAGAGAAAGAAGATGGATCCACTTTCACGCCAGGGCCCATAGTAGATGTAACAGAAACGTTTTTCACGTATACACCTTTAGCCGCTGCAGGTTTTGCTTTAAGGATTGTGTCATAGATTGTTGCAAAGTTCTCAACAAGCTTTTCGTCCTCGAAAGAAACCTTTCCGATTGGCGCGTGGATGTTACCAGCTTTATCAACGCGGTATTCTACTTTACCAGCTTTGATTTCATTGATTGCTTTTTCAACTTCAAACGTTACAGTTCCTGTTTTAGGGTTTGGCATAAGACCTTTTGGTCCAAGTACACGACCGATCTTACCAACTTCACCCATCATGTCAGGTGTCGCAACGATTACATCGAATTCGAACCAACCTTGTTGGATTTTAGTGATGTAATCAGAATCTCCAACGTAGTCTGCTCCAGCAGCTTCTGCTTCTTTTGCTTTTTCGCCTTTAGCGAACACAAGAACGCGTTGAGTTTTACCAGTTCCGTTAGGAAGTACAACTGCACCGCGGATTTGTTGATCGTTTTTACGAGGGTCTACGCCCAAACGAAAAGCAACTTCTACAGTCGCATCAAATTTCGCTGTATTTGCTTTTTTTGTAAGAGAAACAGCTTCAGCTACATCATACGCTTTAGTACGTTCGATCAGCTTAGCAGCTTCTACATACTTTTTACCTTTTTTAGCCATTATAAAAATCCTCCTTATGTGGTTTTAGCGGAATAACCTCCCACGAATAAGGGTTGCGAACTTGTCAAAACCAAACTCGCAACCCAACAAGACAAAAAATTAATCTTCGATGACAATACCCATACTGCGTGCAGTACCTTCAACCATGCGCATAGCTGATTCAACGCTAGCAGCGTTTAAGTCAGGCATTTTTGTTTCCGCGATTTCGCGTACTTTATCACGCTTAACAGTTGCCACTTTATTACGGTTAGGTTCACCAGAACCAGACTCAATACCAGCTGCTTTTTTAAGTAAAACTGCAGCAGGTGGAGTTTTAGTAATAAATGTAAATGAACGGTCTTCAAAAACCGAAATTTCAACAGGAATGATAAGACCAGCTTGGTCAGCTGTACGAGCGTTAAACTCCTTACAGAATCCCATGATATTAACACCGGCTTGACCTAGTGCAGGTCCAACTGGTGGAGCTGGGTTAGCTTTTCCAGCAGGAATTTGCAATTTAACAACTTTAACTACTTTTTTAGCCACGAGACACACCTCCTTAAAGTCCGTGATGTGGTAATAGGGGAATCCCCCTCCCACTCAACAACTTCATTCTTTATATGAATGACGAAATAACTAGCTAGCGATCTTGAGTGAACTCAAGACGTACCTTTGCTATATTACCACTTCTATACACTCATTTCAAGCTCTTTTGAATTACAATTTATCGATCTGCGTGAACTCAAGTTCAACAGGTGTTTCTCTACCAAACATATTAACGAATACTTTGACTTTGCTTTTATCGTAATCAATTTCTTCAATAGAGCCAGTGAAGTTAGCAAACGGCCCATCGATAACCTTAACTGTTTCTTTGAGCTCAAAGTCGATTTCTGTTTTGCGTTCTTCAAGACCCATTCTCTTCAGAATGGTTTCAGCTTCGCCTGGCAGCAGCGCAGTTGGCTTTGAGCCTGACCCAGCTGATCCAACGAATCCAGTGACACCCGGTGTATTACGAACAACATACCAAGAGTCGTCAGTCATCACGATTTCCACTAGGACATAGCCAGGGAATACTTTCTTTTTGACGACTTTTTTCTTACCATTTTTAATATCCGTTTCTTCTTCTTCTGGTACGACGACGCGGAAGATTTTATCCTGCATGCCCATTGATTCAACACGCTTTTCCAAGTTCGCTTTTACTTTGTTTTCATAGCCAGAGTACGTATGCACAACATACCAATTCTTTTCCATTTTCGTTCAGGACTATTTAGTCCTTCCCTCCCCACATTTCATAATGTCTATTTGACGAATCTCGAGTACCGGTAAATATTTTCAAGCAATTGAAAAAACCCGTAAAACGGGTTTTTTGGCAAGTCATATTATGATCTATTATAGCACGTTCAGCAGACCATTATTCAAGTATTAATGAATTAATTCGATTAATTGTGAGATTCCTATATCAAGAAAAGAGAAAAAGATTGCAAAGAATACGACTGTTAAAATAACAGTGATTGTGTAGCGGACCATTTCGTTCTTCTTTGGCCAGCTGACCTTTTTCATTTCTTTTCCGACACTTTTTAAGAAACTGATAATACGCATGTAAAAGACCTCCACAGAATAAAGAACGCAAATCTTACTTCGTTTCTAAATGTGTTTTATGTGAATTACAAGTCTTGCAATATTTCTTAACTTCTAATCTTTCAGCTGCTGAAGCAACACTTTTCATTGTCGTATAATTGCGGCTTCCGCAGTCTTTACAGGCTAGAGTAATCTTTTTCCTCATATTTACACCTATTTTCTCGACATCATTTCATTAGTACCTTATCACAGTGTCGAAAAAGCTGTCAATATAGGTTTGATTAGAGACTAATCTCGCGAAGCTCTAAATATTTCTCTAATTTTCTCTTTACTCTTTGGAGTGCGTTATCAATTGATTTCACATGACGGTTTAAATCTTCAGAAATCTCTTGATAGGATCTGCCATCAAGATAAAGCACAAGTACCTTTCTTTCCAGCTCGCTAAGCAGTTCACCCATCTTCATTTCGATATCATCAAATTCTTCTTTGCTAATGATTAAGTCTTCTGGGTTAAGCGCTTTAGCACCGGAAATGACATCTAATAATGTTCTGTCCGATTCTTCATCGTAGATCGGCTTGTCTAATGATACATAGGAATTTAACGGGATATGTTTTTGGCGAGTAGCTGTTTTAATTGCGGTGATAATTTGGCGGGTAATACATAACTCTGCAAAAGCCTTAAATGAAGTAAGCTTGTCCTCTCTGAAATCGCGGATAGACTTATAAAGTCCGATCATTCCCTCTTGGACAATGTCCTCTCGATCCGCTCCTATCAAGAAATAAGATCTTGCTTTCGCACGTACAAAATTGCGGTATTTCGTTATTAAATAATCTAGCGCATCACTATCTCCGACATGAACCCTTTCAATGACTTGTTCATCTTCCAACTGGCAAAATTGCTCTCTGATGGACTTACCCTTGCTGTTGTTTAGATTCACTTCGATCCCCCCGACCGCACCTAGATAGAAATATTATACATTAATGGTTGAAATATCGTCAAGCTATTCCAGATTCCCGCGCCGCCATTTTTCAAACGTTTTCAATACATCTTCTGACAATTCAATCTTAGATGCTGGTTTATCAGAAGTAATCTTTTTGACTCTCGTTTCAATCTTTCGTTCTATCACTTCAATCTCTCTTAAAAGCTCACGAGCCGACTTCCGAAGAGCTCCTTGTCCAAAAATAGCCCATTGTTCCGTAAAATCTGAGGTTGCCACATGAATTTGCGTCCGAATATTATTCAAATCCTGCGCCAGCTTTTCAATCCGCTCATCCGCCGTTTCATTCTCTCTCGTAAAGATGACCTCTACTCGGTGATTGGTTCGCTTCTTTTCAATTCCTTTGACCATATGGGCATCGAATACGACAATGACTCGATACCCTGTGTATGCTTGATATTCTGCTAAATGTTGAATCAGCACGTCTCTGGCTTCTTCAAAGCTGTTTTCCTTTAAGTGCTGCAGCTGAGGCCATGCACCTATCATGTTGTATCCATCGACTAAGAGGATATCCATCTCTATTCTCCTAACGGATAACGTTTTCGATACACTTCATACATCAATAGACCAGCGGCAACTGATGCATTTAAAGAAGTAACCTTCCCGGCCATAGGCAGTTTAATTAGAAAATCACACTTTTCCTTAATCAATCGGCCAATTCCTTTACCTTCACTCCCAATCACAAGAGCCAGCGGCATTGTACCATCAAATTGTCTGTAATCCTGTTTAGCAGACGCATCTGTTCCCGCAACCCAGATTCCTCTTTCTTTCATTTCATCAAGGGCTCTTGAAAGATTGGTCACTTTTGCAACAGGAATATGCTCAATTGCTCCAGTGGATGCCTTAGCAACTGTTGTTGTTAGACCGACCGCTCTCCTTTTTGGAATGACAATCCCGTGTGCCCCTACAGCATCTGCCGTACGCATAATCGATCCTAAATTATGCGGATCTTCAATTTCATCTAAAATCAGAAAGAATGGCTGCTCATTGCGCTTTTCAGCGATTTGATACAGATCGTCCAATTCTGCATATTCATATGCTGCTACTTGTGCAACGATTCCCTGGTGCTGACCTGTAACCATTTGATCAAGCTTTTTCCTCGGAACATACTGAATGGTGATATTTTGCTTTTTAGCGAGTTCAATGACCTGCTGGGCTTGTCCTTTTACAGTGTTTTCTGCCATCCAGAGCTTGTATAACTCCCGATCTGACTTCAGTGTCTCAATCACTGCATTTTTCCCAATGACATAATCATGTTGCTGACTCATTTGTCTTCCTCCCTGACGTTCCGATTTCAATCGCCTGACCAATCAGCTCTTCTAAGCGTTCGTCCTGCTTTTCGATAAATAAATAACCCATGAGCGCTTCAAACGCTGTACTATAACGATACGTTTGAACGTCCGTGTTTTTAGGCACTGTGCCTGATTTTGCGTTTCTTCCTCTTTTCAGCACCGCTTCTTCTGCTTCAGTGAAAAAGCCTTGCTGCTGAAGCGTAAATAAAATAGCAGCCTGTGATTTAGCTGAAACAATTTTGCTTGCTCGTTTGTGCAGCTCATTTGGTTTTGTTGCCCCCGTTTGGAGGAGGTGATGCCTCACATATACTTCAAAAATGGCATCACCCATATAAGCTAGCGCAAGTCCGTTCAACTGTTTACCGTCTTTCAGCTTTTCAAAATTCAACATTGCCTATTCTCCTCTTTTCCAGCGAGTACCTTGAGGAGTGTCCTCCAACACAATATTCATGTTCTTTAATTGGTCACGAATTTGATCAGATAGGGCAAAGTCACGATTTCTTCTAGCTTCATTACGTTTTTCAATTAACGCTTCTACCTCTTCGTCAAGCGTGTGCTTTTCTTCTAATGAGAAGCCAAGAACAGACGTAATTTCTTGGAACAAGCCGATAAATGCCTTGATCACTTCCTCCGAAGTATGATCATTTTCCATATAATAATTCGCCTGTTTCGCTAATTCGAATAAAACAGAGATCGCATTTGCTGTATTGAAGTCATCATTCATTTCAGAAATAAATGTCGCACGCTGTTCTTCAATTTTTGCCAGCCATTCAGCATTGTCTTCCGTGATATTCGTGCTGCTCTCGAGACGGTGATGTAAATTCGCATACGATGTTTTGAGTCGGTTAAACGCACTCTTTGTACTTTCTAATAAATCCATTGAGTAGTTAATTGGGTGGCGATAGTGAACCGACAACATAAAGAAGCGGAGCACATCAGGATCTTGTTCTTTCACAATGTCATGCACCAGCACAAAGTTGCCAAGTGATTTTGACATTTTTTCATTATCAATATTAATATACCCGTTATGCATCCAATACTTCGCAAAAGGCTTCCCTGTCAAAGCCTCAGATTGGGCAATTTCATTCTCATGGTGCGGGAATGTTAGATCCTGTCCGCCAGCATGAATGTCGATCGTATCACCTAAATATTTTTTGACCATTGCCGAGCATTCGATGTGCCAGCCTGGGCGTCCTTCGCCCCATGGGCTATCCCATGAGATTTCCTGATCCTTTGCAGCCTTCCATAGGGCAAAGTCCAGTGCATCTCGCTTCTTTTCACCTACACGAATACGGGCACCTGTCTTCAGTTCATCAATCGATTGATGTGAAAGCTTTCCATAGCCTTCAAATGAGCGTGTGCTGTAATACACGTCGCCATCTGCTTCATAGGCGTAGCCTTTTTCAATCAATGTCGCAATAAACGCAATGATATCATCCATGTTTTCCGTTACTCGCGGGTGAAGGTCTGCTTTTTTGCAGCCTAGTGCACTAACGTCTTCAAAGTAGGCTTGGATAAACCGGTCAGCAATTGTCGGCACATCTTCTCCGAGTTCATTGGCTGCTTTGATGAGTTTATCATCCACATCTGTAAAGTTTGATACAAAGTTCACATCGTAACCGCTGTATTCTAAATACTTACGTACAGTGTCATAAACAATAGCAGGTCTAGCATTCCCGATATGAATGTAGTTATAAACGGTTGGTCCGCACACATACATCTTGACCTTTCCTGGCTCAAGCGGGACAAATTCTTCTTTCTTACGTGTCAATGTATTATAAATATTGATTGTCATGATTGTTCTTCCTTTCTGCTCAATGAAGCCAGCTCACCTTTTAGCTTTTCCATTTCTCGTTCCAATTCTTTAAAACGATCGGAAATTGGATCTGGCAAATCTTGATGATTGAGATCACGATTGATTTTCTTTCCATTTTGAACGACGACTCGCCCAGGTATACCGACAACGGTGGAATGGTCGGGTACGTCCTTTAACACGACCGATCCCGCTCCAATCTTGGCTCCTTTTCCAACTGTAATGGAACCAAGCACCTTGGCACCTGTCGCAATAAGGGCATCGTCTAAAATGGTCGGATGCCGCTTTCCCTTTTCTTTCCCTGTTCCCCCTAATGTCACGCCTTGGAAAACAGTGACGTTGTCTCCAATTTCACATGTTTCCCCGATCACAACGCCCATGCCGTGATCAATGAAGAACCGCCTGCCAATGGTTGCCGCCGGGTGAATTTCTACCCCTGTGAAAAAACGGCTGATCTGAGAAATGATTCGCGCAATAAAATACAGCTTCCGCTTATAAAATGCGTGCGCAATACGGTGAGCCCAAATCGCATGAAGCCCTGAATAGGTTAGCACTACTTCAATATAGCTTCTAGCAGCAGGATCTTGATCAAACACAGTATCAATATCTTCTTTCAGCATTTTGAAAAACACATGCTCCCCCCGTTCTTCCCCATCAATCTCTCTTAGGACTTGCTCTCTTTTTTTGGACAAATAAAAAACGCCTCTGCCAAATGACAGAGACGTTTTGAAAACGCGGTTCCACTCTGTTTAGAAAGCCACTTATCTTTCAGCCTTCTCAACTTAATCCCATAACGGAGGATACCGCCCTTGCATACTAACGTACGTGTTCCTCAAGGGTCTTGAGGGTGCATTTCCAACGTCTGCCCATAAGTCTCTTTCAGCCGGTGGAGACTCTTTCTGTGATGGACGAGTACATTGTACTTCTCCCTCGCAACGATTTCCTTATATTTGTTTAATGCGGTTTAATACCGTTTCTTTACCTAGTAATTCAATACTTTGCGGAAGTTCTGGGCCATGCGTTTGTCCTGTGACAGCCACACGAATCGGCATGAATAGTTTCTTGCCTTTATGCCCTGTTTCTTTTTGTACCGCTTTAATGGCAGCCTTGATTTCATCAGGTGTGAAAGACTCAAGCTGTTCAAGCTGACCTGCAAAAGATGCCATGACTTCTGGTACTTGCTCCTCTGCTAGAACTTCCTTTGCCTCTTGATTATACTCAATTTGCTCCTTAAAGAACAACTCTGTTAACTCAACAATTTCTGCTCCGTAGCTTAATTGTTCGTGATACAGAGAAATAAGCTTGCGTACCCACGTGTTTTCTTCTTCTGTCAGCTGCTCACTTACCTTGCCTGCTTTTTGAAGATGCGGAAGTGTTAGTGCCACAACCTGATCAAGATCAAGTGCTTTCACGTATTGGTTGTTCACCCATTTTAGTTTATGCATATCAAATAGAGCTGGTGACTTAGAAAGTCGATTCACATCGAAAATGTCGATGAATTGCTCTTTTGTAAACAGTTCTTCTTCGCCTACTGGAGACCATCCAAGTAATGCAATGAAGTTAAACAGAGCTTCAGGTAAATATCCTAAATTCTTATATTGCTCGATGAATTGAATAATTGATTCATCACGTTTACTTAATTTCTTGCGGTTCTCGTTCACAATCAACGTCATATGTCCGAATAGCGGAACATCCCAGCCAAATGCATTAAAAACCATAATTTGTTTAGGCGTATTTGAAATATGATCCTCTCCGCGAAGAACGTGAGTCATTTTCATCAAATAATCATCCACGGCTACGGCAAAGTTATAAGTTGGCGTGCCATCTTTCTTCACAATAACAAAGTCACCGATGCCGTCTGTTTCAAACGAAATATCGCCTTTAACCATGTCGTCAAATTTGATGATTTCTCCTTTTGGCACTCGGAAGCGGATGCTTGGCTCTCTTCCTTCAGCAACCAGCTTGTCCTCTTCTTCTTTTGATAAATGACTGCATTTACCAGAATATCGAGGCATTTCACTGCGGGCGATTTGTGCTTCACGCTCTGCCTCTAGCTCTTCAGCCGTACAATAGCACTTATACGCCAAGTCCTTCTCTAAGAGCTCGTCATAATATTTTTTGTAAATATCATTTCGCTCTGATTGTCTGTAAGGACCGTAACCGCCATCTTTATCAATGCTCTCATCCCAATCAATACCGAGCCATTGCAGGTGGCGAAGCTGGCTTTCCTCCCCGCCTTCTACATTACGCTTTTGATCCGTATCCTCGATTCGAATAATAAATTTGCCGCCTTGGCTGCGTGCGAACAAATAGTTGAAAAGAGCCGTTCTAGCATTCCCAATATGTAAATGACCAGTTGGACTCGGTGCATAACGAACACGCACTTCATTTCCCATGAGTTTAACTTCCTTTCATCTGCATCATGTTGTCTGACACCAATTTTTTATAAACGTATTTTATCATCAAAACCCATTCTCATCAAAATGGATTTTACTTTTTCTGAAGAAGCACTGTTGCCTGAGAGGCAATTCCTTCGCCTCTTCCTGTAAATCCGAGTTTCTCTGTCGTTGTTGCTTTGACGTTCACCTGTGTGACATCTGCCTCAAGTGCTTCTGCGATTTTCTCACACATTGGTTGAATGTAAGGTGCCATTTTTGGTTTTTGAGCCATGATGGTGCAGTCAATATTCACAAGTGTGTAACCTTTTTCTTTCACAAGTGCCCACACATGCTGCAATAATTTAAAAGAATCTGCATCCTTAAACTCAGGATCTGTGTCTGGGAAATGTCTGCCGATATCTCCTTCAGCAATCGCACCCAGGCAGGCATCTGCCACTGTGTGAAGCAGTACGTCAGCGTCTGAATGCCCTAGCAGTCCCTTTTCATAAGGGATGGTGACCCCGCCGATAATCAGAGGTCTTCCCTCTGTTAATTGATGTACATCAAAGCCTTGTCCTATTCTCAACATGATCTATTACCCTCTTTCCGCATCCATAATTGCCTTGGCAACCAATAAATCATCCGGTGTTGTCAGCTTAATATTGGTATAGTCTCCTTGGACAATATACACATTCTCGCCATGTAATTGTTCAACAAGACTGGCGTCATCTGTTCCAAGGAAGCCTGTCCGCTCCGCATGTTCATGCGCCTCTTTTAAAATAGAATGACGAAAAGCTTGTGGGGTCTGAACCGCCCACAAGCTCTGACGTTCAATGGTTTGTTCCACTTTTCCTTCTTGAACGCGTTTGATTGTGTCTTTCACTGGTACCGCTACAACTGCGGAGCCTTTTTCAATCGCTGCTTTAACGAGCAAGTCAATCTGTGTATGCTTAATAAAAGGCCTTGCCCCATCATGAACAAGCACGATGTCCGCATCTTTCACAGCCTTTAATCCTTCGTATACACTTTGCTGACGTTCTTCACCGCCAGTGACAAGTGAAACAGGCGTTTGAAAAGCGTGTACCTTGAGTAGCCTTTCAAAGTCTTGACGCTCCTCCTCATTGATCGCTAGGATCATGCGTTTGCATTGTGAATGAGCGTCAAACACCTTTAATGTATGAATGATGACCGGCATTCTTTTCAGCTCGATAAAAAGCTTATTGCGGCCGGCCTTCATTCGTTTCCCCTGCCCCGCAGCCGGAATAACTACTTCATAATACATGTTCGTTCTCCCTTTAGAGCGCCTTCTCCAGAAGTTTTGGCTTCGCAAAAATCATTCTTCCAGCAGCAGTCTGCAGCACACTTGTGACGAGTACATCGATGTCTTTTCCAATGTAATTGCGTCCTTCTTCGACCACAATCATCGTACCGTCATCTAGGTAAGCAACACCTTGGTTATGCTCTTTCCCATCTTTGATGACCTGTACCTTCATTTCTTCCCCAGGCAGTACAACCGGTTTAACCGCATTGGCTAGATCATTGATGTTTAACACTGCTACTTTTTGAAGTTCGCATACTTTATTTAAATTAAAATCATTGGTCACAACAACACCTGAAGTTAATTTCGCGAGCTTCACAAGCTTGCTATCAACCTCTTGAATGTCTTCGAAGTCACCTTCGTAAATTTCAACTTTAATATCCAACTCTTTTTGAATACGATTTAAAATATCAAGACCTCTCCGGCCTCTATTTCTCTTTAATACATCTGAGGAGTCTGCAATATGCTGTAATTCCTCGAGTACAAATTGAGGAATAACCATGACGCCTTCTAAGAATCCAGTTTGGCAAATATCTGCGATTCTTCCATCAATGATAACACTTGTGTCTAAAATTTTCAGCTTTTTATCTTCTATTTCAGGTTCATCATCAGCTGCTCCTTTTTTCTTGCTGACCTTTGCAGACCGGGAGAACAGCCCCATCATTTCATCCTTCTTCTTAAAGCCTACCTGAAACCCAAGGTATCCTAAAAAGAAAGCCAGGAAAATCGGAATAATGGTACCAAAAATATGATATGGGATATTGTTTAGCGGGATCACGTTTACAATAAGATATGCTAGAATAAGTCCAAATACTAATCCGAAACTTCCAGATATAAGATCAGGAAGAGGCGCCTTCAATAGAGAATCCTCGATCCATTTCACCCAATTTACCACATAACCTGTGCACCATTTGCCGATGATCAAGAATACAGCGGCTCCTATTAGTGCTGAAGAGTAAGCATTTGTTATGAAAGGTATGTCCTTTACATTTAAAAGCAGAAATAACTCTGGAATGATAAAAATCCCCACAACTGCACCAAAAATGATAAAAAACGCCTGAACGATTCTTTTTAACATACCTTCACCTCCTTTATTTTTCATCTGTCAATCCACCTTCATCTGACATTGATATATGTTTAAGTTTCCTATCATGAGCAACAGAAAACAAAACCATCATTAATATACCCATATTCATCCATTTTTAACCGTAATAGAGAAAAATTTCTCTTCTTAAAGCTGACGGTCGATATAATGTTTTTCTTGTAACCTTTTTAATCCTTTTTTTATCTTTTTCGCTCTTACTTCTCCAATTCCTTCTACTTCATCCAATTCTTGTACATCCGCTTCCATAATTCGATCTAGCACACCGAATGCTTCAACCACATTTTCAACGATCGGCATTGGCAGTCTAGGGATTTTATGGAGCAACCTGTATCCTCTTGTGTACACATATTCGTCAATATTTGTAGAAGCTGGATATCCAAGTAACTTGTACAGAATGGAATCATCTAAAAGCTCAAAGCTCGACATATCTTGAAGTTGTTTAAGCAGCACATACGGATCTTTGATCTTTTCTTTCACGTAATCTTTAATAAATAAAGCCGCTTCCTGCTCCATATCTGTAATCAGCTCATTGACTTGCAGACGGATCAAGTGTCCCTCTGTTCCAAGCTCTTTGATATACATATTGATTTCATTTTTGATTCTAAGAACCATTTCGTAGCGGTGCAGCACGGATAATACATCACCAAAGGTCACAAGCTCTTCAAATTCTAGGGCGCTTAACGCAGAAATGGCGTGATCTAAAATGGTTTTATATTTCTCAAGTGTTTGAATGGCTTGATTCGCCTTTGTTAAAATAAAACCAATATCTTTCAGCGTATAACGACGATTCCCTTGGTATAAGGTAATGACGTTCCTCCGTTCAGAAATGGCGATGATTAAGCAGCCTGTCTGCTTCGCTACACGTTCAGCCGTCCGGTGCCTCATGCCTGTTTCCGATGAATGGATGGTGGCATCTGGCATCAGCTGTGTATTCGCATACAAGATTTTTTGACCAGAATCGCTAAGAATAATAGCCCCGTCCATCTTCGCCAATTCATATAAATGTGCTGGAGAGAAGGCAGAATTAATGTGAAATCCTCCATCTACCACACTCTTTACTTTGTCATTATAACCAACAACAATGAGCCCGCCAGTATTGGCTCTCAAGACGTTTTCAATCCCTGCCCGCAGAGGTGTTCCTGGTGCCACAAACTGTACAATATCTAAGAGATCGAGTTCTCTCGCTCCTTTTTTCTCTTTTTCCATTCCTATGATCCCCCTAGTGAAATTCGAAGTGCCTCCGCTACATTTTCTACACCAACTAACTCAATCCCTCTCGGCTTTTTCCATCCGTCTATATTCGCCTGAGGAATAAACATTCGCTTAAATCCTAGTTTCGCAGCTTCCTGCACTCGCTGTTCAATTCTTGATACTCTTCTGACTTCTCCCGTCAGACCGACCTCTCCTATAAAGCAATCCGCTTGATGCGGCGCTGCGTCTTTAAAGCTTGATGCAATACTGACGGCAATAGCTAAGTCAATCGCCGGTTCGTCAAGCTTCACACCGCCTGCGACCTTTAAATACGCATCTTGGTTTTGCAAGAGCAGCCCCACGCGTTTTTCTAAAACTGCCATGAGCAGCGATACTCGATTATGATCAAGGCCAGTGGCCATTCTTCGCGGATTTCCAAAGCTTGTCGGGGAAATTAATGCCTGTATCTCGACAAGTACGGGTCTTGTTCCTTCCATTGAGGCAACAACACACGAACCAGATACACCTGCCGACCGCTCTTCTAAAAAGATTTCTGATGGGTTTAATACTTCCGTGAGTCCTTCCTCTCTCATTTCAAAAATCCCCAATTCATTCGTTGAACCAAATCGGTTTTTGACCGCCCGTAAGATACGAAATGTATGATGACGCTCGCCTTCAAAATAAAGAACCGTGTCCACCATATGCTCTAAAAGTCGCGGACCTGCGATCGAGCCTTCTTTGGTCACGTGACCAACGATAAAAATAGGAATCCCATTTGTCTTGGCAATTTTCATCAGCTGTGCTGTACATTCTCTTACTTGAGATACAGAGCCGGGAGCTGACGTGATATCGCTTTGATAAACGGTTTGAATCGAATCCACCACAACAAAAGCAGGTTTCATCTCCTGTATAGCAGACGTTATATACTCCATATCGGTTTCAGCCAAAACATGTAAAGAGGCGCTTTCAATACCAAGGCGGTCCGCTCTTAGCTTCGTTTGTTTAATGGACTCCTCACCAGATATGTACAACACATTCTGATTTTTGTCTGAGAGCTGTGCTGATACTTGTAATAATAAAGTGGACTTCCCAATCCCAGGATCTCCGCCAATGAGAACAAGAGAGCCTTTGACAATTCCACTTCCTAATACTCGGTTAAATTCTTCTAAATTCGTTTTAATTCGGGGTTCTTCGGATGTTTCAATTGCAGATATAGGTGAAGGTTTTTGAATGGTTTGAACAGAATGATTAAAAGCACTACGACGGTTTGCCGGCTCTTTGCGAACGACCTCTTCTGTCATACTGTTCCACGTGCCGCAGCCTGGACATTTCCCCATCCATTTGGCTGACTCATAACCGCACGATTGGCATATAAATTTTGATTTTGTCTTAGCCATAGATTGAAGAATACAACTCCTTATACTGGTCAGAAAATAAGTAAAGGGAGGCATACACCTTGCTGGTATGCCTCACACTTTTTTCTTACTATATTAGTTCGTAGCAGCCGTCGCTTTTACGACAATTTCTCCATCTTCCACATCTAATACGATATGTTGACCTTTTTCAATATTGCCCTTCAGAAGCTCCTCAGAAAGTCGATCTTCTACATGCTTTTGAATCGCTCTTCTTAACGGACGCGCACCGTACTCAAGATCTACTCCTTCGTCGGCAATCTTCGCTTTTGCTGCTTCCGTCAATTCAATTGATAGGTCTTGTTCTTTTAATCGTTTTGTCAATTGATCAGACATGAGAGACACGATCTCTTTTAGATGTTTCTTCTCTAGCGAGTGGAAGACAATGATTTCATCAATACGGTTGATAAACTCAGGTCTAAATGCACGTTTCAACTCGCCCATCACTTTGCCTTTCATATCCTTGTAATTTTGACTTTCATCCTGCACGTTAAAGCCAACGTATTTATTACGCTTCAACTCACTAGCTCCAACGTTTGATGTCATGATCAAAATCGTATTTCTAAAGTCAACGGTACGCCCTTTAGAATCAGTCAGACGACCATCTTCTAATACTTGCAGTAAGATATTAAATACATCTGGATGCGCCTTTTCAATCTCGTCTAATAGAACGACAGAATAAGGTTTTCTTCTCACTTTTTCAGTCAGCTGTCCACCTTCATCATAACCGACATATCCTGGAGGTGACCCAACAAGTCTGGATGTAGAGTGTTTCTCCATGTATTCAGACATATCAATACGGATCATTGCTTCTTCATCACCGAAAATAGACTCGGCGAGTGCTCTTGCAAGCTCCGTTTTACCTACCCCTGTTGGCCCTAAGAAGATAAAGGAGCCGATTGGACGCTTCGGATCTTTCAGGCCAGCACGCGCACGTCTCACCGCTTTTGCAACAGCGACAACCGCTTCATCCTGCCCAATCACACGAGAGTGGAGCAATTGTTCCATATTCAGAAGCTTATCTGTCTCCGTTTGAGCAATTTTTGCAACAGGCACTCCCGTCCAGCTGGAAACAACCATTGCGATATCATCTACAGATACCTCTGAATTCTCTTGTCCCTGCTTTTCTTTCCATGATTTCTTTGTGACTTCTACTTTTTCACGCAAACGCTGCTCTGTATCGCGAAGAGAAGCTGCTTTTTCAAATTCTTGACTTTGAACTGCCGCATCCTTTTCCTTGCGTACTTCATCCAACTTTTGCTCTAGTTCTTTTAGGTTAGGCGGTGTTGTGAACGAACGCAAACGGACTTTCGAACCTGCCTCATCAATTAAATCAATCGCCTTATCTGGAAGGAATCTGTCAGAGATATAACGGTCAGACAGCTTCACCGCCGCCTCAATCGCTTCATCTGTAATAGACACACGGTGATGTGCTTCATACCGATCTCTAAGTCCTCTTAAGATTTGAATACTCTCATCAACAGAAGGCTGATCTACTTGAATTGGCTGGAAACGTCGTTCAAGCGCAGCATCCTTTTCAATGTATTTACGATACTCATCTAACGTTGTCGCCCCAATACATTGAAGCTCACCACGTGCTAAAGATGGTTTTAGAATATTAGACGCATCAATCGCACCCTCTGCTCCACCAGCACCAATGAGTGTATGAAGCTCATCGATAAAGAGAATGATATTTCCTGCCTGACGAATTTCGTCCATGACTTTTTTCAAACGATCCTCGAATTCACCACGATATTTCGTTCCAGCTACAACAGTTCCCATATCCAGTGTCATCACTCGTTTATCACGCAGGATTTCAGGCACTTCGTTATGAATAATTTGCTGTGCAAGACCTTCTGCGATGGCTGTTTTACCAACACCAGGCTCACCAATCAGCACAGGGTTATTTTTTGTTCTTCTACTTAGGACCTCAATGACACGTTGAATTTCTTTGCTTCGGCCAATGACTGGGTCCAAGCTGTCCTCTTTTGCGATAGCAGTCAAATCTCTTGCCAAGCTATCAAGTGTTGGTGTATTTGCATTGCTATTAGAGCCTGCCGCAGATGCACCTGTTTCATTGCTTCCAAGCAGCTGCAGGACTTGCTGACGTGCTTTATTTAAGCTCACTCCGAGGTTATTTAAGACACGGGCAGCGACACCCTCTCCCTCACGAATAAGACCTAATAGAATATGTTCTGTCCCTACATAGGAATGACCTAGCTTTCTTGCTTCATCCATTGAAAGCTCAGTGACCTTCTTCGCTCTAGGCGTATAATGAGGAATAGCTTGAGACACCTCTTGCCCTCTTCCAATCAAGCTTTCGACTTCTTTTTGGATTTTATCTGAAACAAGGCCCAGTGCTTCTAACGCTTTGGCAGCAATGCCCTCCCCTTCACGTACAAGGCCAAGTAAAATGTGCTCAGTACCAATATTCTTATGGCCTAGGCGAATGGCTTCTTCTTGTGCAAGTGCTAATACCTTTTGAGCTCTTTCAGTGAATCTTCCAAACATCATATCGTTTCATCCTCCTGTCCATTCCTATGCATTTCTAAGCGCAGCCTTTCTCTAATAATCGCTGCTCGTTTTATATCTCGTTCATTTGGCTCCAAGGCTCCTCCTGAATATTGTTGAAGGAAGCCAGGCTGGGTCAAAATCATGAGTTCATTCAGTATATTACTTGAAAGCCCCTTAATGATACCTAAATCTATTCCAAGCCGCACATCTGACAAACACTTTGCTGTTTCTTTTGATTCAATCATACGACAATTGGCCAAAATCCCTAAGGACCGGTACACTCTGTCCTCAAGTTCAATTTTAGATGTTTGATATAATGCTTTTCGTGCAGATCGCTCTTGTTCAATGAGCTGAGCAGTCACACTATTCAAGTCATCTACAATGTTTTCTTCTGATTGACCAAGTGTCATTTGATTTGAAATTTGAAAGATGTTCCCTATTGCTTCGCTGCCCTCACCATAAATTCCTCTGACCACAAGACCTAATTGATTAATGGCAGGAATAATGCGATTCATTTGTCTTGTGAGCGCTAATGCCGGTAAATGCATCATGACCGAAGCCCTAATACCTGTACCTACATTAGTCGGACAGCTTGTTAAGTATCCTCGCTTTTCAGAAAATGCATAATCCACTTGCTCTTCAATCCAGTCATCTACCTGATTAGCCGCTTTTAGTGCATTGGCTAGCTGAAAACCTGGGAATAAACATTGGATTCGAATATGGTCTTCTTCATTCAACATCACACTGATTTCTTCATTTTCAGAAAGCAAACAGCCGCCAAATCTTGATTCAGCTAAATTGGGGCTGATCAAATGTTTTTCAACAAGTACCCTCTTTGCTAAAGGCTGCGTTTCATTCATTCGAATCAGAACAAAGTTTCCAATGTCCTTCACTTCCTGGCTAGCAAACTTTTGCTCGAATTGCTGGAGAACAGCTTCAGCTTCTTCTTGAGAAAACTGAGTTGGGAAACGAACATGCTCTAGATTGCGCGCTAGCCGGATTCGACTGCTTAGAACAATGTCACTTTCTGGTCCTTTTTGTTTCATCCACTGACTTAGAGCGTCTTGAATAAAATGCTGGAGCGACATGTCGTTAATCTCCCTCCCTCTGCTGAGATTGCTCATGCTCTAATGCACGAATTTGATCTCGAACTTCCGCTGCTTTTTCGAACTCTTCCTGTTCAATCAGCTGCTTCAGCTCTTGCTGCATTAACTCAAGTTTCCGGCGGACATGCAGGCTGCCGGCAATTCGTTTTGGGACTTTCCCATTATGGACTGTATTTCCACTATGGACTTTCCGTAAAACAGGGTTCAGATACTGATCAAATGTACGATAGCATTCTGCACAGCCAAATCGGCCTGTTTTTCTGAACTGCTGAAAGGTTAAGCCACACTTAGGACATTGATCCACTTCTTTTGCTTCTTGAAAAATAGACGAGCTCTTGTTAGCACTTGTGGTGAAGCTAGGATCAATATTTAATAAGCCTGATAATAAGTTGTGAATCGAGAAACCTTGGTTTCCACTCATAGCATATGAATCACTGTTTTCTTTTGCACATTGTTCACATATGTGCATTTCTTGTTTTTCTCCATTTATAACTTTCGTAAAGTGAAAAGTGGCTGGTCTCTCATTACATTCTTGACAAATCAATCTTTTCACCCGCTTTACTTTAATTTCAAAGCATTTAACATCGCTTTCATCATCCGAGCCCGGAGTTCATCACGTTCAGGTAAATCAATATGCAATACAGAACGGTCCATGACACTAATCATCATCTTAGCTTCTCTTTCAGATAAAATGTTATTTTCAACAAGACGCATGATGATGTGATCAGATGCAGCCTGTGATAAACGATGATATATTTGGGAAATAATGTTGTTCAATAAGTCCACTTCATCATTCATTTTGACTTTAATGATGCGGATATAGCCACCGCCGCCACGCTTACTTTCAACGATATAGCCTCTCTCGCTCGTAAAGCGTGTATTGATAACATAGTTAATTTGTGAAGGTACGCATTGAAACTTATCTGCAATTTCATTGCGTTTAATTTCTAATATTTCTCGACCGTTCTGATCCAAGACTTCCTTCAAATACTGCTCGATGATATCAGAAATATTTTGTGCCACTCCGCCTCCTCCTCCATTGACTTTGACTATATTTGACTTTAATCTTACTATAAATTTTTTCGGTCGATTTTTCAAGATAATCGCTCAACTAACAATATTATTTCCACATTTATATGGTGCCAAACCTCCAAAAAAC
>NZ_JBYEGB010000007.1:0-199098 GCF_057592095.1 Bacillus sp. SRI_025 | reverse complement strand
GGTAGTTGGGGGTTTCCCCCTGTGAGAGTAGGACGCCGCCAAGCTTTTTGTTTATATCCTTCCAATGGAAGAAGTTACTTTATCATTCCGCAGTAGCTCAGTGGTAGAGCTATCGGCTGTTAACCGATCGGTCGTAGGTTCGAGTCCTACCTGCGGAGCCATGCTTCCATAGCTCAGTAGGTAGAGCACTTCCATGGTAAGGAAGAGGTCAGCGGTTCGAGCCCGCTTGGAAGCTTTCCTCTATATGTTGATATGACAAGGTTTCTCGATGATGAGAAGGCTTTTTTTGTTTGTTTACATATATACTGAATTGCTCAATGATCAGTAGACTGATGACATTAGGAAAGCGAATAAAACGGCTTGCACAGTATTGTTGCATCGCTTTTTCCTTCTTTTTGTTCTTGATTCTTCATTCTCTTTCTTTTATTCTTACTAAAGTGATATCCTCTATATCAAAAGACTCTGTACGTTCCTCTTTTCCCCCGAAAGTGAAGTATCGTTTGTTTTCCCTTTCTTTATCTCCAGGTATAGTTGATCTTCTTTTTCCATGTACGGTATGTATATAAAAAGGAGTAGATGGTTTGAAAGATTTATTTGTAAAGCAAGAATGGTTTGGACATGTACGTCAGGACGTGCTTGCGGGTATATTAGTCGCACTGGCTTTAATTCCTGAGGCAATTGCGTTTTCGATTATTGCGGGCGTTGATCCGAAGGTCGGCTTGTATGCATCATTTTGTATCGCGATTGTGATTTCGTTTGTTGGTGGACGCCCAGGCATGATTTCGGCTGCAACAGGGGCTATGGCTCTCGTCATGGTTAACTTGGTCGCTGATTATGGGTTGCAATATTTGTTTGCAGCTACGATTTTGACGGGTTTGATTCAAATTGTGTTTGGATTGTGCCGAGTGTCTCGTTTGATGAAATTTATTCCGAGGTCCGTCATGGTTGGTTTTGTCAATGCGTTGGCTATTATGATTCTCATGGCTCAGCTTCCACATTTCGTTGGGGAATCAATGGCCATGTATATGATGACAGGTGGTGCCTTGCTGATCATTTATTTATTGCCTATGGTGATAAAGGTGATACCTTCCCCACTCATAGCCATTATTGTAATGACGATAATTGCTGTATTTGGACATATTGATGTTAGAACCGTTGGAGATATGGGAGAGCTTCCTAGTTCTTTGCCTGTTTTTCTGATACCTCAAGTTCCGTTTAACTGGGAAACACTTGCTATCATTTTTCCTTATTCTTTAGCACTTGCGATGGTTGGTTTACTTGAGTCTCTTTTAACCGCACAGATTGTCGATGATATGACAGAGACGTCTAGTAATAAGAACAAGGAAGCGAGAGGTCAAGGGATTGCCAATGTGGTTGCGGGATTCTTTGGTGGTATGGCTGGCTGTGCGATGATTGGCCAATCTGTGATTAATACGAAGGCAGGAGGACGAGGCCGGCTTTCTACCTTTGTAGCGGGTGCTTTTTTAATGGTGTTGATTTTTGTACTAGGTGATGTCGTGGTTCAAATTCCGATGGCTGCTCTAGTGGCTGTGATGTTCATGGTTTCCATTGGCACATTTGATTGGAGTTCCTTTCAGCAGCTAAAAAAGAATCCGAAAACAGATTCTATTGTGATGGTTGTCACGGTCATGACGGTGGTGTTGACTCATGATTTATCAAAAGGTGTTTTTGCAGGTGTACTGCTTAGTGCGATATTCTTTGTCGCAAAGATATCGAAGCTCCATATTACGTCTAAAGAAAGCCAGGCAGGTACTTGGGTATATCGAGTTAAAGGGCAAATTTTCTTTGCTTCTGTCACTGACTTGATCCAAGCTTTCCATCAGGGGAAAGAAATCCAATCTGTTGTAATTGATTTGTCTGAAGCACGTATATGGGATGAATCAGGCGTAGCAGCGATAGAACGTATAAAGGAAAGGTATCAAGCAAATGGCGTCCAGGTGGACGTAGTTGGAATGGATACATCAAGTCAAAAGCTTGTGAAACAAGTGAATGGTTCTTAAAAAGGCCTTTCTGTCTGTTACAATAGAAAAGGTAAGAAAGTGAAGGATGGAGGTGGCCGGCATGCTTTTGCGTTTGAATCAAGTGCTCGGCCGGATGATGCCGCTCATTACACCTTTTAGTGTGTTACTCGGTGTTTTATTGGCGGCTTACTTAAAGGATTATACGTTTTTAGTGCCATGGGTATTTGCTGTGATGACCTTTGCAGGGAGTTTGTCTTCTACTTTTTCGGCTTTAAAGCATACGGTGATGCACCCATTGCCTTTGATTTTATCGTTTATGATTTTGCATGTGTTGATGCCTCTTTATGCTTGGTCAGCGGGACATCTCATATTTGCGGGAGATGCCATGACGATCACTGGTTTGACACTTGCAATGGTGATTCCCACAGGAGTCTCTAGTTTAATATGGGCGGCAATGTATAAAGGGAATGTTGGATTAACGTTATCCATTATTTTAATTGATACAATGCTTTCGCCATTAATTGTGCCAGCCAGTTTGTCACTTTTGGCCGGTACACAAGTTCATATGGACATGGTGGCGATCATGAAAGGGCTGTTTGGGATGGTGGTGCTTCCATCTATTTTAGGTATGCTTGTTCGTCACTATGCAAAGCCTGATGTGACGAAAAAGATCAGTCAGACACTGTCACCTTTTTCAAAAATAGGCTTGTTTGTAGTGGTGTCGATTAACAGTTCTGTTGTTGCGCCTTACTTACGTGAACTGGATGCCGCATTTTTTAGCAAAGCAGCAACGGTGTTTCTCATTGCGATGAGCGGATATGCGTTTGCATGGTTGATTGGGAAGGCGATGAAATGTACTCAAGAAGAGATTGTGGCCATCGTGTATACGGGCGGTATGAGAAACATTAGTGCGGGGGCTGTGCTTGCCATTAGCTTTTTCCCGCCTGCTGTCGCTGTTCCTGTGGTGATTGGCATGCTGTTTCAGCAAGTGCTTGCTGCCTTATTTGGCTTCTTACTCAATCGTTTTGAGCTGAAAGCACCTGCTGTGACCAAGTCTTTCTCATGAAAAAAACCTCCATCCTTTGATAGATGGAGGTTTTTTGGTGATTTAATAGATGAGATATTTTTTTCGCTTCTTTTCGAATGTTTTGAGGTCATGATGATAACGTTTCATGATGTGTTTGACGGAAGTTCCTTTTTTGATTTCTTCTTTCATCCAGCCATTCCCGATGAGTTTGTCAAAACTGCCTGTTTGAAGGAACTGAAAGTCGTTAGGATATAAATCATGTATTGCTGTGATGATGGATAACCCCGTTTTCACCGCTTCGAAGGATGAGCGGTCTGTGACGTATAACTGCACACCGTGAGATAGTGTACCGGCATGTTTAGAAAATGTGGGGGTGAATGACACAGGTCTAAATTGAACGCCTTTTAGTTTTAGCTGATTTAAATGATCTGCCAGCTCGCTGCTATTGATATATGGTGCACCAATGAGCTCGAATGGTTTTGTCGTTCCTCTGCCTTCAGAGACATTTGTGCCTTCAATTAATCCTGTGGCAGGATATACAAAGGTACTATCCACTGTTGGCATGTTAGGGGAAGGAAGGACGAACGGCAGCTTCGTGTCATCAAATGTCATGGACCGTTTCCAATTTTTCATTTTGATGACTGTTACATCAGCATTGATATGAAACTCTTTGTTAAACAGTTTTGCAAGCTCACCAGTAGTCATTCCATGTCTTAGCGGGATTGGATAGAGCCCTACAAATGAGGCGTGTTCAGGCTCTAAAACAGGTCCTTCTACTTTTAGTCCGCCAATGGGATTTGGGCGGTCTAGGACAACAAAGGGAATGTTGTTTTCTTTAGCGGCTTCCATCGCATAGGCCATTGTATAAATATAGGTGTAATAACGAGTACCAACGTCTTGAATATCAAACAGCAGGACATCTACATTTTTTAGCATTTCAGGAGTTGGTTTTCTTGTTTTGCCATAAAGAGAGTAAACAGGAAGACCTGTTTTTTCATCGGTATAGGATTCGACGCCTTCTCCTGCTTGTGCATCGCCGCGCACGCCGTGTTCAGGCCCATATAAAGCAGTGAGCTTGATATCTGGATGTTCAAATAGGAGGTCGACACTGCTTTTCATATTTGCATCAATGCCAGTCGGGTTGGTAATGAGACCGACCCTTTTCCCTTTTAGCCATGAAAGATTGCTTGAGAGTAGTGTTTCGATCCCTGTTTTGACTGCTGCTTTTTTTCCTTTTGTGTCTGTTCGTTCTTGATCTGCGGGAGAGGCGGCGGTCAATGTGCTCATCATGAGAATGCTTGCGAGTATGAAACTTGCTGTTTTCTTCAAGAGAATCCCTCCTATTTGATCTGTTTCCCTTTCAAATTGAGTCCATAGCCGAATGGGTAAAGGGTTTGATTTGGATGAGTGACAGATGGGATATCAACTGGCAGTTTCCCTTTAGGTGATGCAGCTCCAAATATCACTTCTAGTCCAGCAGGAATATTTGGCTGATTGAATTGTCCGTTTGAGTAGCCTTTAAAACCGTACACAGCTAGTAAGGCATCAGCTTCTTCAAAATTTGCCGCATCATAAGGGTTTCTAAGACTCATGATGACCATTTTTTTATTTTGTGCTCCTGCTTCTTTCATGACAGCACGAGGGAAGGCAGTTGCCCATTTTTTTGGGTCCTGGACATTGTCATCAATTACGCCATCATTTACAGCTGGGTCATTTTGGACAACGTAAGAGCCAGTGATGACATAGTCAGCTTCTTGAATTAGTTTGGCAGAGTCTTTGGTGAACGTTTTATCCGCAAAAGCATATGACTGGATGCGTACAGGCTTGATCTTTTTTTGTTTTATGAGAGATTCGACTGTGACAGACATTGCTTTTGTCTGATCTTCGTAAGGTGCCATGACCACGATTTTGTCATTCTTTTTAGGCTTGAAAGGTAAGGTTTTTTTGTTGTTTTTAAGCAGGGTGATTCCTTCACGTGCCATTTTTTGTTCTGCTTGACGGTGCGATTTTTTCCCGACGACTTGAGTGGCTTTTTTGATTTTTTTCTCAAGACTGATTGGTTTTTTGGAGGAAATAATGCCGCGTTTGATTTTCAATTGAAGAATTTTTTCGACGGATTCGTTAATCTGCGACATCGGAATTTCTTTCTTTAAAATCGCTTGTTTGACCGCATTAAATACATTCTCCAGGTTTTTCTCTGTTTTTAATGAGGTAACTGGTGCTGGCATGAGAGCGATGTCGACGCCTGCTTTAATGGCCATCACTACGGCTTCTTCCTGTCCAAAATTTTCTGCAATCGCTTTCATGTTTAGGGCGTCTGTCACAACAACACCTTGAAAGCCCATCTCTTCTTTTAATAAGTGTGTGATGACTTTTTTTGATAAGGTTGCTGGAACCATGATGTCCTCGCCATCTTTCTTGCTTCGATACGTTGTGTCATCAATGGCAGGAAATTGCACATGAGCGGTCATGACCATATCTGCACCAGCATTGATCGCTTGTTGGAACGGATACAGCTCAACCTTTTTTAAACGATCTAGGTCATGCTCTACGAGCGGCAAGCCATAGTGACTGTCGACCGCTGTATCACCATGTCCCGGGAAATGTTTTAGTGTGGAAATGGTCTTTTCCTTTTGAAGTCCTTTCATGGTTTGAAGGCCAAGTCTAGAGACAAGAGCAGGATCAGAGCTAAAGGAACGGACACCAATGACGGGGTTGTTTGGGTTGTTATTCACATCAAGCACAGGAGAGAAGTTTGTATTAATCCCCAAGGCGTTTAATTCTTTTCCGATGATTTTTCCTGTGTCATATGCATTTTTTTTGCTTCTAGAGGCACCAATCGACATATTTCCTGGGAAATGTGTTCCCTTTTGTAACCTTGTGACGATTCCGCCTTCTTGATCAATAGAAATGAGTAAAGGAATGTTTGGTGATGCTTTTTGAAATTCGTGGGTGAGTTTCACGGTTTGTTCCGTATCAACGACATTCTCCGCAAATAAGATGACACCACCTAGATGATATTTTTCTACAAGGTGAGATACTTCGTTATTCATCTTTGTGAAGCCTGTAGGTGCGGATTCATCTTTTGTTTGCCAATTGCGAAAGTCCGGCATGAGCATTTGACCTATCTTTTCATCCAGTGACATGTCTTGAACCATTTGTTTAGCGGTGGGCAGAGAGGCAGAGCTAACCTTTTCCGTTGGAATGGAAGAGGTTAGCAGGGCTAAAACTAGTGCAGCGGGAAAGAGAGCTTTCAACATCGAATTCCTCCTTTTACTTAAAAGATTCGTAGATTGCAGTCATGATGCTTCCATAAGTACCAGTTGGGAACAGGTCACCTTCAAATTGATTAGGATTGGTTTCTGGTGAAACAACGGGTGAATGTTTCTTATTCGTCAGCAAGACGACACCTAAATTGTGTTTAGGATCAATCAACGTCATTGTGCCGGTCCAGCCAGTATGTCCATAGGCTTCGTTACTTGCATATTTTCCAAACATCCATTCCATGTCAGTATGACCGTTTTTTCTCCAGCCTAGCCCGTAAGTTGGGTTCGTATCAGAGGAGGCTGTAAAGAGATCGATGGAAGCTTGATCAAAGATGGTTGTTTTTCCATAGCCTCCTTTGTTAAGCATCAGCTGAAGCAGCACGGCCATATCTGAGGTATTCGAGAAAAGTCCAGCGTGGCCGGAGATACCTGCCATTGAGTAATATGCTTTCTCGTCGTGTACTTCACCTAGCAGGGTGTACCGTCGGATGTTTTCAAAATCGATTACACCGTCTCGTGAATTGCCTAAACGTTCTGTTGCTGCAAAATGCTTCGGCTTGAAGCCTTTTTGCAGCGGATTGAACATTGTGTGTTTGAGACCTAACGGCCGATAAATGGTTGACTCGACATATTGATCAAGAGGCATGCCTGTTTTCTTCTCGATGATCATGCCCAGCAGCATGTAATCAATATCACTATAAATGTGCTGGGTACCTGGCTTGTATTGCAGCGGTACTTTTGGCAGCCATTTCATCGTTGTTTTTCTATCTTGAGAATAAAAAGAGCCAGCTGATTCTTTGCTATAAAATAAGACACTAGAAGGGAGACCGGCAGAATGGGTGAGAAGATCCTTTACCCGGAGCTGGTCTTTACCGGTTACCTTTGCATCAGGTTCATCCTGAAAATCTGGAAGGATGGTCTGTATTTTTTCGTTGACATCAAGTTTTTTCTCGTAGACAAGCTTTTGCAGGGCATAGTTGGTCGCATACATTTTTGTATTGGATGCCAAATCGAATAGTGTATCCTTTTTCATTTTTTTATATGATTTGAGCGCTGTTGTACCATCGTATTTTTGCCGGTAGCCATAGGCTTTTTGATGGACGATCTTTCCGTCCTTGATAATGATGAGAGCGGCTCCTGGAAATCCTGCTTTGATGTCATTTTGAATCATTTGATCAACCTTCCTCAGCTGCCTGGAAGAAAAACCTACTTGTTCCGGTCGTTTTGCTTTTTTTAAGACGGGATATTCTTCAGGTGCTGTTTTAGACAAAGACGATACAGGATGGGAGCTAGTTGCAAATGTTTGTACTGGTAACCCAAGGAGCATGAGCAGACATGTGATCAAGAGAAAACATTTCTTCAAGGTCTAGACCTCCTTATTGATTGTGATCCTCGAATTCAACAGCCATATCATCATGAAATCCAAATAAGTATGTGAAGAAAAATCCAGCAACATATGCGATAAATAGTCCAATTAAGTAAAGAAGCATTTGATGTGTGTGAACAATAAAGGTTAATGGAAGACCAGATACACCGATGGCTTTCGTCGCGATTTGGAAGTAGGCTTGAAAAGCGCCGCCGATTCCTGCACCAAGACAAGCGGTGAGAAATGGTCGTCCTAGCGGGAGTGTGACACCAAAAATGAGTGGTTCACCAATGCCCAGCATCCCAGAAGGAAGTCCACCAGCAATGGCTCTTTTGAGCTTTTTCTTTTTTGTTTTCATATATATGGCGAATGCAGCGCCTACCTGTCCTGCACCGCCCATAGCGAGAATTGGCAGAAGCGGGTCATCTCCAATTGAATTGATGAGTTCCATATGAATCGGTGTCAGCCCTTGATGAAGTCCTGTTACAACAAGTGGAAGGAAGGTCGCACCAAGAACAAATCCTGCGAAGATTCCGCCCATATTTAATAAGTAAGTCAGTCCTGAGGTGATGGCATCAGATATAAATCCGCCGACTGGCATGAAGACAACATATGTGAAAATGCCTGTAATGAGTAGTGTGATGGTTGGTGTGACGATGATATCAAGAGATTGCGGGACGAAGCGTCTAATTCGGGTTTCCACAAGTGCCATAAAGATGGCGGCTAGAAGAACACCGATGAGTCCGCCTCTGCCTGGTAGAATATTTGTGCCAAATAACATAATGTCTGCGGAGGCTGGGTTAATAATGAGAATACCAGCTAATGCGCCTAATGCAGGAGAGCCTCCAAATTCCTTTGCGGCGTTTGTTCCGACTAATATCCCTAGGTAGGCGAAAAGGCCAGAACCTATAACTGTTAAAATAACTGCGGCTTGAGATTTTTCGTCAAGCCAGCCTGCTTGCACGATCGCTTTTGTAATCCCAGTAATAAGCCCTGAAGCAACAAGTGCCGGAATGATTGGAATGAAAATGCTGGCAATCCGCCGTAAGAACAGCTTGAACGGTGTGCGGTTTTTTTGTGAAATGGCTTGCTTGTTTTTTTGTGCTTCGTTGTTTAAATCATAAGAGCCAGACGCATTTAGAAGCTGTTCAAACGCACTTGATACTTGGTTGACAACACCGGTACCTAAAATGATTTGAAGCGTTTCTGCTTCGACGACGCCAATAACGCCATCGAGTTCTTTGATTGCTGTGATGTGAACTTTTTCATTATCGATCGGTGTAATTCGAAGACGTGTCATACAATGTGTATGGGAAGAGATATTTTCAGAACCACCACAGAGTGAAAGAATGTCTTTCGCCAACTGCTGATATTTCTTTTGATGACTCATGTTGAATCCCCCTTTGTTTTTCGTTTCATGGAGCGGATGGCATGCCTTGTCTTGTCAATATATTGCGCTGTCTCTTCATATTGACGAGAAGCTAAACTGAGGAACAAGACATCAATTAAGTAGAGCTGTGCCATTCTAGAGGAAGTGGCAGCACTGCGAAAAGGTGCTTCATTGGAACCGGACGTCGATAGGTGAACATCACATAAAGCAGAAACGCTAGTATGACCTGGATGTGTTAAAGCAATGGTTTTCACTTGGTTGTCTTTTGCGAGCTGAAGGGCTTGAATGATGTCTAACGTTTCTCCTGAAAAGGAGATACCAAACACAATGTCATTCTCTCCTGCATTTGCAATGACCGTAGATGCAATGTGCATGTCAGTGAAGGCTGTCGCTGCATAGTTAATTCTGAGAAATTTCTGCTGGGCATCAGCTGCGACGATGCCAGATGCACCAACACCGATAAAATGAATTTGGTTTGCATTCAGCAGTAATTGAACAGCCTTTTCTAAAGCATCTGCATTTAAAATAGAAGCGGTGTCCTTAATCGATTGAATCGAGTTTCCAGCTGTTTTTTGAATAATGGATTGAAGTGGTTCATCTTGTTCGATATCTCTGTAGCCTTGTTTATCGTCATGCATCAAGTCTCCAGCGATCCGCATTTTTAAATCTTGATAGCCATCCAGCCCGAGAGATTTACAAAGACGGATGACTGCAGAGCTGCTTGCGCCGGCTGCCTGACTGATTTCGTGTACTGTACTTTTAATGACTTTGTCAGGATGGGCAAGGATATAGTCTGCAATGATTTTTTCAGATTGGGGGAGCTTTGATTTGATTGTGTGTAGTAGGGTAAGTCCACCTGCTGACATGAGCTCTACCTCCTTTAGGATTGATAACGTGAGATCGCTTTGTCGATATGACCATTCGTTTTGCTCAGTAAATCTTTGGCTGTTTTCTTGTCTGTGTTTGTTTGGAGCATGACGATGGCGGTTTTGACTTCTAAGTCTGCTGCTTCGAGAGTCTTCACGGCTTGTTCGTAGGAAGCATTTGTCACATGTTGAATGATGGTGATGGCGCGTTCTTTTAATTTATGATTGCTGACTTTAACATCAACCATCAGGTTTTCATATACTTTGCCTTGTCTGATCATGACTGAGGTGGAAAGCATATTTAAAATCATTTTATGAGCGGATGCTGCTTTCATTCTTGTTGACCCAGTGATGGCTTCTGGTCCTACAATGACCTCAATGGCGCAATCTGCAAGCTCGCTAATTTCTGCTTGTTTATTGCAGCTGAGTGCTACTGTTTTAGCTCCAATTGACTTTGCATAGTTTAAAGCGCCGATGATATAAGGTGTCCTGCCGCTTGCGGCAATTCCGACGACTGTATCTTTTGATGTCAGGTGGATGTGTACTAAATCCTGTTTGCCGGCTTCTTCACTATCTTCCACATCTTCGGCAGCTTGAGAAAAAGCTGAGTCTCCGCCTGCCATGATGCCTACAATGACATCAGGTGAGACGCTATAGGTTGGGGGACATTCGACAGCATCCATTACGCCAATTCTGCCGCTTGTTCCGGCGCCTAAATAAACGAGTCTGCCTCCATTTGAGATGGATTCATAGGCAAAGTCACTTGCTGTTTTGACATGGGGAAGTACAAGGTTGACTGCTTGAGCGACCTTCATATCTTCTTCATTAATCATCTGGAGTATTTCAAGCGGATCTGCTTGAGAAATTCCCATTGTGTTGGGGTTTCTTGATTCTGTTGTCAAAGAACGCAGTTGAGATGGCTGCATGTGACATACCTCCTTATTTCTTCATTTTCAGTATATTGAGTATGGTACGAAATTTCAATATTATATTTGAATATTGAAATTATATTTCAGTAGAAATGTTGAATAAATAGGGAGCAAATAGTTAGAAAATAAAAAAAATAAAAATCCCCTTTACAAAAGGGGGACAACCTGTATATAATAACTTTTGTCAGCTTCACGGAAACAACAAACTTGACAAACTGGCCCGTTGGTCAAGCGGTTAAGACACCGCCCTTTCACGGCGGTAACACGGGTTCGAATCCCGTACGGGTCACCATGATGTGGAGGATTAGCTCAGCTGGGAGAGCATCTGCCTTACAAGCAGAGGGTCGGCGGTTCGAGCCCGTCATCCTCCACCATATGCCGGTGTAGCTCAACTGGTAGAGCAACTGACTTGTAATCAGTAGGTTGGGGGTTCAAGTCCTCTTGCCGGCACTGTTTTATCTTTATCAATTCCATATGTGGAGGGGTAGCGAAGTGGCTAAACGCGGCGGACTGTAAATCCGCTCCCTCCGGGTTCGGCGGTTCGAATCCGTCCCCCTCCACCATTTTTGGGCTATAGCCAAGCGGTAAGGCAACGGACTTTGACTCCGTCATGCGTTGGTTCGAATCCAGCTAGCCCAGTTAAGACACCTTTTTCAAAAAGGTGTCTTTTTTTATGTTGGCGGAGGGACTGTATAACTATTCAAAATGTTGTCGAGTTGAGTCAGAAGGCATCAAGAAAGTAAAATATAAGCATGAACGGAAAGGGGATGTACATATGGGAGAGCAAAAGAAGGTCACGATTGTTGGAGTTCCGATGGACTTGGGGCAAACGAGAAGGGGCGTCGATATGGGGCCGAGTGCGATTCGTTGTGCAGGCGTAAAAGAAAAATTGGAAACGCTCTCATTTGATGTGGAGGATCTAGGAGATATTCCAGTTGAACAAAGAGATGATGAGAAAGGTTTATATACAAGTGAAAAGCTAAAAAATTTGACCGAGAATGCTGGGGCGAATCAGCTGCTTGCTGAGAAGGTTGACAGTATTGTGCAATCAGGTTCGTTTCCGCTCATTTTAGGTGGTGATCACAGCATTGCGATTGGCACACTTGCTGGGGTAGCCAAGCATTATGAAAACTTAGGAGTCATTTGGTATGATGCACACGGGGATTTGAATACGGAGGAAACCTCTCCTTCTGGAAATATTCATGGCATGCCGCTTGCTGTCAGTCTTGGTTTTGGGCATGCTGATTTAACAAACATTGGCGGTTATTCGCCTAAATTGAAACCTCAAAATGTCGTTATAATTGGTGCTCGATCCTTAGATGAAGGAGAGCGGGCATTGATTCGAGAGAAAGGCATTAAAGTCTATACGATGCATGAAATTGATCGTTTAGGGATGACAAGGGTGATGGAGGAAGCTATTGCTTATCTAAAGGAAAGAACAGATGGTGTCCATCTCTCGCTTGATTTAGACGGGCTAGACCCAGCGGAATGCCCTGGTGTAGGCACTCCGGTAGCAGGCGGCATTAGTTACCGGGAGAGTCATCTTGCAATGGAGCTTTTAGAGGAGGCGGGTATTTTAACGTCTGCTGAATTTGTTGAAGTAAATCCGGTTTTAGATGAGAAAAACAAAACAGCAGAAGCGGCTGTGGCATTAATTGGATCGTTAATGGGTGAAAAGTTATTGTAGAGCGGGACTTGTTCCCGTTCTTTTTTGTTTTGGGAAAATTTAAGGATATGTTAAGGTTTTTACCGGTTGATAAGCGTAACACACTGTCAAAAATTTGTTACACTATTTTTTAGAGGAGAATGAAACCTTTTGGAAAGAGGTTCGTATACATAAAGACCGGTGAAGGCAGAGGTTGAATATACTATGGACACAATGATTAAAAAGAGAATTAAGCAAGTGAAAAAAGGCGACCAGAACGCATTTGCAGACATCGTAGACCTGTATAAAGACAAAATTTATCAGCTGTGCTACCGTATGCTTGGGAATGCACATGAAGCGGAGGATATTGCGCAGGAGGCGTTTATTCGTGCTTATGTGAATATCGAAAGCTTTGATGTGAATCGTAAGTTTTCCACGTGGCTGTACCGCATTGCAACCAACCTGACCATCGACCGTATTCGCAAAAAAAAGCCGGATTACTATTTAGATGCAGAGGTGGCAGGAACAGAAGGATTAAATATGTATTCTCAAATTGCTGCTGATGGCATTTTGCCAGAGGATGAGGTGGTGTCTCTTGAATTATCGAGCACCATTCAGCAAAAAATTCTAAGATTACCCGACAAATATCGTTCGGTCATCGTATTAAAGTATATTGATGAACTCTCGTTAAAAGAGATTAGTGAGATTCTGAATATACCAGTTGGTACGGTGAAAACGAGAATACACAGGGGTAGAGAGGCTCTCCGGAAACAGTTGAGAGACCTTTGAGTGAGGTGATTTTGATGAGCTGTCAGGATAGAATCGTCCAGCTTATGCATCAGTATTTAGACGGGGACATTGAGCCCCAAGACGAAAAAGAATTAAAAAGCCATCTGCAATCGTGTGAGGAGTGCCGTACTCATTTTCAACAAATTGAGAAATCCATCGCGCTAGTGCAGAGTACATCTCATATAGAAGCACCATCTGATTTCACTGCAAAGGTGATGGCAGGTCTTCCAAAGGAGAAAAAGCGTGTGTCGGTTCAAAGATGGATCAAAGCTCACCCGCTGATGGTAGCCGCTGCCCTCTTTCTCATTTTAATGGGAGGTAGTCTGTTCACGAGCTGGAATACCGATCATAATTTCAGTGTGTCAAAGCAGCCGAATCTCGTCGTTGAAAATGATACAGTGACCGTACCTAAAGGGGAAACCGTAAAGGGTGATGTCACTGTCAAAAATGGCAAGCTGATTGTAGAAGGCAAGGTTGATGGAAATGTCACCGTCGTCAATGGGGAACAGTTGACTGCTTCTGCCGGACAAGTCACTGGTCAAATTAATGAAATTAATGAAGTGTTTGATTGGATCTGGTACAAAATGAAATCAACAGCACAAAACGTAATGCGGGTCATTGGGCCAGAGGAGCAAAAGTAACTCAATCGGCTTAAGAGCAGTCTCTAAGGGGGCTGCTCTTTTTCTATACATTTGTGAGATTCACGCATACTAACAAGTCAGCCAGATATGGCAACTATTTTCCTTGCTGAAACAAAATGTGGTATAATAGCCACGCTATGTATTGATACATAGGCTCTTTTTATATTAAAAAAATGCATCAAACGAAGAATAACTGAAAATTCTGGAGGACGAGGAAATGGCTTTAGGGGATATTCCTTTTTTGCAGTACCTCGGTAATGCTGTTGATATTCTCGTTGTTTGGTATGTGATATATAAATTAATGATGGTCATCCGCGGAACAAAAGCGGTTCAGCTTTTAAAGGGAATTGTGGTCATTGTTCTCGTCAGGATGGGAAGTGCGTATCTCGGTCTTAACACACTTCAATGGCTGATGGATCAAGCGATTACGTGGGGATTCCTTGCGATCATTATTATTTTTCAGCCAGAGCTAAGGAGAGCGCTTGAGCAGCTTGGGCGCGGCCGTTTCTTCTCAAGAAGCGGGACACCTGTAGAGGAACAGCAGCAGAAAACGATCGAGGCAATTACAAAAGCAATTAACTATATGGCGAAACGCAGAATCGGCGCGCTGCTGACAATTGAGCGCGATACCGGAATGAATGATTACATAGAGACAGGGATTCCTTTGAATGCAAAGGTGAGTTCAGAGCTGCTCATTAATATTTTCATTCCGAATACACCGCTTCATGACGGTGCTGTCATTATGAAGCGGGATGAGATTGCAGCTGCAGCTTGCTATTTACCGCTGTCAGAAAGCCCTTTTATCTCTAAGGAGCTTGGGACGCGTCATAGGGCGGCAGTCGGAATTAGTGAAGTGACAGACAGCTTAACTGTCATCGTTTCTGAGGAAACTGGCGGCATTTCTGTCGCAAGGAATGGTGATCTTCACCGAGAATTGACAGAAGAAGCGCTTGAAGAAATGCTGATTGCTGAATTTAGTAAGAACAGCAAAGATGCTTCCTCGACCAAATGGTATTGGAGGGGCAAGAAAAATGGATAAGATTTTGAATAATCGCTGGGCCGTTAAGCTTCTTGCATTGGTCTTCGCTTTATTGCTGTATGGTGCAGTCAATTCAGCGCAAGCGCCCACGCCGAAAAAAATCGGTGAATCCTTTTTCCCAACATCGACGACAGATGAAGCAACTTTAACTGACATTCCTGTTAAAGCGTATTATGATGACGAGAAATACGTTGTCACTGGTGTGCCGCAGACAGTCAATGTCACGATTAAAGGATCAACAAGTGCTGTGAAAACAGCAAGGCAAACAAAGAATTTTGAAATTTACGCAGACATGCAGAACTTATCGACAGGTACACATAAAGTGGAGCTGAAGGCAAGAGATGTATCGAAGGGGCTCACACTATCGATTAATCCATCTGTGACGACTGTGACGATACAAGAAAAAACGACAGCTGAATTTCCTGTTGAAACAGAATTTTATAATCAAAATAAAATCAAAGACGGCTATTCACCTGAACAGCCTATTGTGAATCCGAAAAAGGTCACAGTTACTGGATCAAAGGACGTCATCGACAAAATTTCTGTCATTAAAGCTTTTGTGAATTTAGAGGATGTCAATCAGCAAATTGAAAAAGAAGCGAAGCTGACTGTGTATGATAGCAGCGGGAATGAGCTGCCAGTCGAAGTAAGTCCGTCCGTGGTGGATATTACGGTTCCAATCTCGAGTCCGAGCAAAAAGGTTCCGTTTAAACTTGAGCGGACGGGCAGCTTGCCAGAAGGGATCAGCATCTCAAGCATTGAGACAAGCCCGAGTGAGGTCACAGTGTACGGCTCTCAAAAGGCACTGGATGCACTTGATTTTATTGATGGCGTCAAGCTGGACCTAAGTAAGATCAAAGATGATACGGAGATTGATGCCGATATTCCGCTGCCAGATGGTGTGAAAAAGGTATCACCCGAAACTGTTAAGATCAAAGTGAAGGTTGCAACAGCTGAAGAAAAAAAGATCGATAATGTACCGATTTCTGTCGTGGGTTTGAGCAAGGATCTCACATCTGATTTTGTGAGCCCATCTTCTGGACGGATCACGTTAACAGCAAAGGGGTCGAAGAGTGCGATTGATAAACTAAAGGCTTCAGATGTTGAAGCCTATATCAATGCAGGGGACTTGAACGAAGGAACCCATGAGGTCAAAGTTCAAGTGAATGGTCCTCAAAATGTGACATGGACATTATCAAGATCAAAGGTCAAAGTGAAACTCACTTCTACTGATACAGAGGATCAGCCGGCGTCGACGAATGATCGAAAGGATCAAAAAGATCAAAAAGATCAAAAAGATCAATCAACTGATGATGATGATCAGAGTGAGAAGAGTAAAGAAGAATCCACACAAGATAAAGCAAAGAAAGAATCAAGTCAAAGACAGCCGGTCAAAGAAGATAAAAAAGAGGACGAAGCGTCCTCTTGAATGGAAAAAGGAGCGATTGAAACATGGGCAAGTACTTTGGAACTGATGGTGTAAGGGGTGTAGCAAATAGCGAATTAACACCAGAGCTCGCATTTAAAGTTGGGAGATTTGGCGGCTATGTGCTCACAAAAGATAAAGAACGTCCAAAGGTACTCGTTGGACGAGACACACGTGTATCCGGTCATATGCTGGAAGGAGCGCTCGTTGCAGGCTTACTTTCAATTGGAGCTGAAGTGATGCGTCTAGGTGTGATCTCAACACCTGGTGTGTCTTATTTAACGAAGGCAATGGATGCTGAAGCGGGTGTCATGATTTCTGCTTCACACAATCCAGTTCAAGACAACGGCATTAAATTCTTCGGCGGTGACGGCTTTAAGCTGTCAGATGAACAGGAGAATGAAATTGAGCAGCTGATGGATCAGCCAGTCGATCAATTGCCACGCCCGGTTGGAGCGGATCTTGGAACGGTCAATGACTATTTTGAAGGCGGTCAGAAATACTTACAATTCTTGAAGCAGACAGCAGACGAGGATTTCACAGGTATTCACGTGGCGCTTGACTGTGCACACGGTGCAACCTCTTCTCTAGCGACACATTTATTTGCAGATTTAGATGCTGATGTGTCTACAATGGGAACATCACCAAATGGACTGAATATCAATGATGGTGTAGGCTCAACTCATCCAGAGGCACTTTCTGCATTTGTGAAGGAGAAGGGTGCAGATATTGGTCTTGCGTTTGATGGTGACGGTGACCGTTTAATTGCAGTCGATGAAAAAGGTGATATCGTAGACGGCGATCAAATTATGTACATATGTGCACGTTATTTGAAGGATGAAGGCCGATTAAAGGATGACACCGTCGTGTCAACGGTCATGAGCAACCTTGGTTTTTATAAAGCGCTTGAGAAGCAAGGCATTAAGAGCATTCAAACTGCTGTTGGTGACCGCTATGTGGTCGAAGCGATGAAAAATGATGGCTATAATGTCGGCGGTGAGCAATCAGGCCATTTGATTTTCCTTGATTACAATACGACAGGTGATGGCATGCTTTCTGCGATCATGCTTGTGAATACGCTCAAAGCGACAGGAAAAACATTATCAGAGCTTGCAGCGGAAATGGAAAAGTTCCCGCAGCTTTTAGTGAATGTGAAAGTGTCTGATAAATATAAAGTAGAAGAAAATGAAAAAGTAAAAGCAGTGATCCAAGAGGTCGAAAAAGAGATGAATGGTGACGGCCGTATCCTTGTTCGTCCATCTGGAACAGAACCGCTTGTACGTGTTATGGCTGAGGCAAAAACAAAAGAGCTGTGTGATGAATATGTGGCTCGAATTACGGCTGTTGTGAAAGAGGAAATGGGTATTGAGTAATAGATGAAAGCAAATCGCTAGCAGCGGTTTGCTTTTTTTTGAATAAACGACATAATTGGATGGATCTGTACGAATCATATAAGTGAGGGCAACTTGAAGCTGCCTTCATACATAGGAGAGCACATCAAAGGTAGAACGTGACAAGCCTCATCGCATATAGTGTAGGGAGGTCTCACTTTCTCAAATGAAGGCAATCACCTGCTAAATTGTGATTGACGGAGGTCAGACCTTATAGTACAATCATCCTTGTGTTACTGGATTTTTATTCTATCAGGAAAGGCAGGGTAGATGTTCAGAAACTCTCTTATAATTATAGCGCCCGAACTAAGCGATCGGACGAAAGATGCTTAGTTGACGAGGATGGAGGTTATCGAATTTTCGGCGGATGCCTCCCGGCTGATCAAAAAAAGAGATCACAGCCGTAAGTGTTTCTTTAAACCAAAGAGGTGACTCTTTGTACAAAGGGAATACACATGATCTCCCAAAATAAACATGTAGAGAGGGACGAAGAAATGTCCCTTCTATTTTAGTAGGCTTTCTTTGTCCCTTTCACATGATCGGGAGGAAGAATATTTATGTGTGGAATCGTAGGTTATATTGGTCAGAATGATGCGAAGGAAATCTTATTAAAAGGTTTAGAGAAGCTTGAGTACCGCGGGTATGACTCAGCAGGTATCGCTGTGGCAAACGAAGAAGGCGTGCATGTGTTCAAAGAAAAAGGACGTATCGCTGAGCTTCGTGAAGTTGTTGATGCAAACGTGGCATCTTCAGCAGGAATTGGACATACACGCTGGGCAACTCACGGTGTACCAAGCCATCTAAATGCGCATCCGCATCAAAGTGCTTCTGGCCGTTTTACGCTTGTTCATAACGGTGTCATCGAGAACTATGTACAATTGACACGCGAATATTTACAAGACGTCACACTAAAAAGCGACACAGATACAGAGGTTGTTGTTCAAGTCATCGAACAATTTGTGAATAGAGGTCTTGATACAGAGGAAGCTTTCCGTCAAACGCTTCTTCAACTAAAAGGCTCTTACGCAATTGCCCTTTTCGATAACGAAAACAAAGAAACAATCTATGTGGCGAAAAACAAAAGCCCATTATTGGTTGGTTTCGGCGAAGATTTCAACGTTGTGGCATCTGACGCAATGGCGATGCTTCAAGTAACAAACGAATATGCGGAATTAATGGATAAAGAAATGGTCATTGTCACAAAAGACGAGGTTATTATTAAAAACCTTGACGGTGATATCATGACACGTCCTTCTTATATCGCTGAGCTTGATGCAAGCGACATTGAGAAAGGCACATATCCTCACTACATGTTAAAAGAAACGGATGAACAGCCGCTTGTTATGCGTAAAATCATCCAAGAATATCAAGACGAAAACGGCAAGTTGTCAGTTGCTGGCGATATCGCCAGCGCAGTAGCAGAAGCAGACCGCATCTACATCGTGGCTTGCGGAACAAGCTACCATGCTGGACTTGTCGGTAAACAATACATTGAAGACTGGGCGAAAGTACCTGTAGAAGTCCATGTAGCAAGTGAATTCTCTTACAACATGCCGCTTCTATCGAAAAAACCGTTGTTCATCTTCCTTTCTCAATCTGGGGAGACTGCGGACAGCCGTGCTGTACTTGTTCAAGTTAAAGAGCTTGGTCATAAAGCATTAACGATCACAAACGTACCAGGATCTACGCTTTCTCGTGAAGCGGACTTCACATTGCTTCTTCATGCAGGACCAGAAATTGCAGTGGCTTCAACAAAAGCCTACACAGCACAAATCGCTGTACTTGCAATCCTTGCATCCGTTGCAGCTGAATTAAACGGTCAATCTCTTGACTTTGATCTTGTGAAAGAGCTTGGTATTGTAGCAAACGCAATGGAAGCCCTTGTCGATCAAAAGGATGAAATGGAACAAATCGCTCGTGACTTCTTCACAGTGACACGTAACGCATTCTTTATCGGAAGAGGACTTGACTACTATGTGTGCCTTGAAGGTTCACTGAAGCTAAAAGAGATCTCTTACATCCAAGCAGAAGGCTTTGCTGGGGGAGAACTCAAACACGGCACGATTGCTTTAATTGAAGAAGGCACACCGGTCATTGCCCTTGCAACACAAGAGCACGTGAACCTCAGCATACGCGGTAACGTCAAAGAAGTCGTTGCACGCGGAGCAAACCCATGTGTCATCTCACTAAAAGGCCTAGAAGACGAAGGCGACCGTTTCGTCCTTCCAGCTGTACACCCAGCACTTGCACCACTTGCATCTGTTGTTCCATTACAGCTAATCGCTTACTACGCAGCCCTTCACCGCGGGTGTGATGTGGATAAACCACGTAATCTTGCGAAGAGTGTGACAGTGGAGTAGGGATTAAATAAAAAAAGCTTTTATACCCCTTTAGATATCGTTTTCTAAAGGGGTATTTTTGTGTTAAAAGAACTAGAACGTACGAAGTTCGTTGATTAAGGGTACAATACATGGGTTATAATGAGCTCAGTACATTATAAATAGAATGCCAAACGCACCTTGCGCAGGTAATACAAGTTAATATTTAAAAAAGAAAGAGAGCAGACACATGACGAAACATAAAATTTACACAATGAGCTTTGCAAAAGTCTATCCTCTCTACATCGCAAAGGCAGAGAGAAAGGGAAAAACGAAGGCTGAAGTCGATACGATTATTTGTTGGTTAACAGGGTACAGTCCAGAAGAGCTGCAGGAACAGATAGATAAACAGATAGACATTGAAACCTTTTTTGCTGAGGCTCCTGAGCTTCATCCTTCCCGCAGTTTAATCAAAGGAGTCATTTGTGGTGTCCGGGTAGAGGACATTGAGGAAGAAACTATGAAAAACATTCGGTATATGGACAAGCTGATTGATGAGTTAGCGAAAGGAAAGAAGATGGAAAAGATTTTGCGAGGTTCATCATGAGAATAACTAGCAAGCCCAGTGAATAACCTTCACTGGGCTTTTTTATATTTATAGACCATTCGACCAATAAAAATAAAATCTATTTGAACGAATTCTCTCTTCATGTCGTCAAAAGAAGTGATACCAAAACAAATTGGCGTTTGAAAAGGGAGTGGCGTGGATGGATATGAAGATGATATTACCTCTTATTTTGCTGCAAGCGATTTTGATGGTGATTGGTTTATTTGATTTGTTGAAAAGAGACCCATCGAGAATCAGAGGAGAGGTGAAGTGGGTTTGGGCTTTGGTGATTGTGTTTGTGGCGAGTGCCGGTCCTATTGTGTATTTCATTTTTGGCCGTAAACAATCTTAATAGGGGGGATTCGCTTGAATATGCTGGAGTGTCATGGGTTGACGAAATCGTATGGCCCGAATGAAGTGTTAAAAGATGTCTCGTTTTCTGTTGGGGAGATTGGATGTGTTGGCTTTTTAGGTGCCAATGGGGCGGGGAAGACAACAACGATCCGGATTCTCACAGGGCTTGCTCGTCCAACTTCTGGGGTCGTGAAGGTGGCAGGTTTGGATGTCACAAAGGAGATGGATCAAATCAGTCATGTGATAGGGTATTGTCCGCAGCATCCTGCATTTTATCAGGATATGACGGGGCAGGAGTGGATGAATTGGGTTGGCGGGTTATTTCATTTAGAGAAAAAAATCATTCGTTCCAAAACAGAGGAGCTGTTGAAGCTTTGTGGTGTGTATGAGGCGAAGGATCGTGCCATTGGCAGCTACAGTGGAGGGATGAAACAAAGACTTGCCATTGCTCAGGCGCTCATCAACAGCCCGAAGGTTCTGATCTTGGATGAACCTGTGTCTGCACTTGATCCAATGGGAAGAAAAGATGTCCTGACTTTGATTGAGCGTCTGAAACAAGAGATGTTGATCTTTATGTCGACCCATATTTTAGATGACATTGAACGTGTGGCAGATCATATTATCATGATCAACAGTGGCAAAATTGAGATGTCTTCTTCCATAAAACAGATTAAAGAAGACTATATCCAGCCAGTGATTGAATTTCAATTAGAACAACAGAATACGAAATTAGTGGCTTTGCTAAAAGAGCGGCATTGGGTGGAGGAATGCATTGAGACAGAAAACGCTTATCAGGTGCGAGTCAAAGATCAACAAACGGCATTGAAGGAGCTGCCTCGTCTCATCACTGAAGCTGGCGGTGTTCTCCTCCATTATCAACTATCTAAGCTGACACTTGAAGATATTTTCATGAAGGTTGTGAATGCATAATGATGTTGAAAAAGGAATTTAGGGAATTATTCACTAGCTATAAAATTTTATTTGTTCCTATCATTTTTATGATTTTAATGATTACACAGCCTATTACGCTCAAAATGCTGCCAGATCTTCTATCGAAATCAGCTAATTTACCTGAAGGGTCTACATTTTATATACCAGAGCCTAGTGCTGGAGAGGCTTTGGCGAGTGCATTGAGTAAATTTGATTCGCTAGGTGTGTTTATCCTGATTATGATCGTGATGGGGACGATCGCTGGAGAGCGTGCCTCTGGAGTGACCGCGATGATTATGGTGAAACCGATCAGTCGAACGAGTTACTATGTCTCGAAAATATGCGCCTATGCCTGTTTGACTTTGTTTAGTTTGGTGGTGGCAGTGCTTGCCTCTGTTTATTATGTGGACATTCAATTTGGGCATGTGGATTGGATGAATGTGTTAAAAGGAACACTTCTTTATTATCCAAATTTATTGCTGATTGTGGTATCGACCATTTGTGCTTCGGCGTTCTTTCAACGTTCTGTCACAGCTGGCGGTGTGTCGCTTTTGATTAACCTTATTCTGTTTACCGTTCCTTCATTTTATGAAGAGACATTAGGGAAGTTTGCGCCTAAAGGCGTGACAAGTGCAGCCGAAGAGATGATTCATAAGGGGACTTATTCGGATCAGGCACTTACAAGTCTTCTAGGTGTATCGGTATTGATTGTTTTCTTTTTTCTCGTCGGATGGTTTCTTTTTAGAAAACAAGAATTATAGCAGGCTGTTGCGATTATTTCTGAAGGTTTACTTTGAGCATAAAAATCTGAATAGGGTAGAAAGTTTGATATGATGATAAAAATTGACTGTATTTTCAGAAAAGGGGTTTTTATCAATGAGAACATCACGTAATCCTGAGACCATTCATCCGCCAGCCGCACCATATACCCATCAAATAGAAACAACAGGACCTCAGCGGTGGTTAACCCTATCAGGTCAAGTGGGGATGGAAGCGGATGGGACAATTCCCGAGAGCCCGTTGGCGCAGCTCGAACTAGCGTTAGAGAATGTGAAGCGAAACGTAGAAGCGGCAGATATGGCTGTGGAAGATATAACGAAATTAGTATTTTATCTCGTAGGAGAGTTCGATGCTGAGAGCAGGAAACAAATCATGGGGCAGTTTTTAGGCGATCATCTGCCTTGTATGACGATGATTTATGTGGTGGCATTGGCATCTCCTGCTTTAAAGGTAGAGGTGGATGCTTGGGCGTGTCAGGAGATGGTTTTGGGTTAATAGATAAAAGATTGGGATACTGCAACCCAATCTTTTTTATTTTCCCGTTGTATATAGAATAGATTACCTCATTCCTATTACCTTGTTATTCTCTATATGGTAATATTAGGGTTAATGATTAGTGGGTCTAATGACATTCGTTTTTGATTTTTAACACACCATAGATAAGCATACATCACTCTAATCAAAGGGAGAGATTTGATGCCATTCATGGAGGTTCAGAATGTAAGCAAACGATATAGCAATGGTGATGGGATAGAGGATTTGTCGTTTTCCATCGAAGCAGGTGAGGTTGTGGCACTGCTTGGGCCTAATGGTGCCGGGAAGACGACAACGATTCGATGTTTAACGGGTCTATATAAACCAGATGGAGGGGAAATTCTCATAGAGGGTTTCCCGCCTGATCATTCCCATGTTCAAAAACAAGTCGCGCTTATTCCTGATCACCCCTATTTGTATCCAGACCTAACGGTTGCTGAACATGTTCAATTCCGTGCACGTGGATATCATAAAGGCTTAAAACAGATCAAGGAAAAGGTATATGGAGCGTTGAAAGAAGTACATATGGAAAAAAAGATGAATGAACTGTGCGGAAGGCTGTCAAGAGGTCAAAAGCAGCGTGTCGTCTTAGCAGGAGCCATTGTTCAAGATGCCTCCCTTTTTATATTAGATGAACCGACTGTCGGGTTAGATATTCCATCAAAACAGTGGCTGTCGGATTGGCTGAGACAAAAAAGTAGTCAAGGTGGGTCGATCTTCGTGTCGACTCATAGTCTGGAGTTTGTCCTTGATACGGCTAGCAGGGTTGTATTGATTCGAGATGGTGCCATCATGAAGAGTATGGATGTTCCTCAATTAAAGGAAGAACAGGCTGAGTGGAGGGCAGAAGTCATTCAACTTCTGGGGGAGTGGTCAAGTGAATAACACACTCTCCCTTTTATGGATGAAATCTCAAAGGCGCTTTATCAATAAAAATCAAGAAAAGAAAATGCCTTTTCTGATCTCACTTCTTTTCATTGCGGCAATTGGTTTTCAGCTAAGCGCAGTTTCAAGTATGGGTGATTGGAATGCGGTTGCAGCTGGGTGGATCATTGTCTGTTTGTTTGTTCTCTATACGGGGTTTGGCTTGTTTACAAATCGGCTGCCTAGTCAAATGAACGATATCATTTGGTTATATGGAAATGGCGCTTCTCTATGGACAGTTGTCATCAGTGTATGGTTGTATCACATTTTTTGGCGAGGGGCACTTCTTATTGTCTCTGCTGTGGCTGCGGATCTACTTCTGTTTTTTATGACGCATCAGTACCCGTTTCTGCTTGGAAAATCACTCATCCTGACAGGGCTGTTATGTTTGGTTGAAACTTGGATGATTGCGATGTCTTGTGCTAGAAGCATTCGAGTATACAAGCGTTTGCTCTTAATCAGTTTTTTATTGATGTTTTGCTGCTTTGCAGTGCTCGCTTTGAATCAGTTGATGATGAAACAGCCCTCATTAATGAACATTGCTGATTCTTTGATGTTTCAAGCTGGGCGTATGATCGAAGAGTTCTCCATTCTTTCTGTCGTCATTTTTATTGGAGTGATGTTTCTATCTTTCATGATGATGTACAAGGCTAGTCATCGTTTAGAAATGAAGGAGTCTTTAGTCAAAGAAGCAGTATTTTGGGAGGAATTTGAGGGGAAACATATTCAATCAAGTCCAATCGTTCAAAAAAAGAGCAGGACATGGTGGGGACTTCCAGCATTAACGGGCGTTTGGACTTTTCTTTGGATTGAATTATTGCTGATAAAAAAGTATATGATTTTCCATGTACTATCTACTATGCTGTTAATTGGTACTTACTATGTTGTCTTTACTTATTTTTCAGATTGGCTGAATCTATTCTTGATCGTCATCGCGGTATCTGTTCTTTTTAGTTCATATTATGCAGGGATTGTAAGACATGCGCAAACAGGAGCGCTTTACCTTTTTCCAGGCGTTTTATATCAAAAAATCATTCTGTTAGAGGTGTTTCAAACCTTTTGGCTGTATGCTTTCTACTTGATTTCTCTTTATTTGGTTGAGATTCAGGATGTTTTGTATTGGACCTTATTTGGTGGAGGAGTTTATATATGGTTTTTGGCCATACGGCTCTTTGCCTTTATGCAGCCTCTGAGAAGAGAAAGGAGTTTTGCTTTGGCCGCCTATTATCGATCATTGGTATTTGCGTCTGTGATCAGTGCTATGGTCATAATTAGCATTCATCTCATCAATGATGGCTTGTTGACTACAATTGTATCCCTAGTGGCTGGAGCTGGATTTTATGTGCTTTGTTATCGATACCGTGCGGTTCATTAAAAAGAGGAGTTGATTGTAAATGAAACCAGAAAATAAGCTGTCTCAATCCGTTCAACAATTGGCCAATACAAATGAAGTAACGATCGTTCAAGCAATGGGGGAGTTGAGAAAATCAGGAAAAGATGCAGTGCCCGTGCTTGTTGAAGCTTTAAAAGAAAAAGGCTCTCTGCGGAACATTGCAGCAGCTGTACTTGGTGAATTTGGAGCATATGCGGGGGACGCAGCAGAACCGCTAGCTCGGCTATTAGAAAGTGACGAAGAAGATACAAGAATGGCCGCTGCCATGTCACTCATGAGGATTGGGCAACCTAGCTTGCCATTTCTTCTGCCACTTGCTAAACGTTATGAGGGACCTACTTGTTTCTGGGCATCATGGTGTATCTCTTGGATTGATCCATCAAAAATTGAAAAAAACATGTACGAGTGCTTAAAACAAGAACAAGAAAATCCAACAGGCAGCGTTACTCCTTTTGCTGCAGAGGAAGCATTAGGAAAAATCATCGCCTTTCAGCTAAAAGATAAGGGGGATGAATAGTGGGAACGCAGAAACTCAACTGGCCTGAGCATCTTCCTTGGATGTGCCCTTAAGATCAAAGGAGTTTTTAGAGTCAATGAATAGCTTGGAAAAAGGGAGATACCGGCTGGTTAGAAAAACATTCATTTGGTTAGTAAGTATCAAGGAGGAGAGAGTGTTGTTTCAATCAAACAAAGAATTAAAAAGAAACGTCATTTTTTTCGCAGGTGTTGGAGCGGTTTTGCTGATTTTAATGATGCTGAAATGGTTGCCGATTTCTGCAGACTGGGAAATGGCGTTGATTTTATTCGGTTTGGGAATGTTGTTTTATTTGAAGCGAATGCTGCGGAAAGAAGAAAGTCATAAGTCATAATTATTCAGTATGAAACCTAGAATGTATATTCTAGGTTTTTTATTAAATTTACCTTAAAACACACTTTTTCACATGGGTATATGAACCAATTTATTGAAACTGTGGTAGGATAAATATGCTTTATCTTTATATTGTCCGAAGGAGCTGTCGAGTTGAAGGGATCTAGGGTTGAGTTTATTGATAGTTTACGTGGTTTTAGTTTATTAGGTATTTTGATCGTGAATATGCTTAATTTTCAATATGATTATGATTTTGAGAAAATGTTTGATTCGAGTTTTTGGGGGCAGGAATTCGGTGTATATGTGACGGAAATTTTGTTCCAGGGGTCTTTTTATCCGATCTTTTCCTTTTTGTTTGGGTATTCTTTTATCAAGCTGATTGAATCGACGAAGGCCAAGGGGCTAAATACGAATGCCATTGTCGTTCGCCGTGGTTTTGGTCTGATTGTGCTTGGAATGCTGCATTTAATCTTCATTTGGAGTGGCGACATTCTTCTCTATTATGGAGCTTGTACGTTTTTCCTAATGATGTTTATAAACAGCCGAATCAAAACAGTGTTTATATGGTCGGGTATTTTAGGTGCCTTATCTTTAGTGATTTATCCATCTCTAATGAATTTTATTTACGGAAATCCTGATTTATTAACGAATGTATATGGGACTGGTACATATGGCGATATTGTATTGAGCCGGATTACAATTGAAGATGATATGGTAATCGTCTCCATCATTATGGCAATTGTAACACTTACTATGACACCAATTTTAAGTCTTCTCTATGCTCCTATCATGATCGGTCCATTTGCACTGCTTGGCATGGCGATCGGGAAAAAGGGTCATTTGACAAAAGAAGATCGAGGCATGTCTTATCGTAAAGGCTGGGTTTGGATGATTATCATCGGTCTTGCTTTAAAATGTGCGACGTTTATTGATGCTCCTTGGAGTGAAATGGTGTTGACGTTAGGAGCCTATGTCCTGACGATCGGTTATATTCAAGCCTTTATTGTTTTTTACTATTCAAAGGCTGCACAAGGGTTGAAACGTCTGCTTGCAGGGCTTGGCCGTTTGTCTCTATCAAACTATTTAGCACAGTCGATTATTTGTACAACGATTTTCTATTCTTATGGACTTGGTCTATTTGGACAATTGGGGTCAATGTTTGGGCTGCTTCTTGCTGTCGGACTGTACACAGCACAGCTGTTCATCAGCTATCTCTATTTGAAAAAATGGAGAAGAGGTCCTGTGGAGTGGCTTATGGGAAAATGGGTATATTGGAAATAAAGCATTTTGTTAAAGAACCGCATGGCTTCAGGCTGTGCGGTTTTTTCGTGTATTTTATTTTAAAATGGTTGAATATTCTTCTAGTGTGTATATAATGTATATATAGTATATATACATTATTTCGTTCCAACTATCTGAAAAAAGAGGTTTTTATATGCAAATTACGATTTCAAACCATTCTAAGGAGCCCATCTATGAGCAAATTACGAATCAAATCAAATCGATGATTTTAACGGGTGAGCTTGCAGAAGGCGCAGCACTGCCATCTATTCGCAAGCTGGCGAAGGATCTACAAATTAGCGTGATTACAACAAAGCGAGCGTATGAAGAGTTAGAGAAGGCAGGATTTATTTATTCAATTGTAGGCAAGGGATCATTTGTTGCGGAACAAAACGTAGAAGTGATGAAAGAGAAGAAATTGAAGGTGATCGAGGAACAGCTTGGAGCGGTTGTCACAAACGGGAAAGAACTAGGATTATCTTTTGATGAATTGCAGCAGTTATTAAAGTTCTTATATGAGGAGTGAGATGAGTGGAGCATGTGATTGAATTCAAAGGAGTTTCGAAACGATTCAAGGATTTTTCAGTTCAGAATCTCGATTTACAGGTTAAGAAAGGATTTGTTACAGGGTTTATTGGAGAGAATGGAGCGGGTAAGTCGACCACCATTAAAATGATCATGAATTTGTTAAAACCCGATTCAGGTGACATCAAGGTTTTTGGATTGGATTATCATACTCATGAAAAAGAGATTAAGGAACGAATCGGCTTTGTTTACGATGCTAACGTTTTTTTCCCAGGATTGAATTTAAAGGATATCAAACGAATTGTAGCACCTGCCTATAAACGCTGGGATGACCGGCTTTTTGATCAATATATTGAGCAGTTTGGTCTGCCGCTGAATAAAGCGATCAAAACATTTTCAAAAGGGATGCAGATGAAGGCGTCGCTTGCGATTGCGCTGTCACATCATGCAGAGCTGATTATCATGGATGAGCCAACTGCTGGTTTAGATCCGGTTTTTAGAAGAGAGCTGCTCAGCACGTTACAAGAATTGATGATTGATGGAAATCGGACGATCTTTTTCTCGACGCATGTGACGACTGATTTAGACCGGATTGCGGATTATATTGCGTTTATACAAAATGGAAGATTGGTGTTTCAACAGTCGATTCATGAAGTGGCAGAAAGTTATGCGCTTGTGAAAGGAAGCCTAGAGTTATTGGATCGAGACACAGAAAAGGCCTTTGTCCATATCCAGCGTACAGCAGCCGGATTTGAAGCATTAACCGATCGGATTGATGAAGTGAAACTCATTTTTGGGGATGCTGTTGTGATTGAACCGGCGTCGCTTGAGGATATCATGTTTTATTTGAAAGGCGGGGTTGCGCATGTTTCATTTAATTAAGCGTGATGTGATTTTGCAAAAGAAGCAGTTACTTATTTTTATTCCGTTTATCTTATTTTTTATTTTCATGGATGTCCATCCAGTATTGACGTTTCTAGTTGCTAGTGTCTTCATTCCATTTAACACATATGCGTATGATGAAAAGGCAGAAACGAATATTCTATTAAACTCCTTGCCTTATACACGTAAAGAAATTATCGCATCACGTTATCTTGGCGCCATTTTCTATATGAGTATTGCGATCGTGCTGACAAGTGCTGCATTATTTGTGTTTGGGAAGCTGTTTTCGCTGTCAGATATTGCGATTGGCAGCGGGTTGTTTTTATTGTTCGCGGCGTGTACGTTTCCATTGTTTTATATCTTAAAGCCTGGTTATATCACAACGGCAGTGATCATTGGCTTTATCGTATTATCTGCTATGGGACCACCTGTTGTTCTCTATTTAGCAGAGCAATTCAGTGGGATCACTGATTTTATTATGAATTTATCGATCCCTATTTTATATACGGGGTCAGCTGTGCTGATTATGCTTTTCTACCTGCTGTCTTGGGGGCTTTCTACTGCGATTTACCAGAGGAAAGTGTTTTAGGAAAGCAATTGCCGATTTTCCTATAAATTTACAATTTGAGCTTAGAAGACCGTGTGAGCGGTCTTTTTTTGAAGATTTTTCTGGTTATTGATTATATCAATATAAAACAATTTGAAACTCTTTTTATGTCAGAATATTTTGTTAATAGTGTTTTCCTCAAAAAAACAATTGTTTTTTAAGGGTAGATTTATTATGATAATATACATCGAAAGATTGATGTTTCTCAATCAGAATGAAAATTCTGATTTTTATTTTTTATGTTGTTTGTTGATGAGGGGGAAGAAAAGTGGCTCAAAAGGAATTAAAGAGAGGGTTAAGTGCCCGCCATATTCAAATGATTGCTCTTGGCGGCACAATCGGTGTTGGCTTATTTATGGGGTCAGCGAAGGCCATTCAATGGACAGGTCCATCGGTTCTTCTAGCGTACGCAGTGTGTGGTATTTTTATCTTTTTTATTATGCGAGCGATGGGAGAAATGTTATATCTTGAGCCGAGTACAGGGTCGTTTGCTACATTCGGGCATCAATATATTCATCCGCTTGCAGGGTATATGACGGCTTGGAGTAACTGGTTCCAGTGGGTCATTGTCGGAATGTCTGAAATTATTGCTGTTGGGGCTTATATGAAATATTGGTTCCCAGAGCTGCCTGCGTGGATTCCAGGGTTAATTGCGATGATCATTTTAGGAGCGGCCAACTTGATTTCGGTTAAGTCGTTCGGTGAATTTGAATTTTGGTTTGCGATGATCAAAATTGTGACGATTATCTTGATGATTGTTGCAGGTCTAGGCATTATTTTCTTCGGATTTGGAAATGGCGGGACGCCTATTGGCTTGTCTAATCTGTGGGCGCACGGCGGGTTCTTTACAGGTGGATTTACCGGGTTCTTGTTTGCATTGTCGCTCGTCATTGCTGCCTACCAGGGTGTTGAGCTGATTGGGATTACAGCAGGTGAAGCACAAAATCCAGAAAAGACGCTGACCAATGCCATCAAAAGTATCATCTGGCGTATTTTGATTTTCTATATCGGTGCGATCTTTGTCATTGTGACTGTGTATCCGTGGGATCAGCTGAATACGCTTGGCAGTCCATTTGTGGCGACGTTTGCGAAGATCGGAATTACAGCAGCGGCTGGTATTATTAACTTTGTTGTGATTACAGCAGCGATGTCAGGCTGTAATAGTGGTATTTTCAGTGCGGGCCGTATGCTTTATACATTAGGTGTAAATGGTCAGGCGCCTGCTTTCTTTACAAAAATTTCGAAAAATGGTGTACCGTATTTTGGGACATTCGCTGTGCTGATTGGTTTAGCGATAGGAGTTGTTCTGAATTATGTTTCTCCGCCAAACATTTTCGTCTATGTGTATAGTGCGAGTGTTCTTCCTGGGATGGTGCCTTGGTTTGTCATTTTGATTAGTCATATTGGCTTCAGAAAGGCGAAAGGGGCAGCGCTTGAAAAGCATCCGTTCAAGATGCCGTTAGCACCGTTTTCTAACTATCTTACAATTGGATTCTTAGTAATGGTACTTGTGTTTATGCTCATTAATCAGGATACGCGTATTTCTCTTATTGTAGCAATTGGGTTCTTGATTTTAGTGGCGCTTAGCTTTTTTGTATTTGGAATTGGGAAACGAAAACCGATTGAAACAGCTTCTTCTGATCAAACGATGAAATAATCAAAAGCCTTGCGGAGTGGACCGCGAGGCTTTTGTCGTTTACAGAGAAGCTTTGACACGCTGAAAGACATCTGGATAGTTGGTGAAAAGACCGGTGACGCCGTATTGCAGAAGACGTGTCATGTCTGCTTCGCTGTTGACCGTATATGGATGAAGGAGGAGTCTGTGGCTTCTGACCTGCTGGACGTTTTCAGGTGTTAAAGCTCTAAAATTCGGTCCGACTCCCACGGCGTACGTTTTAATAAAGTCGAGCTGATCGTCTGTGATGGATGTCATTTGGGCTCTGTCTAATAGCTGTACTTTTGGCAGGCGTGGAGCTAATTTCTGCAGCTTTAGCAGGCTGTCTTGACTAAAGGATTGTATGATAACCTGCCCTTTTCTTGTGTGTTTTCCAAGAAGATGATGTTTCTTTAAGGCGGCCAATAGTTTTTCTTCCATTTGCGGATAAAGGTCTGGTTTTTTTGTTTCAATATAATAATTCTCTCGTTTTCCGAAATAGCGCAGCACCTCATCTAATGTAAGGACTCTCTGTCCGATATAGTTGGCATTTTGTCTGTCGGGATTGGCTTCGTTAAACCACGTCCCGGCATCAAGCTGTTTGATTTCGGCAAGTGTGAGGTCTTTGACCCACCCTGTTCCGTTTGTGGTCCGGTCAACGGTTTCGTCGTGCATCACGATGAGATGTCCATCCTTTGTCATTTGAAGATCGAGTTCGAGGTAATCTGCATTCATCTTTGTGGCGAGTTTGTAGGAAGCCAGGGTATGCTCTGGTGCATACCCTGATGCTCCGCGGTGTGCAACGGTTAAGATGCGATCTGGAGATAAAAGATGTTCATGAGCCGATATGGTGGCCGGCACCCACGCAAAAGACAGTAAAGCAAAAGAGAGCAACACGAAAGCAAGTAATCTACTTTTCTTCATATTTTAACCTCCTTTTACGGTAACTGCCTTCATCATAAGAAATAGATGTAAAGAGCATGTTGGGCGGATATGAATCTTTTATGTGATTTTCATTAAGCTTGCTCTACGCGTTTTCCTGTATTCCATGTCATCGCGAGGAAAACAATTGCAAGCACACAAGAACCAACCAGTAAAATGAAGCCTCCTGTCCAGTCATAGTGATCGACGACGACACCCATCATGGCATTGGCAAAGGCAGAGCCGCCAATGTAGCCGAAGAAGCCTGTCAGTCCGGCAGCAGTGCCAGCTGCTTTTTTCGGAGCGAGATCAATGGCTTGAAGTCCAATGAGCATGACCGGTCCGTAAATCAAAAAGCCGATGCTGATGAGGGCAATGTTATCGACCATTGGATTGCCAGCAGGATTTAGCCAGTAAACGAGAACGGCAATTAACACCCCGACCATAAAGATGACGCCAGCTGGTGCGCGGCGGCTTCTAAAGAAGCGGTCACTAATCCATCCGCACAATAATGTACCGGGGATGCCTGCATATTCATAAAGAAAATAAGACCAGCGTGAATGCTCTGGTGAAAAGCCCTTCGCTTCTGTTAAGTAGGTCGGCGCCCAGTCAACAACACCGTAACGGACGAAGTACACAAACACGTTGGCAATGGCGATATACCATAGGAATTTATTGTTGAGTACATATTTAAATAAAATCTCTTTCACTGTTAATTCTTTTTCTTGATCCTCATATTTTTGTGCCGGATAGTCATTTCGATATTCCTCGATTGGCGGAAGACCAGTGGATTGCGGGGTATCCCGTACGAGAAGAATGATCACGAAGGAGACGATAATGGCAATGATGGCAGGGAAGAAAAAGATACTTTTCCACGTCGCAAACAGCACAATTCCTAATGTGATAAGCGGTGCAAGAATCCCCCCGCCGATATTGTGAGCGACATTCCAAATGGACATTTTCGTACCACGTTCACTAACCGAAAACCAGTGTGCCATCGTACGTCCGCATGGCGGCCACCCCATGCCTTGAAACCAGCCATTTAAGAACATGAACAAAAACATGATCCATACACTGGATGTGACCCACGGAAATGAGACAAATAGGATATTGATAAGAGCTGATAAAAAGAGTCCGGCAGCTAAAAAGTATCTGGGGTTACAGCGGTCTGAGATCATCCCCATGATGAATTTACTAAAGCCATAAGCAATGGATACGGCTGCGAGTACAAAGCCTAATTCACTTTTCGTGAACCCCTCTTCCTGTAGATATGGAATGGCAAAAGCGAAATTTTTGCGCAGCAAATAGTAGCCCGCATACCCGATAAAGATGCCTAGAAAGACTTGCAGCCGCAGCCGCTTATACGTCTCGTCTGTTTTGGCATCATCAAGCCTGTCGATATGCGGAGCAGGTTTAAACCATTTGAACATAAAGATCCTCCTTTTGTAGATGTCCGATTGACTGAAGCAAAAGTACGAGAATGGCTTTTGATCCTGTACCTTTTCAGAGACAAAAGAATTGTTAGCGCTTTCTTTTGTACTCCCATCATATCGGATGAAAGAGACGTTTATGATGAGGCTTTTGTCATAAATTTGGAAAAATTGTTCGTGAAGTAACAAAAAAATCCGCACAATGGCGGATTTTTTCTTAGCTGTTACAGAGACACATTAATTTTCGCAGATTTCTTTAGCTTTTCAATTTCTTTTTGTACTTCTTTCTGCTTTTCTTGAGATTCTAGCTGTTTTTTAATTTGTGATTTAACCTCTTTGTATTCTGGTGCTTTTTGCTTTTGTTTTTTCATTTGGTCTGCGTATTGGTCATAGTACGCTTTGACGTCTTTCTCAGAGACGGAGGCTGATTTGATTTGTTTGTCGACATATTGGCTGTACTTGATGCTGTCGGCAATGTCACTTTTCAGCTGATCCAATGTAAGTCCGCTCTTTTTCAGTGCTTCTTCGAATTGAGCGTTGTCTTTAAACTGTTTCTTTTCTTCCTTTAGCTGCTTATCTACTTCTTTGTCAGAGGCTTTGAAGCCCTTCTTCTCAGCATCTTGCAGGATGAGCTCTTGGCCTACGAGCGCATCAATGGTTTGTTTCTTGACTGCTTTCTCGCCTTCTTTAGAAGTTGGGTCTTGCCCGGACTGCTGAAGCTGGCCTTGGATGGTAGATAAGGCGCTATTGTATTCACTGCCTGTGATTTTGTCTTTGTTGACGGTCGCAACGACCTTTTGATCATCGATTTTTTGTGCGTCTAATTTCTTTTGCATTTCTTCCATTTGCTTTTGCTGCTCTTTTTGATCAGCCTGTGTTGTTTCCTTGTTTTTGGCTGCATCGTTTTGCTTATCTTGTTTGGCATCGTTAGACGAGCAGGCTGCAAGCCCAACAGATAACAGACAAGCGATGAGTGTATATGATACCTTTTTCATCATTTTCTCTCCTTTCGGTATGAGAACGTCTAGTGCGCATTCTAACCGTTTTTTAGGAAAAATAAAACCGTACAGACAATTTGTTAGCGGATTGACATGTTTTTTATCTGTTTGTCCTCATTTTGTCTTCTGATAGTCATCATATGACAAACTTAATCGTGGAATAACTGTTCCATCACTTCGTCGATTTGGGTGATCGGCTGGCGGCAGCTGTAGTTTTCACAAATATACACGGTGGTGCTGCCGTCGATTGTTTTGTAATCTTTTGCAAATGGTGCGAGCTTGGCTAAGTCATTTCCTGTTTCGGCTGTCAAAATGATATCAAATGGCATAAATCGTTTCCGAAGCGCCTGTAAAAACCGTTCTTTTTCCGGATCTCCGTTTTTCCCAAGAATGATGATTTCTCTTTTTGCCGCATATTGACTCAAGAGCCCTTGCAGAAACGCTGTGTGTCCGCTTGGGTAGGAAGAGACATCGACATAAAAGGCTTTGAACATCTGTTCTAATGTTTTCAGCCAGTCTTGACGTCCAGTCATTCTGCTTAGCTTCAGAAGCTGGTGGAGTGCGGTGCTGTTACCAGAAGGCATGGCACCGTCGTACACTTCTTTTTCTCGAACGAGGAGCGCTTCCGCATCTGAACCTGAGAAGAAAAAGCCCCCTTTTTCCTTGTCCCAAAACAGCTCAAACATGTTCTCCGCAATGGCTGTGGCTTTTTCCAGCCAATCTAATTCAAAGGTCGCTTCATATAAAGACATATACGTTTTTAGCATATGCGCATAATCCTCTATAAAGCCGAGATGCTTCACGTCACCTTCTCTGTAGCGGACCATAAGCCGCTCATGTTGAACAAGATGTGTTTCTAGAAAAGACATTGCCTGCTGCGCCATAAGGATCGTTTCCTCTGCATCAAAGACCCTTCCTGCTTTGGCGAGAGCTGCGATCATCAGCGCATTCCAAGATGTGAGCACTTTGTCATCTACAAGCGGCGCGGGTCGCTGCTGTCTGACTGATTGTAAAATGTGTCGGGCTTCTTGCAGCTTAGAGTGAAGTGTATGGTCATCAATTGAAAAAGAGGTTTTGATGTCCTCAAAAGAGGTGGAAATGGTATGAGGGATGTTCTCCCCTTCAAAATTCCCCTCTTCTGTGATGTGATAGACTTCGCAAAATAAAGCGCCAAGCTCCTCTCCTAAATGAGTGATAATTTCATCCTTTGACCAGACGTAATATTGTCCTTCTTTCCCTTCAGAATCTGCATCTATCGCTGAATAAAAGGAGCCTCCTGGATTCATCATATCTTGTTTAATAAATTGAATCAGACGTCGGACAAGCTTTTCATACTCAGGTTTTGAGGTGAGCTGATACGCTTCTGTGTAAGCTTCCAGCAGCAAGGCGTTATCATACAGCATCTTTTCAAAATGAGGCACCAGCCATTTTTCATCCGTCGAATAACGAGAAAAGCCCGACCCAATATGGTCGTATATACCGCCATTTGCCATGCCGTCTAACGTTTTCGTGACTGCATATAATGCGTTCTCCTGCTCTGTCCATTCGTAATAGCGCATCAGAAATGACAGCATATGAGGTGCAGGAAATTTCGGCGCGGAGCCGAAGCCGCCATACAGCGTATCAAAGCTGCTCATGAGCTGATAATAGGCTTTGTGAATTGCCTCTTGAGACAGCGTATTTTCTGTCTGCCCGGCTGCTTTGATCCGCAGGTTATTTGTTGCCTTCTCTGCCAATGATTCAATATGATCTCGGTCGTTATGGTACGCATCCAGCAATTGTGTCAGTGCCTCGATGAAGCCAGGCCGCCCGTATGCACTTCTCTTTGGAAAGTACGTTCCCGCATAAAAAGGCTTTTGATCCGGCGTGACAAACACATTCAACGGCCAGCCGCCTTGCCCCGTCATCATCTGACAAACAGACATATACATAGAGTCGATATCTGGACGCTCTTCACGATCGACTTTGATTGAAATAAAATGCTCATTTAAGATGTCAGCGACTTGTTGATCTTCAAAGCTTTCGTGTGCCATGACGTGGCACCAGTGGCAAGTGGCGTAACCGATGCTGACAAGCACAGGTTTATTTTCACGCTTGGCTTTGTCAAAGGCTTCTTGCCCCCACGGGTACCAGTGTACTGGGTTGTGAGCGTGCTGAAGTAAATAAGGAGACTTCTCAGCGATTAATCTATTGGGTTTATTGTTAGTGGGCATGGGATCACCTTCTTTCAATACTTTGTTAAATTTATCATATTCTAAAGTAACACAGTGATGTATATGATATTCAGGTTTTTTTCCCATACAACAAGATGCTATACACCAAATAAAAACCGTAATAGTTTTAAATTTGTTTTATTGACTTAAAGTTAAAAATCGATCATAATAACCCTATAAAAGTTAAATATTTTTTTAACTCTATTGGAGGGTTATTCAATTGTATACTATAAGTAAAAATAAAGTTAGATTACATATGAAAAAACATGGAATTTCAACTCAAAAACAATTAGCAGAGCAGCTAGGAATTAGTAAAAATCAGCTTTCTATGCTGTTGTCACCTAATTTCAATCCTATAAAGTCAAATGCTTTAAAATTATGTGAAATATTAGATGTGAATTTTGAAGAAATTATTGATTCTGAACAAATGGAGTTATCACTAGATGGAACGGATAATTTAATAGATTCTAATATAGATGAGGAAGTAAATGTTTCAAGTTTTGAAGGAAATGAGTTTTTAGATATAAGAGATATTAAAGCTAATAAAGATTATTCAGTAGTAGAACTTTTTGCTGGAGCTGGTGGGTTAGCATTAGGACTAGAACAAGCTGGATTTAAATCTAGAGGTCTTGTTGAGTTTGATAAATATGCTTGTCAAACTTTGAGAAAAAATAGACCTCATTGGAATGTTATTGAGAAGGATATCATTGATGTTGCTGAAGAAGGGATGAAAAACTTTGTAAATGTTCCAATTGGAGAATTAGACTTACTATCAGGAGGTTATCCTTGTCAAGCATTTAGTTATGCAGGAAAGAAAATGGGGTTATCCGATGCGAGAGGTACAATGTTTTATTACTATGCCCAAGTTTTAAAACAGTTACTTCCGAAAATGTTCTTAGCTGAAAATGTAAGAGGGTTAGTTAATCATGATAATGGTCGAACTTTAGCTCTTATGTTAAAAGTATTCTCTGATATTGGTTACACAGTAAAATGGAAAGTTTTAAGAGCATTAGATTATGATGTAGCACAGAAGAGGGAAAGAATAGTATTAGTTGGTATTAGAAATGATTTAGTAGAGAAATACGAGGCGAATTATTTCTTCCCTCAACCTTATGGATATGAGCTTACATTAAAGGATGTTCTAAAAAATGTTCCAGAATCTGAGGGAGCAAAATATCCAGAATCGAAAAAAAGAGTTTTAGATCTCGTCCCTCCTGGTGGCTACTGGAGAGATCTCCCTGACGAAATAGCGAAAGAATACATGGGAAAAAGTTATTACTCAGGTGGTGGAAGAACGGGGATGGCTAGAAGATTATCTTGGGATGAGCCTTCTCTAACATTAACTTGCTCTCCCGCACAAAAACAAACAGAAAGATGTCATCCAGATGAAACCAGACCATTTACAGTAAGAGAATATGCTAGAATACAAAGTTTCCCTGACTCATGGAATTTTGATTGTTCAACAAACAATGCTTATAAGCAAATTGGGAATGCCGTTCCAGTAAATATGGCTCAAGCTATTGGTTTATCTATAATTAGCACACTAAATCAGCTAACATGATCATTCTGCTTTTTCTGTGGAAATTAACAGGGATGAAAACTTTACATCCCTGTTTTCATTACTATTCTTCCAAAGACTCTTGTTCTTTTAATTCCTCTTCTATTTGTTTGGCTAGACTATCAATTACTTCTTCTATATGTTTTGATCCATCAAACTCTGATGCAATTTCTCCTATTGCATCAGTTAATCGCTTATAGAAGTTTTCTTCACCTGTAAGTCTATACCAAAATTCGGCACCTACAATTACTGGATATTCTTCTTTGATTTTTTTGTAGTGACCACTTAATTTATCATCGGAACCATAAAAAACACCTACAACAAGGTCATTAAATCCAATACTTAAATTATTTGTTCGAGCAAGATTTTTAATCCCTAAAAAGTGATTTTTAATAGTTGGAACATCGTCAGCATTAATTGTGTTGGGGCCAGCCTTTATTTGACAGTACTTTCTATTGCCGTCTAACTTATCAATGAATTCAATATCAATTCCAGATGTAGTTGAGGCGAAACCATCCAAGACTTCACTACAGAATTTCTGCAACTTGTTTCCAAATGTTGTGTTTAAAGATGTGCCTAATACTCTTGGATAAACTAATGCTCTTGCAATGTTTTTCGGATCATCATTCCCTGCTAAAAAGTTAGCTCTGTACTTATCTAAAAATGGATTCAGTGATAAATGTTTCAATTCTTTCAACTTTAAAGTGTTCGCAAGATGACTTTTTGCTATTTCGTTTCTAAAAAAATCTTTTGCTTTCTCAATAATATCATCTGGATGTTGTGTATTCATTACTCTCCCCCTTTTCTCTTTGACACTTCTATTATAGGGTCTTTTGCACTATCTGTAAAATTAACCAATTATGTATCATTCTGTTCAAATACTTATTTTAATATTTGGTATGTAAATGGAGAATCAAGATTTTGAAAGTTTGACGAGGAAAAAGATGTGTTAGATGCGTTTTAAATTAAATCTAGTGGTGTGTCTGTTAAGGCACCAGTGACAAGTAGCGTAACCAATACTGACAAGCACTGGTTTATTTTCACGTTTGGCTTTATCGAATGCTTCTTGCCCCCACGGGTACCAGTGTACTGGGGTGTGAGCGTGCTGAAGGAGATACGGTGATTTTTCATGGATGAGCGGGTTGGGTGTTTGGTTGTTTGGCAGGGGATCACCTTCCTTTCTATATGTTTTTTAGTATTCTCTTTTCTCTATTTAATATATCAGATTGCTGTTGCCCGTCATCATTTGTCTGTGAGGTATTCCCAAAATGAAAAAAATCAAGGGCTATACACCCTTGATCAATCGTAATGTTTGAACAAGATGGCTGAATTATGTCCTCCAAAACCAAAAGAATTGGATAGCCCATATTTCAATGGAAGCTCCCTCGCTTCTAATACAACATCTAAATTGCAGTCTGGATCTTGATTCTCTACATTAATAGTTGGCGGAATCATTCCTCGTCTCAAACTTTCCACTAAAGCAATGGCTTCTACTCCGCCGGCAGCACCAAACATGTGCCCAGTCATTGACTTGTTTGCCGTTGTTGGAATTTCACCTGAACGATCACCAAATAATTTCTTAATTGCTAGAACTTCTGAACGATCACCTACTTGTGTACTTGTTGCATGAGCACTAATAACATCAATTTCATCTGTTGATATGTTTGCACTTCTCAATGCTTTTTTCATGGCTAAGTAGGCACCTTTACCTTCTGGGTGTGATGCTACCATATGATGAGCATCTGAACTAGCTCCGTATCCCACTACTTCACATAATATCGGTGCATCCCTAAGAATTGCGTTTTCTAATGATTCTAATACTAAGATACCTGCGCCTTCACTCATCACAAAACCATCTCTATCTGTATCAAATGGACGGCTGGCTAGGCTTGGCTCTTGGTTTCTAGTAGATAGTGCATGTGCATTTCCAAAACTGGCCAAAGATATTTGTGAGATGGCAGCTTCTGCTCCACCGGCAAATATAATATCTGCATCATCATTTCGGATCGCATTGAAAGCTTCACCAATAGAGGTGTTCCCAATAGAACAAGCTGTGACTGGTGACAATGATGGCCCTTGTGCCCCTAATCTTATGCTGATTTGGGCCGCAGCCGCATTTGAAATCATCATGGGGACAAGGCTGGGGCTTACTCTTGAGGGACCTCGTTTATCTAATACATTCACTTGATCAACAAGCGATTGGATACCCCCGATTCCTGAACCAACATATACGCCTAAACGTTCAAGATCAACTTGATCTAACTGTAATTGTGAATTTTCTAATGCTTGTTCGGCTGCTGCTAAGGCAAACTGACTAAAGCGATCTAAACGTTTTGCTTCTTTTCTTCCCAATATTTCATCTGCATCGAAATCACGAACGATTCCGGCTATTTTTGTTTTATAATCAGTTGTATCAAAAGAATCAATGAGAGATATTCCCGATTGTCCTTTGATTAGTTGATTCCAAAAGCTATTTACATCATTTCCAAGTGGAGAAATAATTCCCATTCCAGTAATGACAACTCTTTTCATGATCATTCCCTCCTTGTTTTTATTAACTTTAGCCATTGTGTTATCCTATTACAAGTTGTTGTTTATCCTAGTATAATTAATAATATTTTAAAGGGAGATCTTCATGAAACCTGAAACAAGACTTCAAGCATTATCAGAATTTCTAAAAAACCAACGTTCGAAAATTACGCCCCAAATGGTTGGTTTACCTGTAGGAACCCGTAGAAGAACACCAGGATTAAGAAGAGAAGAAGTGGCTCAACTAGCCGGTGTGAGTCTTACTTGGTATACATGGTTAGAGCAAGGCAGAGATATAAAAGTATCTACTTCGGTATTAGATGCGATTTCTCGAGCATTACAATTAAATAACGATGAAAGGAGATATTTGTACGCTTTAGCGTTAGAGGAAGGAGTGAAACAATCCTTTATTATTGAGAATGAGAAGGAAATCAGTCCGGCTTTAGTGAAAATGTTGCAGGAGCTTCGTTATTGCCCAACGATAATATCTGATAGAAGAAGTCAAATTGTTGGGTGGAATCAAGCAGCAGCTAATGTGTTTTTGGATTTTGAACAAATCATTCCGGCAGAAAGGAATATCATACGCTTACTATTCGCAAGAAAGGAATTTAAAAGTCTGGCCGTGAATTGGGAGCATTTTGTTAGAGGATATATCGCCATATTTAGAACGTATTATGGACAGTATGTAGCTGATGACTGGTATGAGCAATTTATAGAAGAAATGGAGCAGGCATATCCTGAGTTCCGTAAAATTTGGAATGAAAATGAGATCAGCTATGCGCCTGAAGTATTAATTGAATTTCGTCATGCTAAGGCAGGTAAAATGTTGTTTAACCTCACTTCATTACAAGTGTATGGGGATACTGATTTAAGATGCAGTGTCTATACTCCAGTTGAGGATACTGATACGGAGCTTAAGTTGAAACGTTTAATTGAAGGCTAGCTATTGTTTGGATGAAGTTATTATGGCTATTACATATAAAATAGATCCTATGCCGTCAGCGACAAGTGGGCATAACCGATGCTGATAAGCACTGGTTTATTTTCACGTTTGGCTTTGTCGAAGTCTATTTGCCCCCTAAGCCTATAACGTTTCTGGTAAATGGTGTTTATACATCTCAATAGCATCTGTATGTTCTTTTAAAACGCTCCTTGTTTTTGGATGTGGTTTAACATATATCAAAGGATAGTCGACTTCATCTAATTCTTGTTGAGTATGAAAAGCTAATCTTTCATGATCAAGTGAGAATTGAGCATCAATTCCTGTTTTGTTGCCGCGAGAGTCTAATCGAATCCATTTATTAAGTGAATGAAAAAATACAGCATTTAATGCGTGAATACAATATCCTTTATCTGGCGTATCGAACAACATTAACCGCTGGTAACAGAAACCTGTGGGTATTCCTTGTGAGCGCAATAGAGCAGCTAATAGGTTGACTTTGCATAGCAAATTCCCTCTTTATAAGTTAATACCTCAGATGCATGACAAGTCACTCGTTTGGATTGGATATCCCATGTATGGGGAATTTCATCTCGAACAAACTCATAGGCTGCTTTTGCTTTTTCTATTTCTGTCTGCAAAGGGTTGAAAAGTTCATTTGATTTTGCTCGAATAAGAGGATGAGAATAATCAACTTCAGCTAGTTCACATAAATAATCATCAAAATTTTTAGATTCACATGTCAAGTTCATGATAGTGTCTCCTTTTCTCTATACTTTTACCGCAGGAGGTCTATTTCTTCACCAACACATATTGTAAGTTTTCTAACTCAAACATATCAATCAGTTCATTGATGTCTTTAAAATAGATATGTTTTCCAAACCGTTTTTTGCTTAGGTCAATTTCTACATCCAATCGATCATCCTTTTCTTTCGTTTCGAGTTCATTTAGACAAGAATAGATTTCGATGGTTTCTCCTTTTGAAAGCTCTTTTTCAATGAATTTAAAAAGTGCACGAAGAGAATGAATGATGTCCAATTCATAAACAAAAGGATGTGTGAATTTGTTTCTTACCGTTTCATAGAAAGGATCTAAATAATCAATGTGAATGCCTTCGAAATCCTCTTCTGTTTCGAATACTTCTATCAAAGGATCTTCTTTTTGATAGGTTTTGTGCTTTTTTTGTTTTTGATCAAACAATTTGATATTGAGTTCAGAGAGTGGTTTATAGGTAGGATTTTGACCAATGGTACCAAGCGGCAGTTCTTTGTTTGATCCAATATAATGATGTAAAGTCATGGGCTGTCCTCTTTTCTTTCAATGATTTCTCGTTCGTTGATTATTTTCTTTTTATCAATAAATGGTGGAATGTGCAATTATTTTCACATACGTTCTCTACAAAAGAGAAGGACAAGTTGTTTGACTAAATACCTCTTAGGGTATACTATCTGTTCATAGGAATTCAATAGAAAGGGGTACTTGTGAATGGAATATAATCAGCAGATGAAGAATCGTCTTCGCCGGATTGAGGGGCAGATTAAAGGGGTTCTTGCGATGATGGAGCAAGGAAAGGATTGCCGCGAGGTGGTGACGCAGCTGTCTGCATCACGCAATGCCATTGATCGTGCAATGGGTGTGATTGTGAGTACAAATCTTGAGCAATGTGTCCGTGAAAGTCTTGAACAAGGCAAGGATACGGAGGGTCTTGTGAAAGAAGCGGTTGAGCTATTGGTGAAAAGCCGGTAAGAAATTCTTCAGCCTTTGGAGGTTGACGGATTTTTTTACTTGTTATAATATACCCTTACCGGTATATGTATATATTTTTTATTTTATATATACCCCCAAGGGTAATTGAAAAAGGAGGAGCAGAATGGAAGAACAGAAAAAACGAACGACTATTGTGCTATTTAGTGGAGATTATGATAAAGCGATGGCGGCTTACATTATTGCCAATGGTGCAGCAGCCTATGATCATGAGGTGACAATTTTTCATACGTTTTGGGGGCTGAATGCCTTGCGCAAGGATGAGATGGTGCCAATGAAAAAAGGTTTTTTAGAAAAAATGTTTGGCAAGATGATGCCGCGCGGGGCTGATCGAATGGGCATTTCAAAGATGAATTTTGCTGGTATGGGCCCGAAGATGATTAAGCACGTCATCAAAAAGCACAATGCCATGACTTTGCCGCAGCTCATTGATATGGCGAAGGAACAGGAGATTAACCTCGTGGCATGTACAATGACGATGGACCTTTTAGGATTGCAGGAGAAAGAGTTATTAGATGATATTCAATATGCTGGTGTGGCGGCGTATTTAGCAGAGGCTGAAATTGGGAATGTGAATTTATTTATCTAGTGAGGTGTTAACACATGATTCAAACACTTTTGATCATCATCGTCATTGGTTTGCTGGTGAGCCGTTTTCTTCCTGTAAAGGGTGTAAAACAAATTGATGCAGCCGATATGAAACCTCAATTGCGTAGGCAGCATCAACAACTGATTGACGTTCGGTCTCCTGTAGAATTTCAAACAAACCATATTAAAGGATTTCGCAACATCCCCTTACCTCAGCTAAAAGAACGAGCAAATCAGCTTGCGAAAGACAAAGAGGTTTATGTGATATGCCAAAGCGGGATGAGAAGTATGCAGGCAGCTAAAATATTGAAGAAGCAAGGATTTACACAAATTACGAATATCAAGGGTGGCATGAATGCTTGGCATTAAGTAAGTATAAAATATACCCCCACCCCTATATAAAGGAGGACATCACGTGCAGCAACCAACTGTCATTTTAGATGCAAAAGGATTGGCATGTCCGATGCCGATTGTGAAAACAAAAAAACAAATGAATGAGCTATTACCAGGAGACGTGCTTGAGGTGCAAGCTACCGATAAAGGATCAGCAGCGGATCTAGCGGCATGGTCAAAGAGTGCCGGCCACGAATTTTTAGGAACAAAAGTAGAAGGACAGGTGCTTCATCATTTGATACGTAAGGGTGGAGTGCAAGAGAAAGAAGGGGAGTCAATGATTTCAGAAATACCTTTGAATACGTTCCAACAGAAGGTAAAAGAAGATCAATCTTTGTTTATTTTAGATGTACGGGAGCTAGATGAATACGAGGCAGGGCATATTCCAGGAGCTGTTCACATCCCTCTTGGAGAAGTCGAACACCGTGCAGAAGAATTGAGCCAGGATACGCTTATTTACCTCATCTGTCATTCAGGCAGAAGAAGTGAATTAGCCGCGCAAAAGTTAAAAGAAAAAGGATTTCAACAATTAGTGAATATAGTGCCAGGCATGAACAGCTGGACAGGAGAGATTGAAAAATAGGAGCTGAATAAAACGATGTCTGTAAAAGAAATGACAGCAGAACAGTTAACAAAAAAGATTATCAACAAAGAGCCCATCTTTTTGTTAGATGTACGAAACGAATCAGATGTACAGGACTGGAAGATTGAAGGAAAAGCCGTTGATTATATCAATGTGCCTTACTTTGAGCTTCTTGATGGCGTAGAGGATATGGTCGAGAAAGTACCAACAGACCGAGAAGTGCTCGTTGTGTGTGCCAAAGAGGGCTCCTCTATTATGGTGGCGGAGATGCTGTCAGAGGCGGGCAGAACGGTCAGTTATTTACAAGGTGGTATGAAGGCATGGAGTGAGCATGTCGAGCCAGTGAAGATTGGTGATTTAAGCGGCGGTGGAGAGCTGTATCAATTTGTACGGATGGGCAAAGGGTGTCTGTCCTATATGATCATGTCCAATGGAGAAGCTGCGGTTGTGGATGCTGCTCGAATGACGGAGGTCTATATCGATTTTGCGAAAAAGCATGATGTTTCGGTGGCGCATGTGCTGGATACTCACCTTCATGCGGATCATATTTCTGGTGGGAAAAAACTAGCTGATCAGACAGGAGCTGCTTACTGGCTGCCACCAAAAGATGCAGAAGAGGTAACCTTTGAGTACAAACATCTTGAAGAAGGACAGCGGATAACGATTGGAACAGCTTCCATCGACATTCAACCCATTTATTCCCCGGGACATACGATCGGCTCAACATCTTTTATCGTAGACAATCAATTTCTTCTTTCAGGTGATATTTTGTTCGTTGATTCTATCGGAAGACCTGATCTCGCTGGACTGGCGGAGGACTGGGTAGGTGATTTGAGAGAAACACTTTATGACCGATATATGGCGCTTTCGAAAGAATTAATTGTTTTACCTGCGCATTTCATGATCATGGAAGAAGTGAATGAAGACGGAAGCGTTTGGAAGGAACTTGGCGTTCTATTTGAAGAAAATCATGGACTGAACATTGAAGATGAAGATGTATTTAGACAAATGGTCACGAAGAATCTTCCTGCACAGCCAAACGCCTATCAAGACATTCGGTATACCAACATGGGGAAATTGACTCCAGACGATGAAGAGCAGCGGGAAATGGAAATTGGTCCAAACCGTTGTGCGATTCGGTAATGTTCAATAAAATAAGAAAAGAGGAACGATCAAATGACATCTGATCAACTATTAGACGTAACAGGGCTTGCATGCCCAATGCCGATTATTCGAACAAAGAAAAAAATGAACGACTTGGCGGAAGGTCAAGTTTTAGAAATACATGCAACAGATAAAGGGGCTAAAGCTGACTTAGCTGCATGGGCGAAGTCAAGCGGACATGAATTGATCACGCAGACAGAAGAAGGTCGCGTGCTGAAGTTCTGGATGAGAAAAGGGTCCTAAAGGATGTAGGGGTATCTGCTGAAGATCCCCTTTTCCTTTTGCAAAGGAGGAGACCAGCGTGGATTTTGCGTTTTTGATTACACTTTTTATCATCGGATGTATTGGTTCCTTCTTATCAGGAATGGTGGGGATCGGCGGATCTGTGATCAACTATCCCATGCTGCTTTATATCCCGCCTCTTCTCGGTGTGATGGCATTATCAGCACACGAGGTTTCAGGGATTGGCGCCATTCAAGTGCTTTTTTCGACGCTGGGTGGTGTACTGGCGTATCGGAAAAGCGGATATTTACATCGCTCGCTGATTTTATATATGGGAAGCAGTATATTGGCGGGCAGCTTATTAGGCAGTTATGTATCACATTTTATGCCAGAGAAAGGGATGAACCTCGTCTATGGATTACTTGCCATTGTGGCGGTTATTCTCATGCTGATTCCGAAAAAAGGACAGCGTGCAGACGCAGAGGGTGAAGTCACTTTTCATAAAGGACTGGCATCAGGTATTGCCTTTGTAATTGGCAGTGTTTCCGGGGTATTAGGCGCAGGCGGTGCATTTATTTTAGTACCTGTCATGCTGTCTATTTTAAAAATTCCTGTACGGATGACGATAGCGTCGTCACTTGCGATTACATTTCTTTCTGCTATAGGCGCATCGACTGGAAAGGTATTGACGGGTCAAGTCATGCTTCTTCCTGCGATTGTGCTGATGGCCGCAAGTTTGGCAGCCGCTCCGCTTGGTGCTAAGGTCGGTCAGAAAATCAACGCCGTCTATTTGCAATGGGCCCTTGCTGTAATGATTACAGCGACAGCGGTCAAAATTTGGCTGGATATTTTATAAAAGAAAGACCAACAGAGCAAACGTGTTGGTCTTTTTTATTTGACATCATCGTGCTCGATATACGTTTCTAGTGCGGGGTGGTACTCTTTTTGATAATGAAGGTTGGGACATGTTTTCACGACTTTGCCTTGCAGGGCATTGGACTTTGAGACTTCTAATGCTGTTCTACATTTAGGACAGCGTTCGGCAAAGAATGAGGGCCAGCGTTTCATATATCACCACTCCAGTTAAAGTCTTAAAAACCGATTATATTAATATGAATTATAGGGGATCATGCAGGTGAGGTCAATGGGTGTTTGGGTCTTTTTAACAAAAAAAGAAGCATCCTGAGATGCTTCTTTATCGTTCATATTCTTAATAGGCTTTCGCCCAGAACACCATATCAGATGCAGGCTTTCCGCAGCAGACACATGTGTCAGAAATGGTTTCCTGTTCAAATGGGATACAGCGTGAAGTCGCCCCTGTTCTTTCTTTAATATCGTTTTCACAGGCTTCGTCACCGCACCACATGGCTTTAATCAATCTGTTTTCTTCCGCAAGAATTTGCTCGATGTCTTCGATCGTGTGGGCTTGTGATGTTTTTTCATGTAATCGTTCTTTTGCCTTTTCGTACATGGTCTGCTGGATGTCTTCAAGCGTTGCTGTGATGGTTTGTTCAAGTGCATCTAACGTGACAGCTTGCTTTTCACCAGTGTCTCGTCTTGCGAGCATCACCTGTCCTTTTTCGATGTCCTTTGGTCCTACTTCTACACGAAGCGGAATACCCTGCATTTCACATTCGTTGAATTTCCAGCCAGGCTGTTTATCGCTTGCATCGATGTCAGCACGTGCGATGCGGGCGAGGCGATCCTTCAATTCGTAGGCATGATCCAGCACACCTTCTTTATGAGAAGCGATTGGCACGATACGCACTTGGGTTGGCGCAATATTTGGTGGGAGGACAAGCCCTCTGTCGTCGCCATGCACCATAATCATAGCGCCGATGATTCTTGTTGTGAAGCCCCATGAAGTCTGCTGGACATGCTCTAGTTTTCCTTCACGGTTTAAAAATTCAATGCCAAACGCCTTTGCAAATCCGTTCCCGAAGAAATGAGAAGTGGCAGTTTGGAGCGCTTTTCCATCATGCATCAAGCTTTCGACCGTATAGGTGAAGCGAGCGCCGGCGAATTTTTCCTTCTCTGTTTTTCTCCCTTTAATGACAGGAATGGCAAGGAGATCTTCGCAAAGAGAAGCGTAAGTGTGAAGCATTCTTTCTGTTTCTTCAATCGCTTCTTGCTCAGTCTCATGGCACGTGTGTCCTTCCTGCCATAGGAATTCAAGGGTTCTAAGGAAGGGACGTGTTGTCTTTTCCCAGCGGACGACATTGGCCCATTGGTTATATAGCTTTGGTAAATCGCGGTAGGAATGAATAATGTTTTTATAATGCTCAGCGAACAGCACTTCAGAGGTTGGTCTGACGCAGAGCCTTTCTTGTAATTCGGATTCACCGCCATGTGTGACCCACGCCACTTCAGGAGCAAAGCCTTCGATATGATCCTTTTCCTGCTGCAGCAGGCTCTCTGGGATAAAGAGCGGCATATAGACATTCTCATGACCCGTTTCTTTAATCTGGCGGTCAAGTTCGTCGCGAATATTCTCCCAGATTTTAAAGCCGTACGGCTGAATGATCATACTGCCTCTCACGCTTGAATAATCGACGAGCCGCGCCTTTGTGACAACATCTGTATACCATTGGGCAAAGTCGTCTTCCATGCTTGTAATTTTCTCAACAAATTGTTTCTTTGACATTGCAGGTTCCTCCTTTTTAAAAAACAAAAAAGCTGTACTTTAAGTTAGGGACCATTCCTGGTGGTACCACCCTAATTTAAAGCACAGCTTTACACTCAATTCATGATAACGGTATGAACCGCTGTATGAAACAGAACTAAATCGGCAGGTTCACTTGAAGATGTCAGTAGGAACTTCTCAGCACCGTTCCCTCTCTGTTAAAGATCGATTCAAGCTACTATTCCAGATCTACGTTGATCCTTGTTCGTTGATTTTTCATCAGTTTACCTGTAAATGAAGGAGAAAGCAAGTTGTTCTGATTGCCTTTTTGGCGCCTTTTGCTTAAGGATTGGAATGGCAGTATTTTTCTATTTTTACAGCTTGCGAGTTATGAAAGGCTATGCTAATATATTTGAAGAAAAAAATAGACTTGTATAACCTCAATAATATGGTTTGAGGGTTTCTACCAGGATCCGATAAATCCTGATTACAAAAGCGCGCTTTCCTTTTTTGTAATCAGGGTTTTTTTGTTTGTCTGCACCCTGTATCAAAAGTGAAAGCGATGATATAGAGAGAAGGGATGTTAGACATGAACTGGAGAGTATATTTATTAGCCGTTTCTACTTTTGCGGTTGGATTAGTTGAGCTTGTGGTCGGGGGCATTCTGCCAAGCCTTGCAGAGGATTTGAATGTGTCTCTTGCAACAGCTGGGCAGCTCATTACGGTATTTGCGATTGTGTATGCCATATCAGCACCTGTGCTGCTGACCGCCACAGCCAAAATCGAACGAAAGCGTCTTTATTTAATCGCGTTATTGGTGTTTACATTAGGGAATGTGTTCACTTATTTTAGCTCGACCTTTGCCCTTGTGATGATCTCACGGGTATTGATCGCAATGAGCACAGCGCTTGTGGTGGTGTTATCTTTGACGATCACTGCCAAATTAGTGGAACCAGCGCATCGTGCAAAAGCATTAGGATTGATTTTTATTGGCATTAGTTCCTCACTTGTTCTCGGTGTACCGATCGGTATTTTTATTACAGAGAGCTTTGGCTGGAGAGTGATGTTTTTAGGAATCAGTATTCTTTCTGCCATATCGATGGTGCTGATCTATTTTCTATTGGAAAAAATGCCTGTTGAAAAAGTCACGCCTCTTAGAGAGCAGATTCGTTCTTTAGGGCATCCGAAAATTTTTAGTGCACACCTGATTAGTTTGTTTATGCTTGCAGGACATTATATGCTTTATTCTTATTTCACGCCATTTCTGATGGAAGTTCTGCATATGACCCCGTTTTGGATTAGTATTTGTTATTTGGTCTTCGGGCTTGCGTCTATAGGCGGGAATGGGTTTGGCGGCTGGCTGAGTGACAGACTGGGTTCAGGGAAAGCCATTTTGCTTGTGACAATAGCGTTTGCGGTTGTCATGTTTACCATTCCTTATACAGCGGGTGTGTTCGCGCTCTTTATGGTGATGGTTGTCCTTTGGGGTGCGCTCAGCTGGGCATTGACGCCTGCTTTGCAGAGCTATTTGATTCAAACAGATCCGGTCACGTCGGATATTCAGCAGAGCTTAAATACATCGGCCTTGCAAATCGGCATTTCGATTGGATCAGCGGTTGGCGGAGTCATGTTTACGATGACCGGTTCATCTGTTGATCTGGCTAAATTCGGTGCTGTGTTTGTACTGATTGCCTTTAGCTGTGCGGTGATTTCGCTTAAGAGACCGCCGCTTTATATGGATCGTCAGCATCATGCTGAATAGAAGACAAAGGGCTAAAATCAAGATCATTTTAGCCCTTTGTCAACAATCTATGGCTGCCTAAAGATAGGCAGCTTTTTTATGTTCGTTTCAAAATCAAAATACCATTCTATTCAAAAACGGCCATTTCGCTGATTGGTTGGAAGCCGGCACGTTGGTAAATATTTTTTCCGTCCGCTGATGCTTGTAAGATGACACACTTTTGTTTATTCTCTGTCTGGGTTAGAAGGTAATGAAACATGTCACTGCCAAGTCCTTTTCCGCGGTGTTCTGCCCTTGTTATGACATCATAAATACCGTAGCTGTCGTTTGTCTCGAATAATAAGCCTGTTGTGACCGGCTTATGGTGTTCATACCCCACGAACATGCGGGCTTTTGAGTGTAATGATTCAATCGAAAAACGCTGGAAATAAACTTCTAAGGCGGCGGCCTCAGTCGACCCTTTGAATAGTTCAATAAAGATATGTTTGTAATCAAAGAGAGTCTGCTCATCAAGTACTTCCTTGATTGTAAGTGATGAGGATGTGACTGGATCAATATCACCTGTATGCTCAAGCATCATGATGGTATTGCGTTCGACCTCTTGAAGCTCATATTCCTTCAATAAGTCAGCCCAATCAGGATGGAGTAAATGGTGATCGATCCATGTGCTGAAGATGAGTTTCTGTGACCGCATGTGTTCAATGGCTGCTTTCACTTTTTTCGGATCTTGGATTTGAGCTGATGTCGGTAAGAACAAATTGAACGTGTCAGTCGATATATGAGTATTGGATAGAACGAAATCGTCAGTTGCGAGAAAGGTTCCGTTCACAGCAGAAGAAAACAGGTGTATCTTTTCTTCTAATTGGCGAATGGCCATTTGTTGTTCGGGTTTCATTTAGCTCACCTTTTCATTATGATAAATTGGATGACATCCCCATGATTATAGCATGTGACAGGATGAGGGGAGTCTAGTAAAAAAGTACATATGTAATTTTTGGGTCTGTTGACCTATTATTTTACTCACGTCGACATTTCTTTTGACTCCTTTCTTAATTATTAGTACCATTTTATTAACCAGTTAAGAGTGGAGGTTCAGATGGAAACAAAAGAGCAGATTGTATTAAAAGCGATTCAAGATCTGATTATGCATAGGGAAAAGAGACGGAATGATCCAACAGACCCACTGATTACCACGACTGATACACTCAAACAAGAATGGACACTCACACAGCTTCACATTTTATCCATGATTCAAGCCAATCCAAACGAATCAAATAATACATTTCTATCTCAACAACTGAAACTATCAAAGCCAGCAATTACAAAGGCCGTGAAAAAACTAATTGAAAAAGGCATGGTGGACTATTGCCACCGGCAAGGGGATAAGAAATCTGTCTATTATTCTTTGACAGAGGAAGGGCAGCAATTGGCTGCGCTGCATGATGAACTACATGATAAAGCAGTCATGTCTTATTTAGAATTTCTCCACCAGTTTCATGAGGATGAATTACAAGTCATTGAGCGCTTCTTAAAGGCTTGGAAAGAAAAGATATAGATAAAAAACCGAAACCATCGCACAAAAGGAGATGATGGTTTCGGTTTTTTTATGGTAAAATTAACATATATTAACGTTGTTCTTGGCCATGATGAAAGGGAGGGAGCCTCATTGGAGAAAGAAATGATAGAAAATTATAAAAAATACGCATTCATCATGCCATTCGTGGGATTGTTTGTCAGCTTGCTATTATTTGTTTACTTTTTTGGCATCACAGGAGTTGAAGGATCAATTTGGGCTGCTGCTTTGTATTGTGCTCTGCCCTTTTTGGTGAATACGATATGTTTCTTGCCTGTCTGTATTTATTTTAAAGTCAGCAAAAAAAGTGAGGAACATACATGATTGTCGTCAGTGCTTGTCTTGCTGGGTTGAAGGTTCGTTATAATGGCAGCCATCGATTAGATCAGCGTATTGAAGAGCTTGTTCAAGAGGGAAAGGCAGTCACAGTTTGTCCTGAGCTGCTTGGCGGTTTCTCCACGCCAAGACCTCCCGCGGAAATCATTGGCGGAGACGGACATGATGTATTACAGGGTCTCGCCTCCGTGATTGATGTGCATGGAACTGATGTCACGGAGATGTATGTAAAAGGTGCGACGGCCACGCTGGAACAGGTTCAGTCTCTGAAAGCGACAGCAGTTGTGTTAAAAGAGTACAGCCCTTCCTGCGGCAGCCGGATGATTTATCGCGGTGATTTTAACGGCAGGACAAAAGCTGGGGATGGTGTGACATCCGCCTTGCTAAAACAGCATGGGATTCGGGTTTTCTCTGAGGAGGATGATTGGATTTCGCTGTTTTGATAGGTGTGGTGAATAGAAGGAGGAGATAGGTTGAAAAAGCCAAAAAAGCCTCAAAAGAGTCTTATTTGATCATGGTGTATGAGAATAAGTGTTGAAGAAGCAAACAGGCAATATAAGCCTGCATGGATATTTCTCACTTTGACAGTTAGAAACGTTGATGGGGACGACCTGAAACAGGCGATTTCAGATATGATGAAAGCGTGGAACCGATTGTTTGGATATAAAGCTGTGAAAACTTCGGTTCTTGGATATTTTAGAGCTTTAGAGATTACAAAACATCATGAACAAAATACATACCACCCTCATTTTCATGTACCAATTCCCGTGAAGAGAAGCTATTTCACTGGTAAACGTTATATAAAGCAGGCAGAGTGGACAAGCCTTTGGAAGCGTGCGATAAAATTGGATTATACACCGATTGTTCACGTGCAGCGGGTCAAAGGAAAAAAGGGAATTAATGCGGAATCGATTGAAAAAGAAGTGCACGCAGAAATGGAAGAGCAGAAAGCTATTTTAGAGATTTCTAAGTATCCAGTGAATGACGTGATACAAGGTAATGAAGTGACTGAGGAAAATTTGGATACGGTCTATTATTTAGATGACGCACTTAGTGCACGGCGGTGGATCTGCTATGGTGGGATTTTGAAGGAGATTCATAAGGAACTCAATTTGACTGATGCTGATGATGGGGATCTTGTCAGAATTGAAGAAGATGATGATGAGGTAGCCAATGAGACGTTTGAGGTCATGGCACGTTGGCATTAAGAATTACATAATTAATTAAAGCAGGCTTATATAAGCCTGCTTTATTTTTATGGAGCTGTTCCACAATTAACTTTGTACTCACCTTCTGTTACCTTTTTAGAATAACATATAGATGGATTTCCAGCTTTGTTTTTCCAGGCATTAAATAATATTAAAGAGTAAAGACTACTTGAAGGATCATCACTTTCTTTTTTTTGGAGAATTGTGAAATAGCTTTGATACGGGTATCCTTGCTTATAAATTTCGTGTCTTATAGCACCTTTTTCCGAGGAGTTATTGAAGAATACTGGTGAAAGAGGTGGCATTAATATTAATACAATTAGTAGTGTTGCTAATATTGATAAGATAATTTTAGTTCTCTTTCTCATTTTTTCCTCCTATTTTCCTTTATTCCTTTATGTATAATATGTTATATTACTAATTATGTAAATGATAAATGTTACCTATATTATAAAACATTGGAGGATTTTATGAAGAAAATTTTATTAACTTTTGCTTTTGTTTGCTTGTTAACTTTGCTTTTTGTATCTAATAATGTAGTTGCTTCATCTGAGAATGAAGAACAAGAGAAGGTCTATGTATCTAAAGATATAGGATTAAAAGAATTGAAAGTGATGCTTGAACAACAGAAGACTGATTTTCAAAATAATGAGCCTTTTGCTCATAAAAATGTTTCGAAATTAACAGACACAGATGAAGCTGTTCTTGTATTTTATGCTACGACTAGCGTTGATAAACAAAAATTGAAAAGTTTCACATATGAAATAGAAGATGTTGAAACGTATAAGCAAGGAAGTAAGACTTTTGTTGAAGCTTATATTATTAGAAATTTTGTGTTTGGAAAAGATAACGTTGAAACTAGTTTAGGTGACAATATTAAATTAGATATTACAAAAGAGAATGTGAGTAAACAGTCCAAAACTTTGATGAAGAAGGCTTCGATTTCCGAGTCTCCTACTTTAGAATTTGAAAATGAAGGTCAAGATTCTTCTGATATTAAATTGGATCAATTTTTAAAAAATTATAAAGAAGAGGTTCAAGAAAATAAAAAAAATGAAGTTAATACTGCTAAATCTTTAAGTAGTTCTGAACTAGTAGTTTCAGCTTCTTCTGTTAAAGGATATAATCGTTGGAAAGCTATGCAATATGCGGAAAAATATGCATTAAAACCAAACAAGAGTTATAAATATTGGAAAAATGCTGATTGTACTAATTTTGTATCTCAAGCATTAAGAGCGGGTTCTATGCCATACTTTAAAGAATGGAAACCTTATACAAATGCTTGGATTAATGCAGGTTCTTTTAGAAACTATATACTTGAACCGGGTGGTATAAAAATGAAAACCGTGAAAGATGTATATGAGAATGCAGCACTTGGAGATGTATATCATTATGATTATAATAATAAAATAGGTTTACCTTGGCCTGATGGTTGGATGGATCATACAGCAATTGTTACAAGTCGTGCTAATTACAAGATCTATGTCAGTTATCATACTAATAATAGAAAAAATGTTACCCGAGAATATTTTACTTCTAAACAGGGTGGAAAACGTTATTTATCTAGTATTCGTAATTAAAGATATTTTCAATTATAAGGATGATTGTGGTTTGAAGAAGCAGAAGAAGCCGACTATTGAGTCGGCTTCTTCTGAAATCGAGAGATTTTAGCACTCACACATAGGTGTCCTATTTTCAAAATTGCCACCACCTTTTTTGTTGAGCAGCAGCATTCTGTTTTTTCATTTCTTCATTTTTTTTTAAGTCTCTATGAGGTGTTTGTCGCGTTCCTCAAGCTTAGCTTCGATGTAGTATTGCTGTTCGTTAATTGTCTGAATAAGAGATTGAATGATTTGTTTTTGTTCATTCATTTGTGAGTTGAGAGTATTCTTTATTTCCTCTATCGACTCATTCAGCGTCAATACTGTACTTTCTGTATGATTGTCTATTGTGATAGTGATTGGATGTCCCTCATTAGTGAGGATGGTCTCAATGTTTTCTATAGACTTTCCTTCTACGTATAAACCACGAATTTTTTTAAGCAAAGGAATGGACTCATTTGCTTTTCCGTTTTTCTATATGTTCAAATGATGACCATGTTGACGAATGTATCCTCGTAATGTGGTATCTGGGATTTGAAGTTCTTTCTCTAATGATTTGATAGAGGGCCATTTTTCTTGGTTATCCATATAATTTCACCACCGCGTTCACCATACGATGACTTTCTATGATCAGGCATTTCTAACGGCATATAATTTTTCTAAAAAGAAAGATCAAACAAGCGAATACCAAATCGTTGACGCCAATCAGGTCGATATAGGACAATATATCAAATAACACCAACGAACATTCATGCATGATCAATAGAAAATTCGGGTATAGTGCTTGGTAAGTAAAAAGGAAGCGGAGGTTTGTTTGATGAGTGGATTAACAGATACAGTCACATTAGCAAACGGAGTAAAAATGCCGAAGCTAGGCTTTGGTGTATGGCAAGTAAAAGATGGAGATGAGGCTGTAAATGCCGTCAAAGACGCTCTTGAAGCGGGCTATCGCAGCATTGATACAGCAGCAGCCTATCAAAATGAAGAAGGGGTAGGCAAAGCCATTCAGCAATCAGGCATCTCTCGCGATGATCTATTCATTACGACGAAGGTCTGGAATAATGATCAAGGCTATGAATCAACACTCGAAGCCTTTGAAACAAGTATGAACAAGCTGGGGCTAGATGTATTAGACCTTTATTTAATTCATTGGCCTGTTGAAGGCAAATATAAAGAAACATGGAAAGCGCTAGAAAAACTATATAAGGATGGACGCGTTCGAGCGATCGGAGTGTGTAATTTCCATCAGCATCATTTAGAGGATTTATTGGAAGAGGCAGAAGTTGTGCCAATGGTGAATCAAATCGAGCTGCATCCGAAGCTGACGCAGGAGCCTTTACGAGACTACTGCAAATCGAAAGGAATTCATGTAGAGGCGTGGTCGCCATTAGGAAGCGGGAAGCTTCTAAACCATCCTGTTCTTCAGGATATCGCGAAAAAACATGACAAGTCAGTAGCGCAAGTGATTCTTCGCTGGGACTTACAGCACGGCATTATCACCATTCCAAAATCTGTGACGAAGAGCCGAATCATCGAAAACACACAAGTCTTCGATTTCGAGCTGTCCACACATGAGATGGGTGTCATTGATCAGCTCAATGAAGATGAGCGCACAGGTCCAGATCCAGATAACTTTAATTTTTAATCGAAAGAAAAGCACAGGTGCGATGCCTGTGCTTTTTTATTTGCCTTCATGTGTAGACATTTTTTGAGGTTGAAAGGTCTCAATGATTTGAATGGCGTCGATAATCTTTTCTTTATCATAGTCTCCAATCAAACAAAAGGTTTCATTTTTACGTGCAGCATGGTTTGCCACTGTAAGTGCCGCCTCGTCCAGCTGAGTTGTAATACCAAGATCGCGCATATTTTTAGGTAATCCAAGTGTTTGGTAGAGTTCAAGTAATTCCTCTACCTCGGACATTCGGTTTTCTGCGGCAAGCTGGACAAGGATGCCATAAGCCACTTTTTGTCCATGTAACACATGATGCGTTTCTTCAATAAATGTCAATCCATTATGAATGGCATGGGCTCCTGCCATTCTTCCATAACGTCCCCCATAGCCTCCGACTGTTCCGGCTAACGTAATAATCGTATCTGTCACATCTGCAAATGCTTGTGAAAACTGACCTGTTTTTAAGCTGTTCACCGCTTCTTCACTATGAGAAAGAAGAATGTCTCTAACATATACCGCCTGCTTTAGTGCAGCATGCACCATGAGCGGCAAAGCGCCTTTTGTGTTACGAATAATCGCTTCCGCTTCATACCATTTTGCCAGCGTATCACCAATTCCGCTTTGAAGGTAGGAAAGAGGAGAGGAAAGCAAAAAAGTATGGTCAATTACGGTGAGGTAGCTGGATCGTTTATGATAATCGACTCTCATGAAATTGCCCTTATCATCATAAATGACGCTGAGTGGTGTAGAGGCAGCACAAGTGCCGGGAATCGTTGGTACCATGATAACTTCGATTTGAAGAGCGTCTGCAACTGATTTGGCGGTATCTAAAATCGTTCCGCCTCCGATGCCAATAATCACATCTGATCCGTTAAGCTCTTCTGCGATCCGTGTGACCGCATTGGGTGAACTGTATCCTTTGTGCTGAATGACAGGCCACTCGGTCGGCAGCTTTGTGTATTGTGAAAAAGCTTGGTATGAATCATATCCTGTCACCACAGCAGGTGACTGAAAAGCAGATACAATGGAATCTAGTTCATGATATATTCCCTTTTGAGAAATAAATTGGTTAGGACCGCTTCTGACAATATCCTCTGGCTGGATCATGGATCATCATTGCTCCTTTACTACATCATATTATTCATAAATCATCTCATTTTACAGAAAGTTCTGTCAAATAAATATGAGAAGAAAGACCCTTCCGTTTTATGGAATTAAGCCGCCGACATTGCCTTTAGGTATGTATTTCCTGTATGATAAAGAATGGTATGTTTTGATTAAATTTAAGAGGTGTTTATATAGATGGAAAAACAATATCGCGTTTTACTTTACTATCAATATGTCCCCATTGAGGATCCAGAGACGTTTACAGCAGAGCATTTAGCATTCTGTAAGGAGCTTGGTTTGTTAGGCCGTATCCTCGTGTCAGCAGAAGGCTTGAACGGAACGGTTTCTGGAACCATTGAGCAAACGGACAAGTACATGCAAGCGTTAAAAGAAGATCCGCGCTTTGCGTCTATGCCGATCAAAATTGACGAAGCAGATGGTCATGCATTTAAGAAAATGCACGTCCGCCATCGGAATGAACTAGTGAACCTTAGCCTTGAGGATGACGTGAATCCGTTAGAATTAACGGGGAAACATCTTAGCCCGGTCGAATTTTACGAGCAAATGCAATCACCTGATACTGTTGTGATTGATGCACGTAATGATTACGAGTTTGATGTGGGTCACTTCAGAGGGGCAGTCCGTCCTGATATTGAGACATTCCGTGAATTACCTGAGTGGATTCGTGATAATAAAGAGATTCTTGAAGGGAAAAAAATCCTGACTTATTGCACAGGCGGCGTACGCTGTGAGAAATTCTCCGGCTGGTTAAAGCGTGAAGGCTTTGAAGATGTCTCTCAGCTTGACGGCGGAATTGTCACTTACGGAAAGGACCCAGAAGTACAAGGAAAGCTATGGGACGGTCAATGCTATGTGTTTGATAATCGCTTAACAGTACCAGTGAATCAAACAGAGCATGTGGTTGTCGGAAAAGATTTCTTCACTGGTGAGCCTTGCGAGCGTTATGTGAACTGTGCGAACCCTGCATGTAACCGCAAGATGATTGCCACTGAAGAGAGTGAGCATAAGTATATGCGCAGCTGCAGTCATGAATGCCGCACAAGCGAACGGAACCTGTATGTGAAACAGCACAATTTATCTGAAGAGGAAGTTCAAGAAAGACTAGCTGTCATTGAAAAAGAACAAGCGATTTCACAAGGATAGAGGGAACCCCCTCTATCCTTTTTTTCTATACATGGCGGGGTTTAGAAGGGAGAGGAAGTCATTTCCTCTATCTTTTTTGTTTTGTTTTTTTCAAAATAAGGGTAAAGGTAGTTATTCAGTCTAATAGATTGAATAGTTGAAAAAGCGCTTTCTTTTGAAATAAGCATGTTCGACTATTTCAGAAAATGAAGAATTGAGAGATAATATAACAGGCGAAAAAATGAACAAGGATAAAGGTTCATTAGAAGAAATATTTGCCAGTAAAATGAAAAGTGAGCTGCTTTGAAAGAGAGATGCTTGCTTGACACATGCTCTGTATTTTAATCGAAAGGTGTTATGAACATGAATCATTTGCATCGTAGGATGGGAACTTTCGCTTTAATGATGGTAGGTCTTGGCTCAATCATTGGTTCAGGATGGCTCTTCGGTGCTTGGCGTGCGGCTCAAATCGCCGGCCCTGCTGCTATTTTATCCTGGCTGATTGGGATGGTTGTGATTTTATTTATCGCTTTGTCTTATAGTGAACTCGGATCGATGTTTCCAGAGGCAGGCGGAATGGTGAAATATACGCAATATTCACACGGATCTTTTATTGGGTTTATTGCAGCTTGGGCGAACTGGATCGCCATTGTTTCTGTCATTCCTGTTGAGGCGGTTGCTTCTGTCCAGTACATGAGCTCATGGCCTTGGGAGTGGGCAAAGTGGACAACCCATTTGGTTACAAAAGGGGTGTTGACGACAGAAGGGCTTATGGTTGCCAGTGTGCTTCTTGTGATTTACTTTCTGCTGAATTATTGGACAGTTGGGTTATTTTCAAAAGCAAATACATTCATTACCGTGTTTAAAATTGTCATTCCAGGATTAACAATTGGTGCGCTCTTATTCGTAGGTTTTCATAGTGAGAATTTTACTTCTGGAACAAGTATTGCTCCTAACGGCTGGGCGAGTGTGCTGACGGCAGTTGCGACATCAGGGATTGTGTTTGCCTTCAATGGCTTCCAAAGCCCGATTAATATGGCCGGTGAGGCAAAAAATCCAGGCCGGTCGATTCCAATCGCCATTGTCGGATCGATTTTCATTGCAACTGTGATTTATGTCCTTTTACAAGTCGCCTTTATCGGTGCTGTTGATCCATCTATGATTGTGAATGGATGGGGCCATTTGAATTTCAACTCGCCATTTGCGGACCTTGCCATTGCACTTGGGATTAACTGGCTTGTTCTGATTTTATATGCGGATGCATTTGTGTCACCTTCTGGTACAGGCATTACGTATACCGCAACGACGTCTCGTATGATTTATGGAATGGAAAAAAACAAATACATGCCAAGTGTGCTTGGCCGCCTGCACCCTATTTACGGCGTGCCTCGTCCAGCAATGTTTTTTAACTTAGCCGTATCGTTTATCTTTCTGTTTTTATTTAGAGGCTGGGGTGTGCTTGCTGAAATTATCTCTGTCGCAACGCTCATTTCTTATTTGACTGGACCAGTGACCGTCATGACGCTGAGAAAGACAGGGACAGATTTATATCGACCGCTTCGAATAAAAGGACTCAGCATCATTGCTCCTCTCGGTTTTGTCTTTGCCTCATTGACGCTGTATTGGGCAAGATGGCCGTTAACAGGTCAGGTGCTGTTCATTATTCTCATCGGTCTCCCTATCTATTTTTACTATCAAGCAAAAGCGAAGTGGAAAGGCTTCGGCCGCAACTTTAAAGCGGGTGCTTGGATGGTTGTGTACTTGCTTGTGATGATGACGATTTCTTGCCTTGGCAGTGACAAATTCGGGGGTTATAACGTCATTCATTATGGCTGGGACATGGCACTGATTACAGTGGTTGCTCTGCTATTTTATATGTGGGCACTCAAAAGTGGATATGAAACAGAATTTTTAGAAGATGCGAAAAAAATTAATGATGAGCTGCGTGCTTCTCAGAAAGAAGCTGCGGCAACCAAAGAATAAAGAAACGGCTGCCTGAACATTGCGGGCAGCCGTTTTTATTTGGATGAATGATGCATCACATGCTGCTTCAGCCAAGTGATGACGCCGCGCAAAACGGCAGCTGTGACAAGTGAAATGAGCACATATCTCCAAAGCTGACCTAAGCCTTGTCCACTCAGCCAGAACACGATGCCTAGAATGATGAGTGAGAACATGAGAAAGAATAAAAATGATGCAGACCAGAAAAAAGCCTTCATAGAAGGACACCTCCTCTGGAGTAATGTATGCAGGCTGATGCACGATCAGACCAGTAATGATGAGGTAGAATAATTTATGAATTATATTGCAAAAGTCAGATAAAAACACCAAGTGATTTGACAGTTGTGTTAAGATGAGAGCATATTTTGAGTAAAGTTGTTGGTGATAGACGGAGGTGTTTGGAAATGCAGATTCAAAAGGTTCTAAACAATAATGTCATTAGTGTCATAGATGAACAAGGGAAAGAAATCGTCGTCATGGGCAGAGGCATTGCTTTCAAGCGACGTCCCGGCGACCCGGTGGACGAAGCGTTAATTGATAAAGTCTTCCGCCTAGAGGATCATTCCGTTCACGAGCGGATGAAAATGCTGCTTCAAGAGGTTCCGTATGATGTGGTCAAGGTGACGGAGGAAATGATCCAATATGCACATACAAAGCTGAACCGAAGATTAAATGAAAGTCTGCATGTATCGCTGGCAGACCATATTCATTACGCCATCGAACGGTTGAAGAAAAATCATCTGATTGAGAATTCGCTTATTTGGGAGATTAAACGCTTATACAAAGATGAATTTCTTGTGGCAAAGGACTGTCTTGAGATGATTGAAGAGCGTCTTCATATTGAACTGCCTGAGGATGAAGCAGGTTTTATTGCGATGCATATCATTAACGCAGAGCTCAATGAGGATATGAATACGACGGTCAATATTACAAAGGAAGTCAATGCTATTCTCACCATTGTGAAATATCATCTCAACATGGAATTTGATGAAGACTCACTCAACTTTTATCGTTTTCTCACGCATTTGCGCTTTTTCGTCCAGCGTCTGATTAATGAAACACTGCTTGTCAGCGAAGATCAGGACTTATATCAGCTGATCAAAGTGAAATATCCGAAAGCATACGATTGCGCAAAGAAAATCGCAGAATATGTCTATCAAACCTATCACCGAGATCTCACATCAGAGGAGATGCTGTATCTATCAATTCATTTGAATCGACTGATCAAACGAGAAAAATAATGATAGATTTTAAAAGAAAGCGTTGACATGAGAAAAGGTGAGTGGTACTATTTGCTCATAAACATAAAAGAATACGGTTTCACAATGATCGTCTTAGAGGATTGTGACTGTTCGGCAGGCAAAACCTAAACGTTCACTAAAAAAGCGCAACAGCAAGCTGCGACTATTTTTGGTGCCCGTTTAGGTTTTTATTTTGCCCAAAAACGTATTTTTTTCAAAAAAAGGGGGTTTTTGTATGAGTCATCGTCAATTAGCAGAAGACATTATCAAGCACATTGGCACAGAGAAAAACGTTCATTCATTGGTGCATTGCGCCACAAGACTTCGCTTCACTTTAAATGACAGATCAAAAGCAGATAAAGCGGCCATTGAAAAGTTAAATGGTGTCGTCACAGTCATGGAAAGCGGCGGCCAATTTCAAGTGGTCATTGGTAATACCGTACCAGAGGTTTATCGAGAAATTGGAGAGTTTACGAATCTATTAGAGGATTCCTCTGCTTCCTCTGCAAAATCAGGTGAAGAGAGCACAAGCCTTTTCGGAAAATTCGTCGACATTGTATCGGGGATTTTCACACCACTTCTCGGTGTCATGGCGGGTGCAGGTATTTTAAAAGGTCTATTAGGTATTTGTATCAATGCGAAATGGTTATCTCCTGAAGATACGTCGTATCAAATTTTATTTGCTGCGTCTGACAGCTTGTTCTACTTCCTGCCATTATTGCTCGCATTCACTTCTGCTAGGAAGTTTAAAGCGAATCCGTTTGTCGCTGTGACGATTGCAGGTGCACTGATTTACCCAACTATTCAAGAATTGTCAAAAGGCGGCGGAGATGTGACCTTCTTCGGAATTCCAGTCGTCTTAATGTCTTATACATCTACGGTCATCCCAATCATTTTGGCAGTGTTTGTCATGGGATATATCGAACGTTTCTTTAACAAAGTCATTCATGAAAGTGTCAAAAACTTTATTACACCACTCATTTTACTTGTCACGGTTGTTCCGCTGACACTCATCGTATTCGGACCATTTGGTGTGTATGCAGGGAACGGCATCGCAGCTGTTTTACTAAAAGTATTCTCCTTTAGTCCTACACTTGCAGGTGCTTTAATTGCGATGGCTTGGCAGATTCTTGTCATCTTCGGTATTCATTGGGGACTTGTGCCAGTGATTTTAAATAATATCGCAGTCCATGGGAAAGATCATATCAAGCCGGCTACTGCGCCAGCTGTCTTCTCACAAGCCGGTGCTTCTATTGGTGTTATGCTGAAAACAAAGAATAAAAAGCTGAAATCCTTGGCTGGATCAACAGCAGTTTCTGCCGTGTTTGGGATCACAGAGCCAGCTGTATACGGGGTCACGCTACGTTTGAAAAAACCATTTATTGCAGCTGTTATCTCTGCCGGAGTCGGCGGTGCGATCATCGGTTATTCACAAAGTATTGCGATTGCGTCAGGTCTTCCAAGTTTACTGACACTTCCGATTTTCTACGGTCAAGGCTTTACAGGGTTCATCATCGGAATCTCGGTCTCGTTCGTCCTTTCTATCATCCTAACCTATTTGATTGGATTTAAAGATCCGGTAGAGGAAGATGAAACGCCGGCAGCCGCTCCTGCACCGGCAATTGAAAACGAACATGGGGTCAAAGCAGCTCATGTGAAAAGTCCTTTAAAAGGTGAGGTCATCAAGCTGGAGGAAGTGCAGGATAAAGCATTCTCATCTGGTGCACTAGGAAAGGGCGCAGCCATCATTCCATCAGAAGGAAAGCTGTTTGCACCAGTATCAGGAGTTGTGACAACGGTGTTCCCAACTGGACATGCGTATGGTCTAACTTCTGAAAGCGGAGCAGAAGTACTCATTCACATTGGACTGGATACTGTGCAATTAGGCGGAAAGCATTTTACCCCGAAGGTTACTCAGGGGCAAACCGTAACAGAAGGTGAACTGCTTGCTGAGTTTGATATTGAAGCTATCCAAGCAGCCGGTTTGTTAGTCACAACACCAGTGATTATTACCAATTCCGGTGAGTTTAGCGATATTATTGAAACAGAGGAGAAGCAAATTGCTCCGGGACAGTCATTTTTACATCTAGTTTAATTATGAGGAGGAAGAAATTATGAGATATTCAACACTAGCACCATTTCCAAAGGACTTTTTCTGGGGCGGATCGACTTCCGCCTATCAAGTAGAAGGTGCGTGGAATGAGGATGGCAAAGGGCCTTCTGTCATTGACATGAGAGCCAGTTATCCTGAAGGCACAACGGATTTTAAAGTCGCAAGCGATCACTATCACCGCTATAAAGAGGACGTGAAGATGTTTGCAGAAATGGGCTTGAAGGCTTATCGCTTTTCCATTGCATGGACACGGATCATTCCAGATGGAGATGGGGAGATCAATCAAAAGGGGATTGAATTCTATCATTCACTCATCGATGAATTGCGCCGCTATGACATTGAACCAATCGTGACCATGTATCATTTTGATCTGCCTCATGCGCTTCAAGTAAAGGGCGGGTGGTCTAACCGCGGGACAGTGGATGCGTTTGAACGCTATGCAGAGGTGCTATTCAAGGAGTATGGTCAGAAGGTGAAATACTGGCTGACCATCAATGAACAAAACATGATGATCTTACATGGATCAGCGCTTGGTACACTTGATCCGAATTTAGAAAATCCAAAAAAAGAACTGTATCAGCAGAATCATCATATGCTCGTTGCACAGGCAAAAGCTATGACGCTTTGTCATCAAATGCTGCCTGAAGCGAAAATTGGACCAGCGCCAAACATCGCGCTCATTTATCCGGCTTCTCCAAAGCCTGAGGATGTGCTTGCTGCGGCGAATTACAATGCGATCCGCAACTGGCTTTATCTTGATATGGCTGTGTTCGGCCGTTATAACAACCTTGCTTGGGCGTACATGAAAGAAAAAGACATTCTTCCTGTCATCGAAGAGGGAGATATGGATATTTTGAAAAGCGCGAAACCAGACTTTATTGCCTTTAACTACTATACCTCTCAAACGGTTGAAGCGAGTAAAGGAGATGGCAACGACGAATTTGCACGCGGCGGAGATCAGCATTTGAAATCCGGTGAAGATGGTGTCTACAAAGGAGGCAACAACCCGTTCTTAAGTAAAAATGCCTTTGGCTGGGAGATTGACCCTGTCGGCTTCCGTTCAACGATGCGTGAGATTTACGACCGTTATCAACTGCCGCTTATTATCACAGAAAACGGATTGGGTGCGTTCGACAAGCTAGAAGAAGATGGATCGATTCAGGATGATTATCGAATTGATTATTTAGAGAAGCATATTGAACAAATCAAATGGGCAATCACAGACGGCGTCGAGGTATTCGGATATTGCCCGTGGTCAGCCATCGACTTAATCAGCACACACCAAGGATGCTCCAAGCGCTACGGGTTCATCTACGTAAACCGCGACGAATTTGACCTAAAAGACCTCAAAAGAATCCGCAAAAAGAGCTCTTATTGGTATGAAACCTTGATTCAACAAAATGGAGACAACATCGGGAAGTAACGATAAAAAAGCCAATCACCTTATGCGGGTGGCTGGCTTTTTTTGTTCACTTTATTGGCAAGATCATATTGTTCGAGTTGTTCTAAAATGATAGTCTGATGATATATTGTAAAAATTGGTTAAATATCCATTATAAGAAAGGGGTTGTTTATATGATGACGATTCTTTATATGTTCTTCCTATTGTTTTTCATTTTTTATGGTTTGAATTATATAGGACAGAAATTAATTGCGAAGGAATATCCAATGAACCATGGAGTGATTGTGACTCTTTCAGCTGTGGAAGGTATTCTTGTTTTCTTCATTGTTGGTGTGAATGCGAAATTTCCATCTTTATTTACAGTATTTATGTCCGTTCACATCTAACTCTCTACTATCATTATACCCCGAATTTAATGAAATTTATAGACTGTTTCTCGCCCATATCTAGCCGTATACTGTTATACGCAAGTCAAAATGATAAGGGGTGTGGCTGTATGAATGACAAGCAAAAGGTGTTAGATCCTGGGCCGTTTTTTCATGGGACAAAGGCAGAATTGAAGATTGGGGATCTGCTTGAACCGCTGCATTTATCCAATTATCAGGATAAAAAATCGAACCATATTTATTTCACCGGAACACTAAACGCAGCCAAATGGGGTGCTGAGTTAGCCAGGTCTGATGCGAAAGAAAGAATTTATATTGTAGAACCGTTAGGCGAGTTTGAAAATGATCCAAATGTGACGGACAAAAGATTTCCCGGCAACCCAACACGTTCTTATCGATCGAAATCTCCGTTGAAAATAGTCGCAGAATTAGGTTCATGGGAAAGACATTCCGATGAAGAAATCAATCATATGCTAAGCTCCTTAAAAAAATTAAGTGAAGAAGGAAAAAATGTCATCTACGATTGATGTTACGTATATTTAAATAACACAAAGGCCGCCTCATGAACTGGGCGGCCTTTTATTTGATCTTATTGGAACAACGCATCCATCAGCTCATCAAATGTTTTGGCTTGCTTGAGGGCGCGAATGCGGTCTGGGTTGTCTAGTAAATCGACGGCCTGTTCAAAGAATTGGTTCATGCAGGCAGCGTCATCCTTATGAATCGCTAGTAAAAAGACAATTGATACTTGGTCTCCCTGCCAGTCAATCGGTTGTTTTAAGTGTGCGATGGCTACAGAGGAAGTCCCTTCATTTGTGATGAGCGGATGCGGCATTGCAATACCGCTGCCAAGATAGGTAGACGACATTTGCTCCCGCTCAAGCACCGAGGACCGAAAAGAAGACGATACTAGCTGATGCGCCTCCAAACGGCTGCATAATATATCTAATACCTCATCCTTGCTGCTTAGGTCAGCATTCATTAAAGTCAATCGCTCTTGAAAAAATGCCATCAGCTCTTTTGAGGGTGCCCCGTGTCCATTTAATAAATGAATGACTTCATTCACACGCTGTATATCATGCTGTTCAAAAAAGGCACTGACCTGAATGACTGGTTTCCCCTTTGATGTGAGTGGAACAGTTGTGATGATGACGTCACAAGGCAAAGAGGAGCTCATGAGATAATCCTGATAGGAATAGAGCTCAACGATGTCAAGCTCGTGCTGAAAGGCTGACTTCAATTTAATTTCAAGGAGCCTTGCCGTCCCTAGTCCAGACCCGCACACGATAATGGCTTTCTTTTTTTGCGAGGCGTCGAGCTGACTTCTTTCAAATGAAGCAGCGATATGCAAGGCAACATATGCGGCCTCGTCTTCATTTGGTGTACGCACCAGCTGTAAGGTATTGAGTCCGCTGACAGCCAAATCAAACGGGTAAGGATAGGACGCTTTGATCTCATGCAAAAGCGGATTTTGTAAGGATACGCCATATTGGATTCGATTTAATAGCGGCTTCATATGAAGCATCAAGTCTTGCTGCAGAATGCTGTCATCAGCAAAACGATGGCCGCTTGTTTTTTCAATGTGCTGTAGAAAGACTGTAACCGCCTGTTGAACTTCCACTGTCGTTTGATGCTGGGCGGCTTCTTTCCACGTTTGATTTGCCAATAGATGCATGACTAAGTAATCTGTTTCATCCTCTGATAGGGTCACATAAAAAGTGTCACTCACCTGCTGTATGATTTTTTGTGCAATTCTCATTAAAACTGGTGATCTTTGTGTGCGGACAGTACTAGCGGATACCCGCTGGTTTTTTCGTGTTTGCTGAATCGCAATGGCTAAGTGAATGACTAAATTTTTTAAGGCAATGTCTTTAATGAGCAATGACTCTTGATGCAGGTTTGTCAACACAATAGATCGAATGGTTTCAAGAGATATATCAGGAAAATGGAGCTGCTCCCGCTCAGTGATATGAGAGAGAGCAGGCTCTTCTTCAAGAAGTAAGTCTGCATAGCACGTTCTTTTTTGCAGCTCGTCTCCTTCAATCTTTAAACCAAATCCAGGCTTTGATACAAGGGTCATGCCGTAACGGGCTAACATCTCTCGTCCTTTTTTCAAATCACTGCTGACCGTCATGCGGCTGATAAACAGTTCTTCAGCCAGCTGGTCAATTTTTAAGTAATCTGATTGAAGCAGCAGCTTTCTCATCATAAATCGTACACGCTCTTCTGGCATGACGGGGACAAGAGAGCGAGCAGGAAGTTTTTGTTGATGAAGCCAAAGTAAAAAAGCGTCTTGGTCACTCGTTAAAAGAGTATATCCCTTTCCGCGAATCGTTTTAATCATGGCTCCAGCTTCCTTTAAATACTCATTTGCTTCCTTGATTAAATTGCGGATAGAGCGGTCAGATAAGCGAAAAGAGGCAGTGAGCTCCTCCAGCTTCACGAACCCCTTCGTTTCAAATAGCCGCTGAATCAGCTGATAGGTTCGAGGATCTGCCGTCATCATCATTGCGCGGCTCCTTGCGTCTGTAAGGCATCCGTACCAAGAGCGATGGCGCCCATTAAACCAGATAATCCATCAAAGGATGGTTTTGTGATAATTTCATGTAAAGGCTTTGGCAGCTGCAAATAGCCGCGAAGCCGCTTGTCTGTTTCATCAAGAATAAGTGGCAGCATAGCTGGCTGTTTCATCACGCCTCCACCTAAAATGATGCGTTCTGGTGAAAGGGTGAGCAGCAGGTTAGCAGTCATCTGCCCGAGATAGTAAGCATGAAGTGACCAGGCAGGATGATCCTCTGGCAGCATGGGTGCCAGTGTATGATAGCGTCCTTCTATGGCAGGTCCAGATGCCAGTCCCTCTAAACAATCATGATGTATAGGGCAGCAGCCTCCGTATGTGTCATGAGGGTGCCGCTGAACGGTGATATGACCCATTTCTGGATGCAGCAATCCGTGAATAAGGCGATGTTCAATATAGGCACCTCCGCCTATTCCAGTCCCAACAGTAATATAGACCAAGGAGGCAGGTTTTTCTGCTTCAGTTGAAAAACGAGCTTCCCCGAGTGCTGCACAGTTCACATCGGTATCAAGCTTCATCGGGATCCCGAGGGCTTGTTTTAAGGTAGAGAGGAAAGGAAATTGGCGCCAGGCTGTTTTTGGTGTGTCTAAAATCGTCCCATAGCTTGGGCTTTGCTCTTTCACATCGACAGGACCGAATGCCCCAATTCCAATTGCATCAACACGATTCTTTGTAAAGTAATCGATCACTTGCCGGCATGTTTCATCTGGATTCCCTGTTGCAAAGGAAGTCATGTGTTCAATCGTTCCGTCTGTTGTTCCGTAGCCGCAGACAAATTTCGTTCCGCCTGCTTCAATGCCTCCAATTCGCATGATCAATGCCCTCCATTAAAGAGGGGCGGAATCCAATGGATCCCGCCCCTACATGTTCATTTTTTCTTTACAATGTAGGTTTGTACCTGACAAGGTGTAAGCGGTTCAATGTGTAATGATCCATGTTGTGCTTTGAGTATCTGTCCTTCAGGTGTTTCTCCTAAATTCGCTGTTTCTCCGTGTTGTAGAGATGAACTATTGATTGAAGCGGCTGTTTGACGCGTTAAATATGGATTGAAGAGACGAATGACAATGCCTGTTCCATGCTCTTCTTTTTTCAGAGCGCTTAGAATGGCTCCATCTGTCTCGATGTCAAGCAGGCTATAAGTAGATTGTAAGTCTTCTTTTTCATCTCGGAAAGAGAAAATTAAACGACCGTTTAAAAAATCTGCCCGCTCGTAGCATTGAACAGGGGTGGTATACCGTTTGGCAAGCTGCGCTAAGTGTCCCTCGCTGACTGCATCCTTGCTATAGTGCATACCAAATGAGAATGACAGTGCACCTTGCAGCTGAGCGTCAGGTGTCTCCACAATTTTTTCCCCAGATGCGCGTCCTGGACGATAAAGGAGATTTTCTTTCCCCATTTTTCCGAAACAGCGGAAGAGCGTATACGCAATCGTTGTGTAACCTTCTCCTGTGATTTGGTATTCTCTCACGCAGTCGGTCAACAGAGCGGCACCATATGCTTCATCACGAAGTGCGACAAAGGATTGCATCGGTTCAATGGTGATCGGTTTTTCTTCCCAATGTTCATTGTTCCACCATTCAAGCTCTTGCGTGAGCTCTGTTGGGCGTTCGATTGTACCAAATTGTTGATCGCTTAGTGATACGTTTGATGCGATGCCTGTATCAAAAAGAACACGAAGGCGATGATCCAATGCATGGTTATCGACATCTACATGAAAACGGATGATAGCCTCGTCTTTGTTTAATGCCACCTTCGCTGTGATCGGAAGTGATGTCGCAGCCGATTGCTTAGAGCGCGCCTCTAGGTCATAAGGGACAGTGAGCTGAAGCTTGATGGTCAGCTCGTCTTGCAGACCGCTTTTAGACACTGAGATGTCCGCTGATGAAAGATCTTTTGATGACACATACAGATCCTCACGCGGTGGTGAATAGTTGTAAGAATCCCCATCGTCTCCGTTGTCTTCAAAGATCATTTGCTCAGAGAAGGTCTTGCCTGTTTGTTTGTCTGTGATGTTCAGTGATCCGTTGTCATTTGCCGCAATGCGGTAGTGCTTATTTTCGATCACGCGTCCTTCTGTTTGTTCCCACACAGATTCGCTTGATTCATCGAAGACCATGCTCACTTGTGTATAGCCTACTGACGGTAAGTCGATGGCTTCAATCAGCAGCACGGCTTTCCATACTTGCTTTGGCATGTACACTTCTTTACTTGGGTTAAGAGAAATTTGCTGTGCCAGCACATAATCTGTGACATCGGTTTTGCTTTTCACTGTGTACTGAAGCGTTCGTCCATTTGCATCCTTTAGCGTAAAAGGACGTTCCGTGATAAACGTTTCGACTTCAATGACTTCAGAGCGCGTTGAAGGCATTGTATTGAATAAAGTGAACGTGATTTCCTGCTCTGTTTGCAGTCGAATAGTGATGAGACGCATGTGCAAGTCTACAAGATTCTCAGCGATTTCCTTTGCCTGCTTGTAGCGGAAGAAGACATCTTGGTTTGTCGTGTCACTATTACAGCCGCCAATGCTGTCATGCGCTGCATTTTCAAACATGAGGTACCAAATATCGCGAACCGTATCATGCGGATAGTCGTGTCCAAGCGAATAGCTGATCGTTAGGATAGGCTCCATCACATTCACGAGATAGTTTTCGATTTGATTGTTTAAGATTTTTAAATCCGCTCGTGTTGAAAAAATAGATTTGTGAATCCGCATATGCTTCGCGTGAATAAGCTCTCCCTGTAACGTCTCAAAAGATGTCCGCTCTTTTTTCACGGCTGCAATATAATCTTCTAAACTACTGATTTGATAGTGATGCTCGTTAAGCCCATTGGCTTTTTCTAATAAGTCAGGCAGATTTTTACGAATCGGTGCCTGGTCAAAGCCATTTGGGAAATAGACATTCTTTGTGGTTGCCTTTGCTTGCAGCGCACCGATTTTTTCAGATAAAAAGGCTTGTAAGTCCTCATCCTTCTCAGGAATATTCCCGCCGTAGTAGTAGCCAAATGGCAGGTTCACAGCAAAGACTTCACTGCCGTCAGCGCCGCGCCAATTGAATTCAGTATGATTCGTCATATGGTCAGAAACGCCGCGCCAAAATGCTGTATCGACAATGCCGAAGCCGCGATAAATTTGAGGCATTTGTGCGGATTGACCGAAGGAATCAGGGACATAGCCGACTTTCATCACGTGGCCGAACTGCTGACAGCGTTCAATCCCATATTGCAGGTTCCGCACAATCGATTCACCTGAAATGACGAGCTGGTCGGTTTGGGTATACCATGGGCCGATGATGAGACGTTTCGCTGTGACGAGCTTCTTGATTCGATTCTCATCCTCTGGACGCCATTTTAAATAATCATCTAATAAGGAAGCCTGGGCATCGAGCATGAAGTAATGGAACCTTTCATCTGTTTCAAGGGTATCTAAAATGTCCATTACGCTTTTCATTAAGTAGATACGGGAGCGGGAGGTGGTGAAATACCATTCCCGGTCCCAGTGAGTATGTGGAATCACATGTACATTGACAGTCATTGATCAACGACACCTTTCTTCGTTCAAATTATCCTTCTAGCACAAGGTCAAAATCGTCTTCTTCTTTCTGCTTCTGATCATGTTCTGGCGTTTTTGGCTCTTTTTTCTCAGAGAAATTCACAAGCAGGTTGGCGCCAATACCGATGACGAGTGCGCCAGTAAGGGCTCCGATTAAATAAGCCCACCAGTTTCCGACTGAGAAGAAGCCGTATAGCCCGCCAATTGGCGGCATGATGTCATGAACTCCTAATAATGCAGCGACCCCGCTTCCAATAGCACATGCGACAACATTGAGCGGAATCAATTTCAAAGGATTGACGAGGGTAAAAGGGATCGCCCCTTCCGTAATACCGATAATGCCCATAACAAGTCCGCCTCGTCCGGCTTCTCTAAAGGTTGGAGAGAAGTTGCGTTTTCGAATCAATGTCGCAAGCCCGTATCCAAGCGGTGGAATGACAATCGCAATATTGACAAGAATGGCAGGGAGGTAGACGCCTGATAGGAAGAGCGCGTTACCAGCCATCCATGCGGATTTATTCACCGGTCCGCCAAGATCGAAGCCAATCATCGCACCTAAAATGAGAGCGAGCGCGAGTGTGCTTGTTCCATCAGCGACCATGCCTTTGATCCATTCAATTAATGCCGTGTTCAAAGCGCCTAATGGTCCGCCTAGAAGAACTGACATAAGAAGTCCGGTTAAGCCAACGGTAATAAGCGGCAGGATGAGCAGAGGGACGAGCCCAGCTGCAGAGCCTTGAATTTGAATTTTTCTTTTCACAAAAAGAGCAACATATCCTGCGAAGAAGCCTGCAATGACGGCACCTATAAATCCGGCATTTGTTGAGCTGGCAAGGGCACCGCCGATAAAACCAGCCGCAAGACCTGATTTATCTGCAATGGAATAGGCGATAAATCCAGCGAGCAGAACGTTCATTAAGCCAATGCCTGTCCAGCCAACCTGCTCCATTAAATAGGCACCGTGCAGTATGCCGCCAGCATCCTTATAGGTGTTTAAATCTGAAACACCAAACCCTAACCCGACCAATTTTGCTAAACCAACGATAAGTGAAGCACCGATGATTACAGGAAGAATATAAGAAATACCGGTCATGAGATGGCCTTCAATGACTTTTAATTTTGCTTTCATTTTCTTTGCTCCTTTCTATATGGCATTGCTCATGTTTATTGAGATTCAGACTTTTTCTTTTCTACAAGTGCTACGGCTTTGGTGATAATTTGTTCAGCATTTTTTAAGGCACGTCCGATTTCGACACGTACAGTGGGAATGCCTGAGAAGCGTTCTGCATCGTTGATATGCTGATTTGAGGCAATGATGCAGAGGTCTGCCTGCTTTGCTTCCTCTGCTGTAATGCCGTTCACCTGTCCCATAATCCCTTGCTGTTCGATTTTGATCTCGTGTCCGAGTTGTTTACCCGCATTTTCTAACGCTTTGGCTGCCATTGGAGTATGAGCTAACCCTGCTGGACATGAAGTGACACCGACAATTTTCATTGTGTAATCCCCTCTTTCAATTGTTGTTCAATGACTTCGTAATAGTAATCAGCTGTTTGACCTGGTTGAATCTTTTCGATAAAAGCAGGTTCCATTAGGCTTGTCGCAATACCTGACAGTAGTTTCAGATGTGTGACATTTGCTTCTTCTAGTGGAACGAGCAGTGTAAATAAATAGCTTGTGGGCAAATCATCGAAGCTTCCCCATTCAATGGGTTGTTCAAGTTCTAAAAAAAGAAGTGAAGCCGTTTGTACAGCGGAGCTTTTTGTATGTGGAATGGCGAAGCCTTGTTGAAGTCCTGTTGAGACTTCGTCTTCGCGTGTCAACAAATCTGCTAATAGCCCCGGCTGATCGTTTGTAATCTGAAGGTCTTCAGCTTTCTCGGAAATGTATTGTAAAATCTCATTCTTTGATCGTCCGTTTACTTGTGTGAAAACATGATCTTTTTGGAACAAGCTGATCCCTTCTCTCTTGTTTGTTAAGCGCTTACAAGTTGATTGTAATGTACTTTTCAGCATGGTTAAATAGCATCATTTTCCGTTTGAAATGGCAAAAAGTTTATGAAGCTATCCGTCTTGCTGACTGAATATCTCAAATCCTAGCTTAAAACGAGTTTAATTATATAAAAAACAGATTCTACTAAATGTATATCTGTGATATTCTTCCAAGGTATCATAAAAGATAAGGGGGTCTTTTCATGTTCAAAAAGCAGGTCAAATCCTGTGTGGTCGTACTCATGGCCGTTATTCTATGTATGGCAGCATTACCTGGATACGAGGCAGCAGCTGCTAGTCATGGAACAAGTGTCAATGAAGCCATTGGGTTAAAAAATGGTGAAGTCATCTCAGGTACATTACAGAATGAAAAGGAAGAGTCATGGTATCAAATCACGCCATCTGCACAAGAGGTGGCAAAACATACACACATGCAAATTTCTGTGAAAAGTAAACAAGTGCTGTCCGTATCGGTCTATCCAAGTAAGGACAGAGCGATGAAGGATGACACCTATTCAAGGTATCGCGTGGACACAGCAAGCGGAGAAACAGAGATCAACTTCCCGCATGCATGGTCAGGTCCCTATTATGTCAAAGTGCTTTATTTAGGGTCAGAGGAAGACAGCCGTGATGAGGAAGAGGATGCAGCATATACAATCGGATATAAAGGAGCTAACCTTCCGCCTTCTGAACCCGTTTTCCCTGAAGAAGATGAGCCTGAAATCATCATTATTGAGAAAAAGTACGGGCGTGAAATTCTTCAATCGATTCGTACAATCGAAGATAAACGATTTAATGAAACAGCAGAAGGTCAAAAGCTTTCGCGTCTGCTCCAAAAAACAAAACCGTTTCTCAAATCGAAGCTCATCAAACATCAAAAAGAGCAGCAAAAGGTATACAATCATCTGCTCACATTAAAAACACTGCTAAGTGACGTAGAGAAAAATGGTGCATTTAGCGGCCATATCGTAACAGAAAAAGAACAGCAGGCGATCCGCTCCCTTTTTGACATGCTCAAAGAAGCAAGTCCGGCTTATTTAAAAAAGGAATTAGAAGCTGTCAGTCAAAAAATTGGCATTGATCAGCTTGAAGGAAAATCAGCTGGTTATGTATTAGAGAAACAAAAGCTTGTAAAAGAAGAGAAGGTTAAAACGAATAAGATCATTTTTAAATTAAAGGATGGCCAAACACTTCAATCTGCGAAAAAGAAGATGAAAAGCTACGGTATCCAAGAAAATCGTGTGACATCACAGTCAGTCAGTCCTTTATTCAAAGGCATGTATGTCTATGATGTACCAGCAGGGCAAGAATCAGCTGGAAAGACACTAAAAGCAGGCAAAGCGGCGATCAAGAGCACGGCAAGAAAGCTTTCCAGCATGCCGAATGTTGAATTTGCAGAGCCTGTTCAAACGTATCGCGCGCTAAGCAACGACGCGCAGTATGGTTATCAGTGGCCGCTGAAAAACAGTGCGCAAAATAGCGGAAAAAAAGGCGCTGACGTCAAATTTGAACAAATGAATACACTGATTGGCACAAGCAAAATGAAGCAAACATTAATTGCTGTTGTGGATACAGGTGTAGACAGCCGTTTGACAGATTTAAGCGGGACTGTTCGTACAGACTTAGGTGCGAATCTCATTGGGCGAAACAAAGATGCGATTGATGACAATGGACACGGTACGCATGTGGCTGGCATCATTGCCGCAAAATCCGATAACCATTACTCAATGGCTGGTCTCAACCAACATACGGGCATCATTCCAGTGAAGGTGCTGGATGCTTATGGATTTGGAGATACAGAGCATATTGCACTTGGCATCAAGCATGCAGTGGACAAAGGCGCGAAGGTGATCAACATGAGCCTTGGCGGCTACTACAGCAGAGTGATTGAATATGCAATGAATTATGCTACACAAAGAAATGTACTAGTCGTCGTGGCAAGTGGAAATGATGGCGTACCAGAAATGGGCTACCCTGCGACGTCAAAATACGCAATGGCGGTTGGCGCAAGCAACCGTATGGATATTGCCGCTGAGTTCTCAAGTTATGGCAAAGGACTGAGCATGTCAGCACCAGGTTCTGATATTCCGAGCTTAATGCCTGATGGGAACGTCTCATACCTTAGCGGGACATCAATGGCGACACCATATGTGGCAGCAGCAGCAGGATTACTACTTTCTAAAAATCCATCCTTGAAGCCAAATCAAGTGAGAAATCTTTTGCAAAATACAGCAGATGACATCTCATTTAAATCTATTGATGGAAAAGACGACGTTTTCTATGATGAAAACGATGAACCAATTGTTGATCCGAAAATTCCAGGTGTTGATTGGATGACAGGACACGGCAGACTGAATGCATTTGCTGCATTAAGTGCTGTCGAATTGAATGCATCTGTGAGCAAAGTGGAGGATCAGCATCAAAAGGTGACAGGTAAAGCAAAAGCTGGCGCTGCTATTTCTGTGTATAGAGGAAAAACCCTGCTCGGAAAAGGCACAGCAGGCAAAAAAGGAACCTTTAGTGTGAAGATTAAACATCAGAACAAAAACAAGGTCCTTCACATTAAAATTTCAAAAGGAAAGGCCGCAACGACGCTCAAAACCGTCGTGAAAAAAGGCAAAGCACCAGCTAAGCCGAAAGTGAACAAAGTAACAGTCAAAAGTAAAGCGGTCAAAGGGACTGCGGGTGCAGGCTTGACCATTAAAGTGAAAAACAAATCAAAGAAAGTTATCAAAACAGTCAAAACCAATGGCAAGGGCGCATTTACTGCTCAAATAAAACCACAAAAAGCCAAAACGGTTTTGTATGTGACTGCTTCAGATGTGAGAAAAAGAGAAAGCAAAGCAGTAAAAGTGGTTGTAAAAAAATAAAAGAAGAACTTCCCTTTCTAAAAAAAGGGAAGTTCTTTTGTTTTATACTGGAAAAATACCAATTCCTGTCGATAGTAATATAGTAGGAAATAAAAGGAGGATTTATCGATGAAAAAAATCATGTTTGCTTTCTTTCTATCATTGCTTCTCGTATTCCCAAGCTTTGCACATGCTGAAGAAACAGGTGCAGTACCAGCATCCGTACAAGTAACAAGTGTCACAGCGGCCGATAGTGGGATAGTGAATTACGGCTATGGCAGTAAATATCGCGTGGGATCTTATTATCCAGCTACGTTTAAAGGGACACTAAAAGATGCAAGCGGAAACCTCATGCCTAATCAGCCGATCCAGCTTTATTTTGAAGCAGCAATCAAATCATATGCTCAAACAGCGACAGGCACAACAGACGAGAATGGACAGTTTTCACTCACGTTTCAAGTTCCTGCAGGTGCAGGCTACCAATCATACAATAATGCAGGCTGGTCAACACATTACTACGATATCGTTCCAGTGACGTTCACGTCAAACGACATCAAACTATCTTCAAATGTCACAAGTGTGTACCATTTGGCGTATACATCACGTTACTAATCTCATAGAAAAAAAGGATGTCATCAGGTGACATCCTTTTCTTTTTGTTAGCAAACCTGCTGGGCGGCAACCGAAAGAGTCGATAAACAAACACTCATCAGCCGTTACTCCCAGATTCGATCGAGCGTTTAACTTTTAATCTTAAGCTTTGATGGATAAGAACTTTTACACTTGAACTTTGATCCTTGAACGTTCAGCTTTGAGCTTTTATCAAGGATCATCCTAAGATGATCATCAGATGAGGAGGGAATGACCTTTCCCTCGGAGGTGTTTAGTTCTATCAATTTTCGGCTCACTAACAAAATCAATTAATCGATCTGTATTTTCGTCAGTGTATTGCTTTCAGACAAGGAAAAATCAACTTCCATTTGGAAATCTTCAATTTCTTTCGAAAGCTGTTCAATTTTTACTCGAAGGCGAAGCGGATCGATGATCACTGCCTCATTTTCAGCTAGAAAAGACTTCACGATCTCTTGGTTGGCAGCCGCTTGTGTCTTTCCATCTTTCCCAAACAAGGTTTCTAAATGCTGATCAAGTCTCCTTTTCACATCTTCATTCGTTTGTTCTGCTTTGTCAACCAGCTCTTTGTACACTTGTTTCATTTTCCGTAAATAACGAATATCGTAGTCTATCGACGTCTTACGTTCAATCGCCTCTGCCACCGTCATACGGACACCTGCTACATCAATCATTGTGGTTGCATTTGATACAACGATGGCAGATTTGATGGCATTCCGGCGTTTGATTAAAGCTTGAATCGATTGATCATCAGCCTTCGCCTTTTTTTCAACTTCTTCTTGATTCTGAAATCCGTGCTGTATATGTTTCCCGATCATCAATCCGCCAAGTACGGCGTCATCAACAGTTCGGTTGATTCTTTTATCTAACATTTTCAGTTCACTTAATGCTCTTGTAATGGTCATTTCCATATTCACGACAACTCCCTTGGTTCATCCTGAAAATCATAGATTCCTATCATATACCAAAGTGTGCTTCTTTTACTAGTGATATCCTTTTTTGTCAGCTGCTTTATATAGAAAAAACCTGATGTTTATACACCAGGTTTTTCTCGTTTTTTCTGAATCCAAGCTGTCGCATAATAGGCAGCATAGCAGAGCGCAATGAAAGGAATGCCGCAGATGAGGGCAATCCGCTGATTTGGGTCAAAGGCAATGCCAATGACAGATGCAAGACATAGGAGGAAGGCAGCAATCGGAACCACTGGATAGAGCGGGGTTCGAAAGGACAAATCATGAAGCTGTCCGCCTTCCTGTAAAAATCTTTTCCGAAACATCAACTGTGAGGCAGCAATTCCCATCCATACAACCACAACGGCCAGTCCGGAGATTGACACAAGAACAAGGTATACCGTTTCTGGTGCGATCACACTCGATAGCAATGAAAGAATACCACCGATCATACTTAAAATGAGTGCATTCAAAGGAATTCCTTTTGATGTCAGTTTCGCCAGTTTTTTAGGAAGTGTCCGTTCTTCAGAAAGCGACCAAAGCATACGAGATGACGCGTATAATCCTGAGTTTGCGGCAGATAAGATCGCGGTCAGGATGACAAAATTCATGAAATCTGCGGCATAAGGAATCCCGATACGATCAAATACCACGACAAATGGGCTTTTGATCACCCCGGCTTCTTCTACTGGAATCAAGCCAGCCAAAACAACGATCGTTCCAACGAAAAACAGGACGAGACGCAGGACAGTTGTGCGAATGGCTCTTGGGATGGTCTCGTCAGGATTGACGCTTTCACCCGCAGCAATCCCAATCAACTCCGTCCCTGAAAAAGCAAAATTGACAGCAAGCATCGTCATTAAAATCGGTAAAAAGCCGTTTGGGAAAAGTCCGCCTTCGCCTGTGAAATTAGAAAAGAACGGAGCGGCCTCACCGCCCTTTAATGGAATCAAACCAAACATTGCAGCTCCGCCAAGAATAATAAAGAGAATAATAGCCATCACTTTAATACTGGAAAACCAAAACTCTGATTCTGCAAAAAATTTGACTGTAAATGCATTCAGTAAAAAGATGAGAAGAGCAAAAACACCACTCCACATCCAAACCGAAGTGTCTGGAAACCAGCGCTGCATTAATAATCCTGCCGCTGTAAATTCCGAACCGAGTGCCACTGTCCATGTCAGCCAGTATAGCCAAGCGACCGTATAGCCTGTACCAGGTCCAATGTATTTTGTTGCGTACGTATGAAAAGCCCCTGTGACCGGCATAGCGACAGACAGCTCACCTAAACAAAGCATCACGAGGTAGACAATTAATGCCCCCACAAGATAGGCAAGAATGGTTCCCGCAGGTCCGGCCTGATTAATGGTATACCCAGAGCTTAAAAAGAGCCCTGTCCCAATGACGCCGCCTAGAGAAAGCATGAACAGGTGCCGGCTCGTCATTTTTCGTTGATATTGTTGTGACTGATCTTTTGCTTGTTCCATGTCTTCCCGCCCTTTTGCTTAGAAGTATGTGTGATGATTCATGATGTGGTTCGTTTTAAGATGTTATTGATATCTTCTGGAGTCGTGCGGCAGCAGCCGCCGATGATATGCGCGCCGTCTTTGTACCATTGATACGCACATTCGCCAAAAGTAAGATGTGACGTATCACCGCTCCAAATCTTTTCTTCAGGATCATATACTTCACCTGAGTTTGGATACACCACAATCGGTTTGCTTGTTCCTTTTTTCATTTCTTGAATGAGAGAAGTGATAAATTGCGGCGGCGTACAGTTCACGCCGACAGCAGCGATTTGTTCATAAGGTTCAAGTGCCTGTACACATTCCCGTATGGAGTCACCTTCACTAATGTGCAGGCCATCCTTTGCGCTGAATGTGATCCAAGCAGATACCCCGCTGAATTCATCCCGCAGCAGCTTTGCGATGGCTGTTGCTTCAATCAAACAAGGAATCGTTTCACATGCAAGAATATCTGCTCCCGCTTCTACTAATGCCTGAATTCTTGGTCTGTGAAAATTAATGAGAGCCTGCTCAGAGAGTCCGTAATTTCCCTTATATTCTGAACCATCAGACAAATAAGCGCCGAATGGCCCCACAGATCCAGCGACAAAGGGTTTTGTCCGCCCTTCACGACGCGCTTCATCCTGCCAAAAAAGATCGCGTGCCTCTTTCGCTAAAGTGACAGATCGTTTCATGAGTTCAAGCGCTTCTTCTTTTGTATAGCCTTTTTCAGCAAAGCCTTCAATCGTTGTTTGGTAGCTGGCGGTTGTGGCACAGTCAGCACCTGCTTGGAAGTAGTCCAAGTGTACTTGCTGAATCAATTGTGGCTGTTCAATAAGTATTTTGGCTGACCATAAACTGTCATTTAAGTTACAGCCCTTTCGTTCAAGCTCTGTTGCTAATGCACCGTCTAAAATCAAAGGTGCGTGAGCCTGTAAACGGCTTTGAATAGGATTCATCGGAATCAAACAGCCTCCTTTTTAGATCGGATTTGATGGGTATGATATGAGGCAGTAGTTTAAATGACTAAAGCGTTTTTGTCAAGGAGAGGAAAAAGCATATTAGGGCGCGAAAACCCTGAAAACATGCGGGTTTTGATGCATAAAAATGCAGTCAAAATAATAGAAAACCAAGTCATTGACAGCCTCTAAAAAGAGATATATATTATGGAAAGATTGATTTCAGAAAGCTTCATCAAAAGGCGCCGTCTTTTGATTTTTATGTTGTCCAACGACTGTCTTCTTTCGTGCAGAAAGAGGGTTTTTTATATGCTTAAAAAAGGAGGAAAGAAGAATTGAAAAAATGTGTAAAAGATATAGCGATGATTTTAGTTGGTTCTTTTTTATTTGCCGCAGCAGTGAACATGTTTGTCATTCCGCTTGAATTTGGTGAAGGCGGCGTAACTGGGCTGTCCATTATTTTTTATTATTTGTTTGAGATTGCACCGTGGCTGACGAACCTTGTGTTGAATACGATCTTATTACTTGTGGGATATAAATACTTGGACAAGAAGACCACGATTTATACGGTGGTTGCCGTCGCAAGTAACTCTCTATTTTTACACTTGACCACAACATGGGTCGTGAATGTTCATGAATTGATCATTGGAGCGATTTTTGCAGGAATTATCATCGGTATTGGGATTGGTCTAGTACTAAGAGCAGGCGGAACAACGGCGGGCTCTGCTATTCTCGGAAGAATTGCCAACAAGTATTTAGACTGGAACGTGAGCTATGCCATCTTGTTCTTTGATCTGATCGTTGTATTTGCTTCCTACTTTATTATTGGTGCGGAAAAATTAATGTTTACCATTGTGATGCTGTACGTGGCGACAAAGGTGATGGACTTCGTGATAGAAGGACTTAACACGAAAAAGGCAGTGACGATTATTTCTTCATGCAAAGATGATATTGCGGAAGAAATCAATCACACCCTGGACCGAGGCGTAACAATTTTAAACGGACGAGGACATTATTCAAAGGAATCGAAGGAAATTCTTTACGCAGTCATTCAAAAGCAAGAGCTCATGCGCCTCAAGAAAATTATTAAGAAAATTGATCGAGACGCATTTGTTGTTGTCCATGACGTGCGCGATGTGTTCGGAGAAGGATTTGTAAATATATAAAAATGAAAATAAGACAAAGAGCTAAAAGACCCGAAAAAGGGTCTTTTTTTATTCTCTATACCTCTTGTCACACAATACTATGTAATGTATAGTATAAAGAGTTAGGAGTTGTAAACATGAATGCACAATTAAAAAAAGGATTACTGGAGTTTTGTGTACTGGCGGTATTAAAGAAAGGCGATTCCTATGGTTATCAAATCATTAAAGATATGTCCCGTTGTATTGAGATTTCAGAATCGACATTGTATCCGATTTTAAAGCGTTTAGAGCAAAACAATTATGTGGAGACCTATTCCCAGGAACATAACAGTCGATTAAGAAAATACTACCGCATGACAGAAAGCGGGCGGGAGCATATGGCGCAGTTTTTAGAGGAATGGGATCAGGTGATGGCGATTTACGACTTTATTTCTGGAGGACAGGGCAATGAATAAAAAAGAATTTTTAAGCAGCCTAAAGAAGCATCTGCATCTTCTAGGCGACAAAGATAGTGATCGGTTTATCGAATACTACGATGAAATGATTGAGGATTATCAGGAAGATGGCTACAGTGAACAGGAAGCGGTTCAACAAGTCGGGCAGCCTGCTATGATCGCTGAAGGAATTATGAAGGAACAAGGAATAAAAACCGTTCAGGTGCCGACGTTTGGAGAAAAAGCCACAAGACTCTCCATTCTCATTTTAGGCTTTCCGTTATGGGGCAGTATTCTAGCAACAGTCTTCCTGTTGATTCTTTCTGTGTATATGGTGATTTGGTGTATTCCACTCGTGACGGGTACAGTGACGCTGGTTGGTCTGCTCGGAGGTTTTTGGAGCATCATTGGTTCTCCATTTATCTTTCAGGACGGTTTGCATGTGGTGGTGACGCAGATTGGCGTTGGTATTTTTCTATTAGGTGTCGGATTATTAAGCGGCATAGCCACGGCGTATTTGACAAAGCTATTTGTGCAAATAACTATTCAAACCACTAAGGCATTCATCGGAATGTTTAAAAAGAAGGTCGTGAGAGTATGAACGTGAACGATTTAAAAAAGCAAGTCATCAAATGGGGGATCATCCTCACCGTTGCCGGAGGAATTGTCATGGCAATTGGTTTTGGCATATCAGGCTTTGATCTAGATGCATATCACAACAATGACCAGAGCAACGTGTTCCGCACCATCAATTGGAGCAAGCCGTAATAAATGAAAAAAGACAAAGGGCTAAAATCAAGATCATTTTAGCCCTTTGTCAACAGTCTAAAACCCGCTTATGCGGGTCTTTTTTTCGCTCGGGCCACAAAGAAGAAATAACAGCAAAGTGCGCCTAGATCACAAAGCATAATGATCAGACCCATTGGAAAGGCTGTTTGGCTTCCGGCTAGTCCGACAAGAGGTGTCATGCAAGCGCCTAGCAGCATTTGCGCCACACCGATCAGTGCAGCAGCACTTCCTGCATGTGCCCCGTGATGCTGCATCGCAAGAGACGGTGCAGAGGTGCCGACAATTCCAACGCTTGATACCACAAAAAACAGCGGAATGAGAATACCGTACAATCCTGCATCAATCGAGATCATGAAAAATAAAGTGACTCCCCCTACCGCAGCTGTCAGCAATCCAATGCGAAGGACTTTCTCTTCACCAATTTTCGCAGCGACTCGGGCAAATACTTGTCCAGCTGTGATGATCCCAAGACTATTCACCGCAAAGGCCGCACTAAAGCCTTGTGGAGAAAGGTTAAAAATATCCTGGAGCACAAACGGTGACCCGGAAATATAAGCAAACATCGCTGCGAATACAAGACCTTGTGAGAGTGCATATCCAACAAAGAGACGATCACTGGCTAAAATTTTCATCGCGCCTGCAATCTGTTGAAAGCCCCCGGTCTGTCTACGCTCCGCAGGTAAGCTTTCTTGCAGTGAAAAGATGGATCTCAGCAGCATCAATGCCCCGAGAATTCCGAGTAGGACAAATACACCCTGCCATGTCGTGAAGCGTAAAATTTGTCCGCCCGCAATAGGTGCTGCTGCCGGAGCCACCCCGTTGACTAACATCAGCAGTGCAAAGAATTTCGTCATTTCTGATCCTTCATAATGATCTCGCACGATAGCTCGTGCAATCACAATGCCTGCTGAACCAGCAAGTCCTTGAATCAATCTAAGAAGAATGAACATCCAAATCGATGTGACCACTGTACAAAGAAGTGATGCCGCTATAAAGATAATCAAGCCAATCATCAGCGGTTTTCTTCTGCCGATCGTATCGCTGATCGGGCCTGCAATCAGCTGGCCAAGCGCCAGTCCAATGAGACAAGCCATGAGACTTAATTGGGACAGCGCCGTACTTGCCTCAAAATCACGAGCAATATGAGGCAATGCAGGTAAATACATATCCATTGCCAGCGGAGCAAGGGCTGTTAAAGATCCAAGCAATGCGGCAAGGAGAAATCGATTTTTTTTCGATTCTTGGGGATAAGATAAAGAACTCATATGATGACAACACTCCTCGTATACTTCCTCAACACAGCATAATGAATCAAGCGTTCCTTTTCAATGAAAAATTTTCAAAGATGTTTCCGTGCAAAATGATTGATCTTTCGAATGAGACTCTTTACATTGAATGAGTAGAGAAAAGAGTAAGGCTATCACATGCAGTGATTGCATGATACGTATATCCACTAATAGAGAGCAGGAGGTGCTGACATGAAGCAGCAAGAGCTAATCATTCGTCAAGCAGTCAAAGAAGATCATGAGGCCATCAGGAGCGTGCTGATCAAATCCTATGCACAGTATGCGCCTCAATTTACAGAGGAAGGCTGGCAAGATTATTCTGCCGCGCTTGCAGCAGCTGTAGATAATCCGAACATGGAGCTGATGCTGGTGGCGGAGCTTGATGGCAAGGTTGTGGGGACGCTTCAAATGTTCCGTTCATCAGAGCAAGCATATGACAATCCAGAAATGGGCATTACATCAGCCATCGTCCGGTTTTTAGGAGTAGAGCCCGATGTGAGGGGAAAAGGAATTGCAGAGTCCTTGCTGCGTAAAAGTATTGAACTAACGCAATCATGGGGCGAAAATGTCCTGTATCTGCATACATCTGATAAAATGCAGGCCGCCATTCGCCTATATGAAAGAATGGGCTTTGAGCGTGCGCTTGATAAAGATTTTGTGAGCTCGAGTGGGACGCATGTCAAGAGCTATCAATATGTGATCAAGAAAGAACAGCCAGCAGGTTCATAATATAACGTGCAGCAAAAGGAAGAGCTTACGTCCATGGGCAGCTCTTCCTTTTTTCAATTTATGCCCATAGTGCCAGCGCCCAATATGATACCCCCCATGAGATGAAACCGAACATGACAAAGAATTTTAACATGCGCTCATAAGGAGACAGCTTTCGTTCTCTCTTCGTTTTCACTAGCTGCCAATAAAGGGCAAAGCCGCAAATCATGAGGATGATTTGTCCAAGCTGTGTAAAGTTTTCAAGAATCGTGATTCCGTTCATTTCTTTTCACCTCATCATTCATCTTCCAGAAGTAAAAGCGCAATCCTTTATTTCTTCAAAAAAAATCGGTGTATACTAGAAAGAAACGAGTGTTTAGAGGGAGTTGTGACATATTGTTTTCGCTGCATGCGGATCGTTGGGATGAAGTCATCGAGAGAAAAATCAAATACGATCAAAAAGTTGTGGAACATACCTGTCAGCTGTTAGACGCACAGAAGCAGCAGGCTGTGCTGTTTCACAAAATTGAAGACCCGTTTACGATGAGGGCAGGTGATGGTGCTCTAACCATTCCTAAAGGAAGCTATACGACTGCCTATTATTGGAAGGATCGTCCTTACAACATATATTTCTGGAGAGATGATCAAGGGAAGGAACTAGGATCTTATCTTAATATGGTGGGAGATACTCAGTTCAACGGCCAGCTGGTCATGTTTGAAGATCTCATTATTGATCTACTCGTTCTTCCGAATGGTGATGTCTTTGTGCTGGATGAAGATGAATTGCCGGAGAGTTTAGCGGATTTTGAACACGGTTCGGTGCATCGGGCATTAAAGGGTGTGATGGCTTCGTTAGAAAGCATTCTCGATCAAGTGAGGGCAGATGCCGAAGGAAAATATCATCACAGTTTGTTTGAGCCGATGTTGAAATAGAAAAAACGATTCCTCGCTGAAAGGAATCGTTTTTTTTGTTAAACCTTAATACGGTTTAATCGTTTTTGTAAATTGGTTTTTGTTTTGGAGGCTTTTAGCTGTTTGACAGCGCTTTGGGCCGCTGCTTTTGTTTTCTTTGTTCGTTTCGCTTCCGCTTTTTTGACCTTTTGTTTAGCGTCTGTCACTTTCTTTTGATAAGCGACTTGTTTTTTGACTTTGTCGAGCCGGTTTTGCAGGCTTGTTTTTTCTTTGCCTTTGTTTAGTTTTTTGATGGCCGTTTGAGCACTTTTAATAGCGCCCTGTGTTTTGTTTTTTTCGGCTGTTTTGACCTTTGCACGTGCCGAGCGGATATCAATGGCTGCTTGGACTTTCTTCACCCGTTCTGTGAGTGCTGTTTTTTGTTTGCTTGCAGTGAGCCGGCCAATTCTTGTTTTGGCTTGATTGACATCTTCCTGCTTTTTAGATGTTTCGGCTTTTTTAACAGCACTGGCAGCAGCCTTTAAAAAGGAGGATTGCGGCACATATTGCACGCGGCCATAGCCGAATTGTGGATCCCTCCCTTTTGCACCAAGATCCACTGTATAGCTGCGCAATAAAGTGCGAAGCTGTGCATTTGTTTTCTTCGGATGAAGCTGCTTTAACAGTGCCAGCATTCCTGTGACATGCGGTGCAGCTTGTGATGTACCCGTTGCATACCAATATTCATTTTTTAAATAAGTGCTGATGACGTTCTGGCCAGGGGCAGAAAATTCAATCCCTTTCCCTGTATTCGAGATAGACGCGAGTTTGTCTTTGTCAGTCGTTGCAGATACGGCAATGACGCTATTGTAAGCGGCAGGGTAGCTAATATGATTCTTTTTCCCATCATTTCCGCTTGCAGCGACTACAAGTAGTCCTTTTTTATAGGCTTCATCCACTGCTGAACGCAAGATGGGGATATTGTCTTCAAAGCCTAAACTTAAATTAATAATGTCCATCTTGTTGGTAATCGCCCAATCGATGCCTCGAAGCAGACTATATAGATCGCCTTCTCCCGTTTTATCTAACACTTTCACAGCATACAGCTTCACACCAGAAGCGACGCCAACTGTTCCATAATCGTTATTAAGCGCACCAATCGTGCCGGCGACATGTGTGCCATGTCCTTCATCATCTTTATAAGAGGATGTGTAGTTCACGAATGATTTACCGCCGGCTACCTTTAAATCCTCGTGTGAGAAAATGCCAGTATCTAAAACGGCTACTTTTACATTTTTACCAGTGACGCCTTCTTTTATTGCTTGTTTTATATTGAGTTTTTGCAGGTTGTAAGATTTTTGTACCAATGCATCCTGATTAGTAGCAGCGGCTGTTTTCTTCACAGTAGAAGCTGCGAGTTTAACCTTTACGTTTTTTGAGACGTAAGCGATGTTTGGGTCTTTTTTGAGTGAGGTGACCGCTTGTTCATCTGCTGTCACAGCGACCGCGGGAAGATGTATGTACTGTGCGTTCACTTTCTCACTTTCCTCAATAGCTGTTTGTTTCCCTTTTTGATTTTTATAGACGATGATAACATCTGTTTCTTTTGACGGTGCAGCTGCCTGCGAATGGAAGGGCAAAGCAGTTGTCAGCGCAAGAAGAAACGCGATGACGATCAATATTTTCCTTTTCAAGGCGTGGCTCCTCTCATCCGATGATCTCGGTCTTTTTTTCTCTATTATATCGGAGAAAGCAGAGGGATGGGATAGTAGAATTGTCGTCTTGTTGAGAAAGTTATTTTTACTAGTAACCTGAAATTGAAATTCATAGAATTCTAGTAGACAATAGAGACATCAAGATAAGAGAAAGAAGGACATGCTGATGAACGTAAAAGAGTATATGACGTATGATGCGACTGGCTTAGCAGCACTTGTGCGGAATAGGCAGGTAACGCCCGAGGAGCTTATGCAGGCTGCATTTAATAGATTGAATGAGGTCAATCCAGAACTAAACGCTGTGATACAGACGAGACAAGATCAAGTTTTAAAAGATATCAAGGAGTTACATGAGTATCAGCCATTTGCAGGCGTTCCGTTTGTGCTGAAAAATATATCACAAGGGATTAAAAACGAACCGCTGACAGCAGGCGCTTTGCTGTTAAAGGATGTAAAAGCCAACTCGGATTCGCACTTTGTTGATCGATTGAAGCAGGCTGGTTTTCTCATGATTGGGCATACAAATACACCGGAATTCGGTTTAAGAAATGTGACGGAACCTGCGTTACATGGGCCAACGAGAAATCCTTGGAATACGGACTATTCTCCAGGCGGCTCAAGCGGCGGGACAGCAGCAGCTGTTGCAAGCGGCATTGTACCTGCTGGCGGAGCAAGTGATGGCGGTGGTTCCATTCGGATTCCAGCCTCCTTTACCGGTTTGTTCGGTCTTAAGCCTACGCGGGGAAGAACGCCGGTAGGCCCAGGCGCAGGAAGGCAGTGGCAAGGGGCTTCCATCGACTTTACACTCACAAAAACCGTGCGGGACAGTGCAGCCCTTCTTGATCTTCTTCAAGTCATTCAGCCCGAAGCTGCTTTCCAAACTCCGTTATACGATGGCAGTTACCAAGAGGATCTGGTGAAACGTACATCTTCTATGCGAATTGCTTACAGTGTAGAATCTCCAGTTGGCACGAAGGTCAGTGAGGAAGCGAAGCAGGCGGTTCAGCAAACAGTGAAATGGCTGAGTGAGCAAGGTCATCAAGTAGAAGAAGCCAAGCCGGAAATTGATGGGGTTCATCTCATGCAGCAATATTACGTGATGAACAGTGGAGAAATGTCTGCGTTATTCACTTCCTTGGCTCGTTCCTTAGGGCGTCCAGTAAAGCCGGAGGAAACGGACATCGTGGCATGGGTGCTGGCGGAGGCTGGCAAGAATGTGACCGCAGCTGCTTATACAGAAAGTCTTGATGCGTGGGATCGGGCTGCTGCACAAATGGCGTCATTTCATCAAACCTACGATCTCTATGTGACACCAGCTACTGCCTATTCAGCTCCAAAGGTTGGTGAGCTTATGCATTCAGATCAGGAAACAGCCGAACTTTTACGTGTGTCATCTCTTTCAATGCAAGCACAGCAGGATCTTATTTATGATATGTTCCTCAAGAGCTTGACCTACACCCCATTTACACAGCTTGCCAACTTAACAGGTCAGCCATCAATGAGTGTACCTGTTCATCTCACTAGCGCGGGCATGCCTTTAGGGGTACAGGTGACAGCGCCTAAAGGGAAAGAGGACTGGCTGCTCAGGCTTGCGGCGGAAATGGAGACATCCTCGATTTGGAAAGGAACTAGTCAATTAAATCGATAACGCATGATAAGCGACTTTGGTCTATGGAGGGAAAAGAGTGTCACACGTGAGTACGAAGGATAAAATCATTCAAACGGCAGCACTTCTTTTACGTAAACAGGGATACCATGCGACAGGATTGAATCAAATTATCAGAGAGAGCGGCACACCTAAAGGCTCTCTTTATTATTACTTTCCAAATGGAAAAGAAGAGCTGGCCATTGCATCTGTTGAATACATTAGTCAAAAGGTCATCAATCAAATTGAAGAAGGCTTTGCTTATTCGGATGATCCGTATATCGCCATCGATCGTTTTATGACAAATATCATTCGAGGATTTATGGAGAAAGAAAGTGAAAGAGGGATTCCAATTGTCTTGCTGGCGGCAGAGTCAAAGCCGGAAAACACGCAGCTCCATGCCGCATGCAAACAAGAAATGATCCGCTGGCAGGAGCTTGTAAAAGAAAAGCTAATGAACAGCGGGTATGAAGAAAACAAAGCGGATGAGCTGGCTTCTCTCCTTCACTCAATGGTAATCGGTGGTCTATCGATGACGACTGCACTCAAACAAACGACTCCTTTAGAACACGTAAAAAGTTACCTTAGACACTTATTTATGCGAGAAGAGTAAAATCTCTCGCATATTGTCTATCTATTATATCAATTGGTCTATATAATATAGATAGTCAATTCGTCATGAGGAGTGATGGGATGTCGGAGCAACCGCAATCGATCAAGCAATCCGAAGGTACCTCTTTTTATACCATGTCTGGTTCAGGAAAACTGTATGGGCTCGAGAATCAGCTTGTTCAAATGCTGGCAGAAGCAAATCAAACGAATCAGCTGTTTGAGCTTGCCTTAATCACAGGTGGGAAAGGAGCTTATTTCCCGCTGCACTGTCATGAGCACTTATTTGAAACCATTTTTGTGCTGGAAGGAAAGCTTGAAGTGATGCTGGACGGTAAAAAATACATGGTAACTGCCTTTGATTATATTCATATCCCGCCCAAAACGATTCATGGCTACAGAATGCATAGTCATAAAACAAGATTTATTTCATATACGCTGGGCGGAAAAATGACAGATGTCTATCAGCAAATTGGGAAGAGGCTTTTTCAGAATGAAAGTTCTATGATGAATCATGCTTTCGATGCAGCCAGTTTTCAGCAGACTGAAAAAGAAAGCGATATCATCCTGATGCATGGAATCAGAGAACTGTCCAATACAACCAAGCCCCCCGTTTTATTTCATAGTCAGCTCCCTCACGAAATAAAGCCCTATGTATTAGAGGCTGGTGAAGGGAAGCAATACATCATTGATGGTCAGATTCATGAGCTGATTGCAACAGTAGAAACAACAGGGGGCGGATTCAGTCATTTTGTGGTTGAAGGAGCGAAGGGAAGATATTTCCCGCCGCATTATCATCAAGTTCATACTGAAGCCCTCTATTGTGTTGAAGGGAAAATGAACCTTCATTTGAATGGAGAAGATATTTGCTTGATGCCGGGTGACTTTGCCTATATCCCGCCTGATACGATTCACTCTTATGAATTTATGTCTCATTCAAATAAAATGTTGGTTTTGCTGCTACCAGGAGAAATTGAGCAGGTGTATGAGCAGTTTGAAGAATCTCCAAGACAAAGTATATGTCCCTATTTTATTCAAGAAGGGAATTTCATGTTCAATCGGGAGACTTCAACTCAATATGATTTGTTTTTTGTCGAAAAGGAATAAGTGTGTAACGCGTTACACAACATTATGAGTCTGTCGAAACAATCGACAGGCTTTTTTTGTTTTTTGCCTCCTCCACATAAATTTCTCATTTGATGAATGAAGCATTCATTCAAGGTGAAGCTATGTAAAGATGACTTGAGCTAAAGGAGGAAATGCATGTGAGAGCCGTTACTTATCAAGGGAAAAATAGCATTGCAGTGAAAAAAGTAGATGCACCGTCGATTCAAGATCGAGAAGATGTGATTATACGGATAACATCGACATCAATTTGTGGATCAGATTTACATTTGTATCAGGGGAATTTCCCGCTTCCAATCGGCTATGTGATTGGGCATGAACCAATGGGGATTGTGGAGGAAGTTGGCCCGGATGTCACAGCTGTAAAAAAGGGAGACCGTGTCGTCATTCCATTTACAGTTGCATGTGGTAAATGCCAATATTGCGATCATCACTTAGAAAGCCAATGCGACAACTCAAACCCGCACTACGACTCGGGTGGACTTTTTGGCTATAGCGAGAAATATGGGAATTATCCCGGAGGACAGGCAGAGTATTTACGCGTACCTTTTGGAAATTACACCCCGTTTAAGATCCCAGAGGATTGTGAGCTGGAGGATGAACAATTGCTGTTCTTATCAGATGTCCTGCCAACCGCCTATTGGAGCGTAGAGCACGCAGGTGTGAAAAAAGGCGATACGGTCATCGTGCTAGGCTGCGGACCTGTTGGGTTAATGGCACAGCAATTTGCTTGGCAAAAAGGGGCGGAACGTGTGATAGCTGTGGATTACATCGATTACCGCCTGCGGCATGCAAAACGGATGAGCGGCGTGGAGGTTTTTGACTTTACAGAAGATCCCGACATGGGAGAAACGTTAAAGGAGCTCACCAAGGGCGGGGCCGATGTTGTGATTGATTGTGTGGGAATGGACGGGAAGAAGTCGCCGCTTGAAAAAATTGAGCAAAAGCTCAAGCTGCAAGGCGGAACGATCGGACCCATTCAAATTGCCACAAAAGCCGTTCGCAAGTGCGGAACAGTGCAGATGACGGGTGTGTACGGCGGCCTGTACAATATGTTCCCATTAGGTGCTTTTTTCGCAAGAAACGTCACCTTGAAAATGGGCCAAGCCCCTGCTCGAGGATACATGTCAAAACTCTATCAAAAAGTGACAAGCGGTGAAATTGATCCTAGAGCCATTATCACACACAAATTGCCATTAGATGAAGCTGCTCATGCGTACCACATCTTCAATGACAAACAGGATGATTGTATAAAGGTCGTCTTAAAGCCATAAAAAGAAGGCTTAGGAGTATTCCTAAGCCTTTAATGTGTGCTCGTCCATCATTTTTTCGATTAATTCAAAAAATGTTTTTTTATCTTCCTCTGAAAGGTGGTTGAACAATTGATTCACAAGCAGCTGGCGATTGTCGATCATTTGTTTAGCAATTTGTTCACCCAATTCAGAGAGTTCAATCCATACAGTACGGCGGTCATTATTATTTCGAGAGCGGATAATCAGCCCTTCGTCTTCTAAGTGATTGAGAGCGGTGGTTGTTGCAGAGGGAGATAATGAAACTTCCTGAAGAATATTTTTCACAGTACATGATTGATGGCGGTAGATGATACGTAAAATAAATCCTTTAACATTCGTGACGTTTTTCGGAATATTTTCTTCATCTAATTGTTTCGTCGCCTTTAAATACTTTGTCAGTGCATGGTCTAACAAACTTGCCTCTAGCTCGAAATGTTGCATTCTCCATACCTCTTTTCCTATTGCATTCGCATTTTCCGATCAATTACTAGGTCTATCTTATCATAATAATCATCATGATTTAAACCGAAATGGAAGACGGCTATAAAATTACCTATATTATCAATTAATAAAAAGAACAATTCCAAAATGAAATGATTTTACTTTCAGCTGTTTTTATTTTAGAATGTGAATGAGATAAAATCTGCCAACCCAATTCGCTGGAAATTGGCTATTGGAAATCAAACGTTTGGAGATGAAGATATTGAATACTTTACAGGCATTACTAAACGACAGAATGGAACGCTCTTCACAAATTGAGGCGGTAACTGGCGGAGGTGTGTCTTATACATTTGAAGAATATGCAAAACGCATCGACCAGCTCGCTCATTACTTACATCAAAAAGGAATTCGAAAAGGCGATCGCGTTTGCTTTATTTGTCAAAACCATCATCACTTTTCAACGATTATGCTGGCAGCCATTAAAGCAGGTGCAGTCGCAGTTCCGCTTAGCTGGCAGCTTACTTCTTTTGAGCTGGAAGGGATTTTGAAAAAAGCAGAGCCAAAGGCTTTATTCTTTGATCGAGAATTCCGTGACATTATCGCTGCGGTGGATGTGCCTTTAGACAACTGTCTCATGGTAGAATCTGGTGTGGATGCGAAAACAACGCAGCTGTTTGAAGATATATTGGCTTCAAATGATGGCAGTGATCTTGCAGAAGAGGTATCAGAGGAGGATCTAGCGATGATCTTATTTACCTCTGGGACAACGGGTAATCCAAAAGGCTGTATGGTCGGACATGGACGAATCTATCAATTTTTAACAAGACGTGGGAATCGAGGATTTGACTTGAAAGGAAAGCGGTATTTAGCGAGTCACCCTCTGTATCATATGAGTTCAATTAATCACCTGATCGCCGCTGCGATTGAAGGGTATACGCTTGTCTTCTTACATGATGCAACACCGAAGCGCATTTTAGAAACAATTGAAAAAGAAAGAATTACGTTCATGATGGCTTTCCCATCAGCTTATACGTACATGCTGGAAGAAATGAAGCGCGGTTCGTATGATCTTTCATCCTTTGAAATTGCGATTTCTGGTGGTACGAAGGTGCCGGTCCGTTTGATTAAGGACTACAAAGAAGCAGGCATTCAGATGATGCATGGCTACGGAAGCACGGAAGCATGGGTTGTCAGTGCGTGGCATCCTGCGATGGGCGAGGATAAAATGGGCTCTGCTGGTAAAGTGGATCCAGATGTAGAAGTGAAAATCGTTCATCCTGAGACAGAGGAAACACTGCCAGCTGGAGAAATTGGCGAAGTCGTCATGAGAAGTCCGTTTTATTTCTTAGGCTATTATCATCAGCCTGACGCAACTGCGAAGGTACTCAAAGATGGATGGTTCCATATGGGAGATGCAGGCTATCTAGACGAAGACGGTTTTCTATTTATCACAGGCAGATACAAAGATGTGATTTTATACGGCGGAGATAATATCTACCCAGATCAAGTAGAAGAAGTCATTGAACAAATTCCGGGTGTGATTGAATCAGCTGTCATCGGGGTGCCGGACGAATTATATGGTGAAGTACCAAGTGCATATATCATAAAAGACGAATCCGCCGATTTCTGCGAAGAAGATGTGGTGAACTATTGTCAGGAACGTTTGGCCGATTACAAAGTGCCATCCATTCATTTCATCAGTGAACTGCCAAAAAACAAGCTTGGTAAAATCATGAAGAAAGATTTACGTGAATTGGTTGTGAATGCTTAGTACCTATTCTGCTATAATGAAATTTGAATGATTTTTTGTTTTTCTAACGTTTTGGAGGGAAAGGGTTTGCGACATATTCTTCGTAAGAAACACATTCACGATTTGTTGGAACAGAGCAGACAGCAAAAGGTAAAGAAAACGCTGGGCGGGCTTGATCTCACGCTTCTTGGTATAGGGGCGGTGATTGGTACAGGGGTTATGGTATTAACTGGAATTACAGCAGCTAAGGATGCTGGACCGGCTGTCATTTTCTCTTTTGCGATTGCAGCCATTGTGTGCAGTTTGGCAGCACTTTGCTATGCAGAAATGGCGTCAGCGCTCCCTGTATTCGGCAGTGCATACATTTATTCATATACAACCATGGGCGAGCTTGTAGGCCATTTGATGGGCTGGACCTTATTATCTGTTTATATGCTGACAGCTTCAGCTGTCGCCAGCGGCTGGTCGAGTTATTTCAACAGCCTGCTTGAGGGATTTGGAATTTCGATTCCGCATCAATTCTTAGCGGGGCCAGAGCAAGGCGGATATATGAATCTGCCGGCGATTATCATTGCTTTACTGATTGCGTGGATCTTATCTAGAGGAACGAAGGAAAGTAAAAAATTTAATAATATCATGGTGTTTGTGAAACTCGGTATTATTGTTCTTTTCATTGTAGTAGGCGGCTTTTATGTACAGCCAGCCAATTGGCAGCCATTTATGCCGTTTGGCGCAGAAGGCGTTATTGCCGGTGCTGCTGCTGTATTTTTTGCCTTTTTAGGATTTGATGCGATTTCTGCTTCAGCTGAAGAGGTGAAAAATCCGCAGCGGAACCTGCCAATTGGGATCATAGGTTCATTACTTATTTGTACGGTCATTTACATTGTCGTTTGTTTGGTCATGACAGGCATGGTGCATTATACAAAGCTTAATGTTACAGAAGCTATGTCCTATGTCCTGCAAAGTGTACATCAAAATAGCGTGGCTGGTATTATTTCTGTTGGTGCGGTCATTGGATTGATGGCTGTGATTTTCGCCAATAATTATGCGGCAACTCGAATTGCCTATGCGATGGGCCGAGACGGACTTTTGCCTAAAGTGTTTTCAAAAACAAACAAAAGCGATACGCCTGTTGCTAGCATATGGATGATTGGCGGAATGACAGCTGTTATTTCAGGCTTTATTGATTTGAAGGATCTGTCCAACTTAGCGAATATCGGTGCGTTATTAACGTTTGCCATGGTCAGTTTATCTGTGCTTATTTTGAGAAAGACACATCAGCAGCTTGAGAGGGGCTTCAGGGTTCCTTTTGTGCCGGTTCTGCCGATTATATCAATGGGCTGCTGCTTGTTCCTTATGCTCAACTTACCAGGCCGGACATGGCTTTACTTTGGGGTTTGGCTGTTAATCGGCGTCGTCATGTACGCAGCGTATTCAAACAAACACAGTGAATTAGCGAAATCTTCATGAGAAAAAGGTGCAAATCCGTTGACGATTTGTGCCTTTTTTCATACGATTTGGGATAAGCTATAAAAGAGATAATGGACGGAACAAGAGGAGGATGAGGGATATGATTAGTGTTAGTCCTTATATTGTTGTAGAAGATGTGAAAGAATCTCTTCAATATTATCAAGGGATTTTTGGTGGGGATATTCAAATCTTAAATGAACATCAAGACCGTGTCCTGCATGCTGAATTGCATCTTGGGGAATCGCTGCTTCATTTTTCAGATACGTTTGGACGCACGCCAAAGCCAGAGAATCTCAGATTGATCATGCAGTTTGACAATGAAGAAGAACTAAAGGCTGTCTATGAAGCACTGGAAGCTGATGGAGATGTACTGGTTGAATTACAGGATACCTTCTTTGGCGCACTTCACGGACAAGTACAGGACCGGAAAAACGGGTTAATCTGGGTTCTGAATTATATGAAATAGACTAAGACCTTCACGAGTGTGAAGGTTTTTTGTGAGTGTTTTTATTTTCTGAAAAATGGAAAATATGCTATGTTGGAAGAATAAAAGGACAAGGAGAAGGGTGGCAAAGGAATGGAACAAATTGAGTTTCAATCAATCCAAACAAATGGTGTAACACTTCATACAGCAATGGCTGGACCGGAAAATGGCCCGCTGCTTGTGCTGCTCCACGGGTTTCCTGAGTTTTGGTACGGCTGGAAAAATCAAATCATCCCCTTGGCTGAGGCGGGCTATCGTGTTGTCGTTCCTGATCAAAGAGGCTACCATCTAAGTGACAAGCCAGAAGGAGTCGAATCCTACGTATTAGATAAATTGAGAGATGATATTGTAGGACTGATTAAGACGCTGAGCCCGAACCAAAAGGCGATTGTCGGCGGACATGACTGGGGCGGGGCTGTTGCTTGGCATTTGGCTTCGACCCGTTCTCAATATGTCGAGAAATTAATCATTGTGAATATGCCGCATCCGCGGGTGATGATGAGGGTTCTTCCTTTTTATCCGCCGCAGTGGAAGAAAAGCTCTTATATCGCTTTTTTTCAGCTCCCAAATGTTCCAGAGGCAGCACTTCAAGAAAATCACTTTCAAAAGCTGGATGAAGCCATTGGGCTGACTGCAAGACCACATTTGTTTACGAAGGAAGATGTCTCAAGCTACAAGCTCGCTTGGACGCAGCCAGGCGCCTTGACCTCAATGCTGAATTGGTACCGAGCCATTAAAAAAGGCGGCTTTGAAAAGCCAATTTCAAAACGAATTCTCGTTCCTGTTCGCATGATCTGGGGGATGGAAGACAAATTTTTAAGCAGAAAGCTGGCGAAGGAAACGATTAAGATCTGTCCAAATGGCCAGCTGATCTTTGTCGATGATGCCTCGCATTGGATCAATCATGAAAAACCAGACGTCGTCAACAAACTCATACTCGAATTCTTGACATAAAGAAAAAAGCTCTGATCAGAGGACCAGAGCTTTTTTTGATTTATCCAATTTGATTCTTTTTCAATTCAGCAGGTTCGTCGTTCCAGCATTCAATTTTCTCATTGTTTGGAACGGCATTTTTATAGAAAACAGGATCTTTGCCTTCTTTTTTCTGTCTCGTGTAATCCTTCAGTGCTGCGAAGGCGACCTTAGACAGCATGGTAATGGCGATGAGGTTGACGATGACCATGAGTCCCATAAAGAGATCGGCTAGACCCCAAACAAGAGGAACAGTGGCAACCGCACCGAACAGAACCATTCCAATAACAGCAATTCGATAGATGTTCAGCCAAATTTTGTTCGCTCCAAGGAATTCAATGTTCGTTTCCCCATAGTAATAGTTACCAATCAATGTACTAAATGCGAATAGGAAAATCATGATGGCAAGGAAGCCAGATGCCCATGGTCCAATGTGCTGACTGAGAGAAGCCTGTGTTAATTCAATCCCTTGCAGATTTGTTGTTTTATACGCATCAGAAAACAGGACAAGGAAGGCTGTGCTTGTACAAATAATTAACGTATCTGTTAACACGCCGAATGCTTGAATTAATCCTTGTTTAACAGGGTGGCTCGTGACAGCCGTTGCTGCTGCGTTAGGTGCACTACCCATACCAGCTTCATTTGAGAAGAGACCGCGTTTAATCCCTTGTAATAAAGCACCGCCCAGCGTACCGCCAGCGAACTGTTCAAACCCGAAGGCGTGTTTCACAATCGTGCTGATGACACCAGGAAGTTCCGTGATATTTGTGACAATGACAAAGAACGCAATACCGATGTAAGCAACTGCAAGCACAACCACAATGTATTCAGAAGCCTTTGCAATCGCTTGGATGCCTTTGAAAATGATCGCTGCAAAAATGACTGCCATCACAATACCGACGGTTAAACGGTCTAAACCAAAGGAATTTTTAAAAGCGACAGTGATCGTATTGGATTGAACCGCGTTAAAGACGATTCCAAAAGAAATCGTGATCAGGATCGCAAATAAAATCCCCATCCAGCGCTTGTTTAACCCTTTTTCCATGTAATAAGCAGGTCCACCTCGGAAGCCTGTTTTGTCTTTTACTTTATATACTTGAGCTAGTGTACTTTCAACGAAACTTGAAGCAGATCCGATAATGGCTACGATCCACATCCAAAAGATGGCACCAGGGCCACCAATGGCAATAGCGATGGCAATCCCTGTGATATTCCCTGTCCCTACGCGTGCTGCCATACTGATGGCAAATGCTTGGAACGGTGATATTCCCTCTTTTTCTTTTCTTCCTTCTTTCAGGACACGCAGCATTTCTTTGATCATTCTCACTTGCAGGAAGCGTGTTCTATATGTGAAGTACACCCCAACACCAAGTAACAGAGCAATCACAATATAAGTCCAAATAAAATCATTTGTATGTGTTAAATAAGATAGCAAAGCTTTTTCGTTCATAACATCACCTCTTCGAATTCATCACTGTTCTTTTTAAAAAATGCTGAGATCCCACTCTTTAGCGAGTTTTTTCAGCATCATGACACCGGTAATACTATTTCCACAATCGTCAATGGCAGGACCGTAAATGCCAATACCACAGCCTGTCTGAAACGGGAACTCTCTTCTTGCGCTTGGCGGAACGCAAGCCATAATTCCTCCAGACACACCACTTTTGGCTGGAACGCCTACGAAAGCAGCAAAATTTCCAGACGCATTATACATGCCGCATGTCAGCATCAATGCCTTTGTTAGTCTGGCGATATCCTTTGGGATGACTTGGACTTGTTTAAAGGGATGGTAGCCATCACTTGATATAATCAGTCCAATCAAGGCGATGTCCTCTGTTGTGACCTCGATGGAACATTGCTTTAAATACACTTCTAACGTGTCCTCGACATCCGATTCTAAATAATTGGTTTCTTTTAAATAATAAGCAAGTGCCCGGTTGCGATGCGCAGTTGCCCATTCTGATTGATAAACCTCTTCATTGACAGAAGGACGCTTACCTATTAAGTTTTCGATTAAATCGAAAATATATGCTAGCTTTTCTGTAGAAGTCTTTCCGGGAAGGATGGAGGATACGGTAATAGCTCCAGCATTAATCATTGGATTAAAGGGCTTCCCTGGTTTATGCATCTCAAGACGGTAGATGGAATTAAATGCATCACCAGTTGGCTCTACATCTACCCGATCCAAGACGTAAGGTACGCCTCTTCCTAAACAGGCAGCTATAAAGCTGATGACTTTTGAGATACTTTGCAGGGTAAAGGGAACGTCCCAATCACCATATCGTACAGATGATCCATCTGGGCCTATCACGCTGATACCAAGTTGAGAGGAATTCACTTTTCCGAGTGCTGGAATGTAGCCAGCATTCTGCCCGTTCTTGTAATACGGACGTATTTCTTCTGCCCATTGATCAACAGAAGACTGGCATGCGTGTTGTGTATTATTAGAAATTGCTGTTTTCATACGATTCCTCCAATCAAAAATCAAAAAGTACCCTATTGAATTGGCGGATGACAAAAAATGCGATCAAATAGGCACGAAAACATGTTACACATCTTCAAAGAACTTGTCATGCGCTGCTTGCACCACTCCTTTACACCTAAATATATGTACAAATGAAGGCATTGTCGGCGGAAAAACAAAAAGGGTTTTTAGTGAAAATTAAGAAAACGCTTACATCTAGTTTCACTAAAATTATTCATTCAATTTATCTTGGAAACTACACAATCTGACGTAAATCTACAGAAAAACTTACAAATAAAAATCTGTCTGTCGACTATTGTCTAAACAATTCCTATTATTGTCGTCAATGATCAAAACACTGAATAGCTGAAAGGTCACCTTGCTGCCCCGGAGAATAGTCATAAAAAAGGATTTTGGAGATAAAAAGAGCGGTGAAAATTATTTTTTTGCACATTGTGGAGAAAAGAGTCTCCTTGTATACTGTGGCTATGCAAACAGGGGAAGGGATGTCAGTCATTTGAGTTTAAATCAGCTTGTCAAAAAGGACGCATTCATTTTAATTTTTATGATGGTCATTGTGCCGCTTGCAGGAGAGCTGAAGTTTTATCCTGTGAATGAGACGTTTCGCATCAGCTTTGGTGCGCCTGCGTTTTTCTTTTGTTTATTACTTTTAAGAACATCTAGACCGCTATTGCCAGGATTTTTAACAGGCGCAGCCATTGTGCTTTTTCGTGTAGGCCTAGATTTGATTCAGCAGAATGCTGATCTGGCTTTATCATTTTATCAGCAATTCCCAAGCTTCTTTTTCTATTTCACGTATGCGTTCCTGTTTTTTGCCGTCCGAACGGGTCGCTTTAAACAGCGCTCTATTTTCATTGGGATCATCGGTCTGATGATCGAATTAGTTGCTGATTTTGTCGAGCTGTTTGTACAATTTCTAGTGTTTGATACAACGATGACTTTATCAAAGCTGAGCGATATGTTCCTCATTGCGTTTGCTCACAGCTTTGTGGTGATCAGTTTTTTTAATATGATGAAGCTGTATGAGGCACAATCAAGAGAGAAGCAGATCATGAAACAAAATGAGCATATGATGATGGTCATTTCAAATTTATATGAAGAAACGGTGCACTTAAAGAAAACATTAAAACATACAGAGCATATTACGCAGGAATCATACCGGCTTTATCGTCTTCTGCATGAACACGAAGCAGGGAAAAAAGTGAGTCAGGAGCTGTTAAAACTCGCTGGAGAAATTCATGAAGTGAAAAAGGACAATCAGCGTATTTATGCTGGGCTTTCAAAGCTGATTTCGAAGGAAAATATGCAAGATTACATGAAGGCGGAAGAACTCGTTCAAATTGTGATCCGGATTCAAGAGAAGTATGCTCTATCTCTTGGGAAAAACATCTCCTTTACCTCTGATATAAGGGGCATTCATCTGCATGATTATCATGTGTTTATTTTCTTATCGCTGATTAATAATTTAATGGCCAATGCAGTGGAAGCTATAAAGGATACCGGCATGATCTCACTCGAATTGAAAGGAAGTCATGATAAAATAGAGATTCGGATTGAAGATGATGGACCGGGGATTCCTAAAAAAATGAGAGAGATTGTGTTTGATCCAGGCTATACCTCCAAATTTGATGCATTTGGAACACCGTCTACTGGGATAGGTTTATCCTATGTGAAAGAGCTGGTTCAAGAGCTAGGCGGTCATATTCAAATCGAACCAAAAGAAACAAAAGGGACAGCTTTTCTGCTTGTCCTTCCTATACAAAATTTAATACAGAGAGGGTGAGTGTATGCGATTCTTCATTGCAGATGATGATCGTGCAATACGCTCGATTTTAGGTCAAATCATAGAGGATGAGGATTTGGGAGAGGTCGTAGATGAAGCGGGTGACGGAGTTGGATTAGAGGCACATTCACTGAACCTCAAGAAAGTAGACATCCTTTTGATTGATCTTTTAATGCCTGCTAGAGATGGCATTCAAACCATTCGCCATATTCACCCTGAATTCAAAGGCAAGGTCATTATGATTTCCCAAGTAGAGGCGAAAGAGATGATGGCAGAAGCCTATGAACTAGGGATTGAATATTATATTCATAAGCCCGTCAATCGCATTGAAATCGTCAGTGTGATTCGAAAAGTCATGGAGCGTATCAAACTGGAAAAATCGATTTATGATATACAAGCCTCCCTTCGCCACGTACTGCCATTAGAGCCTGTGATTTCTCAAGGTGCCGGCGCTGGAGCGAAGAGAAGAACGATGAAAGAGGCTGGGGAATTCCTCTTATCTGAGCTGGGAATTGTCGGTGAGAACGGCTCTAAGGATTTACTGGAGATACTTCTCTATTTACATGAAACTCAGTCAGCCAATTCTCATGAGGTCAATTTCCCGCCGCTAAAGCAGCTGTTTATCAAAACCGCAGAAAGAAAGCTGGATCATGGTGCAACCGATGTAGAGGTGATGCGGGAAGTGAAAGCGGCGGAGCAGCGGATTAGACGAGCTATTCATCATTCCTTGAATCATTTTGCCTCACTAGGATTAACAGATTTCTCAAATCCTAAGTTCGAGCACTACGCGTCGAAGTTTTTCGATTTTACCGATGTCAGCCAAAGAATGAAAGAAATGCAGAAGACATCTTCTCTCGCAGGATCGACGGGCAGAGTCAATACAAAGAAATTTGTTCAAATCTTTTATTTTGAAGCAAAGCAGTTATTCGAAGAAATGAGCTGAGGAAAATCTGTTGGTATGATTGGAGAAAATAAACAGAGAAAGTCTGTCTTTCCTATGATCTGTCTTGATCTTCAGGTGTCTTTATAATTTAACTGATCATTCTGATTTTTCTTTTTTCTTGAAAATAAAACCCTCCTGTACAATCGTTTGTTAAAATAGTGAGGTTAGACTAGAATGTCGGAGGTTTTATTTTGGGAAAAATTAAACGAAATGCGCTCTGCCCATGCGGAAGCGGAAAAAAATATAAACATTGCTGTGGTCAAAAATCAGGCGGAGAACAAACGTCTGAGCTTGTGTTTAAGGAAGCTGTACAAGTTCAAAAGGATTTAATGAATTATGCTTTTTCTAAACATCAAAGAGCGATCAATCAATTCATTAATGAGTTTTCTTTCCTTGCAGATATGGATAAAGAAACGCAACAAATCTCAGTTTTTCATTTGAGTGTATGGGGCATCTTCTTCCGTCCATTAACTGATCAGAAAGAAACCATTTTCCAAGAATTCCTGACAAAGAAAGCAGAAGATATTACCCGTCCGAAAACAAGACAAGTGGTCCAATCTTGGACAGACATGGAGCCATCTTTGCTTTTATTAAATGAAAAAACGGAAGAGTCTCTTTACTTTGAAGATATGGTAACAGCTGAGAAGGTTGAAGTAGATGTAAAACCGGATCAAACGGTACTGCCTGAAAAGGGAAGTCTCGTGCTTGGTTTTCCTGTTCAATTTGAAGAAAAAGCAGAGTTTTTCATTCAGTATACGATGTTTGCGAAAGAGTTCACGGATACTCTTCTTCTTCAGGTCCGCCAGCTTGTTGACGCATATGAAGCAAATGGAGGAGCGCGCAGCACATTTATGAGAGAATCATTCCCTGATGTGCTGAAGTGTATGTTTGCGAAGCAAGAAGTAGAAGGATCAGAAACACCTGCTCAAACAGAAGGCGATGCAGGTCTATCAGCAGATCGTATGGACTGGGCAAGTGACGTCCAGCTGGAAACAGCTAAGCTGATTGAAGACGGAATGAAGGAGCACGGTGACCAAAGCCTGACAGATGGTGCTTTAACGGTTTGGAAAGCCTACTGTGATCAGAAATCACCTGTAATCCGTAAAGCAGCGTCATTTGCTGCGGGAATCGAATACTATATTCATTCACTTGCAAGCGATGCTCCGCTTTCTCAAGCACAAGTAGCGAAGAAGTATGGCATTAGTGCGTCGACTGTATCGAGCCGTTTTAAAGATATCGAAAAAGCGGTGAAAGAAGAGCAAGAGGCGACAGTATAATCTAAAAAAGACGCGGCACCTTCAGAGGCCAGCGTCTTTTTTTTAGATTATCTTGTTTTAATAAAACCACTCATGTACTGCTCTGTATTATAATCGTTTAGGTCGATTTTCCATTGACCATCCCCATTACGCTTCATTTTCACTTCATATTCAGCTGGGCTGGAGACGGGAGGAAGCTTTTCGAATTCAGATGCGTACATGTTTAAGCTTTTTTTATACAATTCTTCTTTAGAACGGATCTTTCCGTTGTAAAACTCGTCTCTTTTCTTGTCTAGCTTGTCTTTTAAGTTAGAAGCATCAATGCCTGTTACTTGAGCGACAACCTTTGCTTCGTCATCAGAGATGGTTTTTACACTTGTTTCTACTTTGGCTTTATCCTTCATAGTGTTTTGAATGCGTTTGTACATCGACAGAATATCACGGTCACTCACTTCATTACCGTATATTCCTGCACTTCTTTTGAAGTCTTTAACAAACATTTCATGGTATTTATTGACGACATCCGATTGGTTGTCACCCGTTAAATCTGCGAATTCATCGTTCTTTTTGTCAAAAACAATAATATCGGTATAAGCGGATAACGCTTTTGCTGGGTTATCCAGCTTTTTTGCTGAATCGAGTATTTTGTTTCCATCTAGATCGATTTGGATGGAATCACTGTTTTTCTTGATGCTGTCCTGATACACGAACTGATATTTTTTCCCTTTGTCTACTAGGAAATATAGAGCTCCTGAAAGTGACTTGCCTTTGTTCAGTGAACCAAGGTCAAGACGGTCTTTACTGCCGTAGAATTTTAAATCAGATACTTTGGCATCGTCCTGATAAAGGGAGAAGTCAGAGTTATATAATGAAAGGGCTTTGTCACCTTTGTTTGTGATCGTTAGGTTGACTTTTAATACCAATTCATTGTCTCTCAGGGTAGTTGTTGAGTCTTCTGGTAACGTATATTCGTAGCTATTGACTTTTACCTCTGCTGTTTTCGTTGACTTTTGGTCAGTGTCTGTTGATTTGGCTGAGCTCTGGCAGGCTGCAGAGATGATCATCACGAATGAAATCATGAGGAGGGCACTTATTTTTTTAAGATTCACAGTTGATGCTCCTTTGCTTTTCTTTCGTCATTTCATTCCCGCTATCTGACTATGAAAAAAGAAACAGATAGAATGGTATATTCGGGTGTTAAAGGGGAAAATATCCTAATGACGATTTGCACTATTCATTCTATCGAAATTCATTCATGATGAGGAATAGGTTTTAGTCCCTATTTTTAATAGTTTTTAACACATTTACCTATAAAATAAGGAATTAAATAAGCACAATATACTGGTTAATAAGTATTGATTTATAGATTTATTTTGGGTTTTAAATGTTTTTTGTATAAAAATCTTGAAATAAAGGTAGTTTTTTATTTGACGAGGCGGTGCCGGATGGCGAAGACGACAGCCTGTGTGCGGTCTTGTGCATTGAGCTTTTGTAATATACGGTGCACATGCGTTTTTACCGTACTTTTGCTGATAAATAATTGATCAGCGATGTCTTCATTCTTTAAACCATAGGCCATTTGCTGTAAAACATCGCGTTCACGTTCTGTAAATGATTCGTGAAGTAGATGAGTGTGATGTGTATCATTTGTCTGCTGAAGAGCTCGTGCCATCATGTGCTCAGAGGCTGCCGTTCGAAAGACAGATTCACCAGCAAAGGCGGTGCGGATAGCCTCAATTAATTCCTCAGGCATTGTATCCTTCAGCAAATAACCGACTGCCCCTGCACGAATCCCGTCAAAGACGTATTCTTCCGTATCAAAGGTCGTGAGAATCACAACTTTTACATCTGGGTGCTTTTTTAAAATGTGCTCTGTTGCCGTGATGCCATCCATTCCAGGCATTTGTACATCCATGAGCAGTACGTCAGGTTTGTTGGTCAAGCAAAGCTCAACCGCCTCCTGACCGTCTGACGCCTCCCAAATGACGTCAATATCCTCTTGAGCGCTTGCAATATAACGAAATCCTTGGCGGATCAGCGGCTGATCATCAATAATGCCAATCTTAATAGGGGTTGTCATGTCTCAGAGTCCTCCTTGATAGGAATTTGAACATGGATACAAAAGCCGTGCGGCTCGCGTATGGACGTCTTGAGGGAACCGCCTGCTGCGTCACACCGTGCCTTCATGCCTGACAGCCCAAATCCAAATGAAATATCTTTTTCGCTGGTCAAATTTCCATCATCTTCAATGTTCATCATCAGCTCATGCTGGTGGTTATAGAGTGTAATGGTCATTGCGGTCGCCTTGGCATGGCGAATTGTATTGGTGATGGCTTCTTGTAAAATGCGGTAAAGCAGTTCAGAAACGGAGAGCGGCCATTTTTTATACGTAAGCTGCTCTGTATGAAATTGAATATCTAGCTCTCCTGATATCTCTCCTTGCTTGATGAGACTGCGAAGTCCGGCAAGTCCGAGACCTGCATCATCTGACGCCATATGATGAACCACAGAACGAACTTCGGTGAGACAATTTTTAGAAATATTGATCAGCTCCTGAAACGTCTGCGCCATCTGCTCTGGTTCTTCCTGTTTTAAACGGTAGGGCAAAGACTGCAGCTGGACAATCATTGAGGTTAATTGGTGACCGATGCTGTCATGCAGGTCACGTGCAATTCTGCTTCGCTCCTCCAGCACAGCAAATTGGAGTGACTGAACGGTCGCTTCTTCAAGCTCTATATGCGCCTTTTTTAATTGTTCATGGGCATCTGATAATTCCTTGTGAACCAATTGCAGTTCTCCGAAGTGTTCTTCCTTTAATTCCTGTTCACGCCGCCGCATTCTAGAGATCAAGACAAGTGTATACACAAGCAGCTGGAATAGCGGGAGAGTGATCACCATGTTCCAAGAAAAATCATTTACATAATAACTGACTCCACTAGTGAAAAAGATGATAGCAAATAGATAGGGATGATGCGCCTCTGAAAAACGAAAAGCGATAAAGCCAATCATAAAAAAGGTCAGCCCAATACTGTCTTGAATCTGACCTGTCACCATCCACAAGAGATGTGTCAGAATCCACATCAAAAGGAGCATAGAAAATTGCTTTTTAGGTGACAGCTTGCTTTTTGGAAAAAGACAAAGGAGAAACACCAAATAGACGAAGGTGCGAAACACCAATTCGCCTATTGAAAGGGGCTCATACATTTGAATATACATATAGGTCAATACAAGGCCTAATACGAATTTTTGCCTTATTTGACCTAAAAGCTTGAGTGGCTGCTGAAGGTTCATATCAAAAACTCCTGTCTGTCAGTTAAATAGCAGCAGATGCCTTGATGTTCATATATCTTTTTAAAAGAATAAAACGTAATCCGATCATACTGCCAATTGGAAGGAATGTCAGGCCATTTGCGAAAATGATCAGGGAATGACCGCCATCCTGTACAACTGAACCTACTGTCATCCGGATAAGGATGATTCCGATGAAAAAAAGTGTTCCATAGAGTGAGCTGGCGGCGGTGATACGTCCCGACTGTTGATCATATGTTACTTTGTATAGTTTACCTCTCCAAAGCCCGATTGCAAAACCTGCGAATGCAAAGCCAGTCATCACAAGCAGGCTCATCGCCGTGATTTCAATATGCTGGGTAAAGGAATAAGAGAGAGTGCCTAATAAAATGAGCGGCCCTATGAGAAGCCTGATGGGGCGGATTTCTTTTTCCTTGCCTGTTCTTAAAAGCAGGATAATGATAATGATGACAATTTGAATGGTCATGACAAGATCTCCTTTTCGCTTTAGTCTATCTTCATCATACGCATCTACTATTTTCTCGGCGTCCACCTGCAGGTTGATTTTCAGAGAGCGGGAAACTTGAATGTTGGAATTGATTCATGGGAAAATAAGGATGATTACGTAGATAAGGGAGATGAGCTTTTGAAAAAGGTAACGCTTGGACGAACTGATTTGCAGGTGAATCCGATAGGGCTTGGTACGAATGCAGTAGGTGGACATAATTTATTCCCAAATCTTAGTGAGGATGCTGGACGGGAGCTTGTGGAGACGGCTCTTGATCAAGGTGTCAATTTCTTAGATTCTGCTTTTATTTATGGGCTGGGCCGTTCAGAGGAATTAATCGGTGAGATCATTGCCAAAAGAGGCGGCAGAGAAAAGCTTGTCCTTGCGACAAAAGGAGCTCATAAGGAAGTAAACGGGCAAATTGAACTTGATAACAGCCGTGATTTCTTAAGAGAGCAGGTCGAAAATAGCCTGAAACGACTGCAAACAGATTATATTGACTTGTACTATATGCATTTCCCGGATGGGCGAACGCCGCTCGAGGAAGTAGCAGGCACATTAAAGGAATTGAAGGATGAAGGGAAAATCAAGGCGATCGGTGCATCCAACCTTGATTTTGAACAGCTTCAAGCCTTTAACCGAGATGGCTACTTAGACGTGCTTCAGTCGGAGTATTCTCTGCTGAAACGTCAGGCGGAGCAGGATCTTCTTCCATACTGCGTCGAGCATGGTATTTCCTTTATTCCTTATTTCCCATTGGCATCAGGCTTGTTGACTGGCAAATTTACAAAGGATGCCACATTTGATGATATTCGAGCAAAAGACCCACTTTTTCAAGGTGATGCATTCCTTTCAAATCTCGAAAAAGTAGACAAGCTGCAGGCGATTGCCCAATCAAAGAATGCAGAAACGGCACACGTCGCACTCGCTTGGCTCTTAGCTCAGGATGGTATTGATGCTATTATTCCAGGGGCAAAACGAGCAGACCAAGTGCTGCAAAATTTAAAAACAAACGATGTTCAACTAACTGAAGAGGAAATTAATCAAATCGACAAGATTTTTTCTTAACACGAAAAAAAGGTGCAGCTATGCACCTTTTTTTTATGACATTGTAAGAGGGATTTTGATGACGAGCCGTAAATTTGGAGAACGGTAAGTGAAATCCAGTGTACCGTCTGCCTTTTCAACAAGCTGATGAATGATATACGTCCCCATGCCTTGATGATCGCCGCCTTTTGTCGAGCGGCCAAAAGTTTTGAATAAATGATCTAACACATGTTTTTCCATACCCTTTGTGCTGTTTTCACAATGGATTAAAAATAGCCCGCTCCGAATAGAGGTTGTGACCGAAATGCTGCCCTCTTTTCCAGCTTTCTTTGCTTCAATCGCTGCATCTAGGGCATTATCAAGCAGGTTGCCAGTAAAACTAACCTGATCCGCCTTTGAAAAGGGAAGCGATGAAAAGGGAGCTTGAAGGTCTAGTGAAAGTGCAATGTTCTCTTTCTCAGCCCGCTCCAAAAAGATGTGAAGGGTAGAGGCTAAATAGGCATTTTCTCCTTTCATCCATGGGAAATGTTTGACGTATTGCTGAATCAAATCTTTAATCTCATACTCGTCGTTCGACGCCGAAAAGGCATTTAAATGTCTGGCTGTTTCATGATGTTTACTCCGCAGCTCAAGAAGTAATTCGTTGGTTCTAGCTTCTGCGTTTATAAGCTCTTGAAGCCGTCCATTTAACTGTTTCTCTGTCTGCATCACCTTCAATGAGAGGATATCGACTGTCACCATCATGATGATTGCTAAAAGACAGCTCAGCCCATTCTCTTGCGTTAGAAACAGCAAAAAGCCTGCACAGGTGATGAGTATAAAAGCACCTAATATCACATAACCACTCGTATGAGGTAAAAATCTTTTGTACATGAAGAATGTATAAACACATATTACGCAAAAGGTAAGAATCCACAACACAATTGATGATAGCGGTAGAAAGGCTTCAGCAGCTGCATGAAACGCAAGACCTAGCCATATGAGGGCATAAATGCGAAATCCAAGATAGAAAGCGTTCACGTTCGTTCTCCTTAAAAATAGTATTTCTTAAAGAATTCTAATTGCTGCTTGGTCATCATGGCTTTTTTATCTGTCCCTTCAAAAGACACGATAAACGAATTTTTAGCATACGCCGAGAAATTCTTAATGTAATGAATATTGATGATAAACGATCGATGGGAGCGGATAAAATCCTTTTCAGCCAAATCACCCTTTAACTCGTTTAAAGTTTGATATGTCTGGATTTCTCCTGTCGTTGTCACGATAGTTGTTGACCGGCCCGTTCGCTCAACAAAAATGACATCCTTTTTCTGCAGCACATGAATATCTGACTGCTGCTTAATGAGAAGCCGTCCATGAATGCTTTTCTCCTGCTTGGTGGACATATAGCGCTCTAAGCATTTGGCAATTCGATCAGCTTGGTAGGGCTTCATAATATAATCATGTACATTCAAATCAAACGCATGGACTGCATAACCACTGTTTCCTGTCACAAAGACCACATCGACATTCAGTGCGTGAGAGTGAATGAGGTCCGCTAATTCATAGCCGGACATTCCAGGCATTTCAATGTCAGCGAACAACAGATCAATGTCTCCTTGTTTGACCTTCTCATATGCATCCTCTGCTGACTGCGTGACAAAGACAATGTCCACAGCCTCCATTCTGCCCACAATGGCGTGCAGCTTTTCTAAATCTACTCGGTAATCATCGACGAGACCTACTTTTATCATAAAAATCACCTATGACTCTTCTTATTATTTGTCTATTTTACCATTTGTTTTTTTGAAATAGATCATTTCAAGACAGAAAAAGGACGTTTCGCGACATTTTTATATCAGGCAGGCATTATTTTTTCTATCATAGACTTAGAAAGTAAAGTTGAAAGGGGCGAACCAAATGATTACTCTCAGCGATTGCAGCTGCTGGTTTAAAGATAAGAAAAAAGTCGTGAAAGCGATGAAACACATGACGTTCTCCGTGAAGGAAGGGGAAGTCGTTGGCATCCTAGGAGAAAATGGTGCAGGAAAAACGACATTATTGCGCGCCGTAGCCACATTATTAGAGCCTACGCACGGGTCAGTCACTGTCGCAGGCTTTGATACGGTGAAAGAATCAACGGAAGTGAAAAAGCGAATTGGTGTCTTGTTTGGCGGTGAGACGGGGCTTTACGATCGTTTGACGGCACGAGAAAACCTTGAATACTTTGGCAAATTGTATGGCTTAGATCAGCATGAAATCAAAGCAAGAATAGAGGATTTGGCAAAGCGTTTTGGAATGAGACAATATATGGATCGCAAGGTGAAAGGATTCTCAAGAGGGATGAAACAAAAGGTGGCGATTGCCAGAACGTTAATTCATGATCCTGACATTATCTTATTTGATGAGCCGACAACAGGCTTAGATATCACGTCGAGTAATATTTTCAGAGATTTTATCCATCAGCTCAAGCAGCAAAATAAAACGATCCTCTTTTCAAGCCACATCATGGAAGAAGTCAGCCAGCTTTGTGACAGTGTCATGATGATTCATCAAGGAGAGCTTGTGTACAAAGGGACACTTTCAGAATTATATACTCAGGAACAAAGTGATGACTTGAACTATATCTTTATGTCGAAGCTCGCTAGGGGGATTTCATAATGTGGAAAACCGTCTTTTTGAAAGAAATGACAGATGCGCTGAGAGATCGAAAAACGTTGCTCTTAACCGTGCTGATTCCTCTTTTGACCATGCTTGGACTGGTGTTCTTTTATGAAAGCATGATTGCAGATCCAGGGGATGAAGCCTATACAGTCGCCATCAATGAACAGCTTCCAGCCGAAATGAACCAAATGATCAAAGAGGTCAAAAACCTAAACCTTGAAACATTTGATGATCCGCAGCAAGCGGTCAAAGATGGAGAGGCAAATGCTTACCTTGAAATGCCGAAAGAGGCAGGCGATATGCTCAAACAACAAAAGCCATTCGCTATTAAAATCCATGGATATACGACAGATGATGATTCGGTCATCACTGTTCAAATGCTGCAATCATTGCTGGAGCAATATCAAAACCAAGTGGTCGAAAAGCGATTAGCAGCCGATCAAATCGATACGTCCGTTATTCATCCTTTTGAGGTGCAGTCCGTTGATGTAGAAGAAGGGGATGAAGGGGAAAACGGAGTGACCGCTATGCTGTTGTCGATTCTCCTTCCGATGATTTTGGTGACCTCCGTCATCTCAGGAGCTTTGCCGGCTGCGCTTGATATTGTAGCAGGTGAAAAAGACCGGAAATCCATTGAAGCGTTGTTCCTGACACCTGCCAGCAGACTCCAGATTCTCATCGGGAAATGGCTCGCTGTCTCTATGTTTGGTATTTTAAGTGGGATTGTGGCGATCGGTATGTTGCTTCTATCTACTTTGCTCTTTACAGAAAAGCTGAAGCAGGCTCTGAACTTTGGTGATCAAATGTGGAGCATTATCGGCGTCATGTTTGCGGCGCTTATTATCTTCTCCTTCATGGTATCCATGATTGAATTGCTGCTCAGCGTCATTTCGGGCTCAGTCAAAGAAGCACAGTCGTACATGTCCATGATCATTACACTAGGTGTGATCCCAATGTTCTTTACCATGAGAGCAGGTGCTACGCAGCTAGATACGTATTACTTTGCGGTCCCATTCCTTAATATTCATGCGCTTTGTAAGCAACTGATGTTTGGTATCATCGATCCGGTGGCTGTCACTCTGACACTCGGCTCCTCAGCTCTCGCAGTTGTCATCTTGTTTATTATCGTGAGAAGCTTGTTTATGAAAGAAAAGTGGATGCTTGCGAAATAAAGAAAGGAAAACTTGTAGATTTTTTCTACAAGTTTTTTTATATTCGGAGATTCATATAAAAAGGCTCGGGAAAGAATTGTTATGGCATAATGGAAGAGGAAATGACATAATCATCCTATTTTTACTAAAGAGGGGAGGTGGAGATATGTCTTATCAAACAGATGACGATGATGTGTTAGGACTATGTAATATATATGCTCAGCAAACACACCATTTTGAAGCCTTTATTTTGGGAAATAGGAAAGGCTTATTAGAACTAAGAAATGCAATAGACAAGGCTTTAGAAACCGGTTGTTCTACTGCAGCGTTATTCCCTTCTGATTATGAAGGATATGATGTCTATGTTGCTTTAGTAGACGAGGAGCAAAGGTTTAAAAAATTAACGACTCCTTATGTAGAGGAATACGCACAAGAGGAAGATGCGGTTGATCCAATTGAGATCATTAAAGAATATGAAGCTGAAAAGGGGAATTCCTTATAAAGAGATTCCCCTGCTTGTGAACTCGTTTGCTAGTGAATCAAATGTCTATGGATTTGGCTTGTCATTGGGTTTTGTCCAGTACTTGATGTCTTCCAATGCTCTTTCAATGTCATCCATATCGTCAATTCCTAAAGTACTATCAAATTTCGAAGATAGTATCTTTCGTACTTTAGCGAGTCTTTGAGTGACCTCCCACTCATCTATAAATCGTGTGGTTTCTGTTTCATATTCTCCTCTATATGCTTCCTCACCACACTGATGAAATTTTTCACCATAATAAGAACCCATGTTATGCAAAGACAAAAGAATCAAATTCATTTCTTTTAATACCTCTAACATTTCATCACCCGTGTAGGTGATGTTTTGATTAGACTTTAGCATTGACTCCCACCCTTAAAATAAGAAATGTTGATATACGCCGCAACCAATACGCTTGTGTTCATCATATTAAAAAAACCCCCGGGATCGGGGGTTTCAGCGTGTAGACAAACCCTCGCATTCTTTGTCAGTTCTGCGCTCCGGTGCTCACGAATGTCAAATTCGCTCCGCTCCGGTGCTCGCCCTTCCTAGACTGCAAAGGTTTTCTATCACGCTGAAAAGAAGACAAAGGGCTAAAATAAAGATCATTTTAGCCCTTTGTCAACAATCTGAAACCCCCGGAATCGGGGGTTTTTCTTTAGTTCTTGATGAATTTCTCAACTAATGAGCTTGTTTTGTAGTCGTTCAAATCAAGTTTCCATTGGTCGATATCATTTTTCTTCATGTTCACTTCTACTGTTTCTTCAGAAGATGATGGTCCTAATTTTTTAAATTCATCTGGATAGATAGAAAGTAGATATTTCTGTGCATCATCATAAGATGCTGAACGGTTTTTGCTGTAGAACTCAGTCGCTTTCTCTTTCAAACGATCGACAAGCGGGCTTGCATCAATCGGTGTAAGAGTCACAGTCACGACAGCTTTATCACCACTGATCGCTTTTGTTTTTGTTGATACTTTTGATTTTTCAGCTAATGTTTCTTTTACTGCTTTTAAAAGCTTATCAAGGTTTTCGTCCTTCGCTGAGCTAGAAGAAATACCTGATGAAGTGATATAACCTTGTTTGAATGATTTATCGAATTCATTCACAACAGTTGATTTGTTATCACCTGTTAGTTTTTCGAAATCGTCGTTTTTCTTACCAAAAATCATCACATCAATATAAGAAGAAAGAGCTTTTGCAGATGCTTGTAGTGTATCTGCTTTTTTCATTAAGTCTTTTCCTTTAATATCGAATTCTAGTGTTTTGTCATCTTTTTTCGATCCACTGCCTGGCTCTGTGTAAACAAGCTGATAGTCCTTGTCTTTGTCAACAACAAAGAATAGACCGCCTTTTGTTACTTTGTCTGCATTTAAAGAGCTTGAAGATAATACTTCGTTGTAGTCATCTGGAGAGATCGTAGATACCTGTGCGTCATCTTGGTAAAGTGTGAAGTTGCTTTTATCAACATTGAGAGGCTCTTTGCTGATATTTTTTACAGATACATTCACTTTTAGTACATACTGATCATCCTGTACAGATGTATCGTATTGAGGTGGTAATGTGTACTCAGCACTTTCTACCTTTACTTCTGCTGCATCAAGAGATTTTTTGGTATCGTTTTCTTTCGCAGCTGTTTTGTCTTTACCACCACTACAAGCGGCAGCGACAACAGTTACACACAAGATCAGAAGAAACAGGGATAATTTCTTTTTAAACATGTCGTGTTTTCCTCCTCGGGTTTATGGTGAATTTCATTGAAAAGCTGTAGTTCATATCGTTCTTTTTGCACAAAAAGAAAAATACTGTATGTTTTTTACTGTAGAATGAAGCGAAAGTACTGTCAATACCTCAGTGCGTTTCCGAGGTTGATTGGCTTCAAGTAGTAAAAATGACACTAAGTTGAGAGGAGAAACTTGTAATTTATTATTTGATATCTCCTGTAGAAACTCAACATTTTATATTTTAAGGTTTTGAGTCGGATTATTGAATAGGTTCAAATGACTGTTTTTGAAGATGATGTCGCAATTAGAAGGATTTTTATGACTTGTAAATGAGTATATAGTAATGAATATTTTTTCCTGCTATGTGGATGATCACTTGGTTTGTGTGTTGTTGACAGCAAGACACATGTCCAGCAAATTTAGACAGGCTGCCGACACTGAACGTGCTTTTTCATGTCAAAATGGCAGTCATCTACACAGAAACGCTACATAAAATAAAAGAGAAACGAACTGGAGGTGGATGTATGGCAGTGGTAAGAGCGACAAGCTCTGATATTGATTTAATGGCCAGACTGCTGAGAGCGGAGGCAGAAGGTGAAGGGAAGCAAGGGATGCTGCTCGTAGGAAATGTGGGCATCAATCGGCTGCGTGCCAACTGCTCTGACTTTAAAGGGCTGCGTACGATTCCACAAATGATTTATCAGGAGCATGCATTCGAAGCGGTCACGCATGGGTACTTTTATCAACGAGCACGAGAAACTGAAAAAACACTTGCGCGGAGAAATATTAACGGAGAACGTTTTTGGCCGGCAAAATTCAGCCTTTGGTATTTTAAACCGCCTGGCAATTGTCCGGCGACATGGTACAATCAGCCGTTTGTGGCAAGGTATAAGTCGCATTGCTTTTATCAGCCAACCGCCGAAACGTGTGAAAATGTCTATAACACCTTTTAGCTTGATGAAACGCACAACCCTCTTAGAGTACGAATGCAGAGGGTTGTGTTTTTGTTATTTCCAAAATGGGTAACCATTGTGTATCAACAAGATGAAGCACGTGAATGGAGGAAATGAAGATGTATCAAGATTTAAAAGGGAAAACAGCCATTGTCACAGGTTCTTCAAAAGGAATTGGACAAGCGATCGCATTGCGGTTTGGACAAGAGGAAATGAATGTGGTTGTGAACTATAAAGGAGATGAAGATGGTGCTGAAGAGACGGTACAAGCCATTCAGAAGCACGGAGGCAAAGCGGTGAAAGTACACGCAGATGTCTCCAAAGAGGAAGGCATCCAAGCCATCATGGATACAGCATTGGAACATTTCGGTACAGTAGATGTATTCGTCAATAATTCAGGCTTCAACGGCGAAGAAGCGCTGCCGCATGAGATGACGCTGGAGCAATGGCAAAACGTCATCGATGTGAACATAACAGGTGCATTTTTAGGCGCAAAGGCTGCGCTTGCCTATATGATGGAGCATGACATCAAAGGATCTATTTTAAATATTTCCAGTGTCCATCAGGAGATTCCGCGCCCATTCAACGTTCATTATTCCACTTCAAAGGGCGGAATGAATATGATGACAAAGACGCTGGCTCTTGATTATGCAGAATCAGGTATTCGAATCAATGCCATTGCGCCAGGTACCATGGCAACCGAATCAAATGATGATTTGCAGGATGAACAGAAAAAACAAAAGCAGCTTGAGAAAATTCCGATGAGGACCTTTGGTGAACCGAAGGAGATTGGGTCCGCTGCGGCATTCCTCGTTTCTAAGGAAGCGGCATATATCACAGGCACCACCTTATTTGTGGATGGTGGAATGACACTTTATCCTTCTCAAATCAGTGATTAATCCGAAAAACATCCGCCTGTTCAGCCGGCGGATGTTTTTTGTTCGTAGCGTTGTGTAGCTTTGGCTCGTTTGCCGAGCAGCATCGGGTACTTGCTCAGGAAGGAGATACATGGCACCATGAGCAGCAATGTGCCGATCGTATAAAAAAGTGTCCAAGAGAGCTGCGCTGTATCAGCAATATTGATACCAAGTCCATAAAAAACAAATGCTTTCATGATATCAATGCCGGCAAACTGCAAGACAAGAATGACAATAGAATTTCGTCCTAGATACGTCAAAATAGGGGATGTTTTCAATTTAAAGCTTAAATAAATCACGGCAGCTGAACCGAGCAGAGCACATGCATAGAAAATAAAGAGATCACCGTAGTCGTTGACGCGCATATCGATCCGTGAATTAAAGCTCTGCATGTAAGCCGTCAGCACAAGCAGACCTGTACATAAAAGAAGGGTTGGATCTGTTTTTAATTCCACAAACCACTGCTTTGCTAAAAATCCAATCGAATAAAACACAACAGCCGTCAAGGCAACATTAGCATTCCAAGGAAGACTTTGATCTAAAAGCAAGGTAGAGGCATATCCAGCACCTCCGCAAAGAATAGTCAGCAAGATTAAGGCAGCAGGTCTCCCTTTTGAAAGACGATGCATAAAGAAAAATAAAATTTCCACTAAAAAGAGTGTCGTTAAAAACCAAATCGCTGGGTTATGTGTAAGTCTTGCTTCATCTGCATTGGATATGAAAATACCTGTAAACGGAACGAAAGGGTCGATATCCGTTTGTCCCTTGAATGCAAAAAAACGAGTAACGGAGAACCAAAATACATACGTAATGATGGAGAAATAGAGATAGGGCAGGAGTAAGCTTTTGGCTTTTTTCTGAATAAATGACAGAGCAGGGGATGAGGATGATCGAAACATCATGCCTGATAGTAAAAAGAAAAGCGGCATATGAAAAGAGTAAATGAATTGCTTGAGCGAATCTGGAATGGGCACATGCGCCATAACCACGAGCAGAATGCCGATTCCTTTAGCTGCATCTACCCAATCGAGTCTCTTTTTCATGTCCTGTCATCTCCTTTTTCTCAGCTTCGTAAACCGTTCATTGAATATGTACCTCTACTATATAAAAGGTACACCTCTTATGCGTTTACAGTTCGCTAACGATTAGAAGACACATTTGCGATTAGATGACAGACGGAAGGATTTTGACATCTTGATGTTACATTTCCCATTTTTTATGACAATGTAAAAAAAGAAGCCTGAAAAGCTGGCTTCAAAATAATTCTGCTATTCGCTTGTAGGAGCGTTGTTTTTCAATCGGATCAAAGGAATTGTTCAGAATCATGATGTCATCCGTTTGATAGCGGTCCATCAAGGTCTGTAATTGCTCTTTCACCGTTTTCTTCGAGCCGACAATCATCCGCTGGCGGTTTTGCAGCACTTTTTTCTTTTCCTGTGTGGTGTAGTGATAGGCACTTGCTTCTTCTATAGAAGGAACGCGGCTGTCCAGTCCTTTTTCAACACGCAGCAGCCATAAATCTGTACTGCTGGCGATCCGGTCTGCTTCTTCATCTGTTTCACCGCAGATGACAAAGACGGCAAACATAGATTGTGGCTGCCTAGAAAAGACAGATGGAGAAAAGTGTGATCGATACGTCTCAAATGCTTGTTTGCCGCGTGCAGGATGAATAAAGTGGCCAAAAATATAGTTGATTCCAAGCTTCGCCGCCTGCATGGCACTATTTTCTCCTAGTCCAAGCAGCCAAACCGGCGGATGAGCATCAACAAGCGGAGCAGCTTTCACACCTGCATGCGGATGACCAGAAGGCAGGCTGTCTGATAAGTAAAAAAGAAGATCCTTCAGCTGGCGGTCAAACTGAGACAAATCTTTATGCACGCCGTCCGTCAAAGCGAGTCTCGTCCTTTCGATCCCACCGGGGGATTTGCCGACTCCGATCTCAATCCGTCCAGGATAAAGGGCTTCAAGCTGCCGCGTGACCTCTGCTACTTTAAAAGGACTGTACTGAGGAAGTAAAATGCCGCCAGATCCGGTACGCAAGGTCGATGTATGAGCCGCAATATGAGCCATTAATATTTCAGGCGCCGTACTAGCGAGCCCCCTTGTGCTGTGGTGTTCAGCGAACCAATAGCGCTCATACCCAAGCGTTTCAGCCAGTTGAGCCAGCTGCGTTGTATGAATCAATGTCTCCTGAGCAGACTGACCTTTAGGAATGGCGACTTGATCTAATATATGAAGTGATGGCATCATCAACATCCTTTCAACAACATGCTGAATATAAGTATAAAGAAATCAATGGGTGGAAGGAAACGAAAGGGTTTATCCTTTGAACACATGCTTTTATCTTTTCTATATCAACATATGAAACCACATCTTACGCTCCTTATCAGCAAGAGCTGCTCACCGGGAACTTTCGACAATGTTTCACATGAAACACTTCATTTACGACATGAACTATTTTCAATGTGCATCTTTCTTTAAAAAAATATAAAGTGTTTGAAACCTATCTTGAACATAGATCGTATATACTAGTAAATAGAAAAAAGAGTAAGAGGCTCCAATGTCATTTCATGAATTTTGTCGAATTTTCATGTATGATGATTTTAATAGGGTCCATCGCTTAATAAATAGATTTTTATTATGCTGGAGGAGTGATTGATTTGGCGATTACATTAGAAAAAGGTCAACGTATTGATTTAACAAAAGGGAAAGCAGGGCTAACGAATATTCTTGTTGGACTTGGCTGGGACCCTGTATCACAAGGCGGCGGGTTTTTAGGAAAGCTGTTTGGCGGCGGAGGCGGCGCTGATGTTGATTGTGATGCTTCAGTGCTCATGCTGAAAAATGATAAGTTTACGGAAAATAAAGATTTGATTTATTTTGGCAACCTAAAAAGCAAATGCGGCAGTGTTGAGCATACAGGTGACAACCTGACTGGTGAAGGAGACGGAGATGATGAACAAGTCCTCGTCAACTTGAGCAAGGTGCCGGGTAATGTGAATAAATTGGTGTTTGTCGTGAACATTTATGATGCCCTTAGAAGAAACCAACACTTTGGTATGATTCAAAATGCTTACATTCGCATCGTTGATCGTTCAAACAATCAAGAATTAGTGAAATATAATTTAAAAGATGACTATGCAGGAAAAACATCGTTAATCGTCGGAGAACTTTACCGTCAAGAGAATGAGTGGAAGTTTGCGGCTCTTGGAAATGGTACAAATGATGCGAAGCTTGCCGATATTACGAGAAACTACATTTAAACAGAAGGGAGAGGTTCCTAGTGGGAATTTCTTTAGCGAAAGGTCAAAAAATTGATTTAACAAAAACGAATCCGGGTTTAACAAAAGTAGTCGTTGGTCTTGGCTGGGACGTCAATAAGTATGACGGCGGACATGACTTTGATCTAGACGCAAGTGTATTCCTTTTAGATGCAGCAGGTAAAGCAAGCTCTCCATCTGACTTTGTCTTTTACAACCAAACAACTGGCGGAGGCGGCAGTGTCGTACATACAGGCGATAACCGCACTGGTGAAGGGGACGGAGATGACGAGCAGGTCAATGTTGACCTTGCAGCTGTACCAGCAAGTATTGAGAAGATTTCATTTGTCATTACCATTCATGATGCAGAAGCGCGCAGTCAAAACTTCGGACAAGTGTCTAACGCATATGTACGTATTTTAAATGCGGCTTCGAATGAAGAACTCATTCGCTACGATTTGGCAGAGGATTTCTCAATTGAGACAGCCATTATTGTAGGTGAATTATACCGTCATGGCGGGGAATGGAAATTCTCGGCTGTCGGATCAGGCTATCAAGGCGGTCTTGCACGCATTGCAACGGACTTCGGCTTAGATATCGGATAACGATAGCTTCCTATTTTCAAAGACAGGAGAGATACGAATATGGCGATTCAGCTTTCAAAAGGACAACGTGTCGATTTAACTAAAACCAACCCAGGGCTGACGAAAGTGATGATCGGTCTGGGCTGGGATACGAATAAATATTCTGGCGGAGCCGAATTTGATTTGGACGCATCGGCTTTCTTGGTAGATGCAAACAATCGTTGTCAGCAAGATACAGATTTTGTGTTCTATAATAACCTTCAGCATCCGAGCGGCAGTGTCACTCATACAGGTGATAACCGGACGGGTGAAGGAGATGGAGATGACGAGCAAATTCTCGTTGATTTCTCGAAAATTCCTGCTAACATTGATCGTATCGGAATTACAGTTACGATCCATGATGCAGAGACGCGCAGCCAAAATTTTGGACAAGTCTCTAATGCATTTGTTCGTGTTGTAAATGAAGAGGGCGGGGAAGAATTGATTCGCTTCGATTTAGGCGAAGACTTCTCAATTGAAACAGCTGTTGTGGTATGTGAATTGTACCGACACGGAAGTGATTGGAAGTTTAACGCGATCGGAAGCGGATTCTCTGGCGGACTTGCAGCTCTTTGTCAAAATTATGGGTTAGAAGTGTAACTAAGAGAAACAAATCAATTCAAGAGGTGCTGTCAAAAACTCATATGAGGGCCTTTTCCAAAGTGAGAAAGAAACAGCGATCAAGAATAGCAGCAGGCGAAAGCCTGCTGATGCTTCTACACTTATAGGAGGAAAACCAGTTGGACATTTTGAAACATATGTTGGATACATATGCCTCGTTTTTTGATTGGCATATGTGGGCAGAGGTGTTAACAGACCCTGTCTCTTGGGGGCTTATTGGGACGCTTGTCGTGCTTGAAGGATTGTTATCAGCAGATAACGCACTTGTATTAGCCGTGATGGTGAAACATTTACCGGAAAAGCAGCGTAAAAAGGCATTAACCTACGGATTAATTGGCGCTTATTTCTTCCGTTTTCTATTCATTGGCGTAGGGATGCTGCTTATTAAATTCTGGTGGATTAAGGTTCTTGGAGCTGCTTACCTAGCATGGCTTGTCATTAAGCACTTCTGGTTAGGTGATGGCGATGATGAAGCGAAGGAATTGAAAAAAGAAGGCTGGTTGATTCGGGTATTTGGTATATTCTGGGCAACCGTTATCTCTGTAGAAATTATGGACCTTGCCTTCTCGGTTGATAGTATTCTTGCAGCATTCGCTGTATCTGAGGAAGTATGGATTCTTCTATTAGGCGGAATGCTTGGAATTCTCATGATGCGTACAGTGGCACAGTTGTTCCTTGTTCTTATTGACCGTATCCCAGAGCTCGAGAATACAGCGTTTATTCTTATCGGGATCATTGCGATCAAAATGGGCTTGAGTGCTGCTCACATTGAAATCCCGCATCTTGTATTCTTTGCAATTATTATCCTAGCATTTATCGGAACGTTTATTGTTCATAAAATCAATAAGAAGAAACATCAAGGTGTAACAAACGAAGCTGCGGCTTCAAAAGAAGAATAGGACGATCAAAAAGGAATGGAGTTGATTAGCGGCTCCATCCTTTTTTGAATCATCAAGTCATTTGTTCGATTTTCTCTCAACAACAGGAGGTGGCACAGCATGCGGTATTTTCAGTTTTTATCAGAGGCGAAGCAGCACGATATTTTTTTCAAAAGGCCGGTGGCGATGCATTTGATGACGCCAAGGCACATACTTGCGCATGCATTAGGTGCTACTTTGTATATGCCTGCAACAAGACAGGATATAGCAGACATGCTGCTGTCGCAGAAATATGAAGCGCTTTGCTCTGTTGTATTTTGTTTAGAGGATGCCATCGGTGATCAAGAAGTGGAAATGGCTGAGCAGAATCTAGTGGTACAACTCGCCAAACTGTCGGACAAATTGACGCATACGCCTGAAACGGCTGAACAATTGCCGCTTTTATTTATTCGGGTTCGTTCACCGAAGCAGCTGCTTGAAATGGCAGATTTGCTAGGTTCATCTCTTCATTTATTGACGGGTTTTGTATTTCCGAAGTGTTCTATTCATAATGCGAAGGATTATTTGGACAGCTTGAAACAGGTTTCAGCACAAACGAAGACAAAGCTGTACGGTATGCCCATTTTGGAAACACCCGATTTATTAGAAAAAGAAACAAGATATACGGTGCTGTCTGAGTTAAAGCAGATCATGCTGAATGATGAAGAATATATTTTGAATATTCGTATTGGGGCAACGGATCTTTGCGGCTTATATGGCATTCGCCGTGACCGTGACACCACCATCTATGAAATCAGATTGATTGCTGATTTGATCACAGATATGATCAATTATTTTGGCCGTTCCTTTGTTGTATCAGGTGCAGTATGGGAGCATTTCGGCCCTGCACGAAAGGAACAAAAACCATTCATCCGTGCGCTTTCTAAGGGCGGTGAGCTGTTCTTATCTGAATTCGATGACGTACAAGGCTTACTCAAGGAGACAAGACTCGATGTAGCCAATGGCATACATGGGAAGACAGTGATCCATCCAACACATCTCAAGCCAGTGCAAAGCATGTATGTTGTGACAAAGGAAGAGTACATGGATGCATTAAGTATTTTAGAACATGCTGACGGCACAGTTGGCGTAATGAAGAGTGCCTATTCTAATAAGATGAATGAAACGAAGCCGCATTACAGGTGGGCAGAGCACATATTAATTAAGTCAGACATTTACGGGGTGTTTCATGAAAATAGAAGCTATATCGACATACTCACAGAATCAGAAGCGGCATACGCTGAACATCTTGGAACATATGGAGGTTGAGCTTGACCTCAAAGAAGGGGCGCTCCAGCTGGAGAAAGAGCATCTTTTTGAGATGGCAGCAAGGGTGAACAAAAAAAGAGCCTTTTTATTCGTTAGTAAGGTGCTTGGAAAGCATATTCCTGTTCATCCAGTGAAACCGCTCCTTGTCTCGGGTCTTTTAGCGATGGCATATGCCAAAGAGCAAACGGGACAGACGCCTCCGTACCAAGATTTTCTTGTAGAGGCACTCAAGACGGATGATCACGCGGTGTTAACGGCAGCCTATGAAACACTCAAAAAAGAAAAGCTAGCAGCTGGCAATGAGCCTGTCGTCATCGGCTTTGCGGAAACGGCAACAGCCCTTGGACATGGTGTGTATGATGTGCTAGAAGGCGCATCTTACATTCATACGACACGTGAACAGCTGCTGGGTCTTGACCCGTCATTGGTATTTGAAGAAGAACATTCGCATGCAACAGACCAGCTTTGTTATGCAGATGAAGCATTACTTCGCACAGACCGCCCCATCGTGTTAGTAGATGATGAAGTCACGACAGGCCGTACAAATATCAATATCATTCGTGACCTTCATGCAAAGTACCCGCGGCATTCTTATACCATTCTTTCCATCTTGGACTGGCGGACGGAGGAGCATGAGAAAGCCATGTGCCAGCTTGAAGAGGAGCTCGGAATTCACATCACATCATTGTCTTTATTAAAAGGGCAGATGGTCTTTCGAGGCAAAACGCTCGATGAGCCAGCTTATTCGTATGAGATTGCGGAGCAAGAGAAGCGGCCAAGTCTCTCTTTTCATTCTCTTCAATCTTTCTTTAAGCAAGTGCCGTATTCACTTTCTCATGCAGCAAATTCGGCTGGTCATTCGCCATATATACATGAAACGGGCCGTTTTGGTTTAAACGCAGCAGATACGGAAGCACTCGACCAAGCAGCTGCTGAAGCGGGATTGAAGCTGCGGCAGGAACGCAAAGGAAAACAAACACTCTGCTTAGGGACAGGTGAGCTGATGTATGTACCGATGAGACTGTCTGCACATATGGGTGAAGGCGTTCGCTTTCATTCAACAACGAGAAGTCCTATTCACCCAGTCGAAAAGGATGGATACGCTGTCCAAAATGGGTTTACCTTTATGAATCCAGAAGATGCCCGAATTCAGCACTACGTGTACAACATTCCAAAAGGTGAATATGATGATGTATTTCTCTTTTTTGAGAAAAAGGTCTCTCAGGAGGCATTGCTTCCGCTTATTCATTTATTTGCCGAGCGGCATGTGAAGCATGTGCATATTGTGACTTTATCAGACGAGGTGAAGGTGAATGGCTAACGTGTATACAAAGATGGGAAGCTATCCAGAGCAGGATGTAACCTTCTTACTCAAAGATTTATCCTCTATTGAGATGGAGAAAAGTACAGAAGAGCGGGAGCGTTCCATTCAGAGTGGTGCGCATTATTCAGAAATGCTGCCAATTGAATATAAACCAACTGAATCTTATATGACTTTATTCTATCAATCTCTTGAAGAAAGTAAGGAAAAGGTAGCCGAAGCAGTAGCTGTTGTAGCAGAACAGATTGTGAAGAAGCGAGGCTTCAAAACCGTGCTTTGCAGCTTGGCGCGTGCAGGAACACCGATCGGGGTGCTAATCAAACGATATATTCGAAAGACATATGGTATCGATCTGCCTCATTACAGCATCTCTATTATTCGCGACCGCGGAATAGACGAGAATGCACTGCATTATATGCTGAAAGAACATCCAGGCTTTGAAATTGCTTTTATCGATGGATGGACTGGAAAAGGTGCGATTTCGAAAGAGCTCGAAAAAGCTGTGATTGATTTTGAAAAAAAGTATGGCGTGCGTCTTTCGAGTGAGCTGGCTGTGCTGGCTGACCCTGGCTATTGTACACATGTATATGGAACGAGAGAGGACTTTCTCATTCCAAGTGCCTGCCTGAATTCGACGGTATCAGGGCTTGTCAGTCGTACGGTACTAAACAACCGCTGGATCAATGCCGATGATTTCCATGGGGCAAAGTATTATAAAGAGCTGCTTGATGAGGATGTGTCCAATCTGTATGTGGATACGATTGAAGAAGCATTTTCCAGCCTCGGCCCAAATGTACAAGAGAAAGCAGAAACCATACTTACGCAAGGGACGCCGGCAGATTGGCGCGGAATGGCATCCATTGAAGCAATCGGTCAGGAGTTTCAAATTAAAAATACACATTTGATTAAGCCGGGTGTTGGTGAGACGACCCGCGTGCTGCTTAGAAGAATCCCGTGGAAAATCTTGATTCAGCCTGGATCTCAGGAAAAGCTGAAGCATATTTTGCTTTTGGCTGAGGACAGAGGCGTTCCTGTCATTGAATATGCCAATATGTCCTACACGTGCTGCGGGTTAATTCGCCCGCTGGAGCAAACGTCATGAAGACATATGCATTTGCCAGTGATTTAGACCGAACGCTGATTTACTCACATCGAGTGCTTGACCAGTATGCGTATGAAGGAGAGTATGATTTAGTTGAGGTGCTGGACGAACGGCCGCTTTCCTATATGTCTGTTGAAACGAAAAGATCCTTGCAGACGATTCATCAATCAGGCTGGTTCATTCCAGTGACGACAAGAACGACTGCACAGTATGAACGGATCACCTTCTTTCAACAAGAGCTTCAACCGGAGTATGCTGTCACAACAAACGGGGGCTGTATTCTTCACCATGGCAAGCCGCTTGAGGATTGGCAGGCCATTGTTGATGAGAGACTTAGGGAGTGTATGCCAGTCAGAGAGATGCTGAGGGCGATCTCCGAACTTCCGGTTGCGGCTTGGGTGAAGCGTACCCGTACAGCAGAGGGAAGATTTCTTTATTTGATTATGAAAGATGAGTATCTATCTCACATACCGCTTGCTGAATTGAAGCTGTGGGGTGAGGAGAGAGGCTGGCAGGTTTCTCTTCAGGGACGGAAGCTTTATTTTATTCCACAGCCGCTTAATAAGTGGGATGCTGTTGCTTTTATAAAGGATAGGCTGCAGCTTGAATACGTCTATGGTGCGGGTGATTCCCTGTTAGATGTGGGGCTCATTCGTCAATCAGATAAGGGCTTTGCCCCAAGGCATGGAGAAGTTCTCGACTTTGACCCAGAACTTGAGCCGACAGCAGCATCTGGCATGGCCGCAGCGGATGAAATCACCGCTTCTGTCATCGAGCAGATGGCGAAGGCAAAAAAGCCTTCGATTCGATAGCAGAAGTAGAAGGCTGAATGATATGATAGTAGTAGCTTTCTAGAAAATATAGGAGAAAGGAAGGAGCGGCGTGAGTTATAAAGAAATCAATGTCACCCAAACACGGGCGGAGCAGGAAGCCTGGAAAAACGTGCTGAAAAAGCCGCTCCCTGAAAGAGACGGTTATGTAAAGGACGAGCATACGTTGTCCTTGCCGCGTCTCGCCGCCCGGGTCCTTGGAACTCCGCATGATGCAACCGATTATTTTATTTATTTACATGAATTATACGAAACAGAAGGCATGCATATTTTAAGTGAAACGCTCAATCGTCATATTGAGCCAGAGCATTTTCAAGCGTTGCAGCGTATTCATTTGATTAACCAAGAAGAAAAGGGATTGTCCGTGAATCGCTTTGTGGCTTTTTTAGATGGTGAACAGCTGATTGTACGCCATCCAAACCCTGTGATGAACCGGCATATCCGTCTTTCATTGATCAAGGTGTTTGAGCATTTCAAGCAGCTGCATGAGGGTGGATTTCAGCATCCTGATTTCCGCCGGGTCTTGCTGGATGTCGTGAAGTTTTCAAATAACCATCTAGGTCCATGGCTGAAGGAAGTCAATATAGAAGAAAAAATGCCGGCTGTCATTTGGTATGGAGAGGCGAATAAAAGTCAGCTTTATTTTCTTTACTATGTCATGCTGATTGGCTGTGATGTTGTGCTATTTCATCCAGAAGGCGTGGATTCGTTTCGCGAATTAGATCCAGAAGAAAAGCTGACTTTTATTGATCAGTACCCGGGGACTTCAAAGCTTGAGCCGTTCCCTACTGAAAAGCCTGAGAGGAAATCAACGGTGGCGTACCGCTCGACAAGAGAGCTTGAAGAGGTGCTTCACACGGAAGATTCAATGCTGTATAAGCCGTGGCAATTCAGAGATCATACTCCTCATTCTATTACGCTGAAGACAACGTATGATGAGCTGTTTTTAATTGCAAAGGAACGATCCTTTATCCGCCCGAATTTCAAAGCAGACCGGGACACGATACAGATTCCGAATCTTTTTGCGAAAATGATGGGTGTCACACGAGACAAGCGTGAATACTGGGATCGCATTTACACGTTAATGGAGGGGAAAGAGACGAAGACCATTCGCCATTTTCCTTTTACAAAAGAAGTGACTTCGAATTATCAATTTCATTATCAGCATGCACTTTCTGCTACTGGAGAGATTGATCCTGAATTATTAATGAAAAGCAATGTGTGGCAGTTTTCTCATCTATATGAGGGCGCGCAGCGTGCGATAGCAGAGGCGATATCTCGAATCTGTCAGCATCCGAAGCTATTAAAAGAAGGCAATGAAACCGAATTAGATGTCCGCATTTATTTATTCAAGCAGATTCTGCATTTGAGCCAGGATCTCATTGAACTGATTCAAACCTTTGATTATGCACAAATCGTACCGAAAGTGATTTTATACCATACGGAATATAATGGGGAGCTGACTCGTTCTGATGCGGCCGCCCTGATTTTCCTAAATGAAATGGGTGTGGATCTCTTCGTATATCATCCGGCGGGATATCAGTGTATCGAACGGTATATCGATGACCAATTATTTGATACCCATTGGCTTGATGAGATGGTCATGAACCAGGAGTTTAAAGAGCCGTCCATCGTTAGAAAGTTATTTCAATCCATTAAAAACCGATAAGGAGATCAAAGCTTATGACAAATACAAACGGAAATGACATCATTTCAATTGATAAAGAGGAAATCACGATTGAGAAGGCAGACGATATTCGCGTTCAGCTTCGAAACGAACCAGAAGTGCAAAATATTGCGAGACAGATCGATGCAAAAAATCAGCTTGAGCTTCTTGAATACGGAAAACAGCCAGCCGTTGAAATCTCTAAGTTCTCTGATCGTATCCTTTCAATGATGCGTTCAACAAGCGTCACTGACTCAGGAACAATGCTGACGCAGCTTGGTAAGATTATGGATCGCTTTGATAAAAATGATTTTGACGAGCCGAAGGGTGGTTTGTTGTCAAAAATCTTTAAACGCGGCGGCAGCATGATTGAAAAGATTTTTAGTAAATATCAAACGCTCGGTGCTGAGATTGAAAAAATTAATGTAGAAATCAGTAAATATAAAGATGAAATGACCAAATCGACTGTGACGCTTGAAGAAATGTATGAGCATAACATTCAATACTACATGGAGCTTGAAAAGTATGTCGTAGCCGGTCAAATGAAAATTGAAGAATTAAAGCAATTGGTTCCTTCATATGAAGAAAAAGCAGCTAGTGGAAACCAGCTGGCACAAATGGAACTTGATACGCTTCGTAATGGGATTCAAGCGCTTGAAGAGCGTGTATATGACCTTGATATGGCAAGAATGGTCGCGCTTCAAACGGCACCGCAAATCCGTTTGCTTCAGCGTGGGAATACAAAATTAATCGGTAAAATCAACTCTGCCTTCATTATCACCATTCCAATCTTCAAAAATGGGATCATTCAAGCTGTGACAGCGAAGAGACAAAAGCTTGTCGCTGATTCCATGAGTGAGCTGGATAGAAGAACAAATGAAATGCTGAAACGAAATGCTGAAAACATTTCAAGTCAAAGTGTGGAGATTGCCAAATTATCCGGCCGTCCAAGCATCGACATTGAAACGATCGAATCTTCCTTTAATACAATTGTACAAGGGATGAAAGAGACGAAACAGATCGAAGAAGAGAACAAGCGATTACGTGAAGATGGAACAAAACGTATGCTTGAGCTTCAAGATAATATTAAGCGGGCTGCCCTAGAGTCCTAAAAAAACGAGCTGTCTGTAACTAAAGTTGCAGGCAGTTTTTTTGTGAATTTAAATAAAATTTGAGAAAAAAGGTTTTTATGTGACCATTTTCGGGTAAATCATGTTCAGGGGAATGGTTCGCCCATGATTCAAAAAAACTGCTATGACGAGGATTCGACTTATTTTTTAGCACAATTAGGAATTTCCAGTAAAATATTGTCTGGTGAGAGGAAATACCCCGTAAAATATGTAGTTTATGAAGCATTCTATAGGATTTACGAGTAATACGGCGTATAAACTCTAATGACCAGACCTCTATATGGAATTCATACATATTGTGGGGAAATAAGCGAATTCTAAAGATTGTTCGCATCATAACGCTTATGTTACGGTTATAAAGATGCTAATTTGGAGGGAAAATATGAATTCTGAAGAGAGAAATATCAAAATCAAGATAAATAATGTATCTAAAATTTTCGGTAAAAATGCTAAAAAAGCATCTCAAATGCTTGAAAACGGGAAAACAAAAAGAGAGATCCTAAAAGAGACCGGCGCAACAGTTGGTGTCAATCGAGCAAATTTTGATGTTTATGACGGCGAGATATTTGTCATCATGGGGCTATCAGGGAGCGGAAAGTCCACACTTGTGCGGATGCTAAACAGGTTAATCGAACCAACCTCCGGTGAAATTTATATTGATGGGGATATGATAACAAATATGTCAAAGGATCAATTGCGTGAAGTCAGACGGAAAAAGATCAGCATGGTTTTCCAAAACTTCGCATTGTTCCCGCACCGTACAATTCTTGAGAACACAGAGTATGGTCTTGAATTGCAAGGTGTAGATAAAGAAGAGCGCAGACCAAAAGCGCTTGAATCTTTAAAGCTTGTTGGACTTGAAGGCTTTGAAGAGCAATACCCAAATCAATTAAGTGGTGGGATGCAGCAGCGTGTTGGATTGGCACGTGCGTTAGCAAATGACCCTGACATTTTATTAATGGATGAAGCATTCAGCGCACTAGACCCATTAATTCGTAAAGATATGCAGGATGAATTGCTTGAGCTTCATACATCTGTAGGAAAAACGATCATTTTCATTACCCATGATTTAGATGAGGCGCTTCGTATTGGCGACCGCATTGTGCTCATGAAGGACGGAAATATCGTTCAAATCGGAACACCAGAAGAAATTCTAATGAACCCATCGAATGAATATGTTGAACGCTTCGTTGAAGATGTTGACCTTTCTAAAGTATTAACCGCTGGTCATATTATGAAACGTGCAGAAACAGTTCAGATTGACAAAGGGGCACGTGTTGCGCTTACGCTCATGAAAAACCTAGGGATTTCGTCTATCTATGCGGTAGATAAGAAAAAGCATTTATTAGGTGTCATTTCTGCCCAAGCAGCGAAGAAAGCAGCAGAAACGGGAGCGTCGCTTGAAACGGTTCTCGATAAAGAATTTACGACAGTGTTGGAATCTACGTATTTGACAGAGATCTTTGATGCGGTGTCTGATGCGAACATTCCGATTGCCGTTGTCGATGAGAAAAACAGAATGAAGGGCATTGTGGTCCGAGGTGCATTGATTGGTGCATTATCAGGAAATGATGAGTATATCAACATGTCTTCTAACAAGCTAGAGGAAATTAAAGCACAAGAGCCTTCTGCACAGGAGGTAGAATAAGATGTTTAGTATGAGTGATTTACCTAGAATTCCGTTTGCGGAATATATCGATCAATTTGTTGACTGGTTAACATTAACGTTTGGTGGTTTCTTTGATGGCATCACAAATGGATTAGCAGGAACAGTAAATGGGATTGTGGCTGCACTTGGCGTCATTCCATCCATTATTTTAACCCTTATTTTTGCCGGTATTGCTTGGTGGATCAGTACAAGAGGAGTTGCTCTTTTCACACTTATTGGATTTTTACTGATCGACTATTTAGGCTACTGGCATCCAATGCTTCAAACACTTGCGCTCGTTTTGACCGCTGTGGTCATTTCTATTGTGATCGGGGTTCCGATCGGTATTTGGGCATCACAGAAGGAAACTGTGCGTAAAATTGTGACACCTATTTTAGATTTAATGCAGACAATGCCTGCATTCGTTTATCTATTACCAGCTATCTTCTTCTTTAATATTGGGGTTGTTCCTGGGGTTGTGGCATCGGTTATCTTCTCTATGCCGCCAACGATCCGTATGACCATTCTCGGTATTAAACAAGTACCGGCTGATTTAATTGAAGCAACCGAAGCATTTGGTTCAACGACATTCCAGCGTTTATTCAAAGTTCAGCTTCCACTTGCAACAAAAACCATCTTAGCTGGTATTAACCAAAGTATCATGCTGGCTCTATCAATGGTCGTGATTGCAGCAATGGTAGGTGCACCAGGACTTGGTTCAGAAGTATATAGTGCGGTAACCCAGCTGAAAACAGGTATTGGTTTTGAAGCAGGTATTGCCATTGTTATTGTGGCGATTACACTTGACCGTATTACACAAAACATTAAAACGAAAAAAACCAGGGGGAATGCTTAATGTGGAAAAAGTCTCTCTACATTGGGATGACCGCCCTGCTTGTCTTTTTACTAGCTGCTTGCGGCGCGCAGACAGATTCAAATGCGAGTGCAGCACAGCAGGTGAATAAAACTATTATCGGAATCGATCCAGGTTCAGGGATTATGGCACTGACAGATCAAGCGAAAAAGGATTACGGCTTAGAGGATTGGACGGTTGTGTCTGCATCAAGTGCAGCTATGACAGCAACACTCAAAAAATCTTACGACCGTAAAAAGCCAATCATCATCACTGGCTGGAATCCACACTGGATGTTTTCCCGCTATGATTTAAAATATTTAGATGATCCAAAAAAATCTTACGGTGAAGCGGAAGAAATTCATACGATTTCACGTAAAGGCTTTGCAAAGGATCAGCCGGAAGCAGCCAAAATGCTTAGTCAGTTTAAATGGTCTCAAGATGACATGGGCGAAGTCATGATTGATATTCAAGATGGTGTGAAACCAAAGGATGCTGCCATAAAATATGTGAAAAAACATAAAGACCAAGTAGCGAAATGGACAAAAGGCGTGAAAAAGTCGAATGGTGGAAAAGTCAATCTTGCCTACGTTGCCTGGGATAGTGAGATTGCAAGTACCAATGTTGCAGCAGAAGTATTGCGTGAACTCGGGTTTAATGTGACTTTGACTCAGGTTGAAGCAGGTCCAATGTGGACAGCAATTGCAACCGGAAGTGCGGATGCTTCATTATCCGCTTGGCTGCCAAATACGCATAAAACGTATGCAGCGAAGTTTAAAGGGAAATATGATGACCTTGGTACAAGTATGAAAGGCCTTCGAATGGGGCTAGTTGTTCCGAAATATATGAAGAACGTAAACTCCATTGAAGATTTGAAAAAATAGTCAATGATGTAGTGGTTCCCTTATAATAGAAGGGAGCATGTGGAAAAAGCAGTCTGCTCAAAAAGCGGCTGCTTTTTTCTTATATAGAAGGATGGAGTTGTCGTCGATGATGGATAGGTCAATCATGATTTTTCTGCATGGTGGAGGAGTAAGCAGCTGGATGTGGCAGGAGCAGGTTGAAATATTTAAGGACACGTATGAATGCTTTGCCCCTGATCTCATTGGACACGGGACAAGAGCAAAAGAACAGATATTTTCAATGAATGAAAGCGCTCAAGAAGTCATCTCATGGATCAAGGAAAACGCGAATGGCCGTCAAGTGATTCTGATTGGATTTTCTTTAGGTGCGCAGATTGCCGTTGATGTGTTATCAAGAGAGCCAGATATCGTAGACATCGCTGTCATCAATAGCGCCCTTGTGATGCCTTTGCCATGGCTCCATTTCATGGTGAGACCGCTCTTGCCACTGACGTATCCATTATTAAAGAAAGATTGGTTTATCCAGCTCCAAGCTGAAAAGATGGGGCTCCCGCAACATGTACTGCCTCATTATGCGGCGGAATCGAAACATTTGCAGAAGAAAACCCTTCTTACGATGTTTCAAGAAAACCTCCATTACAGGCTCCCAGACACGTTTCAGCAAGCAAAGGCACGCATTCTTGTCACAGTGGGAGAAAAAGAAAAAGGCATTATGACACGCTCAGCAAAAAAAATAACAAATTCACATCCGAAGGCAACAGGCGTCATCGTTCCCGGTATTGGACATACATTTACTTTTGAGAGAAAAGAACTTTTCACAGAAATGATCAAAAGCTTTATAGAGGCACGTGCATTACCAGTGGAATTAAAGGAAATCCAGTAGCCGCGCCCATCAATAAGTGAAGATAAGCATAAAAGAGGCGGTGGTCTCTTAGAATCTGTATGATATAGGTATAAAACGCTTTCAGTTTGTGTGCCATAGAAGGAGGAGCTATGAGTAAAAACTATATCATATTCGGTGCAAGTCAAGGATTAGGAGATGCTTTTGTAAAGGGTCTTCCTTCAAGTGGAGATACAGTTTGGATTGTGTCAAGAAGTGAACCAAGTAGTTTGAGCATAGATGACGGTGTACATAGAATTTGGCTGAAAATCGACTTATCAAGCCAAACGCATATCCCTTATATGCTCGAAGCACTGGAGAACAAGACGATTGATGTACTGATCTATAACGTCGGTTTATGGGAAAAACGAGGCTTTGAAGACGATTATTCCTTTGATCACGATCAGCCAGAGGATATTGCGCACTTAATTAATGTGAATGTCACCTCAACCATTACGTACATCCAGGCACTGCTTCCGCACGTAAGGAAATCGGAGAATGGGAAAATCATTGTGATTGGCTCAACGGCTGGACTCGATCATACAAACCTGCCGCAAGTCTCGTTTGTTGCATCTAAATTTGGCCTGCGCGGAATTGTGAATGCGCTGAGAGAGCATGTGAGAAAAGATAAAATATCTGTTACCTGTATCAATCCAGGAGAGCTGGCGGCAGAGGTTCCGTATGAAGAGGGAGCCGAAAAGGCGATTACTCTATATGACGAAACGAGAATCCCTGTCCAGGATATTGTGGAGCTAGCTAGATGTGTGATTCATTTATCAAGAGTATCTTGTGTGAAAGAAATCAACGTTCCAGCCATGACAGATTTGAATGCGTAAAATATTGCGACCACCCGCCCTAAAGAGAAGGCGGGTGGCTTTTTCATTTTATGATGAATGCTGCTGGAGTGTTTGATAGACAGCTTCGGTCAAAATCTCAATGCCGGTAAAGATTGCAGAGCGGTCGAAGGTCATGTACGGATGATGAAGACCTGGCTTTAAATCACAGCCTAAACCGAGCATTGTAGATTTGATATGCGGAAGCTTTGCTGCATAAAAGTGAAAGTCTTCTCCACCTGTTGTGACGATTGGGGGATCAAGCTGCTCTTGTCCTAAAACCTGTTCAATCGCATGAGACATGATCTGGACAGCTTCCTCATTTAAGGTTGCGGCAGGCAGACGATGGTCTGTTGAAAGTGTAATGGAAGCACCAAAGGCATCCGCTACAGAATGAACTGCTCTTTCAATTTCTTTTTCTAGCTCATCCATTACTTCGTTTGTTTGCGCCCTTACATCTAATGTAAATGAAGCTTTGCCTGGGATGATGTTTGAGCTGCCCCCGCCAGCATGTAAATTGGTCATTTTCACAGAATGGGCGACTCGTGGATCGACATGGATATGCGCGAGTCTCTGCACGAGGGTTGAAGCCACTTCGATTACGTTGATGCCAAGGTGTGGACGTGCACCGTGCGCTTCCTCTCCAGTAATTGTGCCGACATAATGATTACTTGATCCGTGCAAAATAGCAGGAGCGCAGCGTCCGTTTAATGTTTCTTGAATTGGGCGCACATGTACGCCATATAAGTAATCGACATCTGCCAGCACACCTTTTTCAATCATTTTCAGCGCACCGCCGCCTCTTTCCTCGGCAGGCTGAAAGATGAAACGAATTGTGCCGTTCGGGCGTTCTTTTTCCTTTAATGCCATAAAGGTGCCAAGAGCCATTGTCATGTGTGCATCGTGGCCACATGAATGATTGGCTTGAAACTCTCCATCTACTTCCTGCCAAAGTGCATCAATATCGGCTCTCACAGCGACCACTGGTGCGCCTTCTCCAATTTCACCGATCACCCCTGTACAGTCGTCAAATGTTTGAGTTTTGCAGCCTAATTTTTTCAATATATCTTCAATATAAGCAGTCGTTTCTGTTTCTTCCCAGCTGATTTCTGGGTGGGCATGCAAGTGTTCAAAGATGTCTGTCACGGTTTGTTTCATTTCGTTTGTCAAAGTTGTCATGAAGAGCCTCCTTGCTGACAGATAATCTGCCAAAACATTATTTTAGTGAAATAATATTGATCTTAAATATCAACAGTGTTTATAATATAACACATCATTTGATTATTCTGAAAATTAAGTGAAATTCCGATCGGGACAAAGGGGTTTTGGCACATGAAAACTGCGACAGTATCAGCACCAGAGAAACAGAAACGAAAACTTCAAATGCCGGATGCGTATGTTCTCTTATTTATGATTGCACTGATTTGTACGATAGCAACGTATTTTGTACCAGCGGGTGAGTTTGACCGAAAGACATCTGGGGAGATCACAACGGCCGTTCCTGGCAGCTATCACCGCATTGATCAATCACCAGTGAGTCCAGTTGGCTTTTTCACTGCGATACAAGAAGGAATGGTTGGGTCCGCATCTATTATTTTTCTGATTCTATTTACGGGCGGAACCATTGCCATTTTGGAGAAGACAGGTGCTATTAACGGGATGATTCACCATGTCATCAGCCGGTTTCAAACGAAGCAATTATTGTTTATTTGTATTGTTGGGGGATTATTTTCAGTCCTTGGAACGACCGGAATTGTCGTGAACTCTGTTATTGGGTTTATTCCAATCGGCATCATTGTGGCACGATCCTTGAAATGGGATGCTGTAGCAGGAGCGGCTGTCATATACATCGGCTGTTACGCAGGGTTTAATGCAACGATTTTATCTCCATCTCCATTAGGTTTATCACAAACGATCGCAGAGCTGCCGATCTTTTCTGGCATTGGGCTGCGTGTCATCATTTATCTTTGTTTTCTTATTTCTAGTATCGTGTACATCTATTTATATACAAGACGTCTGAAGAATAAAGACAAGGGAAGCATTCTTGGCGATCAATGGTTTCCTGCTAAGGGGCTTGGCGGAGCCGATGCGGAATCTGTGGACAAGCCTGCATTCACTGGTAGACATAAGCTGATTTTAGCAGTATGCGGATTGTCTCTTGGAGGGTTCTTATATGGCGCACTTCAGCTTGGCTGGACCGATAAGGAAATGGCCGGTGTGTTCATTTTTATGGCAATTGCAGCTGGACTGCTTGGAGGATTAGCGGCCAATGATATTGCGAAAACGTTTATTGTCGGCTGTCAAAGCCTTGTATACGGCGCACTTATTGTTGGGATGGCACGCTGTATTTCGGTCATTTTAGAAAATGGGAAGCTGCTTGATACAGTGGTCAACGGCTTGGCGAGTATGCTGACAGGATTTAGTCCAATTGCTGGTGCGATCGGGATGTATATTGCGAGTGCGCTTCTTCACTTTTTGATTTCATCAGGATCAGGAGAAGCCGTTGTCTTTATCCCGATTCTTGCGCCGCTCGCTGATTTAATGGGCATCACAAGACAGGTAGCTGTAGAAGCAGTAATGCTTGGTGAAGGGGTGGTCAACTGTATCAATCCGACTTCTGGTGTGCTGATGGCTGTGCTTGCTGCAAGTGGTATTCCTTATGTAAAGTGGCTGCGTTTTATGGTGCCGCTTGCCCTCATTTGGTTTGTCATTGGTCTTGTATTTATTTGTATTGGGGTCATGATCAACTGGGGCCCTTATTAAACATGTATGAAGCTGCCGAAGAGCGTTTGGCAGCTTTTTTCTTGTGGAAATATGTATGGAACCAGCGCTTTGAAAGCACAATAAATGTGTTCACAAATTCGCTACATATTTTTTTTGAGCAACCCCCTTGCAAAAGTTTGTGAAGTATTGCACAATAAGAATGTGAAATACTTCACATAATAAAAACAGCCGAGTTTTACTCAGGAGGATGAGATAAATGACAAACGAAAAAGTAAACAAAGTAGCCCTTATTGGAGCAGGTTTCGTCGGCAGCAGTTATGCCTTTACATTAATAAATCAAGCGATCACAGATGAATTGGTTGTTATCGATTTGAATCAAGACAAAGCAATGGGTGACGTCATGGATTTAAACCACGGGAAAGCATTTGCCCCGCATCCTGTGAATACTTGGTATGGAGATTATGAGGATTGTAAGGATGCAGACATTGTATGTATCTGTGCTGGTGCAAACCAAAAGCCAGGTGAAACGAGACTTGACCTTGTTGAGAAAAATTTAAATATATTTAAAGGCATTGTAGACAATGTGATGAAAAGCGGATTCGATGGTATTTTCTTAGTTGCTACGAACCCAGTTGATATTTTGACATATGCGACTTGGAAATTCAGTGGACTTCCAAAAGAACGAGTGATTGGCAGTGGTACGACGCTTGATACGGCAAGATTTAGATACATGCTCAGTGAGTATTTTGAAGCAGCGGCACACAATGTGCATGCGTACATCATTGGCGAACATGGGGATACTGAGCTTGCTGTTTGGAGTCATGCGAATATCGGAAGTGTACCAATTACAGAATTAATGAAGAGAAATGATCAATACAAACAAGAAGACTTAGATGAAATCATGGAAAATGTCCGTCATGCCGCTTACCAAATCATTGAGAAAAAAGGCGCTACTTACTACGGCGTAGCAATGAGTTTAGCCCGCATTACAAGAGCGATCCTGCACAATGAAAACAGCATTTTAACGGTCAGCACTTACTTGGATGGTGAGTACGGAGCAGAAGATGTCTACATTGGTGTACCAGCCCTTGTGAATCGAAATGGCGCAACAGAAGTAATGGAGCTTGCACTAAACGACACGGAGAAAGAAAAATTTGCACACAGTGTGAATGTGTTAAAAGAGATTTTGGCTCCTCATTTTTAATCAATCAAAAGCAACCTATCTGAGCAGAAAAGGATGAATCACTATGTGGCAGCAAATATATGATCCGTTTGGTAATGAATTCGTCAGTGCATTGGTGGCAATGCTCCCAATCTTGTTTTTCCTACTTGCATTAACCGTCTTTAAGTTAAAAGGTGTTTTAGCCGCTTGTTTTACCTTAATCGTCAGTTTTGTAACAGCTGTTTTCTTCTTCCATATGCCAGTTGAAAAGGCATTATCTGCTGTGCTGCTCGGTATATCTAATGGGCTGTGGCCGATTGGATATATCGTGATCATGGCGGTATGGCTCTATAAAATTGCAGTGAAATCTGGTAAGTTCGATGTCATTCGTTCTAGTATTGCAGGAATCTCTCAGGATCAACGTCTTCAGCTCTTATTAATAGGTTTTAGCTTTAACGCATTTTTAGAAGGTGCTGCTGGGTTTGGTGTACCGATTGCGATCAGTGCCGCTCTCTTAACAGAGCTTGGGTTTAAACCGCTGAAAGCTGCGATGCTCTGCTTAATTGCCAATGCTGCGTCTGGTGCATTTGGTGCTGTGGGAATTCCAGTGATTACAGGGGCGCAAATGGGCAATATGACGCCGCTTGCGTTATCTCAAACCCTTGTATATACGATTCCGTTTATTTCATTCTGTATTCCGTTCCTACTCATTCTGATTGTAGATGGATTCAAAGGAATCAAAGAAACTCTGCCAGCCTTGCTTGTTGTGAGTGGAACCTATACCATTTTGCAAGCTGTTACAATGGTGACGATGGGTCCTGAGCTTGCCAATATTATTTCTGCCTTAGCAAGTATGGGTATTTTGGCTTTATTTCTTCGGAAATGGCAGCCAAAACACATTTATCGAGAAGAAGGAGCGCCAGATATTGAACAGAAACAAACGTATCGCGGCGTTGAAATACTGAAAGCATGGTCTCCGTTCTATATTTTAACTGCTGTTATTACAGTATGGAGCCTGCCAGCATTTAAAGCATTGTTTGCTGTAGGAGGACCGCTTAACTGGACGACCATTTTAGTGAAAATGCCATTTTTACATCAGCAAATTGTGAAATTACCACCAATTGCACAAACGGAAACACCTATTGATGCGATCTTTAAAATTGATGTCATCAGTGCAACGGGTACTGCCATTCTGATTGCGGTGATGCTGACAGGGCTGTTTAGCAGACATATTACGTTAACAGAAGGCGCTGCCTGCTTAAAAGCAGCGGTGAAAGAGCTTTGGCTCCCCGTTCTTACCATTTGTTTTGTCATGGGCTTTGCCAACCTGGCGAACTTTGCTGGACTAAGTTCTGCGATTGGACTTGCTCTTGCCAAAACAGGCGATTTGTTCCCACTTGTCAGCCCGGTGCTTGGCTGGATCGGTGTGTTTATTACTGGATCTGTCGTGAGTAACAACGCCTTATTCGGTAACCTTCAAGCGGTCACTGCTTCTCAAATCGGCTCACAGGCAGGTTTGTTGATTGGGGCGAACACGACCGGTGGTGTGATGGCGAAATTAATTTCTCCACAATCTATCGCTATCGCTACAGCAGCTGTTGGAGAAACAGGGAAAGAATCTGAGCTCTTCAAAAAGACCGTGAAGTACAGCTTCATTCTGCTCGGCATTGTATGTATATGGACATTCATTCTTGCTCAATTTTTATAGGTTGATAGATTAAAAAAGACTGAGAGAGATCTCAGTCTTTTTTCTTTATGTAGATTCTCTTGTCACGAGCCGGGTAGGCAGCTGGATATGTTCGCGCTGTAATGGTTTTTGGTCTTGCAGAAGCGAGATCATTTGCTGTACTGACCGCTGGCCAAGCTCTACGATCGGTATGTCAATCGTGGTGATCGTTGGAGCTGTCACTTCGCATATGTCTTGGTTGTCATAGCCGATGACCGCTAGATCCTCGGGGATTTGATAGCCATATGAAATGGCCTGTTTAATGAGCCCTGCTGCAACTTGATCATTGCCGGTGAAAATGGCATCAGGCGCATCCGTCATATGATGAATGACCTCCATTAAGCGAAAGCCGTCTTCAATTGTAAAAGCCTCTCCAAACAGCCAATCATCTTGCAGCGGCAAACCGTGAGCAGAGAGTGCATCAAGATAGCCCTGTTTTCTTTGTTTCTGCGCTTCACTGCTTTCTGTATCAAAGCAAAACCCAATCGATTTTCGCCCCGACCGAATCAAGTAGTCCACCGCTTTATAGGCAGCTTCCCGTTCATCGTATCCAATAATCGGGATGTTTGCTGTTTGATGATATTCATTTGCCATGACGATGGGGCCGTTCGTTAAAAATGGCTCAATTTTCTCCCACGTATTTTCTAACGCCCCCAATATAACCCCATCTACTTCTCTTCTTTTTAATAATTGAAGTCCTTCAAGCTCTAATGCCTCTTGATAAAACGTCTGAAGCACGATGGCTTTATATCCTTGATCAAGGGCTTCTTTTGAAATGCCTTTAATCAATTGTGCAAAAAAAGGATGGTCCACAGCTGGGACAGACACAGCAATGGTTTTTGTCTGATGTGACCTTAGTGTGCGGGCTGCTGAACTCGGTGTATATTCCATTTCTTTCATCACCTGTAAGATGAGCTGCCGCTTTTCTTCTGACACATATGGGTGATGGTTTAGCACTCTGGAAACGGTGGTGGTTGAAACCCCGCAGCGTTTGGCAATTTCATAAATTGTACACATATTAACAAATCCTTTACACAAAGTTATTGTTCTGAAATCGATAACATCATTTACAATGTGAAACAAGTTAAATATTAACAAAAGGAATTGATTAATTGGAGGGAATGGAATGCAAATATTGACGAAGATATCAGGTAAAAGCAAGGATTATCTTCCTTTGCTGGATATGATCAATCAAGGTGTTCAAGTAAAAGCCGATTCAGTTGAAAAGCATCTAGCAAATGAAAAGCTGGTGACGTTCCTTGAGCAAGATATAGAACGCACAGGTTTGGAAAAAATTCTCTTCCATTATAAACAAAATAAGGAAAAAAAGATACCGTTTCTGCCGGTTGATAAACTGATTTCAGAGGATGAAATCGATGATATTATGCTGGTGTTGAAGGAAGTATTGAGCTCTGGCCGTTTTACTTCAGGGCCATATATTCCGACCTTTGAAAAGGCGATTGCTGAGTACTTAGGGAAAAAATATGTCATAGCCACGTCAAGTGGAACAGATGCCTTGATGATCAGTCTCATATCAGCAGGCGTCCAACCAGGAGACGAGGTAATTTTGCCAGCCAACAGCTTTGCTGCAACAGAAAATGCAGTGCTTGCCATTGGGGCTGTTCCGGTATATGCCGATATCGATCCAGAAACCTACTGCCTCGCACCGAGTGAAATAGAGAAGCATATCACAGATAAAACGGTTTGCATCCTACCGGTTCATTTATATGGAAAGCAAGCGGATATGAAGGCTATTTCGGCGATTGCGAAACAGCATGGTTTGAAAATCATTGAAGATGGCTGTCAAGCGATTGGCAGCAGCGGCCTTGGTGCTTATGGAGATGGACTTGTTCTCAGCTTTAATCCATACAAAAACCTTGGGGTCTGCGGAAAGGCAGGCGCCATCGCTACAAACGATGAGGCCTTAGCGGAAAAATGCATGGAGATCAGCTATCACGGCTTTGAAGCTGGAAAGAAAAATGTCAAACGCAGTGACTACGGCTTTAATTCCAAAATTGATAATTTGCAGGCAGCGATCGGACTGGAACGAATGAAGTATTTAGGACTGCAAAACTTTAAACGTTTTTACTTAGCCAAGCGATATATTGACCAGCTGCAAACGCTTGAGGATGAAGGATACATGAAGCTTCCGAAGCTGACGGATGACCATGTATGGCATCTATTCCCGATTAGAGTACTGAAGGGAGAGCGAGATGAACTGGCAGCGAAATTGCTGGAAATGGGCATAGAGACGGATGTCTATTACCCGATCCTATCGCATCAGCATCAAACAAATCTTGTTTCTCAAAAGTATAGACAAACAACACTACCGCACACGGAAAAGGCAGCGCAGCAATTACTTCACTTGCCGCTTTACCCAGGAATGCCGCTGCAAGATCAGGAGAAGGTCATCGAGGGGGTTCATCATGTTATCAAGTCTTCCATTCAATAAAAAACTACTGAATCAGCCGAAGAATCCGCAGTGGATCGTCTTCTGTGATTTTGATGAAACGTATTATTCTCACGAAATGACAGAGGAGCAGAGAGAGGATGTCAAGCGGCTGGAAGCCTTTGTAGCAGAAAAGAGTGAAGCGGGACAGCTTTTGCTGGGCTGGGTGACGGGAAGCAGCCTCGATTCTGTCACGAGCAAAATGGAAAAAGGCGGGTTTCATCAATTCCCGCATTTCATTGCGTCGAACTTAGGGACTGAGATTGTATATACGTCGGATGTTCATTTTGGACAGCCAGATGCAGAGTGGATGAAGCGGCTGGATGCACAGGGCTTTTCAGATGAAAAAATCGAAGACATCCTGGAAACAGTCCGAGAAAAGGGCATTTCCCTTAGACCGCAAACGCAGCTGGGCAGCTCAGGGTATAAAAAGAATTTCTATTATCAGGAGCAGGATGAACGGACGGATCTTCATCATCTATCATTTATCCAAACACTGGCTAAAGAGCGGGGTGTGGCGGTCAACATCAACAAATGCAACCCGCTTGCAGGAGATCCTGCGGATTGCTATGATGTCGATTTTTTACCAGTAGGAACAGGGAAGGATGAAATTGTCCGCTTTATGCTGAACCAATATGATCTATCGAAAGATCAAGGCTTTGCGTTTGGTGATAGTGGGAACGATTTGCGGATGCTTCAATCCGTCACGCACGGTTTCCTTGTCCAAAATGCGACAGGCGAAGCCAAACGGCACCATCACCAAATTTGTCATCATGGGTATGCAAAAGGAATCTATGAAACTCTGAAAACAGTGATGTATAAACATGAGGAGGCACATTCATGAAGAAAATTGGAATTGTTGGAGCAGGGAATATTGCAAAAGCACATGCAAGAGCATTATCAACGATCAAAGGTGCAGAATTATCCGGTGTCTATGATTTGCATGAGTCGGTCGCACAGGGATTCATTAAACAGTACGGCGGACGTGTGTATTCAAGTATCGAGACACTTGCAGATGCATCTGATGGGTTGATCATTGCTTCCCCTAATTTTTGTCATAAGGACCATGCCCTTCAGTCGCTAAGAGCAGGACAGCCGATTTTATGTGAAAAACCGATGGCTGTGTCGCTGAAGGAAGCGAAGGAAATGGTAGAGACAGCCAAACAGTTCCAAGTTCAAGCCAGTATGGGCTTTAACTATCGTTATTTATCCTTTGTGAATATATTGAAGAACTTGATTGCCAACGGAGAATTAGGCCGTATTTTGACCGTCAGAACTCATTTTAAGAAAAACAGTGCCCTCAGAAGAAAGACATTTTCATGGAGAGACAGCGGCGAAAGTCTGCGTACGAGCGGTGCGCTAGGAGATCTTGGCATTCATTTGATTGATATGCTGTGGTACTTATTTGGCAGTGAAATGAAGAAAGAATCACTTAACACCAAGATGCTGACACGTGTAAAGGAAAAAGAAGAGAAAAAGGTACAGGTGGATGATCATACCGAAATTTTCGGGCAGATGGAGAATCAAGTGTTCTTTCATTTGGTGACATCCAAAAGTACGCAGCCTGAGGAATGTGGATTTAGTGTAGAAGTCGTTGGTCATGACAAGGTATTCAAATACCATACGAACATGAAAAACGAATATGAGATCAGTGATGGATTGTGTGTGGAGCGTCATCAAATGCCGCAAACCTTGCTGACAGATCCGCCGAATGAATTTTACGGATGGTCCGATACATTCCGCGATCAGCTGATGCATTGGGTGAATACTGATCCATACCCAACTCATATGAAGGTCGCTAATTTTGAAGATGGTTATCGCGCGCAGGCTGCGCTCAATACATGCTTTGAGAGGGAAGAGGCAGTTGTCTCTGCTCAGGCATATTAAAGAGGTGGAGCGGAGGATGTCATGACTCCGCTCCTTTTTAGAGGAAGTGAAAAGATGAAAAAGGTATTTTACTTTGGCTGTGTCTTTTATTTTTTTATTGGGACCATTCATGTGTTCTTTGGCAGCTTAACGCCTTATTTGCTGTCGAGTTATGATAAGGGTCCTGGGGAATTATCATCTTTAATTTTTTTTCAGTTTATTGGTTTTTTGACAGGTGTTCTGCTATCCCCCATTCTAGTGAGAAAAAGAGGCTATGGCGCTGTGCTGACGATGGGTCTTTTGCTGATGATTGGCTCACTTCTGCTGGGGCTGTTGGTGCCGGGCTGGACGACGCTTGTGCTGGCAGGTTTTTTTCTTGGGAGCGGCGCAGGCAGTCTTGAGACAACAGCCGGTGCGTATGTCATTTCGATGGCTAATAGTGCAAAGCGAATCAGTATCATGGAGGTCTTTTTTGGATTAGGTGCACTGTTATTTCCGCTAGTGATTTTGCTGACTGTCACAGAGCAGACATGGCAGTATGTGTTTTTATTTCAGGTGGGTGCGCTGACATTTTTCCTCATGCTCTGGCTTGTTTTTATGAACAAACTGCCTCATGGACAGATGGATGCTCCTTCCACAGGAGAGATGAGGAAACCGTCCTTACTTGTTGATCGAAAAAATCGAATGATTGTGGTTATTATGATTTGCTTTGCCTTTTTCTACGCAGGGATTGAAACGAACTTTGCGAACTTTTTGCCGTCGATCATGCTGGAAAAGGGGGGAGAAAATTGGGGCCTCTTTGCGGTCTCTACTTTCTGGACAGCGATCGTCATTGGCAGGACTGTGATTGCGAGAAAAGCTGATCAGCTGCACCCGCTGCGTTTTTTAAAGCTAAGCGCATCACTGATGATTTTGCTGCTTGTGATATTCGCTCTGACAACCCACATTACTGCGCAGCTGATTCTCATCTTTTTCATCGGCCTTTGCGCAGCTGGCATGTTCCCAATCGCACTGACAGCATCTGCCTTAATGATTGAAAATGCCATCGATGAGGCGACGAGTTATTTTATTGCAGCCGCGAGCTTAGGCGGAGCCTGCTTGTCCTTTTTGATTGGATTTAGTCTGGAATGGGCAGGAGCGGCAAGTGCCGTCTTTGTATTTGCTTTCTTAGCTGTTCTTCTGTTTGCAGCTGCGATTCAAATGAATCGTTCTAAGAAAAAAGAAACAGTACACACGCAGCAGACGGAACTGAAAGCAGATCGCTAAGCACATGATCAAGCCGCTCCCCAAGGTCCACCTGAAATGATGACAAAGGACTTGTACTAAAACGCAGAAAGTTTGAATAACATGTACAAGTCAGCATCAAAAGGAGGACGTCTATGTGGCGGTGTTTTTTGGTTATATCTTTTTAGGGTTGTCGCTTTCAGCGCCTGTTGGGCCAGTCAATGCAGCCCAAATCGACAGAGGCATTAAAAGTGGATTTTGGCATGCTTGGATTTTTGGTGTGGGGGCTATGGCTGCGGATATTGTCTATATGCTTCTCATCTATTTTGGTGTCGCCCAGCTTTTGACTGCACCTCTTGTAAAAACCTTTTTGTGGCTGTTCGGCTTTTTCGTTCTGACCTATACCGGCATTGAAAGTCTGCGTAAAATCAATTTGCAGGAGAGTCCGAAAAAGGACAGCGGTAACACATCAATTGGCCATTCGTTCATGACCGGATTTTTCATTTCTCTATCTAATCCGCTCAGTATTTTGTTTTGGCTTGGCATCTATGGCAGCATTTTAGCCAATACGATCGAAAAGTATGGAGCTTCCCAAATGCTCATGTATAGTATGGCTATTTTTATCGGCATGCTGATCTGGGATTTCAGCATGGCACTGCTAGCTAGTTCGTTTAGGCGTTATTTAAGTGAACGTGTGTTACATGGGTTATCCGTTCTTGCAGGTCTATCTTTACTTGGTTTTGGCGTCTATTTTGGGTATCAAGGGATTATGGCGTTGATTGGGTAGAAAAACAGACTGACACATTCAGTCTGTTTTTTGTAAGGATTGACAGACATAACACATTCTTGAATAATGGTGGAATAGAAAATGGATTGAAGGAGCTTCTGCTATGCGTATGTTTCTGCCAGTATTTAATTATTTGTGTATGTTGATTTTATCAGTCATCACAGCAACATTCATTTATACGTTTTTATTTATGCCATCTGAAGCGGGCTTCAGTTATGTGGAGATGACCAGTCTGTTCATTTTGCTTGCTTATGTCATTTTTGCTGTACCAATTCAGCTTGTTTTACACCGGCATCCTAAAAGATTTCGAAGCCGTGACTTATTGATTTATTTTATTGCGGCCTGGGTGGTTTGCTCGGCTTTGGCTTTATGGATTGATTATGGACTTGTTGTGTTCATCAGCTATAAAGTTTATTTGTTTAGCTTCTGCGCAGCCCTTATTTATTGGGTGCTGGATTCCGTCTTTTTGATGAAGAGCCAATCGTAGAAATAACGAAAGGCGCTCTATTAACTTACGCTAGGTTCATCACATAATAGAATAAAAGAAACAAATACCTACTCAATTTGAATGGAGACCCCATCTTGTCATGCGCAAGGAAAGTCGTGGAAGGACAGTCACCACAGCCATTTCCACCTCATAGGCTGTGGAGAAGACGCTAAAACGAGGTGGAAGGAAATGGCCCAGCTGTATGCAAAAAGTTGCCTTGATCAAAATCTACGATCACTAGAAGAATGGAAGCAGGATGCTTTCAAACAATTTGGCGAGATGGTCGGAGATGAAGCAGATACATTCCCTTGTGTACCCGGGAGACAGGGATTTTTTCTCGATCATTTACGCTATGGGTTTGTTGGTGACCCGAGGGAAGAGGAAGCAGTGGATGAATTAGCCCAGCTGCTTAGAGAATACAAAGGCTGTGCGAAAGAAACCGGTCAATATGCTTCATTTATCTGTTTTTTTGAAACACCGCAGGATTTAAAGGAAAGTTCGCTTGAAGAGTTTGAGCAGCATTTTTGGTCGCTGCTTCAACGGCTGCATCATAAAGATGAAGAACCATGGCCTGAGGAGATTCCGCTAGATACTCATCATCATGAGTGGGAGTATTGCTTCCATGGTGAAGCTTATTTTATTTTGTGTTCCACACCTGCTCACAAGCTCAGAAAAAGCCGCCACTTCCCTTATGTCATGATGGCATTTCAGCCTAGATGGGTGTTTGAGAAATTGAATGGATCGACCAAGTTTGGACAAAAAATGAGCCAGCTCGTTCGCAAGCGGCTCAAAGCATATGATGAGGTCAGTGTTCATCCATCATTAAAATGGTACGGGGATCCGACCAATCATGAATGGAAGCAGTACTTTCTCCCAGATGAAGAGGCGGAGAAACCAGCCTCCGCCAAATGTCCATTTACTGCATTAAAAAACATGATGAAATTATGATGCGGTCTGATCCTGTTTCCACTTTTTCCTCATAAATAGCACCATGACGGCAATCACTGCAATGATCCCAAGGCTGATAAAAAAGCCAGGTCGTCCGCTTGCCTCTGTTAATGTGCCTGAAACGGCGGCTCCAATTAAGAGCAGCGCAAGAATCATTTCACACGTTTGGCGAGTGGATGGCTTGGATAGCTTTTTACTTGAGAACAGAATAAAGATCCATGTATACAGCAAAGTAAGACCGGCTGCTGTTGTGAGATGCTCGTAGATGTGTTTGGACAAAAAGAGTGCAAGCAAAATCGAGACAATTAATCCAGCAGCAGTTAAGATAATCGAAGACCATCTGACATGCGATGGATCTTTTTGTTTAAAGCAAGCAGGTGCATCCTGATGCTCTGACATTGTGCCGAGCAGCGTTGTGACTGCATAGAGAGAGGCAACCAATGTCGAAAAACCGGCAATGATAAAAATGCCATTAAAGATATGAAGAAAGATCGATAAATGAAACGGCTCTAATGAAGTAATAAATGGACTGCTGTTCTCATTAAAGGCTGTCACTGGGACAAGCGAGAGAGCAAGTCCGATTGAGACGATATAGATGACTGCTAGAATGATCAGCATGACACGCCCAGCCTTTGCCGCATCCTTCGGGTCCTTTAAATGAACCGCCATCAGCCCCATGACTTCAATCCCCCCAAAAGCATAAAACGCATAAATCAAACCATTCCAAAGACCAAGCGGACCAAGAGGCATCCATTCGTGATCCTTATTAGGCAGATGAAGGGTCGGTTTATGTTCTGTCAAAATGCCGAATAATACAAGCACCGCAAGAATCATAAATAGAAAAATCGCCGCTGTTTTCAGTACCGCCAGAACATTTTCTGTCTTTTGAAAAGAAGAAAGCCCAATGATAATGACGAGCAGAGCAAGAGCGGAATAAATTGCAGAAAACACCCAAAGCGGAACAGAAGGAAACCAGTGACGGGTAAATAGAGAAATGGCGGTTAACTGACTTCCTGTAATCAGCATTTCTGCAAACCAATACACCCAGCCATTACTAAATCCTGCCCAGCGTCCGTATGCTTTACGAGCATAAGAACAAAACGACCCTTTATCAGGATTATCGGCTGTCATCGCAGCCAAATGTTTAAAAACGAGATACGTTCCGACCGCAGCAAGCAAAAAGGAGATGCAGACGGAATAACCGGATTTTGTAATGGCGATGCTGGAACCAAGGAAGAACCCAGTGCCAATTGTACAGCCGACTCCGATGAGAGAAAGCTGCCACCAAGATAAAGATTGTTCTTCTTTCAATGCAAGTGCAACACCTTTCTATTTCAATGACATTAGCTTGTGACCACGTCTTTTTTTTATACATGATCAAGGGGACATTTTGGGCATACTGTCATGGAAAGGAGTGCATGTGATGAACGGAGAATACGTCATTTTACCGAAGGGTAGACTCGGCTTTCGTTTAGGAAAAGGCCAATGTATGCGAGTGGTTGATGTCGAAGGCCAGCAAGTAGCAGATGTGATGGCCTATCATGAAAAGGATTTTTATGAAAAATTTGACCAAGGTGCGACGATGGACAGTTTGTTCTCGTCCAAAGTAAAAAAAGGCGATAAGCTCTATTCAAATTTATATAAACCGATGTTTACGATCATTGAAGATACAGTAGAATGCCATGATTTATACATGCCCGCCTGCCGGCAAGAGATGTATCAGCTTTTATACGGACGGACGCACTTAGAGGTCATGCATACATGCTACGACAATTTGCGGACGGCCTTTGAGCCTTTTGGAATTCCAAAGGAGGATATGTACTATCCTTTTAATGCCTTTATGAATACAGTCATTGATGAAAAAGGAAAGCTGTCTGTCGAGCTGCCAAAATCGCTGCCAGGTGACTACATTCGCCTGAGGGCTGAAATGGATCTCATTGTGGCCGTGTCCGCTTGTCCTGCTGATATTGGGAAGTGTAATGGTTCAAGCTGTACATCTATACGGGTAGAAATCGATTAAAAAAGAAAAGGACCAGTCCATAAAGACATGGTCTTTTTCACTTGTGAATGTTTGATATCTAAGAAATAGGGGAACGTCTAACAAAATGTTCTTGATGAAAACATGGTATAATGGAGATTCAAAAAACGTTGTTAAATCAATGAATTGTGTGTAAAACCTGTTCTCTTCATGTAGAGGATGCTTAGGAGGAAAAGTGTATGAGTTTGCAGAAAAAGATCAGCCAAGAGTTGCATGTGCAGCCCTCAATTGACCCAAAGCAGGAGATCGAAAAACGGGTTGGATTTCTAAAGGAATACTTGAAAAAAACCGGGGCAAAAGGATTTGTACTCGGCATTAGCGGCGGGCAGGATTCAACGCTTGCCGGACGTCTTGCACAGCTTGCTGTCAGTGAGCTTCGTCAAGAAGGAAAAGAGGATGCTGTCTTTATTGCGGTACGCCTTCCGCATGGTGTGCAGCAGGATGAAGATGATGCACAGCTTGCTCTATCATTTATTCAGCCAGACAAGTCGTGGAAATATGATATTGCACCTGCCGTATCAGCATTCAGTGATCAATATCAAAAAGAAACAGGCGGCCCATTGTCTGACTTTAATAAAGGGAATGTCAAAGCACGTATGAGAATGATCGCGCAATATGCTGTCGGCGGTGAGGAAGGATTACTTGTCATCGGTACAGATCATGCAGCTGAAGCAGTAACCGGCTTCTTCACGAAGTATGGTGATGGCGGTGCAGATGTTCTTCCGCTCACAGGCTTGACAAAACGCCAAGGCCGGGCGCTACTCGAAGCGCTAGAAGCACCGGAACGCCTGTATTTAAAGAAACCAACAGCCGATCTGCTGGACGACAAACCTCAGCAAACGGATGAAACAGAACTCGGCATTACGTACAATGAAATTGATGATTACTTAGAAGGCAAACCAGTGTCAGATCAAGCAGCAGAAGCGATTGAAAAGCGCTATGTTCAATCAGAGCATAAACGCCAAGTACCCGCTTCTATGTTTGATGATTGGTGGAAATAAAAAAGAGACCTCTCCAGAAGATGGAGAGGTTTCAGCGTGTAGACAAACCTTCGCATTCGGTGTCAGGTCTGCGCGCCGGTACTCACGAATGTCAAATTCGCTCCGCTCCGGTACTCGTCCTTTCCTAGGGCTGCAAAGGTTTTCTATTACGCTGAAAAGAAGACAAAGGGCTAAAATAAAGATCATTTTAGCCCTTTGTCAATAATCAGAGACCTCTCCAGATGGAGAGGTTTTTTTATGTCGAATTTCAAGTGGGTTTGACAAAATAACCAAAATTTCATTAAATTAGTAGAACGATATACTTAAGTCCATTTCACTAAATATCGGTTTTTTTGATCAAAAAAAGCAAGCATAATTAGTTCGATTCACTTAATTTCATTTCTATTGACAGTATTTTCAGAAAAAATGATTGACGAAGGAAAAGAATGCGCTTACAATGAAACCACATTCCGAAAAGTGAAATTAGATTCCACTGAATGGAATAAAGGGGTGATTCACCTCCAAATAAGAAGCTAAAGGAATGATGGACACAATGAAAAATCGAAGTGCACTGGAAATTTACAAAGAGGGAGGCGCTTGGTGGGAGACTGAGATTAGTCATATTCAAAAAAATTCAATTGAACTTCGAGGATATCCGATTGAAGAACTGATTGGTGAATTGTCGTATCCACAAATGCTCTATTTACTGCTTGTTGGTGAATTATTGGATGATTCAAAAGCAGCTCTTTTTGAAAGTGTTCTTGTCGCAGGTGCGGACCATGGACCAAGGGCGCCATCTATTGCAGCAGCCAGAATGGCGGTGACTTGCGGCATTTCGTTTAATTCCTCTGTTGCAACAGGGATGAATCTATTAGGTGACATTCATGGCGGAGCCGGAGAGAAGGCCATGCGTATGTTATACGAAGCCAAAGCGATCTACGATGATCAAAAGGATGTACAGTCTGCGGCAAAGCAAGTGTGCCAAACATGGTTAACTCGCAAGGAAAAAATCCCGGGAATCGGACATCAGCTTCATGATGATGATCCGAGGGTGAGACGTCTATATGAGCTGAGTCACACATATGTCCAGCAAGGTGTTATCAGCGGGACATATTTACGATTAGCCGAAGCGATTAGACATGAGCTTGAACAGCTGAAAGGGAAGAAAATCACGATGAATATAGATGGTGTATCTGCTGCCATCCAATGTGAATTAAACATTCCGGCAGAAGCAGCAAAAGGCATTTTTTCCTTATCCAGAGGAATGGGCATCGTGGCGCATGCATATGAGGAGCTGACAAAGGGAGCCCTCGTGAAGGGACCTTGTCCGAATGAAGAAAGATTGGTTCGTTATGCAGGGCATGGAACGCGGCACTTGAAGGAGGGAGAAAAAATTTGAGTGGTTTCAAAGCGTTGTCATATATAAACGGCGAGTGGCTGGATACCGATCGTGTCAAAACTGATATCATCAATCCTTACTCAGGAGAAATAATCGGTACATCCTATCTCGCCTCATCAGAAGACATAGAACAGGCACTTTCTAGTGCGCAGCATGCTAAAAAACAAATAGCGGGAATATCGGCCATCGAACGCTCAAAGCTTCTAACAAAAGCAGCCACCTTACTTGAAGAACAAAAAGACCATTTTGCAAAACTGATTTCGCTGGAACTAGGCAAACCACTTAAAAATACAAGAGATGAAGTTTCGCGATCAATCGAGACGCTGGCGCAGTCGGCGGAAGAAGCGAATCGATTAATAGGTGAGACCATTCCTGGCAATGTATCATCGCGTGGACAGGGAGCAATGGCCATGACATTTAAAGTACCAGTCGGAGTTGTGCTGGCGATTACTCCTTTTAATGCACCGCTCAACTTAATTTGTCACAAAGTCGGTCCAGCCTTTGCGGGAGGGAATGTCATTATTTTGAAGCCCGCACCGCAAACATCAGCTGTTGCCACAGCGTTTGTCAAACTTCTTCTCGAAGCAGGGTTTCCTGAGGCTGGTTTGCAGCTTGTGATTGGCGGGGTCGAGGCTGGGAAACAGTTAGTCACTGATGAAAGAACGAATCTCATCTCTTTTACCGGCGGGGCTGCCGGAGGCGAACATATTACAACCTCTGCGGGATTAAAAAAGGTACTGCTCGAACTTGGAGGGAATGGCGCGACGATTGTTCATCACGATGCAGATATTGAACAAGCCGCATCCCTTTGTGCCAAAACAGGCTTTAGTAATTCCGGTCAAAGCTGTATTTCTGTTCAAAGAATTTATGTCCACCAGGAAATCATGCCGACGTTTACTGAGGTATTAAAACAAAAAGTAGAGCAGCTTGTCGTTGGAGATCCGCTGTCTAGTGAGAGTGATATCGGCTGTATGGTTGATGTCCAGGCCGCGCAGCGTGTTGAGGCCTGGATACAAGAGGCAGTGAGCATGGGTGCTGAGCTTTTATATGGGGGAAAAAGAAAAGGAGCGAGCATCACGCCAGCTATTTTGTTAAACCCTCCGAAACAGGCCAAGGTTGTCTGTGAGGAAGTGTTCGGCCCAGTTGTCAGCGTTCTCCCTTATGAGGAGCTGGAGGAGGCAATCAAAGAAGCAAACGATAGTCGATATGGGTTGCAGGCAGGGATCTTTACGAATCAGCTGGATGTGGCATTACACGCAGCAAAAGAGCTTGAAACTGGCGGTGTTGTCATCAATGGGACATCGAATTTTAGACTGGATCATTGGCCTTATGGCGGGATTAAGCGAAGTGGTCTTGGAAGAGAGGGTCCGCGTTTCGCCATCGAGGAGATGACCGAAACCAAAATGGTCGTGCTCCCAAATGGTCTGTGAAAGGGGCGTAGGGATGTGAATGCATTTCAGCAAAAAGTAAAAAGTGTGCAGACAGGCGGTCCGCCAATGATTTGTACGCCGCTCATCGGACAAACAAAGGAAGAATTGTTTCATGAGGTCGAGGTGTTAACAGAGAAGAAGCCTGATGTGATCGAGTGGCGGGCAGATTTTTTTCATCACCTTCATGACAAGGAACAAGTGATAGAAACCCTTAAGGGAATGGTAGAAAAGGCAAAAGGCATCCCATTTTTATTCACCATTCGCTCTGAAAAGGAAGGCGGTGAAAGTATATCACTCTCCGAAACTGAGAAAGTTTCTTTGCTTGCCGAGCTTTGTTCCACACAGCTTGTGGATGCCGTTGATTATGAATTGATGCAGGATGTGGCACATATACAGCAAGTCAGTCAGGCAGCTAAAAGAAATGGCGTCACCTTGATTGTGTCGTATCACGATTTCTATCGCACCCCTGAGATAGATCGTCTCGTGCAGCTACTCGTCAATGCAGAATCAGTCGGCGCCGACATCGCAAAGATCGCAGTGATGCCGCATTCCTATGACGATGCATTAACACTGCTCTCAGCGACCAGCTATGCGAAAAAGCAGCTGTCAATTCCCGTGATTTCGATGGCAATGGGGGAATACGGGGCTTTTACAAGAATGGTTGGCGGACTTTTTGGATCTGTCATGACCTTTGCTGTAGGGAAAGAAAGCTCAGCTCCCGGGCAAGTCGCGATACAGGATTTGAGCAATGTTCTATCTATTGTGTTTTCAAAGAATAAGTGAGTAGCAGATTCATAGCTGCAACGTGAGAGGAGAGAAACATGAAGAAGAATATTTCTACACAGGTTATTCAGTACTTAGAAAATCGGGGAGTCGAGCATATTTTCGGTCTCTGTGGTCATACGAATATTGCTTTTTTATCAGCGCTTGAAAAAAGCTCGATTCAATTTGTAAATGTCAGGCATGAACAGATAGCAGCACATGCAGCAGATGGTTATGCGCGAGCAAAGAAACAGACGGCTGTTGTTCTCAGTCACCTAGGTCCTGGACTCACCAATGCGGCAACAGGTGTGGCGAATGCAGCACTTGATTCCATTCCGATGGTTGTCATTGCAGGAGATGTTCCAAGTCATTACTACGGAAAGCACCCACACCAAGAGATCAATCTTCATTCCGATGCCTCTCAATACGAAATTTACCGGCCGTTTGTGAAAAGAGCATGGCGAGTCGATATTCCAGAATTATTTCCAGAGATTTTATCAAAAGCATTTCAGTTAGCTGAAAGCGGCCGACCTGGCCCGGTGCTTATTTCTGTTCCGATGGACGTGTTCTCAAAAGACCTAGATGTGTCCCTGTTTGAACAAATGAACCATCATACACACACCATTGAAAAACCTTCTATTGATGATCAAACGGCCAATCGGATATTAGACCGATTGCTGCAGGCAGAAAGGCCGCTCTTATATGTAGGGGGAGGCATTTTACTAGCTGATGCAGCTGAAGAATTAAAGGCATTTTCTGATCATCTAAGTATCCCTGTTGCTCATTCTTTGATGGGGAAAGGAGCCATGCCGGATGATCACCCAATGACCCTTGGAATGACAGGATTTTGGGGGACAAAATTTATTAATGATCAGTGCAAAGAGGCGGACTATATATTGGCTTTAGGCACCCGTTTTGCTGAAGCTGATGCGAGCTCGTGGGAATCGGAGTATACGTTCAATTTCCAATCAACCAAGCTCATTCATATTGACATTGATCCGAATGAAATTGGCCGGAACTACCCTGTTGAAATTGGAGCGGTAGCCGATCTCAAGCAGGCACTGACCGTACTCAATCGCGTGGCGAAAGAAAGGCTGCCAGAAGGTATCGATCGCCCTGAACTGAAAAAGGACATTGCGGCATATCGTGAGGAATTTCAAAAGAGCAATTTGACGAATATTCAAGACGAGTCTTTCCCAATGAAACCGCAGCGTATTTTGCAGGAAGTGCGGGAAGTATTGCCGTCAGATGCTTTCATTACAACCGATGTTGGCTGGAATAAAAATGGGGTAGGACAGCAATTTCCTGTATTCACTCCAGGCACTATTTTAACCCCAGGCGGTTTTGCAACCATGGGATTTGGAGCCCCTGCCGCACTTGGAGCAAAGATTGCCCAGCCTGACCGTGTCGTTGTGTCACTAGTTGGAGACGGTGGATTCGGTCAAAATCCATCCGTTCTCGCAACAGCCGTTGAAGAAAACATTCCTGTTGTGTGGATTGTGATGAATAACAGTGCGTTTGGCACAATAGCCGGCTTGCAAATGGCGCACTATGAAACGACGTACGGCACTGTTTTTAGAAAAGGTGGAGAAAGCTATTCTCCGGATTTTGCTGCCATTGCGAGAGGCTATGGAATGAAGGGGATTAAAATCACTTCTGCGTCTGAATTCAAAGAAGCTTTGGCTGAAGCCATTACCTCTCAGGAGCCTTGCGTCATTGATGTAGCGATGAAAAATGATCCTGTTCCTACAGATGGACATTGGAATATTAATGACATTTATTCACCAAATACAAAACGCTCACATGTCAGTGTGAACTAAACATTACTAGGGAGGAATCAACAATGAAAATTAAAGTATTGAATCCGTTTCAAGATGGGAACCCATTATGGTTAGGCTTAGATCGTCCAGAGGAGCAAATGATTCGAAAGGTATTTCAAACGATTACACCAGATACCGTTGGATCAGAGCATATGATGGCGGGTCTCACCATTTTTGAACCAGGGGAAGCAAGTTCAGTGCACAATCACCCGGGTTCAGAGGAATTTGATTTTGTGATTAAAGGGTCCGGCGAAGTCATTTGTGATGGAGAAAGGCAGCCCTTTAAACAAAATGATTTTATGTTCATTCCTGACGGTGTCCCGCACCAGCATGTGAATACAGGCGATGAACCTTTATGGCTCATTTGGCTCTACACGCCGCAAGGGCAGCTTCCGAAGGATTAAAAACCAGCACCGGTAAGCCCTTCTTTTGAATCATCAGGGCTTTACGGGTCAATCAGAAAGATGAAAAGGGCTAAATTAGAAATGATTTTAGCCCTTCATCACTTGAATGAAAGGGAGTCAAGCAATGAATATGAATACACCGCTCGAAGGAATAAAAATATTAGACGTCTCCACAATGATCGCTGCACCCTATGGCGCGGTGCTTCTAGGGGATTTTGGAGCAGAAGTCATCAAAGTCGAGATTCCCGGTAAAGGCGATACGCTGCGGCATGTCGGCCCTTTTGCAGATGGGGAACCACTTAGATGGTCAGGTCTCTCACGGAATAAGAAATCCCTTACACTGGATCTGCACAAAGACGAAGCAAAAGACATTTTTAAAAAGCTTGCAGCTCAGGTCGATGTACTGATCGAAAATTTCCGTCCTGGAACACTCGAAAAATGGGGCGTTGGGTACGATGTGTTAAAAGAAATCAACCCTCGTTTAATTATGATTCGTGTATCGGGTTATGGTCAAACGGGCCCGTTTAAGGACAAGGCCGGATTTGGAACGCCAGCGACGGCGTTTAGCGGCTTTACATATATTCAAGGGTTTCCAGACCGGCATCCAGTCAGCCCTTCCTTTTCTCTAACTGATTATATTGCTGGCATCTATGTGGCATTCGCTACTGTGACAGCGATGTATTACAGGGATACACATCCAGAAGGAACGGGGCAAATGGTGGATTTGGCCCTCTATGAATCTGTGTTTCGTATGTTAGAGTTTTTGGTTGCAGAATATGACAAGCTTGGGAAGGTGCGTGAGCGTTCACCGGGGCTAAGCGGTCATTCAAGCCCTGCTGGTACCTATGAGACAAAGGATGGGCATTATTTGGTTCTTGTAACAAGTACAGATTCGACCTTCAATCGATTGGCTGAGGCGATGAATCGATTAGATTTATTAGAGAATGAAAAATTCGCGGTTAATGCATCCAGGCTGAAGCATAACAAAGAAATGGATGCGATTGTATCGCAATGGATCGCGTCGAAAACAAGGGATGACGTATTAGAAATTCTAGATACTCACGGTGTCCCTGTGAGCCCGATCTTAAGTATTCGGGATATTTTTGAACATCCACAATTTAAAGCAAGAGAGAATATTGTCGAAGTGCATCACCCTCGACTTGGAAAAGTGAAGGTGCCTGGGATTATTCCGAAGTTTGAAAAAACACCTGGAAGTATCCGTCACATTGCACCTGATTTAGGCGAACATAATTATGAGATTTTAACAAATATGCTTGGCCTAACAAAAGAAGAGTGTAAGCAGTTAGAAGAAAAAGGGGTTATTTAAGACGTTCAACCGAACCGCACGCTGCGGAAACAAAGGAGGATGGTTATGAAAGTGCATTCAGAACTGAAGGGGAATGAATTGCAGCCCGCATATGTGAAACCAACGAAAGCCCGTTTTGGCATATTGATTCTGTTGTTTTTAATTACCGCTATTAATTATATTGATCGAGCCAGTGTGTCCATTGTTGCGCCTGCTATTCAATCTTCATTGCAATTAAATCCTGCTTTATTAGGTCTGATTTTTTCGGCATTTAGCTGGACATATACAGCGATGCAAATTCCAGGCGGTTTTATTCTCGATAAATTTGGCTCAAAGGTAACGTATGGGATATCACTCGTTACTTGGTCTATTTTTACAGGCTTACAAGCGTTTGCGAACAGCTTTGCCTTTTTATTCGGCTGCCGTTTGTTTATTGGAATTACAGAATCTCCCGCATTTCCTGCAAATAATCGTATTGTCACTACATGGTTTCCAAGGCGGGAACGGGCTTTTGCAACAGGAGTATACACAGCTGGAGAGTATGTGGGTCTTGCATTTGCGACACCTCTTCTTTTTTGGATCATGACGACTTTCGATTGGAGAACCGTCTTTATTACGGCAGGTGCGCTCGGTATCATATTTGCTTTCTTTTGGTACAAGTATTATCACGAACCGAAAGAGCATCCGAAGATAAATGAAGATGAGTTAGAATTAATTCGGCAAGGCGAAGGGCTGACAGTCGCATCACAAGAGAAGCTGAAATGGGCAGACTTTGCCGCCCTCCTAAAATATCGTAAATTGATCGGGCTCTATATTGGCCAATTCTCTGTTGCGTCTACACTTTTTTTCTTTTTAACATGGTTTCCGACCTATTTAGCAGAGGCGAAAAACATGGCGTTTCTCAAGGTAGGTTTTGCTGCTTCTCTTCCTTATATTGCTGCATTCTTTGGGGTCTTATTTGGAGGTTATGTGTCTGATTGGCTGCTTAAAAAGGGCGTATCAGTGAATGTAGCAAGAAAGCTGCCGGTAGTGGTTGGCTTGCTGATGACGAGTACCATTGTTTTAGCAAACTTTACAACGAATATCCCGCTTGTGCTGACGATTTTATCCATCGCTTCATTTGCGCAAGGACTGTCTAATATCTCTTGGACGATGCTGTCCGAGGTGGCACCGAGGGAAATGGTTGGGCTTGCTGGCGGCGTATTTAACTTTTTTGCTAATTTAGCTGGGATCATCACTCCGCTCATTATCGGATTCATCGTGTCGGCGACAGGCTCTTACAACGGGGGAATTTTATTCGTCAGTTTAGTCGCATTAGGCGGGGCATTGTCGTACATTTTCATCGTAGGTAAAATTGAACGTATTCAATTGAAACCGTAGTGGGAAAGCAAAAGAGAACTCATATCAAGACGAGTTCTCTTTTTTTATGAATAAAAAATAACGGTGATAACTGTTGCACATGCGATACCCATGCTGATATAAAAGCCAGCAAACCAAATATTCCACCGAGTGATACGGTAAGGGTTGACCTTCATCAAATCTGCCAATAAGGAGACAGAAACATTAAAAGGGCTAAACATAACAGTTGATGTGCCAGCAACGATCAGCATGATAGCAATGGGAAGAGCAGGCAGTTCATGAATGACAGGTGTCATCATGCTGACTAATAAAGCAAGCGAGACGAGCGGGTGAAAACCGCAAAGAGCGGTGATCAGAAAATACAACCCGATGACACAATAAACCCAAATGGCATGGTCTGCTATACTGACAATAAATGCTTGAATCGGCTGCATACTGTTTGTGGCAAGCAGCATATCGACAAAGAAGCCGGCACTTAAAAATAGACACATATAGTTGGAGAGCTGATTGGTTCTTTCTTTCCAATGAGGCACAGAGACCGCTATATATTGTTTTCTTTTTTTGATAACAGATGAGAATAATAGAGCAAATGGAATAATTGTCAGCACAACAGCAAATAGATAGCCTTTTCCAATCCATGCATCGACAAGTGAGACGGCTGTCATAAAACTAAGCAGCATGAAAGCGAGCTGAAGGGTTTTTCGCTTAATTCGATGAGGATTGGAGTTTGTTTGTGCTGACTGAATGATGTTTGGTAATCGTTTGCTTTGCCGAGAAAAAAGCATCCAATCTGCCGCCAGCACCACGATCATTAAACCAAAAGTAATGGGTGCAATTTGATAATATTTTAGTTTGGTTGCATCAATGGTGACGCTGACTAGCACTTCAACAGGACTCCAGCTTAAACATAATGCATATGACCTTAAGAGGTTGCGTGTATAAAGATGTTGCTGCACCTGTTTTTTTAGGGATTCCAGCGACGGTTTGAGTGATGTATATAGTAAGGGGATCGTCGCGATATTTAAAAACATGCCAAGAATATGAGTGACAAATGAACTCTTGCGATAAAGCTGGTTTGGACTCGTTGTATGCAGTGTGAGCAGTTTATTTAATTGTGTATCGAAATGTCCAACATGTATGAGAGAATGAATAAAAGGCAGCATGAAAAATAGAGAAAGCAAGCCTAGCATGGAATGAAAGTGAAGAACAAACGTATGCAATGGCTGGCCGGATAAGAAGAATAAGAACAAACCAATGATGAGAAACACAGCACCTGTTTTCAAATAAAGCCCACTGGCTTTCTTAAAAGAAATGGTGAGCGAGATAGCGGCCAGCAGACCAACAAAGTAGGAGAGTATGGGAGCAGGAAATAGTTGATGAACAATATATAAGCTAATCAGAAGTGTAAAAACGACCAGGTACATTCAAATATCTCCTCCATCAAACATCTTCAATTGATTTTATTCCGTCTAGTAGAATTTGTTTTCTTTTAGTGGAACATTTAAAATGGATTATAGCAAAATCGATCGTTTATGTCGATAAGAAATCAAAGGGGAAAAGGAGAAAGTGAACATGGCTGATAAGAAGTCAAAAGAAGAATCAGGACTGCGTACGGTTCAGCGCGCTTTGGATATTCTTTCTTGTTTTAGTGAAGAACGTCAAGAGCTGACGCTAACGGATATTTCAAAAGAGATGAATTTAGCAATGTCTACGACAACGAGACTGCTCAAGGCACTTGAAATGAATCATTTTGTGGAAAAGAATCAAGAAACAATGAAATACCGATTGGGTCAAAGGCTTTATCTCCTCGGGTACATTGCAGGGAAGTCCATTCAATTGAGAGAACTGGCTAAACCACTCATGTACGCACTTCGTGATGAAACAAAGGAAACCGTCAACCTGTATGTACTCGATTCAACAAGCAGAGTTTGTATTGAACAAGCGGAAGGGCTGCAATCGATTCGGCATCTTGTCAAGATTGGTGAGAAGCTGCCATTGTACGCAGGTGCAGGCGGAAAGGTATTATTGGCATTTCAAAGTGAAGAATTTCAACAAAAAGTATTTGCGGCTGAGGCTGATCATGTGATGGGAGACGACTGGAAAAAGGAACGTAAACATATTCTTGACACGTATACTTCTTGCAGTATCGATGAACGAGAGGTCGGATCTGCGGCAGTAGCGGCACCAATCTTTAATATTCATGGGGAAGTGAAAGCTTGTTTATCCATATCTGGTCCAACCCATCGGTTTACTGAAGAAGTCATTCCCCAGCTGCAGCAAAAAGTAAAAGAACAGGCACAGAGGCTCTCTGAACAGCTCGGCTACGTCGTTAAACACAATTTTTAAGATGGTCTATCTTTTCGCGCTCCATTTATCATATAATAGAAACATTATGTAGCATTCCTTGTCGTAGGGAGGACGTGTCACGACCATGAAAATCAATAGAGAAATTCCTGTAAGACAGCGGAATATTGTCCTCATTGGCTTTATGGGTGTTGGAAAAACAACCATTGGGCAGCTGGTTGCCAAAAAGCTATATAGAGATTTTATTGATGTCGATCAGGAGATTGAGAAAAAGTACAACATGACGATTCCAGAGATGTTTCAGCAAAAAGGAGAAGCATTCTTCAGGCAGGCTGAAAAGGATTATATCGTCGATTTATGTGAACATACACAGCTTAAGATCGTCTCCCTTGGAGGCGGTGCATTCAAACAGGAAGAAATCAAACGCGCCTGCTTGAAGCATTGTACCGTTCTTTTCCTTGACCTGTCTTGGGAGAATTGGAAGCAGCGGCTGGATATTTTAATCGAAAACCGCCCTGTTCTTCACAACCGGACGCTTGATGAGATGAAAGAGCTGTTTGAAGAACGCCGGGAAATTTATTCTCTTCATAACTCCAGAGTGGAAACAGATCATTTAGAGGCTGAGGAAGTCGCCAATTATATTGTGGACACACTCAAGCTTGGCTGGGATTTATATTCGAAATAAAAAAAGTCTACCGTTTAGGGTAGACTTTTTTCTATCAGTTTAATGCTTGATTCCTTGAAGCAATGCAGCTTTTAAACAGAAAGAAATGGGCTGATGCTGTTCATCGAATTGAAGCTGAAATAGCTGCTTTGTGTCAGGGTCTGCGGTTTGAAGATGGGAAACGATCTCCTTTTGAACGTTCTCTGGTGTGCGTCCACGTATAATCCAGTCCTGATAATCAATGTGCAGATCCCAGTAACGAATCTCGTTTTGAGTCAATTGGTTGGCTGCGAAAAGCTCTTTCCATTCTGATAACGAGCTTTCCCGCACATGAGAAGGGTCTCTCAGTCTATTTAAGTGATTAATAAATGAATCCTGTGCAGTGTTTTCAGGTGCATAATGATCGACGAGCAGAAATTGGCCGCCTTTTTTTAAGACTCGGCTGATTTCAGACATGGCTGCCGGAAGGTCTGGAAAATGGTGAGCGGCAAATCGGCACGTCACTAAATCAAATGATTCATCAGAGAAGGGCAATGCTTCTGCGGCTGCCTGCTCAAAAGTAATGTGGGTCAGCTGGCGTTCTTCCGCAAGTGCTGCAGCAATCTCGATCATCTTTTGTGTGACATCAATACCGATTCCTTTAGAGATAACGTCTGAAAAGGAAAAAACGGTATGTCCTGCCGCACAGCCAATATCAAGTAAATGCTCATGTCCCTTCGCATTTGCTGTTGTTTTCATCCATTCCAGCTCTTCTCCAGCTGCAAATATAGGTGAATCTCGATAGTTCTCGGCATTTTGTGAGAATTGGTTCTCTGCTTTAGCATATGGATTCATTTCTTTTCCCCCTTTGTGGTCTCTTTATCGTAGAATTCCTTCTGTAATTTGTCTAAGACATAAAAGATATGGCATGAATAGTTAAAACCTATGAGGTGATGAAAGTGGATATACGAATGATGGAATATGTCATTGAAGTGTACCGGCAGCAAAGTTTTACAAAAGCAGCGGATCAACTTCATATTGCACAGCCTTCTCTAAGCCAGCAAATAAAGAAGCTGGAAGAGGAATTAGACACACCACTATTTATTCGAAAATATGGACAAGTAACGCCCACACCTCAAGGGAGACGATTCATTAAAAGGGCAGAGAATATTTTGAAGGAAAGAGATGATTTGCTGCGTGAAATGGGAGAAGTAGCTTATGAAATCGGGAAAGAGCTGAACATTGGAGCGCCAGCAGTCACAGGGGGATATGTCTTGCCCGGTTTATTAAAAACTTTTTGTCAAACGTATCCTCATGTTCACGTTCAACTGATAGAAGAGTCTCCACGTGAGCTCGAAAAACTTCTATTGGCTGGAAAGCTGGATTTGGCTATTTTATCGATGCCTGTCGAGCACGAATCATTGAAAACGAAACAAATGCTGACCGAGCCGCTCCTTCTTGCAGTTCCGCAAGCTGCTCAGCCCTGGTTATCAGAGGCATTGAACGAGATCATTGAGCAGGCAGGGCAAAAAGAGACCGGTCACGAAATCGTTCCCTTTCGGCTTCTTGAAGGTATCCCATTTATTTTGTTGAAAGAGGGATACGGTTTTCGGCAAGTGGTCACTGAACTGTGCTGTCATCATGGTTTTCAGCCAAAAGTGGCTTTTGAAACAAGTCATATTCAAACAGCACAGGCAATGGTCAAAAACGAACTAGGGGTGACCGTTGTGCCGAAAATGGTGGCACAAGAGGATAGGAACCAAGTCACTTATTTGCAAATTGATTCATGCCCAACCCGCACACTTGTGTTTGCATATGTGGAAGAAAGGTATTTAACGAAAGCCGCTCAAGCCTTCATGGACCTTTATCAGAATCAAGAAAAGACTTAAACAAACGTTTGATGAAATAGAAAAAAGCAGGGGAATTCCCTGCTCAGTGCGCGGACAAACCCTCGCCTTCGCTGTCAGGTCTGCGCTTCTTGCTCACGCTAGAGTTTTTTACCACAATGAAAAAAAGACAAAGGGCTAAAATTAAGATCATTTAGCCCTTTGTCAGTACTCCATTTTTTAATATAAGTCCAGACGCTGATCCGTCATCACCGGAATTTGCTGTCTTACTTCATCCACTAGATGAAAATCAATTTCCGCATAATAAATGTCTTCGTCATCGTTTGTTTCAAGCAGAATGCGGCCGAGTGGATCAATTACCATGGAGTGTCCAGGAAATTCCGTGTCTCTGCTTGTGCCAGTCCGGTTGACAGCAATCATAAATGACTGGTTCTCAATTGCTCTTGCAATGAGCAGGCTGCGCCAATGGTCCACTCTGGCTGACGGCCATTGCGCTGTATTGACGAGGATCTTCGCCCCTTTGTTCACAAGTGTTCTAGAAAGCTGCGGGAAGCGGAGGTCATAGCAGATCATTGCGCCAATTTTCACATCTTCACTATAGTCAAATAAACCAAGCTGATCACCAGCGGTTAAATAGTTGTGCTCATCCATTAGACGGAACAAGTGAATTTTATCATAATCTAACAGAAGCTCACCTTGGCGGTTAAAGACATACATCGTGTTGGTGATGTTTTCATCTTCTGTTCGCTTATTTAAGACACTGCCTGCGATGAGATACACTTGATGCTTACGGGCAAAGGAGGAAAAGAGCTGTATTGTGCGTTCACCGTTTACATCCGCAAGCTGATCGGCTTGCTCAAGGGCGTAGCCGGTATTCCACATTTCAGGTAAAATGATCAGGTCAGGCTGCTCGTGAATTGCTTCTTCTAAGAAAGCTTCTGCTTTTTTAAAATTCACTTCAGGTTCTCCAATTTGTACGTCCATTTGGACAAGGGCGATTTTCATAGGGATTCCTCCTTTTTTCGCTATATGTCATGTGAAAATTCATGAACGATCGATCATCTTCATGAATATATTGTAAAGGATGATTCTGTCTGAGAACATCTAGTCTTTATGGTCAGTTTCTTTATCATAAAGGTTTCCATCATCTTTGCCAATAGAAATGTCAGAAGGTTTTGTTAAATGACTTTCTCAATCAAGAAATGAGTGGTATGATATATATAACTAATAAAACAAAGGGGAATAGTAGGATATGCAATTGTTCGATTTATCATTAGAAGATCTAAAAAAATATAAACCAAAGAAAACAGCACGTCCTGATTTCTCAGACTTTTGGAAGGCATCGCTTGAAGAACTGCGTCAAGTGAAGGCAGATCCAGCGCTTGAACCTTATGACTATCCAGTGAAAGGGGTCAAGGTGTACCGCCTGACGTATCAAAGCTTTGGGCATTCTCGAATTGAAGGCTGGTACGCGGTACCAGATCAATCAGGTCCGCATCCAGCGCTCGTTCGTTTTCATGGCTATAATGCCAGCTATGATGGCGGCATTCACGACATTGTCAACTGGGCGCTGCATGGCTATGCGACATTTGGTATGCTCGTCCGCGGTCAAGGCGGCAGTGAAGATACGTCAGTGACACCAGGCGGTCACGCTTTGGGATGGATGACAAAAGGTATTTTAACCAAGGAGACTTACTATTATCGCGGCGTTTATTTAGATGCCGTCCGTGCACTCGAAGTGGTTCAATCCTTCCCCGAAGTAGATGAACACCGAATCGGCGTGATTGGTGGAAGCCAAGGAGGTGCATTAGCGGTAGCCGCCGCAGCCCTTTCAGACATTCCGAAGGTCGTAGCAGCAGATTACCCTTATTTATCGAACTTCGAGCGTGCAGTGGATGTGGCATTGGAGCAGCCTTATTTAGAAATCAATTCATACTTTCGAAGAAATAGTGATCCGAAAGTGGAGGAAAAGGCATTTGAGACATTAAGCTATTTTGATTTAATCAATCTAGCTGGATGGGTCAAACAGCCAACATTGATGGCGATCGGGCTGATTGACAAAATAACCCCGCCATCTACTGTGTTTGCGGCATACAACCATTTAGAAACAGAAAAAGACCTGAAGATATATCGTTATTTTGGACACGAATTTATCCCGGCGTTTCAAACAGAGAAGCTCGCCTTCTTACAAAAGCATTTGCTCAAATAAAAGAACAAAGAGGCCGCTCTAGGAGGGCCTCTTTTTTAATAACTCGTATTCTGTCTCGTTTTTTCATCAGGCACTAACGCTGTGATGATCAGGGCAAGAGCTGTGATGATATGCAGGATGAATCCGAGTATCGGAATCCAGGCGAGGCAGGATGTGATAATCCCAATGATGCTGCCAATCATTGGTCCTTGGTCTCGCTTCGATAAGACGAGTGTGATAATATGCAGAATAAGCATGACCATGAGCGGTGAATAGCCATTGCTAATAATAAATAGTCCTCCGATGACAGGGATGGCAAGACAGGCTTCAAAAATCCCGGTGATCCATTTCATGATGCGAGATATAGACATGAGATCCAACTCCTTTTTCATATATGTCTTATTCGTATTTTACCAAATCGTGATGAAGTCATGCAGATTTCTATAGAAAGAGTTGATGGTTGATGAGAGAGAGAATCAAGGAAGAGCTGAAAATCATCGAAGAAACGTATGACGTAAAGATTTGCCTCGCGGTCGAATCAGGCAGCAGAGCATGGGGATTCCCTTCGACTGATAGTGACTACGATGTTCGTTTTTTATATGTGCCTCGAAAAGAATGGTATTGGGCGATGGAAGAGCATCGTGATGTCATTGAACGGCCGATTGATGACATGCTTGATATCAGCGGCTGGGAGCTTAGAAAGGCACTTCGCTTATTCAATAAATCGAATCCGTCCATCATGGAATGGCTGTCTTCTGACATCATCTATGCTGAATCCTTCTCGTTGGCAAAGCAGCTAAGAGAATTAAAAGATCAAGCGTTTTATCCTGCAGCATTGATGTATCATTACCTCAATATGGCGAAGCGGAATGAAAGCAGGCATTTACGAGGAGAGCAGGTGCGAATCAAGAAGTATTTCTATGTGCTTCGTCCGCTGCTTGCCTGTCAGTGGATTGAACGCTACCGGACGGTTCCGCCGATGGACTTTCATGAACTGCTCGAGGAACTAGTGGAGGAAGGACCGCTTTTAGCGGAAATCCATGAGCTGCTCAAACGTAAAATGGACGGCGAAGAAATTGATATAGAGAACCGCCTCGCTTATGTCCATCCATTTATCGACAAAGAGCTCGCGCGATTTGATGAATTGGTGAAAAGCTACAATCAGCCGAAAGACAACCTGATGCAAGAATTAAATGAGCTGCTGCAGTCTACCCTTGATGAGGTGTGGGCGTAAGCAGGGAAGAGCCAGCCGGATCGCGGAAGGCTCTTTTTTATCTGTTATTGTGATAAAACCACAAAAAAAGTCAGAATTTTTGTCATCTTCAAATATTGTAGCGGACAGCTTATGAGCCTTACAATAAAGACATAGCTTACAAAGAGTGGGAGGTGCCCTTTATGGAGTCGGTCACAAGAAATTTCTTCTTGTTTTTGTCAAAGAGCAGTCTCTTGAACCATATTGCTCGTAATTGGGGAAGTGCTGTTGCATCTAAGAAAATCATCGGAGGGAAGGACTTTGAGAGTGCCATCCCTGTCATCAAACGATTAAATGACCAAGGAATGGCTGTGACAGTTGATCACCTTGGTGAGTTTGTCACAAAGGCAGAGATTGCAAATGAACGGACGACTGAGTGTATTCAAACTATTCAGCGGATTGCAGAGGCGGGACTCAATTCTCACGTGTCACTCAAAATGACATCACTTGGCCTGGATATTGACGATGACCTTGTGTATCGCAATATGAAAAGGATTTTAGATACGGCAGAGAAGCACCGTATCATGGTGACAATCGATATGGAGGATGAACAGCGCTGTCAAAAAACGCTGGACATTTTTAAAGAGATGAAATCTCAATATGAGTATGTCAGTACGGTCTTGCAGGCGTATTTGTACAGAACAGAAAAGGATCTTGATGACCTAAATAAGCTGCAGCCATTTTTAAGACTTGTAAAGGGTGCCTATAAGGAGTCCGCCGAAGTGGCGTATCCAAACAAAAAAGACGTCGATCAGAATTATCAAAAGCTGATCGAAAAGCAATTGCTCTCAGGGAACTATACAGCCATTGCGACACATGACGATCGAATGATTGAGTTCACGAAAAATATTGTGAAAAAACACAATATACAGACAAGTCAGTTCGAATTTCAAATGCTGTACGGCATGAGATCAGAAACGCAGCAAGCACTTGTGAAAGAAGGCTATCAAATGAGGGTCTATACTCCGTATGGACGAGAGTGGTATGGCTACTACATGAGACGTCTTGCAGAACGGCCGGCAAACATTGCCTTTGCTTTAAAAGGAATGACGAAAAAATAATTTGAAACGGGAGCGTGACAAAAATGACAACACCTTACAAGCATGAACCATTCACGGATTTTAGCCAGGAAGAAAACCGCAAAGCGTTTGAACAAGCATTAGCTAAAGTAACAGAATCACTTGGTCAAACCTATCCGCTCGTGATTAATGGAGAAAGAATTGAAACGAAGGACAAGATTGTTTCAATCAATCCAGCGAAAAAGGATGAAGTGGTTGGAACTGTATCAAAGGCCGGGAAGGAAGAGGCAGAACAAGCGGTTCAAGCAGCAGCGAAAGCATTTGAAACATGGCGCTATACGTCTCCTGAAGAAAGAGCAGGCGTATTATTCCGTGCTGCGGCAAGCATTCGCCGTAAAAAGCATGAGTATTCAGCCCTTCTTGTAAAAGAAGCAGGTAAGCCTTGGAATGAAGCGGATGCAGATACAGCAGAAGCGATTGACTTCCTAGAGTATTACGCTCGTCAAATGCTGGAGCTGGCGAAAGGCAAACCAGTGAACAGCCGCGAAGGGGAACGCAATCAATATGTGTACACACCAACTGGCGTGACACTCGTCATTCCGCCGTGGAACTTCTTATTTGCCATCATGGCAGGAACAACAGTAGCGCCAATCGTCACTGGGAATACAGTTGTTTTAAAACCAGCAAGTGCGACGCCTGTCATTGCAGCCCGTTTTGTGGAAGAGCTTGAGCGAGCCGGTCTTCCAAAGGGTGTTGTCAACTTTGTACCTGGAAGCGGAGCAGAAGTTGGGGATTACTTAGTAGATCATCCGAAAACAAGTCTGATTACATTCACTGGATCAAGAGAAGTAGGGACACGTATCTTTGAACGCGCGGCAAAAGTGCAGCCAGGCCAGCAGCATTTAAAACGTGTCATTGCTGAAATGGGCGGTAAGGATACAGTAGTTGTTGATGCGGATGCAGATGTTGAATTAGCGGCTAATGCCATTTTCACATCAGCCTTCGGGTTTTCAGGTCAAAAATGTTCAGCTGGATCGCGGGCAGTCGTCCATGAGAAGCTGTATGACCAAGTGGTTGAGCGAGTGAAGGAAATCACAGAAACGAAAACAACAGCCAATCCGCTTTCTGCGGATGTTTACATGGGACCTGTCATTGATCAAGCGTCCTTTGACAAGATCACGGATTATATCGAGGTTGGCAAACAGGAAGGCCGCTTAGTCACTGGCGGAACGAGTGATGATTCGGAAGGATACTTTATCCACCCGACCATTTTTGCAGATCTTGAGCCGACTTCCCGTTTAATGCAAGAAGAAATCTTTGGACCAGTGTTGGCTTTCTCGAAAGTCTCAAGCTTTGATGAAGCACTTGAGGTAGCCAATAACACAGAATACGGTTTAACAGGGGCTGTCATTACGAATAATCGTGATCACATCAACCGTGCGAAGCAGGAGTTCCATGTGGGGAACCTTTACTTTAACCGTAACTGCACAGGTGCCATCGTTGGTTACCACCCATTCGGCGGCTTCAAAATGTCAGGAACGGATTCAAAAGCAGGCGGTCCAGATTACCTAGCTCTGCACATGCAGGCAAAAACGATTAGTGAAATGTTTTAATATGGAAAAAGCATGAACCTGCACTGATGGGTTCATGCTTTTTTTGCCTGTCTGCGACTTGTTTCTATACAAATCTGACTGGAAAGAAGTATGATAAATGTATCACTTAATCAGGGAGCAATCGGGATGGAAGAGATATTAGAAAAGCTTCATACATTTTTTGATGTCGATAAATTAATTGCATTTATTAGCGGGTATTTAAAGAAGCCAGTCATTTTAGAAAGCACAGAGTGTCAGCTCCTTGCTTATAATTCTTACAGCATTCAGCAGTTTGACCCAGTCAATCAGCAAACGATTTTCTCCAAGGAATGTCCGGGGTCTGTGGTCGATTGGTTAAAGAAAACAGGGGTAATCGAGCGGCTTTTCGCGGAATCAAAGCCTTTTTATGTGAGCGGTCATGACGAGCTCGGATTTAATCGGCGGGTGGCTGTGAGCGCCAAGCATAAACAAGAGGTAGTAGGCTTTATTTGGGTGCAGGACATTGAGGATTCCCTTACTCAGGAAGAGCTGCAATTTTTACACGAAGCTTCCTTTCAGGTTGGAAAAGTGATATATAAGAATAAGAAACAGCTTGAGAAAAAGGAAGGCAAGATTGAAGAGTTTTTCAAAAAGGTCATGGATGATCATTTTTATACAGAAGAAGAGCTGAAATGGGAGGCTGAGAACTTAAGCATTCCACTGCCAGCCGTATTTACCGTCATGGTCGTGCACGCTGCCGATAACAAAAGTGAGACGGCAGAAGATGTGAAGGATGTCATTCGAACGTATTTGCAGCTAGAGGATAAAGTGAATCACGTCTATTCGGTTCAAGCAGATATCGTTGTTATATTAGGCAGCCTGTCAGATCGGCACTCACCGAAAGCGACTGCCGCTGATGTCATCGCACATCTGCAATCGAAAACGCATGCGCATCCCTCCCCTTTGTATATCGGAATGGGAAGAGAGTATCGTGATGTCATGAAAATGAGTACAAGTCGATTTGAAGCGATAGAGGTCGTCAAGGCAGTGAAAATTGTTGGAGGACAAGAACTGATTCCATACGATTATGAGAATTTAGGGGTCTTCCGGTTTTTAGACTCCATTTACAGTCATCAAAAAAAGAAAAACGACTTCAATCCAGATTTGTTACGTTTGAAGGAAAAAGACCGCGAAAGTCAAACTTCGTTTTTAAAAACGCTTGAAGTCTACTTATTGAATAACTGCAAGCTAAAGCCAGCAGCGGAGCAGTTGTTTATTCATCAAAATACATTAAACTATCGAATGAAACAAATTTTTGACATGACGTCGATCGACTTAAGTCATTTTAGCCAGCGGTGTGAGTTATTTATTGAATTGATGCTGATGAAAAAAGATCAATAATATATGATGGAATCCGCAGGTGCACGGGATCACCTGCGGATTTTCATGTGAAATGCGAAAATGGCATACAACTGATGTATTTCGTTGTATGATAGATAAAGATTTTATGAGAAAAATGAAAGGGGGGCCACCTTTGGGTTCAGTCACCTTAGCCATTTTGATTTTCATCATGACCCTCGTCCTTGTCATTTGGCAGCCAGGACGTGTCACCATAGGATGGTCAGCATGTGGGGGCGCCATTCTTGCGCTTGCCTTTGGCGTCGTTCATCTGGGCGATGTGTGGGAAGTTACGCAAATTGTATGGAACGCCACCTTTGCTTTTATTGGTATTATTATCATTTCGTTAATTTTAGATGAGATCGGCTTTTTTGAATGGGCTGCACTGCATATGGCAAAAGCCGCAAGAGGCAACGGTGTCCGCATGTTTATTTATTTAACATTGCTCGGCGCTGTTGTGGCTGCTTTTTTTGCCAACGATGGAGCGGCACTGATTTTGACCCCAATCGTCTTATCTGTCGTGAGAGCGTTGAAGCTGGATGAACGCATGGTGCTGCCTTTTGTGATGGCAAGCGGCTTTATTGCAGATACAACCTCCTTGCCATTTGTCATTAGTAACCTGGTCAATATCGTATCAGCCGACTATTTTCATATTGGTTTTCTAGAATATACAGCAAATATGTTCGTGCCAAACCTTGTGTCGCTTGGGGCGAGTATGCTGGTTCTGTATGTGTTTTACCGAAAGCTTATCCCAAAAACCTACGATCTGTCACAGGCGAAAGAGCCGGCATCAGCTATTCGAGATATCCGTATGTTCCGTTTGTCTTGGTATGTGCTCGGCTGTCTGCTTGTTGGTTATTTTGCGGGCGAGCTGATCGGTGTTCCAGTGTCCATTATTGTAGGCGGGATTGCCCTTGCTTTCTTGTGGCTGGCGAGAAGAAGTCCGCAAGTGGCGACAAAGCGAGTGATCAAAGAAGCGCCGTGGTCCATTGTGTTTTTCTCGATCGGTATGTATGTCGTCGTATATGGATTGAAAAATGTTGGTCTTACTGAAATATTGGCGGCATGGATCGAGCAAGGGGCATCACATGGCTTGCTTGCAGGAACGATGTTTATGGGTGTACTTGCCGCAGTGCTGTCCTCTGTGATGAACAATCTGCCGACCGTTTTAATTGATGCGATTGCCATTGGACATACAGATACAGCAGGTGTCATGAGAGACGGACTGATTTATGCCAATGTTATCGGCTCCAACCTTGGACCGAAAATGACCCCAATCGGCTCATTGGCGACATTGCTGTGGCTTCATGTCTTAAAGAAAAAAGGCGTTCATATCTCTTGGGGGGCTTACATGAAAGCCGGAATCATCCTGACCATCCCAACCTTGATCCTCACTTTACTCGGGTTATATGTGTGGTTATGGCTTATTCATTAATTATCGTGTATAACAAACCCTCGCATTCGCCCGCAGGTCTGCGCTCCGGTGCTTAGGGCTGCAAAGGTTTTCTATCATGCTGAAAAAGAGCAGATCCATGAGATCTGCTCTTTTTTTTGCTACAGATATTTCGCATAGCGTTTTTCTAAAAAGTCCTGAAGCAATGAGACGACACTGCAAATGCCCCAGTAAATGAGTGCGACCAAAATATACATGGTCATATAATCAAATTCTCGTCCGCCTACAATTTTTGCTTGCTGGAAGAGCTCTGGTACAGTAATCATCGCTGCCAGTGAGGAAGCTTTGATTAAATCAAGCATGACATTGGTCAATGGCGGCAAGGCGATGCGGACGGATTGAGGCAAAATGACACCGCGCATCGTTTGCCAATAGCTGAGACCTAATGATTTAGCCGCTTCCACCTGTCCACTTGGAACAGAGGAGAGGGCCGCCCGATTAATTTCTGCAATATAGGCAGCACTATTGAAGCTGAACCCAATAATGGCGGCAGTGACTGCTGTAAACTCAATGCCGATATAAGGGAACCCAAAATAAAGAATAAACAAAATCACCAGAATGGGCACGCCTCGCATGAATGAGATATACAGCCGTGCAGGCAGCTTAAGAATCCATGAATTCGCCATCCTGGCAAGAGCGATAAAAAAACCAAGAATGGTACCAAAAAACATGCTCACAAAGGAAATGAGCAGCGTCAGCCAGATGCCTTTCATGACAAACGGAAATGACGCCTTTGCCAGTGCAGGATTAAATATATATTCTAAATGAATATCTCCCACGATTGCGGCTCCTTATTTGGAAATGTCGACATCTTCGACATCAGCATCAATTTTCTTTGAGACGTCTGCATGATTAAAGAATTTCTCAGAAATCTTTTTCATTGTTCCGTCTTTTTTCATGTCGCTTAATACACGATTCAATTCTTTTTGAAGCTCTTTGTTGTCCTTCTTCATGACAAAACCTTGTTCATTCGGCATGTATTTCAAGTCAGGGTGAATCGTAATATTTAATTTAGGAAATGCAGCAAGAGCCAGTGTCTGCAAGTAATAATCATTTAAAATGACATCTGTTCGGCCGTTTGCAACATCCTTTAAGTATTGCTCGTTTGTCGCATTATCATAAATGACTTCCTTTGCACCGTACTTACGAGCGACATCCATGTAAATCGTCGTGGCAGCACCTGCTGCTTTCTTTCCTTTTAAATCTTTTAAAGTTTTAATGCCAGATAAATCATCTTTCCGTACGATAGCCGTTCCGTAGGAATACTTATAAGGGGTTGAAAAGGCAAACTTGTCTTTTCTGTCATCTGTGATGTCGATATCATTTGCAGCGGCATCCACTTGACCAGAATTAATGGCGCTCAGCATCCCGTCATAACCCATTTCTTTAAATTCTACTTTCACATCAAGACGTTTAAACGCTTCTTTGACAACTTCTACTTCATAGCCAGTTAATCGATCCTTGCCATTAGAAGTATCATGATAAGAAGTTGGATAAAGGGTGCCTGAAGTTGCAACCACGATTTTTCCTTTCTTTTTAATCTCATCCCACTTTGTGTCTCCAGATTGAGATGAGCCTGATTGGCTGCAAGCAGACATGATAAAGATGCAAGCAGATACAACAAGCATGATCCATATAGATTTTTTATGATAAAAACGACTCATTTAAGAATCCTCCTCTATTTTTGATACAAAACAAAACATAGCACGCTTTTTCTGATAGGACAACGTTTTCAGAAGAAAAGTGAAAAAGTAAGAATATTATAAGCAATTTGCGTGTTGAAATAATGTATAAAAAAGGAAAGTGAGCGCAAAATAAAGGCGAATAAAGGAGGGAACAACAATGATGAAAAAAATAAGCGGTTTGATCATCTTGTCGATGATGCTGTTATTTGGTTTTCAGATAGAAACGGCTCATGGAGAAACACCTCAAATGGAAAAGCGCCCGGTGACACACCAAGTGAAATTAACAGCAGAACAACAAAAACAAATTGAAATCCTTGAGCAGCAAATTCTTTCTAAACGAAAAGCAGTCATTGAGAAATATGTACAGTATGGCGTGTTAACAAAGGAACAAGGCACACACATCACGAAACGAATGGATGAGCATTACAATCATTTGAAAAAGAACGGATTTGTTCCATTACTGAAAAAACCACAGCACCATCGCCCATAATAATGATAAAACCGGCAGCGAGGTGCCGGTTTTTTATTGTGATCAGAAGGTGAGACTTTCCCCATCTTGAGGGACAAAAATGGCTTGATCTGCATGATGCTCTTGAATGTAAGCTTCCAAAGCAGCTCTTGTTAACAAGCAATGATTCACAGCTTCAAGATGACAGGCGACAATTTGAGCTTTTGGCTGAGAACGGTGAATGTCTAAAATTTCTTCCTTAGTCATGGTAATCGGATCGCCTTCTAAAAATTGAGCAGCTCCGCTATTGACCACAATGACGTCTGGCTTGCATGTATTCACAACCTCTTTCGGTTCATCACACCAAATGGTATCACCTGCAATATAAAGGGTAGGTTCATCAGGGTGAGAGAAAACAAAACCGCTCACCTGCCCCATTCGCTTCGCCGTTTCTCCCGTCCCATGCTGTCCACCTGTACGTTTAATATGAACGCCGCAAATGTCCATTTCATCTTCAATGCATGTGACATGCTGAAATCCAGCTTCTTCAACTTCTTTTCGATCCTTCTCCGATTGAGTATAAATTGGCCCATCTTGAGCTAATTTCCTTTTGGCCTCGTCGTCAAAGTGGTCCACATGTAAATGAGAGAGTAAGACAGCATCTGGGTGTAACAGACTGTCTAAATCTATGTTTACGGGAAGCTCCACAATAGGGTTGTTCAAATGTTGATTGGCTGTATGAGGGAACGGTGGATATGTTCCTTTTGCTGCCAAAAAGGGATCGATTAAAAAAGTTGAATGACCATAGTGAAGGTATAAAGTAGCATTGCGAATGAGTGTAATTTTCATAAAAAGGCCTCCTTTTTTTCTGATTAAGTTTACAGTATATTAAAAGAGTTCTATGTGACAGAGGATCATGAAAGTCTTTTATCGGAAGGGCTTGATTTTTGAAAGAGGTGAGCCAATGCTAGACCAAACAGATATGAATATTTTAAAAGAACTATCAAAGAACAGCCGATTAACGATGAAAGCTCTAGGTGAAAAAGTTCATTTAACCGGCCAAGCTGTTGCAAATCGGGTGTTAAAGCTAGAAGAAGAAGGCGTGATCGAAGCATATACCATTTCAATTGATTGGCAGACGCAAAAGACGATTCAAACATTTTTGCAGCTCTATACCCGGAGTCATCATCATGAACCACTTCTGTCGTTTCTTTATGAAAAGGAAGAAATCAAGAATTTGTTCAAAATAAGTGGTGAGGGCTGTTATATGGCTGAAGGACATTTCTCGAGTCATGATGAGCTTGATCAGTTTTTAACGGAGCTGACAAATTACGCAAATTACAAACTGTCTATTGCGGTTAAACGTCTCATTCATCAATAATCGAAGAGACGCAGGAGGAAAAGGAACGATGCAAAAATTAATCGAAAATCAAGCTGAACCGATGACAAAGGAAACAATCAAAGCAGACTTGGAACAACTTGGTGTGAAAAAGGGCATGATTTTATGTGTTCACTCATCTTTATCATCCATCGGCTGGGTAAACGGAGGCGCTGTAGCCGTCATACAAGCATTGATGGAAACCTTAACAGAAGAGGGGACACTCATTATGCCGGCACAAACGTTAGAGCTTTCTGATCCTGCCGATTGGATTGATCCGCCTGTTCCTTATTCATGGTGGAAATCGATCAAAGAAACTATGCCTGCATTTGATCCAGCTTACACGACGCCAACAGCAATGGGAAAGGTAGCGGAAACATTTTGGAAATACCCAGGCGTGGCGAGAAGCAATCATCCCCATTTTTCATTCACAGCCTGGGGAAAAAGAAAACATGAAATTCTGAAACACCATGCACTTTCCTTTGGATTAGGAGAGCATTCGCCTCTTGGTCGCATGTATGATCTTCATGCTCAAGTGCTGCTGCTTGGTACAACATTTGAAAGCATGACAGCTTTTCATCTAGCTGAATATCGAATCCCCCAGCAGGACCTCATGACAAGAGGAGCCCCTATTTTAGAAAATGGGTGGAGGGTATGGAAAGAGTACCAAGATATCATCACAAGAGAAGAACTATTTGAACAGATTGGCCGTGATTTTCTGCAATCTGGAGGCATCCATCAGCACAATCAGATCGGACTTGCCAGTTCATATTTATTGCCAGTGAGAGAATCGGTAGACTATGCGGAAAAGTGGCTTGATTTATACGATCAGTCGTAATCTACACTGTTTGGAAATTTACATAATAAACGTCTTGATCAGGCTGCTGTGAGGTATAGCAGGTAAGCTGATAGTCTCCTTTTGGAATGGAGAAAGACAGTACATGAGCCATGACGCTTGTGATATAAACTTGATCCCTTGTATGCGTAAAGGGCACTGTTATAGCTCTATCAACTGATACTTGGGGCTCATCGCTATTTAATGTCACAATAATAGACGCCTTTCCATTATTGATTCCTTCAAAGGAAACTCCCTGATCTCCAGTTGCGAATCCTTGGAGAATGTCCTCATCTGTCCAATCAATGATAGGTGGTGTTTCGCTTCCGGTGTATACCGTGATTTGGTGGTAGGAGATAGATAGAGAATAGGTTTGATTTAAGTGGTTCATATAAAAAACTCCTTTATTTATGGGTTTTCGTTGAAACGTAAATGGTTGAAAGAGTCATTCTTGAGGAGAAAGTTAGGCAGCAAGACGATTGCAGCCGTCTTGCGCTATTTGTTGTGGGATCTAGATGTGAAATTGCGAGACCATTGCTTTTAAATCTCCTGCTAAATGGGCAAGTGCTTCTGATGAAGCTGTTACTTCTTCCATTGCAGCAAATTGTTCTTCTGTTAAACCTGCTACTTGCTGTGAATGTTCACTCGTTCGTTTAACGCCTTCTGTAATAGACGCAAAAGACTGTTTCGCATCGTTAGTATAAGCTGCGATTTTTTGTGATGCACTCGATAAATGCTTAATGCCATCTGCCATTTCTCTCATGGACTGCTGGATATCATGAAAAGATTCTTCTGTATGAGAGATAAGGACAGCCCCTTGAGCTGCTTCTTCTCTTACTTGTTTGATGGCATTCGTCGAATGAGTCATCTCTTTTTGTATTTCAGAAATGAGATGGGAAATCATGTTTGATGATGCTTGAGATTCTTCAGCGAGCTTTCTCACTTCGTCTGCGACAACAGCAAACCCTTTTCCATGCTCACCTGCCCGTGCTGCTTCAATTGCTGCATTAAGAGCTAGCAGGTTTGTCTGGCTGGCGATATCTGTAATGACTTTGGAAATATGATCAATTTCAGCTGAACGTGTTTCCAATGCTTGAATTGCTGTACCGTTTTCTTCAATTGATTTTGCAATAGATGTCATTTGTGAATGAACTTCACCGATATTGTGTACACCTTTTTGGGCAATTTCTTGTGCGAAGTGACTTCTTGAAGCCATTTGTCCGGCATTTTCAGTGATGTTTGCCAGCTCGTTTGATACTTGAATCATCATGTGCTCACTAGCTGTCATTTGAGCGGACTGTTCTTCTGAAGATTGTGCCACTTCTTGGATCGTGTGGGTGATTTTTTCTGATGCTGCACTCGTTTCTTCTGCGCTAGCTGACAGCTGTTCAGAGGATGTGGCCACTAATTCAGACGTGTTCATGACATTTAGAATCGTTTGATTTAGTTTTTCACGCATCTTATTGAAATGTCCAGCCAGATCAGACAATTCATCACCGGCAGTATCCGTCACATTGATGGTTAAATGACCTTCGCCTGCACTCTTAATGGCAGAAGCCAAATGCTTGAGACGTACCTGAATCCGCTTAGTGAAAATAGAAATAATGATGGCTGAAACGATCAGACTTAACAAAAGGACGATGACAAATTGTATATAGAATGACTGAAGCATTTGTGAAATCATGCTTTGATTAGCGCCAGTATAAAAAATACCAATTGTTTCGCCTGCTTCATTTTTGATTGGCATATAAGCCGTTTGATAGTCTTTCCCAGCAACATTTGCTGTCCCGTAATAGTTTTCTCCTTTATCTAAAACAGTGGTCTTCACTTCAGGAGAGACTTCTGTACCTACAGCTCGTTTCCCGTTTAACATGACATTCGTAGCAACACGGGTATTTCCTTGAAAAATCGTGATGGTATCACCGGTATATTCGGCTAATTGGTCAACCAATGTGTCATGATCATTGATTTGCGTATTTCCTTTGAATAGCTTGTCTTCTTTAATCTGCCACGAGCCTGACACTTTTTCATTTAGGTAGGCGTAGCCTAGCTTTAAGTCACCTTTTGCTTTTTCAGTTGCCATTTGCTTAATGTTTTCTGTCATTTCGCGATTCACAACATAACCAACAACCGCAGAAAAGATGATGAGGACACTTAAAAAGATCAGCAAAATTTTGGCGCCTAGCCTCAGTTTTCCCTTTTTCTTCATGCTTTTTGACTCCTTTAGGTATAAGGTAGGATATCCCTCCTTAAGGATTATCGGCATGAAAAAAGTGTTTAAAATACCTGCAAGCAGTCATGTGAAAATTTTTTTAATATAGAAAAGGGAAAGGCGGCTAATCGATGATAAATTGAATTCTTGTGCCGTCAGGATCATCCGATAATTGATGACTAACCCACGAGCCTGCGCCTCTATTATCAGAAGGGCGTACATATTTGACAGAAGCTCCACTGCCTCCTTCTTTGCACATCGCCATTGGCCATTCGTCCCGATCATACCCGCGCTTTGTTGGAATGCCATGTAGTGATCGATCTCTCTGCTCATCACTATGTTTACGGTCAATTGTACAAATGGACGAATGACCTTCATCAATGGCTTCTTCTATGTGCTTGGCTGTTTCTGGATAGCGGTCTGATGGAAAATGAATGGTTTTGTCATAAGATGAATTCGCTGTCTCTTGTTTCCCTTGCTCTAGCTGGATATAGCCTGTTGCTACACCAATGACAATCAATAAAAGCAAGAGAATCATTTTAAGAAGTTTCATAGATGCTGGCTCTCTTTCTTGTTTGCGTATTTTGTAAACAGAAGTATAGCAGAATTACTTACCAATTTCTCCTGGTTTTGAAAAAACGTCTTTTAAAATTCAAAAAACAGTTTTTACCTGATTTCTTGCTTTTCATTTTTGTAGAAATTCATAAAAATTTTAATTTTGTGGGTCAGAAAACGAATATGCTCATCCAAAATGGCTTTATCACTGCTTTTTTGGCTAATTTCAAGAATTTAACACACAGAAATTTCAAAAAAATAAAATTGACTAGACCGATCTGCTTTAATAATATGGAGTCAAATATCAAAAAATGTCGTAATTTATCAAAATATGATTCTAATTACATTGCAGGAGGGAAGTACAAATGGCGGATGTCTCATACCGGCTCGGAATAGACATAGGCGGAACATTTACTGATTTATCGCTGATAAATGAAGCAACAGGGGAGCTGACTGAACTCAAAACGCCTACAGTGACTGATGACCCAGCCCAAGGAATTATCAATGGGTTAAATCTTCTAAAAAAAAGAGGTGTTGATTTATCCAACATCCAATACCTCGTTCACGGAATGACAATCGGTCTGAATACATTATTACAGCGAAAAGGAGCAGATTTAGCCCTTTTTGTGACAGAAGGATTTCAAGATATATTGTCACTTCAACGTTTACGACTACCCGTTCCTTATGACTTCAATTCTCGTTTGCCAGAACCATTGATACCACGGAAGCATGTATATCCAATCTCTGAAAGGTTGATACACGATGGTACGATCAAAAAACCTCTCCATCTGCAGCAATTAGATGATGCGGTCCAGCATGTTATATCTAAAAAGCTAGCAGGTATCGTCATTTCATTTTTACATAGTTATCAAAACCCAGTTCATGAATTACAGGCAAAAGCCTATATCAATCATCATTATCCACAGTTAGAAGTCCTTACCTCATCTGAATTATGGCCTCAAATGAGGGAATACGAGCGTACAGTGATGTCTGTTGTTAATTTGTACATTCAGCCAAAGGTGAAACAGTATTTGCAAACATTGAAAAGCCGTTTGAAGGAAGAAGGTGTACCAATTTCTCCATACATTACACAATCAAATGGTGGTTTAATGGATGCAGAAAGTGCGGCAACCTCGCCTGTTAAGACTCTCTTTTCTGGTCCGGCAGCTGGTGTCATCGGTGCGGCGAGAATTGCAGCATCAGCGAGTGAACCCAATCTGATCACTTTTGATGTTGGGGGGACGAGTGCAGATATCTCAATCATTCAAAATGGACAGCCTACAATGGCTCAATCCAATCAGCTTTCAGGCTTCCCAATCATTCTTCCATCTGTTGCGATGTATTCAATAGGAGCAGGAGGAGGTTCGGTAGCATGGATTGATCAGGGCGGACTTCTCAAAGCGGGGCCGGAATCAGTTGGTTCAAACCCGGGACCAGCTTCGTATGGAAAGGGAGAAAAAGCAGCTTTAACTGATGCGTTTCTCATATGCGGTTATCTCAATCAAGAACGTTTTGCCGGAGGACATTTACATTTACAACTGTCTGCGGCGAAAAAGGCCTTTCAGCCAATTGCTGATCAGCTCAACAAAACGCTTGAAGAGGCGGCTGACCAGCTCATTCAAGTAGCCGTAGCCAATATGTACACAGAATTAAGCAATGTGATGGAGCAGCAAGGATTTGACCCTAGAGATTTTAGTTTGCTGGCGTTTGGCGGAGCAGGACCGGTTGTGGCGAATTTCCTTGCAAGAGAAATTCATGCGAAAAATGTAGTTGTTCCTCCAAGTCCTGGTACATTATGTGCGTTAGGTGCTTTAACAGCTGATTTTATCCATGATGCGGTGCTGTCGAAGAAAATATGTTTACAAGACTATTCGATCAACCAACTAAAACAAGATTATGAGAAGCTGTCACGAAAAGCGACTGATTGGGTCAGCCAGCAGAACATTCAGCATATCAATCAGACATCCATTCTCTTATTAGCAGACGCACGATATCAAGGGCAGGCATTTGAGATTGAATTGCCATTATCGATTGATTGGTTAAAGCAAGAACAAGACATCCACCAACTTATTGAAGCCTTTCACAAATTGCATCAGCGTCAATATGGTCATAGGGATGATCAGGCAAAAATCGAGTTTACTCATTTACGCGTTCGAGTCATAGGTGAGACGCCTCCGCTGCCTTTTTCACCTGTTCAAGAAAGCATGGGACAGTCTTTGAAACCAAATGAATATAGACGAATTTTTATAGAAGAAAAAGAATACGAAGCATCGGTTTATAATCGGGATACGCTGTCAGTAGGTTCTATTGTAAATGGGCCTGCCGTGATTGAGCAGGATGATACGACAACATTAATTTTGCCAAACTGGACAGGCAGTATTGATCCATCAGGTAACTTAGTGATTTCAAAGGAGGCGGCTTTACATGAGAACTGACCCAGCAAAGCTTGAGATGATGCGCAGTTATTTTAATGCGATTGCATCAGGTATGGGGCATGTCATTGAACGGACGTCGTTTACGACCTTCGTCAAAGAATCTGCTGACTTTGCGACAGCACTAGCCACACCTTCTGGAGATTTCTTTGTTTATCCGAAGACAGTGGGTGTGACGATCTTTTTAGGGCTGAGTCTAAAAAAAGCAATTGAAGAAAGCGGACAGATGCAGCCAGGAGACATTATCATCACTAATGATCCTTATACGACAGATGGTTTGGCGACTCACCTGCCAGATGTCCATATCTTTAAGCCGATTTTTGTAGATGGTGAAATCGTAAGCTATGCTTGGTCTTTTGTTCATGTCAGTGATGTGGGTGGCCTTGTGCCTTCGAGTATTTCACCGACAGCAACGGATGTTCATCAAGAAGGATTAAGAATTCCGCCCGTAAAAATTTATGAAGGTGGGAAAGAGAATCAGGTCGTACGTACCTTTTTAAGAGCTAACAGCCGCGCTAGTCATCTAAACGATGGTGATATCAATGCGATGATTGCTGCAGTGAATACAGCAGATATTCGGTTAAAAGAAATGATTGAGAAATTTGGAAAAAACGAAGTGAAACAAGGAATGATAGACTTGCTGAAGCAAGCCGAGGATCGTGCTGGAAAGGTCATTGAAGCTATACCGGATGGAACGAGTGAATTTGCTGATTATTTAGATGATGATATGATTTCAGACGTCCCTATTCGGTTGAAAATCAAGCTAACGATCAAAGGCAAACGGCTGACGCTCGATTTTTCTGAGTGTGACCCGCAAGTAAAAACAGCCTTTAACCTTGTTACCAATGGTCAGAAGCATTCCTTTCTTTATCAAGGGTTGATTAATTACATCATTAGTAAGGATCCTTTTATACCGATTAATGGTGGAATAACGTATCCAATCGATGTGATCTCTCCTAAAGGAACGCTGGTGCATCCAGAATATCCAGCCTCTGTCGGGATTCGTCATTCGATTACGATGAGGCTGTACAATGTCGTGCTAGGTGCGATTGGTAAGCTGCTGCCTGAAGCAGTACCGGCAGCAGGTGCAGGTCAATCTGCCATTGTGGTTCTCTCTGTACCTGATGATCAAACGGGTGGCAGGAAAATGTCCGTTGTCGAACCATTAGGCGGAGGCGGCGGTGCTCAAAATGGTACTGATGGAGTTGACGGTATTGATCATTCGTCAGGCTTTTTGAAGAATACCCCAATTGAGAGTTTGGAACAGCATATTGATATTCATGTTCACCGATATGAGCTTCTGCCGAATACAGGTGGAGCTGGTGAAAATCGAGGCGGACATGCGATTGGTTTGGAATTTGAAATGATGAAGCCTGAATCGATGGTGACAGCACGAGGAATGGAACGGATGAAGTTTCAGCCTTGGGGTTTAATGGGCGGCCGAGCAGGAGCGGTTGGTGAGGTCAAGCTGATCACAGCTAATGGTGAGAAACAAGACCAGCCCAAAATAGATGTTCTGCGACTTGAAAAAGGCGATATCGTTCAATTGATTTCACCAAGTGGAGGCGGCTGGGGGAATCCATTTGCCAGAAAGAAAGAAAAAGTCCTTCAGGAAGTGGAAGCTGGTCTATTAAGTGAAGAAAGAGCGCTGCAGCAATATGGTGTTCAAGTGTATTTAGAGCAAAATGAATGGAAGATTGATGAGGAGCAGACGAGCAAGGTGCGTGAAAAGGCTGGTGATCCTGCAGCTAATGACGTGTGGGATTTCGGAGAACAAAGAGCAGCTTATGAGAAAGTATGGACGGACGAAGCCAGCAGTGAGCTAGCCGTTCAGCTGCGTTCCTATCCGGCTAATGAACGTACGCACTATAAACATGCAGTTCATCAATATTTCAGTCATAGAAATGAGCCGTTAACAAAGGAAGATATTACTCAAGCACTTCGTCAAATGAATGGACAAAAAGGGGGAAATGAATCATGAAAAGAAGATTAATCGCTATTGTTGCAGGCATCCTATCCATCGTTGTACTGCTGACCGCTTGTGGTGGAAATGGAAAGGATCAAGGCAAACAGCAGCAGACTGTGATTGTTGGCGTATATGGAGGCGATTGGGAAAAGAATATCAAACCAATCCTTGAAAAGTTTGAAAAAGATACGGGAATTAAAGTGCAGACCGTCTCTGGAGCGGATTCTGAATGGTTTACAAAATTAAAAGCGTCAAATGGGAAAAATCCACCATATGACTTACTAATCTTACAGCCTGACACGATTCAAAGAGGTATTGCAGCAAACGTTCTTGCGCCTATCGATGAAGATCAAGCGCCGAACGTCAAAAAGCTTTACCGTTCTGTCCAAAAGAAGCTTACTGTGAATGGAAAACAATATGCAGCAGGCTTTAGTATGGGGCAGCTTGGAATTGCTTATAGAAAAGATCTCGTCAAGCAGGAACCAAACAGCTGGACAGACCTATGGAGCAGTCAGTTGAAAGGGAAGGTAGCCATTTCATCTCCGACTTATTCAGCTGGTTTGCAATTTTTCTCTGCACTTGTTCATGCACAAGGGGGGACAGAATCAAATCCTAAGGATATTGATAAAGCATTTAAAAGTCTCGCGCAATTAAAAGGTCATGTCGCTGCTTTTCCGGATAACCCAGGATCGATTCAAACCTTGTTAGAACGTGGGGATGTCGCAGCTGTTCCCTATTGGGACGGGCGAGTATTTGCACTTGAAGAAGAAGGAATGGATATTGGTTTCTCATATCCGAAAGAAGGCGCTGTTGCAGCTGTAGCGAGCTGGGCTTTAACGAAAGGAAGTCAGCACGAAGAAGCGGCATACAAACTATTAAACTACTTGAGTGGAAAAGAAGCTCAGGAGGCTTTCTCGGAAAAATCTTATTATGGCATGTCGAATTCTGATGTGAAGTACAATGACAAGATTAAGGGGAAAGTGAAAGTTGGAGAAAATTATTACAGCAAGCTGACTTGGGTAGATTATGAAACAGCAACCTCTGAGCTGGGCAATTGGACAAATCGATGGAACGAAGTATTAGGCGGAGGAAAATAGGTGATCGCATGAGTGGAATTCATTTAGAACACATCAGTCAGCACTTCGGTGAGCAGATTGCTCTCAACGATGTCAGTCTTACTGTGAATGAGGGAGAGTTTTTCTCCCTTCTCGGTCCTAGCGGCTGCGGGAAATCAACGTTATTAAACATCATTGGCGGTTTTTTAGAACCAACAAAAGGCGTCGTCTATATTGGTGATCAGGATGTGACAGCTTTGCCGCCTTACCAAAGAAAAACAGGTATGGTCTTTCAAAGCTATGCACTCTTTCCGCATCTGACTGTATTTGATAATGTGGCGTACGGGCTTAAGGTTCAAAAGAAAAAGAAGGCGGAAATCAAAGAGAAAGTGATGGAAAGCTTGTCTCTTGTTCAATTAGAGGCATTTGCGAAACGGATGCCCCACCAATTAAGCGGTGGTCAGCAGCAGCGGGTAGCGATAGCAAGAGCGCTGGCGATTCAGCCGTCTGTTCTCCTTCTTGATGAACCGCTCAGCAACCTAGATGCCAAACTAAGAAAAAACATGCAGACAGAGCTGCGAAATATTCAAAGAAATGTTGGGATTACAACCATTCTTGTGACACATGATCAAGAGGAGGCCTTAAGCCTTTCTGATCGAGTTGGCATTTTAGGAGAGGGTAGAATTCAGCAGATTGGGACGCCTTTAGAGGTGTACCGCCAGCCAAACAATCGATTTGTAGCTGAATTCATCGGACAGGTGAATATCTTTGAGGCCGTGTACAATGAAGCTGATGCTGCATTTACGGTTCCGCATGTAACCCATTCAAACGGTCAGCATCTTCAGCTGCAGGCTGCGGCACATCAAGAGAAAAGGGAAAAGCAACTGCTTATGCTGCGTCCTGAAAGAATCAGCATCTCTTCTGAGCAGAAGGAAGTTCAGCCAAACCATGTATCTGGCGTGCTGTCAGATGTGAGTTATATTGGGCATTCATTACGTTTGGTTGTGGGGCTTGATAATGGTGAAATCATTGTCCATGCTTCTGAAGCTGCATTTCCCGAGCTGCCTGAAGTTGGAGAAACTGTCTATATCCATTGGCAGCCTGAAGATATCGTTTTCTTAGATTCGAAGGTGCATACGTGATGCGAATCAAGAAAAAGAATCAACGATTTCATTGGTTTATGCTGCTGCCAGCCTGTTTGTTTCTTGTTGTATTTTTACTAGCTCCACTTGTGATGATGCTCGTTCTCAGTTTTCGCGATGTCGATTCGATGATGAATACATTACAAACGTATAGCTTTTCTCAATATATTCATGTGTTCACGACAGATGCATATGTAAAGGCGATTGGAAGTACTGTGTGGGTGGCTTTACAGACAACGGTGATTTGTTTATTGATGGCATACCCAGCAGCATACGTGCTCGTCAAGGCACCTAATTCGCGTCTGCGGGCATTTTTCTATATCTTACTTGTGTCGCCGCTTTTGACAAGTGTTGTGATTCGGACGTTTGCATGGATTGTTCTTCTTTCGCAAAATGGTCTGATCAATGGTATGTTACTAGATTTACATGTGATTGAGAAGCCGCTCTCGATGCTGTGGAATATGAATGCGGTCATTATTGCCTATGTCCAAGTCATGCTGCCATTTGCAGTACTGCCGATCGCAACAAGTTTAACCGATATGGATCGTCACTTAAAACCGGCTTCTATGAGTCTTGGAGCTGGCCGGATTCGAACCTTTTTTCATGTCACCTTACCACTGACCATTCCTGGCATGGTGACAGGCGCGATCATCGTCTTCTCACTGGCAGCAGGAAGTTATATCACTCCGCTGTTAGTCGGCGGACGGATGCAGCCGCTGCTGCCGCTGTCAATTTATCAGCAGGTGATGCAGGTGTATAACCTGCCTCTTGCTGCAGCTATGTCCTTTACATTATTGGTTTGTGTGCTTGTGGTGGTCAGTCTACTAAGCTATTTATTGAAGCGTTGGGAGGCGAGGATGCATGCGTAAAAAGTCAATAGGTGACCGCTTGCTTTCTATCCTGATTTGGACTGCTGGGTCATTGGTTTATCTTTTTTTAACCATTCCTGTTCTTGTGATCGTCCTATCTGCTTTTAGTCCAAATGCCTTTCCTGAATTTCCACCGACTTCGTTCTCTGTTCGCTGGTTTCATGAGGTCGTGTCAAATCCAGAATGGATGGAATCGCTTCGGATCAGTGTGATTCTGCTTTTCATTGTGACGCCTCTCACGGTTCTTTTAGGGACAATGGCTTCGTATGCTTTAGCAAGGCTTTCCTTTAAGGGAAAGGAGGCTGTCCAAGCTTTCATTCTGTCACCTCTCATGATTCCTCAAGTGGTGTTAGGGATTGCTATGCTTTACTTGTTTACGGCTATGGGCTTTACAGGGTCTTTGTGGGCGCTCGTCATTGGTCACGTCATCATTGGTTTTCCCTATGTGGTTCGAACGGTAGGTGTGAGTGTTTCGAATTTAGATCCGCGTCTTGAGCTGGCTTCAATGAATCTTGGCGCAGGACCCATTCGCACGTTTTTTCGAGTCACATTGCCTTTGATTAAGCCGGGAATCATTGCAGGCGGGGTGTTTTCAGCTGTGACGTCATTTGGGGAAATATCGATCAGTTTGTTCGTTTCCTCACCTCAAACCATCACAATTCCGGTCAGGACCTTTAATTACATTGAGCAGACCTTTGATCCAAGTGTCAATGCGATATCTGTCATATTTATTATCATTTCTATCATTGCGCTGCTCATTATTGAGAAAACGATTGGTCTGTCTAAGGTGATGTAAATATAATGAAGAAACAAGGAGTTGTCATTTGAAATGGCAGCTCTTTTTTTTGTTGTTTTTACAGTAAAAAAATTCATTTTTTTAGGGAATGTAGTTCTTAAGATTTAAGAATTTGCGGGAAACGAAAGGAGACCTCTATCCTAGATTTTCGGCCATATTTTCAATATTTAAGGGAAAATATGAAATTTTTGCGGTATTTAGTCGATTATTTTCGGTTGAACGCAACTATTATTAGTTATTTTCGGTAAATATCGTCAATTATCATGTAAACCCTTCGGTATAACGCATGAATCTTTACACCCATTTTTCGGTGAAAAAAACAATATTTTCATATAAAGTGGACGTAAATAGAAAATATCTAAAAGAAAAGAAGAAAAAGGCAAATCTATGGAAACATAGAGACGCAAAGCCATGTCCTAAAGTAAATGATTCTTTTTTTGCTAAGGTCGGCAGGCTACCGAATCAAAATGGGAGTCCCTCCGTTTTATTCGGGGTGGGCTCCTTTTCTGTTAAAGCGTCTATTTTAATGAAATAGACTTGGTTCTTTTGATATAGAGGGTGCAGGGTGAAATTGGTGGAGAAAACATAGAAGAGGCGGAGGATGAGAATGAATACAGTTTATTACCCCTTAACACATGCGCAAAAGCGAGTATTCTATACGGAAAGATTTTATCCAGGTACAAGTATTTCTAATTTGGGTGGATTCGCCAGGTTGAGATCAGCATCTGGTCTCAATCCTTCTTTGGTCGTCGATGTGCTTCAAGCGTACATTCGACAAACTGACTCTCTTCGGCTGAGACTCGTGTATCGAGATGAAGAGGAGGAGCCTGTTCAATATATCAAACCTTATGAAAAACAGCCGATTCGAATGGAAAAGGGCTGGAGTGAAGAGGAAGTAAGGGCTTGGGCGAACGAGCAAATTCGTGAGCCGATGCCATTGATTGACAGCCCCTTGATTGAATTTACGGTATTTCAAATCAGTGATCAAGAGTGCTGGCTGTTCTGTAAAGCACATCATATTGTCGCGGATGGGATTTCTATCATTTTAATGGGAAATCGCATTATTGATTTATATCATGACATGCTGCAAGGAGTAGACATCTCGCCAGTTGAGGAGATTTCCTTCGTTGATCACATTATGAGTGAGCAGACCTATGAATCTTCTAAACGTTTTCAAAAAGATCAAGCTTTTTGGAATGAGCAATTTGCTCATATTCCAGACTTCGCATCTTTAAAACCGCATAAGGGATATGAGATGAGTTTACATGCGGAGCGATTTTCAGGGGATGTTCCAGATTCTTTAAAGGAGAAGCTTCGTGTCTTTTGTGAAGAACATAAAGTCAGTATGCTTTCGATGTTTATGTCCACTGTCTATATTTACTTACATCGTTTTAGCGGTATGGAGGATGTCGTTCTTGGAACCTTTATGGGTAACCGGACGAATGCCAAAGAAAAAAAGATGATTGGGATGTTTGTATCGACGATTCCAATGCGTGCATCTGTTCAAGGGTCGCAATCGTTTGTTGATTTCGTAAAGCAGGTCATGGCAGATCAAATGAAGATCTTGCGACACCAAAAATACCCTTACAATCTGCTCATGAATGATTTGCGGGAAAGAGAAGGGTTTACAGGACGCCTTTTTGATATTTCTTTAGAATATCAGGTCATGCAGTGGCAGAAAAAAGAGAACCTGTCGTTCATTACTGAACCGATTTTTAGCGGGAGCGGAATGAATGATATTTCAATACATGTGAAAGACCGCTGGGATACTGATACATTGACCATTGATTTGGATTACCGTACAGATGTATTCACAGAAGAAGAAATGAGTAAGATGTTTGATCGATTCTTGATTTTACTAGAAGCGGCGGTCACTCAGCCTGATCAGCTGATCGGGACACTGCCTTTACTTTCAGCAGGTGAACAAGAGGAACTGCTGCAATTATCTGAGGGAGAACCGTTTGAAAGACCAGCAGCAAAACCGGTTCATCACATGTTTGATGAGACAGCCAACAAATATGCAGATCGAACAGCCGTTGTAGCAGAAAATGGAACAATTACTTATGGAGAGCTGCAACAACAGGCAGAAAAGCTTGCACGTTTTCTACAAATGAAAGGTATCTCACGTGATGTGCCTGTTGCTGTTTTGATGGAGCGGAAGGTAGATGCCATGGTAGCAGTCTTCGGCATACTAAAGGCTGGCGGGGCATATGTACCAATAGATCCAGCATTACCTGAGGAGCGCATTCAATTTATTGTGGAGGATTCAGGTGCTTCTATCGTGTTAACAGAGGAATCGTTCATTCAAGAGTACCCAGCCCTCTCGGAAAAATTGATCGTGCAGCAGCAACTATTATTAGATGATGGACGGCTGCCTGAGCTTCTCGATCAGACGGCGCCCGAAGATTTAGCCTACATGATTTATACATCGGGTACGACTGGAAAGCCGAAGGGCGTCATGATTGAGCATCTTCAGCTTCATCATTTGGTCCATGCTTTGCATCATGAGATGTATCAAGGGGCGAATGAGCTTCAAATGGCGCTTCTAGCCCCATTCCATTTCGATGCATCGGTGAAACAAATATTTGCTGCCCTTTTATTTGGACATACGCTTCATATCATCCCGCGAGAAACGACGAGAAATGGCATGCAGCTAGCGGCTTATTACAGAAAACATCAAATTGAAGCGGCAGATGGAACTCCGGCGCATGTGCAGCTTTTACTTGCAGCGGATTTGGACGGTCTGTCATTGACGCACATGTTGATTGGGGGAGAAGCGCTGCCTGCGAAAGCAGCACGTTCACTTATCGAAGCGGTTCGTATGAGTCAGCCTGATTTTACTCTATGGAATGTGTATGGTCCAACTGAGACGTGTGTGGATGCGGCAGTTCATCGCCTGAATCTCAGTGAGCTGAGCGAATCAACTGAACAGCGCTATGTGTCGATTGGAAAACCGCTTGGTCATCATCGTATTTATATTTTAAATGAACATGATCAATTACAGGTGCCAGGGGCTGCAGGAGAACTTTGCATTGCCGGTATAGGTGTTGGGCGAGGCTATGTGAATCAGCCTGAATTGACGAAGAAGGTATTCACGGCAGATCCGTTTTCTCCGAATGAGCGGATGTATCGAACAGGGGATCTAGTCAGATGGCTTCCAGATGGCACGATTGATTATCTTGGCAGAATGGACGATCAAGTGAAAATAAGGGGTTACCGCATAGAAACAGGTGAGATTGAAGCGGTGATGGAGCAGGTAGATGGAATTGATAAGGCTGTCGTGCTAGTAGTTGATGAAGCGGATGGGGAAAAGGCGTTAAGTGCTTACTATCAAGCTCGTCATGATGGTGTGTCTGTTGACATGCTGCAAGCGGCTATCAAACATCAGCTCCCAGCTTACATGATGCCGCTTTATTTCAAAGAACTCGATGCTTTTCCACTCACAGTCAGCGGCAAAGTCGACCGTCGTGCACTTGCTGCCTTAAAAGGTGATAGAGCGGTTCATGCTGTTTATACGGCACCTAGAAACGATATAGAAACGAAGCTTGTTCATTTGTGGGAAGACATTCTTGATCAAGAACAAATCGGTGTATATGATTCTTTCTTCGATCGAGGCGGGCATTCGCTCAAAGCGATGACCGTACTTACAAAGGTTCAGCGAGACTTTCAAGTGGAGGTGCCGCTCTCTGTTTTATTTGAACAGCAGACGATTGCTGCACTTGCTGCTTATATTGAGCAAGCAGAAAAGTCTACTGCAACGGAGATACCAAAAGCGCCGGCTGCAGATCATTATCCGTTATCGCCTCCACAGCAGCGCGTCTATATGGTGAGTCAATTGGAGCAAAGCACTGCCTATCATATGCCTGCTGTTGTGAGGTTAAAAGGAGCTCTGCAGCTTGAGAAGCTGACTGAAGCCTTTGACAGACTGATCTCACGTCATGATATGCTGCGTACTTCTTTTCATACGATAAAAGGTGTCCCTCGTCAGCGGATCGCTTCATCCGTTTTCTTTGAAATAGAACAGCTGACAGGTGGTACGATGGAAGAAAACATGCAGCACTTTGTCAGACCTTTTGATCTTGAGTGTGCGCCACTTCTTCGAATAGGATTGCAGTCATTGCATGATCAGGAGCATTTGCTCTTTTTCGATATGCATCATCTGATTTCAGATGGTCTTTCGATCGATTTAATGCTGCGCGAGCTGTCAGATGCTTACGAGGGATCGGTGAAAGCACCATTAAAGCTTCAATATCAAGATTATGCTGTTTGGCAAGAGCATCAAGGCTTTCAAAAAGAAGAGGCATTCTGGCTGCAAGAATTTTCGGGGGATATCCCTGCTTTACAGCTGCTGACCGATTATCAGCGTCCAGCTGTCCAGTCTTTCGCAGGTGATCGTGTCATCAAAGAAATCGATGAGGCGTTAAAGAATCAATTACAGGAGATTGCAGCAAACCATCACACGACACTGTATACGGTGCTGCTTTCGGCTTACTATACATTGCTTGCGAAATATACGGGTCAAAAGGAATTTGTGGTCGGAACACCGGCAGCAGGGCGTGTGCATACAGATTTGAATGACATGATCGGTATGTTTGTCCAGACACTTGCTTTGCGGTCAGAGGTAGATCCGAATGGAACCATGTCTCAGTTGATTGAGCAAGTAAAGGAAAAGACGATGCATGCATTTGAGCATCAGCAATATCCGTTTGAGCGGCTGCTTGAAAAACTGAATGTGCCAAGAGATTTTAGCCGTCATCCATTGTTTGATACCGTCTTTACACTTGCGCCGGGTCATTCAACAGCCCAGCATATTGGAGACATGCTGGTCGAAGTCGAAGAAACCAATTTCCATATTGCGAAATTTGATTTAACACTGCAAGCGATGGAGTCAGATCAAGGTTTATCCTTTGTACTCGATTACAGTACGGCGCTATTTAAACGAAGTACAGCAGAGCAGATGCTCAAACATTATGTTTATCTGCTGGAGCAAATGGTTCAAACGCCGCAGGAAGCTATCCAATCCTATCGCTTACTGTCTGAACAAGAAGCAGAAGCTCAGCTAAATAGGTGGAATCCGTTACCTGCGCCTTATCCAGCAGAAGAAACCATTGTGACGCAGTTTGAAGAACAGGTGCAGCAGCATGGTCATCAGCCTGCATTGCAATGTGAAGATGTGGTTCTTTCTTATCAAGAGCTGAATGACCGAGTGAATCAGCTGGCACATTATTTGCGTGAAAATGGTTTTGAAAAAGGAATGAAAGCAGCCTTATTCTTTGAACGATCCAATGAAATGGTGCTCTCTGTTCTAGCTGTGCTTAAGGCGGGCGGAGTCTATGTACCAATTGACCCCGATTTCCCTGATGAGCGCGTGAAGCACTTTTTAACAGACAGCGGTGCACAATTCTTATTGACACATCAAGTGCTGCGCCATCGCTCCGTGCTCACTGCATTTGAGGGAATCATCATAGAAACAGAAAATCAAGCGATTGCTCAGCAGTCAGACAGCCCAATAGATGCTCATATTTTACCTGAGGACTTGGCGAATTTGACCTATACATCTGGTACAACAGGTAAGCCTAAAGGAAATATGGTGACACACCGGAACATTTTGAGAACGGTGAAGCAATCGAATTATCTCACCATTCATCATGAAGATACGGTGATGAGCATCTCAAACTATGTATTTGATGCCTTTATGTTTGATGTGTTTGGTGCTTTATTAAACGGAGCAAAACTCATTGTTCTGCCAAAGGACCATATTTTAAACATGAATGAGCTTTCAGGAGCGATTGAGAAGGAAAAAGTCAGTATTTTAATGATCACGACAGCTCTTTTTCACTTACTCATCGATATGAAAAAAGACAGTCTGAAGAACGTAAGAAAAGTGCTGTTTGGCGGCGAACGTGCTTCCGTGCCTCATGTGGTGACTGCACTTGAGACAGTGGGGAAAGACAAGCTTGTTCATATGTACGGCCCTTCTGAGAGCACAATTTTCACCACATATTATCCTGTGAACCACATTGAGAAGCACGCGTTATCCATCCCAATCGGAAAGCCAGTGAGTCAAACGGCTGTTTATATTGTAGATGAATTTGGACATGTACAGCCGCCGGGCGTTGCAGGAGAGCTTTGTGTCGCTGGTGATGGACTGGTGAAAGGATATTATAAGCAGCCAGAACTAACGAGCGAAAAGTTTGTCAAAAATCCTTTCCGCCCTGGAGAGACCATGTATAAAACGGGCGATCTTGCACGCTGGCTGTCAAACGGAGATATTGAATTCATTGGACGGATCGATCATCAAGTGAAGATTCGCGGACAGCGTATCGAGCTTGGGGAAATTGAACATCAACTGCTGCAGCATCCTCAGGTGAAGGAAGCTGTCGTGATTGCTGCTCCGAATGACTCTTTATGTGCGTATTTCACAGCAGAAGGATCTGTCTCATTAACTGATTTGCGCGAGCAAGCAGGACGTGAACTGCCCGTGTATATGATGCCGGCATTTTTCATGCAATTAGAGGAGCTTCCTTTAACGAATAACGGCAAGGTCGATAGGCGGGCGCTGCCGGCACCTGATCTTAGTGAGCAGGGGGCAAATGAATACACCTCTCCTCAATCAGAAACAGAGCGTCTGCTGGCGAACATTTGGGAGGAAGTTCTTGAAGTACCGCGAATCGGCAAACACGATCATTTCTTTGAATGCGGGGGCCATTCGCTGCGCGGCATGAAAATGCTGAACAGGTTGTATGAAGAGATGCAGGTGGAGCTCACTTTGAAGTCTTTATTTGAATCCCCGACATTAGAAGCGTTCGCGCTTGCGGTAGATCAAGCGGATCAAACGGAGATCAAGCGAGTGGAAGTTGCCAAAGAGGCGGCCTATTATCCAGTGACATCTGCTCAAAAAAGACTGTTTGTTTTGGAGAAAATGACTGATGCGGAGCAAAGCTACCATATGCCGGCTGCCTTAAAGCTAGAAGGCGTCTTTGATGAAAAACGATTTGAAAAGGCAATTGATCAGCTAGTCCAACGTCATGAAGCTTTCCGAATGAGCTTTGATTTTGTTCAGAATGAACCTGTTCAACGGATTGAAACAAATGTCTCAATAAACATTGAAAAAATTGAACAGAACGGCCGAGACATACAGCAATTGATGAATGACTTTATCAGGCCATTTGATGTAGAAAAAGCGCCTTTACTCAGAATAGGTCTAGTTTCCGTCTCCGTAAATGTCCATTATTTACTGATTGATATGCATCATATCATTTCAGATGGGGCGTCTGTTGGCATTTTAATTGAGGAGCTTTCAGCCCTGTATCGAGGAGACAAACTAGAGGAATTGCCTGTTCAATATAAGGATTATGCAGTTTGGTCAAAAAGTGAGGCATCTGCTGCGCAAAAAGCAGATGAAGAGGCATTCTGGCTGGATCAATTACAAGGAGAGCTGCCTGTACTGGCACTGCCGGAAGACCTGCCAAGGCCAAAAGTGCAAACATTCGCTGGAGATCGTGTCTCATTTACAATTGAAGGTTCGCTTAAATCAAAATTGGACGAACTCGTTAGAACGCTCAACAGTACGACCTATACAGTCCTGCTTGCTGGCTACAGTATTCTTTTAAGCAAGCTTTCAAGACAAGAGGATATCATCATTGGTTCTCCGGTTGTGGGTAGAACCCATCCTGATATTCAATCTGTGATTGGCATGTTTGTGAATACGCTGGCACTTAGAACAAAGCCAGCAGGACATCAGACAGCTGCTGAATTTGCGTCAAATGTTCATCAGCTTGTGTTAGAGGCAAACGAGCATCAGCTGTACCCATTTGAAGAATTGGTGGATCAGGTGCAAACGGTTCGAGACACAAGCCGTCATCCAATTTTTGATGTGGTCTTCTCAATGGAAAATGCGGATATTCGTGATTTATCAATGGATGGGCTTCACGTTGTTCCACAGCCATTCGAGGAGAATATCGCCAAATTTGATTTGACCTTAACTGGAAACGAATCCGCAGATCAAATTGAGCTCGTGTTTGATTTTAATTGTTCTATCTTTCAAAAGACGTCAATTGAAAAGTGGAAAGAATATTTCCTTCATTTGCTGGAACAAATGGTGTCAGCGCCAGATCAATCGTTAGATCAAATGAAATTATTGTCACCGCAGCAGCAGCAAAAACAGCTGAACGAATGGTCAGGACCTGTCCTAGACGTCCCATCAGATCAAACCGTTCATGCCCTGATTGAGGCGAAGGCACAAGGAGCACCGCATCAAAAAGCAGCGACATTCTGCGGAACGAGCTGGACGTATAAAGAGCTGAACAGCCGGGCGAATGTAGTCGCTTCAAGGCTCATCGCCAGCGGCACAAAACCAGGAGACCGCGTCGGCATTCTCACCCGCCCATCTCTTGACATGACAGCCGCTGTCCTTGGTGTCCTCAAGGCAGGTGCGGCATTCGTTCCAATTGATGCGGATTATCCAGCGCAGCGTATCGCGTACATGCTGGAAGACTGCGGGGCAGAGGTACTTCTGATGCAGAAAGGACTCACTGCGCCAAATTCTTTCACAGGACATGTGCTGTTCATAGAAGATGCGGTAGAAGGAGAAGCTCACGAAATTCAGGTTCATATCAAACCAACAGATCTCGCTTATATGATTTACACGTCTGGGACGACGGGACAGCCGAAGGGTGTCATGGTCGAGCATCAGTCTCTTGTGAATCTTTCATTCTGGCACAATGATGCGTTCCAAGTGACGAACAAGGATCGAACTGCGAAATATGCCGGCTTTGGCTTTGACGCCTCCATTTGGGAGATGTTCCCGACGTGGATCGCCGGCGCAGAGCTGCACATTATCGACGAAGCAATTCGCCTCGATCTGATCAAGCTTAATGCGTATTTCAATGAAGAAGGGATCACCATTGCCTTCCTGCCAACGCAGTTATGCGAGCAGTTTATGTCAATGGACAACCATTCTCTGCGCTATTTACTAACAGGTGGAGACAAGCTGAAACAGGTGAAGCCAGTACCATATCAACTCGTCAATAACTACGGTCCAACAGAAAATACGGTTGTAGCGACAAGTGGAGTCATCGACCCAGAACAAGGCACGCTTCCGATTGGAGCAGCGATTGCCAATACTCGTTTTTACATTATGGGTTCGTTATATGACCTGTCGCCGCCAGGCGTACCGGGCGAGCTCGTGATTGCAGGAAAAGGACTGGCAAGAGGCTACTGGAATCTTCCAGAGGAAACAGGCAAACGATTTGTCCCAGATCCATTCTATCCAGGAGAGCGCATGTACCGTACAGGCGATTTAGTGAAATGGACAGAGGGTGGCGAGCTGATCTATCTCGGCAGAATAGACCATCAGGTCAATGTCCGCGGCTTCCGTATTGAGCTGTCAGAAATTGAAGCCCAGCTTCTGACGTTGGATTCGGTGAAAGAAGCCGTCGTGACAACAGTCAAAGATGCGAGTGATCAGGATGCCCTTGCCGCTTACGTGATCACGGAGAGCGATACTGATACAGAG
>NZ_JBYEGB010000006.1:0-199320 GCF_057592095.1 Bacillus sp. SRI_025 | reverse complement strand
CTCGAATTAACAGGTACGTTTTGTCTTGTTTAGTTTTCAAAGATCATGTTCAAAATGGAGCGGGTGATGAGAATCGAACTCACGACATCAGCTTGGAAGGCTGAGGTTTTACCACTAAACTACACCCGCGTGGTTTGTATTGGCGCGCCCGAGAGGAGTCGAACCCCTAACCTTTTGATCCGTAGTCAAACGCTCTATCCAATTGAGCTACGGGCGCTTAATCAGGCGACTTAATTATCTTAACATATCGTTTTTATTAAGTCAACATCTTTTTGAAATTTGTTTGCCGCATCCGTGTGAACATCTGTGTTTCAAATACGTCATCAGCGACGAATAAAAATATACCATGGATCACATAAAAGGGTCAATACATTTTTCTAAAAAAGTTTCATGTTTTTTTAAAATTGATGTTTTCTTAGATCAATAGACATGTAATAGCCCTATTTTCTTCTCTTTCTTCATAATTCCAATGATTCTTAAATAAAATCTTTCTAAATACAAAGGAGGACAAAACATGGCCACATAGAATTTTTATTTATTGGAAAATTCTTAATATTTTTCCAAGCATTTAAAGGAGGTAGGAGATGATGAAAAAGTTTATCGCTTTTCAGATCATGATCGCTTTGGTGATAGGAGCTCTTATCGGCCATTTCTTCCCTGACGTCGGAATGGCTCTGCGGCCAATTGGAGATGGATTCATCAGGCTGATTAAAATGATCGTTGTTCCAATCGTTTTCTCTACCATTGTTATTGGTGCAGCCGGCAGCGGCGGCATGAAGAAAATGGGCAGCCTTGGATTAAAGACGATCATTTGGTTTGAGGTCATCACAACCATCGTTCTTGGGATCGGGCTATTATTGGCAAATGGTCTAAAGCCTGGCGTTGGTCTCGATTTCTCTAAATTAGCTAAGAAAGATATTGGGGAATTAGATGGTTATACTGAGAAGGTCGTTGACTTTAAACAAATGGTATTAGATATCATTCCAACCAATATCGTCGATGTTATGGCTCAGAATGATTTACTTGCTGTTATTTTCTTCGCCATATTATTTGGTGTAGCGGCAAGCGGCATCGGTAAAGCATCTGCTCCTGTTCTCACCTTCTTTGAATCAATGGCACAAATCATGTTTAAGCTCACACAGATGGTGATGGTAACAGCACCTATTGGGGTTCTTGCATTAATGGCTGCTTCTGTCGGCCAATATGGCATTGTTTTATTAATCCCAATGATGAAGCTTGTCGGGACTGTTTTTTTAGGATTATTCATTATTCTCTTTGCTTTATTCCCTCTGGTCGCACTGATCTTCCGTTTTAACTACTTCGAAGTATTAAAAATGATTTGGGATTTGTTCCTTGTTGCCTTCTCTACTACGAGTACTGAAACTGTCCTTCCTCAATTGATGGAACGAATGGAGAAATACGGGTGTCCAAAAAGAATCGTTTCCTTCGTGATTCCATCTGGCCTTTCTCTCAATTGTGATGGATCGAGTTTATATTTATCAGTTGCCTGCGTATTCCTCGCACAAGCGTTTGGTGTCGACATGAGTCTGTCACAGCAGCTTTTGATGATGCTTGTTCTTGTGTTAACGAGTAAAGGGATTGCAGCTGTGCCATCCGGTTCACTCGTTGTTCTTTTGGCAACCGCTCATGCAGTCGGTCTTCCAGCAGAAGGCGTTGCCATTATAGCCGGTGTTGACCGAATTATGGATATGGCACGAACAGGCGTGAATGTTCCAGGGCATGCCGTTGCTTGTATTGTCGTATCTAAATGGGAAAAAGTATTCCGCGAGTCAGCTTGGGAAGTTCCAAAAGCAGGTAAAGAAACAAAAGGGATGTAATGTTATAGGAAGGAAAGGGTTCGCCCTTTCCTTTTTTATGCTAAAAACGTTTGCTTTAGTACGGCTTTTCCTCGAGGATGCAGCTGCACTTCTGCATATGCCCCATTAATCAGCGTCATTTGCGGCGGGACATGTCCACAATCTATATCGTAAAAAATGGGGATTTGTAGTTCCTTTTGTAATTCTTCATATACATCCTGATACTGATACCCTTCAACAGGCACATCTACTGCACTTCGCCCAAACAACATACCTGAACAGTGATCAAACCACCCTGCGAGTTTTAATTGAACAAGCGATCTCTTCATGCTTGCAGCATTTAATGCGCAGTTTTCGAAATACCAGAGAATCGGTTCGCCTTTTATGAATGTTTCCTGAAAAGCTTTGACGTCTCCAAAAGGTGTCCCTGCTAAGTGACGTATAATATCAATGCAGCCACCCATCAGTCTTCCCTTCACTTTCATTTCTTGTTGATCAACTGTATGCCATGCGGTAGGTTCTGTTAAATGAAAGACATGTTTACTCGGATTGTCATGCTGCCATTCCTTTTGATACATAGATGAAGAAAACTGGGTTATCTCCGTCTCCTCTTTTGCGGAAAGTGTTCGCTCCCACATGGCAGTCGTTTGATCAAGCTCTTCTCCTCTTAGATCGACTAAGTTCGGTCCATGCGCTGTGGCAATGCCTGTTTTTAATGTGAGCGCCAGCAGGAGTGCACTCGTATCTGAGTAACCAAGAATCCACTTTTTCTTCATCGATGAGAAATCAAGGTGCTCTAACACTTCCATAAGCAGCTGTCCTCCCCATGGCGGGATGATGTGGTCAATCTCATCACATGTCATCATGTACTGAAGTTCGTTTGCTCGTTCTATCGCAGGGGCAGATTTTGCCTTTTTCTGCTGCCAGACCGTCTCTCCACATATGACATCATAGCCTCTATTTTTCATTCGTTCACATGAAAGCTTAAACATATCATGTAAAGTTGGCTGTACACCTGAGGAAGGTGCAGTGACGCCAATTGTTTGTCCTTTTTGCAAATGCGGAAATTGTATCACTCTGCTTCCCTCCAATCTCTATCTCTCTTACCCTATCCATTTTAGAGAAAATGCCCCTTTTATAAGGGACATCTCTTTTTATTCTTTTTGGCGCAGTACAGTATAGACTCCTGCAAAGATACATAGAATCCCAATGAATGAGCGTATCCCCATCTCTTCACCTAAAAGTAGCCAGCCAAGAGCTGCCCCTACAATCGGTTGAAAGAAAAAGAACAGACCGCCGCTCGACGCATCCATCAATTGAAGCCCTCTATTCCATAAAAAGAATGCAAGAGCTGTCGAGATGATGCCTAGATAGAGAATACCGCCCCAAATCTCCGGTCTTGCCAACTGCTCCACATCTAGGTGAGGTAAACGAAATAAAACAGGTGGTGTTAAGACAATGAATGCAATGATGATCGCATATGTGGTCGTCACGACTTGAGGGTACTTTCGTGGAACCCGTTTAAGCAACACAGACATAAGCGCCCATGTAAAAGCAGCGATGACGAGTGAGAGACCGCCAATAAATTCATCTGTTTGCACTGCGACTGGTCCAATCATGAGCCATACACCTGCTGTAGCAAGCAGGATGGATGCGCATTTTCTAACAGTCATGGCTTCTTTTAATAGAAAGAACGCAAAAAGCACCATAAAAGCAGGGGTCGCAGATGTAATCACAGCCCCCATTTGTGCAGATGTATACATGGTGCCGATTTCTTGGGTCACAATTGATAGGAAATTTCCGATCAATCCGATCATTACAACAAGCGGGATATCTTTTTTATCTAATCGAAAGGAATAGCCCAAACGCCATATGGTGCACACAAGCACAATTCCTGCTACAGCATATCTCATCCATACAAGTTCAAGCGGCGGAACCACCGCTACAGTTACTTTGACAACAACGTACATGCCGCCCCAAATACTTGCAGCGATTGCTAGGTAAAGGGCGCCTATATATTTTTCATTCATCTTTTCCCCTCCGTTACTGGATATATTGATCGCCATATCCACAAACGGAGATCACTCTCCGTTATGGACGGAGGGTGTTTGGTACATCATGTTCAAATAAAGGCTTCCATTGCATTGTCGTCACCTCATTTGTTTTTATTTTCAGACTACTTTATAACAAATTCTGGTTGACTTCAATCCTTTTTTTCACCATTTTTCTTCATATAATAGAAGATAAACGGGTCTTGACATGCTGAATTCGTTTTCATATAGTAATTAAAACTATAGATCGTCATGCAGAGAAGGAGTAGAGGTCGTTGGATATTGAAGCAAGGAAACATATTCCCCGAACGGAACATGAACCATTTCTCGAGGGAATAAAAGATTGTGTGCCAACCCTGCTTGGTTATATGAGTATCGGGTTTGCCTTTGGAATTGTTGGAATTAGTGCACAGTTGAGCTTATGGGACATTGCACTTCTAGCAATCTTTATTTATGCAGGTGCTTCACAGTTCATTATCTGTGCACTGCTTGTCACGGGAAGTCCCCTTTCCGCTATTATTCTCACTACATTTATTGTGAATCTGCGTCATTTATTACTCAGCCTGACGCTGGCTCCTCATTTTACACGCTACTCTTTAAAACAAAATATCGGATTCGGTCTCTTGCTGACTGATGAATCCTTTGGCGTAGCCATGAATAAATTAGCTCAGCATGGAAAGCTGAATAACCGGTGGATGCACGGACTGAACATAACGGCTTATTTATGCTGGATTGCGGCCTGCATACTTGGCGGCATTTTTGGACACTGGATTTCAAATCCTGAAGCACTTGGTCTTGATTTCGCTTTATCAGCGATGTTTGCTGCACTGCTAGTCCTTTCGTTACAGACAGTTCCCAAAAATAAGTTAACTCATCGCCTGTCACTTGTTTTGTATATGGTCATTGCCATGTTTGTTCTGCTTCATTTCGTTCCTTCACACGTGGCTGTTCTGTTAGCCACCATGATTGTCGCAACCATTGGGGTGGTGACAGATAAATGATTAGCAGCTTTATGTTATGGCTCATTGTTGGTTGTATGATCGTCACCATCATTCCAAGAGTGGTACCCTTTATATTTGTACGAAGTATTCAGCTGCCTGAAGTGGTGCTGAAATGGTTATCGTTTATTCCTATTTGTATCTTTACAGCTTTGATTGCAGAGCATCTCTTCATCCATACAACAACAGGCACAGGCGTCACTATCCATTGGATGTATCTTGCTGTCTTGACTCCCACTGTACTCATCGCTGTTTGGACAAAAAGCTTGTCACTTACTGTTCTTGTCGGCGTCATGCTGATGGGCACTGCTAGATGGTTTTTTTAATGGTTTTTCTAAAAGAAAAAGCTTAACCACATGTGGTTAAGCTTTGTTTCATTTGACGATTCCGTATACAAATCCATCATAACCTTTTTCACCAACAGTTTGAATCGCTGTTGCCTCTATTCTCGGTTCTTGTTTGAGTAGATCAAAAAATTCACGAGTTCCTTGCACTCGCTCATCCCCACTAGAGTCATGAATGACTGCTCCATTTCTGACGACATTGTCCGCAATAATGACTGTTCCCTTTTTTGAGAAATCTAACGCCCACTTTAAATATTTCGGATTGTTTGGTTTATCTGCGTCAATGAAAATCAAATCGAATGGAAGCTCAGCCCTCTCTTTTAACTGAGATAACGTATCTAATGCCTTTCCTTGCAAAATGCTCACTCGTTCCGATAAGCCCGCTCTGCTGATGTTTTGCTGTGCGATCTGTACATGATGGCTGTCAGCCTCTAATGTGATGAGTTCCCCATCCTCTTCAAGAGCACGCGCAAGCCAAATAGTACTGTATCCACCAAGTGTCCCGATTTCTAAAATGCGCTTTGCATTCTTCGTTTTTGCTAATAAATAAAGCATTTTCCCTTGAGCTGGTGACACATCAATTGCTGGCAGACCTGCTTGCTTATTATTAGTAAGAGCTTGCTCCAATACGTCATCTTTAGGAATCAACTTGTCTTTAATATACTCGTCAACTTTCTCCCACACGTGCTCCATTTCATCCATCTCCCTTGATCATGTCTTCTATCTCAAGTCTACATGATGATCGTGAGAGCGTATAATCAATTCTTTTCACACATCTATTCATTTTTTTGATGAAAGACATGTGATGATGAATACATGAAGCAACGCACTGGTTTCGGATCTACTCGTTCAGCTTATTTTTGACATCGCCTTTTTTATCTTGAAGTTTTCCTTTTGCTTGATCCTTTTTCCCTTCTGCTTTCAGGTTTTGATGATCCGTTGCTTCCCCAAGCTTTTCTTTGACTTGCCCTTTGACTTGATTTGTTTTTCCTTTCGCTTTATCCATATGTCCTTTTTCTTCACTCATTTGTTCCACCTCCACGTTTGATACTATTCATTTAGCCTTTTTGACAGATACAAAACATCTGAGTGTGCGATGTACACGTTTCAGGTATGATAGACATACTGGAAAGAAGGGTGGGTATTCATCAATGATCATCTCTGAAAAGATATTCACAGTTCGTGGGCTGACCTATCATATTCGGTCCGCTTCAATGGCCGATGCCAAACAGTTATCAGCTCTCAGACTGAAAATCGATGGTGAAACAGAATATTTAGACCGTGAACCAGGCGAAGCCTTTCTTGATGAAAAAGCATTTGAGACTTTGATTCAAGAGGATACCAAGCAAAGCCGGCATTTATTTTTGGTCGCTGCTATTGAAGGAAAGATTGTCGGTTTTTCAAGATGCGAGGGCCATTCACTCAAGCGCTCTGCTCACAAAGTGGCATTTGGCGTCGCCATCCAGAAAGATGCTTGGGGCTATTACATTGGGAAAGAGCTTTTAGCCGCTTCAATTGACTGGGCAGATCAGCAGGACATTCAGAAGATGTCTCTTCATGTGCTTGAAACGAACAAAAAAGCCATCCGGTTATATGAGAACCATGGCTTTTTGATTGTAGGTGTATTAAAAAACGATAAACGGCTGAGTGACGGATTATATTATGATACTGTTGTGATGGGCAGGCAGCGGCCAAGTTCCTGACCGCTTACATCACATAGCCCCATATCATCGAAATCGCACTGTATATCAGAAGCATCCCCATCACATACTGGAACGGTCTTTCATAAGCAGTCAAAAAGCGCTTATACAAAGAGCCAAATAAGCTCCAGCTGAATGTACCGAGAAAGCCAATAAGTGCGAGAATCAGCGTCCATATGACATACTGCATATTAGATTGTCCATATGGCAAAACAAATGTTGAAATCACAGTCAATCCATACAAGATCGCTTTTGGGTTGATAAATTGCAGCATCATACCAGGGATAAAATGATTGTAGCGATCAAGTGTTTCGTCATCACCGCCTTTACTTTTCATGATTTTGACCGCTAAATAAATCATGTATGCGGCTCCGATGAACGCCATGACCCAGCCTATTTTCGGCATCACTTGATAAAGAATGATATTAAAGAAGCAGCTCAAACACAAAATAACGAGAAATCCGATACCCACACCTAAACAAAATCGAAATGTTTGCTTGACCCCATATTTATTCGTAAAGACCATGGCCATGATGTTGTTTGGCCCTGGGGTAAAGCTGCTAACAAAAGCATAGATCAACATAGATACAATCAAGATGCCGCCTCCCTTATACGTTATTTAGACTTTAATTACTTTATTGCGTATATTACGTTTTATTGTAACGTTCGGTCTTTATAAAGTAAATAGAGAAAGGAGCTTTTTTCATGGAAGACGTACAATCGATTATTTCTAAAAACGTGAGGCTTCTTAGAGATCAAAAAAAATTAAGCCTCGAAAAGATGGCAGAATTAACTGGTGTCAGCAAGACGATGATTGGACAAATTGAAAGAGGAGAATCAACCCCTACCATCACGACTTTGTGGAAAATCGCCAACGGATTAAAAGTATCTTTTAGTGAGCTCATTTACGCACCACAGCCTGAAATCAAGGTGGTACGCAAGGAGGATGCGCAGGTTTTAACTGAGGACGACGGCCGTTATCGCGTATACACGACTTTTCCTTTCGATGACCGGGGGAAATTTGAAATGTACCGAGTAGAAATTGATCGTGGCGGGTCGCTGCGTGCGACTGAACACATTGGAGGAACAGAGGAATTGATCACTGTTTTTGAGGGAGTCCTTGATTTATCCATTGGCGATGAACAATACACCTTAAAAGCCGGAGACTCCATTCGTTTTAAAGCGGACCGGACGCACACGTATAAACAAACTGGAGAACAAATGGTCCGGATGCAAATGATTCTTTATTATCCTCATGAAAAAAGCTGACAGGCTTGTCCATCTGTCAGCTTTTTGTTTTATTTAATTAAATCCCGGATCGCGTACCACTGTGCCAGTAAATGTGACTCTATATTTTCCTAATCCTAACTCTTCAATAGATGTTCGTTTTAAAATGCCGACCCAGCCATCCTGTGCATATACAATACTGTCTGGGATGTTTGATGTCGTATATGTTCTTGTTTCTGAGACAGTTCGACTCGCTTGAACTGTTACTCCACTGTTTGTTTGCTCCTTTGCTTCCACTGGAGCAGTTGTGACCCCAGCACCCGTTAAGACAATTGCTCCAACCAAAACAGAAGATATGACCTTTTTCATAAAAAAATCCCTCCCTTTTATGTTGAACGTATAAACTATACCATAATTTAGAACTTTTGTAAGTTTATTTTTTCATTTTTTTGAAAATTATGATATCATTGTCTTATGCTGGATAGAGTGTGTTACATACTTCTATGCTTTTGTCCTCATCTCAATCTAGTGAAACAATTGTGAACGGAGGTGATTTCATGAAAAAATGGCTCATCTGTTTTCAAATTGTTTTCCTCTTCACCTTGGCGATCACACCAATTGCTTCTGCTGCTAAATGTCCTACAGTAAAACCATGTATCACTGATCCTTAAGCATAAGAAAAGGCCGATCAAGCCTATTCTCTTGATCGGCCTTTTTATTTATTTTTGCTCTGCTTCCCAGCGGGCAACCTCTTCTCTTACTTTAGGAGCCACTTCTTTTCCAAATAGCTCAATGGCTTTTAGCACTTGATCATGCGGCATTGAACCAACCGGTACATGAAGCATAAAACGTGTGATGCCTACATTTTTTCTAAGATGAATGACTTTCTCTGCCACCGTATCTGCATCTCCTACATATAGCGCACCTTCTAAAGTTCTCGCTGCGTCAAACGTAGAACGAGTATAAGGTCCCCAGCCTCGCTCTCTCGCTAATGTGTTCATCACATGCTGTGTGGATGGGAAAAATTGATCTGCTGCCAGCTCTGTTTCTGCCGCAACAAATCCATGAGAATGTGATGCTACAGTTAATTTTTCAGGGTCATGCCCAGCGTGCACTGCCGCTTGCTTGTACAGCTGAACGAGCGGTGCGAACTGTCTTGGACTTCCGCCAATGATGGCAAGTACAAGCGGTAATCCTAATAATCCAGCACGTACGACGGATTCACGGTTTCCTCCACTGCCGATCCAGATCGGAAGCGGATCTTGAACAGGTCTTGGGTATACCCCAACATCCTGAATGGCTGGGCGATGCTTGCCGCTCCATGTAACACGCTCTGACTGCTGCAACTTCAACAGCAAATCAAGCTTTTCTTCAAATAATTCTTCATAGTCATCAAGGTTATAGCCAAAGAGCGGGAATGATTCAATAAATGAACCACGGCCTGCCATAATTTCTGCACGTCCGTTTGATAGTCCATCTAGCGTTGCAAAATCCTGAAATACACGTACAGGATCTGCTGATGAAAGGACTGTCACTGCACTTGTCAGACGAATATTTTTCGTTTGTGTTGCTGCAGCCGCTAAGACGACAGCTGGATTCGATGCGGCGAAATCCTCACGGTGATGCTCACCTACGCCAAATACATCGAGACCGACTTGATCTGCTAAAATAATTTCTTCTACTACTTCTCGAATACGCTGCGCGTGACTGACTGTTTTTCCTGTTTGAAAATCAGGTGTTGTTTCGACAAATGTACTAATTCCTAGTTCCATGATTGGAACCCCCTATCTTATAAATATGTCACAAATTCAGAAACTGGCTTTCTATAACCTCTCGCTTGTCTGCTTTCTACTTTTTCTTTTCCAAGTGTAATCATTAACACAGGAACTAAATCTGATTGAATGTTTAATACATTTTTCATTGCTTCGGGATCAAAACCGATCATCGGGCAAGTATCCCAGCCTTTATTTTTAGCGGCAAGCATAAACAGCATGGCAGATAAGGAAGCATTTCGGATCGCTTCTTCCTTCTGGAAATCTGCCCCTCTCTGCTCATAAAAGCTCACGGTCTCTCTGACCATTTCTTCGTATTGCTGCGTATTTAAAATGCCTAGCATTTTCAGGCCTTCATATATGTCCCCTGCATGCTCATAAGCTTTTGGATCTCCGAGTACGATGATCGCTGCTGAAGCAGAGTGCACTTTATATTGTCCAAATGCCGCTTCTCTTACTTGTTCTTTCAGCTCTTCTGTTTGGACGACAACATATTGTGTGTGCTGTAAGTTAAAAGCAGATGGTGCCAGCTTGACCTCTTCAAATATGCTGTTAAGCTCTTCTCTCGAAATCGAGATATTTGGCAAAAAATTTGATGCGGATCGTCTTTCACGTACCAATGTATCAAAGCTGAGTGTCATCTTGTTTCCCCTTTTCGCGAAGTTGTTTTGCACCTAAACCGATTTTTTTTAGTAATTCAATGAGCTGCTCTTTTTCTTCTTTTTCAATAAAGGATAGATTTTGCGAAATGACCTCTGTGTGTTTAGGGAAAATGTCGTCAAACAATTGCTTCCCTTTTTCCGTAAGCTGTACATGGAATACCCGCTTATCTGAAGGCGCACATTGCCTTTTCACCAGTTCTTGTTTTTCTAGCTTGTTCACGACATATGTCATGCTACCACTTGGGATTGACAAGATGTCGCTAATTTTTTGAACAGGCTGAGGCCCTTTACTGTAGAGCAATTCAAGGATCTGAAAGTTTTCAAATCCGATATCATAACGTTCAATGTCTTTTTGGATATTTGTAAAAAGGGCTTGATAGGCTTTCATCCATACGCGGAATAGCCTTAAATCTAATTCATGATCATGCTGCACCATGGCAACTACTCCTTTTTCAAGAAATCCTAAAACTAGGATAAATTTATCCTAACACTAGGATATTTTCTTGTCAATGAGTTTGTTTCATGAAAAAAAGACCACCTTGGTTCAGTGGTCCTCTTCTTTTAAGGTGAAATGCATTTCAGCAATTTGTTTATATTGATGTACTTCCTGTAATGAAAACTTGGATTCCAGATCCGCCGGCGAAAACAGAGGAATTCCTTTTCCAATGATGACAGGTACGATTTGAAGAAAAAGCTCATCCACCAATCTTTCTTTTATGAAAGATTGAAGCAGTCCCCCGCCGCCGACAATCCAAATATTACGGCCTGTTTCATTCTTTAATTTTTTCACAAATGATAAGACATCTTCGCGAATGATATGGGTTCCTTCCAGACTGTCTTGTAACGTACGTGACATGATATAACATGTCTTTCCTTCATAAGGAAACTCATCTGGTGACAGCTGAAGAACTTGTTCATATGTATTGCGCCCCATGATCAGTGTATCGACTGACGCATAAAAGGTGTCGTAGCTCGTTTCATCTTCACCCTCTGTCCCTATTAGCCAATCGAGCCGGTGATCCTCTCTCGCTAAATATCCATCGATACTCATCGCCCCATAAAAAAGCAGTTTCCTTTTCTCACTCAATCCCACCACTCCCTTACTTCAAATAAGAACATATATTCTATTTTATCAAAAAGGAAAGACAAAGGCTACATAACTTTCTCCCTTTTTACGATTCCTGTTCCACCTTGACGAGAAGCTCGTATAATTTATGCGCGAGCTTGCCGGCATCAATGGTCATTTCTTCATGAATCCATTCCTCGAGTACCCCCACGACACCAGACACGACAAAAGAGGCCTCTATTTGTTCATTCTCTGTAATAGGACGCTGATCAAGCTGCCACTCTTTCATAACTTTTTCTTTGAAAAAGGCTTTGAATTGATTGGTCGTTGGGCCATTTGGTTTTACAAATAGCGTCAACATATACTGATTCTCTTTCAAGTATTCAGTTGTTTTGTTTAAAAAGGAAAGCATATCAAGAGGGTCCTGACTTGGAAAGGTTTCATCATATAATCCCCCGAGCTGATCGAATAGTTCTTTCTCAAGCTGTTCATATAAATCAAACACATCTTGATAGTGCAAATAAAAGGTTCCCCTGCCTAAATCCGCTTTCCTTGATAGCTCTGATACCGTAATCTGCTGGACTTCCTTTTCCTTTAACAGCTCAAGGAAGCTTTCCCGAATGGCTCTTTTTGTTTTGATTGTTCGTCTGTCCTTCATGAAATCCCCTCCGTTTTTGAACAATCAGGCGTTAACTGTCTAATTATGAACAGGTTATCATCCATTGCCGATGTTCGATCTCTTTACTTCTTATTATAATCAACACATGTTCAATAATATATATCTGTTCAAAAAAGGAGGCCATCATATGCTTCATTTCAGACTTGCCAGAGAGGATGAACTGCCTCAAGTGGCAGAGTTGTTAGATGATTCGTTTCAGGACTATTCATTTTTTGACTTATTATGTGAAAAGGTCTCAAAGCGCTCTGCTTTCGCTCGTCAGCTGCATTTGGTCAATACAAAGGTGTATTTTCAGCATCAAATCTGTTTTGTTGGGGTTGAGAACGAGAAAGTTGTGTCTGCTGCCCTTTTAAAGCATCCGCATCTTCCTGAACCAGGCGTCATGGATTATGTATTGTCAGGTGGGTTAAAGCTGCTCTTCACTGGCGGTATATCGGCCATTCAGCATGTGTTCCGTGTTTTAAAGGAGGCGAAAAAAGCGTGTTCTTCCTTAAAGCAGCCTTACTGGTATTTAGAAGCACTTGTCGTGGCAAAAGACCAGCAAGGAAAAAAACTCGGAAGCCGCATGTTAAAGCAATGCCTTTTTCCCTTTATCGCCCGGCAAGGCGGCGGGCTGTTCACACTGATTACACACAACGAGGCCAATCGTCATTTCTACCGAAAAAATGGCTGGATGGAGTTTGATGAAAGGGTATTGCGAGGAAAGGAAATGTCCTTGGAAAGCTGGAGCTATAAAACCGTGATTAAATAAGGTATCCTCTTCAGGTGATGATATAATAGAGTCAGTTCAATCAATGATCATACTTGGAGGAGAGACTGATGATACGACGACTTGATCATATCGTGTTGACTGTACAACATATGGAGGACACCATTCGCTTTTATACGAACGTATTAGGGATGAAGGAAGAAACTTTTGGTGAAGGCCGTAAAGCGCTTCGTTTTGGTTTACAGAAGATCAACCTTCATGAAGCTGGTCATGAATTTGAGCCAAAAGCGGCTCATCCTCTTCCTGGATCTCATGATTTGTGCTTTATCACCGATTTAGACATGGACAGTTTGCTGCTGCACCTCCGGAAGCAAGTGGTCCCGATTGAAGAGGGGCCGGTCAGACGCACCGGTACATTAGGTCCAATTGAATCTGTTTATATCCGTGATCCTGATCTGAATTTAATTGAAATCTCTCGATATATAGAGGAGGGTGATCCGTCATGACTCGTATATTTTTGAGACCGATTGAAGAGCAAGATTATCCTGGTATTCAAAGAGGGTGTCAGCATGCAGAAACACTTCATATGACTGGCACACGCAAAACGTTCACACTAGAAGAAATTCGATCCGCCTATACCCGTTTTTTGCAAGATGACAGCAGACGAGATTTCGCCATTTGTCTGCTGGATACGAAAGAGATGATTGGGGATGCGGCGATTGTGGACATTGATCCAATCAATCATACGGCAAGTTTCCGCATTGCGCTTCACGGGCCGGAGCATTTTCAAAAAGGCTATGGCACTGAAGCTGTTCGGATGGTCCAAGCATTTGCCTTTGACACATTAGAACTCAACCGTCTTGAGCTTGAAGTCTTTTCCCACAATCCAAGGGCCTTTCGAAGCTATGAGAAAGCCGGATTTCAATATGAAGGAAAAAGACGCCAAGCGCTCTATTTCAACGGTACATACTCAGATGTCATCATCATGGGCATCCTTCGAGAAGAATATAAAAACATGATGAATACAGATGCTCCTGCTTAAGAAGGGTCATCTTTTTTAAAAAATTGAATCCCAGTGACGATGATTAAACAAATGATGGAAGAGAGAACGATAGAGACACTTGATAAACTGAGCGCCATGCCTTCCCATCTACCAACAAAGAGACTGACAATCAATAAAACCAAACCAAATAAAATCAAGCATATAGGGACAATGAACCCCGCATGACGCTGCCGGCTTCTTTTCCCTGCCCACCATGAGAGACACAAAATAACGATTGTAAAAATAGCTGTTTGCAGCCAGAACATGTGATATCAACTCCCATTCTCTTTTTTAAACCTTTAACAACGGAGGTACTTCAAATGAACATTAGACCCATCGAGCAAAAAGACAATCCGTATATCGCAGCGATTATCCGCCAGTCACTAGAATCAGCGAATCTAGCAATTGAAGGAACAGCCTACACTGACCCCCAACTTGACCAGCTTTTCGAATATTATCAATCATTGACTCATGCAGCCTATTGGATTGCTGAAGAGCATGGTCAGATTGTGGGTGGTGTAGGGATTGCTCCATTCACAAATGGAGTATGTGAATTACAAAAGCTTTATTTAAGTCCAAAAGCACAAGGAAAAGGTGCGGGCAAAAAACTAATGGATACGGCGCTGGAATATGCCTCTACATACTACGAAGCGTGTTATTTAGAAACCCGCCGGGAATTAACAGCGGCTATAGGCCTTTATCAGCGATACGGCTTTTCTCTTCTTTCAGAACCGCTTGAAGGCTCCGAGCATTCTGCAATGGATGCTTGGTATCTCAAGACCTTCTCATCATGAACCATAAAACAATCGATAGGTTTTGATCCTCTGAAAGCCTAACTTCTCTGCTAGTTTGATTGAAGCTTGGTGATGGACATCGCAATCCCAATGCGGTGTCCTCTTTTTTTCAAGACGAATGCTGAGCATATGCTGAGCTGCCAGCAGCGCCAAACCTTTTCCTCGATAAGTCTCATCTGTCCAAATATCTATCTCTGCACGATCCTCACTTGAAAAAATAGAGACACATTCACTCACCACGTTCTCTCCATCTAAAATGGCAATCCCGATTCCCTTTAAAAGAAAGCGAGCTGTTTCACCCCAATAGACTTCGTAATAGCTGGGAGGAAAAGCCCTGCTTGCAGTCATCACCTGCTCATTTGTCCGCTCTACTCTATAGCCTGGATAAGGCGCAGAGACATGAGAATGTGCCTGTGAATAAACGTACGCATGTCTTTCCATTTCATTCAGATATAACCCAAGACATTTTTTCATCAACGCATCTGTTAATGGGTTTGCTGAAAATATGGTGAATCGGGCATTTTGTCTTTTCTGCCTTTCGTACACATCCACAATGAAGGCTGAACAGCGTAACAGCTCCGCTTCACTCCTTCCTGCCACATAATAAATGCCGCATGAAGCTTCGAGAAAATATACAAGCGGATGCGCTTCATCATCTACATAAAGATGCCCTTGTATGACGCCATCCATGACTGCATCTACAAACACTGGATATGCCGGATCGATCTGCTTAATTCCTTTTTTCATTGATGGTATCTTTTTCCGTTCCAAGAGATGCACGATTTTTCCTCCTTTCCTTCCATTATAAAGAAAAAGCTGCTGACATACAGGACTCTTTTCAGCAAAAGGAATTCTTCTGCATCAATAGCGCAATTTAAAAAAGAGACCTTATTTAAAAGGTCTCTTAGATTGTTGACAAAGGGCTAAAATCATTTTGATTTTAGCCCTTTGTCTTCTTTTCAGCGTGATAGAAAACCTTTGCAGTCTAGGAAGGGCGGCTACCTTTGCGGAGCGAATTTGACATTCGTGAGCACCGAAGCGCAGAACTGACAACGAATGCGAGGGTTTGTCTACACGCTGAGAGACCTTAGTTAATAGGTCTCTTACTTCTGCATGACATTATTCTGCCGCTACCTCTTCTGTCACTTTTCCCTTCCAAATCAGGGTTAAGCCTAATCCAAGAAATAAGACAACACCTGCGAATAGAAATGGGAAGTGAATATTTTGGTCGAATAAGATGCCGCCAAGTGCCGGCCCGAAAATCGTACCTAGGCTTGTGTAGGTAGAGTTCATTCCTGCGACAAATCCTTGCTGGTTGCCAGCGATTTTGGATAAGAAGGTCGTTAATGCTGGACGCAATAAATCAAACGCAAGGAAAATGACACATGTGACAATCAAGACAACCAAAAAGCCTGACACAACGGTTGAAACGAAAGCAAGGACAGCCCCGATAATCAGACATAGCTGAATGACTCTTTTTTCTCCTAGGGTATTTACCAGTTTACCAAACACAAGTACTTGGATGATGACTGCCACAATCGAGCTGACTGTAATGATCACGGCAATATCTTTTGGACCAAATCCAAACTTATGATTTGTGAACAAGCTAAAGACTGTTTCATATGCAGATAGTCCAAATGCGAGGACAAATACAATGATAAAGGCTATGAGGTAGCTAGGATGAATCGATTTTTTCAAATCTTTAAAGAAAGTCGATTCTTTCACTTCATTCATTTGCTTCTCTCGCTCTTCTTTTGTTAAAGGCTCTTTCAGCATAAACATAGACGAAATGACGGCAATAAACGCAATCCCTGCTGCAAAGAAGAATGGCAGGCGTACGCCGTATTCTGCAATAAACCCGCCAATTCCCGGGCCAATGATAAAACCAGTACTAATGGCCGCAGAAACATAGCCCATCGCCTTTGATCTTTCTTGAACGGTCGTAATATCTGCGACATACGCAGTGACAGCAGGCATGATAAATGCCGCACTAATTCCGCCTAGAAGCCTTGCAACATAAAGAACGTACACGTGTGTTCCAAGACCAAAAACGAGTTCTGACAACGCGAAGAGGAACAGCCCAGACACAATCATAATCTTTCTTCCGTAGCGGTCTACCCACCTCCCTGCAATCGGTGATGCGATGAGCTGAGCAACGGCAAATGCCGCCACAAGATATCCCATCGTACTCCCTGTTAGATGCATCACATTCATGAATAGCGGCATGACAGGAATAATGAGACCAATGCCTAAAAACGCAATAAATATATTACTTAATAGAATAACGAGTACAGCTTTTTGCTCACGAATCGGTTTTTGCATGATGTTTGTTTCCCCTTTACTGACTCACTTGTTACTCATGATGGTTGATTCCGTGAATAAACAATGAGATCGCCTCTTTTTGTAACTCTTTCTTCTGCTCAATGGTGTCATTTTTATATAACACGTCTAATCCATAAAAAACGGAAAGTAATATTTTCACTTTTGACTCCACATGCTGGATCGACCAGCTGCCATCTTCATTTCCCTCAAGTAAGATATCTCTCATCACATCATCAAAATCGACATCAATCTTGTTCAGCCGTTCCATGACTTCGTCTGATGTAAAGGCGCTGGCACAAAATTCCTCACTTGCTCTCATTAATGGGTAGTTAATCCCTATTTGACTGAGCAGCTCTGCAAATCCGGCAAGCTTATCAATAGCTCGGTTCAGTGTTTTCTTTTCCTCATGCCACGTTTCCATCATCAAACGATGATCCTCTTCCATAATATGAAGAAACAAAAACTCTTTTCCTTTGAAATGATGATAGAGATTGCCTTTACTCACCTCAGCAGCCTCTAAAATATCGCGCACAGATGTTTCTGAATAACCTTTTTTCGCAAATAAGTCACGAGAAGCGGTTACGATTTTTTGCTTCGTTTTCTCGCTCTTTCCAGCCCCGCTTTGTGTACTTGTCATGTGTCACAATCCCTTTCTACCTGCATTCTTAATGCGGACAAAATAAAACCGACCAGTTGGTTTATTTTTTTATTATAAATGGATTTTCCTCATAATACAATGAAAAAGGTATCGATTCATAAGGCGTAATTCATGTGAAAACAAACAAAACAGTCATCTGCGTTATCACTAAAAAGGACTTATACGCATTTTTCTTCTGCGGTCTTTTCATGGCTGCCTTGGCCTACTACGTGTTTATCATTCATTTAATTTTCCTTTATATTTAACTTCACTTAAATATAAAGATTGCCTATAATAGAATAGAGGTGATGTCATTGGATGAGGAAATTATTCATTACAGTAAAAAAATCATTGAATACTCGAATGCTCTAGGCTCAATTTATGTAGAAGAGTATCAGCGATTTTTAAAACATGAGTATGCAGATTTATCAGCCAAACAAGAGCTGACGCTTGAGTTGCTGCGTACGAAAACGAGAACGATCAATGAATTAGCTGATTACTTTTCGATTTCTGCCAGTGCAGCTAGCCAGCTTGTATCAAGGCTTGAGCAGCTCGGCTATGTCACACGAGAAATTAATCCGCATAACCGAAGAGAAATCATTGTTGATTGTGCTCAAAAGGGCCATGACTATCACAAGAATACAGAAGACATTCAATTGCATCTAATTCAAAAATATTATGCAAAGCTTCCAAAAGAAGATTTAAAAACATTACTATCTCTATACGAAAAAATCTATCAGATTGCGAAAGAAGCGCCTTAATACGGTGTTTCTCTCCCCAACATTTAAGTTAACTAAACTATTAAGGGGTTGAAAATATGAGAAGCATTCATTTACAAGATAGCCGGCACATCGGTTTGATTCAATACGGTGATCTTGAGGGGTTTCCAATTTTCTTTTTTCATGGAACACCTGGATCAAGAGTGATGTTTTTAGATGATGATCCAATCTCTCAAAAGCTCGGCATTCGTCTCATCTGTTTGGATCGACCTGGATTTGGTTTATCCACCCCTCTACCTGACCGCACAATTTTAGACTGGGCAAAAGACGTGCAGGAAGTGGCAGATGATCTTGGCATTCAACATTTTTCAGTGATGGGTGTATCTGGAGGCGGTGCATTCGCTGCTGGTTGTGCCTATCAATTGCCGGATCGCGTTCTTTCTGCCGCTCTGATCTCAAGTACAACCCCTTTTCAGGACGGAAAACCGCCAAAAAGCATGCTGAAAGAAAATAAATTAGCCTTTTTCCTTAGTAAGAAGTTTCCTTGGCTATTGAAAGCAAGCTATCGTTCCCAGAAAAAAATGATTGAGAACAAACCAGAGAAATTTAAGAAGCTGGCCAAAAACGGGAACAAGCATTTACATCCGTGGGATCGGCAATTCCTTCAAACCGATGAGCAGGTAGAAATGATGATGACACATTTACACGAAGCGACTCGTCAATCGGTGGATGAGTGTATTCGTGAACCCATTTTACTTTCGAAACCATGGGCATTCGATATGAAAGATATTCAAATCCCTGTTGATGTCTGGCATGGAAAAGAAGACACGATGGCTCCATTTGTAGAAATAGAAAAAATAGCTCGGGCGATTCCAAACGTCAAAACGCATTATATAGATCAAGCAGGGCATTTTCTTACTGATGTAGACGATATTTGGCGAGATATTTTACGCTCTTTAAAGGAGCGTGCTGAACATCAGAAACATGCATGAAAAAAGACCCGATATGACTCGGGTCTTTTTCTTCATTAATATTGTTCATAATACCTCTGCACTTTATCTGGATCCTTTGTCTTCGTCAGTGCCAGCATGAGCAGAATACGTGCTTTTTGCGGGTTTAATGAATCAGACGATACAAAGTGATGTTCATCATCCGTTTTTTCATGGGTGACAATTCCATTACCCGTACGGCTTGATCGCACGAGAACCACATCTTTTTTCACTGCATCTGTTGCTCCTTTGATGGCTTCTGTTGACATCGTTCCATTTCCTGCTGCGGCTACAACAATCCCTTTCGCTCCTGCTTTTACTGCAGCATCATACATATATTTTTGATCATTTTGATAGCCGTATAAAATATCAACTTGTGGCAATTCTTTTATCTTCGATACATCAAAATCGCTTTCAGTCGTATGTTTTCTTGTCGGTTCGTTATAAAAGGACACCACTTCACCAGCAATTTCTCCCATGTATCCTTGCTCAAGTGACTTGAAGGCATCAGTTGTGGTTGTATTTGTTTTCGTAACAAAACGAGCTGATGCAATTCGGTCATTTAATGTGACCATGACCCCTTTGCCCTTTGCTTCTTTGGTGGATGCAATTTTCACCGCCTGATACAAGTTAAGCGGGCCATCTGCACTGATAGCCGATGCTGGTCTCATTGAGCCAACGACCACAACAGGCTTATCACTTTTGACCACCAGATTTAAAAAGTAAGCTGTTTCTTCAAGTGTATCTGTTCCATGCGTGATGACAATGCCATCCACTTGATCATCTTTTAATAGCTCATTGACTCGTTTGGCTAATTTTAAAAGAAGAGCGTCATCAACATTTTCACTTCCAACATTCGCTACCTGCTCACCAGTGACATTTGCAATATCCTTCAGCTGTGGAACAGAAGCAATGACTTTATCGATGCCAAGTGCACCAGATTTATAGCCCGTCGTATCTGTATCACTATCTGAACTGCCAGCAATCGTCCCGCCTGTGGCTAATACCTTAATATTTGATAAGGACTTATTCCCTGTTTCAACTGCATTGTTTTTCTCTTTTGTTTCACTGGATACGTTTTCTTTTTCGCTTTGACTATTCTCTTGAGTACCTGTGTTCGCACAGGCTGCTGTCACCAGTAATAAAACAGAAAGAAGGACAACACCTAACCATTTTGTCATGTTCATTGGATCATCTCTTTTCCTCATTTGATGGATTTCATGGCTAAATCTCTTTCTATAGGCTTTACTTTATACCATACCTTCATTCATCGGCATGAGGCTAAAGATATAGAACCAAATAAAGGTAAAAAGGGCATGATATTAAGAGTTTATTCAATTCTTAATACCTAAATTTGCTGTAATTAAATTGAGTATTGAAGGTGGCGTATTTTAAAAATAACCGATGCTTGATAATGAATTTATGATAAAATATAGTAAATTTTACAAAAAAGGAGTATACATTTTGCATTCGCTTCCACCCTTTTACAAAATCCTAATCACACTATTCATCAGCTCTACTTTACTCGGCTTGTTTGTCTGCTTATTTCCACCTATTCAAGCTGAGCCTGCGTTTCTGATATTTTACATCCCTATCTTTTTTGTTTATTATTTCGTCTTTGCGGTTCCTTTGCAGTTATTGTTTTCTTTACAGCCAAAGGCTTTTCACCCTCTTTATTTAGCTGCTTATTTACTGATTGCATTGGTTGTCATGCTTTTTTTCGTTGATGGTATTGGGAGCCCGGCGTCTTTACCCATCATCATCATGAGCAGTCTTATCTACTGGACATGTGATTCTTTGTTTTATCAAAGAATGCATGAAAAAACCACATAATGCGCAGGACGTACAAGCTCCTGTTCTATATAGAGACGAAGGGTATATATCTTGTTACATACCTCCTATGCTTGACCATTCAGTCAATCATGCCAAAAAAAATCACTGAGGAAATGTACCTCAGTGATGGGAATCGTTATTTCTTCATTGAACCTGCGTGTGAAAAGATTAGATCTTTCAATTCAAATTCGAATGTCTTTCCGTCCACAATACCGACTGTTTTTTCACTGTCATAAAGCTCAAGCATACAAGCAGCCATTTCTTTTGATGTATGATATTTCTTGAAATTGCCTTCATATTCAAATTCGTCTACATCCAATGAGCGCTTTGCAAATTCTGATTCTGTCGCGGATGGCGCTAAAACTTTTGCCTTTAATTTGGCACCTTTTTCTTTCAATTCTAGGGCCAGTCCTTCTGTAAAGGCGCTCACGTAAAACTTCGTTGCTGAATAGGTGACGGCATTGCCAACGACTGTATAGCCTGCTCGTGAAGAAATGTTAATGAGCTGAGCTCCCTCTACTTGCTCATAATCACGAACAAATAAGGTGGATAGAATCGTTAATGCTTCTATATTCAGATGAAGCATATCCCCAATTTTACTTAAATCTTGTTCTCCTATAGAGCCAAAATGACCAAACCCTGCATTATTAATGAACGTATCCAGTTCATAATCTGACAATGATTCATAAAATGAATACACTTGCTCTATGTTTGTTAAATCAACTGACTGTATGACTACTGTGATATCGGGATATTGATCATGAATCTTTTTCTTCAATTCTTGGAGTTTATTGAGCCGGCGTGCAGCTAATATAAGATTTTTCCCTCGTGCTGCAAAGGCGAGAGCCGCCTCATATCCAATACCTGAGCTTGCTCCTGTAATGACTGTATAGCCCATTTTATATCCCCCTATTCGCGTCTTCTAACTGGTTAAATTATAACGACAGCGTTTCGCTCAAGTCAATTTTGAAGAGAGTCAAAGGGCATCATGTCAACTTAGATACAGCTCCTCAGTTACTTCCTTTTGAATCATTTTGGAGGATGTCATGCTGAGATTTTTTTGTTAATTTTTGAAAAACCAATTGATAGGAATGTTCGATTAGCTCCTCTACAAATGAGGATGGAATCTCTGCATCAAGGTAAATGGAATTCCAATGAGTCTTATTCATATAGTAGCCAGGGATAATTCCTTCATGCATCTCTCTTAGTTCTTCAGCACGAAGAGGATCACATTTTAAAGTGATGACAGGCTTTCGATTCGCATCTCCCCCCATCATAGCAAACATCTTTCCGCCAATATGATAACGATCTGCCTGCCACTCAGGTTGATAATCATGGGTTGTTCCTTTTAAGGAAAGACAAAATGTCTGCAGCTGTTCTTTTTTCATTTCATTAGCTCCTTTTTTAGAAATCATCTATTTTCTCTATTATATCGACAATGAGGAAAGATATCTGACGCTTTTTTTCAGAAACAATAAGAAAAGCACAGGCCCGTTGTCTCCTGTGCTTTTGAATCACACTGCTTTTTTTATTCAAACGCCTTCTTTAGCTTATCCCCCATCAAATGCCAAGCTTCTTCAGCTATGGCTAAATCTCCGGCGTGCGTGAAGCCGTGTGGAACTCCTTTAAATTGTTTATACGTGACGTCTATCCCAGCTTCTTTTAACTTGGCAGCATATTGCTCAGCTTCTTCAGCCAGCGAATCCTTCTCTGCTGTGATGACGAGAGCTGGAGGCATTTGTGCCAAGGATGTACGATCTGCAAAAACCGGAGAAACGAGCGGATTGCGCGGATCTTGGCCTTGCAGATAGAAGGAATTAAAGAGTCTCGCCAATTCAACTGGAATCGCTTCATCAAACGCTGGCTTTTCTGCTGGATCAGTGGCTAGATCAAGCGGCGGATAATCAAGCACCTGATAAACAATTGGGAGTGTATTTCCTTTTTGAATATTCAATAGACAAGCAGCCGTTGCCAAATTTCCTCCTGCACTATGTCCGCCAACGGCTAATGCATTCCGATCGATTTGAAGCTCGTCAGGATGTTCATACAACCACTTCAGTACATCGTAGCATTCATGAAGAGCCGCTGGGAAAGGGTGCTCAGGAGCAAGCTGATACTCGACATTGACCACGATACATTGCGCCCGGTCTGCAATGACTGGACACCATGGATTATCCATTTCAGCACTGCCCATGATAAATCCGCCACCATGTAAATTCACAAAAACCGGAAGCGGCTGCTTTGATGTGTTCACTGGCTTAAACACCCACACCTTTGTTTCGCCAGCACTTGTTGGAATGTCATATTCCATTTTGTTCACATCAGGAGGATTTACTGGCTTTAGTTCCGATTGACTCGCTAATGAACCTTCAGATGGCTGGCGTAATGAAGCAGCGATTTTGATTTGTTCTTCTAAGTTCATGATCTCAGACTCCTATCTTATTCATTTCTTCTTAACTCATTCGTTCCTTTTTCCTCTTTTCCTTCTACTGAATCAGCAGCACCTTACTGGAATAATCAAAATAAAAAAAGAAGACATTGAAGAAGGTATACGTTTATTAGCTAAACTTATCAATAAAGCTAAGTAACGCACTGAATTTAACACACGATACTAAGAGAATGAAAAAACGAAGAAAACGAGTTGTCCATGTTTAATGTAAATGGGAAAACTCGTTTTTATATCACAGCTGAAAACCTATAAAAATAAATAATTTTTAAGAAAAAATGATCAATCTGTAACTGCAAACCAAGTTTCTTTGAGCAATTCACAGAAAGATTGAATGGTTGGTCCTTCTGAACGACTTTTTAAATATACGACAGATGTTTCAATTGGTTTTTCACAGTAATGCAATGGGATAAGAATACCCTCTGCTAATTCTTCTTTAATCATATTTTCACCAAGCAAGGCGATTCCGGTTTTATTTAAAACTGCCCGCCTAATCGTTTCATCACTTCCCCCGCATTCAATGATAGAAGATGGACGGGTGTTAATTTCAGAAAAACACTGCTCTGTAATTGAGCTAAAACCGCAATGTTCATGATAAGCAAGAAACGGAAAAGATTCTATAATCTCTTCTTTAGAGCGGTTTTTTGTAAGATCGGCGGAGACAACCAACACCGCCTTTTCCCTTTCTAAAACAAACTTTTCTAATTCTGAGGAATCAACTTCCCCTGCAACAATCCCAATATCTGCTTCATTATTTAAAATTTTATCGACAGCTATAAGGCTGTTTGCTGGCATGAGGCGCAGCTTAACTTGTTTATGCAATTTTGTATAAGAACTAAGCAGTAGGGAAAGGTGATTCGTACAATAATATTCTGAAGCTGTAATAGTTAGACTTCCGGACGGACCATTTAACTCTTCCATGTCTCTTTCCATATATTCCATTAATTCAAATAATCTATCTGTATGCTGCTTTAATTTTTTTCCAGCAGGCGTCAAAAACGTTTTTTTTCCAATACGGGTGAATAGAGAATGGTTTAGTTCCCTTTCTAATACTTGAATTTGCAAAGTAATAGTGGGTTGAGTATATTTTAAGATCTTTGCAGCTTTGGTCATATTCAATTCATTGGCTACTACTTGAAAAGTTTTTAGATTTCTGAGTTCCATTTAACCTTCATCTCACTATCTATATTTTTTATAGCCTACAAAAGCTCCTAACCAAAAGTATATAAAGTAATCATCTTTCTCATAGGATATAAGGTAAACCATATAACCCCATAGACAAGATGCGCTGAAGAGAATAGCAATCAAATCATTATATCAAAAATTTTAACGAGAAAATCTAAAAGTTTGATACGAATCATTCATTTTTTATTGGTAACTATTGAATCGCCTAATTTAAAATACCAATAAAAACCAAATCATCTCCTTACTCTTAAGGTTATGATATATCGCTAAAGTTTTCTAATGCATACTATTAAATTAATTAATTTTTAGCTTGTTTCATCCTGTGATAGATTTGATAAAGAGCTTAACGAAGTAAGGGAAAGGGAGAATATTATGTACCCATTTAAAGTATTAAATCATGAAGATATCAAAGCTATTCTTGATATGAAAAATGTAATCGATATCGTAGAAAAAGCTTACGTCTTAAAAGAAAATAAAGAAGCTTCTTTATTCCCAATGGTGTTTCACGAGTTCGAACCTGGTAAAGCGGACATGGATATTAAATCAGGAGAATTGTCAGGAGCAGGCATTTTCGGTTTAAAACTTGTTTCCTGGTTCGGTGACAACCCTTCTAAAAACCTTCCTGCTGTTGTTGGAACTGTCTTAGTTCTTGACAGCCGTACAGGCCTTCCAATCGGTATCTTGAGCGGTGAGTATATGACCATGATGCGCACCGGAGCAGCTGGTGGAATTGGAGCTAAATATTTAGCAAGAAAAGATTCAGAAGAATTGCTTATGGTAGGATCAGGTCATGTTGCAGCTTATCAAATCTTAGCTGTTTTAATGACAATGAACCATATCAAAAGAGTTCGAGTGTATAATGCTCATTCATTTGACCAAGCTGGTCAGTTTTGTGCAGACATCAAAGGCAAGTTAAAAGAGCTGTTAGCTCAAACTAAAGAACAAAACCCGGAAGTTTATGAAGAAATGCTTCAAAAGATAGAGATTGAGTATACGCCGGTTAATGATATTGAAACAGCTACGAGAAATGCAGATATTATTATTACAGCTACTCCAGCACGCCAACCAATTATTCTAAAAGAATGGGTAATGCCAGGTACTCATTTTTCATGTGTGGGTGCAGACATGGCAGGAAAACAGGAAATTGATGAAAATATTTTAACTGATGCTCGCATATTCGTTGATGACCTTGAACAGTCTGTTACGGTAGGAGAATTTGAAACTGCATTCAAAAAAGGCATCATCGCAAAAGATAGCATCATTTCGGAAATTGGAGGAGTGATTACAAATCAAGCACCAGGACGCATTTCTCCAGAAGGTATCACTGTTTTTGACAGTACAGGCATCTCTCTTCAAGATCTATTGACAGCGAGCTATGTTCTAGAACAGGCAGAAGAAAAACAAATTGGGATGTCGACAAAGCTGTAACTGATCGATAGCCTTTTAAATCAGCAGATCTTAGAAAGTATTCTTTACCAAAAGACTACGTATCAAAAAAATAAGATCATACTTACAGAGGAGTTAATCGGATGAATATTAAAACATTTGCTGTAGAACATTGGATGAATTTATACGAGCAAGAGGCCGTTTATAATATCGCGGAAACATGTGTTGAATCTTTCACTGTAAATGAGTTGATTGGAATCGACGGCTCAAATCCGGCAGATTTTTTCAATGAAGTCGGAAAGAAAAAATTAACATACGGACATATTGAAGGATCTCCAGAGTTTAAAAGCTTAGTATCTGGCCTGTATGAGACAGTTGAAGCTGATAATGTACTTGTCATGAATGGAGCAATTGGTGCAAACTTCTTAGTGCTCTATTCTCTTATTGAGCCAGGAGATCATGTAATTGCTGTACACCCAACATACCAGCAGTTATATGATGTGCCTGCTTCATTTGGCGCGAATGTAGATCTGCTGCCATTGAGACCAGAAAATAACTTCCTGCCGGATCTAAACGAATTAAAGTCTCTGATTAACGAAAAAACAAAATTGATTATTATCAACAATCCGAATAATCCTTCAGGTGCTATTATTGAGAGAGAAATGCTTGAAGAAATTGTAGAAATTGCACGCTCAAGTGATGCTTACTTGCTGTGCGACGAAGTATACAGAAACCTATTACAGGAAGATAACCTTGTTGTGCCATCTGTTGCTGATTTATATGAAAAAGGAATCAGTACATCAAGTATGTCAAAAGTATTTTCATTAGCCGGATTGCGCCTTGGCTGGATTGCAGGTCCAAGTGATGTGATCGCTGAATGCATAAAACACCCTGATTACACAACAATCAGCTGTGGTGTGCTTGACGATATGTTAGCCGTTCATGCTCTTAAAAACTACGACAAAGTCCTAGGGAGGAGCCGCAAAATTATCAAAGATAATCTGGCTATTTTAGATGAGTGGGTTCAAAACGAACCTTCAATCTCCTACGTAAAGCCACGTGCAGGCACAACATCTATGCTGAAATACGATTACCCTGTTTCATCAGAAGAATTTTGCGTTGACCTATTTAAAACGAATGGCACATTCTTAACGCCAGGTTCTTGCTTTGATATGGAAGGTTACGTTCGTATCGGTTACGCATGTTCAACAGATGTATTAAAAGCAGGTCTTGAGAAATTCTCTGAATATTTGCGTACCCTTAAAGTAAATAGCTGATTAACAACCATTAAGATAGATATTTGGAATATCTGATCGTACAAAAAACCGAACTGCCAATAATGGTTAGTTCGGTTTTTTTTTGTAAAGTTAAAAGATATTTAAAAACCTCATCTTGTCAGATTATCTCACATCATTAATTTCAATAGTTACCATAAATAAGTTAAAATTTTCAGTTAATTATTTTCGTGTTATTCTACACCTGCAACAGAGGAAAGGTAGAGGTGTAAAAAGCTTAAGGGGGGAGATTTTATGAGCAACAACTGGAGTTCCTTAGTTGAGAACATGAGTGATTATTTAGCACCTAGCATGGCCAAAGATCATCCAAACTTACCTGTGGTAAAAGAAGAAGGTTGTTATTACTACGGGCTGGATGGGAAAACCTATTTAGATTTTACTTCCGGGATTGCAGTAGCTAATACAGGACATCGCCATCCTAAAATCGTACAAAGTATCAAGGATGCAGCAGATCAATTAACTCATGGCCCTTCGGGAGTCATTATGTATGAATCTATTTTAAAGCTGGCCAAATCTCTAGGTGAAATTCTGCCAGGAGATTTAAATTGTTTTTTCTTTGCCAATAGTGGCGCTGAAGCAATTGAGGGAGCTTTAAAATTGGCTAAATATGCAACAAAGAGACCTTATGCTATTTCTTTTACGGGGTGCTTTCATGGCCGTTCTTTAGGTGCTTTAAGCGTATCAACATCAAAAAGTAAATATAGAAAATATATAAATCCGTCTCACCTGACTTATCATCTGCCTTACGCTAATATGCAGGCATGCCCCGAAGGTAAAGACCCAGAAACTTTCTGCATTAACGAATTAGAAAAACATTTTGAAGAATTATTTAAACACCAAGTGACACCTGAAGAAGTAGCCTGCGTCATATTAGAACCTGTATTGGGAGAAGGCGGCTACATCATCCCTCCTAAAGGGTGGCTGAAAAAGATCCGCGAAATATGCGATCAGCATGGTATACTGCTTATTTTTGATGAAGTACAAACTGGCTTTGGACGCACAGGAGAGTGGTTTGCTGCTCAGACATTTGAAGTCACCCCAGACATTATGGCTATCGCTAAAGGAATAGCTTCTGGTCTACCTTTAAGTGCCACAGTAGCTTCAAAAGAACTGATGAGCAAATGGCCTGCTGGAAGTCATGGAACAACGTTCGGTGGAAATCCAATTGCCTGTTCGGTAGCGTTGACCACTCTTGAAATAATGAAAGAAGAAAGATTACTAGATAATGCAAAAGTGGTTGGTCAATATGCTGCTGAAAAACTAAAACAAATGAAAAAAAATCACCCGGTCATTGGAGAGATACGCTCGGTAGGCTTAATGATTGGAATTGAAATGATAAACCCAAAAACAAAAAAACCCGATGGAAGCGCCGTCATGAAGATTTTAGATTATTCCCTTGAGCAGGGAGTTCTCTTTTACTTATGCGGTAACGAAGGAGAAGTGATTAGAATGATCCCTCCTCTGACCGTCACAAAAGAACAGATTGACGATGGGCTTTCAAAATTAGAAAAGGCATTGCACCAATTTGAGAAAGAATTTTAAGTAGAAGCCGTTTCGAGTATTCACCGCTATTCTATGTACGACTCTTTTTTTCATATTTAATGATATCATTATTTGATGAAAGACTAATTTATTGAAAAAAAGCACTGCGGCGCTATGTCCTCAGTGCTTTTCATTTCTCTTATGATACTTGCTGTTCTACCTTCACTCGTTTAATGAAGAAAGCAATAATCAATCCAATGACGGTCATGATCACGGCAAAGATAAATGCATGCTGGACACCATTTGTAAAGGCGAGCAGCTGATTCACCGGATTTGCGGGATCAGATACATTTTCCATAAAGCTGCGAGCTCCTGATGAAAGGATCGAGATACCGATCGCAGTACCAATGGCTCCTGACACTTGCTGCAAGGTATTCATAATCGCTGTACCATGCGGATATAGCTCTGGCGGAAGCTGATTTAATCCATTGGTTTGAGCAGGCATCATGATCATCGCGATTCCGATCATTAAGGTAATATGAAGAGTTACAATGAATCCAATCGACGTATTCACACTTAGATTCGTAAAGCCAAACATCGTCGCTGCGACAATGACAAGACCTGGAATGACAAGCCATTTTGGACCAAATTTATCAAATAGACCACCCATGATTGGAGATAGCAGTCCGTTGATAATTCCACCTGGCAATAGCATTAAACCTGCTGTAAATGTAGAAAGCGCCAAGGACGTTTGCAGATACAATGGCAAAATCATCATAGCAGACAGCATTACCATCATACACACTAAAATCAGAAGTAACCCAATGACAAACATCGGATATTTAAACGGGCTTAAGTTCAGCATTGGTTCTTTCATGTTTAGCTGTCTTAAAGAGAACACGAGAATCCCTATGACACCAACTACAATTGCAACGATGACATGCATACTGCTCCAGCCGCCGCCTTCACCGGCACTGCTAAATCCATATACAATTCCTCCGAAACCAATGGTTGAAAGCACAATCGATAGAATGTCGATTTTCGGTCTTGTTGGTTCTGTAATATTTTGCATAAAGATAAAACCAAAAACAAGTGCAGCCATTAATAAAGGAAGTGAAATCCAGAAAATCCAATGCCAAGTCAACGATTTCAAAATAAGACCAGAGACTGTCGGGCCGACAGCTGGTGCAAACATAATCACAAGACCAATAATCCCCATTGATCGGCCTCGTTTATGAGGCGGGATGATGACCAAAATCGTATTAAACATCAATGGCAGAAGCAATGCTGTACCGACTGCCTGCACGACACGTGCTACCATTAAAATACTAAAGACCGGTGCAACCGCCGCAATAAATGTTCCGATGATCGAAAAGACGAGCGACGTAATGAAAAGCTGCCTTGTCGTAAACCATTGAAGAATGAGTCCTGAAATCGGCACGAGAATACCAAGTGTTAATAAATATCCTGTTGTCAGCCACTGAGCAGTCGTCGCTTCAATTCCAAAGTCTAACGTTAAACTTCTCAGCGCCATGTTTAATGCCGTTTCACTGAACAGGCCAATAAATCCAGCTGTGATAAAAGAAATAATAATGGGCAGCGTTCGAATTTCAGAAGCTGCTGCTTGCTGTTTGTTCATATTAAGTTGGCTCCTTTTCTTTTTCAATTTAGATGAACCTTAGGAAGTCAGGGTGGTCAGAAATGAGCCACTTTCATGTCTATTGAAAGACGGATAAAATCTGTTTTTCTGCAGCAAATCGAGCAATTTTGTCGATCGAATAGCCAGATTCATGTATATAAAACATGAGCTCAGGCGTCATTGGAGAAGACATACATAACGTTGTCAGTTCTATATCCTGTATATTCGCTTCTCCCTTTTCTCTCGCTTCTTCAAGCAATTCACGAATGATTTGTCTGAGTGATTGACTGTAATGACTATCATACACTTTACTTGTCTGCTCTAAATTCCCAGAGATTGTGAGCATCCGAATCCAGTCTAAATGGTGACCGACGATCAGATGAATTTCTTCGAGAACATAGCGTAAACGTTCACGAACCGGCTGATCACTTATTTTGCTCAAGTAAAGATGCAAAGCTGGGATCAGCTGTTCAAATCTCTCCCCAAGGATAGAAAGGCATAGATCACTTTTATTGGCGTAGCGGCGGTATAGAGTGCCCTGTCCAACACCAGCTGTTTTCGCAATTTTATGCATGCTGACATTTTCTACACCAAATTCTTGAAACAAGGAGAATGCGATCTCTTCAATTTCCTCACCAATATCCTTTTCCACCATACACACCTTCTTTACCTTCATCCACATGACACTCATCTCTATGTGTTAAATCAAAACACTTTAGGTTTTTCTTAGGACAATTGTCCCGATATTATCTTACGGACAACTGTCCGCATTGTCAATCATTATTTTTTACTTATGATCCTTCTTTCAATTCTATTAAATGATGCACACAGTTTATCATTATTTAGACCGATTTTCCCTTTTGAAAGAATCATGTATGATCAATTAAGAAAGCGCTTCCATAAAAGGAGAGGAGAATGCGAATATGTACCGTATGAAACGAATGTTGATGCTGGTTGTCACTGGATTAGTCTTGAGTTTGTCCACATTTACTGTGGGTGCCTCGGCACAAACGGGTGGATCGTTTTATGAAACTTTTAATAACTATAATACGGGGTTATGGCAAAAAGCCGATGGATACTCGAATGGAAACATGTTTAACTGTACGTGGCGTGCAAATAATGTGTCTATGACCTCAGCAGGTGAAATGCGTTTATCGCTCACAAGTCCCTCCTATAACAAGTTTGACTGCGGAGAAAACCGCTCCGTTCAAACGTACGGCTATGGGCTATATGAAGTCAACATGAAGCCAGCTAAAAATGTTGGGATCGTCTCTTCTTTCTTCACTTATACGGGACCGACTGATGGCACGCCTTGGGATGAGATTGACATTGAATTTCTAGGAAAAGATACGACAAAGGTACAGTTTAACTACTATACCAATGGTGTAGGAAATCATGAAAAGATTGTCAACCTTGGTTTCGATGCAGCGAACTCTTATCACACGTATGCATTTGACTGGCAGCCAAACTCCATCAAATGGTATGTCGATGGACAATTAAAGCATACCGCCACCACACAAATTCCTCAAACACCAGGGAAAATTATGATGAACCTGTGGAATGGTGCAGGTGTCGATGAATGGCTCGGCTCCTACAACGGTGTTACCCCGCTCCACGCACATTATAACTGGGTTCGTTACACAAAAAGATAACTCTATCAAAAAAACCTGTGACTTGTCACAGGTTTTTCTTCGTTTAATTTGAACTAGTTTTCAGCTGATGAGCGAGTTTTTTCTCATGATTGTGGATAATATCTTCATAACTTTCTATTTTGAAATCCAATCGTTTAATGGTCTCTTCGATTTCCTTTTGTTTTTGGACAAGTCTTTCTCGTTCATTGACCAAAATGTTTTTTCGCGAAGATAACGTATGATCATCATCCTCAAAAAATAAGGCTGTATATTCTCTAAGCGCATCAATCGAGAGCCCAGCATTTCTCATACACTTGATAAATTCAATCCATTGAAGATCATCCTCTGTATAATCACGAATCCCATGATCGTCACGTTTGATTTCCTTAATCAAACCAATATTTTCGTAATACCTAAGTGTCGCAGTGGATAAAGCGAGCTGTTTTGCTGCTTGTGCTATTTTCATTGTGCCCTCCCTCTTTCTCTTACATTCCGATCTCCCTTTCCTCATCATCTCCATTTTGAAAAAGAAAGCAAGATGCTTTTGGCTCAATTCTCGATTCAAGAATGTTGAATTCGTTATTACAGAAGGTTTTCTGTTGACTTATAGTTCACTTTAAGAAGTACAGTATAGAAGAAAGAATCGAATCTTATTTTTGAAAGGATGATCAAGAATGTGTCAGACGCACCAATCAAATGTTTTAAGTGTTTCACACGCAAAAGCGAATTTTGAACGGACGACCATTGAACGAAGAGCGCTTCGTCCACATGATATTTTAATTGATATTCAATTTAGCGGGATCTGTCATTCAGATATCCACAGCGCTTTTGATGAATGGGGCGGCGGTATTTTCCCAATGGTTCCTGGTCATGAGATTACTGGGGTCGTTGCAGCTGTAGGGGATGATGTGACGAAGTTTCAGATCGGTGACCGTGTAGGTGTTGGCTGCTTTGTGGATTCCTGCGGCACCTGTGAATATTGTCAAAATGGAGACGAGCAGTATTGCACAAAAGGGGTCGTCCAAACATATAACAGCCGTGACTATGACGGGGAACCGACTTATGGCGGCTACAGTCAAAAAATTGTCGTGACTGAACGATTTGTCGTCAGCATTCCTGATCAACTGCCTCTTGATGCCGCAAGCCCTCTTCTCTGTGCTGGCATTACAACTTATTCTCCATTAAAGCACTGGAAGGCAGGCCCTGGCAAAAAGGTTGCTATCGTCGGAATGGGTGGACTCGGCCATGTCGCCATTCAATTCGCGAGTGCTCTGGGCGCTGATGTGACGGTATTGAGCCGCTCTTTAAATAAAAAAGAAGAAGCACTATCATTTGGCGCAAAAGACTATTTTGCTACAAGTGATCCTGAAACGTTTCAGACACTAGCCGGTCAGTATGACCTCATTCTCAATACGGTTTCTGCCAACATTAATGTGGATGCCTATCTGTCCTTACTCCGTGTAGATGGAACCTTGGTAAACGTCGGTGCACCGCCTAAGCCGGATCAATTCCACGTCTTTTCATTAATTTCCGGCCGTCGCAGCATTGCTGGTTCACTCGTTGGCGGCATCCAAGAAACACAAGAAATGCTCGATTTCGCAGCGGCTCACAACATCGCACCACAAATTGAAGTGATTAACGCGAATCAAGTTGATGAAGCGTATGAACGTGTGCTGAAAAGTGATGTGCGTTACCGGTTTGTGATTGATATTGCTACGTTGTGATTGCTATTTGTTTTAAGAGACTAGCCTGATTGGCTGGTCTTTTGTTATGTTTCAACCTTTTCCTTTTACACAGGTGTATGCAATGGACATTTCACAGCAAAAATCCTCTGAAATTCGCACAAAAAATATTGACATAAAAATAAAAAACATGTTATTATTAAAAATTTGGTTATTACACCTTCATTTGTGATACCCTTATAGTAGATACAATTTATGGAGGTGGATGAAATGTTTCAAATTGGTGATAACATTGTTTATCCAATGCACGGAACAGGCATAATTGAAGCCATAGAAGAAAAGAAATTTTCTGCCGAGACAGAAGAGTATTATGTCATTAAGATGTCCGTCAGCCAGATGAAAGTGATGATTCCAACAAAGAAAATGTCAGGGTCAAATATAAGAGCAGTTACGAATATACTTGCCATCAAGAACATTATCCACATTTTTCAGAATGGAACCTCAGATACATTATTGTCCTGGAAAGAAAGGTATAAAATCAATACAAACAAAATCAAAACAGGCGATATCCAAGAAGGCGCTGAAGTTGTACGTGACCTCTTGCGAATGAAAAAAGAAAAACCACTCAATTCAAGCGAAAAGAAAATGCTGGATGATGCTTATGAGTATTTGATTAGTGAACTGGAAGTCATCGAAGGAATTACCGAAAAACAGATTAAGAGCTTTTCTTAAAAATTTATACCACTTTTTTACTCCCACCTTCTCCCTCATTTGTTGAACATTCTCTACGAATAGCTCCACGCCCTGTCACTTTGAAAAGAAAAAGAAATTATTTAGGAAAATTCCGCATATTGTCAATCCAGTATGTTATACTAAACTAACCTTTGAAGCATGAAATTTTTACGAATACCTTGTACCATCTCCCTACTTGTACGTTGAGTAGGGTTTTTTCATGCAAAAAAACAGGCTCTCCGTAGAGAACCTGTTTTAAAAGAATGAAGATTAAGCAATTTTTTGAACGTTAGCAGCTTGAGCTCCACGAGAACCTTGCTCTACGTCAAATGATACTTTTTGACCTTCGTCTAAAGATTTGAATCCGTCGCCTTGGATAGCTGAGAAATGTACGAATACATCGTCGCCTTCTTCACGTTCGATAAATCCAAAACCTTTTTCTGCGTTAAACCATTTTACTGTACCTTGTTCCATGATTGTTGCCTCCTCGTGCGTTTACCACACAATGTATTATACTATCCTTGCCCAAAGTACCCTCAAGACGAAAAGTCAATCTTCATACTATCCTTTACGCCGAACAAAAATAATTACTTTTCATTATAGCATGAATCGGTAATAATTGCAATTTGTTGATTAGAAGAAACATAAGTACATCATTAGACAGGGGGATGATGGTAAAAGGTATAGACATGTTAATCATAAAGCTTGAATTCTATAATAAGTTGTACCTTACTAAAGACTTTCCAACTCAAGTCTATTTAACCAATTATCGACTAATGAGTTAAATACATCGGGTTGTTCAATTTGTAGGTTGTGACCAGCCATATCAAGCACCGCAAAAGTGGCTCTTGGATAATCTTCGATGAGCCGCCATGCATCGTGGTATCCGACTACATTGTCCTGGCGCCCTGTGATAATGAGCGTTGGATACTTAAGATCAGTTGAAATATCGAAGGTAAAACCATATCCATTTTGATGAATGTTGTTGATGAAATCATGATTTGTTTGTTTAGAAGGAAGTAAAATTTCATCTCGAAACCTCTCCCATTCCGTTTTTCCTTGCACAACTATCATAGAGCAAAATTCATCTACCTCCTCTGAAGACAATTGTGATATGAAGCTGCTGTCACTTTTTAAAACCGCCGCCTCTGGTACGACTCTTTCATTGAATTCTGGTATAGTCATGGGCGCCACAAGCAGTAATCCACGAACGGTTTCCTGACGTGAACGAACGATACCTCTGGCGATGTACCCTCCATATGAATAACCACAAACAATAAACTGTTCATCAGGGATAATCTCGTCCAAAAGACACAATATCGCTTCTAGCACATCATCAGAGTTCTGAATAGACGGATGTGGCTTTGAACGTCCCATACCTGGTAAATCTATGTATATTCTCTTCCAACCGCTTCGTTTTTCGAATACCGGTTCCAATGCGTGTAACATTACCTGATGGTCAAGAGTCCAACCATGCAATATCACGATCGGATACCCTTCTCCAATGACTTTATGGTAAATTGACATGTTTTTATTTCCCCTTTCCTACTCTTCAATATTTTATCACAATTTTAGAAAAATTCTTTTTTCACTAAACTTGTTATCATCGTAAACTATCATATATAACTGTTCAAACTAATTAGAAAGCACAAAAAAACCAAAGGTCTACAACCTTTGGTTTCTTAGATGCGGCCGAGAGGACTTGAACCTCCACGGGTTATTCACCCACTAGGCCCTCAACCTAGCGCGTCTGCCATTCCGCCACGACCGCGTGTATGATGTGCTCATATATTCATAAGTGCACTGTTTGAAAAAACAATGCGGGTGAAGGGACTTGAACCCCCACGTCATAAAGACACTAGATCCTAAGTCTAGCGCGTCTGCCAATTCCGCCACACCCGCGTGACAATGGTGAGCCATGAAGGACTCGAACCTTCGACCCTCTGATTAAAAGTCAGATGCTCTACCAACTGAGCTAATGGCTCATCTGCTATGCAGAAAAACATATATAAAAAATGGCTGGGCTAGCTGGATTCGAACCAACGCATGACGGAGTCAAAGTCCGTTGCCTTACCGCTTGGCTATAGCCCAACGAATCAAAAAACAAAACATGACCCGTACGGGATTCGAACCCGTGTTACCGCCGTGAAAGGGCGGTGTCTTAACCGCTTGACCAACGGGCCATACAATAATGGCGGAGAAGGAGGGATTTGAACCCTCGCGCCGCTCGCGCGACCTACACCCTTAGCAGGGGCGCCTCTTCAGCCACTTGAGTACTTCTCCATTATGGCTCCGCAGGTAGGACTCGAACCTACGACCGATCGGTTAACAGCCGATAGCTCTACCACTGAGCTACTGCGGAATAATAAGACATGTTTCATTATATCTATGCCAGAAAAATGTGTCAAGAATTTTTAAGTGTTTCATTCCTGTCTCATTAGCGACGGCTTTTATAATTTAACATATACTAATATAACAGTCAAGCCTTTCTTCCTTCCTTTTTGTTTTCTGTTTAGACATGACAGAAAGACCCCGACCTCTAACTGAAAGACCAAGGCCTTCTTGCTGCTGTGATCCCTATGAGTTTATGACAGCTTATACTTCCGCATCCACTTGTAAAAGGTGCTTCTTGGCACCCCTGCTGACTTCGCTGCTTCTGACACATGACCTTTTGTTTTGTGCAGTGCTTCTATCACCGTTTGCTTTTGAATGCGTTCCCTTAGCGTGAGTTCTTTTGGATTCTCGGTATATTCTGGTAGATGCAACTTCTGCTTTTTCTGATCCATCGCCTCTAAAACCGCCGCATATTGCGATTCACCAATCCTTCCTCCTTTAGGAAATAGTACCCTTATATGTTCAAACAGATTAAAAAGCTCTCGTATGTTTCCTGGCCAGTGGTACGCTTCTAGCTTACGAAAAAAAGATTCAGGAAATGTCGCATTCCATTGGTGTTTCCTTTGGTAATAACGATATAAATCAACAATGTCTTCTTTTCTTTCTCTAAGCGGCGGAATGTTGATTGGATAGACATGAAGACGGTAATACAAATCTTCACGTATTTTTCCTTCCTTCAGCAGTACGTTCATATTACGGTGTGTCGCTGTTATGATTCTAATATCCAAAGGGATTTCGTGTGTCCCGCCGAGCGGTACGACTTTTCTTTCTTCAATGACCCTAAGAAGCGCCACTTGCATCGCATAAGGGATTTCGCCAATTTCGTCTAAAAAGAGAGTTCCTTTCTGCGCCTGTTCAAATTTCCCCTTTGCTCCATGACGTTTTGCCCCTGTAAAAGCTCCTTCAGCATAACCAAATAGTTCGCTTTCTAACAGGCTTTCTGGTATGGCTCCACAATTAACGGCAATAAACGGTCCTTTATGTCTTTCACTAGCTAAGTGAATCGCTCGAGCGGCCAGTTCTTTCCCTGTACCTGTTTCTCCCCAAATATATACATTTACATCTGTTTGTGCCGCTCGTTTCAATTCGCTGAGCGTCTGCTGAAATACTGTACTTGTTCCAGATTCCCCGGGAAATTGAGCAAAAGAAACGGTGATATTGCTCTTCTCTGCTTCTTCAAGAGAAAAAGACATCCCAAGCAGCTCTCCGTCTTGTTCTGACTGAATGAGACGCTTGTCTCGTGTAACAAATGTATCAGCCATGAGCAGTTCAACATCCATTCCGTACCAGTCTGAAAACCGATCTCTAATCGGTTTGCTTGCCGAAACAATCTGCTTTTTCTCATTACAGACAACATACGGCTCGTCCGCTTCTACCTGCTGGAGACAATGACTGACCAGCTCCATCTCTTTCCTTTTTTGCTGGACCTGAATTTCTCTCTCTATGGCATATGCAACTGTTGAAGCCATGCCAAGCATAAAAGGATGCCTTTGATTCGCCATACAGGAGATATCAATGACTCCTATGATCGTGCCGTCTGCGTCACGAATAGGGGCCGCTGAACAACTCCAATGGTGGGAAGCGACTGAAAAATGCTCAGTTCCGTTGATCGCTACAGCTTCCCCAATGACCAGTGCCGTTCCAATAGCGTTCGTCCCCACATCGGCTTCGGTCCAGCGCGCGCCCTCCATAAAATTTATTTTTTTCGCTTCTACCAGTGTCCTTTGGCTTCCTGTCAGACTTAGCACATAGCCATCTGCATCGATGAGTAAGGCCATCATGTCCGATTCTTTTAATTGCTGACTAATTTTATTTAAGTAAGGAAGAGCGGCATTTAGGAATAGTGAGTACTTCTTTTTTTGTATACTGAATAATTCCTTTTCTAACAACGACTGTCCTTTATCTAAATACGGGTTCACATTTGCCTGTTTACATCTGTGCCATGACTCCATCACTCTCTTATCCAGACGAGACCTATCAAGTAAACCTTCACGAACAAAACGTTTCCAAGTATTTAAATAACAAGGCGTCGGATTCATTCCATCCTCTCCTCTGGGGGCTTTTTATCCATTATAGATAATTATAAAAGCGCTTTCAATTATTGACTGACCCAGGAATTCATTCGGATAAAATGTTTCTCTATTAGCAGTGCACCGCTCGTCCAGTTGTTTGCAGCAAGGCTTCGTGTATCGCCTCAGAGAGTGTCGGATGTGCCGCAATAAACTGCTCTAATGTATCAGCTGTCAACTCTGTATGCATCATCACTGCCGCTTGTCCAATTAGTTCTGTGGCATTTGGCCCGATAATGGATACACCTAAAATTTCTTGATATTCCGGTTCGACAATGACCTTCACTTGACCAGCTGGCTGATTTAAAATGAGTGCTTTTCCATTTGCAGAAAATGCGAATTTCCCTAGCCGAATCTCCCCATATTGTTTTCTAGCACTCTCTTCATTTAAACCGACACTCGCGATTTCTGGAGACGTGTAGATGCACCTTGGAATCACTTGTTCATTGACCTTTACATCTTCACCTGATGCATGTGATGCCGCAATCGTTCCTTCATGAAAAGCAGCATGAGCAAGCTGAACACCGCCTGTCACATCACCGCACGCATAGATATGCGGGAGATTGGTTTGCATATGCTCATTGACGCAGATGCCGTTTCTGTCAAATTCTATGCCGACCTGCTCAAGATTCAGCTCTCCCAGCCTCGGCTTTCTGCCAATGGCGACTAAACAATGATTGGCCTTGATGTCACAGCGCTCTCCATGTTCCTTCTCAACCACCACTTTTTTTGAGATGGCATCAAGCTGTTTGACTGCTGCTGATGTCAAAATCTCCACACCAGCTTTTTGAAGCTGATCGTGAAGACAGTTAGCGGTATCGTGATCTTCTTCAGGTAAAATGTGTGCTGCCTGTTCAACCATGACAACCTTTGATCCCATTCTGCTAAAGATGCTTGCAAACTCACAGCCGATCACTCCTCCGCCAATGATACAAAGCGAATCTGGTATTGAAGGGAGCGTCATCGCATCCTTACTATCAATGATCCACTCTCTATCAAATGGGGCGAAAGGTAAAGCAGCAGGTTCTGATCCTGAAGCAATAATGATTTGTCTTGCTTGAATGATGTCTGATTTCCCTTCACTTTCTATCAATAGCTCATGTGCCGAAAGAAATGATGCTTTCCCATTTAACACGGTGATTTTGTTTTTATTCATCAAATAACGAACGCCATCAGTCAGCTGCTTGACGACTGACCGCTTCCGCTTTTGAACAGCTTCCCAATGAATGATAGGCTCCTTTTCTGAAAGCTCAATTCCAAAATGTTCTGCTGATTTCACATGCTCGTACATATCGGCGCTTTGCAAAAGAGCTTTCGTTGGAATACAGCCTTCATTCAGGCAGGTACCTCCTAACAGGCCTTGGTCGATTAGTACAACCTCTCTGTCAAAACGGGCGGCTGTTATTGCCGCCACATATCCTGCTGGCCCGCCTCCTATAATGACTAGCGTCATGGTCATTTCACCTTCTTCCTATAAAAGAATGGATACTGGTTTTTCTAAATAGGCTTTAACAGTTGATAAAAATTGTGATGCCGGCGCCCCGTCCAGCACGCGATGGTCAAATGTCAGACTGAGTGGCAGGATCGTCCCTTTACATAATTCATTCCCCTGATAAACAGGCATGTGATCCGCTTTTCCAACGCCAAGAATACCTGCTTCCGGCGGATTCAAAATCGGGGTAAAATGTTCCACACCATAGGCACCTAGGTTAGTGATTGTAAAGGTAGAGCCTTCAATTTCATCGTGGAGAAGTTTGCCTTCACGTGCTTTTTTGCCATACGATTTGATACTCTTCGCCAGTTCAATAAGTGAAAGCTTTTCCGCATGCCGAATAACAGGTACTGCCAGCCCGTGATCTAAAGCAGCAGCGATTCCAAGATGTACATGCTCAAAAGTTTCGACTCTATCATGTTGATATTGACTGTTCATTGCAGGGTGCTCTAGCAGGGAAAGAATCACTGCTTTGGCTACAAAATCGGTTATGGTTAATTTAGTGCCGTGTTGTGCTGCGGCCGTTTCGTTCAGCTGAGACTGCAATTCTGTAAGTTTCGTTACATCCGCTTTCATCGTAATTGTTAATTGTGCGCTTGTTTGCAGGCTTTCCATCATTCGTGAGGCAATGGTTTTCCGCATCATGCTGACTGGCTGATGCTTTGGTTCATTGTGTTGTTTCTCTTTTTCATCAGGAAGTGCCCGAAGCACATCCGCTTTCGTGATTCTCCCATCTGGTCCTGTTCCCACAAGTGTATGAATGTCCAGATTTGCGCTTTGAGCAATTTTACGTGCAACAGGGGATATTTTCTTTCTCTCTTTCTTTGGTTTTGGCTGCATGTTTTTTTCTTTCTTTTCCTCCACCTGTTCGTTTCCTTCACCGATATAGCAGATGACCGTGCCAGGCGGTACACCTTCCCCCTCAGACACTTTTATATCCAATATCGTCCCTTCAGCAGGTGATTCGATCTCCATTTCTATTTTTTCAGAGTTGATGCTTGCTATGCTTTCTCCTTTATTCACGGTCTCTCCGATCTCTTTATTCCAGACAGATACCGTTCCTTCTTTCATTGACATGCCCAATTTCGGCATCACAACCTCGACAGCCATCTCCCTCTCTCCTTTCTTTAGTTCAAGATCTTGTCATGACTTTTTCCAACCATCTCTAAGACAGTGTTCACAACCTTATCAGGTGTCGGCAAATAGATATCTTCAAGCGGTGGTGAAAATGGGACCGGTGTATGAGGAGCCGTCACTTTTTTGATTGGTGCGTCGAGTAAATCGAATCCTTTATCCGCAACCAGAGAAGAAATATCTGCGGCAATTCCGCATCTTGGATTTGCTTCATCCACAATGACAAGCCGATTTGTTTTCTCTACTGAAGTCAGAATGGCCTCTTCATCGAGCGGCGACAAGCTTCTAGGATCAATCACCTCTGCTTCAATTCCTTGCGCAGCTAATTGCTCTGCTGCTTCGAGTGCTGTATGAACTTGTTTGCCTACTGCAAAAATGGTCACATCTGATCCTTCTCTTTTCACATCTGCTTTACCAAGCGGCAACGTGTAATATCGCTCCGGAACATCTCCTGTGATATTGTAAAGCGTTTTGTCTTCAAAAAAGATGACAGGGTCCTGATCCTCGATGGCTGCCAGCAGCAATCCTTTGGCATCGTATGGTGAAGAAGGCACCACCACTTTCAATCCAGGGATGCTTGTAAATAACGCATACAAGCTTTGCGAATGCTGAGCAGCTGCTCTAAAACCCGCTCCATGTGTCGTTCTGATTGTGATTGGCACCTCTGCTTTTCCGCCAAACATGTATCGAAATTTAGCCCCTTGATTCAGCACTTGGTCCAGACAGGTCCCGATAAAATCATTAAACATGAGCTCCGCAATTGGCCTTAGCCCTGTGGAAGCAGCTGCCATGGCCGCACCTACATAGCCAGCTTCACTAATCGGTGTGTCAAGGACTCGCTCACGTCCAAACTCCTGAACGATTCCTTTCGTTACACCGAGCACGCCGCCCCATGCTTCATCATCTTGTAAGTGATCTACATGAGCGCCTCCAGCAACATCTTCCCCCATTAAAATGACATCCTCGTCTCTTCTCATGGCAAGCTTAATCGCTTCATTCAATGCACTAGACATGCTGATTTCTCTTGTCATTTTCCTCTCCTCCTTCTGATTTATTGATACGAAACATACACGTCGGTCAATAATTCGGTCTGATCTGGATATTCACTTTCTTCACTGAATTGAACGGCTTCATCTATCGCTTCAGTTACTGCCGCTTCAATATTTGATAGCTCTCCATTCGTCAGCAGCTGCTGCTTGATCAATTCATTTTTAAAAAGAGTGATCGCATCCCTCTCTTCTTGATGTTCTGTTTTTTCTTGATTGGTTTTGTAACGCTGGGCGTCTCCTTCGAAATGGCCATAATTCCGATATGTCATGCATTCAATCAATGTCGGACCTTCTCCATTTTTCGCTCGTTCAATTGCTTGTTCTGCGGCTTGATAAACGGCCATCACATCTTTTCCATCTACCTGAATCCCGGGAATGTCATAACCGGCGGCTCGATCTACGATTGATTTGCAGCTTGAAGCATAGGAAAATGGTGTCGCTTCTCCGTACCCATTGTTTTCTGCGATGAAAATGACGGGCAGTTTCCAGATGGCCGCGAGATTGATTCCTTCGTGGAAAGTCCCTTGATTGTTTGCACCATCTCCAAAAAAGCAAACGCTTACATTTTCTGTCTTTTTATATTTGGCTGTGAGGGCTGCCCCGCACGCAAGAGGAAAGCCGCCTCCAACAATTCCGTTGGCACCAAGCATTCCTTTATCAAAATCTGCAATGTGCATGGATCCGCCTTTGCCTTTACAAAGACCTGTGGCTTTTCCATAGATTTCTGCCATCATTCCTTTTAGATCACAGCCCTTCGCTATACAATGGCCGTGGCCGCGGTGGGTACTTGTAATGCTGTCTTTTTCATTCAGATGTGCACAGACTCCTACGGCAACAGCTTCTTCGCCAGCATAAAGATGGACAAACCCCGGCAAGATTCCTTTTGTAAAAAGCGCGTGTACTCGATCTTCAAATTGGCGGATTTCCTGCATTTTTTGATACATCCATACGGCTTTTTCTTTAGACAATGCCATTTCCATTTGGTAAAACCTCCTATCCTTTTTTGCTTGCACTTCTATACAAGCAAAAATCGTGCCAACATGAAGATACATGAACACTTTGGCTTTGACCGAATCACACCGATGAAAAAAGAGACAAAATGAGACATGCGTCTCTTTTTGTCTCCATATGTCCACACATCTAATGGAACAAAAAAAGCATCCCCATAGAGGAATGCTTATCACAATGAATCGGTTGTACGCTGCCACTTTAATTTCCCTTTGCAGACGCCGCATACATAACGAGAGGTATCAAACCGTCTTTTCCTGATAAAAGACCGGCCGCATCCTGTGCAAATGTATTCATGGCGTTTCCCCGCACGCCGCTTCTTTTGTACAGTCTTAAGCGGTGTACAAAAACGCGGGGCTTCTACTTGTTTTAATAACGCTTTAAAATCACGGTCGCGATGCTGATAGCCCTTTCCCTCAAGATGCAGATGATAATGACACAGCTCATGCTTGATGATCCCGATTAATTCTTCTCGTCCATGCTCCTCTAGGTATCGGCGGTTCAGTTCGATATTGTGTGTACCAAGTAAATATCGCCCGCCTGTCGTTTTTAACCGGTCATTAAAAACAGCCTGATGGCGGAATGTCTTGCCAAAGAACTGCTGGGAAATGTGCTCTGTTAACTGCTGTAACTCTCTCTCGTTCAATCAAAATCGTTCCTTTCTATAAAAACCTCGAACGGGACAATTTCCCCTATGCATACATTGAAGATACACCCACTGTTTCGATCAAAGGAGGAATGGGCGATGCCCAACTGGCTGAAAAATCAGATGCAGAAGGCATTTTTTGAGAAAAATCATTATCAAATCAAATTGCTGAATCAATGCTGGTACTTTTATAGAAAAAAACATTCAGTCACATCAAGGCACACCCCATCCTAAGGTGCGCCTCGTTTTTTGTTTACTCTGGTTTCAGCATGGAGAGGGCAACGCGGCCTTTTGCCTGGTCAACCGAGTCCACCCAGACGGTCACAATGTCACCAACCGATACAACGTCAAGCGGATGCTTCACAAAACGATTGCTTAGTTTGGAAATATGCACAAGCCCATCCTGCTTTACGCCAATATCAACGAATGCGCCGAAGTCTACGACGTTTCTTACCGTTCCTTGCAGCTCCATTCCTTGCTTCAAGTCTTCCAATTTCAATACATCTGTTTTGAGCAGCGGTTTTGGTACTTCATCCCGCGGATCACGCTCAGGTCTTGTGAGCTGATCGATGATATCTTGAAGTGTAATTGTTCCAATATCTAGCTGTTCTGCTGCTTCGTCCAGTTTCACTTCAGCAATTTTCTCTTTTAACTGCTCTGTGCCAAGATCGTCTGGCGTCATGTTGATCATGCGTAAAAACTGTTTTGTTTCTTTATAGCTCTCTGGGTGAATGCCTGTACGGTCAAGCGGATCTTGTCCGTCTGTAATACGCAAGAAACCGATACACTGCTCATATGTTTTAGCACCGAGCCTTGGAATATCCTTCAATTCTTTTCTGCTTGTGAATCTCCCAATCTCTTCGCGCCTTTTGATGATATTCCCAGCGACGGCTTTTGAAAGGCCTGACACATATTGCAGCAGCGCCTGTGAGGCTGTATTGACGTTTACACCAACTTGGTTGACGACTGTTTCTACCACAAAGGTTAACGAGCTGTTTAATTGCTTCTGGCTGACGTCATGCTGGTATTGGCCCACACCAACAGACTTCGGATCAATTTTCACGAGCTCTGCTAAAGGATCTTGTAATCTTCTAGCGATTGAAATGGCGCTTCGTTCTTCAACTTGCAGATCTGGAAACTCTTCTCGCGCAAGTGCAGATGCGGAGTATACACTTGCTCCTGCTTCATTCACGATCAAATAGGACACCGGCTGATCCAGCTCTTGAATCAAGTCTGCAATGAATTGTTCTGTCTCTCTTGAGGCTGTTCCGTTTCCAATCGCAATGACTTCAATGTTTGATGATTGAATGATCTCTTTCACTTTTTGTTTCGCTTCCGCTTTTTTCTGTACAGGCGGATGCGGGTAAATGACGCCAATATGATGAACTTTTCCCGTATCATCCACGACGGCTAATTTGCAGCCTGTCCGAAATGCGGGGTCGACTCCAAGTACACGCTTCCCTTTCATCGGCGGCTGAAGCAGCAGTTTTCTTAAGTTTTCAGCAAAAATATGAATCGCTTGTTCCTCTGCTTTTTCTGTCAGCTCTTTTCGTATTTCTCGTTCGATGGAAGGCTGAATGAGACGTTTATATGCATCATCGATTGCTGCTTCAATAAACGGTCTCGCCGTCGTCTGTTTGCCTTTTAGAACTTGTTTGTCGAGATAGAAGCGAATATTTTCAGCAGGTGGTTCGATGGCTGCCTTTAAAATGCCCTCTTTCTCCCCGCGGTTGACCGCTAGTACACGGTGCGGGACAATCTTTTTGATTGGCTCTTGATAATCGTAATACATTTCATAGACGTTTTTCTCATCGCTTTCGACATCTTTTCCTGATGTGACCAGACTGCCCTTTTGGTACGTTTCACTGCGAATCCATTTTCGCATATCAGGATCATCTGCCAGTTGTTCAGCAATGATGTGCTGCGCACCCTCAAGTGCCTCTTCTACATTCGTCACTTCTTTTTCTTCATTCATAAAAGCAGCTGCCTTCTTCTCGATCTGATCGCTTGGCAGCGTGAGTAAATATTCCGCCAGCGGCTCCAGCCCTTTTGCTTTGGCTACATTCGCTTTTGTTTTGCGCTTTTGTTTGAATGGCCGGTATAAATCTTCGACCTCTTGCAGTTTATGAGCTTGTTCAATTTTCTGTTTTAATTCATCGGTTAGTTTGTCTTGTTCAGCAATTAAGCGAATGACTTCTTCTTTTCGATTCGTGACATTTTGGATATATGTATAGCGCTCTGAAATGGTTTGAATTTGCACCTCATCCAGTGAGCCTGTCTGCTCTTTCCGATAACGGGCAATAAACGGGACGGTGTTGCCATCCTCTAAAAGCTTGATCACACTTTCAATTTGTTTCGTTGAAAGCTTTAATTCTGTCGCAATTTGTTTCAATAAAAAGTCAGATGTCTTCATACTTTGCATCCTCTCACTGTGTCTTCTCTTTTAGTGTATCAAAAAAACCGGCAAAACAGAAAAAAGGTCAGCTATTTTACGTGAGCTGACCAAGTACATAGGTGAGATCGTCCTTTTTGTCTTGTGTGTATGTTTCAAGCTGTTTGGCGATGTCTTCAACTGAATGTCCATGCTTTAAACACATGCGCATGTTTGGCACATTCAGTCCGTCTGAATACATAATGAATATCGATCCTTTTTCGTAGGAATAGGTGTATGTTTTATATTTTCTAGGTTTCCCTGATAAGTATCCTGATGTCGGAAGTGGATAAATATAGTCGCCAGAAGGTGCATTCAAGATAAAACGAATATTACCAACCGAACAATAGGTAAATTGCTGCTGGGAAAAATTCACCTTTAAGATCGCAGCTGTGGCACCGCGTTTATTTTTCATGGCCTGATTGCATCTGTCGATGAGGGTCGCTACATCCTCATGTCCATATTCTTCGACAATTTCGCTGACTAAAGAAGATGATTCATTGGCGTACTGACCGCTGCCTAATCCGTCTGCTACAGCACAAATTAGTTCTTCATCATCTGCTTTAATAAAAAAACTGTCCCCGCAGCATGGTTTTCCTTCTTTATTCGATTGATAGATAATGGCGTTTACATGCTCATGCTGTTCAATCTGTTTCATTACCCTAGCTCCATAGACGCATCTTCTGATAATGCATCTCGCAGTTTTTTCACTGCCTTCCGCTGCAGTCTCGATACATGCATTTGGGATATGCCAAGTAAATCGCCTGTCTCTTTCTGACTCTTATTTTGCAAGTAAGTCAGATTGATAATCTCTTTTTCTCTATCCGACAGCACATGAAGCACACTCTCAAGCATCATTTTTTGGTTCACACGTTCGTAGCCTTCTTCCTGTGAGCCGACAACGTCTAAAATCGTCACAGTACTTCCTTCAGAATCAGCCTCTACACCTTGGTCAACAGACAGTGCTTGATAGCTTTTGCCCATCTCCATAGTTTCAAGTACTTCTTCTTCTGTTACATCCAGATATTCTGCAATTTCTTGGACTTTAGGTGATTTCTGTGTCTCTGTTGTCAAATGATCGACTGCCATTTTGATTCTTGGTCCAAGCTCTTTGATCCGCCTTGGTACATGGACACTCCATGTCTTATCTCGTAAAAAGCGTTTGATTTCCCCGATGATGGTTGGAATAGCAAAGGCTTCAAATGATTTACCGACGAGCGGGTCGTATCGTTTAATGGCGCCAAGTAAACCAATCATTCCAACTTGTCTGAGGTCCTCATGAAAGCTTTTTCCTTTAGAATATTTTTTCGCCAGCATATCAACCAAGTTTGTATAGCATTCGACCAGCGTGAGCTGCGCCTGCTCATCTTGATTGGTTTGATAGCTTTGGATGAGGCGGTCTACTTCATCTTTAGTTAGTTTCATAGTTTTGGATGGTTGTGTCATGGTCAACTCGCTCCCTGTTTAAAAACTTTGTCATCGCCACGGTAACTCCGGAGTTTGCTTGCACCTCGACTTCATCCATCAATGTTTGCATTAAGTATAAACCAAGACCTCCTTCTGCCAATTGATCCACCGTATGAGCAGATGTGTACGGTCCCAAGTCTTCCTGTTTTTGCTTAAAGTCAAAGCTACCGCCTTTGTCAGCGACAATGATTTCTAGACGATCCGCGTAGACAAGAAAGCGAACAGCTACCTCTCCATCTTCGCCGTCTTCACCTTTGTAGGCATGCTGAACTGCATTTGTACAGGCCTCACTGACGGCAATTTTTAAGTCTTCAATCTCTTCATAGGCATAGCCCATCCGGCTCGCTACACCTGAAAGAGTCAAACGAATGATGCCTACATATTCTGGTTTTGCCGGTATTTTCATCTCGATTAGATCTACTGATTCGTTCATTGTACCCCACCCTCTGACTTTGCAGAAATGTCAATGATGTCCTTTAATCCAGTGATTTCAAACAACCTTACAAGCCGTTCTGACAAGTTCTCAAGCTTTAATGTTCCACCTGCTTTTTGAGCCGCTTTAAACAGCCCAACGAATACACCTAAACCTGTACTATCCATATACGTAACATCCTTTAGACAGATTTCAAGATGCTCTCCCGCCTCTGCTTTAGGCATGAGCGTTTCTCTTAGCTGAGGAGCGGAGTACACATCGATTTCTCCGCTGACACTGATTTTCGTTTTTTGATCTATTTGATGCTCTTTTACAGACATATTCATTATGCATTCACCTCGAAATTCTTGTTTCCTAAAGTTTTATATACCCGCATGTTCATTTTCTAAACCTTTCTTTTGAGAACAAGTAAAGTAAAGTCATCGTGCAGCTGAAAATCCTGCAGTTTGAGTAAGCTGGCGTAGATGGCATCCACCATTTCTTGAGCTGAGTAGGATAGGTGCTCTGATATGAGTGCTTTGATGTCCTCCCGCTCTAGGAAACCGTCCTCTGACTTGGATTCTGTGACCCCATCAGAGAATAAGATCACCATGTCTCCTATGTCTAAATGCTTCTCATACTGTCTGTAATCAAAGTCTGGTGCAATCCCGAGGACAAGCCCTTTCGCTTCTAAATCGTAAAATTTGTCCTCTTTTTTGCAATAGAAAAAGCCCGGCTCATGACCAGCCGATGCATATTTAAACTCATGCGTTTCTTTATTATAGCTGCCATAGAACATTGTGATAAACATACTTGGATCTACGTTTTGCTCGACAACACGATTCAGGGTTTTCAGCACCTTTGTTGGGCCGCTCCCTGACTCTGGTAAGGAATCCATCGCATATTTAATCATCGACATACAGAGCGCAGCCGGGATTCCCTTTCCAATGACATCTGCGATCGCGATATTGATTGTATCGTGATCCGTTACAAAGTGGTAATAATCTCCACTCATCTGTTTTGCCGGTACACTAATCGCACCAATATCAAAGGTATCTCCTTCTGGAATTTTCGTTTCCAGAAGGGTTTGCTGAACATTTGCAGCAATTTCGATTTCAGATTTTATTTCTTGCTGGATGCCTCTGAGTGTTAAATGTTCTTGGTAAGCAAGTCCGTACCCAATCATGACTTCAATTAAGAAGTCTAGTGAATGAAAAACATCTTCCGGCAAATCAGGGTAAAGCTCCTGAATCACTTTTCGGTGAACACTCACTATTTCTTCAGGAGGTATTTGATGCTCAATGGTTTTACGGCTAAATTTTTGAGCTTGATAAAGCGATGTTTCAGTTAAATCACTGATATAACGACTGAGCAGCTGATGGTACCGCTGCTCCATTACCTCCTTAAAATCCATGGTTTCCCTCCTAGCGAAGCCACTTAACAGCTTGTATCTCCGTTCCTTGTTCTGGTGCAGAGTCTAATTTAAATTCATCCATCAGTCTTCTGACACCCGGAAGACCTGCTCCGAGTCCGCCTGATGTTGAAAATCCGTCTTCCATTACTTTACGTATATCCATGATACCCGGGCCCTCATCGGCTGCGATGACTTTGAGTCCACGCTTTCCGCGCTCCATCACTTCGTCTATACAAATCTGACCTTTACCAGCGTATAAATAGATGTTTCGAGCTAATTCTGAAATGGCCGTCGTAATTCTTGCTTGGTCAACTGTTCCAAATCCAAGTTCTTTTGCAACATTGCGCCCCAATTGTCTTGCTGCGACTATGTCCCATTCCGTCAATATTCTTACACAGGATTGGTCTTTCATATCTATTCCCCCAATTCCCGCTTCAGTGTCTCAAGCCCTTGTTCAAGATCTAGTGCTGTCTGAATTTCTTCAAGCGATATTCCAAGTTCAATCAGCGTCACAGCGACTGCTGGCTGTATTCCTGTTAATACAACTTTTGCCCCCATGAGCTTGGACATCGTGATGACATCGCCTAATACCTTTGCAATAAAGGAATCAATCATGTCGACGGATGTGAGGTCAATGACAACACCGTTTGCTCCTGTTTCATGAATTTTATTCAGCAAGTCTTCTTGAAAGTGGAGAGCTGTCTGATCATCAAGCTCCCACTGTATTGAAATCAGAAGACAGTTATATAGTTTTAAGATTGGAATCTTCGGGTGATTTCTCACTAGGTTATCCCTCCAATGAAACAATTTTTCGATTTGTCATTTCCAAAGCAGTTTGAATTCCTTTTTGAAGGGTATTCTTTGTTGTAACTTGAGATAAATCAATTCCAAGGTTCACAATGGTTTGGGCTATTTCTGGGCGAATACCGACAAGCAAACACTTCGCACCTACTAATCTCACAGCCTCAGACGCTTGAATGATATGGTGGGCTACCATTGTATCAACAACAGGGACACCCGTAATATCAATTAAGACGACCTGTGAGCGATGTTTGACGACACCATTGAGCAGGTTCTCCATAATTTTTTTCGCACGATCTGTATCAATTGTTCCAACAAGCGGCATGACGGTGATGTGCTCAAATACAGGGATCAGCGGGGCAGAAAGTTCCTGCAGCGCAATTTTTTGAAGGCTAACTGTTTTCTCCCATGAGATGGAATACTGGTTTAAGATCTCGTTATGAATTGGTGTGATGAATTGGTCGATTTGCCAGATGAGGTCATGACTTTCTTCTGTTGTATCTTTGTCATCGTTCATTTTTTGATATAAATGTGTACGGATTTCAGTTAGACCATTTGCCAGTAACTTAAGTGATATACCCATTTGAACAATGTTTAAAGCAAGAGTTTGCACTTTTTCTTCAAAATCCTCATTATACCCCTCTGAAAGAGATGTAATGATTAGTTGAACATATTCCGAACAGATGGTTTCATACATTTTGTCGTTCAGCATCATGTCCGTTTCTTTTTCTCCGAGTCGTCTAAAAATGTCCGTCCACTCTTTTTGTAATTCCTCTTGATGCTCCCTTGCGAAAGCTAACACGATATGATTCGACATGTTTTACCCCCTACGTACATAAACAGCACTTCTTTTAGTCTTTCTTCATTATAACGTTAATAAAAATTGAACACAAAAAAAAGTTGCTCTCAAGAGAGCAACCAAATCTCACCATATTAAAAATCAATAAGAGCCAAACTAACTTGTAAGGCTTCATCAACCTTCTCCATCATCTCATCATCAAGATGTGTGATTTTATCTGTCAATCTTTGTTTATCGATTGTACGAATCTGCTCCAAGAGAATGACAGAATCTCGTTCAAAGCCGTAGCGCTTTGCATCAATTTCGACGTGAGTCGGTAATTTCGCTTTTTGTATTTGGGCTGTTATGGCTGCAACGATAGCAGTCGGGCTGAAGCGATTTCCAATGTCATTTTGAATCACCAATACTGGGCGAACCCCGCCCTGCTCGGAGCCAACAACAGGAGATAAATCAGCAAAGTAAACATCACCGCGTTTAACAATCAAATGTTTAACCCCCGCTGACTAATCGCTCAACTGTATTCTCAGCCTCAAATTCTGCGTATTGTGCCTCTGAAGAGATATTCAGATTAATTTTCGCCATCTCCATGTAGCCGCGTCTCATCGATTCACGATTTTGTCGAATATTACGTTCACGAATATACGTTTTTGTCGCTCGGTAGATCAATTCATTTCTTGTTACCTTATCCTGCTCTGCTACTCGTTCGATTTCAGACATCAAAGCCTCCGGTAGTCGAATCTTCATTTCGTTTGTTGCGCTGGATTCAGACAAAAAACATACACCTCCACAAAACTTACGGATACCGTTTCGATCCATTCCAAGACTAATCATACCATTATTCAATGCGCAAGCAAAGCTGTTTTTTCATGATTTCTTATTAGAACATGAAGCGGCTGTTCACCCGTAAATCAAAGATGATAATGGAGTTCCTCTTTCACATTATACGCTTTTTTCCGAAAATCATACGGTATTTCCAAAATCTCTAAAAAAGGGAGAATGTTTACCCCTTCTTTGTAGAATAAAAAGGAACGATGTCAGTTTGACGATCGTTCCTGTGAAAGCTGTTTAGAAAAAGCTTGGCCCGCCTTGAAGCAGCGGATTCCACACATGCACCCTTTTGCCGTCCTCGATATATACTCTTGGGACGCGGTGTCCAATGGAGCATGTGACTTCATAGTTAATGGTTTCAAGCCTTTTTGCAATTTCATCGACTGATACCATTTCTTCACCTTGTCCACCAATCAAAACGACTGGCTCCCCTACTGGAAGGTTCTCTTTCAGTTCAACCATGAATTGATCCATACATACCCTTCCTGCAATCTTCCGGCGCTTTCCGCCAACAAGTACTTCCGTGCCTGCCAGCTTCCGGATCCACCCGTCTGCATAGCCGACTGGTACCGTACCGATCCACGTATCTTGATTAGCTGTATACGTCGCCCCATAGCTGACACTCTCACCCTTTTGAATGAGCTTTACATGGGCAAGCTTTGTATGAAGCGACATGGCTTCTTCCAGCTTGAAAGGAAGTTCATCTTTGATTTCCTCTGACGGCGACAGCCCGTACATACTGATGCCGAAGCGAACCATATTAAATAAAACTTCTTTAAACCTTAATCCTGCTGCACTATTGGCACAATGAACAAGCAGTTTTTCCGTATGAAGCGGCTGAAGCAAGGTTTGAAAGGTGTCGACCTGCCGATCAAAATAGTTCTCATCCTTTTCATCCGCGGTCGCAAAGTGAGTAAATACTCCTTCCAGCTGTAAATAAGAATGCTCGCTGACAAGCTTCTTTACTTCATTCACTTGCTCTAACGTTTTCACACCTAAACGGTTCATTCCGCTGTCTATTTTCAAATGAAAACGAATGGGTTGTCCCATCTGCCCTTTCACCATATCGACGACTTCCCTCAGCCACCTGGTGGAGTAAGCGGTCATAATTACATTGTATCGAACAGCGGTTTTGACATACTCCGGCGGTACTGCGCCGAGTATAAGAATCGGTGCTTTGATACCTTTATTTCTTAAAGAAATGGCCTCATCTAAAAAGGCTACAGCTAACAAGTCTGCACCTGCTTTGAGGGCAGCTCTTGCCACTTCTATATCTCCATGTCCATATGCATTGGCTTTCACAACAGCCATCAGTTGAACATTTTGACCGATATGATCTTTCATATGTGAAACATTGTGCTTGATTGCTGTTAAATTAATTTCTGCCCATGTGTCTCTATAAAAGGCATTTGTGTCCATCAGTCACACTTCCCTATTGAATGATTCAATCCCCTCATATGATACTAAAAATCAAGAATAATGTGAAACAAATCAAAGAAAATCAGCCCTTGCACAGGGCTGATGCTTCAATTATTAGGCTTTCGGCCTGAGAACCTCATTTATTTAGCTGACTGGCCTTCTACACTCTTTGCGACCATCAACAGCTCTTCCTTCGATAGATCACTTGAGGAAATTAAGTAGTCAACTCCGTCAGAAGTCCATGAGAGAGATTGATCTGTCAGAACCCCTACTGTCATACCAAGATCGACCGGCTCGCCGTTCATCGTGACAGGCGTAGATGCTTCCGCTACTCTCGCTTTTTCCTGGATGAGTGTGAAGGATTTCTTGCCGCCGTACGTAATCACATAACGCTTCCCAGCATCTGTTGTCATTTCTTTCTCTTCCATCTTCTTCACGCCTTCTGGCATATCAACTGGTGTTTTCACCGCAAAGCTGTCAGATGGGTCTGCACTTGTGGCAACATCCATTTGAGAGAGTGTCATGTTTTTCTTCTCATCAAATGCATCTTTGTCAAAGGATTTATTGAATTCAAAGTGAGAGAATTCCACTTTCACCATTGGCTTTTTGTCGCTATCCAGCACTTTTACACTGGCAGGCGCCATTGTTTTCTTATGAAAGGTAATCTCTTGGGTAGGCAGCATTTGATTGTGCTGATAATTGGTCTTCGTTTCGAACACATACTTAGACTCTTTCGCTTTGAACTGAGCTGCACTGTCATTCTTAATGTCCTTCACGAGTGATTCGAATAAATAGACTTGACTGCTATTATTCGGCCAATCGCTATGGAAACGGAAGCTCTTGTTCAATGAAGGTGTCAGCACAAACACACCATTGCCGTTTCTTAAAATGACTTGACTCTGATCCTTTTTCGGATTTTCTAAATAGACACGGTAAAGCTCCGGCTTTTTGTACCAAATTTCTACCTGGTACTCCTGCGGGTCATTTCCTGTCTCAATGGTCATTTTTGCTTTGGCTTTGTATGATGTCATTTCCTCTGCCTTTTTGTTTAAATCTCCAACGATATCCTGCTGAGATTTTTGACCGCATGCGGAGAGAATCAGTACAAAAAGGATTCCCGTTACAAGCAAAACAAAGCTTTTTCTCACCCTTTTCAACCCCTTCGTTAATTGTGTTAAAAGGAAGAAACCGCTTGTTTGACTTTAACAGTACGCCTCAAGAGTTAACTGCGTACCGCGAACCATCAAAGCCTGTTAGCAACTCGCCCTTCCTTATCGCACTACCCAATATATGAAGGGGGGACAAACAATATGCAGACTAGCTTGACAACCTTTCAATTAAAACTTGTGCAGCAGCATATTCCTTTGTATGAGTAATGGACACATGAACCTGATCTCCCTCCGCTTTCTCGCTTTTGATGAAGGGTTTTCCATTATCGTCTTTTTGAATGTCTATGTCATGAAAGCTTAAATACTGACCGATTCCGGTTCCGTATGCTTTAGCGAAAGCTTCCTTTGCCGCAAAACGTCCTGCCAAAAATTCCAGCTGTCTTTTTTCACTGAGTGTACGAAAGACATCCTGTTCACTTAAAGTCAAAATGCGTTCTGGTAAACGGGGCTGTCTGCTGAGCACTCGCGATAGTCTGTCGATCTCTACAATATCAATGCCTATTCCTTTGATCATGAGGTACCTCCTATGATACTCGTACTAATTTGAGTGTTCTCTTCATAAACGTGTTACTATAAACTTACCATTATCTAGTCAAAAGGGGTTTGTTATGTTTATTCGAACGGAGAGCTTTCAACAATTTATTAAATCGTATCCAATCGTAACAGCGATCCTCGCTTTACAAATCGGCCTGTGGCTTATATTTGCGATTCCTATCCCTATTATACAGCTTGGACAGGATCATCTCGTCGGTTTCAACTATGGTGTAGCGGCTGGGGAATGGTGGCGGCTCGTCACACCTATTTTTCTCCACGGAAGTCTCACGCATATTTTATTTAATTCTATGTCCCTTTTCTTATTCGCCCCAGCGCTTGAACATTTGCTAGGGAAGGTTCGATTTCTAATCATTTATCTTGGTGCAGGGTTCATTGGCAATCTCGGGACCTATTGGGTGGAGCCTTTAGAGTATGTACACGTTGGCGCTTCTGGTGCGATTTTTGGTTTATTTGGGGTGTATCTATACCTTGTCCTATTTAAACCGCACATGATGGACCGCGGCAATTCACAAGTGATTTTAACGATTCTGGCTGTTTCTGTCATCATGACCTTCGTCAATTCGAACATCAATATCATGGCTCACTTGTTTGGATTGATCGGCGGTATGATTCTAGCACCTATTACCCTGTTCTTCCATTCGAAAAAAAGACGCTATTAATCTCATAAAAAATGTCGATCACTCCTTGAGCTGGAGCTGATCGACATTTTTCGTTTAAGACGATTGATTTTTTTCATACGAATACCAATCAAATACACGTGCAGCATCTTCTTCCTCAAGGTGATGCACACCAAAGGAATCAAGCAACGCGGAGGATTTCACAAAGGTGTGAATACTTGCGACCCGGCCTTTCTTTTGGAAAAAGGATTGCGTCATCGTATAGTTTTGCATTCGTTTTCTCAAGACAATGCCAGTGGTCTTGCCAATGCCTCTTGATGTCAGTTGAATCAATGAATCTTTGATTGTATATCCTGATTGTTTATAAGCTAAATAGCCAAAGAATAGAGCAAGTGGTAACGGGATGAGTCCCAAATACCCCCATGGAGGAAAGCGCACCGACAGGATGACACCTACAAGTAACGGCACAAAGCCATACGAGATCAGGTAGCGTTTGAGTGAACGCTTTGGCACTTTTTTCAGCTCTGTTTCTGGTGCTACATGATAATGATCCGTGAATTGGGACAGCAATTCATTTATTTTTTTCTTCCGAATGAGCGGAAATAAGACGGAAGAGGTTTCTTTCTCTGTAATCGAACCTCCTGCACTAACAAGCATCACTGTCGCAAAGCCAAAAGGCTCACGGATAATATTCTCTTTGATTTTCACTGCTTGAATTCTCGCAAGTGGAATGGTCATTTGATGTCTCTCGATGAGTCCTCTTGTAATGATGATGTCATTCCCTTTTCGCTTTGCAGCAAAATTCGCATACTGAAGCGCTGTTACCCCAACACTCAGGATCCACGCGATCAATACGGCAAGAAATATCAAAATCGCATAAATTTCAACGCTCGCATGACTTAAAAAAGAGAACTTCTTGAAGAACCCGTCCAAAGGGAGAATTTCATCTATTTGCGTGTAGATGGCAAGACACCCAGATATAATGACCCCGATACCGCTTGAAGTGGTCGCAGCCAAAAGCAATTCTGGCACACCCATACGATAGGAGACATTGATTTCTTCCTGCACAGGTTTCTGGGCAGCCAAATGGCCATGCAGATCTCCTGCTTCATCCGTCATTCCTTCTTCCTGCAAGCTTTTCTTCCGGTTGAAAATCGACTGCTTTAATTGTTCCGCTTCTGCTTTTGTAATCGCGGTCAGGCTCACTTCTGGACCATCCGTACCGCCTGCCGTTTCGATTTGAACCCGCACTAAACCGAAAATCCGTTGGAAAATACCTTCACTTGTATTGACTGTTTGAATTCGTTCTAACGAGATATATTTTTTCTTTTTCGTGATTACACCCGATTCCACACGAAATTCATCGTCTTCCATCCGGTAGGTGAATCGTCTCCATTCTAAAATGGTATATACGGCTTTCCATAAAAGAAGCACACCAAGAATGATAAATGCATAAAAGCGAATGCTCGAATTCGAGTTCACAAAAATCAACACGAAAAAAGGGATAATGAAGTTTTTAATCATGGATACAGCATCTGATATAAAATCTATGAACATCGAGATAGGATGTACACGTTTTGGTTCAGACATCATCTTCCGTCACCCTTGCTAAACGAGATATGTAATCACGAAGCTCATCTGCCTCTTCTAATTCTAGCGCCGGTATATCATGAACTGTGGCAGCAGTCGAAATTTGAACAGAGGCCAAACGATAGCGCCTTAAAAGCGGTCCTTGTGATGTATCAACATGCTGAACACGAACCATCGGCACAATGACACGTGTGACGCGAAAGAGTCCATGCTGTATTTCAATTTCATTTTCAAATACTTCGTAGCGCCAGATGTGATGGCGGATTTTTGGTATGAGCCAAATGCCAAAAATGACCTGTAAGACCCATAAACCAGAAAGGATCGCTCCAATCCAATATGGCCATTGTAAATAGTAGCTAGCAACAAATACCCCAATGATGATGAGTAAGAAAATCAATGAGATAATTCCATTTTGAAGACGCCATACCTTTAAACCATTTAGACTAATTTGACGTTGCGGCTGTTTTCTCACATTCTTCCCCCATTCTCTTACTTTTCTATCAATATATTACGTAACAAAGCCTAAAAAGTTTCAATTTTAGCCTGTTAAAAAAAGCGAACCCTGCAAAGGATTCGCTCTTGTATATTAGTTGTTATAAGATTTCTTTTGACGACGATCGTTAGAAGAACGATTGCGGTCATTTGAAGAACGCTTTTTATCACCATAAGATGAACGGCTGTTCTTGCCTTTTCCACGGTAGCCTCCGCCACCGCCGCCGTCTCTGCGTTTAGAAGAGCTGCGGTTGTTACGATGACGTTTTGAAATCATTGGTGCTTCATCTGTCAAACGAACAGGCGTTGCATCCGGCTCTTTTGTCATCATTTTGATAGCAGCTGCAACCACTGTTACAGAATCATGATCTTCCAGCAATTCAGCAGCAGCTGTCATGTAGAAGTTCAAGTTGTTTTCACTGATGATCGTGCGTAGACGGTCAACTGTTACTTGCTGTTGTCCTTCAATTGCCTCATCAAGTGTAGGTTCTTTCATACGATCCATTTTACGTTTAGTCGTTTGCTCAATCGCACGAAGCATATCTTTTTCACGTGGTGTGATGAATGTCATCGCCATACCTGTACGTCCAGCACGTCCAGTACGTCCAATACGGTGTACGTAGCTTTCTGGATCTTGCGGCACGTCGAAGTTATACACGTGTGTGACGCCTGAGATATCAAGTCCACGTGCTGCAACGTCTGTTGCGACAAGCACATCGATTGAACCTTCTTTGAATTTACGAAGCGCAACCATACGTTTTGCTTGAGTCAGGTCACCATGAATTCCTTCAGCTGTATAACCTCTTAGGTTAAGTGCTTCAGTCAATTCGTCAACACGGCGTTTCGTACGGCCGAAGACAATTGAAAGCTCAGGTGATTGAATGTCAAGAAGACGAGTCAATGTATCAAACTTCTTACGTTCGTGAATATCCAAATAGAACTGTTGGATGTTAGAGACAGTCATTTCTTTCGCTTTTACTTTTACGTGTTCTGGGTTTGTCATGAAACGCTCTGCAATGCGCTTAATTGGTGCAGGCATTGTCGCAGAGAATAAAAGTGTTTGGTGTTCACTTGGTACATTTGAAAGGATCGCTTCAATGTCTTCGATGAAACCCATGTTTAGCATTTCGTCTGCTTCATCTAGCACGACTGTTTCAACATTTTGAAGACGCATTGTACGACGGTTAATGTGATCGAGTAAACGTCCTGGAGTCCCTACGATGATATGAGGATTTTTCTTGAGCGAACGGATTTGACGGCCGATATCTTGTCCACCGTAAATAGGAAGTACGCGTGCACGCTTGTCTTGGCCGATTTTATATAGCTCTTCAGATACTTGAATCGCTAATTCTCTTGTTGGCGCAATGATAATCGCTTGGATATTTGGAGACGCTGGGTCGATTTTTTCAACCAGAGGAATACCAAATGCTGCAGTTTTTCCTGTACCTGTTTGTGCTTGTCCGATGACATCTTTATTTTGAAGACCGAGAGGAATCGTTTCTGCTTGAATCGGTGTTGCTTCTTCAAATCCCATGCGGTTAATAGCCTTCATGAGACTTTCGCTTAATTGAAAATCTTGAAACGTTATAGTCAATTTATTCAAACTCCTTCTAATTGCTGTTTCAGTAATCTCGTGAATGATCATTAAAAACTGCCCTTTTCTGAAAGGACAGGTCCATTATATACAAAGCCCGAATTACCCTACCTTATATCTTACCATTACACTATTTGTTTTTCAACAAGACAGAAATGGATATATCTACTGCTCTACAATGACAGATTCACCTTCACTTTGATCTCCGTCCATCCATTTCCACTTTTCAAACAGTTGAATTTTTCCGTTATCCAGCTGCTTAGGAGTGGAATCGCAAGATCCGCTTCTCATGCTGCCGTCCTTACTTACATGGTGGTATCTAAAATGAAGTGTTCCATCCTCATTCACAGTTCCTACAAGTACGCCAGATACAATACTGCCGCCTTGATATGTGCCCGTTAATATATTCCCGTCCTGACGATATTGAAATATGGTTCCTGCTGATACTTCTCCGTTACTCGAATTAGACTGCGGGATAAAGGTTTTTCCGTCATATTGAAACAACCGAATCAACCACCTTTTCTTTCCTATTGTACCATAGGCCTGTCACTCATTCGACAAAAATGATGCAAATTTTAACAAGTGGGATTCAATTTATATTAGTTTAGCCACATTTTAGCTTTTCTATATATTAAATTGCTTTTTTTAGAAAATGTTCTACTTTCTCAAACAATTGCTGGGCACACGGCTCATGACAAACATGATGTTTACAATCCGGCAAATAAAACATTTCTTTCTGGCGAGACGGGACTTTATGATAAATAAATTCTGCACTTGAAGCAGGCACAATCCCGTCGCTTTCACCTTGAACAATTAACACAGGCAGATGAAGCTTCTCAAGCGAATTCTTCGTTTGCTTTACCAGCTTCATAAATTCTATCGCAGCTGACAGCGGCGTGCTTGTGAGCTTATGGCGATATCGATCATATAAAGGGTTTGTATCAACGATCCCTGACAGGGACTCCTTTACCATCTGCCGTGTGTCTTGCATCATTTGTTTTGGGTTCACATATTTGGCCGCAGCACTTAAAAGGACAAGGCGGGCAACTGGGTACTTCGCCGCTAAGTAAGAAGCAATCATTCCGCCCATAGAAAAGCCGACCAAATACACGGTGTCACAAGTCCGGTAAAGGGATAGAAGTTCGAGTTCAGCTGTCGCTATCCATTCTTGATAAAGAATGCCTTTTAACTGCAGCTCATCCCCATGCCCCGGAAGCGTGACAGACTGCACATTCCAATCTGCCGCCTGTTTTAAATATTGCGCCAGCGGTTCTACTTCATAAGGGGCACCAGTAAAACCGTGAATACATAAACAGCCAATCATTCTGTCACCTTCTCACTTTTATAGTGCAGTAATGACTTCTTCCAATCTCATACCGCGTGAGGCTTTGACAAGCACAACATCGTCAGGCCCTGCCACTTCAGCTAGTTTTTTCTTCAGGTCCTCTTTGTCCATAAAGGAGAATACGTGCTCAGCCCCGAATGATTTTTTCGCTCCTTCAGCAATGAATGCACCTAGGCGGCCATACGTCATGACATGATCAATAAATTCTGGCTTGATGTAACGGCCAAGTTCATAATGATACGTTTCTTCTTCGCTGCCCATTTCGAGCATATCTCCAAGTACAAGAATACGATTGGCAAAGCCGTCCATATCCCCCACAAGATCAATGGCGGCTTTCATAGAAGTAGGACTTGCATTATACGCATCATTGATGACAGTGATTCCCTTGTCTGTTTTAAACAGCTCAAGACGCATCCCTGTCAACTTCGTTTGCATCAGTCCTTGGGCAATTTGTCTTTCATTCAGCCCAAAATGCTGACCTATTGCAATAGTAGCAAGTGCATTCTTCACATTATGTTTCCCTAATACAGGAATGAGAAAACCCTGGGCATACCCTTCTACTTGAAATTCTGTTCCTTCTGCAAGCTGGTTGATGTGCGTTACCTTGATATCACAGTCCTCTGCTTCTCCAAAGGTTTTTACACGCTGAGAAAGTGAACTTGCTCTTTCTCGAAGCAAGGGCTCATCACCTAGGTAATAAAAGATGCCGTCTTCTTTTAAGCCTTTTACGATCTCATATTTTGCATCTGCAATGGCTTCTCTTGATCCTAAATCTTGCATATGAGATTCCCCGATATTTGTGATGACTGCTGCATCCGGCTCAGCGAGGTCTGATAAAAATTCGATTTCGCCTTTTGCACTCATACCCATCTCCAAAACCGCAATATCGGTTCCTTCTGGCATTGCAAGAATGGTGAGCGGAAGACCGATATGATTATTAAAGTTACCGTCTGTTTTATGAACTTGATACGCTGTTTGCAAGACGGAATGAATCATGTCTTTTGTTGTGGTTTTCCCATTACTTCCTGTAATACCGACAACACGAGGGTTTTCTTCTTTTAAGTATGATTTCGCCAGCTGTTGAAGCGCAGCTAATGTATCCTCTACAAGAATAACAGGAACGCCTTCTGGCGGATTGGCTTCTTTTTGATTCCAAAGAACAGCTGATGCTCCAAGCTCTACTGCTTTTGAAGCAAATGTGTGACCGTTAAAATGTTCTCCAATAAGCGGGATAAACAGTGCGCCGTCTGATACTTTTCGTGTATCTGTTGTCACTCCGTGAATCTGCTCTTCGCCAAAAGCTTGATTAGATAGGGTTCCACCAGCCATTTGGGTGATTTGTTTCACTGTACGTTTGATCATGATTTTTCGCCTCTCTTTCTCATTTCACGTTTGAAGGAAAAGAGACACTACCTAAGGATAGTGTCTGCTTGCTGCTCACATTAAAAAGTTGTTTTAATGGTTTGTTTTTCTTGATGGCGTTCAATTGCAAGTGACACCAGCTTTTCAATCAACTCTGGATACTCTACACCAGTGTGCTTCCAAAGTAATGGGAACATACTAAAAGGTGTGAATCCAGGCATTGTATTCACTTCATTGATCAACACTTCACCTTTTTCTGTAAGGAAGAAGTCTGCACGTACGAGACCAGATCCATCAAGGGCCTTAAATGCCTTAATCGCCATGTCATGAATCGTCTTATATTCATCCTCTGACACACTAGCAGGAATGATCAAATCTGTATCGCCATCTTCATATTTTGCTTTGTAATCATAAAAATCTGTTTTAGGTGCAATCTCACCAACGACAGAGCATTTTGGCTCATCATTGCCTAATACACCAATCTCAATTTCTCTTCCAACAACGCCTTCTTCTACGACCACACGACGATCATATTGGAAAGCGAGGTCGAATGCAGTCTGCAGCTCTTCTTTGCTGCGGCATTTGCTAATTCCAACACTTGATCCCATGTTGGCAGGCTTCACAAAGCATGGATAGCCAAGTACTTGTTCCACCTGTTCCAAGCTTTCTGGTGTCGCTTTCTCAAAGTCTTTTTTATTGAAGGAAAGGTGCTTTGCTTGTGCAAGTCCTGCTTGTGCAAAAACATCTTTCATCATGACTTTATCCATACCCGCAGCAGACGCGAGAACGCCGTTGCCGACATACGGGATATTTAACAGTTCAAGTAATCCTTGCATTGTGCCATCTTCTCCATTTGGTCCGTGCAGCAATGGGAAGACAACATCAATTTTCTCATCAGCCGTTGCAGGCTGTGGAAACATGCTTTCATTTAAAGAAGTTGGTAAAAACGTCTTTGCGTTCTGTTCAAATTGAAGCATTTTGACGTTTGATACTGGTTCAGTGAGTTTTTCTCCTCTTAACCATTCACCCTCTTCTGTAATATAAATTGGATGTATATCGAACTTCTCAGTGTTAAGTGCTTTTGTAACTGCAAGGGCTGTTTGCAGTGATACATTATGTTCGGCTGACTTTCCGCCGTAAATCAATCCTAAACTTATTTTCAATGGATACTCCCCCCACTAAAATTCATCTTTACTATCTTATCACTTTCAAGCAAAAATGCTCTAATTAATTTTTGTTGTTACGTAATTGAAATGATTTGTAAAGGTTGTAAGCGCCTCCCGAGCATTTGTATGTCATTCGCCTTTATTTTATATTAAAATGACATTGAAAAGGAGTTGTGACAAATTGAAAAAAATCACAAGTACTGAACAATTCAATGAAATAATTCAATCAGACAAAGAAGTCATCGTTAAATTCTTTGCAACATGGTGTCCTGACTGCACAAGAATGGACATGTTCATTCCAGACATCCTAGAAGCTTATGCTCACCATGAATGGTTTGAAATAAATAAAGATGATTTCCCTGAATTAGCGGAAACGTATCAGGTAATGGGTATTCCAAGCTTGTTAATTTTCAAAAATGGTGAAAAAACAGGGCATTTACACAGTGCAAACGCAAAATCGCCTGAAGAAGTGACAGAGTTTCTTCAAGAGCACGTTTCTTAATTGAAGGACATCAGCAAACTTTTGCTGGTGTCTTTTTTCTTTTTTAATCTCTTCATAAGACGAGCTTCGCAGCCAAAACGTTTCAAATTGATGTTTTCCCTTACGACAAGTCATGACAAAATTATTTCCTGGGAAAGAATGCAGCGTCGATACAGCTTGGAATATGTCGGTTACGTGAATTTTCTGAATTGAATCTTTACTTCTGACATTTGTCTTTGTATAATGGAGTTGCTAATTGAAAATGATTATCAATTTCATCTATGTGAAATCCTATAGACGGTCATTCTAATAAAGGAGCGATGAGTCACATGTCTAAGAAGAAGATCAAAACCTATCAGCAATTGATTGAAGAGAACAAAAAGGCGATCATGCGCGATCCTCAAATGATGGAAAGTATATACGAAACCATCGACAAAAAACACCAGAAGCAGCTTGCAGCTGCTGGGCGTGAATCATAACTACAAGAGGAGCAGTCATCACTGGCTGCTCTTTTGTCTGCTTCAATAAAATAAAAAAGCCGATAAAATCTGTTATTCGATTTTATCGGCTTTTGTTTTAATGTGATTTCGCTACACGGTCCTGCTTCATTCCTAAATAAATGAGCATATATGTGAGATAACCCATTGTCATCGTTAAACCACCGAAGAAAAATTGAGAAAAGACTGGTTCCTCAAATGTTGTAACGGCAGCAAGAATGATCCAGCTCGCATATAAATAAACCATGAACCATTTCATGTTTCTTTTAAGTGTATACAGAAAGAAAAGACCGGCTAACGAAAAGATCCCCAGCGCTAGTCTGAAATAAACAAGATGATCAAACTGGAAGGCAAAAGACACAAACGAAAACGACAGCAGCAACAAAATTGGTAAAGCCGTAATGAAATTTTTCACGATAGTGCCACCTCCATGACTCCTTCTTATTATAAGACAAAATCGGCCGGTTATCGTGAAATACAGACTCGTTTTCACAAAGATGTCACGAATTTTTCTTGTTATTTGACACAATTTTTACACATTTACATCACGTTTCCAAAAAAGAATCCAAGCCGATCCAACAAAGAAAACAAAATGCGCCCCCACTATAAATAGAGAAAACAAAAGGCTCATCCCATGAAAAGGCGGCGGTCCTTGAAAGCTGTACTGAGTAAAGTCCGTATTCGCAAAAAGAAGGATTTTCCCCCACTGATTTTCTAAGAGCGACATGATCGGTACAAGTGATTTCGCCGCATATAAAACAAAAAACGAGGTCACAAGTGCAACAAGACTGTTTCTAAACAAACTGGAACACATAAAAGCAAAGCTTGCCATCATGACCACTTCCACCCACTGAGATCCAATGATGGCAAACGTATGCTGAAATAATTGCCCCGTTCTTTCATCAAAATCAGTACCGAAGAAAATAAGACCAAATAGAAAAGCTAACACATAATAAAAAACAAACAAATAAATGACTGTCAGCAGAAGTGTGATGTATTTTGACAGAAAAATGTGCAGTCTTGTTTTTGGCCTGATCAATAAAAACTTGATCGTCCTTTTCTGAAACTCTGTTGAGATCAAGGTCGCGCCAATAACGACAGCAAGCACCTGTAAAATAAACACGACATTCGTGGAATAAGCAAAATAGTTTGCGACTGTGTCTTGTCCACCAAAGCTTGATATGACTCGTTTCAAGGTGAGAGCCATTGCTAGTTGAAATACAACGATCAACCCAAGAGCAATGAATGTGATTTTTTTCCTCATAATTTTCTTATGCTCATTTTTGATGAGGTTCAGCATCTGTCTTCCCGCCTTCCGTCCATTTCATAAACGCCTCTTCAATTGATTGCTTTTGAGGCGTCATTTCAAGTACATCAAACCCCGCCAGCACAAGCTGTTTGTTTAGCTCTGGCACACGTTCTTTGTTCAGTTGAAGCAGTACACGCGCTCCATCTCGTTCATATGTATACTCCTGTGCGTCAAGCCATGAAACCGCCTTTTCTACTGGCTGAATATTCATCAGCACCTGCTCTTTCCCTTCCATATCAAGGAGATGAGTGCTAGCTTTGATCTGACCCTTTTGAATGATGATCATGCGGTCACATAGCTCCTCTACCTCATGCAATAAATGCGTCGCAAATAACACCGACGTTCCTTCTTCTTGTACGAGCATTTGCAAGTGCTCCCGGAATTCCTTCATTCCTGCTGGGTCTAGTCCATTTGTCGGTTCGTCTAAAATGAGCAGATTCGGCCGATGCAAAATAGCTTGTGCAATCCCAAGCCTTTGTTTCATCCCTAGCGAATACGTCTTGACCTTCTGATGAATGGCATCCTCCAGACGAACTCTTTCCACTACTTCCTGAATGCGTTCCTCCGTCACCCCGTCGTGCATCGCTGCATACATTTCAAGGTTTTCAAAGCCTGTTAAATACGAATAAAATTCTGGGTTTTCTATGATTGCACCAACAGATGACATCGCCTGGAGAAAGTCCTCATCTTGTGAATATCCATTGATCATGATGCGGCCATTGTTTTTTTTCATCAAGCCAACGATCAATCGAATCAAGGTTGTTTTTCCAGACCCGTTGGGGCCAAGTAATCCGACAATTTCTCCCCGCCCAATGTCTATAGAAATATCCTGCAAGATCATTTTCCGGCCAATTTGTTTGTCGACTTTCTCTACTTTTAAAACAGCAGACTGCAAAGTGGTTCCTCCTTCTGATGTAAAGCCTATGGCGGCAGTTACGACCGCTCATCCTGTAAAAAGTATATCACGCGAGACAAATCAATCCATGAAAAAAAGGGCTGATCCACTCAGCCCTTCTTGCTTATTACAGTGATAAGTTAGGTGTCGGCGCTTCTTTTTCATGTTTCTTTTCGGTTTCAGAAACAATCACCGCACATGCTGCGTCACCTGTAATATTCACTACGGTTCTTGCCATATCTAATAAGCGGTCTATGCCAAGGATCAGCGCTATTCCCTCAACAGGAAGGTTCACGGAATTTAAAACCATCGCCAGCATGATGAGCCCTACCCCTGGCACGCCTGCTGTACCGATACTTGCTAATACAGCCGTTAACACAACAGTCAGCATTTGAACAAACGTCAGTTCAACCCCATATACTTGAGCGATAAAAATGGTCGCAACACCTTGCATAATGGCTGTGCCATCCATATTAATGGTTGCACCCAGCGGCTGCACAAAGCTTGAAATCGGCTCTGGTACCTTTAAACGCTTTTGCGCTGTTTCCATTGATACCGGCAGCACTGCGTTACTGCTTGATGTACTAAATGCAACAACCATCGCCGGAGAAAATCCTTTAAAGAATTCCATCGGATTTCGTTTAGCTAAGATCGCAACGGTTGATCCATATGTCAGGAAAAAATGCAGGATGAGCGCAATTAACACGACCGAGAAGTAAAGTCCCATCGCTTTCATGGCATCCAGCCCCTGACTGCCGATTGCGGTTGCAATCAAACCGAATGTCCCGTACGGTGCAAATTTCATCACAACACCGACAAGATACATCATTAATTCATTTCCTTGTTCAAACAGCTTTAGCAAGCCTTCTGTTTTTTTACCGAGCATGGCGATGCCAAGACCTAAAAATACACAGAAGACGATAATTTGAAGCATATCTCCTTCAACTAACGATTGGACTGGATTGGTTGGAATAATGTTGAGTAGTGTTTCTGCCATTGATGGGGCTTCCTCTGCGGAATAATCAGCTGCTTTTGTATCAAAATTGCCGAAAGCCCCCGGCTTGATTAATACAGCTAATGAAATGCCAATGATGATGGCAAAAGTCGTAGTGAGCAGGAAGTAAGTAATGGTTTTTGCGCCGATTCTGCCTAGCTTTTTCGGATCGCCAAGGCCTGCTACGCCGAGCGTGATCGAAAAGAATACAATGGGCACAACGAGCATTTTAATCAGGTTTAAGAAGATTTGACCTAGAGGTGTAAATAAATAAGGATTTAACACTTTGAATACATTTGGAGCAAAAAGGTTAAGCAGCAATCCTGTGATGGCACCTACAAACAAGGCAATAATAATTTTCGTCGCCAGCTTCAATAAAATCTCCCCTTCCTCGTCAAAAAGCCCACGAGAGAGTCTTCTCGTGGGCCTGCGTGTCCATACGTGTACCACTGTCTACTCTCTTCACGCTGATGAGGTTAGCTGACGGGTTAGGACGAAGAGATGTCCTTTTTTCTCAGATAAGAAAAATTCACCCCAAAAACTTGGGTCCCCCATTCCTTTAGAAGGATTAAGCGTGTGGTAATATGATATTTTCATACCATTTATACCTTATTTTTAGAAAATTGTAAACAGGTTCATATGAACTTTTTAATTACTTTCTTCCCTATTTGTGACCTCAAGAATATCTAAAATAAACACAAAGATTGGGATACCGATAATAAGTCCCCAAATGCCAATATAGTGTTCAGAGAAGATCAGCACAATAAACGTGAAGAAAATAGGGAGTTCTGTTTTAGCTGACATGAGCTTCGGATTTAAGAAATAAGCTTCAATGGCATGGATAATCACGATCACCAGCACAATATAGAGGACATACATTCCGCCTCCAAGTGTATACGCAATGATGCTGAGTGGAATAAGAGAGATAACCACACCCGCTACTGGGATTAAGCCTAGCAAAAAGACCATGACCGCTAAGCCAAATAACTGCGGGAAACCCATAATGCCTAGCGCAATTGTCGTTAGCACACAATTAACGGTTGCAATAATAAACTGTGCTTCGAGTACTTTTCCAAACGTTCGGGAAAATTTACGTCCAAAGAAGGCAATTTCATGATAGAACACGGAGATTTTACTCGTTTTGAACTTGTTCATAAATTGAATGAGGCGTTCCTTTTCGAACAGGAAGAACATGCTTAATATTAAGGACATAATGACCTGGATACTGAACGTGCTGAAATCAGTTAAGTATGTATAGAGGAAATTAAACCCTTTCTCAAAGAAAGCTGATATTTTGAAATCACCAAATACGTTCGTGATGACGTCAAAGAAGGGTAAATCTTGTGGATGATCTGCGATTTTCTTTCCTAAATGGAATAGCTGCTCCACCTGTTTGGCGATGATTGGTACAAAAACGAAACCGCCAAATGTCAAACCACCAGCCAGAAGAATATACAAAATAGTAATGACCGATTTCTGTCCTATTTTCAGGAAGCGATTTAAAAAGCCTCTAATGACCTCTTCTAACCGATTCATCAAAAAGGTGAAAATGAAGGTCAGAAGAATTAAATTCATCATTCCTCTTAATAGATATAATGCTGTGGCTAATACTACAAATACTAAAAACCGCTTAACACCGGGTTTTTCGAACAATTTTAAAAATGCCGCCATTACGTTACACACCTGCCAGGACTAAAGTCTATTTTTCATCTTATCTGATATACATTATATCGGATCTTTCTGTAAATTATATAATAAAAGGTCAACGAGGTCCTACGATTCGTAGTCATTTTATTGATTTTTCTTTTTTACACAAGAAAAAACCGAACCTATGTAGAACATAAGGTTTCGGTTTTTGGTTGTTTTTATACTAAACAGCCTGCTTCATATTCCGCATTTCCTGAAGTGCTGTTTTGCTCTTCGATTCGTCAAATTCACCTTCACTCTTCGCGACAACAATTGTTGCGATTCCATTACCAATGAGGTTTGTGATGGCTCTTCCTTCGCTCATGAAGCGGTCAACCCCAAGCAGCAGTGCAAGCCCTTCAAGCGGAATGACCTGAAGTGCTGCAAGTGTAGAGGCAAGCACGATAAATCCGCTTCCTGTCACCCCAGCAGCTCCCTTTGATGTTAGCATCAGAACAAGGATAATCGTGATCTGCTGACCGATGGACAGGTCAACACCAAACACTTGCGCCAAGAAGACGACGGCCATCGATAAATAGATTGAAGTTCCGTCTAGATTAAAGGAATAACCTGTTGGAATAACAAGACCAACAACAGACTTAGAGCAGCCGTAGCGTTCCATTTTATCCATCATTCTTGGTAGCACAGATTCTGAAGAGCTTGTGCCAAGAACAATCAAAATTTCATCCTTGATAAATCGCAGATAGCTGAACAGACTAAAACCATACATTCTACAAATGATGTTCAGCACAACAAAAATGAATATGAACATCGTCATATAAACGGAGAGCATCAGACTCGCGAGCGGTTTAATCGATGCCAGCCCAAAGTGTCCGATCGTATAGGCCATTGCCCCAAATGCACCGAGCGGCGCAGCACGCATGATATATCCAATGATTTTAAAGAAAACGAGTGACAGCTTATCAAGCCATTCGATGATGCCTTTCCCCTTCTCGCCAAGTGCAGCGAGCGCAACACCGAATAAAATAGAGAAGAATAAGACCTGTAAAATATCACCCTTTGCGAAAGCATCAACCATGTTAGATGGCACGATGTGTGTGACAAATTCCATCCAGTCGATGCCCTGTCCCCCATTTTGGGTATATTGTGAGACATCCCCTTTTTCAAGCTTGCTATAGTCAAGACCTGCACCTGGCTTCATGATATTCACAACAAAAAGACCGATGACCAGAGCAAGTGTCGTGACGACTTCAAAATAAATAAATGCTTTTCCCCCTACTTTTCCAACCTTTTTCATATCCCCCATCTTGGCAATACCAAGAACAATGGTTAAGAAAATAATTGGTGCAATGACCATTTTAACGGCATTGATAAAGGTATCACCAAGCGGCTTCATTTCTTTTCCGACGTTTGGCCACACCATCCCGACAATGATCCCGATGATGACAGCTGCAATCACCTGAAATGTCAGGTTTTTCAAAAGCCTTTTCATAAAAAATCAACTCCCTCACCCTTTGATGTAAACGCTTAACTATTATCTGTAGGTAAATGATAGCGATTTCATCAAAGACTGTGAAGCTTATGGACATATCGTACATTTTGGTCTTTTTGGTCTCTTAGTCAGAATGTACGATATATTTATTCACGGGCCGCCCTACCCCGCCATATTGCATATCTAATTTCAGCTCGCCTTCTTTTACGAGGAAGTCTAAATACCGGCGTGCCGTGACACGGGCAATGCCAAGTGCATTGGCAACTTCCTCTGCAGACTGTGCGCCTTCCTGCAAGCCCATATACGCTTTAATTTCGTTCATCGTATGCACATTCAGCCCTTTAGGAAGCCAAGTATCTTCCTGCTTAACAGCAGGCTTTCGTATGATATCATCGAGCATCTCCTGAGAAAATTCCACGGCGGTTCGAATTTTTGATTTAAACGCCTTATAGCTTTCAAGAGATTCTTTCATTCGTTCAAATTTGAAAGGTTTAATAATATAATCCCGCGCACCATTTTGAAGCATGATGCCGATGGTCTCTTTGTCCTTCGCTGCTGAAATCACAATCACATCCACCTGCATCTTCTGTTTTCTGATGTCTTGCAGCGTTTTGACGCCATCCTTTTTTGGCATATACACATCAAGTACCACGAGATCTGGACGAATCTCTTTAATCAGCTGGATGCCCTGCTCCCCATTTCCAGCGACAGCTGCTACTTGAAAGCCAGGAACATTCATAATGAATTCTTTATTCACTTCTTGCACCATTGGGTCATCTTCAATTAACAGCACCTTAATCTGAGTCATCTGTCTCTCTCCTCTATGGTCATTGGGAATTCGATTGAGAAGGTGGTACCAATGCCGATGCTTGATGTGACTTCTACATTTCCCATCCCTTTGTCGATAATCGTTTTTACAATATACAGGCCATAGCCTGTTCCGCCCTCTTTGCCGTGTGTGAAGCCTTTATCGAAAAGATAAGGAATTAGTTCCTCTTCGATTCCGGATCCATTGTCTTCAATTAAAATCGCGAGGACATCCTCCGTTTGATCGATGCTAATGGAAATGACTTTTGTGTCTCTTTCTACAGTATCATACGAAGCAAAGGCGTTCTCAATGAGATTTCCGAGCAGCTTTGTCATATCATGCTGATCAAGCCGCTCAGGGAAATGACGGAGACTGCTATGTTCATCTACTTCAACCTTGATGCCAAGCTCCTTGCCCCGTCTGATTTTACTCATCAATAATCCTGCGACCGCATCATGCTGAATGACGCGATGAAGAAAGTCCGTCACATGTTCCTGCTCCTCTGTCGTTTGAAAGGCTAGATCGAGCGCCTGATCGGCTTTACCAAGCTGAATCAGCCCGGCAATCGTATGAAGCTTATTCATATGCTCATGGTTTTGCACCCGCAAACCGTCCACAAAGTTTTTAACCCCTGTGAGCTCTTCTGCCAATTTTGCCGCTTCCGTCCGGTCCTGAAAAATGGCGACCGCTCCGATGATCTTCTTTTTCATCACAATCGGAATCCGGCTGCTCATGATCCGCTTTCCGCTCATATGAATTTCTTCATTGTAGACGGGTTCTGCGCGATCGATGATCTCAGGAAGTCGTGTATCAGAGAGCACACCCCAAATATTCTGGCCCACGACATCACCTGTCACGCCAAAAATCTGCTTCGCTTTCTCATTAAAAATGGTGATCATGTGCTGATTATCAATGGCGATGACCCCTTCATTAATAGAGTGAAAGGTTGCAGTACGTTCCTCTAGCATTCTAACAATCTCATGCGGCTCCAGCTTAAACATTTGCTGTTTAATATGGCGGGCGAGCAAAAATGAACCTACAAGCCCAAAGCTGAGCGTCAGCAGGAGAATCATGAGGATATCCCGCTTCATTTCTCCTAATATATCTGCCATACTTGGCAGGGTTCTTCCTACAAGCACAACCCCTGTTTGATTAAATTGATCATCCTTCACCGGATAAAAAGCTCTGATGGCTGTTCCAAGCTCTCCCTCTGCTTCTGAGAAATAAATATGCTCTGCAAAAGCCGGCTCTTCATCTGTTCCTTCTGAGCGCTGGCCAATCCTTGTTTTTACTGGATGCGTTAATCTCACATGATCCATATCCATCACGACAATGTAGTCAGCGTCTTGAATAATCCGAATTTCTTCCATTGCATGCTGTAATCGATCACGTTCCTTTGTCTGATCAGCTAACGCCTGCTTCACCTCATTCATTTCTGCCACGGTTCTCGCCGTGTTCATGAGTCTTTTTCGAAGCTCCCGTTCCTCTGTTTGCTGAATTCCCCCGACAAGGACAATGCCTCCGATTAAAAGGGCGAAAATGACAACGAAATATGTGAGGATGGTAAGCTTCCATCTAATAGATAATTGTTGTAATTTCAATCGATTTCTCATCATTTTTCCACCTGTATCTTTACGAATTCTTCCTCTGTCAAGTATGCTTGACATAAGGGGGATCTGACGCATGAAGAATTTACTCGCTTATACGCTATTACTCATGATCGGTTTTGTAACCGCTTTATACTTTGGCTTTTATCATATGATGCCAAAATCAGCGACAACCTTTGATGATGAACAGACCGGACTGAAGGACCAGCTTGTGTTCAAATTCAGTCATGTCGTGGCAGACAATACACCTAAAGGACTTGCTGCAAAGAAATTTGCTGAGCTTGTGCACGAAAAATCGGATGGAAAGATCAGCATTCAAATTTTCTCCAACGGGAGCCTTTATTCTGATATTGAAGAAATTAATGCACTCAAAGAGAATCAAGTTCAATTTATCGCTCCGTCTACCTCGAAGCTCGGCATGCTGTCCCCTGAGTGGCTGGCACTTGATCTTCCCTTTGCTTTTTCAAATTACAACGCGGTTCAAGAAGGCCTGCACGGCGCAATTGGACAAAGGTTGTTTGGCACGCTGCAAAAAGATGGATTAAAGGGAATGGCTTATTGGACAAATGGCTTTAAGCAAATTACCTCAAATAAAGGGCCCATCAAACAGCCGGCTGATTTAAAAAACCAGTCTCTCCGCATAATGCAAAGCGACATGATTGAGAAACAATTTAAACTTCTTGGTGCAAAGCCCTATCAGGAATCATTTAATTCAACGTTTCAGCTATTAGAAACCAAAAAAGTAGACGGTGAAGAAAATACCATTTCAAATATTTATTCAAAAAAATTCTATCATATACAAGACTATATGACGATCAGCAATCACGGGTATTTAGGCTATGTGGTCTTAACAGATCAATCCTTCTTTGACCGCCAGACACCCGAAACGAAACGAATTTTACTTGAAGCCATGGAAGAAACAACAGCTTGGAATGAAAAGCATGCAGAACAGATGAACAAAGATCAGCTGGAGGACATTAAACGTGAATCGCCGATTGCCATTCATGAATTGACGCCAGCTGAAAGACAAAAATGGATGAAAGCCCTTGATCCTTTGTATGACGAAGCCGAAAATACGATTGGCTCCACCCTCATCAAACAGATCCGCGAACTTCGTGCACGTTATGAACACTCACCTATTCATGCTTTTCAGGAAGAGGATGAGAGCAAATAAAAAAATCCCTTTGATAAGGGATTTTTTTATGCGCCGGACTCACTCTGTTCTTGCTCGGTGAGCTCTTCTAATCTTGTTAAAATTCTTCGCTTTCGGTATTGCATCATGCCTGTTTCGGCAATTCCTTTTAATTGTGAGCGGTTCGAAACGGCACCAAACAAAATCCCAGCGATGGGCACAAGCTGAAACAGCTTCTTCCAGCCAAACGAATCTCGGTAATTATAGACAACCTCACGCCACCCTTGGATTTGGGAAATCATGTTTTCATGCTTCCCTTCAGATGCATGATAGCTTTTCAGCTCTTTTAGAATCGATTTCTTTCCAACGACATCCGCAGAGTTCAACTGCAAGCATTTAATGATGAAGACCCGCTCCTCTTTGTTTTTAGGATCATAGCCATAGGTGACCGCAATATCCTGTAATGTTTTCAGAGAGAGACCGAGTACCGCAGGAATATCAGCGGCTAGTGTAAACATTCCGCCAACACCAGTTGTCGCCCCTTGTACCGTCGCGAGATTTGTTCTGTTTTTCCCCATATGCTCACTAATGGCATCCATCATTTCGATCGGGGCCTTTCCAATATCCTCTATGCGCTGAATGGATTCATCGGCACACTTCTTTTGAAATTGATGAATGATGCCTTTTTCCGATGTCAAATAGGCACCGCCGGATTGAATGTAATGGCCCATTTCGTCTAGCAGTACACCGATTTTTTTCTGAATAAAAGCAGGCGTCAGCTTGTCCAGCATTTGAAATGGAAGACGGCTGAGTTTCTCCCAAAACCATACCTTTTGCTGGTCTTTCTCCCACTTTTCAATCTCCTTTAATTGTGCTTTTAGCCATTCTCTTTCCTCCATGTCATATGCCTCCTTAGATGCCGCTGAAGTATTTGTCTGTTATTATACACAATCCTTGTCCATCATACGTATAGAACATTGAAGCGGTTCCGAAAGGTTTTAATCTTTTTCAAAACGGTTATTGCTTAATAAACAAACAAAAGAGGAGTGATCAACATGTTAGGATTTCTAATTTCATTGGTTGTGGCGATTGTCATCGGTCTCATTGGGAGTGCACTCGCTGGAGGCAGTGTACCAGGAGGATGGATCGGTTCAATGATTGCCGGACTTGTAGGCGCTTGGATTGGTCATGGATTACTTGGAACGTGGGGTCCTAGTCTGGCAGGCTTTGCGATCATTCCAGCGATCTTAGGAGCAGCAATCTTTGTCATTATTTTAAGCCTGATCTTCCGCAGCGTTGGATCAAGGGTATCTTAAAAAAACGAATAGTAGAGGAAGCAGTAGGGACACCGTCTAAGGGGCGGTGTTTTTTATGTTGGCGCGTTGACAAGGTATCTATTTTTTTCACTTACATATGATAAACAAACCTATTAGTTCAGATAGTTGACTTTTCATGAAGATGGGCATATGATGATTAAAAATTGCATGAAGGAAACTTTTTGTGCCCAAGCAAAACTTTGTAGAATCTAGGTGATGACATATGACAAACAAATACATCGAGGCACAAGCACACATGTCAGCGGCAGCTGAGCGTGCACTTGAAGGAAAGGTCAAAGGATTTAGAAGGCTTCTTCCTTTTCTAGGCCCTGCTTTTATCGCTGCCATTGCATATATTGATCCAGGGAATTTTGCCACCAACATTGCCGCTGGCTCCAAATATGGATACCTCCTCTTATGGGTCATTCTCATATCAAATCTCATGGCTTTGCTCATCCAATCCTTGTCCGCAAAGCTTGGAATAGCGACAGGTAAAAACTTACCTGAAATCGCACGTGAAGAGTTTCCAAAACCTGTATCCATCGGTTTATGGATTCAGGGCGAACTCGTCATTATTGCCACAGATTTAGCTGAGTTTATTGGAGCGGCACTTGGTTTATACTTGCTCTTTCGGATTCCTTTGCTTGAAGCATCTATCATTGCAGCCATTGGATCATTTGCGATTTTAGAATTGCAAAGACGGGGATATCGCGCATTAGAAGCTGGCATTACCGGCATGCTGTTCGTTGTCGTGATCGCTTTCGCTGTGCAAACCTTTGTCGCCAAGCCTGATATGGCAAGTGTCGCAGGCGGGCTTTTCATTCCAAAATTTGATGGCACAGATAGTGTACTGCTTGCAGCTGGAATTTTAGGTGCCACTGTGATGCCGCACGCGATCTATTTACATTCAGCATTAACCCAAAGAAGAGTCGTCGGCAGAACAGAAAAGGAGAAAAAACAGATTTTTCGCTTTGAGTTTTTCGATATCCTCATTGCGATGTTAGTTGCTGGAGCCATCAATGCCAGTATGTTGATTGTGGCAGCCGCTCTATTTTATAAAAATGGTCTCTTTGTTGAAGATCTGGATGTTGCGTTCCAGCATTTTAGCACACTTGCAGGTCCTGTATCAGCTATATTATTTGGTGTAGGCCTGCTTGTAGCCGGACTATCCAGCTCTTCTGTCGGTACATTGTCAGGCGATATCATTATGCAGGGTTTTATTCAATACCGCATTCCACTGTATGTCCGCCGGCTGATTACCATGATTCCCCCTATTGTGATCATTGCATCTGGGGTGAATCCGACATCAGCACTTGTGATGAGTCAGGTGGTCTTATCATTTGGTATTGCCTTTGCTTTAATTCCGCTCATTTTATTTACAAGTAAAAAACGAATTATGGGCGAATTGACGAATGCCCGCTGGGTGACAGGAATATCTTGGGTGATAGCAGCTCTTGTTGTCGCACTCAATCTCTTTTTAATTGTAGATACGTTTATGTAAAAGACAGTCGTGATGCTGTCTTTTTCTTTTCATATGGTTATGGTAAAATTCCCCTGAGAGGATGTGTGCACATGTTTTTTTATCAAGATCAAGAGATATCCATGCGGCTGCTTGAGCCAAGAGACGCAAGAAGTCTATATTTGCTCATCCAGCGGTCAAGAGAGCATTTACGTGAATGGATGCTTTGGGTGGATTCAACACAGACAGAGGAAGACAGCATGGCGTTCATTCAAGGCGCAATGCAGCAAGCCTTGCAGAACAACGGTTTTCAAGCGGGCATCTGGTCACATGGAGAGCTTGTCGGGATTATTGGCACCCACCAAATTCATTGGATCAACAGGACTGTTTCAATTGGCTATTGGCTCGGAGAAGGCTATCAAGGAAAAGGCATCATGACAAAAGCATGCAAAGCAGTCATTCAATATTTATTTGAAGAATGTGGACTGCACCGCATTGAAATCAGGGCTGCTGTCGATAACCAGAAGAGCAGACGCATCGCAGAACGATTATCCTTTTCGCTTGAAGGCATTTTGAGACAATGTGAATGGCTGGGCGATCGCTTTACGGATCATTGTGTATACGCGCTCTTGCAGCCTGAATATATGAAAGAAAAAACGCATTATATGAATCAATCCACTTAATTGTGTCGATTGCATGAATTATTTTACAAAGTGAAGCTTTGTGGTATCCGTTGCGATCAGCATCTGATAAAATAGAAGGAAAAATCGAGGTATGAAGTATGTCTCTTATTATTTTATTTTACTTATGGATCGTCCCTTTATTATTTGGCATTTTCTTCTCATTCTTAACAAAGAAAGCCACCTACAAACGCCGCTTTGTCCCATCATATAGCATGGCAGGACTCAGCATTGTTTTTCTCATTCTGGCACTTGTCTTTTCAGCCAGCCATTTTCTATTCATTTGTGGTATGTTCCTATTTGCCACAACCCTTGTCGGCACAAGCATCCCTTTATTTTTAGCCTTTACAAAAACACCATCATAAACAAAAACCACCTTTTTGCAATGGAAAGGTGGTTTCTTTTTTATTGATTTGGCATTCTGTAAGTCACGGTGGCATCTTGATTGGCTTCAATTGTTTTCACAATGTCTTGTAGGATCTCTGACGCTCGATCATTTGAGTCATACTTTCCGAGAGTCTTTACCCAAGTATCGCCTCCTGCGATCATTCCTTCAATCTTTTTGCCGGTTACTGAGACTTCGTGGACATGAACGAAACTTTGCTGGTTTTGTGCGAAAATCCATAGCATGGTTATAACTCCTTTTATTGTTTGATTGAATGTCGTTAGCCCTTTTCAATACAGCTAAAAAATGTGCTATGTTACACTTCCCCTATTCTTTTGTTAATAACTCTTTTCGAATAGCATGTGTCTCAATATCTGCAAACCTTACGGGTATTGGTAATCTACTGTTTTTATCAATAAGTTTCATAATAATTTTTGTAGTTGTATCTAAATCAATCCAATTCCCACATGAAATAAAAATAGGCTTAACATTCACTCTGGTTCTGAGAGCTCTTCCATATATTTCGTTATTTATAATAATATCTGTGTATGCATTTGTTTTATTTTGGGGCATGGTAAAATCTATACCATTAATTTTCAAATAACTTTTTGCGACTCCAATGGTAGGTTTATTTAAGAAGAAAGACGCCTGTGTAGCAATGCCCATGTGTCTATAATGTAAATAACCATTTCCATCAAACATATAGACGTCTACTTGTTTCGTCAGTTTTTTTACTGCATCTTTAATTAATGGCATTTCACGAAAAGCAAGAAAACCTGCTATATAAGGAATCCTTATTTCTCCATGGCTATGCACTTTTTCTATGATTTTTTTTTCTATCAAATCATAAACGACGATACAACAAACACCGCTCGTTTTTCCATGCATATCAAAATAAGCTACATCTACACCTGCAATAAACCTTATGTTCTCAAGTTGAAAATTATTTTTCAATTGCACTTTAGGCAAGAGCGCTTTTTGTTCACTTTTAAATTTTTCTAATAAATCATTTATTTCATCATTATTCATAAGATCCACACGATTAGCTGTTGAATTTTTCGGCATATTTCAAATCGGATTCATTAGGTTCTGCCTTTTTCTCTACAATATTTCCACTTTCATCATACTTTATATAAGTCATCTCTCGACCAGCAACACATTCAGATTCATACTTTTTATTTCCATTTTCAAAAAACTCAACTTGATAGCCGTCGGCTGCATTTTTACTCATATGACCTATTTTCTTAACATTTCCATTTGAATAGAATTCAACATACTTACCTTGTTTAACCCCTTGTTCAACATAGAAATAACTCTCAATATTCCCATTTTCATATATATCATATGCTAATCCCGTAAACAGCTCTTCTTTACCATCCTCGGTAATTTCCACTATTGCTAGTTCGTAAGGGCCTCCATATTCTAAACATTCTTCAAACTCAGTGCCATTCTCTAAAATAAAATCTTTTTGCAATATATCATTTAACATTTTTAGGAACCTCCGTGATAATTTTAGATCCATCTGTAAGATAAGCACAATGAGGACACCTTGGAAACATCATTCCAGCCGGTTTCACTCTACTCTGACCTGTCCTAACAACATTCAAAATAAAATTATCCAAACTAGCACCTGGATTAGCCTTTAAGGCCTTATTCAAGGCGATCACTTCTGCATGTGACCCCGCACCTTTTGTAAATGTATATGAATCTATAACCTCTTTTGGCATTCTATCATATTTGGCATTTATTAAGGGATGGAAATCTGGTAACTTTCCATCATAATCATTTATTGCATACGAATATTTTCCAGTCTGCTTATCATAAACTCCAGCAAAGGCAGGACCCATTTTCTTCTTGCTAATGCCAGTTTCTTTTAATTTATTTAGTTCTTTCACCGTTTCTCCGCGTAAATTAATTCTTTCATTTAATTCTTTTGAATCGATCTTTCCATATTTATTTCTCAAATAATCAATTCGACTTTTCGTGTTCTCTTTAACCCCCACCTTCCCATGAAACCCTTTCACCCCGAACGGCAAAAGCATCCCCAGAGCCGCGTTCATACTTGCTTCCTGCTGTTCTTTTGAGATCTTGTTTCCAAACATGTCTCGGCCTGTGATTGCTTCGCTGAAGCCGTTGGTGGCGGTTAGGCCATATAATCCTTTTTGAGATGTTTTCAGGGCGTCAAAGGATTTTTGTGATGTCTTGTAAATGTCGACTGCCCTGACCGCGGCTGATGTGGCTTGGGTCGTTTTATAGACAGCCTTTCCGCCTTTAAAAATGCGGCCTGCCCAGCCGACGATTGGGATGTAGCCTGCTGCTGCCATGCCGCCTGCCGCGACACGCTGTCCAGCGGTGAGTTCCTCGCCCGTGATTGGATCAACGCCTGTTGCGGCACGTTTTGCATCGTTCACACCTGTCAGTTCATTCACGATGTTTCCACCATAATCGAGCGCTTTTTCATACCAAGGGCGGTTGGCGAGTGCTTCTTGTTCCTTTGCGACCTTGCGGGCTTCTTCTTGTTCTTTTTTGATTTTGAGATATTCAGAAGTTTGCTTTTCAATATCGCTTTTTGCCTTGTAGATTTCGCTATTTTGATACGCTTTCTTATCAAAATTCATAGGCGAAATTGCTTTTCCGTCATTTGTCGCATTCATCATTTCAGCGTACAATGCCATTGTAGCTTGCTGTTCCGTCTCTGACAAAGCATATTCATCTTTTAAATTTTGATCAAGCTCTCTTAGATCTTTGACCGTCTTTTTTCGTTCATCTTCCGCATCTTCTATTTTTTCATCAAAGGTTTGGCTATCAAATACCTCTAGGGAAATGAGGTCATCAATGTCTTGAAAAATGGTTTTGAGTGCCTTTTTTTGATCCTTCACAATGCTTTTGGCATTCTTGATGCCCATATGTACTGCGTTGTCTAAAAAGTGTTCTTCTACAAAGGTGTCGCCGCCAAAGTTTGTATCATCAAGTGTCCCAGAAACACCTTCATGAAAGGCTTTTTGCTTATCAATGAAATTGATAAACATATCAACATTACCCGCTAGTTCTTTATAAAAGCTTTTAATGTTATCGGCACCTTTTCCAGTAAAATCATCACCGAGGTTGGCAACACCTTGTAATGCCTTTTTTAAATCTACCATTTGTTCACGGAGTTCCTGATAGTGTTTTGCTCTTGTGTCCATGGCACTTGTTAGTGCTTTTGCATCAAGTATCTTCCCCAGAAGAAGTCACTCCCTCCATTATTGATCATAAAGTCTATTTTACCTTTCTCAGCGAATTGGAAAAATAGGCTTTAAGTTACAAAAATAATGTCCATATATTTTTAGAGGAAATAAAACAAGTGATAATTGAAATGTTTTTCCTTTCATCACAAAAAAGTCAGTCCTCTTTTGAGAGGACCGACTACATTTTGTTTAGAAAAAGCGTTTTAAACTTTTCTTGAGTGGAGGGATATCCAGCTCGCCTTTTTCAAAGAATTTTTTCAGTAAGTACTTACTAAAACCGGCTGCTTGTGTGTACGTAATTTTTCCAGGTAACGGCGGTTCATTGGTGACAGCAACATCAATAATGACAGGTTTATCTGATTGAAGAGCTGTATCAAAGGCTGGAGCTAGTTCTTCATGTGATGACACGGAGATTCCTTTGCCGCCACATGCTTCTGCAAACTTAGCAAAATCAATATCTTCTAGCTCTATACCATAATTGATGTTTCCTTTTACTTGTTGTTCATATTCAATCATTCCAAGATTGTTGTTGTTTAAAATCACCACAACGATTGGCAGTTTATATTTGACCGCTGTCACAAAGTCTTGCATAACCATTGTGAAGCCACCATCGCCACAGACAGCAATCGCTTGGCGATTCGGTTCATTTAACTTAGCAGAGATAGCACCAGGCAAACCACAGCCCATTGTGGCAAGCCAGCTGGAGATGATGAAATCCTGCTGTTTCATTTCAAAATGGCGTGCCATCCATACGGTCACATTCCCTACATCAACAGAAAGAATGGCGTCGTCTTCTACTGCTTCTTCTAATCTAGCAATGACTTGCTGAGGTTTAAGCGGTGATGTAGCAACGGATTTTTCCTTATCCATTTCTTCTCGCCATTTCATCATATGCTCAGTACAAGCTTCAAGGAAACCACGCTGCTCTTTATATTCAATGTAGGAGGTCAGTTCATGCAAACCACTCTTGCTGTCACTCACGATTCCTACGTCTACCGGATATCTTTTACCGATTTGATCTGGCTTAATATCCAGTTGAATGGCAGGTGTGTTCTCTGGTAAGTAGTCTCTATATGGAAAGGAAGTTCCAAGCATAATTAAGAGATCACACTCTTCCATCGCTTCATATGCTGGCTTCGTTCCGATTTGACCTAGGTTTCCTAAAAAATATGGGTGCCTGTCTGGCACAACACCTTTTGCAGGAAGTGTGATGACAATAGGCGCAGCAGCCTTTTCTGCAAATGAAAGAAGCTCTTCTTTTGCATTTCGTAATCCTTTACCTGCTAAGATGACTGGCTTCTTCGCATTGTTAATTAGCTGTGCTGCCTTTAGCAGTTGATCTTTCTTTGGCCGTACTTCTCCCTCAACATAAAGAGGAGATGTATAAACAGGCTTGCGCTTAATTTTTTGAGAAAATAAGTCATCCGATACGGTGAGAACTGCCACACCTTTGTGAGTATAAGCTGCTTTAATGGCTTGATTCAATAAATCAGGCAGAGCTTCTGCTGTTTGTACCTGCTGATTAAAGACAGCAACGTCGTCAAACATCCGCTCTAATTTGATTTCTTGAAAGGCGTCTCTCCCTACTTCAGTTGACGCAACCTGCCCTGCAATTGCTAAAACGGGTGCGCCATCTGCTTTTGCATCGTATAGTCCATTTAATAAGTGGACAGCACCCGGTCCAGCGATGGATAAGCAGACACCGAGCTTACCTGTTAGTTTGGCATCAGCCGCCGCTGAAAGTGCCGCCACTTCTTCATGTCTCGTTTGTATAAATTGTATTTGGCTTGATTCGTGCCTAAGCTCTTCAATCAATTCGTTTATGCTGTCGCCGGGCATTCCATAGATATGTTTTACGCCCCACTCTTCCAGTAGCGCTGTTACTTCTTTTCCTGCGGTTCTTTGCGGCATGTGAGAAAACTCCTTTTTTCTTACTCCATACCACCGCACCCTTTTGATCAAACGTTTCAACTTGCTGCTACTTTTTAAAATGATATGGAAGGGTGGCGACCACAATATCCCGCTTCCATAACAGACGGAATCTTAATAAAAAGGCAGATTGGTTATGCAAGATCGTGTGCCATCTTTTTTTCGGGATAAATTGAGGTACGAGCACCATCACTTTATATTGATGCGCATTTGCTTTTGCCTCAACCGTTTCAAGAAATTTATCAAGCGGATGAATAAGACTTCGATAAGACGAATGCAGCATCACAAGCCGCACACCACTGTTCAGTTTTTCCCAATCTGCTTCAATTTTCTTATCTTTTTCTTTATCAAAGGATACATGAACTGCTATGACTTGCTCTGATAAGGATTTTGCATATTGAACAGATTGCTCAACGACACGTGTTACACCGGCAATTGGCACAATGACCACATTCCCTTTAATCTCAACAGGCTCTGCTTCATTCATTAAACGCAGTTGTTCTCCGACAGACAGGTAATGCTTTTTAATGGAATGAAAGATGAATAGCACAATTGGCATGAAAACAAATACTGGCCATACAAGATGAAACTTGGTCAAAATGAGAATCATGAGAACCGTGAAGGAAATCAGTGCTCCGACTATATTAATAGGCATTTTCGTTTTCCAGCCCTGCGGTTTTTCACGAATCCATTTCACACACATACCTGTCTGTGACAAGGTAAATGGAATAAATACACCGACAGCATATAGCGGTATAAGGTGTTCCGTTTTCCCATCAAACAACCAAATGAGCAGCATGGAAGCTACACCTAAGAAGATAATGCCATTAGAGTAACCGAGACGATCCCCTCTTACTGTAAACATGCGCGGCATATATTTATCCTTTGCTAAGTTGACCGCCAATAAAGGAAAGGCGGAAAAGCCGGTGTTTGCCGCTAATATCAAAATTAAAGCTGTAACAGCCTGAATGACATAATAGAAAAATGTACGTCCAAATGTATCTGATGCAATTTGTGATACAACCGTTTCTTCTGGCTTTGGTGAGATGCCAAAACCAAACGCAAGTAATGTCACGCCAACAAATAATACAGCTAGTAATCCACCCATCATCAATAATGTTCTCGCTGCATTTTGTGCAGCTGGTTTTTTAAAGGATGGAATGGTATTTGAAATGGCTTCTACCCCAGTCAGTGCAGAACAGCCAGACGAAAATGCTTTTAATAAAAGAAATAATGTAATGCCAGGTACGTGTGTACCTATTGCAGTATGCTCAGGTGCTGGAGGAACGCCTCCTGTTAATAATTTAAAGCCGCCGACTCCAATTAATATAAGGAGTGATATGACAAACAAGTATACGGGATAAGCCAAAATAGATGCTGATTCTGTCAATCCACGAAGGTTGAGCACCATAATCAAGATGACCAATACAATTGAAATCAGCACATGATATGGATATAGTGCCGGAAAAGCTGATGTGATAGCATCGGTACCCGCTGATATGCTCACTGCTACCGTCAAAATATAATCTACAAGCAATGATCCCCCAGCGATCAGTCCTGGCTTTTCACCTAAGTTTCGACTAGAGACGACATAGGCCCCCCCGCCTTCTGGATAAGCATAAATAATCTGGCGGTAAGATAGAATTAACGCCATTAACAGAATTAATACACAACCTGCAATCGGGAGTGAGTACCAAAATGCTGCTGCACTAACGACTGAAAGAACAATCAAGATTTGTTCTGTACCGTATGCAACGGATGACAATGCGTCTGATGACAATAATGCCAACGCTTTGATTTTTGATAGTTTTTGTTCTCCTGCTGCCTGTGATTTTAATGGTTTCCCAATTAAAATACGCTTCATCAAACTGTACATGTGATGCCCGCTCCTTTAGTGTCAAACGATTTAAGTTACAAAAGATGGATCGCCAAAAAGACACAGAGGCAATAGAATGCCCCTGCGTCTATTGTTTAGATCACAGGTTGGTCTTTGCTCTCTTTAACGCTTACGAGGTTAGCTGACGGATTCGGGCGCATGAGACTTTGCCCTACCTAAAAAGGATTCACCCCACGTGGTGTCCTGCACCACTAATGGTTCCCCCGCTCATCGAAATGATTCAGCGATTGGTCTTTTATAAAAGAGATCATACTCCCGTTTGACACCAAAGTAAAGACATTTTTTCAAGGTCTTTTGATCGTTTATCTATCAGTCTTTTTGCGGTTTTTTCGTACGAAATAAATAATCATTCCGACCACAAAAATAATCAGCACAGCGATACATGCAAAATAAATCCAAGAATCACCGACGCCTTGCTTTTCACCTTTTTTGAGATCATTTGTTGTGCTGCTGACCGTTTGATGATTAGAGAACATGTCTTTGTTTTTGCTCTCGATGGCAACCGTTGCCGTTTCCGTATTTGTTTGCAGGAAATGAAGCACTTCATGTGAAAGATCAGCGTCAGATGCATTCATTCCTGAAAAGACGGTCATTGTTTGCTCTTTGTTCCATACAGATGGCTGCGTCCATACAATACGAGCAGTCGTTTCGTTGATCATGCCAAAGGAGGATACATCATACTGATCCTTTGTCACAGGAACGATGAGATCGTCTGCCTTTTCTTTTAAAAGAGAGAACGTTTGAATGCCACCGATGAAAATAAGAGAGTGATTTTTCAATTGATCATTTGTCACATTTGATGCTTTGATCAATTGATATTGAGCAGCTTCCGGCTGACTAAATGATTCTGTCAGCATCGCCATTTGATTGATCGTTTCTTGCTTGATTTGATTTGGCATGATGATCAATGTTTTTCCTTGCTGCGTTTTTGATGTGAAAGGAAGCGGCCATGCAGCTAAATCCGGTGTATCACTAGCTGTCCCTTCTGGTATTTGAAGAGAGCTATTCTTATCAATGTAAATCCAGCTTTCTTCATCCGTATGTCTGCAGGACTCCATGTTTTTAAAGCCTGTAGTGACAAATTGCAAATCAATATATTCATTCTTTTGGAGCACTTGTGAATCTACTGGAATTGACACATGATAGAATCCATTCTCATCTTTGTTTCCTAGTTTTGTTAACGGTACATCGTGTGGTTCATTATTAACCATGACTGTTAAGCGTTCCGCTTTGTTCGCTGTATCAGTTTTTTTAAATGATAGATTTAACTTTGCAGCAGATTTTTGATTAGCGATCAATGCTTTCGGATAATAGTAATGATCCGATGCCGTCTTTTTGGTTCCAACCGTTACATCATCACCACCAAAATCTTTTAAACGAATTTGATGAGATGGTTTTGATGCTTTAGCAGTAACCTTTTGAAGCAGCAAATCTGTCCCAGTGAGCTGATCGGTCAGTTCTGGTTGAGTCAGGACATTGATTTTTTCCGCAATTGTCTTTGGCTGTTCAGCAGTGACAAATAAAATGGGCTGTTCTTTTTTCTTCCCAGTCAGTGTTCTCACTGCTAACGTGAGCTGGTTGCTTGCTGTTTTCATTTTCGCAGCTTGCTCGATCGATTTCACTCGTCCCTCCCAGTTTCCTTTCGCTCCAACAGCAATCGTTGGATGCGCGATTTGCTTGAGGTCCTTTTCTTGGACGATTTTGAGGTCTGCTTGGCGGTCTTTGTTTTTCAACGTACGGTATACTTTCATAGCCGCTTCTAATTCAGCTGCTTCTGGTGAATTTGGAATCACAATATCTGTTTGTTCTTTCTGATCACCTGTTTGAATGAAAGGTGAAGGGAAGCTGTCTAACGTCACGTCTGTCGTTTGAGTTCCTTTGAAATCCAGCTCACTTTCAGGATATACTTTCAGCCAGTTGGCAGGTGTCTCTTGGTTGATACACACACCTTCTTTTAACACGCCATAAAATGCGAGCTGAATCCGATGAGAACCTTTTTTCAATTGCGATTTGTTCAATTTGATTTGAATCGATTTCTTTTGGTTTTTTCCTGTTACGGGAATGGTCTTTTCAATCTCTCCATCAATCATGACTGTGAACGATGATGGCGAAATGAGTAATGGTGATGCCTCTATATTCAATGTAAGGGTGCTAGACTCTACTTTTTCTTTCTCTATTTGATAGGAAAATTCAGTGCGGTCTTCTTGTCCATACAAGGTCACTACATCTTCTGATAATGCTTGCGTTTCTGTTTGACTTCCTTTTGATGAGCGAATCCAGTCATCTTTCACTTGTACTCGATTTGATTGCGCCAGTGCTTGCCCCGCCATGAAAAAAGGCTGAATGGCAAGGGATATCACCAATATAAAAATCATCCATTTTACCGATTTCAATTTGTCACCCGCTTTTCTTTTGTTGTTGATCGTAACGCTCGGTTTTGTACCATTTTACTTCTTGTTTGAATAAACGGCTCTTTGTCTCTACAAATAAAGAGTACACGACTAGCGCAATCCATACTTGAGAATAAGTGAAGTACATGAGCGCCACAATGAGTATATTTTGTTTGGTGAGCTCTGTTTTCTCAATGCTTAATGTAATCATCACTTCTGTTAGAAAGAGGAAGAAGGCCAATCCCCACAGGATCAGTGCAACAGCTCCTACAGATAAGTGAAGGTCAACAAATAGGTTCACGATAAAGATCCCATTTGAGAGCAGAACACCGAAGAAAAATAAGAAATACGTAAAGAAGAAATAAAACAAATCGAAAATCATTCGTTTTCGTTTCAGCTTCATAAACTGCTTTAAAAATTTGAGTACAACATATTGATTGCCTCGTGCCCAGCGTGTTCTTTGCCGCCACCAGACTTTCCACGTCTCAGGCTCTTGTTCCCATGTGATCGCTGCCGGGAAAAATCGAATGACATAGCCAAGGTTATAGACACGAATCGTCAATTCGGTGTCCTCAGCCAGCGCATGAACATCCCAGCCGCCAAGTTCTTCTAAAATATGCCGGCGGATGGCGAAGTTGGTGCCTGGTATTGTCGCAATGCTAAACCACTTCCATCTTCCGCCCTGCGCCATCCATTGGAAGCAGATGGTCTCAATATTAATAAATTTGGTCAGGAGATTTTTGGCTGCATTGATGACCCTGAATTTCCCGACAACAGCGCCTGCCTTTGGGTCGTTCAATAAACCAAGAACCAAGTGATAGACGGCCTTTTGTTCAGGCATGTTATCTGCATCGTATACGCAGATGACTTCTCCTGTTGAAGCCTTTAAGCCTTCATTTAGTGCAGTGGATTTTCCCTTTCCTGTAAATGGCGGCTTTGTTTCAATCATATGGACATGATCATATTGCTCACTGAATGACCGCACGATGTCCCCTGTGCCATCGGAGGAATTGTCATTAATCACAATGATTTCAAGGAGATGTTTAGGGTAGGACAGCTGGACCATTGCTTTTAGCGTTTGCCGGATGACAACTTCTTCATTATGAGCAGGAATCAGAATGCTGACAGTCGGCAGCTCCTTCCCTTGTTTCGTCCATTCAGGCAGCACTTTTTCGTAGGTTAGGTAGTGCTGAAAGCCGCCCTGCATGAGAAACATGTGGTATAGGAGCATGATCCAAATCAATATTAATGAAAGATAAAATAAGACATCAGCCACCTAATTTTCTCTCCTTAAAAATTCGTTTTTTCATTGTCAGTCTTAAATACAATGTGTAAAAAGCAAATGCCGCAATAAACAGCATCACCACGACTGTGAGAATTCGCAGCATATTTTCCATGCCGCTTCGTTTGACTGTTTTGGTTTCTGCTCTATTGGATTGTTCTACTTGAATATGTCCATTCCCTGATGTTTTGATCTGCACATGTGATGTTTGGACCGTCTGTTTTGTTTTCTTTAAATCCAGCCATTCACTAGAAGGAATTGCATCCATCTGCGTCATCAGATTTTGCAGTCCATCTATTCCTGATTCCACATCATAGGACAGCCCGATTGCGGCTGATTGGAGATGCTGGATGGATTGAATCTTTTGCTCTGTTAAAATATTTGAACCTTCTTGGTCAGATGCTGGTTCTACTGATTGCTGAGGATATAAGGTCATGCCGTGAAGCATGGCGGGTTTCGTCACCAGCGGCGGAGCACCGGCTGTTTTCCACGTATGATCCGACAGCTGTACCTGTCCAAACAGACTGGACATATGCCTTGATATCACTTCGTAGCCTTGTTGGGATACGGCATCATGCGGCACCTCGAATGCCAGTGGATATAGACCTTGCTGCGCAAGAAGCTCAATGCCCTTTGTGATTTTTTCTTCTGTATAGATGATTTCTTGCTGCTGATTCGATCTCGTGTAAGCATCGAAGTCCTTTTCATTCGAAAAATGGCTTTCACTTTGCTTCTTCTCAGCTTTTTTTGGGTCATTTGATGTAATGGACTGATCATTCTTTGCATCCCAGAACTCAAAGTCCTGACCAGAATCCTCCGTTCGGTACGTACGGCTAAATCCATGAAGAATGATGCTGGCTCCATTGCTTTGCAATTGTTTTAACACTTTTATGAGCTGCGGGCGGTCACTCAGTGTCACTTCATCACCTGTTGTTCGATCCACCCATACAGGGGTTACCGCTATCAGAAACGGAATATGCCGAGTGGATACGTATTGTCCAAGCTCAAGCAGCTTCTTCTCGTCAGAGACAGGACTGATGTTCCCAAACCTTAAGTACTTTGTGGTCAGCTGATGAGAAGAAGACAGGCGTTTTTCCAGCACTTCTGCAAGCAGCTCGTTCTGCTGCACGACATTTAAGATACCAATATAGTCGGCCCCTTCCTTTGTTTGAATCACAAATGGAAGGTCAGCTTCATGCTTCTTCAATAAAAATTCACTTTGCAAGTCTGCCCCTTGAACCGTTAACGCACTGATACTTTTCTCTAGCTGACGGTAAGTTTGATCATCTGTATATTTGATTTGACTTGTATGATCTTGTTTGTGGAAAGTAAGCTTGGAGAATGGGCGAAGCTGTTCCGCATTGTATCCAATGGCTATTACCTTCTGTGCTTCATTCATCATACGAATGGTCTGTTTCGGTAAGGTTCTCTTTATTTCTCCTAGGTAGATGACTTGCTGAAATTCACTGATCTTCTTTTCAGCCAAATGCTCATCAGATACAATCGTCGTCTTTGTTGAAAAATGTCCGGCGAGTAGATCCAGCATATGCACTGCTGGAGTCGCTTCCCCCGATTCTGTCGAATAAACGATCAGGGTATCTGACTTGGCAAGTGCGTCGGCTGAAGCCATGTATTTAAAAGAAAGAATCAAAAAAAGAGCAAGCAGCAAACAGCATTTCATCAAAGAATTAAAGTTCATTCATCATCATCTCTTTTTCTAGTTCTTCTAAAAATTGCTCTGGCGTACGATAATCCGAACTGCTTGTTAAATGACAGACATGAAAAGTCAGGGTGACTTCACGACCGTTTAACAGCACATGCTTTTGCAATTTATCTTTTAGCTTCTCAAGGACGACAGAGACATTCTCTTCTGGTGTGTGAGTAAGCAGCAAGCCTATTCGTTCTTCGGATAATCGAAATTTCTTATCCGTTTCTCTGACACTTTCGCGAATCTTAATACTTAATTGCTGAAATAGGTGCTGCATTTCTTTTTCTCCATATAACGATTTGAATTCCGCTGCATAATGGATATGAAGAAGGATAAAAACGAATGGCTGTTTGTAACGTTCTGCCCGTTTCATTTCCTCGGATAATTCCAGCTTCATCCGATCTGCATTGTCAAATCCAGTTGTCGAGTCAATCGCCACAAATTGTTTCATCGCCTGCTTTTGTTGTTCAATGGTGTGACGCATCGTCTTGATCCGCTCATGCAAGCTTCCTGCTGAAATCGCGAAAAAGAGAAGGGCTACGCCCCAAACCACCACATCCTGCAATGTTCGATTGGAAAAGAAAGGATTTGTGTGACCAAGCTCTGTAAAGAACATAGCACTTCCTATAAAGAACAACATCAGCAAGGTAAAAATTAATGCTGGTAAGATGCCAAATAAAATCCCGCATCCTAACACGACAAAAGTCAGTGTGATCATCAAAAAGCTCTCTGCATCATGCAAGCCAAGGTAGCCCATAAACAAAATAAGACCTGCAAACGTGAGGAGCAGAGAATAATATAAACGATACGTATTACTGAATAACCGATTCATTAAAAAGCTCCCTTTCTGCAATGAGAGGCAATAAGTTGTCAAATGAGTGTGTGTCTTTTTCGTTCATGTATCCTCCATAATAATCCTTGAGAGGATCTTGAATTTGTAATTCTTTCATGCGGTCATAAACCTCTTTTGCGAATTCCGGTTCGTTTCGTTTAAGAGCATACAAGATGACCAGTGCATATACAGAAGGCGATTCATACGTCACTGATGGCTGCAATGTGCTCAGTTTATATCTACCGTACAGTTTTCCTTCTTTTTTAAAAGTCGTTTTCAGCCATTTCATGATCGCGGACGTACTCACCTTTGCACGATCGGCATGTAGAGCCGTATAGAGTTGATCAATCATATTGATTTCTCGATCAAATGAATAGGCTTTTTTCTTTATATCATAGGATTTAGGAAAGAATCCTTTTTTTCTCGGTGCTTGTTTTAGAATGGTCAATTGGTTACTCGTCATTTGTTTCGTGAATATTTTGAGGGATTCCAATTCTTTGATTGCTTTTGGGTCTAAATATGAGAGTGTGATTGTGTGTGAAGTTCGGTTTGTTGACGCATCATAATAATCGGACAAGATGCCTCTATACATATTCTTGTCTTTTAACGCTTGTGCGATTTCTTTTGCTGTGGTTTGATACGCTGCATTCTTCCATAAACGATCTGCCTTTTGAAGTGCCGCCACTACCCGTAAGTCATCAACTAGAGCATTGGCTTTACTTTTTTGATCAGATTCGATTTGCCAGCTGAGAAGGTGATCATCTAGTAAAAATTCATCTTGCAGGACACCAAATTGTTGGTCAAAAGAATTTTGATCTTTTTTTCGAACAAGATAATCCATCCAAAGTCCAAGCGACTCAGATAAGTAGATGTGCTGCTCTGCTAATGAAGTGCGAATCATGCCTTGATCTGTCATGAGGTGATGAGTGATAAAATATTCTCCAGGCAATACAGGCTGTGGAGATACTGGATCAGCTGATTCCTTCTGCTGTTCCCAGGTACATCCGCCTAATAAAAAAACAATGAGTAAAACAATAGCCGTGCGATGTATGGCTGTAACCATTCGTGTCCCCTTTCAACTCCCGTTCTCTTAGCATCCAACGATTTATTATAGAGTGTTTTTGTTAAAATTTAAATAAATATTTTATACCAAATTACGAGTCTTTTTGCATACATATTCCCATTTTCAGAAAAACCATATGCCGATATACTTGATTGCACAGAAAAACCCATGCATTTCAGCATGGGTTTATATACTACTATTGATCTAATTTTAATTTCTTTAATTGCTCAGCCAGTGCGTTATTGATTGGTTCTTCCACTTTCTTTTGTTTCTTCATATATTTAGACACATCGTGCTTACTTGCTTTCTTTTGATTGGATTGTGATTTGCGTTTTTCGAAAACAGACAGTTTTTCTCTATGGCCGCACACACAAGCAAAGATTTTGCCATCACCTTCTCCGCGCAGCTCGAGCTTTTTATGACAGTTCGGGCAGCGTGCGTTTGTTTTCTTCGCTACATTTTTACGGTGGCCGCATTCTCGGTCTTGGCACACGAGCATTGTGCCATGTTTTCCGTTCACTTTCAGCATAAGTTTTCCGCAGTCAGGACAATGGGTGCCAGTGACATTGTCATGCTTAAAGGTTTGGTTCGTTTGTTTGATTTCAGATACGGCTTGTTTTGCATAGGACTTCATTTCACTCATGAATTGAGAAGCCTTCAGCTGTCCTTTTGCGATTTTAGAAAGCTTTTGTTCCCATTCCGCTGTTAACGCAGGTGACTTTAAGTCTTCAGGCACTAAGGAAAGCAGCTGTTTCCCTTTAGATGTGATGAAAATGTCTTTGCCCTTTTTCTCGATTAAGAAGCTGTTGAACAGTTTTTCAATGATATCGGCTCTTGTGGCCACTGTTCCTAGTCCGCCTGTTTCACCGAGGGTTTTCACTAAGTCCTTTTCCTGATTCTGCATAAATGCCGCTGGGTTCTCCATAGCAGATAGCAGAGTTGCTTCATTAAAACGGGCAGGAGGTTTCGTTTCTCCATTTGTTTCTTTCAGCTGGCGTACTTCAAGTGACTGCCCTTCTGAAAGCAGCGGCAGATGCTGATCTGCTTCGGCTGATTCCTCGTCTTCATAGGAATCATCATACACGGCTTTCCAGCCGGCTGATTGTACGGTTTTTCCTTTTGCCGTGAACGTTTCACTGCCTATCTTGGCAATCACCGTTGTTTCCTCGTATTCAAAAGGATTCATCAGTACAGCAAGGAATCGTTTGGCAATAAGATCATATAATTTACGCTCTTTATCACTTAGTGCACCAGGATACAGCTCTTCCTCGGTTGGAATGATCGCATGGTGATCTGACACTTTTGCATCGTTGACGAAGCCTTTGTGCGCTTTCACGCCTGATTGTAAAATGCGGTTCACATGCTGTGCGTACGGTCTGACGTTCATTCCTTTTAAACGATCTTTTAATGTAGGAACGATATCCGCTGAAATAAATCTTGAATCTGTACGCGGATATGTCACAAGCTTATGCTGCTCATACAATCGCTGAAGCGTAGACAAGGTTTCTTTTGCTGAGAAGCCGTAGCGTTTATGTGCATCACGCTGCAATTCAGTCAGGTCATACAGCCCTGGAGCAAAAGCTTTTTTCGCTGTTTTTTTCAATGCATCGATCACTGCTGGTTTTCCTTTGCAGCCTGCCAAACGCTCTTTTATGACATTCTCTTGGAATGTGCGGTTTTGCTTTGTTTTGGCATCCTGCCATGTCAACGTAAGCCCATCTACTTGTGCAGTCATTCCATAGAACGGCTTCGGCTGAAATTGCTGAATGTCTTCTTCTCGTTTGGCGATCATGGCAATCGTTGGTGTTTGTACCCGTCCGCAGGAAAGCTGTGCATTGAACTTGGTCGTCAGCGCTCTTGTTGCGTTGATCCCTACAATCCAGTCTGCCTCTGCACGTGCAACAGCCGAGCGATACAGATTATCATATTCTCTGCCATCTTTTAATCGTTTGAAGCCTTCTTGGATGGCTTTGTCCGTAACAGATGAGATCCATAGTCGTTTCAGTGGCTTTTTCACATGCGCTTTTTCAAGAATCCATCTTGCGACTAGCTCCCCTTCACGTCCAGCATCTGTTGCGATGACAATGTCTTTTACATCTTTTCTTGCAAGCTGCGCTTTCACTGCTTGAAATTGTTTGCCTGTCTTTTTCATGACGACAAGCTTGAGCGGCTCTGGAATGATCGGCAAATCCTCTAAACGCCAGGATTGAAATTCTTTTCCGTAGCCTTCTGGATCAGCCAGTGTGACCAAATGGCCAAGAGCCCACGTCACAATGTATTGATCTCCTTCTAAAAAACCATTTCCTTTTTTATGACACTTCAGTACACGTGCTAAGTCACGTCCTACTGAAGGTTTCTCTGCTAATACAACTGTTTTTGACACTAGATTTCACATCTCTTTCTTCTATCCATCCTTTTATTATAGCAGACGTGGAGATGCGGTTCTAATGACGGATTATTTCTTCAAGCGCTTGATGATTTCGTTGGTGATTTCTTGTGTTTGATAGGCTCCGCCGATGTCTGCTGTTAAAAAGCCGTCTGCTGTGACTGACTCGATGATTTCGAGGAGGTGTGTGCCCAGTTCTTCTTCTCCGAAATGATCAAGCATGAGTTTAGCCGTCCAAATTTGACCGATTGGGTTGGCAATCCCTTTTCCTGCAATGTCTGGGGCTGATCCGTGTACAGGCTCAAACATAGACGGATATTTGCCATTCACATTGATGTTGGCGGCAGGCGCCACGCCAATACTTCCCATAATGGCAGCTCCAAGATCAGTTAAAATATCACCAAATAAATTACTGGCGACAATCACATCAAATTTCTCAGGTCTTGTCACAAAGAAGGCTGAGAGTGCATCAATGTGCTGTGAGTCTGCTGTCACCTCTGGATAATCCTTTGCTACGTCTTGAAACACTTCATCCCAAAATGGCATTGTATGAACGATTCCATTCGATTTGGTTGCACTTGTCACATGCTTTCTTCTCTTTTTTGCTAATTGAAAGGCAAAACGCATGGCTCGCTCTGTCCCTTTTCTGGAGAAAACAGCATTTTGAATGGCAAGCTGATCTTCTCCTTGATAGATACGGCCCCCAATTTCACTATATTCACCTTCACCGTTTTCTCTTACAACAAGAAGATCGAAATCCTTTGGCTGAGCAAGCGGTGAGCGAATTCCGCTCAGCTGTTTTGCAGGTCTAACGTTGATCACCTGCTCAAATTCACGTCTAATTTTAATGAGCAATCCCCAAAGTGATACATGATCCGGCACTAAATTGGCATCTCCGACGGCCCCTAAGAAAATGCTGTCAAAGGCTTTTAGTTGTTCCAATCCATCCTTTGGCATCATTTCGCCATGCTCTAAATAATATTCACAGCTCCACGGAAAATCCTGAAAGGTGAAAGATAGACCGCCATGCACCTCTGATATCGCTTTCAAAACTCGGATTGCTTCAGGCACAACTTCCTTTCCAACTCCGTCTCCTGGTATCGCTGCAATTGAAACATGCTTCATTGATTTTTCCCCCTTTGTCATCGGTCGACCGTCGACCGTTTAATTTGAGTTTACTAAAGAGTGCCTGTTCTTACAATGGACAAAAGACGCTTTTTGATCAAAGCGCCTTTTTATCCTGCACCAGTATCGGGGACTTCTGTTTCTTTCTTCCCGCACCTTTTTTATCTGAAAGCAGCAAACCTCCTAAGGTCAGTACCGTTCCTAGTGCCGACATGAAGGTCAGACTCTCGTGAAGAACGATCATTGAAATGATCATCGTGATAATGGGCACTCCATAAATATACACACTTGATTTCACCACACCGATCGTCTTCACGGAAAAGCTCCATGTCAGAAAACAAATAGCTGATGCAAAGACGCCTAAAAACAGCAAGTGGAAGGCAAACGATGGATTCGTGAACCGCTCCCAGTCTAAACGAATCTTAAAATGCCAGATCAGCGGAATCATCCATAGCAGCCCGTAAAAGAAGACACGTCTTGTCACCTGAATAATATGGTAGCCATATTGATTGATCATTTTCGATAAAATGGAATAAAATGCCCAGACGATGGTAGCCATAAATGCTAAAGCATCACCGAGCGGATTCAATTGGAACGTCGTCATCCCATTAAAGCTAATCAGTACAATTCCTATCATCGCGATGAAAAAGCCTATAAAAAAGCGGCTGTGCAGCGGCTCATCTTTTAATAAAAAATAAGACAATAGAAAAGAGAAAAATGGGACAACGGAGCTGATGACACCTGCATTCGAAGCGAACGTATAGGTAAGTGCAACATTTTCCAAAAAATAGTATAAGACCACACCGCATAACCCTGCGAGCGCAAACATCCCTTCATGCTTTCTACGCTGTACCTTCATGGTGACTGGATAAATGATCATCAGGGTAAGGTACCCAAGGAAAAAACGAAAAAATAAAATCTCTGTTGGAGAAAAAGCCGTTAATAATATTTTGGTTGATATAAAGGTAGATCCCCATAAAAAAATGGTGAACATGGCTGCTAGATGACCAAGAAGCTGTTTATTTTTCATTTTGCTGTTACCTGCTTTTCAAAAATTTGCTGATACTGCCCTGGCGTAAGCCCAATAAATTCCGAAAAGAAATGAGTCAAATGACTTTGATCAGAAAATCCAGCGGCAGCAGCTACATCTATTGGCTTCATTCCTTGGGCGAGAAGCTCCTTCGCATAGTTCACCCTGATTGTCTGTAAATAACGATACGGCGTAATTCCTCTGAACTTTGTAAAAGCACGCAGCAATGAATATTTGTTCATGGACACGAGCTCACCTAAGTCATCTAACGATATATTTTCCGTGAGATGTGTTTCAATATATTGCTGTACGTCTTGGACTTTTTGTTCATTGGCATTGGCATTGGCTGCTGATGCTTTTTCCTCTGGTATATCAGAATAGGTTTCGATCAACTGCTTCATCAAAAAGTAAAAGGCTTCCTGTTTATTCAAAGCAGGAGCTTCTTCTGTGATCATTTGATGAAGATCATATAATTGCTTTGCTAGTTCACTTTGTGAAACCACAGGGGCTTTAAAATGCGGCTTGTGCTGAAAGATCTTCTCCAGCAACTCTGGTTCAATATTTAAGCTGCGATAATCTAGCGGCTTGTGATCAAATTGTTCACATCCGTGATTATCGTACGGATTGAAAAGAAGGATATCTCCTTTTCCAATGATGTATTCTTGATTTTGGCAGAACATACGTCTTTGACCGCCTTCAATAAATCCAATCACATAGTATGTATGAAAATGTTTTGGGAACTTTTTGATGATGGCATGAAAGCGATACGCCTCTATTTGCAAGTCCTGGTCAAAATGGACTGTTCGTTCCTCTAATGTTCTCATGTCGATCCCCTCTTTTCACTGAACTCATCATTAGTGTAGCACACCCTTTTTCTCTTGGATTGTACGATATTGACTTTTCGATGCAGGCTTGCCTAGAGGGAAAAACTTGGATAACATGAGACAAAAGATGATGTACAAAAGAGGGAATGATGGGATGAATTCATTCGAGATGGAAAGACCAACACCGTATCACATGCAATTTTATGAACAGCTGAAGCAAATGATTTTTGATGGCCAGTTTCAGCCAGGAGAGCGCATCAATGAAACACAGCTTGCCAAGCAATTTGGCGTAAGCCGTTCACCTGTAAGAGAGGCGATGAGGCTGTTAGAAAAAGACGAGCTTTTAATCGCGGATCATCGATCAGGCTATTCAGTCTATACGTTAACAGAAAAAGATGTCGAGGAGCTCTATCAAATTCGGGTGGCCTTAGAAACACTTGCTGTTGAGCTTGCCTGTAAGGAAGCCACGCAAAGAGAAATGGATGAAATTGAGCAGGTTCTCACGGAGGCGGACGAAGCGATCAAGCAGGAGCTGCCATCTAAAGAGATCGTCCAGTTACATGAATCCTTTCATCAAAAAATCATTTTGGCGAGTCACAATGACCGTTTATCCAAACAATTGAATCACGTGAATGCACTCATTCACTATTGCCGCATTTTCCATTTTAGCGGCGGGGCTCGTGCTGAAACCATTCAAAGAGAGCATGCAGCGATCTATTCTGAAATAAAAAAGCGCCGCTCCACAGAAGCGGTTCAAGCAATGACTGAGCATTTATTACATGATGTGATGCACTTAAAGCAAGTACTCTCTGAAACAAACAAACAGTAAAGGACTTTTCCCATTTTTTAAGCAATCCATGAACATATTTTGAATTTTTCGTAGATTTCAGCATGTCCAGACGATCTTTCGTTTATATTAGAAGATGAGAAACTAGCTTTTATACAGGAGGATTTGTATATGCATACAAGTATTAGCCGTCTGCGACAGGCGGGTTTTATTGAGGGTATGTCTCTTTTAACCCTTCTTTTAATTGCCATGCCTCTAAAATATTTTGCGGATATTCCGATGGCAGTCACCATTGTAGGCTCTCTTCACGGCGCATTGTTTGTCATCTATATGCTCATTTTGGCATATGTGACATTTAAAGTTCGCTGGCATTTGAAATGGTCCATCGCCGGTTTTTTTGCGGCATTCATTCCTTTCGGCAATTTCGCCTACGATAAGGTGCTCCGCCAATATGATACAAAAGCTTAATAGAAAAAGCGTTCCTAAAAGGAACGCTTCAGATTGTTGACAAAGGGCTAAAATGATTTTGATTTTAGCCCTTTGTCTTCTTTTCAGCGTGATAGAAAACCTTTGCAGTCTAGGAAGGACGGCTACCTTTGCGGAGCAAATTTGACATTCGTGAGCACCGAAGCGCAGACCTGACAACGAATGCGAGGGTTTGTCTACACGCTGAAGCGTTCCTAAAAGGAACGCTTTTTTATATTGATGCATATTTCACAATGGCTGCTTGACGCGTCATATCGTGATATGCCACCCATAATTCATCACCAGGCAAGACACTGGTGATTGGATCGATTGGCTGTTTCACTTCATACATCATGCCATTTCTCTCAACTTGAATGATTGCTAACGGCAGATTGCCGATGACGCCAGCAAATTCGACATTGGTCACTTTTGCACTTCCTTGTTTCTCTTGCATAAGGCTCATTTCTCTATCCAGCTCTTCTTTCTTTGTCTGGATCGTGATTTGAGTGCCCACTGCGACCTGCATATGATCAGGGATAAACTGGCTGACCGTTTTGGTAATGGACTGATCTCCGTTTGACACTGTCACATCCAGCTGAATAGGCTTTTGTTCATGGATGGCAATTGGATATTGCTTCACACGTTGGATGGTTCCAGTTAACGTTATATCTTTCCCCGATCGATTCCGAACTTCATAGCCATAGGCAGCCATTTTCAGCTGGCCATTGATGTCGACGAGATCGGCTTTTTCTCCTGTTCTAAATTCAAAACCAGCGGCTTGAATCATCGGAATGATATACGTTTTCTGATCTAATTCAAATGTGAGTGATAAGACGGTGCCCCGTCCTACGGTTCCATATGATTCTATATTTCTTAAAACAGCGCCTTTGATGAACTTTGGCTCACTTGGCTGCGAGACGTCACCCTCTTTTAAAAGCATTGCCTTTTGCTTCTTCGGATCATAGTGAATGGCAATAGGCTGGCCTGGCTGTGGTATCTGGGTGTAGGATACAACCGTTTTAACCGTCTTTTCTATACTTTGCCCCTCATATTCAAATTGAAGCCGCATGCTGACAACTGGCTGTTCGTTGATATAGGTGCCCGTTTCTTTCACGGACACAATATAGGCTTGTAATGTGACACTGTCCTTTATCTTGTTTCTTCTCACCAGTCTCAAAATCGGCGGCAGGAAGATCGCTAGCACAAATAATAACAGTGGGATCAAGATCCATATCGCCCAGTTGAGAATGAGCGGTCCGCCCTTCATTACATATTGCATAAAGGTATCAACAGACGTTTGGTGGGCTGGACTGGCGTTTTCAATTGAGATGACCTTTTGCAAAGGAAATTCCTTTAGCTCTTTGCTTTTCGTCTCAAATGCACCCGTTAATTGATTGTCAAATGAATAATAGAGCCAATCGCTCTTCACATTTTTATTGAAAGAGAGCCCTTCTCTTTGTAAAGATTCATATGAAAGCGACTGCAAAAGCTTGCTGGCAGACGTCGCCTTATTCGTGCGATGGTTATAAATATAACCAGTCAGTTTGCCTTTTGCTTCGTCCTTTGCTGTAGAGCCTGCAATCAACACTTCTTCCTCATTAAGCTGGTACACATACGTTTGGTAAATTGGTTTTGGTGTTGGAACGACTTCTCCAAGTCTTCCTTCTGCATTCACTTTCCTTGCCCTTTTTGGATATTCCGATTCCACGGCGACAGCAAAGTTTTGTGATGATCCGATCGTTTTTTGCAGCCTCTGCTCAACTGTATCTTCCACAAGGCTGAACGGTTCAGCGTTTTTGGAGACATAAACCCCAAGCTGATGCTTCTCGTTTGAGATTCCGCTGACATACGCCTTCTGGTCATTTTTCAAAGTTACTTCAAATATAGGAATTGGCGTCTGTCCTCTAAAGGAATTCATGACAACATCCATGGAGACGGGTCTTGCTGGCAGCTTTAGCTCGTTCAGATTATGCATATGAAACTGACCGTTCTTTAGCTCACCGATGACTGCAGCGGCACCGTCCATTTCTCCTGTAAATACAAGTCGTCCATTCCATTGGTATGTATTCGTTTTTAAAAATGAGGGAATCTGCAGGTTATTTTGAACGAGCTCTTTCTTTTCTCCGCTTGGTGTTAATTTCTCAATCAACAGCTGCCCGTCTTTATTCTTTAAAGCAAGCAAGAGATTGTTTCCTTGAATGGATGGCAGCATTTCATTAAACGAATCACTTTCTGTGGTCCATTCACTCATTCTTTTCCCTGATTGAGGATCAACCATTGCAAAATGGAGCTGCTGGTCTTTTGATACAGCACTCACCACTCGTTTGCCTTCATCAAATGTGAACATTCCTTTGACGTTATTCTCTGTTACTTTCCCATCTGACAAATCATCTTGATAATGATTCCACACCAAGACACTGAGAATGATTGCTGGAATAAAGAAGACAATATATCTGAGGAAGAAGACTGGTATTCTTTTCACTTGATCGCTTCCTTTCATGAGGTTCCTTTAACTTATACGTCAGTACAGCGAAAATGTTTCACGCTAGAAGAATACCATCAAAGCCTTTGAAATCCATATTTTACAAACTTTGTTGTTTACGATAAAATCCAATCAGATTCAAAAAAGGAGTTCTCTCATTGGATAAGCTATCATCAATCATTCTAGCGGCGTGGCTGCGTGTCCCTCGCTGGCTCAAGCAATGGGTACTCGTATCCATTTCCATTTTCTTTTTTTATATGTGTTTTGTAAAGGGGCTGACTAGCTGGCACACCTTGCCGCCTAGCACTTTGCTCTCATGTGTGATTGGTTCTTTCATCATTTGGCTGATGTGGCTTAAGGGTCAAAAAAATAAGTGAAAAGAGGAAAAAGATGAAAAAATTAATTCTATATTTTGCGATCTCTTTTGTTCTGCAATTCGTTTGGTTTGGTCTTGTGCACCCAAATAGAGGCGTGACACTGCTGGATATGTTCATGTTTTCTATTTTGTTTGCAGTGATGTTCTTTTTTATTGAACGGATTTGGCGGTATCAGAAGAAAGGACAAAGGAAATGATCATGAAGCCCGCTTTATTCACTCTGATCATCTGTGCATTCATTGGTCTGCTACTAGGGTCGAACCCTTTTGGAGCGGACGCGATGCGATTGGTTTCTATCTCCATCTTCCCTTTTCTTGGGCTCATTGGTTTTGGGGTCCTCTTGTTTAACCAAATGAAAAAGGCTGCCAAATAGATGGCAGCCTGTTACTTACTCTTTTCATGCAAATAAATAATCAATGTTTAATCTCCGTTACGGAGTGTATGAATTAAGATTCGATCATATCAGTGTGTCATATGTGTTCCGAGTGAACCTACGTTTGAAAGTAAACGCCATGGAAGTTCTGGATAACAAGACAACGAAAGCCCTACCTCTCATTCGTCCTTACGGCTCCGAAGCCGTGCCAGTGTGAATTGTAAATCAAAACGTCTTTTTTCCATTCTTCCGCTTATATAGGGGGGCGGGTGCAGAAGGAAAAGAATAAGTTTGTTCGCTTTGACAGCGTCTCGTTCTTATCAAGTAGAAGCTCTATTGCTTCTCATTGTGTCATAGAAAAAAGAAAGTTTACTTTCTTTATTTATTTGCTTATTTCAACACTTAATATCAAACTATAACACATTCCCCCTGATTACGCAAGTGTTAAAGTGATAATTCTGCTGGTGTACGGCTTCCTTCATTCATATAACGAATGGAGGTTGGATCAATTTTCAGAATCACTAGATTCGGGTCATCTTTTCCTTTAAACCATTTCTCCATCTCATCAGACCAAAGGCGGTCGATCAGTTCCGGATCATCGGTTAATGTTGCGGTACCTGCAATTTCTGCATAAGTATCACCAAATCCTTCGCCTGAATATCCAATGAGAATATGAACATTTGGATTTTTTTCAATTTCATCTGCTTTATGTGTTTCTTTACTCGTTGGTGTATATAACGTCAGATCTTCATGGAAAAACGTCATGTAGCGAGTATGCGGCTTATCCTGTTCAACAGTCGCCAATGTTCCGACCTTTTGTTCATCTAATAGGTTTAATACCTTCTGTTTTAATTCTTCTTGAGACATATCATTTCACTCCTTCAAAATTTCATCCGTATTCTTAGGTTTCCACGACGGCCCATTCATTAAACAAAGAAATGTGTTTTTCATAAAAAGAGACCTTCTGGCTGATGCTATAGAAAACAGGTTCAATGAAGGGAGAAGTTGAACATGCATCATGAAACGATGTTCCATTTGAGTTCACTTGTCATTGCGGCAGTTGTTGTGGGCATTATCGTATGGTCTGTCACATCTGTGCAGAAGAATCGCAAGAAATACTAAAAACACCGCCCAATCAAAGCTGGGCGGTGCCGCGTAGATCATGTATTCATAAAGGAACCGCCATTGACGTGAAGTGTCTGTCCTGTCATATAAGACGATTCGTCAGAAGCCAGCAGCACAAAGCAGCCGACATGCTCTACAGGCTGTCCTGGTCTTCCCATCGGGGTTTCTGCCCCGAAGCTTTCCACACTGTCTTCATCAAATGTAGATGGAATGAGCGGTGTCCAAATTGGACCTGGCGCTACACCGTTTACCCGAATCCCATCTTTCACAAGTGATTGTGCCATAGAACGCGTAAAGCCGTTAATGGCTCCTTTTGTCGCCGTATAATCAATCAGCACTGGGTTACCTCGATATGGGTTAATTGATGTTGTGTTAATAATGGAGCTTCCCGGTTTTAAATAATCCAGTGCCTTTTTCGTAAAATAGAAATAGGAATAGAAGTTTGTTCTAAAGGTTTGGTGAAGCTGTTCACTTGAAATATCTTGAATACGTTCTTGCGGATGCTGTTCAGCCGCATTATTTACTAAAATATCTAATTGTCCAAAGGCTTCAACTGTTTTTTCTACTGCTTTCTCGCAAAAGGCTTCGTCACCGACATCTCCTGCAATCGTTAAGCATTTGACGCCTTCCTGTTCTACACGTTTTTGCGTATCTTCTGCATCCTCATGTTCATTTAAATACACAATGGCGACATGTGCTCCTTCTTTTGCATAGGCAACAGATACTGCCCGTCCGATTCCACTATCTCCGCCTGTAATCAGTGCCACTTTTCCTTTTAGCTTGCCAGAACCTTGATATGATTCATCCTCAAAGATCGGCGCTGGATTCATTTCTCTTTCACTGCCTGGCTGCTGATCCTGCGTTTGGCGCGGAATGCCATTTGTTAAATATTCACGTAAATCCATGTGTAAGCTCCTCCTTGATTTGTTGATGTATCCTTTCATTACCACCTCATTTTTCCACTCAAACATCATGAAGCTGTACAGATGTGTTCCCGAAAATCAACATGTTTGAATAGGAGAAAAATCGGTTACATGATCATCAAAAAGGAGCGTTCTCACATGCTGTCTACCATTTCAAAAACTTTTAGCAGACCAAAAGGCTGGCTCGGAAGCATCGCTGGATTCATTATGGCAAATGAAAATAAATCATTGAATCAGTGGGCCATCCGCCACTTAGATCTGACAGATGGTGAAAACATTTTGGAGATTGGCTATGGACCCGGTTACAGCATCAAACATATGCTCAAGCATTATCAAGATCTTCACATTGATGGGCTGGATGCTTCTTCAACCATGCAGGAGCAAGCACAGTCCCGCGTCAGCAAACGAGCAAAAGACAAACAGGTCCGATTGTATGTCGGAAAAATCGAGAAAACACGCCTTCCCGGAGAGCAGTATGACAAAGTGCTGTCTGTTAACAATTTTACAATTTGGGATGATCCAAAGACGGGCTTACTCAATCTTTACCACACCTTGAAACCAGGCGGAACACTCGTTATTGTCATGCAGCCAAGAGAAAAAGGAGCTGACGCCAACCGGACAAAAGAGATGGGTGAAAGCATATTAAATGACATGCAGTTTGCAGGGTTTGACCCATTTTCTATTGAGTATGAAGAAATTCGTCCTACCCTTGCTGTCTGTGTCACAGCAAAAAAGCCGAGAAGCGACTAAGCTCTCGGCCTTTTTCTTACCACTTTGCCTCTTTGACAAATTGATAGAAAAGCTGATGTAATTTCTGTTCAATGTGTTCCTTTGTCCCTTGTCCATAAAGCGCCATGCTTTCTTCACTTTCAATGATGGATGAACTGATCAGACTAAACATTTCTGACCCTTCCTTGCCAAGCTCTTGCGGCGCCAGCATTATGAGCATTCGTGACATCTGTTGCTGCCCGCCATCCATGCTTTTAACCTCGTATGCTTGATCAAGATCATAAATATGAAAGATTGGTTCCTTGATGAATGCATGCTTTAAATGATAAAGAGCAAATTCAGTACCAGGTATGCCTAAGCCGCCTTGCTGTTCACGTTCCAAAAGGCCGCTCGCCACATCATCTGCATGTATGATAAGCCCTTCCTCTTCAAGCTGACGAAGCAGCTGACTGATGGTTTCATCATGCTTCGGCATCGTCTTTCTTTTTTCAATGGTAAAACGGGACAGGATGCTGCGAATCACAAACATATAATTCGTCACCTGCTCTGCAACCGTCATCATATTAACGGTTTCTTGCACTAATTCTTTGGGAGATTCTTTTGTTCTTTTTTTCTCGATGATATAAGGAATCTTCCGTTTAATATGAGCCTTCACACGCATGGCATCATCCTCGTTTAGGAGGGGGCTGACCATAATGTAATCGATATGCTCATATGGTATCGGAACGGTCGAAACAATCATGTCATAGCTCGATGCATCGATTTCCTTTAGCTCCATCAAAGAGGATAGATCGAATTTGGCGATCTCCGGCAATTCTTTTTTCAACCGGGAGGCGAGCATTTTTGAGGAACCGATTCCGCTTGAGCAAACAACCAGCGCATGAATTTTTATTTCTTCTTTTTTGATTTCAAGCACTGAACCAAAGTGAAGCACAAGAAAGGCGATTTCATCCTCTGGAAATTCAATCTCAGGAAAGAAGCGATCGACTCCTTCTTCAATCGCCATAAACAGCAAAAAGTAGTCTTTTTTAATTTGTTGTGTGAGCGGATTATAGATTCTCATCTTTTCCTTTAGACGGTTCATGGCAGGTTCGAGATGAGATACGAGTCCCTCATACAATGAATCATTTTCATTGAGATGATAGCCGGTTTTATTTGAAATAAAATCAATGAGCTTTTTCGTTCTCAGCGCGATATCCAGCTCGATTTCATCAATACGGTATTCTGCCCCAAAGCTGCGATTTGCACTGCGAAGGTGGATGGTCATATATCCGACCTCCGCTTCAGGGATCTCCACATTAAACATGCGTTCAAGCGCTCTTGCCATTCGGAGTGATGATTCAAACTCCTTCGTCCGCTTTAATTCCAGCAGCTCTTCCTCTTCCATTCGAATGGTTTCCCCAAGCTGAATACGTTCGATGGCATAGGTCAAGTGAACAACAAGTGCAATATAGGCACTATCAGATAAGGAGAGTGACAGCCGATCCTTCAAATGAAAGAGCAGTCTTTCTACCTTAAGCAGCTGTCCTCTGCTGACAACGCCAAACACCTTTTCCGTCGCTTTCGTTCGATGTTTGATATTCATTTCAATCGTTTCTAAAAACAATTGAATGTCGAGCCGGTCGACAATGAGATTGCCGACAATTTTCCGTTTTGCTTCCTCCGGCCCTTTTAATTCAATGCCGTACCCGCGCTTGCGGATAAGCTGCAAACCGTATGGAGCAATCCACTCCGTCAGTTCATCTAAATCATAGCTAATCGTCGCATTTGTTACCTGCAAGTCAGCTGCGAGGGTGTATAATTTCACCGGTTCCTTCGCTTCAAGCAGCGCACATAGGATTAAGAGCTTTCGTTCGTCCGAGCTGTATTCAATTTGATCCTCACTTGACATATGAGCAAGAAGCCGCTGTTTATCCTCCTGTTCGCCAACTGCCTTTAAGCCTTTTCCCGGCTGTTTATCTAATGAAAGATGATAATCTTTCAAAATTGGTTTAATAGATTTTAGTTCTCTATGGATCGTTCTTGTACTCACCTGAACAGAATCGGCTATCTCACGAATGGTGACATAACGATTTTGCTGAATGATGTATTTAATGACTTTCTGTTCTCGTGCCGTTATGTACATGAAATGCCTCCTTCTGTATAAATAGGTCTATTATCACACCTTAATATAAAACGCTTTCAACGAGCGATGCAATCTTAAGTTGATCTGAATTTGGCACAGCGGCTGTGACAAAATATAAACAAGGGATCATTAGACACTCCTCCAAAATGACGGTCCATAATCCTTTTGATGAAATTGAACCTTTTGTTCATGGAAAGGCAGTGAACCCCCAGCTTTTAAAGAATAAGTCGGATTGTACACTGGAGAGCCAAAGCAATAATCGATTGTGCCTTCTTCCGGACGGAACATGACGGTTCGCATCGTTCCAAACAGCTCTTCATAATTGTGCACAGTTAGACCATCAGGATATTCTGTCTGAAACAGCTTCACAAGAGAATCATTTGATCGTTGTTCTTTTAAAGCCTCCATTAACATATCGTATCTGACAATAGAATGATGTTTGGTCATCCCTTTTGCTGTTTGATCAGCTACCGGATGATTCGTTGCGGCAATATAACCTGTCTCCGGTCTTCTCACCCTTTTTTGACCATCGATGATTTCAATCACAGCCGCCTCTCCTTTTCGATCCGCAAGCATGATATGAACATTTGAGGCAACGGGCATTTCCTGGATTGAGCGAATGGCTTCCTCGACCGTTTGACAGGATTCCAGAACAGAGCGAATCACATGATACACCTGCAAACCGGCGACTGCTGGAGGCTTTAAACCGGGTTCATTGCCAACCGGCGGACCGCAAGCGGAGAAAGTCACAGCAAGACCATGCTCATTCATTCCATCAGATCTGCCAAACAACAGCAGCGACGAACCTGTATGACATGCCGATTCTTTTACATGTGTCGTCACAAGACGCATATCATCAAAAATCGGGGAGAAATCATAGTTACGAAGCATGACCGTTTGTTGACCGGCTGCCATATTCCCCTGCCTCACACAATGGGAACAGCCTGGCTGAAGATGCGATGAATAGAAAAAGGGCAAATAACGCTCATCTAATTGCATTTCATCACAAAACCCAGCAATCTCTTCATCTAATTGAGGAAGAAAAGGACGGATCAGCTGCTTCGTTTCCTTCACAGCCTGTTGTGTTACCGGTTCTGTTCGAATATATTGTGTCTGCAGCAGCGGGTTCTCCTTCAGCCAGAGAGCCTGCTGTTTTCCTACTTCATAAGCCGTTCCTGTCATCTTTTGAAAAAACGCATTGATCTCCTCCATGCCTGCACACCTCTTTCGCCTTCGTTTCTTTTATCATATCGAAACCGTCATTTATTGAAAAGGATGAAAAAAACTGCAATCCCACCGGATTACAGCTGTTTACAATATTGTTGATACAATGCTTCTGCCATTGCATCATACCCCTTAGGATTCGGGTGAAATTGATCAATCGATAAGTAAGCTCTTTCATGTCCTTCAAACGCGCGATACACATCCACAACTTCTACATGCGGATTCGCAGCAAGCAAACGAAGTTGTTGATTATATTGCTGAAGCCACCGCCCGGCTATTGGTATTTGTGGAAAAGGATTATATAAATTCATGAGATATACGTAATAGGGCTCATGCTGCCCTCTTTTGATCTGAGCAATTTCTTGAATCATCTTGCTGAAATTCGCCTGGCAATGCATGACCGCTTGCAGCAATTTCTTTTCATCTTCACCTTCTTCATACTGCTGAACAGCTTGAACAAGGTCATTCCCACAGCCTGTGATGGTGATGATGTCAGCAGCTGCAATGGCACGTCTCACCTCAGACCGTTTGAAGAGCTGTAAAATCTGATCGGTCGTTAACCCTGACTTTGCAAATACAGACAGCTCGACCGGTGCATGCGTCTTTTTTTCAAGCAGCCATCGAAACCGCTGAGTAAATCCTCCGCCAAATAAACGTGCCCCCACCCCAACTGTTAAGGAATCTCCAATCGCAACATAGGATCGTCCCACTCTTATCCCTCACTCTCTCCTGCCTTCTCTTATATATACGAATTTGGAGAACAGATGCTTGTAGCAGATGACTTAGGGGCATCCATCTTTTTTTGAGCTGGAGCGCCTTTACAAACTCTTTACTTGCGGTATTGAACGATTTTTTGTTCAATAAGAGTAGGTTTTTTGCGCTGAAATCTGCGTGTTTATGCGTTCCAGAAAAATTTACAAACTTTTTATCTTGATTTCGAGACTTTATATCTTGACTTCAAACTACAATGTGATTACAATGAAAATATCAGTTTTTATGTAACTGTGCTTGTTACATCTTTTTCATAGCATTCCAATATGATTAAAGATGCCACATATTCAGCGTACCTTTGGGATACGCTAAAAAAATAACCGAAACAGAAAGGATTGAATGAACATGGCAAAAGTTTTATACATCACTGCACATCCGCATGATGAAACAGTTTCTTACAGTATGGCTACTGCTAAGGCATTTATCGAATCTTATAAGGAAGCAAACCCAAGTGACGAGGTTGTACATATCGATTTGTACAAAGAAAACATTCCTCACATTGATGCAGATGTATTTGCTGGCTGGGGCAAACTTCAATCTGGTGCTGGCTTCGATACACTTTCAGCTGAAGAGCAAGCAAAAGTTGCTCGCCTAAACGAATTAAGTGATCAATTCGTTTCTGCTGACAAATATGTATTTGTTTCACCACTTTGGAACTTCTCATTCCCACCAGTTCTTAAAGCATACATCGACTCTGTTGCTGTAGCTGGTAAAACATTCAAATACACTGAGCAAGGTCCTGTTGGTTTATTAACAGACAAAAAAGCTCTTCACATCCAAGCACGTGGTGGATACTACACTGAAGGTCCTGCTGCTGAACTTGAAGCAGGTCACCGTTACCTTGGTACAATTGCGAACTTCTTCGGAATTCCTTCTTTCGAAGGTCTTATCGTTGAAGGTCACAATGCTGAGCCTGCGAAAGCAGAGCAAATTAAAGCAGATGCAATCGAACGTGCAAAAGCTTTAGGAAAAACTTTCTAATAACTGCACGCAAAAAAGCCAATGATCTTGACGGTCATTGGCTTTTTATTTGTTCGGACGAAAAGCCTAATTCTCTCGAAATATCACTGGCGGCTTTTTTCACCTGTTGAATTAAGTAAGGCAGGCGTTCTTTTTGATAGCCCGCTTCAAATCCTGCAATGCTAATACCTGCTGCCACTTCCCCCAGATGATTGAAAATAGGAGCTCCAATCGCTGCTGTATAGTTTTCAAGCTCAGAATAGCTTAGCGTATATCCCCGCACATTTGATTCTTCGAGCATGTTTCTTAGAACCTCTTTATCTGTAATAGTCCCAATTCCGATCTTCCCCAGCTCAATTGAGTCAATATAGGCAAGTCTTTCACTCTCTGGCAAAAAGGAAAGAATACTTCTCGCACAGGCACCCGCATATAGGGGGGAACGTCTACCGACGGCGGTGTAGAGACGAACAGGCTGCGTACCTTCTATCTTTTCCACGTAAATGGCTTCGTCACCCTCGCGAACAATGAGCTGTACAGCTTCTCCCACTTCATCCCGTAAGCTTTCCATAAATGGTCTCGCAATCCTCCGAATATCAAGGCGGTCCGCCACAAGCTGACCGTATTCAAGGAACATTAAGCCTAATCGATAAGCACCTGTTTCTTGCTTTTCTAACAGTCCCATATCGGCTAATGAGCTCGCCATGCGATGGACAGATGTTTTCGGCATACCAGATAGCTCGATCATTTCATTTAATGTTAATTGATCGTGAGCGATAAACAGCCGCAAAATCTCCATTGATTTCACAACCGTTTTATTTGTGTTTTGCATCTTCTTCACCTTTTCTAAACGAGAATGCTTCCAGCTTGATTCTTGCGGTAAGCTCCCTCAGTTCTGCTTCTTGTTTAAATAACGCCTGCTCTGCATCCCGATGATCTATTTGTTCAAAATACAGCTTTGCTCCAGGCATCGCCTGTGCAATAAGCGGCAAATCTACAGTCGCTACTTCTCCAATACGCGGGTATCCGCCTGTCGTTTGCCGATCTGCCAGCAGAATAATCGGCTGGCCATCGGGTGGGATTTGAATAGATCCAAAGGCGACCGCTTCTGAGATCAATTCCAGCTTTTCTTTTAAATGAACCGGCTCCCCCTTCAGCCGGCAGCCCATACGATCTGATTGAGGTGTGACCTGATAAGGCTGCTCAAAAAATGCGGTTTGAGATGTTTCTTGAAAATGAGAAAAATGCCTCCCTGCCAGCACACGAATCACTGGCGATTTCCGCAGCGGCAAAAAATAATCGTGACTCACTGTCCAATCTGGTGCGCCGTATCCCGCCTGATTCACTTTATTTTTTAGCCTATCAAACAAACGATCCGCTACGATAGACGGCTCTCCAATGGGCAGAACGTCGCCTTTTTCAAGAGGACGCCCATTCAGTCCACCGATCCCTGCTCTTACATAGGTGCTTTTGCTCTGCATAACTGGCTCTACATCAAATCCACCTGCCACAGCAAGATAAACGCGGCAGCCTCTCTTACAAAGACCAAAGGTGATCGTGCTTCCTGATCGGACAAAGAGCGGCTTCCATAAAGGTGCCCGCTCTCCGTCAATATCAATCTCTACATCAGCACCAGTGACTGCAATGAGCTGATCCTTCTCACATGTGAGCACAGGACCCGGCCCCATCAACGTGACTTCCAGTACGGCTTCGTTTTCTTGGTTGCCAGTGAGAATGTTGGCGATTCTAAGTGAAAGCGGGTCCATGCCGCCGCTCGTTAAGACGCCATACTTTTGATAGCCTTGCCGCCCTTTATCTTGAATGGTTGTGTACATCCCTGGCTTGATGACATGAATACTCAACGTTCTGCCTCCTTCATGCTGAAAAATTCCTTTTCAGACATTTGGACAAATCTGACCTCGTCCCCTGCTTTCAATAGACTCGGAATTTCCTCGTCTGGGCGAAAAAGCGGCAGCGGGGTTTGTCCAATGAGCTGCCAGCCCCCGGGTGTGGAAATTGGATAAACGCCTGTCTGCTTTCCTGCAATACCAACAGAGCCTTTTGGAATGGACATCCTTGGTGTTTCTCTGCGTGGTGCCGCGATCTTTTCAGACAGCCCGCCTAAAAACGGAAACCCGGGGGCAAATCCAATCATATAGACAAGATACGTCCCGGCAGTGTGAATACGTACGACTTCCTCTGGCGTTAAACCATTGATACGAGCAACCTCTTCTAAATCAGGGCCCAGCGCTCCTCCGTAACAGACTGGAATGTCCACAATGCGGCGCTTTACCTGAACTCCCTCCTGCCATTTGTCTTCAAGAAGTTGTTCAATATAGCCTTTGACCCATTCGTACGGAGACAGATCTTGTGTTTGAAGCTGGGCCGATTGATGAACGGTATAAGGCTCGTAAAAAACAGTCACGTTTGTAAAGGCTTGAACCGCTTCTACATAACCTTCAAATGGGTGCTGTTCAATACATGTAAACAGCTGCTCAACACGTGCATGAATCTCTTCATGTATGTCAGCTCCAGCTTGGATGACGATCGCTGCATCTCCCAGCGGGTGGTAGGTGATGGAATCTTTTATTGTTGAAAAAGCCACTTGAGGACACCTCTCTTTCTACAGTACACCGAGCTTTTGATCTCTTCGATCTGTGATGAACATATGCCCAGGTGCATGAGTGATCGCAATGTCGGGTTTTGTATGCATGACAATGGCTTGCGGCGTCACACCACATGCCCAAAACACCGGGTCTTCTCCTTCTTTGATCACAGATGGTTCTCCAAAGTCAGGCTGGTTCACATCGGAAATACCAATCACCGCTGGGTCCCCTATATGGATCGGGCCGCCATGGACTGATGGAAATCGAGATGTCACTTGAACACTTCTTGTGACCTGATGCGCCGGAATGGGTCTCATGCTGACCACCATTGGGCCATGAAAGACTCCTGCTTTTTCACAAGCTATATTCGTTTGATACATGGGTACGTTATGACCGTCTTCAATATGGCGGACAGGGATGTCATTCAGCATAAGCGCGTGCTCAAACGTAAAACTGCATCCAATGAGAAAGGCAACCATATCATCCTCCCAATAAGCAGAGATATCTGTAACCTCTTCTTCAAGAATCCCTTTTCGGTAAATACGGTACTTAGGAAAGTCCGTACGAATATCCGCTTGAGGCGCCGACCGTCTTGGCACTGGATCACCCGGGTCCAGTACATCAAGCAAGGGACATGCAGCCGGATTCCGCTGACAAAATAAAAGAAAATCAAAGGCAAGTTCCTTTTTGACAATCATTAAATTGGCTTGAGCAAACCCCTCAGCAAAGCCAGCCGTTGGTCCTGTGATCTTTTTTTCGCGAATCAATTCTCTAATTTGTGAAGGTTCATATGTTTGGTAAGTATTCATCTGAATCAGCTCCATAGTTTCGGGATTTCATTGATGATGGTATAACCGCCCATTATCGCCATGATGACCACAACAAATGCACCTGACACCGTCAAAAAGAAAGGATGGCGATAATTTCCGACAATGTCTTTCTTATAAGCCGCAACAAGTAATGTGCCAAGAGCGAGCGGCAAAATCAATGCATTGATCGCTCCAACTAATATCAAGATGTTCACAGGTCTTCCGATCGTGATAAAACAAAGGGTTGAAAGAGCAATAAAACCAATGATAATGCCACGCTGGTTTTGCTCAATTTTTGGCGAGAAGGTTTTGAAGAAAGAAACAGATGTGTATGCTGCTCCAATGACGGATGTAATCGCCGCAGCCCACATAATAATCCCGAACATTTTATATCCGATATTTCCTGAAGCTAATTGAAAAACAGAGGCAGGCGGGTTGGATGGATCTATCTGCAAGCCTTTTGAAACAACTCCTAATGTGGCAAGAAAGAGTGCTACACGCATGACAGAAGTAATTAAGACACCGAAAATAGAGCTTTTCGTCACTTGCGGCAGTGCTTCCTTCCCCTTAATACCTGCATCCAGCAAGCGATGCCCACCAGCAAAGACGATATAGCCGCCTACTGTTCCGCCCACAAGTGTCACAATGGATAAAATATCAATCTTCTCTGGGACAAATGTTCTCACCGCCGCTTCTCCAATTGGCGGCGCTGTTGAAATCGCCACATACAGCATCAGGCCAATCATCACAAAGCCTGCTGCCTGTGTGAAACGGTCCATCGCTTTCCCAGCCTCTTTAATTACAAAGATGAGAATGGCAATCACAGCACTGATCCCTGCGCCAATTCGCGGATCGACACCGAAGATCACTTGAAAACCAAGACCAGCCCCAGCGATATTTCCGATGTTAAAGGCAAGTCCCCCAATGACAATCAAAAAGGCGAGCACATACCCGAGACCCGGGAGCACCATATTTGCAATATCCTGACCTCGTTTTTCTGACACGGCAATGATGCGCCATACATTTGTTTGTGCAAAAATATCTAATAAAATTGAGATCAAAATGACAAATCCAAAGCTAGCCGCAAGTTGCTGTGTGAAGACGGTCGTTTGTGTTAAAAATCCCGGTCCAATCGCGGACGTCGCCATTAAAAAGGCAGCGCCCATCAGCATAGACCGATTCCCCTTTGGTGCCTTCACGTGTTTGACTTTCTCTGTTTTCATGCTGTTTCCCCCTTTGATGACGATTTTTATTGAAAGGCCTTGAGATGAATGCCGGCTTCTTTTAGCTTCGCTGTAATGGTTTTTGCAAATTGAAGCGCATGGCTGCCGTCTCCGTGAATGCAGACCGTATCTGCTTTGAGCTCGATATCTTCCCCTTGAACTGTACGAACCTTGCCTTCTCGCACCATACGAACAACCTGCTGGACGGCACGTTCATCCTCTTCAATGAGTGCATGTGGTTCGCGGCGCGATGTCAGCGTCCCGTCTGTTTGATACGTCCGATCAGAAAAAACTTCATGAGCCACTTGCAGACCTATCCGTTCACCTGCTAACGCAAGTTCACTCCCTGACAGACCAAATAACACAAGGTTTGGATCCACATCATACACAGCCTTCGCAATTGATTCAGATAATTCAGTATTTTTAGCCGCCATGTTGTAGAGGGCGCCGTGTGGTTTGACATGCTGCATTGTGCCGCCCTCGGCCTTGAGAAAGGCTGATAGAGCACCAATTTGATAGATGACAAGATCATAAGCTTCCTCTGCGGAGATAGCCATTGGACGTCTGCCAAAGCCGGCCAAATCTTGCAAACCAGGATGTGCACCAATTTTGACCCCTTTACCCAGTGCCATTCTGACTGTCTTTCTCATAACCGTTGGATCTCCTGCATGAAAACCGCAAGCAATGTTGGCTGAGGTGACATATTCTAAGATTTGTTCGTCTGCACCGATTGTGTATTGACCAAAGCTTTCTCCCAAATCACAGTTGATATCCACTTGATACATAGAATCCCTCCCTATTGTTCCGAAATACGGAATATAAAGTCCGAATATTCGAATTTATACTGATTATACCAACTTTGCATAGACTGCACATGAAATTGGCAGAAAACATAACAATAGAACTAGAGAAAACAAAAAAAAGCGAGAGGCAAAGTCCTCTCACTTTTTCTTGTATGAAATGCATTCTATTTAGACAGCACCCAATGTTGGATAGCTTTTGCAACGCCATGTTCTGTATTAGGAGCTGTAATCCAATCAGCGGCCTCTTTCACCACTTCCTGCGCATTTCCCATGGCAATGCCTAATCCGGCCTCTTGAATCATCGCCATATCATTGAGACTGTCGCCAAGTGACATGACGTTGTCCATCGTACAGCCAATGCGTTCTGCTACTTTTGCAAGAGCTGCCGCTTTGTTAATGCCGGCTGCATTGACTTCGATATTCGTTGGACTTGAGTTTGTGATTTCTAGATGCTTATTTGTTTTCAATGTATTGAGGACTTCCTCACGAACGTCATCATCATGAATATCAAAGCCAAATTTGAGCCATTCATGGTCATGAATTCGTTCTGGGAATTCACCTCTCCACACCTTATCCACAGTCGAAGCCCAGTAATCGGTTTCGTACCTATTTTTTAAATCCCACATCATTTGGACGTGATCAGGATGCAGCAGATCTCGTTCGATCAGCTGGAAGTTTGAATCCCAGATCTCACTTCCGTTTGCTGTCACAAGGTAAGAAGATAACTTGAGCGGCTCAACCAGCTCTCGGCATGTCATCAATGTCCGCCCTGTGCTAATGACCACATGGACCCCTTTTGCTTCAGCTTCTTTAATCGCTTGTTTATTTTCCTCTGGAATGATGTGCTCACTGTTTAACAGCGTGCCATCCATATCAATGGCAATCAATCGGATGTCTTTCTTTTGAGCTTGTGTTGACAAATTGAGTACCCCACTTTGTATCGATTTTTGAAACTATCTTTATTTTAATATAAAGATGAAGCTGGCACAAAGGGACGAGTTTGATCCCATAGAAAAAAGACCTTGTGACAGGTCTTTTCACAGGTGCTTAGCGTTCACACGCAATGCCGTCTTTATCGCGGTCAAGCCGCATATTTTTTTGATAAAGTGCTTTTGATACATAAGGCTTGTACTTTGTTTTTCCGCCTTTGTTTTTCGTGTTTTTGCTTTTTGCTACGCCGCCTTTATATACTTTGTTCAGCGCTTTGCAGTTTTTGTAAGACTTGACCGTTTTTGCATCTGCTGTGTGGGTGTCGACTTGTGTAAAGCTAAGTAAAAGACCTAAAGACAAGACAGCTACCATGATTTTTTTCAACATGTAAAATCCCCCTATTTTTTCTAATTTTACATTTTTATCATATGTCACCACTTTTTGTTTTTCAAGACTATTGAGCTAATTATTTTGATTTTTTTGGTATGAAATACACCTTATATCCTATATGGTACAATGAGTGGGAAACCTTTCCGTTTTTGACACGTATATGAAGAGAGGAGTTTTTCACATGAAAATGAAATATACCATTCTATATGTAAACGATGTTGAGGCAAGTATTCATTTCTATCAACATGTTCTTGGTTTCCCAATAAAATTGAGGGTTGAATCTTATGTTGAGTTTGACACTGGAGACGTGACGTTATCGATTAATTCACGCCAGGATGTCAAAGAGGCACTCGGATTGCCTGTCCCAGAAGCAAATCAAGCGTCTCAAACGTTTGAGATTGGCTTTGTTGTGGATGATGTGGATCAAACAATTGCTTCAATGAAAGATAAAGGGGTTCCGATCATCAAGGAACCTGCAAAAAAACCATGGGGTCAAACAGTCGCTTATGTGTCTGATCCTGATGGTCATTTCATTGAAATATGTGATGCGATCTCCTAATTGTTTTTGAAGGGAGTGAACCAAAATGAGAAAAAAACATGTTTTTTTCGTCGGTGTTTGCTCAATGATTGTGATTTGCAGCGCCGCTATCCTGTTGCAGCACCTTGAATGGATTGGGTTTATCAGTGGCGGAATCTCTATTATTGGGGTCGTGATGTCTGGGGTGCTAATGGGTGCTTGGACAAGTGGAGAAGAGACACGAGCAGCCTATCATTCTGAAACAAAAGAACACCGCTTGTGGCGCCTTGATACGGCTTTTCTTTTGATCATTTTTGCACTTCCGCACATGGCTGCGTCGGTCTTTTATGTTTTGATGTAAACACTTGTTAAAAGGAGTTAGTCGTATGGCTGTTTTTATTTTATTCATTGTATTTGGCTTCCCCATTATCTCTGTGCTGATTGGTATTTTCGGTACGCTCCTTTTGAAGAATGTTTGGATGCCTACTTTGATTGTGCTGTTAGCGAGCATGATCTTCATGTTCACCTATATTGGCGGGAATGAATCTTTTCTCATTTGGGTTATTGTCTATACCGTCTTTACATTCTTTGCTGGATGGATTACAAAGCGGCTCAAGTAAAAAAGAACAGCATCGCTGTTCTTTTTTTAAATCATATATCCGCACACCATAGTTCAATTTCAATTTTTAGCTCAGGCCATCCTAAAGCTGATACATACGCAACCGTCATTGATGGGTAAGCTGTTTTGAAAATCGTATCCCACTGAGGATATAGATGATCCCAGTCTATTTCTTCTGTTGCCCATATATTGACCTTGATCACATGTTCTTCATTCAATCCCTCTGATTCAAGGATTTTTTTGATATTTTCAAACGTATTCGTTACTTGGTCGTTTAAGCTTGATGGGATCTGCCCATCTATATCTGTCCCTACCTGACCCGATGTAACAAATAATCCCGCACCCTTTGGCACCCTTGTAATATGACTGTAGTTACCAACAGGTTTCGGCATACTTTCTGGGTTTTTTCTCGTTATTTTTTCCATGTTATGTCCCTCACTCACGTTTATTTTTCTGCTAGTTTCTTCGTTTTGTAGACAGACTTCACCAATTTCTATCTACCTTCAAAGAAAACAGCAGTGGAGTATCCATAGCCACAAGGTAAGAACATCAATATCTTCTTTTTCATGACTGAAACACTCCTTTTGTTTGCGTGAGCAAGGTTTTGATTAACTTCATAGTACCACATAGTCAAAATGAATTATAGACGATAACGCGCAATGTCCTGATTCAATCGCATGCTAAGTTCATTGAGTCTTTCTGCTGCTTTTGCCACATTAGAGATGGCTGTCACTTGTTCGTCTGTGGATGCAGTGATTTCTTCGATCGCCGCTGCATTTTCTTGAGAAACATGTGCTGCGCCGTGCATGGCTTTTGTGATAAGGTCGTTTTGCTCCAGCAGTGTATTCAGCTCTTTTGCCATCGCGTTTGTTTCAACGATGGTTTGTGAAATCAATGTAGAGATGGCATTGAATTCGTGTTCTGTTGCATGCACCGCTTCATCCAGCTCGGCAAAACGATCCATTGTGTTAGACATGATACCAGCTGTTGTTGTCGTTTCTTCTTTAATGCCTTGGATCATTTGCTGAATTTGAACAGCTGATTGTTTTGTCTGCTCAGCTAAATTCCGCACTTCACTCGCCACAACTGAGAAGCCTTTGCCGTGCTCTCCTGCACGTGCTGCTTCAATGCTGGCATTCAGTGCCAGTAAATTGGTCTCATTTGAAATGCTTTCAATCGTATCTGTGATTTGAGAAATATCCTGTACTTTTGTACTTAACTGCTCGATTCCTGCTCTAATGCCTTGAGACGCCTGAATCGATTGTTCATTCGATTGTTTTAATTGCTGTACGATTTGCTGACCCTGCTGTGATGATTGACTTGATTGGTCAGAAATCCGTTTAATTTGATCACTCTGTTCTTTCACATTCTCAATAGATTGATTAAACTGGGTCATTTGTTGATTGGCTACTTCAAGATCGGATGCTTGATGAAGTGTTCCAGTCGAAATGTCTCCGATGGCTCGTCCAATTTCTTCACTGCTGGCTGAGGTTTCTTCAGATATCGCCGATAAATCTGTCGCTGATTCAACAAGCTGACTGCTCGTTTCCTGTAAACCGCTCACCAGTGTTCTGAGCTCTCCTGACATATGGTTAAAGCCTTTTGCCAGCTGTCCGATTTCATCCGTTGTTTCCTTTAAGCTCGTGCGTTCAATATTCCCCGCCGCAATTTCCTTTGAAGCAGCAGTGACTTGCTTGAGCAGTCTGACTTTTCCTCGGGCAGCTAAATAAAAGACGCCTAAACTCAGAAGGGCGACACCCGCTGTAATGAGAATAATATAGAGCTTCATCTGCTCTAATTCTTTATAAAATTCGTCCTGGAAGACAGCGATGCCTACACTCCAATTCCACGGTGTAAACTGGCTCATATAGGCAAGCTTTTCCTTTTCTTCGCCGGTTGCATCGTCCTTATCCATATAGGTCACATAGTGTGCATCCTCATCTTTTGCATTGGCGCCGGCGACCATTTTTTGACGATTGGTCGTGTTATCTGGAATGACGCCGATGTCGTTGACCGGATGGACCTGGGTTGAGTAGTCAGTGCCATATGCGATCAGATAGCCTTTATTTTTATAGATAAAATCTGATTTTTGAGATTGGTATCCCTTCCCGTTGTCATTTTTGGGTCCGCTCAAGTAAAGGCGGGCCTGTTCTTGCGCCTGCTCAAGCGTCAGTTCTTTTTTCTCCACACGGTCATTCAACTGTTCAAGTGTGGCCATCGCTCCGCTGACGATGTGCTTTAAATCTGCTTTCCCTGCATCAATTAATACATGTTTCGCTAACAAATATCCCGTAGTTCCAACAAGTCCGCCCGTTAAAATCGTGATCACGATAATGGCAGACATTAATTGAAAAAAGACACTTCTTGACGCAAACGCTTTCTTTTTCATAAACAAATTCCCCCTTACTTTATATATCGTCAAGCAGGGGAAAGTATTAAAAAAAGTCATAGAAGAAAATCCCTTTCGCACGTTGGAAAGGGATGTTCAATTATCGAGTTGCTTCTTTAAGAATGGCTTGATAAAGATCGTCTGTTGGCGAGAGTCCACATACCTCTTCCAGCACACCTTCAATGCCTTTTTCTTTTCGTAATGCCTGCAGACGAACAGCTTCTTCATCATTAGTAAAGTCGTAAGCCAAAGCTGCCACGATGCCTTTAATTAAATAATGTGGCTGTTTGATCTTTTTCGCTGGACCGATTAAACGGTCATCTGCTCCGAGCTTTCTAAGTGGAGAGCGTGCGACACGCGTGACTTCATCAGAGATAAAGGCATTTTCAAATCGTTTAATGATTTTTTGAATATACACATCATGTTCTTCTTTTTGAAAGCCATATGTGTCGATTAAATAACTGCCTGTTTCGTGAAGTGCACCTTCGACCACTTGACGAATCTCTTGTGTATCGACAGCTTCTTTAATCGTTTGCACACCTTTCTCGTACCCGACATAAGCAGCTAGTGCATGTCCTGTGTTGACAGTAAAGAGCTTACGCTCAATAAATGGCGTCAAATCTTGTACAAAGGTCGCTCCGTCAATTTGAGGAACGTCTCCAATAAAGCCTGTCTCATCAATCACCCACTCGAAAAATGGCTCGACTGATACTTTCAATATGTCCTCATGGTGCTGAATTGGGACAATGCGATCAACCGCAGCGTTTGGAAAACCAACTGTGTGTGACAGCGCTTCTTGTTCATCAGCTGTTAAATGAGAGAAAACGGCTTTCTTTAAATGAGAGCTGCCGCCAATCATATTTTCACATGCCACAATGTTGATGATATGATCAGGCTTTTTCTGTTTTAAACCTTCAGCAATCGACGAAGCAATGATGTTCAAAATGGCTGGTCCAACAGCTGTTGTAACGAGATCAGCTGTTGCAATCGCCTCTATTAAAGCAGCTGGATCTTTTGCGGAATTGATGGCTGACACAGGACCGACTACTTCTTGCTGCTGCCCTGGTGCTGCGAGTTCAACCGTGTATTCTCCTTTTTCATTCAGCTCGTTGATGACCGCTTCATTTACATCGGTAAAAACGAGCTCAAATCCTGATGCTTTTAACAAAGATCCGATAAACCCTCTGCCAATATTTCCTGCTCCAAAATGAAGTGCCTTCATGTTAGTTCACCTCGTTAAAGATGGCGATCAGTTCATCCTGATCCTTTGCATGAAGGATACGCTCTACGTTTTCTTCTTCTGAACAGACAATCGCAATTTGAGAAAGAATATCGAGATGCTCATTGTTTTTACCAGCGATGCCAAATACAACTTTAGCAATATTCCCCTCGCCGTATTCAACGCCGTCTGGAATTTGGATAATGGAAATCCCTGAATGAAGGACAGCCGCTTTCGCATCCTCTGTTCCATGAGGAATGGCAATTCCGTTGCCCATAAATGTAGAAGAAATATGTTCTCTTTCAAACATTTTGTCCACATAATCACTTGTGACATAACCGTTTGCCACTAAGACTTCGCCTGCTTTTTTAATGGCTTCTTCTTTAGAGCCCGCTTGTTCGTTTAGAAAAATATTGTCTTTTGAAAGTACTTGTTTCATGAGAGATCACACACCTTTTTTAGAATAGAAAATCAGAAAACAACCAAAACGGGGAGTTCAATTAGGAAAAATTGGACTCAACCCGTTTCGTCATGTTATTTTTTCAATTTCTCAATCAGCTCATCGTATTTCGGACTGTTTAAGAAATTATCAACTGAAATATGCACAGCTCCTGGCAGTTTTGCCTTCGCTCTATCTGTTAAATCTTTATGAGTAAAGACTACATCGGCATCATCTGGAATGTTGCTGATGGATGTATTTGTCACATCAATATCAAGTTCTGCCTTTTTGACTTTATTCTTTAAAACGGATGCGCCCATCGCACTTGAGCCCATTCCTGCATCACAGGCAAAGATGATTTTGTTCACGTCATCTGGATTGATCTCATCTGGAGATGCTGCTTGCTCGCTTGCTTCAGCACCTTCTTTTTGTGCTGTAAGAGCAGCTGCTGCTGCACTTTTCTTGCCTTTCATGTCTTGCATTTTTTCTGTTGCTGCTGTTAAATCTTCATCCACTGCTTTAGACGCTTTCAAAATGACAGAAGCGACAAGGAATGATACGACCGCTGCCACGACAACACCTGCTAGAACGGCAAGATGGCCGCCTTTTGGTGACATGAGCATAAGAGCGATGATACTTCCTGGTGACGGTACAGCCTTTAGGCCCGCATTTAACAGTGTAAAAGTTAAAACGCCGCTTGCTCCCCCAGCAATTACCGCTAAAATGAGCTTTGGCTTCATTAAGATGTATGGGAAGTAAATCTCATGGATTCCCCCTAAGAATTGAATGACAATCGCACCCGGTGCAGACTGCTTTGCTGTCCCTCTTCCAAAGAACATGTAGGCCAGAAGAACACCGAGACCTGGTCCTGGGTTTGTTTCAAGCAAGAACAGAACGGATTGCCCTGTCTTCGCCGCTTGCTCCACCCCTAATGGACCTAAAATCCCTTGGTTAATCGCATTGTTTAAGAACAATACTTTTGCTGGTTCAATGAAGATACTTGCCAGCGGAAGTAAATGTGCATTGACAATGATATCTACACCTGCCGCAAGGGCTTTATTCAGACCTAGTACCACTGGGCCGATGGCGTAGAAAGCAATGGCGACTAAAATGGCACCTAGAATACCTGCACTAAAATTATTAATCAGCATTTCAAAACCTGATCTGATTCGGTCTTTAAACAGCTGGTCGATTTTCTTAATGAGATACCCGCCAAGCGGTCCCATGATCATCGCACCTAAAAACATTGGGATGTCCGAACCGACAATAACCCCGATCGTAGCGGTTGCACCGAGTACCCCGCCTCGATGGTCATATACGAGCTTCCCGCCTGTGTAACCGATTAAGAGCGGCAGCAAGTAGTTGATCATTGGACCAACAAGTGTATTTAATTGTTCATTTGGAAAATAACCACTTGGAATGAACAATGCAGTGATGAGTCCCCAAGCGATAAACGCTCCAATATTCGGCATGATCATACCGCTTAAATAGCTTCCAAAGCGCTGTACTTTTACGCGAAATCCGCTTTTTTCCTGCATCTATGAAAACTCCTTTCTTCTCTCCCTTTATTTAGGGCTTTATAGGTCAAAAGATATAAGAACAAGATTCAGTGAAGCCCTTATGCCTATCGTAAAACGCTTTCACTTTCTCTTCAATTGAAACTAAATGTCACTTTGTCACATCGTATGTGACAAAATTGAAAAATGATGTGAATCCTCTGTCAGATCTCAACATATAATGGGTGGAAAGCTTGATCTGCCGTTGTTTTCACGCAAAATTCATGGGAATTTCACAACTTTCAAATGGTCACTTCTTGTTTCCTCTTCTTAAATCGAATAGGCTTATAATTGATCAAACCTATTCAATTAAGAAATGTCTGCGCAGACATGACACAGAAAAAGTGAACCATCTTGCTATTTGTTTCGTTTACCTTTTAGAGAGGGCGGTACAATAGAAGGAGCGGTTTTTTCTGTGACTCACAGTTTACTGCCGCTTTCTTTCTGATACATGAGACATTTTCATAGGTAGAAAGGCGGTTATTCACTTTGTTTAAAAATAGTCAGTGGCTTCTGCTTCTTATGGTCATGTTCGCTTTTTTCATTCCAAAGGAAGCATTTGCTCACGCATACGTCGTGAGCTCGAACCCAGCGGCAAATGAAGAGCTGGATCAGCAGCCTCCTTCAGTCTCGATCACATTTAGTGAAGGAATTGAAAGCGGGTTTCATGCCATTAAGGTGCTAAATGCAAAAGGTGATCGTGTGGATAAAGGAGATACGGTCATTAAAGATCAAAAGATCATGGAAGCGGCTTTAAAAAAGAATTTACCTAAAGGGATTTACACCATTCAGTGGAATGCGGTATCAGCGGACGGACACTCTGTCTCTGGCATGATTCCGTTTAGTATTGGAAAAGCGGCTGGCGGTTTTGACCAATTAGAGCAAGGTCAGACGGATGAATCCATTGATGTGGCTTCAACTATTGATAAAGCCTTTCTTTATACGTCATTCAGCTTATTCCTTGGCACCATTTTGTTTGGACTGCTTTGGTTCAGGGCAGCGATTTCACCTGTATTGGCGAAACGAATGAAGCGGCTTTTGACATTGTCATTGATCATGATGGGTGGAGCACTTGTGTTCCAGCTGCCGATTCAGACAAAATCAGCGGCAGACGTGTCCTTTTTTGGGGCATTTCAGCCTTCGCTTTTACAAGAAACGATTGCGTCCACTTCTGGCGGTAGTCTGTGGATGATGCTTATGGCGTCATTTGTACTTCTCACCATCTGGACAATTGTGGCGATGAGAAAAGGGGACTTCTCTTCTTTTCGTGTTTGGCTGTTTCCACTGCTTCTCTTCACAGTGCTGCTTTGGCTGAAAGCACAAATCGGACATCCAGCCGCAACAGACAATAAAATACTCACAACATCACTTGATTTCATCCATCTCGTCTCTGCTTCGATTTGGGTCGGTGGTTTAACAGCCATTGTCCTTCTTTTGATGAAGAAACTGCCAAATGAAGATGAGCCGCTCATACGGAATACGCTCGCAGCATTTCATCCTTGGGCACTGCTCTCTGTTGGACTTATTGTGTTTTCAGGATTTGTGAATGCCATCTTTATTTTGCAATCGTTTGACGCTCTTTTCCAATCAGCATACGGACGCACCTTTTTAATCAAGCTTGGTTTATTTATCATCATGGGCCTGCTTGGACTTATGCATTACTTGATGCTGAGATGGGAAAAAAAGCAGAAACGCAGCTTTTCCTTACGAGCTGAATGGATGATCGGGATCGCCATTTTGTTATTAACGGCTGTCTTTACTAATATTCCGAGCCCTCCTCCGCCTGCACCTGAGCCTTTCTTTGGCGCAAATCAGGTCGAGCATCGTGACATTGTGTCCTTGAGCATTACCCCGAATGCCCCGGGGAAAAACTCATTCGAAGTGGCATTTACAAAGAAGAATGGTGAAACGATGACTGATATTCAATCTGTGACAGCCAAGATTCATAAGGTGGCTTTATTCGGTGATGAGACACCAAGTGAATTTCAGCTGAAACGATTAAAAAACGGTCATTTCTCTGCTGAAAATCTCTTATTAAATGAAAAAGGCACATGGAAAATTGAAATCCATGCGTTAACTGGTTCTTTTGAGAATATCGATACCACCTTTATTAGAAGAAACTAAAAGGAGTTCATCACATATGAAAAAATACGTTAAAGCTTTATTACCAATGCTTCTCGCTTCATTTTTATTGGCGATTCCTGTGAGTGCGCACGTAACAGTCAAGCCTGATACGTCTGCGACAAATGCTTGGGAGACCTATACATTAAAGGTTCCTTCTGAAAGTGACAGTCCAACGACTAAGGTTGTCGTGACAATTCCTAAAGGCGTAGAATTCCAGCAATATGAGCCTGTACCTGGCTGGAAAACGTCAACTGAAGAGAAAGATGGCAAGGTGACAAGAGTGACTTGGGAGGCAACTGGTAAAGGTGTGCTTGCTGGACAATTTCAGCAATTCGTTTTTGTAGCGAAAAACCCTGAAAAAGCTGGTGAAGCTGCATGGGATGCGTATCAATATTATAAGGATGGAACAGTCGTTGAATGGACTGGCGATAAAGATGCTGATAAACCTCATTCCATCACAAACATTGTGGCATCTAATACCGTAACGGATTCACATGGTCAAGAAAAACCAAAAGAAGAGAAGGCCTCTGAAACAGCCTCTGCTTCTTCCTCACCACTTGTCCTTGGTCTGTCCATTGCTGCTCTAGTCGTGGCACTGATTGCACTGGGACTTGCTTTTAGAAAAAAATAAAAGCTGTATGAGCGATCGTTTTCTTAGAAACGATCGCTTTTTCTTCCTTTACACATTTAAAAATCAATTATTTTCCATTTTCCCAACTTGTTATTACCAATATAGGATTGAATAGGATAAATCCACATGCCATAATGAGACAGATGACCACATAGGAGGCTATGAGATGAACCATGTAATCATTTTTGCTCATCCCCAGCAAAGCTTAAATCAAACCTTATTAGATCTTGTTGTGAGCACTCTATTGAACAATGGTCATAAAGTGACTGTTCGTGATGTCTATGCGCTAGGTTTTCCGCCAGAGCTCACCATTGCAGAAAAGGCTGCGATCAAATGCGGTGATGTCCCGATCGACATTCAAAGAGAGCAGAAGCTGATTCAGCAAGCGGATGTGCTGACGTTTATTTTTCCAATATGGTGGACAGGCTTGCCAGCTATGCTAAAGGGCTATGTAGAGCGCGTCTTTTCTGAGGGCTTTGCTTATCAGAAGAATGAGCATGGAGTGATTGAAAATTTACTTCGGCACAAAAAAGGGGTCATTATCAACACGCACGATGCCCCGAGGAATTTTCTTGATTCCAATATGAGCTTTTCCTCCTCTCATCACATGACAACGGATACAGAAGTCTTTAATCTTATTGGGGTTCAGCCTGTCGAACGGCTTTTGTTCAGCAGTATGGAACAGGCATCTGCAGATTACATACATGAAATTCTGAAAGAAACGAAAGAAACGGTGGACCAGCTTTTCCCGCCGGCTGTATAACATAAAAAAGACTGCTGAGATTCCTCAGACAGTCTTTTTCACGTTTATTCGTCTAAACCAATAGATACATATTTTGTTTCTAAATATGGTTCGATTCCTTCGATTCCGCCTTCTCGCCCTATCCCGCTCTCTTTCATACCGCCGAACGGTGCTTGGACAGCTGATGGACCGCCATCATTCCAGCCAATAATTCCATAATCGAGATGTTCGGAAATGTAGAGCCCGTTCCGATAATTTTCTGTAAAGAAATAAGCTGCAAGGCCAAAAGGTGTATCGTTGGCTAATTCAATTGCCTCGTCTAACGTTTTGAATGTTGTAATCGGCGCCACTGGACCAAAGGTCTCTTCATGCATAATGTTCATTGAAGTGTCCACATGTGTAAGAACCGTTGGCTGGACAAAATAATATGATTTGTCATCGTCGAAATGCGTATCGCCGCCAACAAGAACTTTCGCCCCTTTATCCACTGCATCTTGAATTTGGCCGACAATTTTATCAAAGCCGCGCTTGTTGATAATTGGACCGATAGATGTGCCTTCTTCAAAGCCATTTCCCACTTTCAGCTTTTCTACTTCTTTGCTGAACCTTTGCGCAAATGCTTCATGAATGTCTTCATGCACAATTAAGCGGTTGGCACAGACGCAGGTTTGTCCTGCATTACGGAACTTAGACGCTACTGCTTGTTTGACAGCTAACTCAAGATTTGCGTCCTTGTCTACGATAAGCGGGGCATGGCCGCCAAGCTCCATTGATACATGCTTCACTGTACTCGCACTGTTTTTGATCAAATGCTTTCCGACGGGCGTTGAGCCTGTAAACGTGATTTTTCGAATCAATGGACTATCTGTGAAGATTTCACCCACTTCTTTGCCATCTCCGACAACCCATTGCAATGCATCCTCTGGAATACCAGCTTCATGACCTAATTTTACTAGTTCAATAGCTGTCAGCGGTGTGTCTTCAGCAGGTTTTACAATAAACGTACAGCCTGCTGCAAGCGCTGGGGCTGCCTTTCTCGTAATCATCGCCGCAGGGAAATTCCACGGAGTAATGGCAGCAACAGGACCAACTGGCTGTTTTGTGACGAAAAGGCGTTTACTTGTCGTATGTGATGGGATGGTTCTGCCGTAGATTCGCTTTGCTTCCTCCGCGTACCATTCAATATAACCAGCCGCATAGACGATTTCCCCTAATGCTTCTTGATACGGCTTCCCGTTTTCTTCTGTAATGATTTTCGCAAGCCTTTCTTTATGTTCAATCATCAGATCAAACCACTTGCGAATGATATTGGCACGCTCATGCGCTGACGTTTTGGCCCATGCTTTGAATGCTTTATGTGAGCGGGAAATTGCGTCTTCGATCTGTTCTTTTGTATGCTGAGCAACTGAAGCAATTTCTTCTCCTGTTGCAGGATTATACACTTTGAGTTCGTTTGTCATGCTCTACCGTCTCCTTCGTTCTTGGATTCATTACATATAGTATATACCCAATGAGTACCCAACCTAAAAGCAAAATCCATTCAGCTGGCCATGATAAGGAGGCCGGCATTCCTGGAAAGTAAAATGAAAGAAAAAGAAGACTCAGTCCAATGGCTAGAACGCCTGTCATTCGCCAATATTTAATGCGGTATGGACGCTCAAGCTCGGGTTCTATTTTGCGAAGTCTCATAAAGGCGATGGATACAATTAAGTATCCAACGATGATTCCGACACCGCCCGCATTCACAATCCACACGAGGGCAGGACGGCCTAATAATGGAGCAAAAAAGGCCAATGCCCCAAGAAACAAAATCGCATTTGTCGGTGTTTTATACTTTGGATGAATATACGCAAACCATTTGGAAATCATGCCTCTTTCCGCCATGGCATATAGGATACGGCTTGCCCCGATGATAAAAGCGTTCCAGCTTGTCACAATCCCTGCTACACCGCCAATAACCAACACTGTTCCAAATGCTTGATGACCGAGAAGCTGAACCATGGCATCTGCTGTCGCTAATGAAGAGGCTTCAAGCTGTCCTTTTGACATTCCAGCAGCTACCCCAAAGACAATAAGCAGATAAAAAACGACCGCGCTTACGATAGAAATAATCAAGATTCTCCCAATGATTTTCTTTGGTGCATGAATTTCCGCTGCTACTTGTGGAATGACATCAAACCCAACGAATAAAAAGGGAATCATGACTAATACCGCCATGAGACCGCCAACCCCGCCTTGAAACATCGGCTCAAGGTTTGCAAAATCTCCATTAAATGTTGCGCCGCCTAAAAGGAGAAAACCTGTCAGAATAATTGCCACAGTGAACACGGACTGGAAAATGGCGGCAGGCTTCGCCCCAATGTAATTCAGTGCTGTTAAAAACAATGCACCGCCAGATCCAATCAATACCCACGTGAAATACACGTCCCAGCCCCCTATATTCCATAGAAAGCCAGCATGCTGTGTTGGAATCACATAATCAATGACGGTCGGCAAGGCGACAGCTTCAAACGTAATCACAGACACATAACCAAATAATACGCCCCATGCTGAAACGAACGCTGCTTTCATCCCAAATGCCCGTTGGACAAAGACGAGCCCTCCGCCTGTCTCTGGAATCGCAGACGAAAGCTCAGCATACGTAAGTCCAATAAAGATCACGAGAATGCCTCCTATCACAAAGGCAATCACACTGCCTAAAAAGCCCGCTGTTAAAATCCAATCTCCCGAAAGTACAACCCAGCCCCAGCCAAGCATTGCACCAATGGACAAAAACAGCACGTCTGACTGCGACATCGTTTTTGCCATTTGTTGTTTTTGCATACAACCATCCCCCTTTGTTGTTTAGCGTGCTTTGAAGGCTTCCTCGATGATCCCTAGTCCCTCGTGAAGCAGCTCATCTGTGATGACAAGTGGTGTTAAAAAGCGAATAATATTCCCATTAATCCCTGCCGTTAATAGAAGCAGCCCGTGATCGTTTGCATATGCTGCAATCGCTGCGGCTGTTTTCTTATCCGGTGTACGTGTTGTTTGATCTTCCACAATTTCAATCGCCGCCATTGCCCCTAATCGGCGTACTTCCCCAATGAATGGATACGCTGTTCTCCATTCATTGGCTTTGTCCTCAATGACTTGTCCAATGTGTTCAGATCGTTGATTCAATTGTTCAGTTTCAATGATATCAAGAACAGCCAGTGCTGCTACACAGCCTAACGGACTTCCTGCATATGTTCCCCCGAGCTCCCCTGGATCTGCCGCATCAAGCATTTCTTTTCTGCCAACGACACCACTCAGCGGTAAGCCAGCTGCAAGAGATTTTGACACAGTAATTAAGTCCGGCACCACATCAAAGTGCTCAATCGCAAAGTATTTCCCTGTTCTCGCAAAACCGGTTTGGATTTCATCTGCAACAAAGACAATCCCGTGCTGCTGACAGAATGATGCAACATGCTGAACGAAACGCTTCGATGGCACAATGAATCCGCCCTCCCCTTGGACTGGTTCCATGACCACACAAGCAACGGTTTCTGGTGCAACGGCTGCGACGAAGAATTGATTGAATTGATCAATGATGTACTCATCGTAAGCGGCATCACTTAATCCTTCAGGCTTTTGATAGTAATAAGGGTACGGTGCTTGGTACACCTCAGATGCGAATGGTCCGAAGCCAAATTTATATGGCTTGACCTTGCTCGTCATGCTCATTGTCATATTCGTTCTGCCGTGAAAACCTCTTGTAAACGACACAACGGCCTGTCTTTTCGTATATTTACGGGCAATTTTCACGGCATTTTCAACAGCTTCTGCACCTGAATTAAGGAAAATGGCTTTCTTATCATGGTCTCCTGGTGTGAGGCGGCAAAGCTTCTCTGCCAATTCGATATACGATACATACATCATCACGTTAAAACCTGGATGAATCAGGCTCTCTGCCTGTGCTTTGACCGCTTCCACCACCTTTGGATGTGAATGTCCTACGTTTAATGTGCCAATGGCGCCTGCAAAATCGATAAATCGCTTCCCATCAATATCGAACAGCTCGGCTCCTTTCCCCTTCGCTGCAAGATGACGGTTGCCATTACTCACGCCTCTTGCGACGTATTGATCTCTTTTCCCCTGCCATTCTTCAGTTGAAAAACGGTTTGTTGTCGTTTGACTCATTGTCATCCATCCCCTTTATATCCTTTTTTATTATTCTGAATATTTTTTGGTATGATAGAAAGTACCAATATCATTTTTTTCATGGTATCAGAGAGGATGGAATGGTGAGATGCTGACAATTCAACTAGATCAAACAGGGCAAAACGGATATATTTATCATCAAATTTATATGAAAATCAAAGAAGAAATCTTAAATCGCAACCTGCAGCCACACGATCAATTACCGTCCAAACGAGAGTTAGCCGATACATTAAACGTCAGCGTTAATTCAGTGAATGGCGCCTATCAGCAGCTGCTTGCCGAGGGGTATTTATATTCGGTTGAACGCAAAGGTTTTTTCGTGGAGTCACTAGAAACGTTTCATGAATCTGGTCAGCTAAAACCCTCTTCTCTTCCTGTAGATTTAAAGGAAGAACCGATTGCACGAGACGACTGGTATTCTTTTTCACATATCTCCGTCGATACAGCGAACTTTCCATTTAAAAGCTGGCTGAAAAGCGAACAAAAGGCGATCCATCTCCACCAAGATGCCTTCGGTGAGCTTCCGCATCCACAAGGTGTGTATGAGCTCAGGGAAACGATTGCCCGGCTGATCGGACTTGCGCGAGGAGTCAAATGCTATCCAGAACAGCTCATTTTAAGTGCAGGCACACAGTCACTGATTCATTCGTTATCAAGCATCCTTCCAGCCGATCAAGTATACGGGCTAGAAAACCCTGGCTACCGCCGGCTCTATCAAATGCTGAAAAACAATCATCATCAAATTGAAACGATTGGCATTGATCAAAAAGGTGTGCGGATGAGCGACATTCATAAGAAACAGCCAAATGTGTTGATCATCACCCCTTCACATCAATTTCCAACAGGGGTGATTATGCCGATTTCCCGGCGCATTCAGCTGTTAAACTGGGCAGCTGATCAGCCAGACCGTTACATCATTGAGGATGATTATGACAGTGAATTTAAATATGGCACAGACAGCATTCCAGCGCTGCAAAGTCTCGATCGATATGACAAAGTCATTTATATGGGCACCTTTTCAAAATCATTGCTGCCGGGCTTGCGGCTAAGCTATATGGTGTTGCCTCAGCATTTATTGAGACGCTATAAGGAAGAACAGCATTTTTTCATTCAAACTGCTAATCTTTTTACACAATACACCCTTCTCCATTTTATAAAAGATGGGGCGTATCAACGGCATATTAAACGAATGAATGGTTTATATGAGGAAAAACGGAAGCAGCTCATTGAAGAGCTCAATATGGTTTTTGCTGACAATGTACGGATTATTGGAGAAAATGCTGGGCTTCATTTTATCGCAGAGTTCCGTTCAAACCGGACGCAGCATGAGATTTTACAGCGAGCGAAAGAAAGGAAGCTGAAAATGTACGGAATGGATCGGTTTACCCTTGATGAGCAATTGCCGGGGCATCAGCCAGGCTTTATCCCGCTCGTCCTCGGCTTCTCGCATATGAGGCGAGAGGATATTCAGCCGGCTGTGAAACGGCTGTATGACGCCATTTTCGGGAAATAAAACAGCCAGCTGCTCTTTATAGACAGCTGGCTTACCACCGCTTTTTATCTACAGCTAGAATCGATGACATGAGTCCAGGAAAAGCGGTCTCGATGTCTTCTTTTCTTAAAGAATAGTAACGGTGTTTCCCGTCAATTCTCACTTTCACGACGCCTGCCTCCCTCAGCACTTTGAAGTGATGGGAAAGCGTGGATTTGGCAATATTCATCTCATACGTGCCGCATGTCCTCTCCCCCGCTTCTGCCAAGCAGCGGACAATTTCTAACCGGATTGGATCAGCCAATGCGTGCAGCACAGAAATCAGTCTCATATCTTCTTTGTTTGGATGGTTTGGATTCATCATACGATAAATGTATCGTATTTTGTGCCAACATACAATCTCATTCACCTAAAACTCATGAACTGACTAGGCATGTAACGATTTAACTTCATTCACGTCCATTACTTAAGAAACGCTGTATTGAAGGGAAGGAACCTTTTTTGATACGTAACATATGGTTTAGTTTATTGCTCTTGCTGCTCACGTTTTCCTTATGCGCCTGCCAGTCAGTCCAATATCATTCCCAGTCAAAACCACCTAGTGCGGAAGAGTTATTAGCTATGGATCAGCAGGCAGATTTATTTCAATGGGAAGGAACCGTGTATGAAACAAATGTAGATTGGACGACATCCTTACACGTCACAAAACATCAGCAAGTAGGTGTCATTCAGAAAACAGCCGCCAAAAATTTTGAACATGGTACAGCTTCTAGGCTGCAAAAAGGGACCGCTATTTACTCTGTGAAGGAGAGAGAAGACCTTTTGATCGTTGAACTTCACGGCAAAACAAAAATATATGTCGCACATGCGGAAGGATAAAGTACCTGTCATACAGACGGGTATTTTTTAAGTTCATTTTCTTGTCTTAAGACATTGGTTTTGTTATGATAGCCAAAGTGACCACTCGGTTTCCATTGTGACCATATGGTTTTGCCGATTCGGAAAGGACTTAAGAAGATGAACGAAAAGCAAGAAGAGATTTTGCGGGTTTCGAAGAAATTGTTTTCTCAAAAAGGCTATATGAGTGTCTCCATGCAGTCAATTGCCGATGCCTGTAAAATATCCAAAGCGTCTATTTATAAACTGTTTGATTCAAAGGAAGCTCTTCTATTAGAACTGATTAAATACAATCAGCGCAAAATGAGAGAGATTTCCCGCATCATTCATTCAGAAACGACGCTGTCCAAAAAGGAAAAATTCACAAAGAAGATTAAGCTTGAGCTTGAAGAGTTTAAAGAGAATCATAAATTTTTGAACATGCTGTCCTTTGAAGCTTTTTCTCAGCATTCGCCCATTGTCATTAAGCATTTACGTGAAACACGCTCCATTATCATGCAGCGGCACAGAGACATTATTTTAAGTACGTATGGTGAATCTGTCGCTCCATATGTCTGGGATTTAGTGATTGTTCTCAATGGATTAATGAGAGAATTCATCTTAATGCTGGCGATTGAGCAAAAAAACATCCAATTAGAAATTGCTGCCGAAATGATCATCGGTGTAATGGATCGTGTATCGAAAAAGCCTTGTTCCATTGAACCTGTGTTAACAGACGAGCTGATGAACTCTTATTTGCTTTCCTCACAGGACGAATATGACGAAGAAAAACTTGTCAATTCGTACTTAACAAAGATCAAACAAGAGCTTCACTCATGGCCAAACGGAGAAGAAAAAGATGATCTCCTCTCTGCGTATGAGCTGCTCAATCAGGAATTATCAAAGGACCAACCGAGAACCTTTTTAATCAGCTCACTGCTCGATTATTTAGGCAAAAACAGCGTTTTATCACAAAACGTGTCACAGCTGAAAAGCATCATTTTATAGATAAAGAAGGGATAACATGAACCAATCAACAACATCTTACAATCGATCTGTGATTGTTGGGATTTTTCTCGTTGGGGCATTCGTCGCGATATTAAACCAAACGCTTCTTATTCCAGCGATCCCACATATCATGGAGGACTTCAATATTGAGGTCAGCAAAGGACAGTGGCTTACAACAGCCTTTATGCTGACAAACGGGATTCTCATCCCGATAACGGCTTTCTTAATTGAGAAATTTTCGAGCCGTTCTTTAGTTTTAACGGCACTTAGCATCTTTACAGCCGGTACAATTCTTGCTTCATTTGCAACGAATTTCCCGGTGTTACTTGCAGCGCGTATCGTACAGGCAGCCGGCGCAGGGATTTTAATGCCGCTGATGCAAACGATCTTTTTAACCATTTTCCCGAAAGAAAAACGCGGACAGGCAATGGGCATGGTCGGACTTGTCATTTCGTTCGCACCAGCGCTTGGACCAACACTTGGCGGCTGGATTGTCGATTCCTTCAGCTGGAAGGCTCTGTTTTATATTGTTCTGCCAATCGGTATCATTGATCTCATTCTTGCTTTCTTCTTAATGAAAAATGTGACGCAGCAAAGAGAGACACGTATTGATGTGTTATCTGTCATCTTGTCGTCCTTCGGTTTCGGCGGGCTGCTTTACGGATTTTCTAGTGTCGGCACATATGGATGGACGAGTGCAACTGTTCTCATTTCGCTGATTGTCGGCGCCGTGAGCTTGTTCTTCTTTATCCTGCGCCAGTCGAACTTAACAAGACCGATGCTTGAGTTTGGCGTATTTAAATTTGCGATCTTTAGCTTAACAACTTTCCTCGGGATGCTTGTCTTTGCTTTATTGATTGGTACAGAGACGATTCTGCCGCTTTATACGCAGAATGTCAGAGGGCTGTCTGCACTTGATACAGGGCTGATCTTATTGCCGGGTGCTCTCTTCATGGGACTCCTGTCACCGATTATTGGACGGATTTTTGATAAAGTCGGCGGAAGAGGGCTGGCATTAGGCGGATTTACGATCCTCACCGTTACCACCCTGCCATTTATGCTGCTCACCCTTGATTCATCGATCGCTCTCATTACGGTCGCCTATACGCTTCGCTTAATCGGGGTTGGGATGATCATGATGCCGCTGACAACGGCAGGTATTAACGCATTACCGCCTCATTTGATCCCGCATGGGACAGCGATGAATAACACGATGAGACAAGTAGGCGGTTCCATTGGAACGGCTGTGCTTGTTTCCATCATGAGCAGCTCTGCTGCAAATGCAGAATTGGCCAATCCATTAAAATCAGCCGTTCATGGAATGAATACGTCATTTTTCATTTCTGGTCTGATTGCAGTCATTGGACTCATCCTCTCCTTTTTCTTAAAGGCAAAACGTGATAACAAAGTGATGAAGCAGGAGATATCTTCCTCCTCCTCTTCTTCATAAGAAAAAGAGCTCGGCTTATGGCCGGCTCTTTTTTCATATCATCATACAGCACCGTCCTCTCTGTAAATACATTTGTATTTCTAGAAAAGAAAAACCTTGATAATTTAAAGAAAAGAGTTGATAATAGGAACTATTCAATTTGTGAGAAAATTTTTACTATAGGAGATGTATGCATTGAAGGTCGTGAAATTTGGTGGCAGTTCACTTGCATCTGGCAAGCAGCTGCAAAAGGTATTTGACATTGTAACAGCAGATCCAGCTCGAAAAGCAGTCGTTGTTTCCGCACCAGGAAAACGGCATTCAACGGATACGAAGGTCACCGATCTATTAATTAGCTGTGGTGAACAATATTTACGTTTAGGCGAAGCACATGATTTAAAGGAAGCCGTCATCGAGAGATATGCCTCAATAGCGGATGAACTCGGATTAGGTCAAGACATTATCGATACCATCAGGCAAGATCTCGACACATTATTACAGGCTGATTCATCCCGCCCTGAGTGCTATCTTGATGCCATTAAAGCAAGCGGTGAAGACAATAACGCTAAGCTCATTGCTGCCTATTTCCGCCACCAGGGTGTTGAAGCTCATTATGTGAATCCAAAGGAAGCTGGTTTGTTTGTGAGCGATGAGCCTGGCCAAGCGCAAGTCCTGCCGGAGTCATATGATCATTTGTACAAATTAAGAGAGCGCTCTGGCATTATTATATTCCCTGGCTTTTTTGGCTTTAGCCTAACAGGAGACATCGTCACCTTTTCGCGAAGTGGCTCCGATATTACCGGCTCCATTTTGGCAAACGGTCTAAAGGCAGATGTGTATGAAAACTTTACAGATGTGGATGCTGTCTATGCTGTCAATCCAACGATCGTTCATGAACCGAAAGAGATTACAGAGCTGACATACCGGGAAATGCGCGAGCTGTCTTATGCTGGTTTTTCTGTGTTCCATGATGAAGCACTTATTCCGGCCTTCCGTGCAGGCATTCCAGTTCAGATTAAAAACACCAATAACCCGTCGGCAAAGGGTACAAAAATCGTGAATCAGCGGGACCATACAAATGGACCTGTTGTTGGAATCGCTTCAGACAATGGATTTTGCAGTATTTACATTAGTAAATATTTGATGAACAGAGAAGTCGGTTTTGGACGTAAGGTGCTGCAAACACTAGAGGAATATGGGCTTACGTATGAGCATGTTCCTTCTGGCATTGACGATATGACCATTATTTTACGGCAGGATCAGCTGGAGGAGCAGCATATTGAAGAAGAGCTGCTAGACCGCTTAAAGCTCGTGCTTGATGCAGATGAGGTCGTTTTAGAGCGGAATCTCTCGCTGATTATGGTTGTAGGAGAAGCGATGCGTCATAATGTTGGCACAACAGCAAGAGCGGCAAAAGCGCTGTCAAAAGCGAAGGTCAATATTGAAATGATCAATCAAGGTTCTTCAGAGGTCAGCATGATGTTTGGCGTCAAAGCGGCTCAAGAAAAAGAAGCTGTTCAAGCCTTATATGAGGAATTTTTCTCTATGTCTACTGTCCCTGTCTCCCTTTAATCAGCAGGCTGCCAGATCTTAAGATCCGGCAGTCTTTTTTCCTCTCACCGATTCGAGTTCTCTGCGCATTAAAGTGTATCTATTTCTCGTTTGATTTTGTATGATAGATACAAATCAACTATCCGTTCCGACCTATGATCGGAGCTACAAGGAGTCCTAAAACAATGCCTCGTCAACAACTATTAAAACAGTTTCGCAATTTTCATGATGCTTCTACTAGTATTTTAAACATGATGAGTCAATTCATTGGTGTGAATACACTGTTTATCGCTAAAAATGATCAAAACACCAATCAAATTGTAAAAGTGTTAAATCATGACGAGCAGCTTCTTGAAGAAGGGGAAGAACTTCCTTATGAAAAGACATTTTGCAAGCTGGCGGTCGACCATCAGGCTACACTTGTGATCCCTGACATTTCGAAAGATGACCGTTTTAAATACTTAGAGGTCACGAAAAATCTTCAAGGCGGCTCGTTCATTGGGGTTCCCATTGATTTCACAGATGGGACGAACTACGGAACGATTTGCGGACTTGATGTGAGACCAAATCATTTCACAGAAGAGCATGTGTATATGTTTGAAACGATGGCTTCTTTATTAAGCTACGTTCTCGAGCTAGACCGTGCCAACAGGCAGATTCAGCAATTGTCTGTACCGATCGTACCAGTTGTTGACGGTGTCGCCGTGCTTCCTCTGCTTGGTGATATTGAAGAGACACGTGCTCAGCATATTTTGGAAACCATTTTACAGGAAAGCTACAGGCTGTCGCTCTCTCATTTGGTTATTGATGTATCGGGAACAAAAAGCCTGAATGAACAGAGCATTCAATATTTGGTCAGCTACGCACAAACGCTGAGACTTTTAGGAATTTCGGCAGTTTTAACAGGCATTAAACAAGACCTTGCTTTAAGTGCGATTCAATCCAATATATCGTTTAAAGACATCACCATCCGAAAAGATTTACCGCAGGCACTTGCTCATATTGGGTTAACGTTTACCAAAAATGAATAAGTGGTGATTCACCAAAAAGGGCTAAAATGAACTTCATTTTAGCCCTTTTCTTCTGGAAACGGCAGTCGAATGGTAAATGTCGTTCCATTGTTTTTTTCACTTTTCATATCAATATGCCCTTCATGTAAGTCCACAAGCTGCTTCACGATGGACAAGCCCAATCCATATTCTCCATACGGTGTATTCGTTCTTGAGATATCCGCTTTATAAAAACGTTCCCATATGTGTTTGACTTCATCTGGCGCAATGCCAATGCCTGTGTCTTCCACTTCAATGATCGTCTCTTGATTTCCTTGTTTTCCTCTTAAGTAAATACGACCACCTTCTGTGAATTGAATCGCGTTCTTTGTGATATTGACAAGCATTTGAATGAGCCTGTCATAATCCGCATAAACCTTTAGCTTGGGATCAACATCCACGATCAGCTGATTGTTTTTCTCTTCGGCGATTCGGCCCAGCTGTTCTTTCATCACTTCAAATGTGTCAATGAGTGGATAGTGAAATTTCTGAAGGGTAATTTGATTCGATCTAATTTTCTCATAATCCATATTTTCATTGACGAGGCGCAGCATACGTTTTGTCTCGTCAGTAATTAAGGAATAGCATTTCTCTTTCTCTTCTGCTGACACATCCGCTGTGTTCAGCCATTCCACCAGTCCTCGAATGGTGGTCAGCGGTGTTTTCAATTCGTGAGACACATCTGCGATGAATTGGCGTCTGCGCTTTTCGAGCCGGTCAATTTCCTCTCTTGATTGCTGAAGACGCTTGGCCATCATATTAAAATCCTCACCAAGTGTGCCAATTTCATCAAGGTGTTTGTTTTCAAGCTTGATGTTGTAATCACCTTGCGCAATCTTTTCAGTCGCCTCTCTCAACTTTTTGATGCGGTTCACATGAAATTTAGACAAGAACAGGCTGAGAATAAAGGTGATCGTCAGTGCCACAAATACGATGATATACAGATAACGATTCATTTGGGCGATGAGCTGTTCAGCGCCTTGAATCGGGGCAATAAGGACGACTCCACCCTTTAGCTTTCCATCCTCCATGACAGGGAGTGCCACAAGTGATGCCTCTTGATCAAGGCGGCGTGAATCACTTCGCTTGTCAATGATTTGCTCTCCTTTTGAGAGTTTGGCCCATAAATCCTTTGTCAATAATACTTCATGCGGCGGCATCTCTTGCTGCTGAGAGAGAATATCTCCTTTTTCATCAAACACGAAAAAACGAATTTGCCTCGTCGAAAGAATATCTTCAAATGGACGCAGACGAAAGGTCATCTCGCTTTTAGGGAGTCGTTTATAATCTTGCAAGATTTCATTCCCATAGGAGCTCATTTCATTCACTCTGTTTTGATAGGCAATATCTTTCACAAAATGAGATAAAAGGGTGCTGATAATGACAATGGCGATGAGCAATAACCCAAGATGACTGATCAGCAGCTGATAAAAATATTTAATCTTCATCGAACTTATACCCTACGCCCCATACTGTATACAAAAAGGGTTTAGGCCCGTCCCCAATTTTTTGGCGCAGCCGTTTAATATGGACATCTACCGTTCGTTCATCTCCATAAAATTGATATCCCCAAATTTGCTCAAGCAATTGTTCTCGTGAAAATACTTGCCGAGGATGCTGAATAAAAAAGCACAACAGATCGTATTCCTTCGGTGTGAGGTTCTCTATTCGCTCTCCATCCAGGAAAACTTCCCTCGTTTTCTTATCCAACTGAAAATGTACTGTCTCCAGCCGTTCACCCTCATTCACCTTTTCTTGAGTCGTTGTATGAGCAAAGCGTCGTTTCACCGCTCTAATTCTTGCCATCAAGGTTAGTGGGCTAAAGGGCTTGGTCACATAATCATCTGCCCCAAGATCAAAACCAAGTACCTGATCAGATTCGGTTTCCTTTGCTGTCAGCATGATAATCGGAACATCACTGATCTGGCGCACCTTTTGACAAATGGTCAGACCATCCATCGAAGGAAGCATGACATCTAAGATGAGCAGATCCCAATCCTCCTCTTGCTGAAAACGATTCAGTCCTTCTAATCCATCATGAACGAATTCAGCTTGAAATCCCTCTCGTTGAAAAAACATATCCGTCATTGTACAAACACTCTGATTATCTTCAATCATTAATATTTTCATCATCAGCCTCCGCTGCTGCCATTGTTTTTCTTTATGTAGCTTTATTTTACATCTTCCCTCTCAAATCTCAATTGGATTCCACTGTTTTCATGAACTTATCATCGTTTGGTCATCTTTTATTCATACTTTTTGAAAGAACTAATACTGCGGTGAATCACATGAGTTTTTTTATGATGGAATTGCAGAAGATGGTCAAGATGTTAGTTGAAGTTATAATTCAACATTACTTTACAACATATCAAGATGAGGACAGTGTCATTTATGGTTCTTTAACTCATGAGGAAGTCTCATATATTTAGATAAAGAACTTCCTGACAGTTTATGATAGATCTATTTAAAAAAGCTCATCTCTATTGATGAGCTTTTTTATCATGCCAGCAACTTCAAATACGCAGCGTCGTTTCCCTCTTCAACAGCCTGTAAAATCTGCTGTGCTTGTGATGCGCTTGTGATGCTGCTTAACTTTTGTATGATATCTTCTTTCGATAACGCACAGCCTGGTGCTCCCTGAGGTACATCAACTCGCTTACTGATGTTGGTGCCGTCAAGTAAAGTGAGCTTTACAATCGTAAAGCGTCCTTTTGGAACAGCATCGGGATGAGGCTCTATCATTTGATCATATCCTCTACTCACCCGTTTCATCCATATCCGCATGTCTGATGGAATGCTTTTTTTCGTAAAGGCATCCAGCGTAAGCGTCTGTCCAAACACTGCAAGTGCGATGACATATTCGACACTGAATCGTCCTTCTTCTCCAGTCGAAGGTGTCTGCTCAATAAGCGCTGCATCTCCGCCTGGCGGGAATATGACCTCGACCTGTCTTACCTGCTCCGGCAAAAAAGCCCGCTCTTTCATTAAAGATTGGATCGCATCTGCCGCATGGTGGGCTGCTGAGCAGAATGGATATACTTTGAACCACAGCCCAGGTGAAACGATACGCCATGTAGAACCATAGCCTTCTAGCAAACGGCTTTCCGCACGCTCCTGATCCCCATAGAGTGAAAAGAAACCAAGTGCACCATCAAGAACCGAGTCACTCCCGCCAAAACCTGAACAAGCTAAATCCATAGACCAAACGGCTGTTTTAGCAGCTAAGCCGGCTTGTAATGGTTTCATATCAGAGCCAAATTGCTTTCGCATTCCAGCTGATTGCGCCCCGGCAAAGCCGATTGCTTTCGTCAGTTCTTCTCGTGTGACCTGCTTCAAATAGCCAATCGCACACACTGCCGCAATGGCACCGAGTGTTCCCGTATTATGCCAGCCCCGCTCATAATGCGCCTTGCCGATGGATTCGCCAAGTCTTGCCATCACTTCAACGCCTGTGATGTAGGCTGCTAAAAACCGCTCGCCATACCCTTTGCCGTCTGTCAGCTGTGATAGCAGCGCCGGAATGATGACCGCACTTGGATGTCCTCTCACATCTGAGTGCACATCATCATAATCAAGGGCATGGATGAGGTAGCCGTTCAGCATCGCTGCGGATTGGCGGCTCACCTTCCTCCCTTGTCCCATGACAGGAATCTGAGCGGCTCCGCCTTCCTGTTCAACAAGCGCCATCAGCTTCTGAATCCCTTCATCCTCTTTCGCAGCAAGCGCTGATGCCGCAGCATCTAACAGGCCATTTCTAGCCATTTGAATGGCCCGTTCATCTTGCATCGGATCAGCAGAAAGCACTGCCTCTGCCAGTTGTTTTGTTAATTCCATGATCGAGACTCCAATGCCCGAACGGCAAGCTCAGCAAAGAAAGCAGCAGCAACCGGAAGTGCGTCTTCATTTAAAGTAAACGCAGGGTGATGCCACTCCTTCGTACCACTGGTCCCCATCCATACAAAAAAGCCTGGAATGCGTTCTTGATAAAGGGCAAAATCTTCTCCGCCCGGTGACTGCTCTGCCTGCACAACATGTAAGTCAAGCGAGCCCGCCGTTTCTTCTACTACCTTTGTCAGACCCTCATCATTCATGACAGAAGGCAAATACGGATGCCATCTCACTTCAGCCTCTGCTCCAAATCCCTCTGCAATCCCGCTGACGATTTGTTTCATAAGCTCTGGAATCATCGCTCTTACCTCAGGCTCAAACGTCCGCACCGTTCCTTCCATCTCGACACGGTCGGGTATGACATTCCATGATGTACCGCCCTGAATGCGTGTGATGCTGACAACCGCATGATGCAAGGAGCTGATGCGGCGGCTGACGATTTGCTGAAGGGCACTTGTGATCTGCCCGCTGATGGCAATGGGGTCCACCGTGTGATTTGGAATTCCGGCATGACCTCCCGTTCCTTTAATATCGATTTCAAACCGATCCACACTCGCCATCAATGCTTTTTCTCTAATGCCAATCGTGCCAACTGGCAGGTCAGGTTTGTTGTGCATGCCGAAAATCGCATCGACTCCATCTAAAACGCCTGCCTCTATGACGTGTTTCGCTCCTTGAGCAACTTCCTCAGCCGGTTGGAACAAAATACGGACCGTTCCTTTGATTTCGTGTTTCCGCTCCTTTAATAAAAGTGCCGCCCCAAAAATAGAAGCTGTATGGAAATCATGACCGCATGCATGCATTTTGCCCGGTACCTTTGAAGAAAATGGTTCGCCAGATGCTTCTTCAATCGGAAGTGCGTCAATATCGGCTCTCAGAGCAATCACCGGTCCTTCTTGTTCTCCTTTGATTTCACAGACAACGCCTGTTTGCAGGGCTGGGATATCAAGTACAGTGATCCCTTCCTCTTCTAACCAGCGGCGCAGTTTCTTTGTCGTTTCATATTCTTCAAACGCCAGCTCTGGATGCTCATGAAGCGCTCGGCGAATGTTGATTAAACGTTTGTTTAAAGCTTCATTTCCTATTGATTTCACTATCAATCACCCCTCTAAAGAATAAAAAGCAGCTTATGCTTCTTCAGCCGCTGCTTCTTTTTGGATAAATCGTTTCGTCCGTTCATTCTTCGTTTCATCAAATAACTCAGTTGGCGTCCCCTGCTCAATAATATGACCATCTGCCATGAATATCACATGGTCTGCCACTTCTCTTGCAAACGCCATTTCATGTGTAACGATGATCATCGTTGTTTCTTGAATCGCAATGGATTTAATGACTTGAAGCACACCTGAGACAAGCTCTGGATCAAGCGCTGATGTTGGTTCATCCAGCAAAATCGCATGTGGATCAACCGCTAACGCGCGGGCAATCCCAATCCGCTGCTGCTGCCCGCCAGATAATGTGACTGGATAGCTGTCAGCCTTTTGCTCTAGCCCTACCTGCTTCAGCAGTTTCATACCGATTTCATTCGCCTGCTGCTTTGTCATTTTTTTCGTCACAAGCAATGATTCTGTAATGTTTTGCAGTGCTGTCTTGTTTTTAAATAAATTATAGTTTTGAAACACCATGGCCGTTTGTTGACGCAGGTGATGGGCTTCTTTACGTGAATATTTAGACGCATCGAGCTTCGCATCGCCAATTTCAATCGTGCCTTCATCTGGTGTTTCTAATAAATTTAAGCAGCGCAGCAAGGTGGATTTACCGGAGCCAGAAGGTCCGATAATGGCCACAACCTGCCCTTTTTGCACGTCGAGATTGATTCCGTCTAAGACGACAAGGTCGCCGAATGATTTCTTCAAATTGGTGAGCTTGATCATGTCCACACCTCCTTAATTCCGGTAAGGTTTGCTGATTTTTCGTTCAAACAGGTCTTGCAGGAAGCTATAAATAATCGTCAGCACCCAATATACAATCCCTACAGCTAAATAGGTTTCAAAGTATTTATAGTTCGCCGATGCAATCATCTTCCCTTGTGCAAACATTTCTGCCACACCAATGGTAAAGGCAAGAGATGTTTCTTTTAAAAGACCGATAAAGGTATTTCCCGTCGCTGGAATCGCATTTCTAATGGCCTGCGGGAAAATAATTCTGACGTAAGACTGCCATCTTGTCATGCCGACAGATAAGCATGCCTCAAGCTGCCCTTCATCCACTGAGTTGAGAGCTGCTCTGAAAATTTCTGCTAAGTATGCTGAGTTTTTAATACTTAATCCGATAATGACCGCTGTTAAAGCATCCATTGAGGTCATCGCAGGGAATAGCTGCGGGAGACCAAAATAAATGAGAAAGAGCTGAACCAAGGTTGGAACCGCTCTGAAGAAAGAAATATACAGCTTGGCAAATTGGTATAAAACAGGTATCCGGTTTTTCGTAATAAGAGCGAATACCACACCAATGATAATGGCAAATACCATGGAGACAATCGCCATGAAGATCGTTATCGGCAAGTATTGAAGCAGTGTCGGAAAAACCGTCACCATATACTGCCAATCAATTTTGTTCATGTCTGCTCTTCACCGCCGCTGTTGTTATTTTTTAATTGGCACTGTGACATCGTCTTTGAAATATTTCTCAGACAATTTCTTAAGTGTACCGTCTTCTCTTAATTCTTTGATGGCTTTGTTAAATTCTTCTCTTAGTTTGTCATGCTTTTTATCTTTCGCAAATGGGTAGCCTACTTCTTCATACACAATTGGGTTGCCTACGATTTTCAGCGGCAGACCTGTTTTTTCAATTTGAGCAAGTAATACACTGCGTCCGTTGACATAAGCATCTACGCGGCCATTTGCCACTTCATTTAATACGCCGTCTTGCGTTTCATATGTTTTAATCTTAATTTTCTTATCTGGGTCTTTGCTCTCTAAGTTTTTAGCGTGGTTAGAGCCAAGAACCGCCGCCACTGTTTTTCCTTTTAAATCATCAAGACCTTTGATGTCGTTGTTGTCTTTTTTTACGATGATTTGTGTTCCTGCGTATGCGTACGTATCTGTAAAGTTAAATGTTTGTTTACGCTCGTCTGTAATGGCAACTTGGTTTGACACCGTATCGAGCTTACCAGATGTCAGCTGTCCCATTAGTCCGCTGAATTCGCTCAGCTGCCAGTCTAGTTTGTAACCAAGCTTTTTCGCAATGGCTTCTGTTACTTCAACATCGAATCCGACGAGCTTGCCATTGTCTTTATAAGCAAAAGGATAGCTTTGTCCAGTAGCACCTACTTTTAATACTTTTTCGTCTTTGCCTTCACTCTGATTATTGCCGCCGCAAGCTGCTAAAACTGCTAGCATTGCTGCAAAAAGAACGACTAGCCACTTTTTGTTTTTCATGTTCGAAAACCCTTCTTTCGTCTTATGGTTGTGTGATATCTGATCTTAATTGTTTTTTAAAATAAACCGTGATATGACCTTTGCCTAAATCCTTTTCTCCTGCTCTGACATAGCCTTTGCGCTCATACATTTCTACGAGCCACGGGTGCTTATCAGCTGTACCGAGTGACACGTACGGTACCTTTAGTGTATCCCTTAGTACTTCGGTTTCAACCCATTCCAGCAAGGCAGAGCCTGTCCCTTTTTTGGCGGCTGGTTCTGAGGCAAACCACCAGATGTGAGGGACGCCGAACGGTCCTGGCTGCTCTCCCCAAGGCATACGGAGTGATAAGGTGGATAGAAGCTTTCCGTTCTCTTCCATCACATAGCAAAGATTCTTTTGTACATTATTCTGAACGAGAGCGAAATCGGCATGTGCTGCTTGGAACTGGATGCCGAGCTCACGAATTGGCTCATAGGCTCTTGTTGTTAGTTCAAGCAGCGCCTCTATATCTGCCTCTGTTGCCAGACGAAACGTGTATCCCAACGTTAGTCACCTCACCTTATGTCGTGTAGCGATTTTTTGGCTCTGTTAGTCCGAGATTTTCTCGTAAGGTTTGTCCTGTGTAATCGGTTTTGAATAAGCCTCGTTCCTGAAGGATTGGGACGACGCGGTCTACAAACACATCCAGTCCTTCTGGCAAGAGCGGCGGCATCACATTAAAGCCGTCTGCTGCTTCTTCATTCAGCCATGTTTCCATCACGTCTGCCAGCTGCTTCGGCGTTCCAATGAAAATATTATGACCGCGTGAGCCGGCAACTGATTGATAGAGCTGGCGAATGGTCAGGTTATCCTTTCTCGCCATATTCATCACGAGATCAAAACGGCTTTTCACCGCATTTGACGTGCTCGGATCAATCTCTGGAAGCGGTCCGTCTAACGGATACTGAGACAGATCAATCCCGCCTAAGTAATTTTGCAGAATGCTCAGTCCAATCTCAGGAACAATCAACTCCTGTAATTCTTCATATTTTGCTCGGGCTTCTTCCTCTGTCTCAGCAATGATCGGGAAGATACCCGGCATGATGCTGACGTCCTCTCTAGCACGGCCAGCAGCCTCTACTTTCCCCTTCAAGCTTTGATAAAATTCCTTCGCTTTTTCGAGATCGTTTTGTGCAGTGAAAATGAGCTCTGCTGTTTTTGCTGCAAGCTTTTTACCATCTTCGGAAGATCCTGCTTGAATGATCACGGGCTGCCCTTGCGGCGTGCGTGATACGTTGAGAGGCCCCCTGACTGAGAAGAACTCACCTTTATGCTGGAGCTCATGAAGCTTACTAGATTCGAAGAATTCTCCTGTTTCCTTGTTTCTGATAAGGGCGTCTTCCTCCCAAGAATCCCAGAGACCTTTAACGACTTCAACGAACTCTTCTGCCCGTTCATAACGTTTATGGTGTGCTAAATGCTCTTCTCCGCTAAAATTTTTCGCTGTTTCTTCAATAGAAGAAGTGACCACATTCCATGCCGCTCTTCCGCCTGATAAATGATCAAGGGAGGCAAACTGTCTTGCAATATGGAAAGGCTCACTGTATGTAGTGGAAGCTGTTGCTGCTAAACCAATCGTTGAAGTAGACTCAGCAATCGATGAAAGCAGCGTGAGCGGTTCAAATCTCGTTAATACGTTCGGATGAGAGGTTTGATTAATGGATAAACTGTCAGCTAAAAAGAGCAAATCCAGCTTTCCTTCCTCTGCCTTTTTCGCTAATTGTTTAAAATAATCTAGGTTCATGGCTGCGTCTGGTACTGCATTCGGATGTCTCCAAGAGGCAACGTGATGTCCAGTTCCTGCGATGAATACGCCTAGCTTGAGCTTCCTTTTCGGCTGTGACACTTGTTCTTCATCCTTTCTATATCCTACATGTATCAAACTGAAGTCCTTAGAAGATACATTTTTCTGATTGAATTAATCGGTTTTATTAATAAAAAAAGGGCAAATGTTGCGAAAAATGAAAAATAATTATTACTATATGCCCTTTTTACAGGATTGTCAACCGCCTTCTGAACCTCCAAAATAAGGGATTTCAAACGCTCATGATGGCGTATCAATCTCAATATTTCCGATGAGCCGGTCTGTGGTATGTGTCAACAATTGACTGCGTTCCAGCATGTTGTGAGCGATGACAGAATGAGTGGAATTTGCGGTGCGGACGGCAATCGCTTTTTGAGGAGATAGATTGATGATGTTATTGCGCAGCACACGAGCTGAGGAAGCCTGGTCAATAAAGATCGCTGTCGGCTGTCCGATCGATCGATTTAAATAGAAGCGGTTATCTCCAATTTGTGGTGAACCATTTTTAATATACATCACCACATATAAGGATGTTTCTTCAAAGGAATTGTCTTTAATTTCTAATGCCCCTGTCGTGCTACTGTATACAGCGTAGTTTTGATAGTTTTTAAAGCGATTCTGCCAGATGAAAGCCTTTGCATTTTCGGTGACACTGATCGTATAGGAAGAATCTAGCTCCGGGTGTCCTTCTTGAATAAAGTGGTTGCCGTTGATCCCTGTTTCCCCTTCCTGCACCCAGATTCCTCTGCTGAATTCTTTGAATTGATTGTGCTGAATAAGGATATTCGTTCCTCTCACCACGGCCGCATCGATAACAGAATAGACCGTATTGTTTGAAAAGACGACACTATCCGATTGATAGATACGCAGGGAGGCGCTCCTTTTTCCGGTACTCGTTCCTGATTCAATATGGTTTCCTTCTATTAGAATACGATTCGCCATATAAACGGACACAGCCGCATCTTCAAAAAGACTAATTTTATTACCTGTAATGTGAACACTGTCTCCCCTCACATCAATCCCTTTTTCAAACCCCTCAATCATATTGCCAATAATAATCACATTGTTTTCCGTTTGACCAAGTGAGACGCCTAAGCTCGTAATCCCTGCTTTTGTAACACCTCCTCCCACTGCACGAATCATATTGTTGGCAATGATCGTTTCGGTGGAGAAGCCATAGGAGATACTGCTATCTGTATGGTTGCCTTCAATGATCACACCATAGCCATTAAAGTTATAGATGGAGCTTGCAGCACCTCCTCTGACGATGTTGTTTCGAATCTGAATATTCAGCGGTTCTTCCATATTAACGGCATTTTCTCCATAGCCTTCAATATCAATGCCCATTCTCGGCTCGACCCCATTTACTCCTGCTCTTTCCAAGAGACAGTCCTCCACAATGACCCCATCACAGCCTGTAATCGAAATATTGTTGCGTCTCGAATCGGTGATGGTGCAGCCGGAAATATCAATAGATGCAGCAGGCGAGTACGGTTCCCCCTCTGTCAATAAACCATGGGGACTGACAATAATGCCGTCTCCCGTACAATTTTTTATTTGGACATGATTCACCTCGACATGGGAGGCACCTTCAATGCACACCCCAAAGCCCCATTCATGGGTTTTTCGTTCAGAGGGTAGCGGCTTGTATACATGCTCATGACGATCCCCTTCAATACGTCCGCCTCGGATGGTCACATTCTGAACCTTTCCTATATAAAAGGCTGCATACCCCCATGAATCATTTGGTTTTACCTTTATCACAGCGTCTGAAGCCATCTCAATGCATATATGACTTGGCACCCGTATACCTGCACCTCGGAAAGGAAAAAATGAATCACCTCTGTACACCGCATCTATTAAATATGTGCCGCTCGGCAGCCAGACATGGGAATACCCTTGTGCTTTTGTCCATTCTAAACATTCATTGAGCTTGGCTGTGCAATCCGTTTTCCCGTCAGCAATCACGCCAAAATCTAGTACATTGACAACAGGTTTTTTTAGATCAGCTTCATTCAATTCCCCCAACCTAAATCACTCCTTTTCACACATGTTCTCTCGTCATTCTATGCATGTGGTAAAGGTTTGCTTGTACATTGATTCAAATTTTAAATAAATTCTTCCGGAATAACTTTCCGATAATTTTTACTTCAATGAATTTTTCAATTTTTTGAGTCTTTAAGCCTATTGAACTAACATTTTCCTGTTTTAGAATAGTTTTATATTGACACAAGAACTATACAAGAATATCATTTTTCTCATATCTCTTTTTTTAAGAAAGGATCTATGCCATGTCTACAATTGACCACGATAAAATTGTTAAAAGTGTTCCTCAAAAAGGGTTTTTTGGACATCCTAAAGGACTTTACACACTGTTTTTCACTGAATTTTGGGAGCGTTTCTCCTATTATGGCATGCGTGCACTGCTTATTTATTATATGTACACAGAGGTGACAAAAGGCGGTCTAGGCTTTGACCAGACGACAGCCAATTCGATCATGTCGGTCTACGGTGCGCTTGTCTATATGTCAGGAGTTATTGGCGGATGGCTCGCCGACCGGGTATTTGGTTCGTCCAGTACGGTGTTTTATGGCGGAGTTTTCATTATGCTTGGCCACGTGATTTTGGCTTTGCCAAGCGGAGCAACAGCGCTCTTTATTAGTATGGGACTGATTATTATTGGGACAGGTCTTCTTAAGCCAAACGTTTCAAACATTGTTGGCGACCTGTATACAAAAACAGACCCGCGCAGGGACTCTGGATTTAGTATTTTCTACATGGGGATCAACATGGGTGGCTTTATCTCCCCATTAATTGTCGGAACACTCGGTCAAAAAGTGAATTTCCACCTCGGGTTCTCACTCGCTGCCGTTGGGATGCTTGTTGGACTCATTACATTTGTGGTCACAAAAAAACCGAACCTTGGTCTTGCCGGCACTTATGTGACAAATCCATTATCAGCTGCCGAGCGTAAGAACTTCAAAATTTACGGATCATTGGTTGTGATTTTGCTCGCAGTTTTTGCTGTCATTGGCATTCAAACAGGCGCACTCACAATTAATCTATTCACTTGGTTTGTCAGTGCCCTTGGTGTACTCATTCCGATTGTTTATTTCATTGTCATGTATTTCAGTAAAAAGACGAGTGCAGTGGAGCAATCCAGGGTTCTCGCTTATATTCCATTGTTCCTTGCTGCCGTGATGTTCTGGGCGATTCAAGAACAAGGCTCAAACATTTTAGCGACATATGCAGATCAACGAACAAACTTGAATTTTCTTGGGATGACACTAGCGTCTTCATGGTTCCAATCATTGAACCCAATCTTTATTGTGCTGCTGTCTCCAGTGTTTGCTTGGTTATGGGTCAGACTTGGGAAGAAACAGCCGTCTACCCCGATTAAATTCTCACTCGGCCTTCTGTTTGCGGGGTTATCCTTCATCATCATGATCATTCCTGCATACATGTCCGGTCCGAACACACTTGTGAGCCCATTATGGCTCGTTCTGAGCTTCTTCCTCGTTGTGATCGGAGAGCTCTGCTTATCACCAGTTGGACTGTCAGCGACAACAAAGCTGGCACCTGCTGCCTTCTCAGCGCAAACGATGAGCCTTTGGTTCCTTTCAAATGCGATGGCACAGGCGATCAATGCGCAAGTAGTCAAACTGTTTGATAAAGTGCCAGAAACCGTCTATTTCGGTATCATCGGATTGCTGGCCATCGTTTTATGCGTTGTAATGCTATTACTGACACCAGTGATTAAGAAAGCGATGAAAGGCGTTCATTAATAAAAAACTGGACATGAGTACATCATGTCCAGTTTTTCACTTTATTGATGATCAGTCTTCATATAGAAATTTTATATCTTACTGCATGATTCATTCGTTTTCATTGGTACTGTCTCATTTATTTCGATGTTAAAATAATTCACGGCATTGTGATAACAAATATCTTTGACTATTTTTCCTATAAATTCGTAATCCCTTGGAAGCTCACCATTTTCTATCCAAGTCCCAAATAAATTACATAAAATTCTTCTGAAATATTCATGGCGAGGGAACGATAAAAAGCTTCTGGAGTCTGTAAGCATACCTACGAAAGTGCTAAGCAAACCTATATTAGATAATGTTTTCATTTGATCTAGCATGCCGTCTTTTTGATCATTAAACCACCACCCAGATCCAAATTGAATTTTTGCTCTGGCATCAGAAGATTGAAAATTCCCTATAGTAGAGGCCACAATCGCATTATGAACGGGATTTAAATTATAGATAATGGTTTTAGGTAAAAGGTTATCTTTGTCTAATTCATTCAAAAAACCATTTAAATGTCTTGCTAGGTGGAAGTCAGACATAGAGTCGTACCCACTATCTTTTCCCGTTAACTTGAACATTCGTGTGTTATTATTCCTTAAAGCACCTATGTGTAATTGCATGGTCCAATGAAGAGAATGATATTTTTTACTCAGGTGAAGAAGAGTGTTTGTTTTAAATTTATTGATATCCTCTTGGGATAGTGTTTTTCCTTGCAGCGCACGTACAAATATAGAAGATACTTCTTGTTCAGTAGCTGGTGAAAATGGAAATATTTCAAAACCATGATCAGACATTCTGCATCCATTCGCGTGAAAATAATCAATTCGTGAATGTAATGAAGCGATAAAGTTTTCATATGTTAAAACAACGCCGTTGATTGACTCACCTAATTTTTCTATATAATTCACAAAATTTGATTGTTCAATATTTAAAGCTTGATCCGGTCTAAATGTAGGTAGGACCCTAGTAGTAATTCCTACATCTTTACGTATGATTTGATGAATTTTTAAAGTATCGATTGGATCATCAGTCGTACATACAACTTTTACATTAAATTTTTCTAAAATTCCATTTGTGGACATGTTCCTTTCATTTAATCTCTCATTACAGATATCCCAAACTTTATGTGCATTTTTTTCTGAGAACAACTCATTTATATTGAAATAACGACTTAATTCTAAATGTGACCAATGATAAAGAGGGTTTCCTATTGTATATGGAACCGTTTGGGCCCAAGCTAAGAATTTTTCCTTGTCACTTGCATTCCCCGTGATCAATCTTTCTTCTACACCAAACCACCGCATAGCCCTCCATTTATAGTGGTCTCCATTAAGCCAAATATCAGTCATATTTTCATATTTTTTGTTAGCAGCAATGTCATCAGCCATTAAATGCGTATGAAAATCATAGATTGGCATATTTTTCGCGTAATCATGATAAAGAACTTTTGAACTTTCGTGATTAAGCATCATATCTTCGCTTAGGAATGTAGACAATATAGTCACCTCTATACTTATGTTTAGAAAATCTCAATTAAATGAAATAAGGTGTTATTAACAAAAATAACACCTCACTTTTTTAGATCTTACTTAATTCAATCTCCGTATTTACATAGATTGCGTCTCGTTGTGCAATTAAGCATAGTTCTGCGGCTTTAAAAGTATGCTCTTGAGTCATAGCATTTTCAGTATCGTTTAAACAATCTAAAATAAGTTCACCAAAGTAAGGGAAACCTACTTCTCCATTTAGAGAAAAATGTTGCTCTGTCTGTTGATTTACTAAGTATAAATGGTCTCCTATTTTATCCCTTGCTATGTCTACGTATTTGCGAATTTCAATATACCCGTCTGTTCCAAGAATGAATGTGCGCCCATCCCCCCAAGTGCTAAGGCCATCAGGAGTCAGCCAGTCTACTCTAAAATAGTTTGTAGCCCCATTATCCGCAATTAAAGTAGCATCGCCGAAGTCTTCCAATTCTGGATACTGATGATGTTTGTAATTGCCCACTTTACTATGTACAACTTTTGCATCTTTTGCGCCAGAATAGTAAAGGAATTGTTCAATTTGGTGACTACCAATATCACATAGAATACCTCCATAATACTCCTTTTCAAAAAACCAGCTTGGTCTGTTTTCTACATTACTACGATGTGGGCCAGTTCCAAGAACTTGTACCACTTTTCCAATGGCTCCTTGTTCAATCAGTTGACCAGCAAATACGGCACTTTCCACGTGCAAACGTTCACTATAATAAACAGCCCATTTAAGCCCCGTTTCAGCTGTTTTTTTACGAGCAAGCTCCAATTGTTCCAACGTTGTAAAAGGTGATTTATCCGTAAAGTAATGCTTACCATGATCTAAAACACGCAGCCCTAAATCACAGCGTTTAGATGTAATGGCTGCGCCTGCCACGAGCCTTACATCTGGATCTTCGAGAATTTCTTTCTCACTTTTGGCTGCCTGTACCTCCGGATAAGCCTTACAAAATTCTTGTACTTTTTTCTGATCATGATCATAAACCCATTTTAATGTAGCCCCAGCCTCAGTTAATCCATTGCACATTGCATAGATGTGTCCATGATCAAGACCTATAGCTGCCATTACGAATTGTCCTTCTGTAACGACAGGGGCACTTTTTCCCTTAGGAGCATAATTCATTCCATCACTTTTCTGCATGATTGTTCCTCCTCTAGCAAGCTTCCAGTTTATTTTTAATAACTTAATAACGTTAGACTCATAGTTTCTCGTAATTTCCTCCAACGGTTATCGTATCGTCTGAAAAATTTTCTACACTGCTTTGTTTTTCATAAAAATGCTTAACGTTCGCAAGCATTCCTTCACGTGTATAAAAAGGATCGTCTGCTAAAAGAGGAAGCTTCACATGAACACCTTGGTTTGCAGATTTATAGATGGCTGTAATAAGTTCTAGTGTTTTTCTTCCTTCTGTTCCATCAATTAAAAGCTTCTGGTTACCCTTGATAGCCATTAAAAAATTATTTATTTGTCCTTTATGCCCTTCAAATAGCAATTCCGGATACTGATTAAAAGCTTCCTGAATACGATTTTCTAAATCCTCATCATTTTTCTCTTGAGGAAACCCATTTTCTTTAGCTATATGAGCATTTACTTTCCATGGGACAGATACTCTAGCTTTTTCACCTTGAAAAATCAGTTGTTGTTCTTCTCCATGATGAACAACAGAACTGGTTACTTGTGCTAAGCTGCCATTTCCATAGCGAAGTACCGCAATAGAAAGGTCTTCAACCTCTGCATTATCATGCAAGGTATTACTAGTTGCTGCAAAAATGTCAGTCGGCAATCCTAACATCCATTGCAACATATCAATATGATGGACAGCATGATTAAGTGTACAACCTCCACCTTCTTTTTCCCATGTACCGCGCCACCATAAATCATAGTAACTATGACCACGCCACCAAAAAGAATCAACTTGAGTATGAGCAATTTTTCCAATGAGGTTTTGATCAAGGACATGTTTTAATCTCATAATGGGCGTCATAAACCTGTTTTGAGCAACAACGGATAAAAGCTTTTGGCTTTCAATAGATGCTTTTATCATTTCGTCACATTCTTTTAGAGAAGAAGCCATAGGTTTTTCTACTAAGACATGTTTGCCTGCTTTAAGAAAATCGATGGCAATGGTTGCGTGCATATAAGGAGGTGTACAAATGGAAACGGCATCAATCGTAGGATCATTCAATAACTCTTGGTAGTTAGCGACAACTCGTGCTTCTAGGTTATATTTTGTTGCTGCAGACATTGCTTTTTCAGGATAAATATCAGCTAAAGCTACAATTTTACTGATTTCAGGCATTGCAAGATAAGCCTCGATATGGGCAGTTGCAATTGATCCAGTTCCTATAATTGCGATGTTGGTCATATCAATCTTTCCCTTCTGCAAGAAGATAAATTTTCACTTCTAATAATGAGATAGCGCTTTCAAAAAAATTAATGACTCACCTAACTGATAGATCAGAGTACCGTTCGTTCTATTAATATTCTAGTTATACTAGTATGGTAGCTCAAAAACATTATAACTCAATCTTTTTGAATTTTGTATAGTTTTTTGAATTTTCTTTTTAATATCCCTCACTTTTATGATTGATCATGGCTTACATAGTTAGAATCATCAAGAGTTATAAATGCTCACAGGGTAATATTCAGAAAAATTAAATTAGTGTCTACCATTCTAATGCACTTGTATGGTAGTATGTTAGAGAAAGGAGATTAGAATAATGAATATTGATTTTAAAAACCAAAACCTCTCTACGAGGGAACAAGTTTACAATATGCTAAAAGATCAAATATTAAGCCTGAAGCTTCCACCTGGGACAAATATTTCTGAAAAAGAAATATCCATTCAATTTAATGTTAGTCGAACTCCTGTAAGAGAAAGCTTTTTAAAATTATCTCAAGAAGGATTATTAAGTATCTACCCTCAACGAGGTACATTTGTTTCTTTAATTGATTTGAACCTTGTGGAGGAAGCACGGTTTATGCGAGAACATCTCGAGAAGGCAGTGATTAGACTAGCCTGTCAGGAACCTTCTGAAGAGTTGATTAATGATTTAGATATGAATTTAAGTATGCAAAAAATTTGCGTTAAGAAAAAAGATTATAAAAAAATGTTTGAATTAGATGAGGAGTTTCATAGAACTATTTTCAAACGGTGTAAAAAAGAAAAAACATGGTTAGTTATTCAACAGATGAATGTACACTTTAATAGGAGTCGCATGTTAAGGCTAGTAACAGATTATAATTGGGATAATATTCTTTCTCAACATGTAAATATCTTCAAAGCTATACAAGATCAAGATGCTGATAAAGCTGAAACAATCATGGAAGAGCATTTGAAAATTGCACTTGTTGATAAAGAATTATTGAAGAAAGAATATCCAAATTATTTTAAATAAAAATAGGTTGTTACTTATATTTTAGGGGTGATGGTAGATGAGGATGACATTTAGATGGTTTGGCGAAGGAAACGACACAATCACACTGGAACAAATAAAGCAGATTCCAGGAGTGGAAGGAATTGTTTGGGCACTGCATGATGTGCCCGCAGGAGAAGAGTGGCCATTAGAAAGAATTGTAGAAATGAAAAAATTAGCTGATAAACATAACCTTCATATTGAAGTGGTTGAAAGCGTGAATGTTCATGAAGACATTAAGCTCGGACTTCCAACTAGAGATCGATACATAGAAAATTATAAGAAAACAATTCAGAAGCTAGCAAAGGTCGGTGTTAAAGTCATATGTTATAACTTTATGCCTGTATTTGATTGGATCCGTACAGACTTAAATAAAACACTTCCTGATGGCTCTACAGCTCTATTTTATGAACATAGTCGAATTAAAGATATTGATCCGAAAGACTTAGTAAATAAAATTAGTGAGAACTCCAGTTTAACCATGCCAGGTTGGGAACCAGAGCGGTTAAATCACCTCCACCACCTTTTTGAAGCCTACAGAAATGTAACAGACGATGATTTATGGGACAACTTGAAATATTTTTTAGATCAGGTTATTCCAATTGCAGAACTTCATGATATTAAAATGGCTATTCATCCTGACGATCCACCTTGGCCTGTCTTTGGTCTACCGCGAATAGTAACTAACCAAAAAAACATCAGAAAAATTTTACAACTAAATAATAGCCCACATCATTGTATAACGCTCTGTACAGGATCTTTAGGAGCAAACTTAGAAAATGATTTAGTTTCTATGATTCACGAATTTATTGATAGAATACCATTTACTCATATAAGAAATGTACGTGTATATGATAACGGGGACTTTGTTGAAACATCGCATCGATCAAAAGATGGATCAGTAGATGTTTCAGCTATTATACACGCTTATTATGAAAGCGGATTCAAAGGTTATTGTAGACCCGATCATGGAAGACACATTTGGGATGAACAATGCAGGCCTGGATATGGTCTTTATGATAGAGCACTTGGAATTATGTATTTGTGGGGAGCTTGGGATGCTTTACAAAATAAACATTCTGTATGAAAAGAAGCAAAGGAGGAAGCTACATGGTAAACATACAAGAAAATAAAAATTTAGCTGGTAAAGTAGCTGTCATAACAGGAGGAAGTGGCGTACTTTGCAGCGCCATGGCAAAGGAACTTGCTAGACATGGCGTGTCTGTGGCCATTTTAAATAGAACAGTCGAAAAGGGTGAAAAGGTAGCCGAAGAAATTAACCTTATGGGCGGGAAAGCGATTGCGATTAAATGTGATGTTCTGAATAAAGAGAGTGTTGAACAAGCCGAGAAGATTGTAACAGAGGAATTAGGCAATTGTACAATATTGATAAATGGAGCTGGTGGTAACCACTCCAGTGCAAATACAACCAATGAAATATTTCAAACAGAAGACCTTACTAATCCTAAGGTAAATACTTTTTTTCATTTAAGTACAGATAGTGTACAAAATGTATTTGATTTAAATTTTATGGGGACTTTTATTCCTACACAAATTTTCACTAAAAATATGGTTCATCAAAAGGGAGCAGTTGTCATCAACATGTCATCTATGAGTGCCCCTTCTCCAATGACCAAAGTGCCTGCTTATAGCGCGGCAAAAGCAGCAATTGAAAATTTCACCAAATGGTTAGCTGTTCATATGGCCGAGGCAGGAATTAGAGTAAATGCCATTGCACCGGGCTTCTTTTTAACCTCACAAAATAAAAACCTTCTCCTAACTGAAGAAGGAGATTATACAGAGAGGTCTCATAAGATTATTTCGAACACACCAATGAGAAGGTTTGGTACGCCAGAAGATCTTCTTGGTACTCTATTATGGCTTGTTGATGATCATATGTCAGCATTTGTTACCGGCGTGACCATTCCTGTTGATGGAGGTTTTATGGCGTATTCAGGTGTTTAATATTTTTATTTTTTTCCTTGTCATACATCTTTATTTTATATGTTTTTTTAAATTTATAAGTAGGCTTGGAAAGGAGAAATAAGAATGCAGACTGAGAACAGGAAACTAACACTCAAAAATTATATTGGTTATGGAACAATGGATTTATTTGGAGGGGGAGCATTCGCTATCATAGGCGCATGGATGTTATATTTTTTTATTACATACTGTGGTCTTACCCCTGTTGAAGCAGGATCTATTATTGCAATTGCTCGTATTATTGATGCGATAGCAAGCCCAATTATGGGCCATATCACTGACAATTTTGGTCGTACAAAACTTGGGAAAAAATTTGGACGACGCAGGTTCTTTTTACTAGTTGGAAGCCCTTTGATGGTTATATATTCTCTTCTTTGGATTTCTGATATGAATTACTGGTACTATTTAACGGTTTATATTTTGTTAGAATTCCTTGCAGCAATGGTATTAATTCCATTTGAAACACTTGGAGCTGAAATGACGAATGATTTTAATGCACGGACCAAGCTCTCAACAATAAGATTAATCTATTCAGGACTAGGAACATTTTTAGCTACCTTTATTCCAGGCAGATTATTCGAAATATTCGGAAAAGATTCACCTCAAGTTTTTCTTTACAATGGTATTATCTTCACCTTTATTTTTATGGCTGCATTATTAATTACACATAGAACAACATGGGAACGTAAAATAGAAGAAGACATGATAGAACCTGATGGTGTAGAAAAAGTACCTGCTATAGAATCCATAAAAAAAGTCATCATTGACTTAACATCTACTTTTAGAATTAGAAGTTTCCGTCAGCACCTCACGATGTATATTTGTTCGTTTACTGCCATGGATATTTTAAACGCTGTCTTTGTCTACTTTGTTGTGTTTTCTTTAAATAAAGATGCAGTGCTCGCAGCCGATTTATTATCTATTGGTTCATTACTTCAAATGGTATGTACAATATTGTTTGGTTGGCTCGTGATTAAAATAGGTCCTGCGCCATCTTTGAAAATATCTTATACTGCTATTATTACATGTATCAGTGGTTATATATTTTTATACTTCACACAACCAGCTTATATGATTATAGCGCTGTATGCTTTCTCTGTTATCTTAGGCATCGGAAAGAGTGGATTATATTATATACCATGGAATATTTACACTTTCATTCCTGATGTAGATGAAATGGTCACTCGTAAAAGAAGAGAAGGAATATTTGCAGGTATTATGACTTTTACACGCAAGAGTACTACAGCTTTAGCCACATTCTTGGTAGGAGTTATTTTACAGGAAAGTGGATTCGTTGCAAGTGCGACGACACAGTCTACGACAGCAATAAATGGGATTGTAGGTATTCTGTTTTTCGGAACTGTAGGGCTAGTCGGTATTAGTTTAGTTATTTCATTTAAATTTAAATTATCTAAGAAAACGCATTCCATTATGATTAATGAAATTAATAGGTTAAAGAATAATGGTTCAATGGAACAGGCTGATGATGAAACAAGAAGTGTTTTGAAAGCGCTAACAGGATGGGATTACGAGAAGCTTTGGGGTAATAATAATGTAGGATATCAGAATAAGCGCCAAAATTTTGAACAACAAGATTTAAAACAGCAGGATATGAACTAACTTTTGTTGTTAGTTGAGAACTTCCAGAATCACTTCAAAAAAAAACACCTTCAGATTGATATCAGAGGTGTTTTTAAATTTCTTAAATTTAGTGTTTTTTGGTTTTAAAACCGAATCTCGTCATCTCCATGGATTTGCAGCTTCAGCGGCTCACTTTGTGCCTGATGCTTTTTCACATAGCGATGGTAGACAACATATCCAATGATCATGAGCGGTACGCCGACATATAGCCCGATGCGCTGCTCTTGATCAAAGGCAAGGCTAACCAACACGATGGTATTCAGCGTGATCGCAATGATTGGCAGCACCGGATAAAGAGGCGTTTTAAATTTTAAGTTTTCCAGTTTTCCGCCTGCTTTCAAATATTTTCTACGGAAAAGAAGCTGTGATAATGTAATCGTGATCCAGCCTGTCTGGGCACTCATTCCGGCAATGGACACAATCCAGGCAAATACTGTTTTCTCTGCAAAAAACCCGGATAACAGCGAAATCCCTGTAAACAGGAACGTGAGCAGTAAGGCATTCATCGGTATGCCGCGCTGATTGACGCGTCTAAATGCTTTTCCTGCCATTCCTTCCTTCGATAAGGAATACAGCATTCTCGTCGATGCATACAAGCCAGAGTTCGCAACAGATAATAAAGCAATGATAATGACAAAGTTCATGATGTCTGCCGCAAAAGGAATGCCCGTTCTCTCAAACACAGTAACAAATGGACTTTTCAGCACACTGGCTTCCTTCCAAGGCACCATACCGGCTAAGACGAAAATAGATAAGACGAAAAAGACAAGTGTACGCCATACGGTTTGATGAATCGAACGAGGAACGGTTTTCTCGGGGTTTTCACTTTCTCCTGCCGCAATACCGATCAGCTCTGTTCCCTGAAACGAAAAATTCACCGTAATCATCGTGACCACAACGGCCAGCAGGCCATTTGGAAACAGCCCATCATTCACAAAATGGCTGAAGTAAGGGGCGGGTTCACCGCTCGTTGTATCAATAAACCCAAACATCGCCGCTCCGCCTACGCCAATAAAGAGTAAAATGGCAATAATCTTAATGGTAGAAAAGAAAAACTCCGACTCCCCGAACGCTTTCGCTGACCGGGCATTTAATAAGAAAAGACAGAGTCCGAATATGAGACACCAAATCCACACATCTACTTGCGGCAGCCAGCGCCTCATCAGCTGTCCTGCTGATAAGAACTCAAGGGCGACCGTTGCCGCCCAGCCGAGCCAATAAATCCAGCCGACAGCAAAACCCGCTGCCGGGCTGACAAATTTCGTCGCATACGTATGAAACGACCCCGACACAGGAAGTGCAACCGACAGCTCCCCAAGACACAGCATGGTTAAATACATGATCAATCCGCCCACAATATATGAAAGAACGGCTCCGACTGGCCCTGCTTGTCCAATCGTATAGCCCGTTCCTAAGAAAAAGCCTGTCCCAATGACACCGCCAAGTGAAATCATAAATAAATGGCGGGAGGTCATCGCCCTTTTCAATTGTTCAGGCTGATTTTGTCCAACATCCACAATGATGCCCTCCTTCTTCTAAGATGCTCTGTTATCAAAACATGTCTCCATGTGATTCATTCCATTTTCAAAACAACCTACTAATTATACATCTTTTATAATAAATATGCTTCCTTCTATGGTCACTGTCTCAAAGTCTTTATTTTAGTAATGTTCGCACAAATAAACTGAATGGCTTTTTAGGTTTGAAAGAAATGGGTTGCGGGCATAAAGTTGGTGAGATTCGCTCAAGCTAGTTTCAAATGCTTTACTTTTAGGTTGCTTCTCTGTAAGATCATATGTTGTAAATACCAACAAGAAAAGTGGGGAATAAAATGAAAAAAATGTTCTTTGCCATTATTTTAGGCGCTTGTGTTGCATTGATCACGGCATGTGGATCTGGTGCAAGCGACAACGCGAATAAACAATCTGGGTCTAAGGAATCAGGAGACCTTTGGAAATCCATTCAGGATAAAGGTGTATTAACCATCGGAACTGAGGGTACTTATGCTCCTTTCACTTTCCATGACAAAAAGACAGATAAATTAACTGGCTACGATGTAGAAGTCATCACTGAAGTAGCAAAACGCCTTGACTTAAAACCTGAATTCAAAGAAACACAATGGGACAGTATGTTTGCTGGACTGAATGCAAAACGTTTTGACGTGGTAGCGAACCAAGTTGGGAAAACTGGCCGTGAAAATCAATACGATTTCTCTGATAAATACACGACATCTCAAGCTATTGTTGTGACAAAATCAGATAATAACGACATCAAGAAACTATCTGATGTTAAAGGCAAAAAAGCAGCACAATCGTTAACAAGTAACTACAACAAACTAGCAACAGATGCTGGTGCTAAGATCGAAGGCGTTGAAGGTCTAGCACAATCCATTCAATTGATTCAGCAAGGACGTGCTGATCTGACGTTTAATGACAAATTGGCTGTATTGAATTACTTGAAAACAAGCGGTAACAAAAACCTAAAAGTTGCATTTGAAACAGGAGATCCTCAAAAAACTTATTTCGCATTCAGAAAAGGCAGCGGCGAAGTCGTTGACAAAGTGAATGGCGCATTAAAAGAAATGAAAAAAGACGGTACACTCGCTAAGATTTCTAAGAAATGGTTTGGTGAAGATGTTACAAAATAACATCCTAGGAGTCGTCATTCCTTGGGATCTTCTTCAGCAATCTTTTTGGCCAATGGTGATGCAGGGGATTTATTATACAATTCCCCTCGCCATCATTGCCTTTATTATTGGTATTTTTATCGCGCTTGTGACAGCTCTTGCGAGAATGTCTAAAATTAAAGCCCTCAGATGGATTTTCTCCATCTATGTGTCGGCCGTTCGCGGAACGCCGCTTTTTGTGCAATTGTTTATTATTTTCTATTTCTTTCCGACATTTAATATCACACTGGATCCATATCCAAGTGCCATTATTGCTTTTTCTTTAAACGTAGGTGCGTATGCGTCGGAAATTATCCGTGCATCCGTCCTGTCTGTTCCAAAAGGACAATGGGAAGCAGGTTATTCCATTGGGATGACACATCGCAAAACGCTCGTCCGCGTGATTTTACCGCAGGCTGTGCGTGTATCGATTCCACCGCTGTCTAATTCATTCATTAGCTTGGTGAAGGATACATCCCTTGCCTCCCAGATTCTCGTGGCAGAGATGTTCCGTAAATCACAGGAAATTGCTGCGGCGAACTTGGATCAGATCTTGTTTATTTATATGGAAGCAGCCCTCATCTATTGGGTATTCTGCTTTATTCTATCGCTCGTTCAGCATCAAATTGAAAAACGACTTGATCGATATGTCGCAAGGTAAGGAGGGAACGACATGCTAACAGTCAAAGGTCTCAAGAAATCCTTTGGTGAAAATGAGATTTTAAAGTCGATTGATTTTTCGATCAACAAAGGGCAGGTTGTGGCCATTCTTGGTCCATCTGGATCTGGGAAAACAACGATGCTTCGCTGTTTAAATGCACTTGAAATACCAAATGGCGGCTCCTTTACCTTCGATGATTTCTCGATTGATTTTTCGAAAAAAAATAAATCAGCTGATCTGCTAAAGCTACGCCGGAAATCAGGAATGGTATTTCAGGATTATCACCTGTTTCCTCACCGTACAGTGCTTGAAAATGTCATGGAAGGTCCTGTCCAGGTGCAGCGCCGTCCAAAGGAAATGGTTCGAAAAGAAGCCATTCAGCTCTTGCAAAAGGTCGGTCTTGAGGATAAAAAAGACCTGTATCCATTTCAGCTCTCAGGCGGTCAAAAGCAGCGTGTCGGGATTGCCCGTGCACTTGCCATTCAGCCAGAGCTTATGCTTTTTGATGAACCAACCTCTGCGCTTGACCCTGAGCTTGTCGGGGAAGTTTTAAAGGTCATGAAGGATCTAGCGAAGGAAGGCTGGACCATGGCGGTTGTCACACATGAAATCAAGTTTGCCCAAGAAGTAGCAGACGAAGTGATTTTTATTGATGGCGGCGTCATTGTCGAACAAGGTCCTCCGGAAGAAATCTTCAAACGACCAAAGGAAGAACGAACAAAACAATTCTTAAACCGGATTTTGAATCCAGTATGATGAAAAAAGGCTGTTCTCACGTGGTGAGGACAGCCTTTTTTTATATCTCTTTTTGCAGGCGAAGCGCCAGTAAATCTTGCAGGAGCAGCCTTGCTCCCTCTGGACTGATGACCACACCACCAGATAGCACCTTATTGGAACACGTCACTTGCCCTGTTACGATACAAGGTTTGTCCTGCCAATACGGCTTCATCACAATTTGATCTTCTTCTCTGTAAATCTCCATAAAATCTTGCGGATGAATGTTCAACCGTTTTCTCATCTCTGTCGGAAGAACAATTCTCCCAAATTTATCTATATATTTAACATAATCGTTATTTAACAAATTGCCCCCTCCTGCATCACTAGATATGATATAGACAATTCCCTCTATATGAAGGGATTAAGCGATCAAATCGGTTAATCTGCAGGCTGTTCCAGTGACTAAATACGCTTCCCATATATGATATATCTGTTTGGTGCAGGACCAATATAGGAAAAAGGGTAACATGTGGTGAGGATAAGTTCTTCCTTTTCCTGTTGTAACGTAATAATTGTTTGATCATCTTTCTTCACTATCTTTGTTTTCTCGATTTCATAGACAAAACGTCCATATGAAAGCTCAATAATCAGTTGATCTCCCTTCACAAGTTCTCCTGTTCGTCTAAACACCGTATCACGGTGCCCTGATAAAACGATTTGTCCGTGCTCGTTTGGAAAATAACTCTCGTGAAAGTGACCAACGCCTTTTGCTAAATCATCTGCATCTGTTCCTTCTACAATCGGTAACTCAGCTTTTAGCTTTGGGATGTGCAAAAGCCCAATCGCTTCACCAGTCTGCGGCGCAAAAGGGGAATCTGTTTTCCCCTTTTGCTGAATGGCTGCTTGTGCAGACTGAAATGACTGATCTACTTCTTTTTGTCCATCAACGATATTCAAATATCCTACAATCGCAAGACAAAGCCCTGCTATGATTAATATCGCTGAGATGAATTTTTGAAACATGACCGGTTATCCGTTTCTTTTTCTTCTGTTCCAGACGATAAGAGCTGCACCTATTAATACAAGTGCAAAACCTGCAAGTAAAAGGTTGTACATCGCAGTTGCAGTATTCGGAAGATGATGACCAGGTGTCTCCGTTTCTGAACTAGTAGGCGTATCTGGATTTGCTGGCACCTCTGGCTTATGCGGTGGTTCTACAGTTGTTGAGTTTTCAGGGTTGTCTGGATCGTCTACATTCTCACCACTTACGACTGCGATATTTTGAATGGTTTTCCCTTCAGATCCTTTGGCAACCTTCGCCTCAAATGTGACTGTATGCCAGTCTGTATCTTTGATATCGCCAAATTGACCGGTTACTGTGCCTTTTGTGTATTCTCCGTTATCGTCATCTTTTGCATCTGTCGCGGCTTGTCCATCCACTTTTAGTGAACCTTCGACATATTGAAGACCTTCTGGCAGTTTATCTGCGATGACTAGATCTTTGATGACACTGTCTTCTACACTATTTTTTGTTTTGATGGTGTAAAGGAGCGTGTCGCCTGCCTGTACTTGTTTTTCATCTGTATTGCCTTCTGCTTTTTGAGAGATTTCAGATGTTTTTTCTGATTCAAGCTTTGGATCTCTTGGATCAATTTTTGTTTCGGTTGATGGCTCTTCTGGCGGCGTGTTTTCGCCTGTTACTTTTGCTGTGTTTTGAATACTTTTACCTGATTGGCCTTTTGCGACTTTCGCTTCAAAGGTCACTGTATGCCAGTCCGTATCTTTGATATCGCCAAATTGACCGGTTACTGTGCCTTTTGTGTAGTCTCCGTTATCGTCATCTTTTGCATCTGTCGCGGCTTGTCCATCCACTTTTAGTGAACCTTCGACATATTGAAGACCTTCTGGTAATTCATCAGAAATCACGAGATTGTTGACGATGCTGTCTTCTTCAAGATTCTTTGTTTTGATCGTATAAAGAAGGGTATCGCCGACCTGTGGTATCTTTTTATCTGTGTTGCCCTCTGCCTTTTTCTGAATGCCCGCTGATTTTTCTGATGTTAGTTTTGGGTCACGAGGGTAAATTTTTGTTTCTGTTGATGGCTCTTCTGGCGGTGTGTTTTCGCCTGTGACGCTAGCTGTGTTTTGAATGTCTTGACCAGCCTGTCCCTTTTCAACTGTTACTTCAAACGTCACGTTGTGCCAGTCCGTATCCTTCACATCACCAAAAGATCCTGTAACCTTTCCATCTGTGTAGTCTCCGCTATCATCGTCTTTTACGTCCGTGACGGATTCTCCATCAATTTGCAAGGATCCAGTGACATACTTCAGTCCTTTTGGTAATTGGTCTGAAATGACTAAATCTTTAATCAAACTGTCTTCTATCGTATTCTTTGTTTTAATCGTATAAAGAAGGGTATCGCCTACTTCTGGATGTTTCTCATCTTTGTTACCTTCTGCTTTTTTCTGTAAAACCGCTGATTTTTCTGATTCAAGCTTTGGATCTCGAGGATAGATTTCTGTTTTTGTTGTCGGTTTCTCTGGTGGTGTGTTGCCCCCTGTGACATTGGCTGTATTTTGAATGTCTTTGCCTGATTGTCCTTTTTCAACCGTCACTTCAAACGTCACCGTATGCCAATCTGTATCCTTAATGTCGCCAAATTGTCCTGAAATGGCTCCGTTTGTAAAGTCTCCGTTATCGTCATCCTTTGCGTCTGTGACTGTATCTCCATCCACCTGTAGTGAATTCGGTACATACGCCAATCCTTCCGGCAGTTCATCTGAGATCACTAAGTTTTCAACGAGACTGTCTTCTTTCGTATTCTTTGTTTTAATTGTATAAAGAAGAGTGTCACCAACCTCTGGATGCTTCTCATCTGTGTTACCTTCTGCTTTTTTCTGTAAGACGGCTGATTTTTCTGACGTTAGCTTCGGGTCACGAGGATAGATTTCTGTTTTTGTTGTCGGTTTCTCTGGTGGTGTGTTACCGCCTGTGACACTCGCTGTATTTTGAATGTCTTTGCCTGCCTGACCTTTGTTAACCGTCACTTCGAACGTCACTGTATGCCACTTCGCATCTTTCACTTCTCCGAACGTTCCAGTAACAGTTCCATCTGTTATATCGCCGTTGTCATCATCTTTTGTATCCGTGACTGGATTTCCATCTACCTGAAGTGAATTTGGTACATATGATAACCCTTGAGGTAATTTATCAGAAATGACAAGATCTTCAATGAAGCTATCTTCAACAGCATTACGGGCTTGGATGGTATAAAGCAATGTGTCGCCTACTTCTGGATGCTTCTCATCTGTGTTACCCTCTGCTTTTTTCTGCAAGACCGCTGATTTTTCTGATTCAAGCTTAGGATCTCGAGGATAGATTTCTATGTCTGTTGTTGGATTGCCTGGTGGCGTGTTCTCCCCTTTTACATTGGCAGTATTTTTAATATCCTTGCCTGCCTGACCTTTTCCTACTGTCGCTTCAAATGTCACAGTGTGCCAATCGGTATCTTTCACGTCACCTATTTGTCCTGCAACAGTGCCGTTTGTATAATCACCTTTGTCTTGATCTTTTGCATCTGTGACACTGGCACCATCTACCTTAAGTGAGCCTGCAACATAGCTTAAACTGCTTGGAAGCTGATCTGAAATGATTAGATTTTTAAGAATGCCGTATTGTACTGTATTTTTGGCTCTAATTGTATAAAGAAGGGTATCGCCTACTTCTGGATGCTTCTCATCTGTGTTGCCCTCTGCTTTTTTCTGTAAGACAACTGATTTTTCCGATTCAAGCTCTGGTGGATATGGATCAAATTCTGGTTTTACACGTGAAGCTAGGTCGTAAGATAATGTATCACCTACAGTGCCCATATATGTTGTACTTAATGTTTTCGCATCAAGTGTAAAAAGAGTGGAATGACCAATGGATTCATTTAATCCTGACTGTAATAGCATTTGTCCATTTGGCAAAAAGCTAATTCCCCGAACGCCTCCGTCAATCGTTTTACCATCCGCATTTTTAATTGGAATGACACGAATGACCTCTGCTGTATCAGGGTTCATTTGTGCAATGGCACCACTGCCATTGGATGCGAACCAAAGATAACCGTCCTTATCAACGACAAGGTCTCCGCCAACGCCAGACCCAATCTCATAGCCTACGATTTTTTTGGCCGTTTTTTTACCCGTAACTAAATCGTACGTTCCAAGGAAATACTCACCATTAGAAGCATAAGAATATATATATTTATCTTGATACACAACGGCATTAGTAGCACCTTCAGGTAATTTGGTTACGATCTCTGCCTGCCCTGAGGTCGCATTTATTTTATATAGACTAGGGCTACCGACATTATCTGCAGTTGCATATACAACATTTTCTCGATCACTTACAGCAACACCATTCACTGCACCTACATCGATTCCTTTCACCTGTACACTAGCTTTTACGTTTGTTGGGTTATTTCCATCAAGCTGCTGAAGAACCAGCGGTCTACTCCCAAACATATAGGAATCCGTATTGTTCACAACAACCGTCCCCGCGGCTTTCGTCACTACCGGTGAAACTGTTAATAAATTTCCAGCAATCAGCATTAATATAAGAAATAATTGACTTGTTCTTTTCAATATATTCATTTTTTGACCTCCCCTTTTTCTTGCTTTATATCGTAATGGTATGTACCAGTTCACCTCCCACACTTTGGTAAAGAATATCAGTAACATTTCAAAAGTAACAACATGACTAAATGACTATTTTCGACAAAAATAGTCATTTAGTAACAGGTGCCTCTCAACGTTTGTTTTGCATATGTTTTTTCCAATAAAATGATCTTTTTTTATAGTAAACCTCCGTATTTTTCAACAGGTCTAATGACACAGTTTACATACAATCTCTTCTATCTAAAGATAATTATTCTTTAATTGGTTTAGATTATTTTTTTGTCAAAATATATTGAATTTTTTTCTTTTTCTTTTAAAAGGAGGGAATTAATGGCTTGGTTTGGTAAAAAAAACAATTCGAAAGTCTTGCTGTTTGTTTTGATGTTTTGACCTTTACAAATCAAAAAAATTCTTTTTGGAGTAAGCGATTACAATTGAGCAAAGCCATTTAAAGGGGTGTGAGAGTATGTTACGATGGAAATCGAGTGTTTAAGAAAGAAGGGAATGCTTTTGAAGCGGGAACATCTTTTACGTTGGTTTTTTTATTTTGTTGGATTGATCGTACTAGCTTTTGGACTATCGCTGACAGTGAAAGGGAAGATCCTTGGGATTGGTCCTTGGGACGCTTTCCACTACGGACTGTTTCAGCATTTTGGACTCACAATTGGACAATGGTCCATTATCATTGGTGCACTTATTGTGACACTGACTTCTTTTTTCACGAAATCTTTTCCAAAGATCGGCGCTTTACTGAATATGGTGCTGATTGGTGTGTTTATTGATTTCTTTAATGCGATATTACCTGCACCACATGGGTATTTACCGGCTTTATATGTATTTATTACGGGTGTTGTAGTTTCTGGATACGGTGTTGGCATTTATGTCTCAGCCAATCTTGGCGCTGGGCCAAGGGATTCATTAATGCTGCTCATCTCAGCGAAAACGGGACTGAACGTACAGTGGGTTCGAAATGGCATTGAGTTAACAGTGCTTTTATTTGCATGGATGCTCGGCGGACCGATTGGCATTGGAACGATTTTGACTGCGATCTTCACAGGTCTTGTCCTTCGTTTTTCCTTGCCGCAATCGACACGACTCCTGCAGCTGCTCATTACAAAAACAGCAGAGAAACCTGTTCAAACCCTTACTAGATGAGAACAAGCCATTCTAAGATCAGAATGGCTTTTCTTGTGTTAAAATAAAAAAACAGAATATTCATACATAGGAGTTGGAGATCTCATGCAGCTTTTCCACTATCATTACTGGACACCATTTGTTGAAGAGACAGAACAAGCGTATCGTTCGCTGGGCTTTGAGGTAAAAGGACGTTTCACAAAGGATGGTTCCTTTCATCCCCCGCTCACATGGGATGATTTTAGAGATAAGCAGCCGACCTTTCGAATCATCGAAATGAGAAAAGGTCAGATCAATATCACATTCGGATATAGTAAAAAAGTCTTGTTTGATCACATCGGCTTTCTTGTCTCAAACGAAGAATATGATCAGCTGCTTGCACAAGCTAAAGAGTTAAACTGGCCTGTCCAAGCTGGGGAACGGAGAACGTTTCTTTCGACACCTCTTCGTTTAAGGCTTGAATTACAGCGGCGTACAGATGTCATTGAAACTGGAAACGATGCGCTGCATGCTATGACAATTGCTATTCCTGATTTGTCACAGACACCTAAAGTGGATCAGCTGCTATCACCTTTGAATCAGCCCATTCACTGGCAAAAAGGAGAACGCCTTTCCCTGCTTGATGTGGTCATGACGGATATTGATAAAATGGAGACAATTGATCCGAATGGTGTACACATTATGAAACAGACATAAAAGCAGCGAGGCTCGCTGTCCTTTTTACATTAATGGACCCTTTTGCACGTCACTCTCCAATGGTACAATGAATGTAAAAAATTAGAGGTTCGTTATGAAGATATTTGCTATCCAATTACAACACTTAGATGAAATCAATGCACAACAACAAATAGAGCGTTTGAAGCTCTTTGTGTCATCTGAAAAGCGTGTAGCGGCTGATCGCTTTCGTTTTTTGATCGATGCCAGAAGAACCTTGTTAGGTGAGGTGCTGGTTCGTCAAACGATTCATGATATGTACGATCTGCCTATGGATCAGATCGTTTTTGAAACTGAGGGGAATGGCAAGCCTGTCGTCCGGCAGCTTCCTTCTTTTCATTTTAATCTATCTCATTCTGGCGATTGGGTCGTTTGCGCAGTAGATGATGCACCTGTTGGCATTGATATTGAGGAAATCAAACCTATTGATCTGGCGATTGCCAAGCGATTTTTTTCAGCGGATGAGTATCAGGATTTACTCTCACAACCGGCAGAGCGGCAGGAAGCCTATTTCTTTCATCTATGGTCAATGAAGGAGGCCTTTATCAAACTGACTGGAAAAGGATTATCCTATGGTCTTTCGTCCTTTACAGCCCGTCTTTCAGAGAATGGACAGGCTACGTTGACATTACCCGATCATGAAACGCCTTGCTTTGTTCAAACATATTCAATTGATCCTGCCTACCAAATGGCGGTATGCACACGAAAGCCTGCTGCGGCTGATAGCGTTGAGAGACTCACTTGCAGTGATGTACTGTCCCGCCTTTAATAACGCGTGATTTGCTGAAATACCGTCTTTAATAGATCGACTCCGCGTGTGATCTGCTCTTCTTTCACCTGCCAGATGTTTAGCTGAAAAATCGGATCCTTTTGATAGGCCTTCAGGTAATGGCGGTCAATTGGCTGAATGGAAACAGATGCCTTTTTCAGCTGCTGAATGAGCTGGTTCATGGGAATCGACCGGTCGACACGTACATGTGTATGGGTAGCCGGCTCCTGTTCTCCCAGCTGATAAGCGCCCTGATCATTTTTTAAACTTGCTACGAGCTGCTTAGAGCGATTTCGATAGCTCGCCCGCATTCTGTCTCTATGCCGCTCAAACATCCCGCTTTTTAAATATATTTCTAAAGCTGCCTGGGACAGCATAGAGCTGTCGATATCAATGAGCCGTTTGTGTTCGCTAAAAGGTCTAATCAGTTCTTCAGGTAAGACGACCGCTCCTGTTCGAAGCCCTGGAAAAATGATTTTCGAAAAGCTTTTCAAATAAATAACCTTTCCTGCCTGATCGTATGAATAAATAGGGTCTCTTTTTGTATCAAATTCTAAATCTGCTAAATAATCATCCTCAACAATGTAGACATCATATTTCTCGGCAAGGGCTGCTATCGCTCTTTTTTCTTGCTTTGATAAACTCGTTCCAAGCGGGTTTTGAAATCGTGGCATCGTATAGAAAAAACGAATCTCCTCTTCTCGAAAGATACGCTCTAATTCGATCAGATCGATCCCTTTTTCCGTCCGCTGAATTCCGCGCACAGGCAATTGGTTTTTCTCTAAATATTGGAGATATAAGTGATAACCCGGCTGTTCTACAAGTATAGTTTGTTTTCCATTCGGAAAAGGGATGGTGCTTAAAATGGATAACGCGAGCTGAATACCAGAGGTCATGACGATCTGTTCTGGTTGAGCAAACACTTGATAATCCATTAATCGCTTTGAAATGACTGGCAGCAGGGATGGTAAGCCGTTGGCTGTGCCGTAAATAAATAAATCATTTTGATACAAATCGATCGCTTGGTTGATGCAGTGCTGAAAATCGACATACGGAAACACAACGGGATCAGGTGCAGAGGAAGCAAAATCAATCCATGTGCCGTCCTGCTTACCTGCTGATTGCTTCGTTTTCACGACATAATAGCCGCTTCTTTCTACAGAATACAGCAGATGTTCACGCTCCAATGTGTCTAGCGCTTTGATGACAGTGCTTTTACTCACTGCATATTGAGCCGCTAAGTGGCGAATGGAGGGAATTTTCATTCCAGCGCTGTACTCCCCTGAATTCATTTTTTCTTTTAAACTCATGACAAGCTGATCATATTTCCTCACGCCTTTTCCTCCTTGTACCGGTACAGATATCATGTTCTCTTATTGTACACGTTAGATGATCCGATTACGATAGAAGAACAGAACCGGTCAATTCATTTGAAGCATGCATGCTCATGTAAGGAGTCACGTTATGAATATTTCAAAACAAAAAGCGTATGCTGCCGCGATCGCATACGCCTCTATCATTGGTTTTTCCTTTTTATTTGTCAAAATAGCATTAGAATCAGCAAACCCAATCGATTTATTGGCACACCGCTTTACTGTTTCTTTTGCAGCCGCTCTATTGCTGTATCCATTTTTACGAAAGAAGAATCGCATATCCATTCAATGGCGTGATCTCATTTATATCGTACCGTTTTCTTTGCTTTATCCTGTTTTGTTCTTTGCTTTTCAAGTGTGGGGATTGATGTATACATCTTCTTCAGAGGCTGGCATCATTCAAGCGACGATTCCCATTTTGACGATGCTGCTGGCATCCTGGTTTTTAAAGGAACGTGCGACATGGATACAAGTGCTGTTTACCCTTCTTTCTGTGTGCGGGGTGATGCTTCTCTTTGTCATGAAGGGAATTGATGTCCAGCATTCTCACTTCATCGGCTATGTGCTGATTTTACTTTCAGCCTTGTCATCCAGTGCATATAGTGTGTTTGCTAGAGTGATTACAAAACGATTCCATGTGATCGAACTCACCTTTGTGATGACCTTCTTTGGCTTTGTCTTTTTCAATGCCGCTGCGCTTATCCGGCATTCGATCAATGGCTCATTGCCGGAGTTTTTCAGCCCATTTACAGAAGCGTCCTTTGTATGGTCGATGTTCTTTTTAGGTATTCTTTCCTCGCTTCTCACAGCTTATTTATCAAACTATGCACTCTCTCAGCTTGAAGCGGCAAAGGTCAGCATCTTTAACAATTTATCCGCGTTTATCACAGTCGCCGCCGGGGTTCTCATTTTACACGAAACGATTGATTGGTATCATTTCCTCGGAGGGGTGCTGGTCATTGGCGGGGTGATTGGCGGGAATGTGGTAAAGAAACCGAATTCATAAGAAAAAGCGGCCTCTTTAAAGAGAGCCGCTTTCTTTTTTAATGTCTGATCAATTGCTGCTTGGCTGCAAGTTCAATCACATGTCTCATCTGCTCTGCAAATGGCTCGGGATGTGTGTTGATGTACATGTGGCCTCCATCGAAATCGGTGCGTTCGATGGTTTTTGCCCATTTTAGCCAGCCGCTTGCATCCTTCATGCATTTCTCATCTTGTTTTCCATTGAATAAATAAACAGGTGTGTCGATGATCGATTGATCTGTGTGCTGAAAGGTTTCCAGTGCCCTGTAGTCTGCACGCAAGGATGGTGTAAAGTAATCCATCATTGGTTTGTTTTCTAGTAATTCCTTTGGAATCCCGCCCATTTCGGCAATATGCTGTACAAATGCGTCATTGGATAAATGCGTCAGCATCTGCCGTTTTGTTTGCGGGGGCTGAATGGCTGAGATCACCGCTGCTGCCGGATAAATCCCTTCTTTTTCTAGCAGCTGGGTTAGTCTGTATACCACAAGTCCGCCCATTGAATGTCCGAACAGAATAAATGGACGGTTCAATTTGTTCGTGAGTCCTTCTTTATACAGCTCTGCCAGCCTGTCAATGCTTGATTCAAGCGGCATGAGATTGGTGCCGTGCCCTGGGGGCTCTGCTGCTGTGAATTCGGCCATGTCTTTTAGCTGTTCAAAGAGCGGACGGTATGAGGCGGAATATCCGCCGGCAAAAGGAAAACAAATAAGCTGAATGAGATCTGAATTTTTTTCAAAGGTTTTAAATAACTGATTCATACGTCTTTACTCCTTTATAATCGTTTGAAGAATCCGTGCCAGTTCATCTGCCTGCGGTCTTTTCATCATGGTGACATGGTCGCCTTTGATGTGGTAATACGAGCACGACCCTTTCGTATAAGCCTCCCAGTCTGCGAACTTCTTCTGGAAATCGCTTGCGTGATCACTGCTTTGGACAATATAAAATGGCACAGGGAATGGTTCTTTTTCTAATTCAATGGCTTGTGACATGATCGTATTATGCGTTTGCATTTGCAAATATTTATCTAAATATTGATCATTCATGAATTGATGAACAACTTCATCCTTTTCTGCCTCTTTGAGTATTTTCTGCTTCACTTCTTGGAAGCTCAATCCTTGTAAAGCTTCTGGCTGAATGCCGACCAGATTCCCCATTCCAAGGACAAGTGCGAGCATTTTCACTTCTTCTTCGTTCATATCGGCATGAAGTGCCTGATCTGCCTCATCTCTTAGCACTGGCACCGTATCTAAAATGATGAGTCCTTTCGGTGCTTTTCCTGCATGAGAGAGCCGCTGATTCATTCCGTAGGCAAGATGTCCGCCCATTGAATGCCCTGCAAGATAGTCAATGCCCGGACGGTAGAACGTTTCAATAGCTTCAACAAAAAGGGTCACAAGCTCCGTGTAATGGAGAAATTGCGGCTCTTCATCCTCATATAGGCCAGGAGACTGCAAGGCGTACACAGCACCTTGATGTGTCATGAGCTTAGCAACATCAATATAGCCCATCACCGTTCCACCAGCAGGCGGTGCAAAGAATATTCTTGGTTCGGCTGGATCACCTTTTTTCAGCTCGATCACATAGTCCTTCGGAGACCTTTCGACGTTCTCAGCGGCTTCTGGTACTGCGTCCAAATGTGCGGCTAATTGCGCAGGCGCAGGGTGCATAAAAATCCATTTTGGATCAACACGAACACCTTTTTCTTTTAATTTGGCGACAGCCTGAATACTCATAATGGAATCGCCGCCCAGATCAAAGAAGGAGTCATGCATACCAACTTGCTTCACACCAAGCACTTCCTTGAAAGCTGCGACAATCCGCTCCTCCGTTTCGGTGACCGGTTTGTCGTCATCTTGGGAAAGGGAGATTGTTTCTGTTGGCTCTGGCAGTGCTTTTTGATCAACCTTCCCGTTCGTTGTCACCGGCATTTCATCCAGTACGACAAAGTAACTTGGAATCATATAGCCTGGCAGGCTTTCCTGCAAAAAGGCTTTCCAGCCCGGAACAGGATTGTCTCCGTTTGTCACAAGGTAGGCTGCCAGCCGTTTTGAGCTGCCATACGTTTTGGCGATGACTGTACATTCTTTGACTTGTGGATGCTTGAGCAGTGCTGTCTCAATTTCTCCGCATTCAATTCGGTAGCCTCTAATTTTCACTAGATGATCTTTTCGGCCGAGGTATTCAATGGTGCCATCTGACCGCCATGTACCAAGGTCGCCTGAACGATACAGCTTGTCTCCCTTTAGTTCAGGAAAAGGATTGTCAATAAACCGCTCCTTTGTCCGCTCTGGATCATGAAGGTAGCCTTTAGCAAGGCCAGTTCCACCGATATAAATTTCTCCTTTGACTCCTGCTGGTACTGGGTTGAGCGCATCGTCCAGTATGACAACAGTTGAGTTCGACACCGGCACACCAATTGGAACTGATTTTGCGCCTGCTGGCACATGTGTGACTTGATGTGTGGTGGCTAAGGTCGTGTTTTCTGTTGGACCGTAAGCATTGACGAGCACACCTTCCATATGTGGCAGTGCCTTTCGTGCATGCTCACTAGACATGGCTTCCCCGCCAACGAGTAATGTGCGGTAGCCTGCCACACTTTTTGGATCATGCTCCACCAATCGATTAAATAAAGCGGTTGGCAGACAGTTGGCTGTTACTTGATGGGTTTGGATGAACTGCGTTAATTCGTCCATATTCAGTGCTGCATATTTTGGGAGCAGAATCAGCTGACCGCCATTCAGCAGCATTCCCCATAATTCAAATGTAAAGGCATCAAAAGCATAGTTTGAGAGCTGAAGCATTTTGTCATCTGGACCGAGCTTTATATAATTTGTTTCTCTAACCAAGCGGACAACTCCTGCATGAGGAAGCATTACGCCTTTTGGTGTACCTGTTGAGCCTGATGTGTAATTAACATAGGCTATCTGGTCTTCACCTGTGATCGATGATTCTCTTTGATACACTGCATTTGTTTCTGGTATTGGCTTGTCCATGACGATCTTTGTACATGTAAAGTCTACTAGACGGTCTGCAAAATGAGACTGGGTGATGATCACATCGCTTTGCGTATCACGAACGATGAGACGGATGCGTGCATCAGGATATTCAGGTGACATCGGAACATATGCAGCACCAGATTTGATGATTCCTAGTACCGACACAATCATGTCAAAGGAGCGATCAAAAAGCATCGGGACAAGGGAGCCTGGTCCAATTCCTTTTGACTGCAAGTAAGCAGCAAGCTTTGTCGCCTTCTTATCCAAGGCTTCATACGTCATATGCTCATCCATATAGGACAGGGCAATACGATGCGGATCACGCTGCACCTGTTCTTCAAACAATTCTTGAAGCGTACGCTTTGGATAAGGCGTATCCGTTTGATTTTTCCCTATAATCATGGCCGCCTGTTCCGCTTTGTCCATTAAGCAATAATCAGTAAATGTACGCTCAGGCTGAGCCGTCATGCCGTCTAGCACATGGAGATAATAGTTCATATAACGATGGATGGTCTCTTGATCAAATAAATCCGTATTGTATTCCACATGAATCGACAGCTGCTCTTCCTGTTCAAATACATGCAGGGTGAGATCAAATTTAGATACTGTATGATGGACCATCACATGTTCACTTTTCAGCCCTTTAAGGTTTATATCAAGCGAATTGGTGACATACCCCATGGCCGCCTGAAAAATAGGTGACCGGCTTAAATCTCGATCTAACGAAAGGTCATCGACAAGCTTATCAAATGGATAATGCTGATGTTCAAACGCTTTTAATGTCATCTCTTTCACGTTTTCCAAGAGATCGGCGAACGTCTCTGCTGTTGAGACGTCCTGTCTCAGCGCAAGTGTATTCACAAACATCCCAACGAGCTGCTCTGATTCCTTGGCATCCCGCCCTGCAATAGGCGACCCAACAATGATATCTGTCTGTCCGGACAGCTTGTGAAGCAGGACGTAGTACGCAGACAGCATCGTCATGAACAGTGTCGTGCCCTGCTGCTTGGACAAAGCCTGCAAGCGGCGGATAAGCGGTTCATCCAATACGATTTGCTCTGTAGCACCGTTAAATGTTTGAACCGGCGGACGAGGGCGGTCAAACGGCAGATCCAGCACTGGAAGTTCACCTTGTAACGTATTGAGCCAATAGGTTTTGTCTGCTTGATGATGCTTTAATTGTTCATTTTCCCAATGTACATAATCTGTCCATTCGATTTCTAAGGCTGGGAGCTGCGGCGTTTCATCTGCAAGCAGTGCGTCATATGCCACTTCTAATTCCTGAATGAGCAGGCTGAGTGACCATGCATCTGAAATGATGTGATGCTGCGCGCAAAGGAGATAATACTCCTCCTTCCCCATATCTACTATCGTCCACTGCGCAAGAGGCCCTCTTTCTAAATCATAGACGCGTTCTGCCTCTTGCTGAATGAGCTGCTTCAGTCTTCTCGCTCTTGTTTTTTCATTAAATAACGAGAAATTTGCCACAGTCACAGATGGCGGAAGGTCTTCTCGAATGAGTTGGACCGGCTTGCCCCCAAGTGATTCGAATGTTGCCCGAAGTGCTTCATGCCGCTTTGTTAAAAGGCCAATCGCTTTTGTTAATGCTTGAATGTGTAATGATCCTGTCAGCTTCCAAGCACCTAATATATTGTAATGATGGCTCTTTTCTAATGTGGATAAGAACCAAATGCGCTTCTGGGCATGTGACAGCTCATAGCTTGTTTTCTTTTCAAGCTTTGGAATTTTGGCTTCCTGAACGGCTGGCGCCCCTTTGATGTCATCAATCATTTGCGCCAGATGTGCCAGATGTTTGCTTTCAAATAATATTTTTAAAGGCGCCTTCATTGAAAATTCATGATTGATCCGAGAAATGGTTTGAGTCGCCTTTAGTGAATGTCCGCCAAGGTCGAAGAATTGATCCTCTTTGTACACACGATCTACATCTAAAATATCCTCCCAGATGGTGGCAAGAACCTGCTCTGTCTTCGTTTCTGGCAATTGCTTTTCAAGGCTTAGTACGTTTTTGTCATGATTCAATTTGAGAGCTTCATGATCAATAGATCCATCTTGCTTTTTCGGTATTTCCTGTACTTGCTGAATGTCCCATTTGCCTTCTGCGACGCTCTTGATCTCTTCAACATGCACTTCTTTGCCAGGCTGAACAGTGTAAAAAAGCTTTTTCTCAAAGACCGGTATTGGAGCTGGCTGAAGATACCCGGCGATGTCTGGGTTTGCTCCATCCAATCCGATAAATAGATGCGCTTCATTCAGCCGAACACCTAGACATAATGAATGGAGACCTTGCTTCTTTCCAATCAATTGAAATCCCTTGCGAACGGTGAGAGCTGCTCCTGTATGCCCCTTAGACAAACCGAGATTATCCCACATACTGAAGTTCAAAGAAATCGCTCGTCTTCCTTGTTGAAAGTTGAGAGCGTGGGCGAGTCCATCTAAAAAGCTGTTGGCCGCAGAGTATGCCCCAAATGTCGTGCCGCCAAAAAAGCCATTGACCGATCCAAAAAAGACAAGCGGTACTGTCTGATCATACTTAAAGGCTTCCTGCAGCACCCATGCCCCGTCTGCTTTCCCTGACATTTCTTTGGTGAAATCCTCTTCTGACGTATGAGCCAGTGTATACTTGTCCGCCTGCTGAAAATGCTCAGACACATTGCCAGCACCGGCCAAATGCAGCACACCTCGGATCGATTGTCCAAAATGCTTTTCTGCTTCATAAATCGCCTGTTCGACGTCACATAAGTTGGTCACATCCGCTTGGACATAAATGACGTCACCAAAACCTTTTAACTGTAAGAAGGCTTCTTTCTTTTCCAAGCTGCCTTCCAGAGATGTCCGTCCAATCAAGACGAGCTTTAAGCCAAATTGGAGCATCTGCTTAGACAGCTCAAACCCAATCCCGCCAAGTCCTCCAGTCAATAAATAAAGACCTTCATATTCTAAAAACCCTTCTGTTTGAGATGATTCCATCATGTTGACTTTTTCCAGCTTTGGTACGAATCTGTCCCCATTTCGGTAAGACACTTCTGCTTTTATATGAATCGCAGACAATTCATCCGCAATATGCTTGGCATCCTGTTCTACATTCTCTGCTTCAATATCAAGGTGAGACACCTCTGCTCCTTCCCATTCTTGCGGTATGGTTTTTAGCAGGCCTACAAGCGGCGTTTTCTCCACATGAAGATCGTCTTCAGGTTGCACAAATTGACCACCTTTTGTCACAACGACAAAACGGATAGGCTCTTTATTTGCTTGTCTCAATGCTTGATACAAGTACAAAATGGATTGATTGGTGCTGGCATGCAGCTCTTTGAAATGCGCAGGATCAACGATGTCTTCTTTGTCTGACACATTCCACAGATGGAGCATGCGCCGGGTCTTTAGTTCATCTGCTTCAAGTGCTGCAATGAGCCTGACGTAATCCCCCTTGATTCTCGGGTTTATCTGATACATCCCTTTAGACAGACGCAAAAATTCATGCCCTTTTCTCACAGAAATATATGGCTGATTCTTTTGCTCAAATTGGGCGTAAAGCGATTGATAAAGTCCTTTTTCATCCTCGAAAACGAGTACATGGTCAGCAAAAGGCTGAGCTGGACCGATATTCTCCTTAGCCCAAATGCGTTTAAAAAACCAATCTGGGAGTGTTTGTTCATTTTCAGAAGCAAGATCCAGTGCCTGTTCAATGTCACGGAAGGCTCCATCTTTTAGTGCTGCGCCTAACTGGGCACGCTGGATTTTCCCACTCTCCGTTTTCGGAAATTGATCTTTTTTCACCGGAATGATGTGATCAGGCTCTATGCCGATTTTTCGAATGATGGCCTCTCTAATCTGTTGAATCATCGTGATTTGTTCCTCTATTGAATCCCTTTGTGAGACAAAAAAGACAGCAAGCGTGTCGTTGCTTGATTCGGGATTATAAATGCCGTATGCAGCGGCAAAGGTGACTTCAACCCCGTCCACCTCTTCTACAACCGCTTCAATTTCGTAATTTAAATAGTTTGCGCCGTTGATAACAATGATGTCTTTTTCTCGACCTGTCAGAACGAGACGCCCTTCGTGAATAAAGCCTAAATCCCCCGTGTGAAACCAGCCGTTTTCCGCAAATACTTCTTGATTGGCTTCCTCATTTTGATAGTAGCCCATCATAATTGTTGGGCTCTTCACCTGCAAGCGCCCAACCTGATCTTCTGGCAGCACCTCGTGATGCTCATCTACAATTCGAATCCATACAGACGGAATCGGTGTGCCGACTTCTGTAAACGTCATCTTATTCGGGTGATCGTGCGTCACATATTCGATCTCACTTGTTAATGAATTTTGATCAATCGTCAGCTGCCCATCCTGTTCCCCGTTCCGCATAAATTTCTTTGACTGAACAATGGCTGAGGATGTTTCTGACATGCCGTAAGCAGGTACCATCGCATGACGGCTTAATCCGTGCTGATCCATGATGTGCATGAAGCGCTGTGTGACTTTCGGGACAACTGCTTCAGCTGCATTCATGATATAAGTCAGAGTAGACAGGTCCCAGCTCCCTTTACGAATGTCCTCCTCATATTCATTCATCATGGCAAAAGCAAAGTTTGGCGCCCATGTTCTTGTCACACCGTATGTTTCTATCCAATCCAGCCACACCATCGGCCGCTCGATAAATTGATCGATGGATGGACTAATCTGCTGGCAGCCAAGGTAGATGTCATGTACATGAAACATGACAATTCCACCAACATGATCAAGCGGCATCCAGTTAAGCGACACATCCTCATGTGTAAAGCCGTTTACCTGCTCAAAAGCAATAATTCTAGATAAAATGCTTTGATGATGATGACGGATACACTTTGGCACACCCGTACTTCCTGAAGACAGCAGCTGCAGCACAGGCTCATCCGGCTCCGGCTCATAATGCTGTTCATCTGGTTCATACGCCAGCAATGCTTCAATTGTTAAGATAGGCATGTTCTTTGCTTCAAATGTCTCACGCAGCCCAGCAATGTCCTCAGCACTTGCTTCATTCGTAATAATGAAAGGTTCATTTTGCAGCTGAAACACGCCCTTCAGCTTATTTACACCTTGATTCATTTCATCATAAACAGGCGGCACGGAGACCGGGGTCGGAATGATTCCTCCGAGAATACAGCCCCAGAACACCGTGATAAAATCTTGATGATCTTTCAATTGAAGTAACACTTGATCACCGTTTGTCAGTCCTGCTGCCCTTAAACCGGACAGAACCCGTTCAGCGCTTGTTAGTAATTCAGGATAGGTTTGAGTCAACGTACGCCCGTCTTCTTTCAAATAAGTCACCCCGCGGTCTGGTGACATAAAAGCTGCTCGAATCAGCACCTCTGTCAGTGTGACAGGTGTGCCTGGCTTTTTGATCACATCTCCGCCATACACAAGTGCGGGCGGCTTCTCATGTACAGATGATTGCTTTGTCTCGCTCGCTTCCTTCTTCGAAAGCGATCCGTTCCCTTGAGTACGCTGTCGATTAGGAAACAGGTCATCTAAGTGATAGGGTGTTTGTTTTTCTGACTGACTTTCAATGAAAGCGGCCGCTTCCTCTACTCCATCTATAGCTTTGGTGCGCTCTTCTATCGTTCTTAATTCCTCTTGATCTATGATTTCAATCGAAAGCAGTGCCTCTGTGTCGACTGCTCCACTTTCTGTCTTTGGCAAAGAAGGTAATAAGATGAGAGCAGCTGGTACTTCATGAGGGTGAAGTGGACCTTTCATCAGATCCTCCCTTGTCAGCGAAGGGTCCTTCGCCTGTGCAAATAGCACAAGCGATAGACTGCCTTCTTGATTTTTCTTCGGAATGATGGCACATTCCTTAAGCGGAAAATGAAGCATAATGACTTGCTCTAATGCTTTGAGATCCATCCGTTTTCCGTTGATTCTGACGATATGATTTGCTGCATGTCCTTTTCGTCTACTCACTAACATCGTTCTTCTCCTCCTACATCCAATCCAAAATCTGAATCTTATTTTTTTCAGTCCAAACGCCGACATCCCCTGTCGGATAGAGGTATTCGCCAGTTTGATGTTTGAATGGATGCGGAATTTTATGCGTCTCCATCCAATCAGCAAGCTCCCCGCAAAGTGCTTTGATATCCTTTTCGCCGATAAAAATATCTCCAGGGAATCCTATCGGCATGAGCTGATGCTCTTCGCTCAGGACATATATTTCCGTCTCACAGGAAGGATCATGCACACCTGAATAGACCTCTTCTTGATCTGGGTACAGCACACTGACTTGTGCGTTTTTCGCCCAATCGGTGATCATCCGCTCTTTTTCTTCATTTGTCACGATCGTGAAGGAAGAGAGGGGTGTCTCCATTTGTTCTGTCATCGCTTCAAGTGTGTGGATCAGCTGCTGCATCAACGATTGTATTTGCTTTTCTGTATATTGATTGAGGCGATATGTGACCCGAAGCTCCAGCGTATCTCCCGGAACTGCCACAAGGGTCAGGTCATAGTTCGTTTCTTCATGACTCGCAATGTCTACAATACGCACTCCGTATGGCTCGATAGATTCAATCGGATAGTTTTCAAACACGACAATGCTGTTAAACAATGAATCTCCATTCGGGATGTGGGTCAGCTGCTGAATATCTGGCAGTACGGTATATTCGAATTCCCGCATCTGAAAAACTGTTTCCTGCGTATGTGCCAGCAGCTTGGAAATGGTCCACTCTGATGTGATCGGCAAACGGAGCGGCAATGTGTTAATAAAGAGCCCTGTCATGCTTTCAACCTGTGGTAAATCCGCCGGCCGTCCTGATACTGTCACTCCGAACACGACATCATCAGATCCTGAATGAAGATGCAAAAGCAGCCCCCATGCTGTTTGAATCAGGGTGCTCATTGTCACCTTCTGCTTGCCTGTCATCTTTTCGAGTTTCTCCTGCATCTCGGGCGTTAGTTTGATACTTAGCTGATCAACACCTGCATCTTCATCCGAAGCATGCCCATCGTCTCCTGGAAGTGGCGTGGCCTCCTCTACTCCTGACATATAATGTTTCCAGAACGCTAGCGCCTTCTCTTGATCCTGCTTTTGCAGCCACTCGATAAAATCTTTATATGGACGGACAGCAGGAAGATCCACCTCCCGTTCATCCACAAGAGAGCGGTACAAAGAAAAGGATTCTTCAATAAAGCTGAACAAGCTCCAGCCATCGATTAAAATATGATGAAAGCTAAAAACAAACGTGCATGTGTTTTCATTACGATGGAATAAGGCAATACGAATCAAAGGTTCATCCGTATCTTCTAGTTTGAAATCCTTTAAACGATCTGTTTGCAAATATTGCTCGATGGCTTCCTTCTGATCCGTTTCACTCAGGTGGCGCACATCGTGCTGAGTGAGGTGAATGCTTCCTTCTGATTGAATCAACTGAACAGGCTCCTTTAGCCCTTCCCAAGCAAATGTTGTCCGCAAAATCGAATGACGTTCCATAAGCAGATTCCAGGCTTTTTCATAGGCTGCACCGTCCGTTAAGCCTTCGAGCGTCATATGCACTTGACCAAAATACGCCTGTGACGCTTGATCTAATAAAGCATGAAACAGCATCCCTTGCTGCATTGGAGATAGTGGATACACATCCACTACATTGTCTGGGAGATCATCGATTTGCTTTTGCGTCAGCTGAACCATTGGAAAATCAGATGGCGTAAAACCGCCTTTTGTTTCTACACAATGCGTCAGAATATCCTCCATTTTTTCTTTGAATCGTTCAGGTAACAGGCGCACCTCTTCATACTGAAGCAGTTCACGATTGATCATAAAATTCATCTGAAGCTGACCGTTCACAACATATCCGTACACATCGATCAAATGCTGTCTTTCTGCTTTTGGATCATGTACATGTCCATTTCGTTCATCAGCTATATAAAGGTGTGTCTCACCGTCTATTTGATCTAACTGTCCAAGGTAATTAAAGCTCATCTGCGGCGCTGCCTTTTTGAGTAAACGAGATGCTGTCATGTATTGAAGTAAGCCATAGCCGATTCCCTTTTGCGGCACAGCTCTTAAGGTTTCTTTGACATCTTTGATTTGTCTCTCAACATCGGTTTGAATAAAAGGAATAAAAATAGGATAAGAGCTTGTAAACCATCCGACTGTTCGTGACAAATCCATCTGTTCAAATAAATCCTCGCGTCCGTGCCCTTCTAACGTAATAAGCAGCGGCTTTCCAACGGCTTGCGTGAGTCCTGATAAAAGTAAATCGTTTACCTCTGTTCGATACGCTTGAGATGCCTGTCTTAGTAAAATATCTGTTTGATCCTTCGTTAATTGAATAGACAGGATCTCTGCATGTTCTTCTATATTGAAAAGCGCAGGTGTTTGAAAAGGAGAACCCTCTTCCTCTTGACTGATGATATTTTGCCAAAAAGGAACCTGCTCTTGTAATTGATCGGTTTGTGCATATTCATAAAGAGCCTCTGCCCACTGCTGATAGGACGCAGTTTTCTTTGCAAGCGCGATTTCCTGCCCTGCCGCAAGCTGCTTCAGTCCATTTAATAGGTCTTCCTGTATGATGCGCCATGAGATTCCATCCATCACAAGATGATGGGCAGCGATAAAGAGTTCAGACATACCATCACTTGTGTGAAAAAGAACGGCTTTGATGACTTCCCCTCGCTCTAATGACAACGTTCCTTGACAAGCGGCGGTCTCCATGCGGATTTGTTCCAGCGCTTCCTCCTGAGAAACACTCGTCAGATCAAAGAAGGTGACACAAGGGGTGATGCCGGGCGCACGAGTGGTTTGAATCCACGAGCCATCTGCTGCTTTTGTATAAATCGCTCTCAGCATATCGTGATGATCGACAATTTTTGAGAGAACCTGTGTCAGCTGCTTGAGCTGTATGGATTGCTTGAATTCCATATGCGCAGATAAATTCCAGTAATCTTGGTTTATCAATGATTGCTCAAAGAACCATGATTGGATCGGAAGTAGACGAACTGCTCCTGTGACAGGCGACTGATCATAGAACGCAGCAGCATCTGACTTTTTCATAGCAAGTGCCAGTTGTGAAATCGTCTGTTTTTCAAATACATCTCTCGGCTGAATGACGTAGCCTTCCTGTGCTAAGCGCGCCACCATTTGTATGACAATAATCGAATCTCCGCCAAGCTCAAAGTAGTTATCATGTACGCCAATCGAAGGAGCGCCGAGCAGCTGAGTCCACACTTTTTCCAGTACACGTTCTTCCTCACTGAGTGCCTTGTCAGCCGGTTTGTCCACTTCTTCCTGTCTCCACTCTGGCGGCGGGAGACGTTTTTGGTCTACCTTGCCATTTGCCGTGAGCGGGAGTTCCTCCAGCTCTATTAATAGGCTTGGCACCATATAATCTGGCAGTATTTCTTTTAATTGATGGCGAATGTCTTGCGTGGTCACGCTGCCCTTTTGGACAAAATAACCGATCAATCGCTTGTGGCCACTCTCATGCTGATGCGGAATGACTGCACATTCTATGATGTCTTCAAAGCGCAGCATAGCGGCTTCAATTTCCCCGCATTCGACGCGGTGTCCGCGAATTTTCACCTGATGATCGATTCTTCCTAGGCAGTCGATGATGCCGTTTGGCAGCCAGCGGCCCATATCGCCTGTTTTATATAAACGCGCTCCTTCTTGGAAAGGATGCGGGATAAATGATTGTGATGTTTTTTCTTCATCTCCAAGGTAACCGAGTGCAAGCCCTGTACCGCCTACATAGATCTCTCCAATGACACCTTGCGGAACCGGCTGCAGCTGGTCGTCTAGTACATAAGCTTGTGAATACGCAATTGGCTGACCGATAGGAACCGCCACCTGCCCCTCATCCACTGCCCGAATGTGATGCACACAGGAGAACGTCGTATTCTCAGTTGGTCCATAGCCGTTTAAAAGGCCTTCAGGTAAATACGGCAGCGCTTTACGGATATGAGCAGCTGACAAAGCATCACCACCGACCAATAAGGCATTGAATCCAGATAAAGCTTCTGGATGTTCCTCTGTTAATCGGTTAAACAGCGGCACTGTCAGAAATCCTGTTGTGATCTTGTAAGATGTCAGCGTGTCAGCCAGCGTATCCATTGATAAAATCGTATTTCGATCGGTCAGTATCAGCCTTCCTCCGTTGAGCAGGGCTCCCCATATTTCATACGTAAAGGCATCAAAGGAAAAGCTAGCGATTTGTAAAATACGCGTATGTTCATCAAGGGTGACATAATCTGTTTCACATACAAGCCGGATGACCGCTTGATGCGGAATCAAAACCCCTTTTGGCTGACCGGTTGATCCTGATGTGTAATTGATATAAGCGAGTCCATCAGGTTTGAGGGCAGCAGGTTGGAGTTCTCCCTCCGATAAAAACTCTTCATATCCCTGATCAAGACAAATGAGCTCGGTTTGACTGATCGAGACTTGTTTCAGCCATTCATTTTTTGTTAGTAACAGCTGAATACCTGTATCCCTCAGCATATAATCAATTCGTGCATCTGGATATTCAGGATCAATTGGGACATAGGCCCCGCCTGCTTTCACAATCGCCAGCACCCCAAAAATCATTTCAGGCGACCTGTCGATCAGCAGCCCTACTGGTTCATGCGGCTTCACTCCTCGCTGCTGCAGATAAGCGGCAAGCCGATTGACTTTCTCTTGTAACTCCTGATACGTCCACTGGTCTTCCCCAGATTCGAGGGCAATCGCATGAGGTGTCTTTTTCACCTGTGCTTCAAACCTTTCTGTGATGAGAAGCGGGCCTGCTGGTTGTTCTGTTTTGCCGCTCCATTCATAGAGCAGCTTCTGCTTCTCTTTCTCTGGCAGATAATTCATTTGTCTGATCGGCTGTGCTGGATTTTCACAAATACACGCAAGCAGCTGTTCGTAGTAACGAAGCAACCGTTCCATCGTGTCGTCAGAAAATAAGTCTGCATCATACTCTAGTTTTAATTGAAGACCTTCCGCCCCTTCAAAAACAAACAGGGATAGATCAAACTTGGCCGTATCGTTATCTTCAATGGCTAAAACGGATGTCGCCTCACCCATCGGTGATGCTTCAAGAGGCAGGTTTTGCAGAACGAACATGACCTGAAACAGCGGCTGCTTCCCAGCCTCACGTACAATATTCAGTTCATCTACGACCATCTCAAACGGCACATCTTGATGTGCATAGGCACCCATTGTTGTTTCCTTCACTCGCTCTAATAGCTCTGTGAAAGCCGGATTCCCGCTATGATCGATCCGAAGTGCCAGCGTATTCACGAAAAATCCGATGAGCTGCTCCATCTCCGTCCGATTTCTCCCGGCAATGACGGATCCAATGACAAACTCATCCTGTGAAGACAATCGATGCAGCAAGGTAGAGAAAGCCGAAAGTAATGTCATATAAAGGGTGCTATCTGTTTTCTTAGAAAGAACCGCCAGCTGTTCTGATAACGGCTTCGACAAGCGGTATTTTTTCGTTTTTCCCCTATAGGATTGAACGGCCGGACGCGTGTAGTCATACGGCAGCATCAACTCTTCCACAGGTACCGCAAATTGCTCCTTCCAATAGGAAAGCTGCTTCTGAAGTGTTTCTCCCGTCAAATACTCCTTCTGCCATAGTGCGTAATCTGCATATTGAATCGGCAGTGATGAGAGATCAGGCTCCCTCCCCTCGATCATCGCTGTATACCATTCGGATAGCTCCCTTGCGGCAATGCCAATCGACCAGCCATCTGACACGATGTGGTGAATGGACATCAGCAGCAAATGATCTGTTTCTGACAGCCGAATTAATTTCGCGCGAAAAAGTACATCTTGCTCTAAGCGGAAAGGTGTGCCCGCTTCTTTTTTCGCCCAATCAGCCGCTTTTTGTTCTTTTTCTTCCTGTGATGCCAGTTCTGATACATCTACCACCTCAAGCGCTGGAAGAGTCATATGCTCATGTATGATCTGTACCGGTTCATCGCCGTTCATCGCAAAGGATGTTCTGAGCGATTCATGCCTTTGCATCATTTGCTGCAGGCTGCGCTGAAGCACCTTCACATCTAAAGGTCCATTCATCCGAAAGGAAATTGTATTATTGTATAATGGCAGATCGGGCTGTAATTGATAGAGAAACCACTGTCTTTGCTGAGCATAGGACATCGGAAGCTCCTGCCCCTTTTCTATTTTCCGTATCGGAATCGCTTCATCGGCTTCGGCATATGAATCAATCCAGTCCGCTAACTCTCCAAGCCTCGAATGCTCAAAAAGAACGGCGAGCGGCACGTCAAATCCCGTTTTCTGCCTAACAGCTGACAGCATTTGCGTTGCCTTGAGTGAATGACCTCCGAGTAGAAAGAAATGATCACCACAGCTGATGTTTGAAACATCAAGCAGTTCGGACCAAATGTGTGCCAAAAGTTTTTCCGTCTCAGTTTGAGGTGCTCTGTCCTCTGAACCCTGTCCATTTTCCTCTATTAATTCATTGAAATGCACTTCGTCCGGCATCCCATCCTCTGTTTCTTTCCAGTATTCTTCAGGATATAGATGTACGGAACATTCCGCAGATAGACGAGACTGTATACACGTATAAATGGACTGATACAGCCTTTCTTCAATAGCCTTTGTTTGATCGGTCTTAAAAAAGACATATACGGCCTGCTCAGTTTGTATCTCCCCCTGTATCATTTCTTGAATTTCCTGCTTCGACCGATCCAACCCGATATAAATGAGAGGAGCATCTGTCATCAAGCATGCAAGCATTGTTTGAATGCCTTCCCGCTTTGGAATCGGGAGGTAGCCTCTTTCTTTTAGCATGCCTTTAATCATTGAGCCTTCACTCATTCCGGTCTCATCCCACATACTAAAGCTAAAGCAATACGGCTTTACTGTAGAGGTCAGCCTCTGATAATGAGCAAATTGTTCAACGAACTCATTTGCCGCGCAATAAGCGCCAACGGTCATCCCGCCCTTTAACGTTCGAGCTGAGGAGCTAGAAAGGAATAAGACATTCTGCCGCTTAGAAGCTGCTTCATGTAGCGCAATCGTGCCATATACCTTCGCTTCGTACATCGCATGTAATGACACAGACGTCATGTCACGAAGCAGCTCTTCTTGAATGATGCCAGCGAAATGAATAACGCCATGCAGCCTTTTGCCTAAAGCCGCCTCCTGTTTTGAGATCAAGGCTTCAATGGCTTTTGCGTCAGTGATGTCCACCTTTTCATAAAGAACTGTACCGCCGCGCTTTTCCGCTAGTTTCTCAAGTGAAATTAATACGTCTTGCTGCTCCACAGATAAAGCCTCTCTCTCCTTTCTTCCAACCAGCACAAGATGCGCTTGATAGGATGTCAGCAGGTGCTCACTCAGCAACCGCCCAATGCCGCCAAGTCCGCCTGTTATCACGTAAAGCCCGGATGATTCAAACGGCGGCTTCTTCCTCCTTTGTTCTTTTTCCAGATGAAGCGGCGTTAAAAGAGGAGTATAACGAACACCTTCGCGATAAGCGGCGATATGATGGCTTGTGTCATGTGTAAGCTCTGTCATGATCGATGATGCATGAGAACGGCCTGCATCTGATTCTGCCAGAGAAAAATCAAGACACCGCACCTTGATAAACGGCCATTCATGCTGAACAGCTGTCAGCAATCCTGCTGTCGTTGCTTTCTCCACATCATGTGTTTGATCTTCCGGCAAATTCATCGCATGAGCAGAGACAAAGGTGATCTCTACTGGCTCCTCATAGACAGCGATCGCTTTTGTTACATATAATGCACTCATGCTGCCAGTTTTCTGCGCTTCTTTTGCCAACGCTGCATGAAGTGTGTCTTCTTGAGTTGTGTAGTTCCAAAGGTGAATGATTTGTTTCACCGAAACGCCATACGAACGGAGCGTCTCAAAGAGTTGTTCGTAGTCAGACGGCCGATTCGGGTGGATGATGAATTGTGTATGTGTGAGTTGTGTGAATGCTTGACCCGGTTCAACCGTAATAAAGGTTTGTTCATTGCTTGAAAGGGATCTCAATTGATCTGCCAACCCTAAAGTATCTGCAAAGATCACCGTGTTCCCTAATGTTTGTTTTTCAGCTTCATGGAGCGGAGCAGGGATCCACTTCTTTTGTAAACTCCAATCAGGCAAGGTGTGTTCATTTTCAAGTCTGATGTCCAGCTCCTTGATGATTTCATCGAATTCGCCTTCCTGCCATCGCTTCTTGAGCTGTGCCCTCTCTATTTTTCCAGAGCTTGTTTTCGGAAAGGCATGCTTCTGGACAGGGATCACGCGCGATGCAGATAGCCCCATTTTTGTTGCAATATGGGATTTAATATTTTGACTTGCCCTCATGATATAAGAAGGTTCATACAGCTTCGGTGTAAAAAAGAGAATCAGCTCGTCGGATGCAGATGCTTCCATCCGAGCGGAACAAGCGGCTACAAAGCTCGTTTCGACGCCGGGTACTTCCTCTGCAATGACTTCAATTTCATAGTTGTGATAATTTTTCCCGTTGATGATGATCATGTCTTTTTCTCTACCGGTTAATGTCAGCCTTCCTTCGTGCAGGAAGCCTAAATCCCCCGTGTGGAACCAGCCGTCTGTTTGAAAAACTTCTTGATTCGCTTCGTCATTCTTGTAATAGCCCTTCATTGTCGTCGGCCCTTTAATTTGCACACTGCCAATATGATCTTCGGGAAGAAGCTCATGCTGATGGTTAACGATACGAATTGTAATACCCGGAATTGGTCTTCCCAGCTCTGTAAAGCTGACGGTTCCTGTCTCCCGTGCCTCCGCTGGTCTTAGCTGCTCTGTGAGTGATGTTTCCTCAAAGGTTAGAACCCCGCTGCTTTCATCTCCCCGCTCTATCGCAAAAGAGAAGACAACGGCTGAAGAGATTTCAGACATGCCGAATGCTGGTCTAATGACGTCTCCCTTTAAGCCGTGCGGAGCCAGCAAGTGTAAAAATCGGTGAATCGTCTTCGGTACGACCGCTTCTGCCCCATTGATCATACAGGTCATAGCAGAAAGATCCCAAGATCCTGACGAGATGTCTTTCTCATAATCATTAATCATCGCAAATGCGAAGTTAGGCGCCCATGTCTTCGTTGCACGGTAGCGGTCCATCCAGTCAAGCCAGCGCAGCGGCTGAGCGATAAAATCATCTGTTCTTGCCCGAACCTGCTCACAGCCCGTGTACACATTGACAAGGTGAAACATCACAATACCGCCAATATGATCTAAGGGCATCCAGTCTAACGACACATCCTCTTGTGTAAACCCATTGGCTGCCACTGTTCCTTTGACATTCGCCAGCACGCTTCGATGAGAATGCTCTACGCATTTGGGCATCCCTGTACTTCCAGACGTTAAGATAAAAAAGACTGAATCATCCGGTGACGCTGGATAAGCTTCTCTATCTCTTTCTAAAGAAAGCATCGGCTCAACGGCTGCGACACTTAACTTATCTGTATGCCACAATAAAGCTAATCCTTGCACCTCATCAATCAGCGAGTCATCTGTTAAAATGAGCGGATGCTCCAGCAGGTTCCACGCATGATGAAGCTTCTTCACGGAGGCATTCATTTCCCGATAGGTCGGTGCAGCGGACACTAGTGTTGGAACAAATCCGCCTAACACACACGCCCAAAAGGCTGTTACCATCGCATGATTGGATGAAAACTGAAAGAATACAGGATCACCCGGTTCAAGTCCTAACGCCCTCAAACCTGTCAGAACCCGCTCGGCATCCTCCTTTAACTGCGCGTAGGATTGTGTGAGTTCATTTTCACTATTGACGATATAAGTCAGCCCATTTTTTGTTTTTGCCGCCTCTGTTAAGGCGTCCTGCAAGGTTTGGGCTCCTGCCTTAACATCTAGATCCCCTCCATAGGAAAGGGCGGGCGGCATGTCCGCTAAAGCAGGGGAAGCCATTTGCATCTGTATCGATTCAGCTGCGGCCTCCTGCTCCATGTGATTGTCGAGAAATAAATGAGAGAGGTGATATGGCCGCGGTCGAATGGTTTTTTCATGAGAAAAAACAGCGAAGCGTTCGATTTCGTTGGTTTGTAAAATCGTTCTCTGTACATCTTGTAAAATCGTATCCATTGATTCATGTACATTTGATTTATTTATAATTGATGGTTTCATATGAGTTCCTTTCCTTTTTTGACAGGCAAGGATGCCAATATGCACCCCTGCCTGAACTAAAGTTTACAAAACGGCTTCTCTATTTTTTTGATTCACGATCTTTTGGATCAGCTGGGCATTTTGGGCTGCACATTCTTTGTTTTTGAACATGTCAGCGTGTTGACCGTAGCCTTGATAATAGCGATAAGCACCGGTCGTCGCCTTTTCCCAATGATCCATCCAGTCTGGAATCTCAATTTGCTCTTCTGATTGGATGAAATCAATATCTGCTTGTATCTTTCCTTGATTCACCCCCTTAACAAATGTTTCATAATAAGCCCGCGTTTTTTGAGCAAGCGCTTCTTGAACGAGCTCTTCTTGGGCAAGTTCACTTTGCTTTGATTGATGAACAATCGCTTCGATATCGTCCTCGATGGATCGTCCTTCTAAATCACTTTCTCCAATTTTCTTATAGGAATCGATCATGATGACCTTTTCCACCGTCCGTCCTGCTTGTTCAAGCGATTGAACGAGATCAAAGGCCAGATAGCACCCGCCAGAGTAGCCCATCAAAGTCAGCGGCCCTTCAGGCTGAAGGTGCTGAATATGCTGAACGTATTGCGTCATGCGGTGATCATCTTCAATAAAATCAAAGGCGATCAAACGAAGACTATCGAGCGTTTTGGCGGCTTCCTGATAGATAAAGCCATAGCCCGGTAATGGCGGAAGAGCAAAGACTGTTGGCGTTTGAGATTCATTGAATACAAGATAGCCGGCAGCTTCATGATCCTGCTGTTGAATATAACGGCTGATGGCTTCAATTGTAGGCGTCTCAAACAGCAAGTGAATAGGCACCTGAACATCGAATTCCTTCGACACCTTTGATAAAAGCGACATCGCTTTTAAAGAATGACCTCCAAGCTCAAAGAAATGGTCATCTGTACTGATATCATCTCGTTCAAGCACTTCACGCCACATGACAAGCAGCTTTTGTTCTACCTCATTTGCCGGAAGCTTCACATGGCGGTTTCCTTGAGGCGCTTCTGGCTTTGGCAGCTGACGTTTATCAACTTTTCCATTTGGTGTCAGCGGCATTTTCTCAAGTCTGATCAGCTCATGAGGCTGCATGTAAGCCGGAAGTTTCTCCTTCAGCCCTGACTTGATCACATCAACTTTGTCCTTCCACTCCTCCTCACATGTCATATAGGCAAGCAGTCTTGTATGCTGCGAGCCATGCTGATCCGTTATAAGGGCAGCTTGCTTTACGCCTGGATGCATGAGAAGGTGGGCTTCAATTTCTGTCAGCTCAATTCGGTGGCCGCGAATTTTCACCTGATCGTCCACTCTGCCTGCATACTCAATCAGACCATCTGCTCGAAAATAAGCCAAATCTCCCGTACGATACAGCCTTTCTCCCGCAGCAAATGGATGTGTCATAAAGGCTTCTTTTGTCAGATCAGGACGATTCAAATACCCCTTCGCAAGCCCTTTGCCGCTGAGACAAAGTTCTCCGACCATTCCAATCGGCTGAAGCTGTCCTTGCTGGCTCAATATATAAGCACCCGTTTGGTTAATCGGCTTTCCGATTGGAATAGAATGCGCTTCTATCGGCGGAGCTTCATCTACAGGATAATAGGTGGCAAAAACGGTTGATTCGGTTGGGCCGTAGACATTGATTAGTCTGCCTTTTCCCATGACATCAAAGGCTTTTCTCACATGCTGTACAGATGCACGCTCCCCTCCGAATAACACCTTGCGCACACTGTGCATCCAATCGGTTTCTTCATCAACGAGAAGATTAAATAAAGCAGTTGGAACAAACATGACAGAAATGCTTTCTCTTTTAATGAGCTCCGTCAGCTCATGCATATCTAAAATGGTGTCTTTTTTCGGCAGGACAAGCTTTGCCCCATTTAAAAGCGCACCATATACATCAAAGGTAAAGCCATCAAATACGCTGTTGGATAGCGACAGCAGTGTGTCTGTTTCTGAAATGGTTAAGTAGTTCGTATTTTTGACCACCCGGGCAATATTGGAATGGGTTGTCATGATGCCTTTTGGCTGACCCGTTGTACCTGATGTATACATGATATATGCCGTATCGTGTAAACCTGCTTCTAGCGGCAGATTCTCTGAGCTCATAAGTGAAATTTCCTGATCATCTGCAAACAGATACGTACCAGTAAACCCGAGTCCCTTCGCCTGACCAATAAAGGATGAGTGAGTCAGGAGATGCGTCGCTCCGCTGTCTTTAAGCATGTATTGAATGCGGCTTTCTGGATAATCAGGATCAATTGGCACATAGGCTGCGCCTGCTTTTAAAACAGCAAGCAGACTGACAATGAGTTCAGGTGTTCGATCGGCTAAAATGGCGATGACCGTTCGATGTTCAGCCCCATTTTTTTGCAAATGCCTTGCCAATCGATTGGCCTGTTCATTCAGCTCGGCATATGTCATCGTTTGCTCTTCTGCTGATAGTGCCACTGCATTTGGCTGTTTGCCCACATTATGCTCAAACCATTTCGATAAATATAATTGGTCATGCTCAAGCTCAGGTGCATTCCATTCCTCAAGAATCTGCTGTTTTTCCTGCTTCGTGACGAGCGGGAGTGTATGAACCGATTGATCGGGATGCTTGACCGCCTCATTTATCAATAGACTGAGCTGTTCCTTTAACTTGTGAACAAATTGAGGATCAAACGCTCTTTTGTTAAAGGCCAGCTTCAATAGCAATTCTTCTCCAGGCGATGCGAGCAGATTGAGATCATAGTTTGATTTTTCATAGACATTCATGTTCTCCACCGTGAACCCTAACCGTGCCTCTTGCTCGTCCTTCTTTGCGGCTGGGACATTTTCAAACACGACAATATGATCAATGAGCTGCTGCTGACCTGTCTTTGCCTGAATATCATAAATGGGAATATATTGGTGCGGCTCGGCTGCCAGAGACTGCTGCTGTGTTTCTGACAGGAGTGCACGAAATGTCATGTGCTCTGTCAGCTGAATTCTTCTTGGTATGACATTGATGAACAATCCAACCATCCTGTCAACGCCAGCCAAGTCTGCCGGGCGTCCTGACACAACTGTTCCAAACAGCACATCATTTGACCGCTGATACCTGCTCAGCAGAACCGACCAAACGGATTGAAGCGCACTGCTTAACGTCGCATTTTGCTGCAACGCTAACTCTGACAAAGCAGCCGTTTCTTCTTTGCTCATGGACCATTCAATTTCGCCTAATTCATGTTCATTCGTTTGTTTTCGCTGTTCTTTAAAGGTTGATTGTCCATCAAACCCTGCTAATGATTGCTGCCAATATTGAAGTGATGCTTGTTTATCTTGTTTTTCCAGCCACTTTATATATTCTTTATATGGTTTGACCGGTTCTAGCTTATAAGGAACGTTATGTAAAAGTGCATGGTAAATCGCAAACAACTCCTGCACCACAAGTCCAAAGCACCAGCCATCCAGAAGGATATGATGATAGCTCCATATCCAGCGATAGCTGGCAGAACCCGTTTGGAAAACAGATGCCCGCATGAGAGAATCCTTCGAGAGGTCAAATCCTCTCAACTGATCCTGTTGTTTGAATTTCTCGATACGTTCAAGCTGTTCGTCTTCAGAAAGATCTTGCAAGTCCACAACATCAAGTGTAAAAGGACGCTCCTTTAGCACAACTTGGACAGGGCGCTTTACTTTTTCGTGGAGAAACACGGTACGAAAAATATCGTACCGCTCCACGATGATATTCATGCTTTTCTCAAGTAAGTCATGATGCAGTGTGCCCTTAACGTTCATATCCATTTGCTCTACATAGAAGCCCTTTTCTTGATGATGGAGGGTATGAAACAGCATTCCTTCTTGCATCGGTGACAGATAATACATGTCTTGAACTTGATCCCTTTTAAATTGACTCATCTATTTCATCCTCCCTTCCTATTTTTATGACTGATCTCGTGTGTTGTTAAGTCAATTTCTCCTCAAGCATGTCAAAAATGTCGTCCATTTCATCCATTTCAAGGTCAGCCGCAGAGAAGTCACTTGGCGTAAATTCCCGTTCGTGCTGCGCTAAGCAATGGGTGATGATGGATTGGATTTTTTCCTTCAACAATGCCATGAACTGCTGTATCGTCTGTTCTTCATATTCACTTGCACAATAGGAGCAAGACAAAATGAATCGATTGTGTTGAACAAGACCACTAAGGTTCAGCTTATAAACAGCTTCCGAATCTGGGCTTGCTTGTCGTCCCATATCATGGATGGACGGCCCAAAGAGTTCTGTCGTCACTTCCTGATCAATCTGTCCAAGATAGTTCAAGCTGATTTCAGGATGTACATGGTGCCCTGACGGTTCAGTGGCTGTCATGTATTTTAAAATCCCATAGCCAATCCCTTTATTTGGCACACGGCGCAGCATTTCTTTCGTTCCTTTAATAGCATCAGCTATGGTCTGATCCGGCTTCGCTTCAAGAACAACTGGATACATACTCGTAAACCAGCCAATTGTGCGAGAGACATCCAGCCCTGATAAAATATCCTCTCTTCCATGACCTTCAAGCTGCACATGTACATGGGACTCACCTGTCCACTCTTGAACAGCAAGACCAAGAGCACATAAAAGAATATCGTTCATTTCCGTTGTGTACGGCAGATGAATATCGGTCAAAAGATGCTCAGTTTCTGTTTCTGTCAGCTGCATTTGAACCGATTTGGTTTCGGCAACTCTTCTTTTCGTCACTTCATGATCAACAGGTAATGCGGTTAATGGTTTGCTTTCAATTTCTGCCCAATACTCCCGCTGACTTTTTAATGGCTGTGACTGTGCATAACGTTCAATGGCCTCTGCCCATTCTTTAAAGGAATGAGTTTTCAGCGGCAGGACAAGGGCTTGTCCCTGAGATGCCTGCTGATATAGAGACATAAAGTCCTCTAGTAAAATTCGGCATGAGACACCGTCAATAACTAAATGGTGTGTCACGATGAGTAAATGATCGCCATCTTCCGCATGGAAACAAATCACTTTCATCAATGGACCTGTTTCGAGGTTCAGCTGACGCTGATACTCATTGGCAAATGTGGAAATTGCCTTTTTCACATCGTGCTCTTTTGAGACATCATGAGAAATAATCGCTATCGGTTCCGGTAGCTCCCGCTGGTTGTATTGCAGGATGCCGCTATGTTCCTGCTTGTATACCATACGCAGTGCATCATGATGTGAAAGTAGTTTTTGCATGACTTGTTCTGTAATGGAAAGGTCAAATCCATTTGGCGCATGAAGCATCATCGAGAGATTCCAATGGTGCTGATCGCTGAATGCTCGTTCAAAGAACCAGCGCTGAATCGGTGTTAAAATGACTTCTCCTTCGACAGATGATTGGTCGGCTGTGAGAAGATCGGCTTCCTCGATATATGGGCGCAGCTCCGCAATCGTCGGGTACTGGAATAGAAGTTTCATATCGAGCTTCCAGCCTGCTTGCGTGAGTCTGCTTGCCATTTGGATACCTTTAATCGAATCTCCGCCAAGGAAGAAGAAGTGATCGTGAATACCGACTTGGCTGACGCCAAGGACATCTTCCCAAATGCCGCAAAGCAGTGTTTCAACTTCGTCTCTTGGTGCTTCGTATAT
>NZ_JBYEGB010000005.1:0-312861 GCF_057592095.1 Bacillus sp. SRI_025 | reverse complement strand
ATGACTTGTAAACGAAAACGTATAGTTTCGTTTTTTTTTATGTCTTTTTCTTTCTACAAGTACCCACGATGCAATGAAATGATTTGTGTTTGGTTACACTATATGAAAGAATAGATAGATTACTTCAACCCAGCCTGGTTTTTACACACCAGGCTTTCTTTATATCATTTTTAGTTGGAACGGAGACTTATATTCGCTACACTAATACTAACTGTGTTTGACATCATGTCTATTTAACCAATTGATTGCAAGAAGGGGCTGTCTTTTTATGGATGAATTTGATCTTATTCGCCGAATCACACCAAAAGATACATATCAGCGCTCTTTGATCATGGGCATCGGTGATGATGCAAGTGTTTATCAACCTCATTCACATTGTGAAGAGGTCGTTTGCGTTGATACAATGGTGGAGCATGTTCATTTTCGTTTTGACTTTTCCACACCTTTTGAAGTTGGCTTTAAGGCACTGGCAGTCAATGTCAGTGATATCGCTGCAATGGGAGGCACCCCAAAGTATTATCTTGTTTCAATTGCAATCCCGCCTCATGGTGATGAAACAATCGTCACGGCTCTTTACGAGGGAATGAAAGCGTTGGCTGACACCTATCGTATGGATTTGATTGGTGGAGATACAGTAGCTACCCGCAGTGACTTTGTCATTACCGTGACGGTCATTGGTGAGGTGTCAAAGGGAGCAGCTTGTTATCGCCACAGTGCTCAAACTGGAGACGTCGTCTTTGTCACAGGTGAACTCGGTTCGTCGGCTGCTGGGTTATCAATCTTAATGAACGAAGCAGTCCCTTCTAAGGCGGTCGACGCTGATTTCTTTCTTAAGCGTCATAAAATGCCTCAGCCTCATATTGCTGCTGGTCACATTTGTTCAAGTTTCCCGCGGGTCACCTTGAATGATGTGAGTGATGGATTAGCGAGTGAGTTGAATGAGATAGCCGAAGCGAGCGGTGTGAGGATCGAGATAGAAGCTGATAAGCTTCCAATTCATCCGGATTTACAGGTGCTGCGCAAAGACTGGCATGAATGGGTGTTATTTGGGGGAGAAGACTTTGTTTTAACTGGTACGATACCAGAATCTGATTGGGAAAGCTTTGAATCTCAATGTCAAAAAGAAGGCATTCAGATCACACGTATTGGACAAGTCAAGGATGATCAAGCAGCTAGTGTTATGTTAAAAGACAATGATCAACAAACAATGTTAATGAAAAAAGGATATAATCATTTTAAGAAATGAGGTGACATCAACGGTGAAATTAACATGGACAACAAAAGGTGCGGATGAGACGAAACGAATTGCCGCTGCTTTGGCCAAACTTGTGATGCCAGGCGATGTATTGACATTAGAAGGAGATTTAGGCGCAGGCAAAACCACTTTTTCAAAAGGTTTTGCGGAAGGCTTAGGAATTACCCGTATCGTCAACAGCCCCACCTTTACAATTATTAAAGAATATACCGATGGCAGACTGCCACTTTACCATATGGACGTGTACCGCATGGAAGATGCGGAAGAAGACATCGGACTAGAAGAATATTTTGAGGGTGAAGGTGTATGCTTGGTTGAATGGGCACATCTGATTGAACCTCAATTGCCTTCTTCCTATTTAAAAATTGAAATGCTGAGAACAGAACGTGAAGAAGAACGGCATCTCACGTTTGATGCAAAAGGGGAGCGTTATGAGTCCCTTTGTAAGGAGATGAAAGAATTTGACCATACTGGCCATTGATACATCAAACCATACACTAGGAATTGCTCTTGTAAGAGATCTCACTGTGATTGGCGAGAGCATTACGTATTTAAAAAAGAACCATTCCGTCCGAGCGATGCCCACTGTTGAAGCATTGATGAAAGAATGTGGTGTAGCACCAAGCGAACTAAGTAAAATCGTTGTGGCAAAAGGACCTGGATCTTACACTGGCGTCAGAATTGGTGTTACCATAGCAAAAACACTTGCGTGGACGCTGTCTATCCCGATATCGGCTGTTTCGAGTTTAGAAGCGCTTGCGGCAAATGGCCAATATTTTGATGGGTATATCTCACCTCTATTTGATGCGAGAAGAGGACAAGTTTATACTGGGCTATATACGTTTGAAAAAGGTAAGATCAAAGAGGTCGAACCAGATCAAAATATCCTGCTCACGGATTGGCTTCATGAGCTGAAGAAGACAGGAAAACCTGTTCTATTTCTTGGACAAGATGTGCACCTTCATGAAGAGAGCATTCGCTCCATTTTAGGAGAAACGGCTGTACTGGCAGAGGGGACATTTCATAACCCAAGACCTTCAGTGCTTGCATTTTTAGGCGCAGATCGTCCTGCTGAAGATGTTCATCAGCTTGTTCCTAACTATATTCGTTTGGCAGAAGCGGAAGTGAAATGGCTTGAAGGACAAAAATAACCTTAACATAGCAGAAATACGACAAATGACAGTAGCGGACATTCCAGAGGTGTATACGATTGAAGTGCATTCGTTTACAGCGCCTTGGAAAAAGGAATCGTTTGTCTATGAGATTCTTCATAACCAATACAGCCATTATTTCCTCATTGAAGAAGATAAGCAGCCTGTTGGATATTGCGGGGTCTGGATTGTCATGGACGATGCACAAATTACGAACATTGCGATTCTCCCTGAGCATAGAGGAAAAGGCTACGGGGAAGCATTGCTTCGATATGTCATGGAATTTTGCAAAGAAAAAAAGACAGATCATCTTTCTTTAGAGGTGCGGGTTTCAAATACACCAGCACAATCCCTCTATGAAAAGCTCGGTTTCAGACCAGCTTCTATTCGAAAGAATTATTATACGGATAATGGAGAAGATGCGTTAGTCATGTGGGTGAATATAAATGAGTGAACAAACAGATCGATTCATATTAGGAATAGAAACAAGCTGTGATGAAACAGCTGCGTCCATTGTGAAAAATGGAAAGAAAATCGTGGCGAATGTAGTGGCCTCGCAAATAGACAGTCATAAACGATTTGGCGGTGTTGTACCTGAAATTGCTTCGAGGCATCACGTGGAGCAAGTCACCATCGTATTAGAAGAAGTGATGACACAGGCGGGTATGAGCTTTAAGGATTTGGATGCGATTGCTGTTACGGAAGGGCCCGGTCTCGTCGGTGCCCTGCTGATTGGCGTCAATGCAGCAAAGGCACTGAGCTTTGCCCATCAAATTCCTCTTGTTGGTGTTCATCATATTGCAGGGCATATTTATGCCAACCAGCTTGTTGATGAATTGGAGTTTCCATGTTTAGCTCTTGTTGTCTCTGGCGGACATACTGAGCTTGTTTTAATGAAGGAGCACGGATCTTTTGAGGTCATCGGAGAAACATTAGATGATGCAGCTGGAGAAGCCTACGATAAAGTGGCCCGGACGATGGGTCTCCCGTACCCAGGCGGACCTCATATTGATCGGTTAGCACATGAAGGAGAGCCGACAATTAAGCTTCCTCGTGCATGGCTTGAAGAAGGGTCTTATCACTTTAGCTTCAGTGGTTTAAAATCAGCTGTGATCAACACCTTACACAATGCGTCACAAAAGGGAGAAACGATTGCCCCAGAGAATTTAGCCGCAAGTTTTCAAGCAAGTGTCATTGAGGTGCTTGTTGGTAAAACATTGAAAGCAGCAGAAGCCTATGGTGTGAAGCAGGTTGTTCTAGCTGGAGGAGTCGCTGCCAATAAAGGACTAAGAGAAGCTTTAACTTCAGCATTCAAACTGCCAGACGTGAAGGTTATTATTCCGCCATTATCACTTTGCACAGACAATGCAGCCATGATCGCTGCCGCTGGAACCATTGCGTTTGAAAAAGGAATCAGAGGCGATATGGCGATGAATGGCCAGCCAGGATTGCCGCTTGTCTCATATAAATAAAACTCCTGTGGATTACAGGGGTTTTTATTTTTCTATGAAAGCGATTTATTCACATGTAAACGTTAAATATCCACAATTGTTAGAAAATTTTGTTTTAAAGTGAAGAGGATGTGTATAAATACGACCTTTTTTGTGGATATGTGATTAAAACACTGTGGATAAAGTGGATAAGTCTAAAGTGTTTAAGAATAATCAAGAAGTTATTGTGGGTATCTTTGTGGATAATAAATTTTCATTGAAAGAAAAAAGAGTACCCTTTAGGGCACTCTTTAAGAATCTGACAGCTCTTCCCACTCCGCAAAAAGTGATTCTAACTCTTGATTGAGCGTATCATTTTCTGTTTGAATGGCTTGGACCTTCTCGTGATCTTGAAAAATATCAGGATCACATAACAGCTCTTCATTTTCGCCAAGCTTGTCTTCAATGACAGCAATCCGTTTTTCAATTTCTTCAATCCTGCGCTGCTTTTGTCTTTCTTTCTTTTTCAGTTCTTTTTCTTCCGCATAAGAAAGCTTTGTTGTTTCTGCTGGCTGGGCAGCTTGTTTTTTAACCGGTTCATTATGTTGAAGTGCCTTCAGCTCTAGTTGTTCATTTTTCTTTTCAAGGTAGTAGTCATAATCACCGAGATATTCTTTTGTTTCTGTAGGCGACAGCTCGAATACTTTCGTAGCGAGACGATTGATAAAATAACGATCATGCGAGACAAATAAGATGGTTCCTGGATAATCGATTAGTGCATTCTCTAAAATTTCCTTACTATCTAAGTCAAGATGGTTTGTAGGTTCATCGAGAATAAGAAAATTGGCTTTTTGGAGCATCAGCTTTGCCAGCGCAAGACGTGCTTTTTCCCCACCGCTTAATGCATGGACAGGCTTTAAAACGTCATCCCCTGAAAAGAGGAAATTTCCTAAACATGTCCGAATTTCTTTTTCATTCATATGAGGATAATCATCCCAAAGCTCATTTAGCACTTTTTTCGAGGATGTCAGTTTGGCTTGCTCTTGGTCATAGTAGCCGATCGTGACATGAGATCCAAAAGTGATGTCGCCTTTTACTGGTGTTAATGTGTTCGTTAACGTTTTTAAAAGGGTTGATTTCCCGATCCCGTTAGGACCAATGAGTGCCACACTATCCTCGCGTTTAATCTGAAAAGAAAGAGAGGATAGGAGCGGTGTTTTTTCATCATAACTAATATCGAGATCATGTACCTTCAGTACATCATTGCCGCTTTGTCTCGTAATATCAAAATGAAAGTTTGCAGATTTTTCATCTCCTAAAGGCTTATCTAAACGATCCATCCGTTCGAGCTGTTTGCGTCTGCTTTGAGCGCGCTTTGTGGTGGAGGCTCTTGCCAGGTTGCGGTCCACGAAATCCTGGAGCTTTGAGATCTCTTCTTGCTGCTTTTCGTATAGTTTCATATCCCGCTCGAGCTGCTCTGCTTTCAGATCCAGATACTTACTATAGTTCCCTGCAAACTTTTTCATCGAAGTTCTTGAGACTTCATAGACGTGGTTTACGACTTTGTCTAAGAAATAGCGGTCATGGGACACGATGAGAATGGCACCTGTATAATTTTGCAAATACTGCTCAAGCCATGATAAGGTATCAATATCTAAATGGTTTGTCGGCTCATCCAGAATTAAGAGTTCTGGTTTCATTAACAAGAGCTTTCCAAGTGCTAAACGGGTTTTCTGGCCGCCGCTTAAAGATTGGACGGTTGTCTCATCTTCAAAATGACTAAAGCCGAGTCCATGAAGAATGGAGCGGACATCTGCTTCATATTGATAGCCGCCTTGATCTTTAAATTCCTGCTGAAGCCTGTCATAGGTTTTCATCAGGGCTTCCAGCTCAGAACCTGTGGAAGAAGCCATTTTCTCCTCAATGGTTCTCATCTCTTGTTCCATCTCTTTTAAATGATCAAAAACCGATAATAATTCGTCTTTTAGCGTACGTGTAGACGTCACATCGGTATGCTGTGCTAAATAGCCGATCGATAGGTCTTTTGGTTTGATGATCTCACCTTGCTCGTAAGACATTTGACCGGCAATGATTTTCAAAAGCGTGGATTTGCCTGCGCCGTTACGACCTACAATGGCAATTCGATCCCTTGCTTTGACTTCCAATTTTATATTCGTTAAAACGGTATCAGCGCCAAACGATTTGGACAGCTGATTCACTTGTAGAATCATCATGTAACTTCACCTCTGCTATAATATGTTAAGTGTAGCTTATCAGCAGTAAACCGGCAAATGTTACATACAATCGCCATATTCAAATGAAAGACAGATAGGAAAAAATAGTGTATCATTTGAGTGAGGGAGCGTTGAAAGATGAGTCAATTTAGCCACTTTAACGAACAGGGGAGAGCAAAGATGGTCGACATTAGTGACAAATCGTCTACAGTGAGAACCGCCGTTGCTGTTTCAAGTGTTCGTATGATAAAAGAAGTGTTTCATAAAATACAACAGCATGAAATTGGAAAAGGGGATGTGCTGTCTGTTGCACAGGTTGCTGGCATCATGGCAGCAAAGCAAACATCTACCATCATTCCAATGTGTCATCCGCTTGCACTAAAAGGCGTGGATATCTCCTTTAATTGGGAGGAAGACGGAAATGCGCACATCCTGAACATACAAGTACAGGTGAAAACAAAAGGAAGTACGGGTGTGGAGATGGAAGCGCTCACTTCTGCTTCAGTATGTGCACTGACCGTTTACGATATGTGCAAAGCGATTGATAAAGGCATGATCATCGGTCCAACCTATCTAATTGAAAAGACAGGCGGGAAAAACGGTGATTTTCACAGAGCATCTGATATTTAAGTTGGAGGACCTTATATGAATATAGATCAGTCAAAAATTCCACAAGCGACAGCCAAACGTTTGCCGCTTTACTACCGTTTTTTAAAAAATTTGCATGCATCAGGAAAACAAAGGGTGTCATCAGCTGAGCTTAGTGATGCAGTCAAAGTGGATTCTGCTACCATTCGCCGAGATTTTTCGTACTTTGGTGCACTTGGGAAGAAAGGGTATGGCTATAATGTCGATTATCTCTTGACCTTCTTCAGAAAGACCCTTGACCAAGATGAAATGACCAATGTCATGCTCATCGGTGTCGGGAATTTAGGGACTGCTTTTTTACACTATAATTTCATAAAAAATAATAATACAAAAATTTCAATGGCTTTTGACGTCAATGAGAGTAAAATAGGAAGTGAGATAGGCGGCGTGCCTGTCTATGATTTGGATAAGCTTGAAGAGCATGTTCAAGAGGTAGGAGATATCCCTGTTGCAATTTTGACAGTACCTGCCGTAGCAGCTCAATCCATTACAGATCGTTTGATTGCCCTTGGCATCAAAGGAATCCTTAACTTTACGCCGGCTCGATTGAATGTGCCGGAACACATTCGAATTCATCATATAGATTTGGCGGTTGAACTTCAGTCTCTTGTGTATTTCTTAAAGCATTACTCTGTTACGCAGGAGGACTGACGAAAAGGGGTAAAGGGGGTGGAGCAAATGGGTCCGATCGGTCCTGGGAGTTTGATTCTGATTGCGATTGTAGCGCTCATTATTTTTGGGCCGAAAAAGCTTCCTGAATTAGGAAGAGCAGCAGGAGATACATTACGTGAATTCAAAAATGCCACAAAAGGCTTAGCTGATGATCAGGAAGAAAAAAAGAAAAAAGAAGATCAGTAGAATAGGATGAGCTTCATGAATGTCAAAGATATGCCGCTTATGGAGCATATTGTGGAACTGCGAAAACGCCTAGTGATCATTGCGATGTTTTTTGTCGCCTTTATGGTGGCTGGTTTTTTTCTCGCTAAGCCGGTCATTGTGTATTTACAAAATACCGATGAAGCGGCAACACTGACGCTGAATGCATTTAAACTTACAGATCCACTGTACGTGTTTATGCAGTTCGCATTTGTCATTGCTTTGGTTTTGACGTGTCCCGTTATTTTATATCAGCTGTGGGCGTTTGTGAGTCCTGGCTTATATGAGAAAGAAAGAAAGGTGACACTTGCTTACATTCCGATTGCACTGCTTTTATTTTTGAGCGGTGTGGCTTTCTCTTACTTTATTTTATTTCCGTTTGTCGTCGATTTTATGATGCGAATGTCGAATGATTTAAATGTAGAGCAAGTCATTGGGATTCATGAGTATTTTACATTTCTAATGCAGCTAACACTTCCATTTGGCTTTTTGTTTCAGATGCCCGTCGTGTTGATGTTTCTCACAAGACTCGGCATCATCACACCGATGTTTTTATCAAAAATACGGAAGTATGCCTATTTTGTCCTCCTTGTCATTGCCGCACTCATTACACCGCCAGAGCTTGTTTCTCACCTCATGGTCACCTTGCCAATGCTCGTTTTATACGAAGTGAGCATTATCATTTCAAGAGTGACCTACCGCAAAATGCAGCAAACAGAGGAGAAAGAAAAACATTATGTTTCATAAAAAAGCATCATGATCCAATAAGGGATCACGATGCTTTTTCTATTGTGTAAGAAATTGATTGATCGTGTGAAAGAGGTGCTCATAATAGGCAGGCTCATGCGGGACAAAATTATGAATACCCACTTCGATGCTTTCCTCAAGTCGTTCTCCGTTTGCATCAACTATAAAGCCCTCGATACGAATTCTTTCACATGATCCTGTTAAAAGCTGCTGTGCATCAGGCAGCTTTGTTCTGTACAGACCAGCGACTTCTTCTTTCTGTAGATGAACTTCCATGTGCTTTTCTTCATTCATATAAAGATACACATGACAGAACTCACGGTCGATGAAAGAAGGCAGGTGAATTTCATCTTTTATGATTCCTGTATAAGTAAGGTCCTCAAAAAGGATAGAAAGACCAAGTTCTTCTTCTACCTCTCTTAAGCCATCAGAAGGCTGTTCATCTGCGAGAAGGTGACCTGCTGCGGTGATATCAAACAGTGAAGGAAAATCCTTTTTTGCAGGACTCCTTAGCTGAAAATAGAGATACACGGTGCCAAGCTCCTTTTTAAGAAGCCAGAAATGAAATGTTTCATGCCAAAGACCTTGGGCGTGGACATCTGAACGAGCGGCAGCTCCAATGGTTTCATGCTGATCATTGAAGAAACGAAGTTTTTCATGTTCCATGAAGTTACATCCTCCATAAAAAAACCATTTTCCAAACGCGGAAAATGGTTTTTGATTTATTTTTGCTGCTGTTTTTTGAGTTTGACAGAGAAGGCAAACATTTTAAGCGCGATATTGATATTATAGGCCGCAAACACCATCAGCAAAATGCTGTAAAATGACCACATGTCACCTGGATTTTGAATGGCCATATAGGTGAAAGCCACACCTACGGCAAAATAAATGATGCCCCATACGACTGGGTTTCTCATGAGAAAAAGCCTCCAATAATCATTTGCATGGTTTGAGATTGTTCTTCAATCATTTTTTTCACTGGCTCAATCTGCACAAGAACGACAAGTGAGTTCATCAGCATATGAGCGCCGATTGGGACAATGATTCGTTTTGTTTTCGCATATAAAAAGGCAAAGGTAAAGCCCATTGCGGTATAGAGCAAGATATGGGGAAAATCATAATGTACAGCAGCGAAAACCACTGAACTGGCAAGTGCTCCAATGAAGAAATTCGTTTTTTCATAAATCACACCAAAGATGATTTTACGGAAAATGATTTCCTCTAATATCGGTCCAATCAGGGCGATGACGATCACAAGCCAAGGAACGGCATCCATAATGGATAAAATGTTTTGGGTATTTTCAGATTCTCGTCCAATGCCAAATGCATATTGTTCAATCGCCCCCGCAATTGATTGTGCAAAGAGAGAAAGAAAGAAACCGCCAATGATCCATGCGATAGCAGAACCGATTGAAGCTGGCGCTTCATTTCGCAGTGAAGCTTTTGGGACGGTTCGAAGGATGAGCAGAATAATGATCAATCCGATACAGAAACTGATGATTGTCCACGTTCCTGATAATTTTGAAAGCTCTGTTTGAGTCATCGGTGATTGAATGAATCCCAGCCATTTCATTATGAGAAAATAAGGAAACGCAGATACCTGTACCAATATATACGTTAAGATGATGTACCAATATTGTTTTTTCAAGTAACGAAAACCCCTTTACTAAAAGAACTAAATTTATTGTAACACAAGTCTTCTTTTACGATGAAAAGGAAAGAATCTGAGATTCAAAAAGATCGTGAAAGCGTAAAAATTTTTAAAGGTTTTCACTTGAAATTGCAGAAGACATTCTTTATTATAATAAATGTGTTAGCACTCACTGGTGATGAGTGCTAAAAAAGACTACATATAAAAATTGAGGAGGTTGTTTCTTATGTTAAAGCCATTAGGCGATCGCGTAATCATTGAACTCGTTGAATCTGAGGAAAAAACCGCTAGCGGTATTGTGTTACCGGATTCTGCAAAAGAAAAACCGCAAGAAGGTAAAATTGTTGCAGCAGGTTCAGGGCGTGTACTTGAAAGTGGTGAGCGCGTTGCGTTAGAAGTAAGCACAGGCGACCGCATTATCTTCTCAAAATATGCAGGCACTGAAGTGAAATATGAAGGAAAAGAATATTTAATCCTTCGTGAGAGCGACATTTTAGCTGTTATTGGTTAATCACATAAAAAAGCATTGAGATATATTTTTAAAAAGACTGAGGAGGTTTCGTTATTATGGCAAAAGATATTAAGTTCAGTGAAGAAGCACGTCGTGCGATGTTACGTGGTGTAGATGCACTTGCAGATGCTGTGAAAGTAACTTTAGGACCAAAAGGACGTAACGTGGTTCTTGAGAAAAAATTCGGTTCTCCACTTATCACAAATGATGGTGTAACGATTGCAAAAGAAATCGAATTAGAAGATGCATTTGAAAACATGGGTGCAAAACTTGTTGCTGAAGTTGCAAGCAAAACAAACGACGTAGCTGGTGACGGTACAACGACTGCAACAGTTCTAGCTCAAGCGATGATCCGTGAAGGTCTTAAAAACGTAACAGCTGGTGCAAACCCTGTTGGCGTTCGTAAAGGGATCGAAGAAGCAGTAAAAGTAGCACTTGAAGGCTTGCACGAGATTTCTAAACCAATCGAAGGTAAAGAATCAATTGCTCAAGTTGCGGCTATTTCTGCAGCAGACGAAGAAGTCGGCAGCCTAATCGCTGAAGCGATGGAGCGCGTTGGCAACGACGGAGTTATCACAATTGAAGAATCTAAAGGTTTCACAACTGAGCTAGAAGTGGTTGAAGGTATGCAGTTTGACCGCGGATATGCTTCTCCATACATGGTGACAGATTCTGATAAGATGGAAGCAGTTCTTGAAAATCCTTACATCTTAATCACAGATAAAAAGATCACAAACATTCAAGAAATCCTTCCTGTACTTGAGCAAGTTGTACAACAAGGAAAACCATTATTGCTTATTGCTGAAGATGTAGAAGGCGAAGCACTTGCAACTCTTGTTGTGAACAAACTTCGTGGTACATTCAACGCAGTAGCAGTAAAAGCACCTGGATTCGGTGATCGTCGTAAAGCAATGCTTGAAGACATCTCTGTTCTAACTGGCGGAGAATTAATCACAGAAGATCTAGGACTTGACCTGAAATCAACTGAAATCGGTCAGCTTGGTCGCGCGTCTAAAGTCGTTGTGACAAAAGAAAACACAACAATCGTTGAAGGTTCAGGAGATTCTGCTCAAATTGCAGCACGTGTGAACCAAATCCGTGCACAAGTAGAAGAAACAACTTCTGAATTCGATAAAGAAAAATTACAAGAACGTCTTGCAAAACTAGCTGGCGGCGTCGCTGTCATCAAAGTTGGTGCTGCAACTGAAACAGAACTAAAAGAGCGTAAACTACGCATCGAGGATGCACTGAACTCAACTCGTGCAGCAGTTGAAGAAGGTATCGTATCCGGTGGTGGTACAGCACTTGTAAATGTATACAACAAAGTCGCTTCAATTGAAGCTGATGGTGACGTTCAAACAGGTGTAAACATCGTTCTACGTTCTCTTGAAGAGCCAATTCGTCAAATTGCTCACAACGCTGGTCTTGAAGGATCCGTTATCGTTGAGCGCTTGAAAAACGAAGAAATTGGCGTAGGCTTCAACGCAGCAACAAACGAATGGGTAAACATGATCGAAAAAGGAATCGTTGACCCAACAAAAGTAACTCGCTCTGCACTTCAAAACGCAGCTTCTGTAGCAGCAATGCTTCTAACAACTGAAGCAGTCGTAGCTGACAAACCAGAAGAAGGCGGCTCAGGCGGCGGAATGCCGGATATGGGCGGCATGGGTGGAATGGGCGGAATGATGTAACACCCTTCGAAAACCCCTTGAAATATAGGGGTTTTTTAATTTAAATATAGAATCTGATTTAAACAAGAGGCTCTTCATTTTGTTCTTTTAACAAATTGGAAGCCTCTTTATTCATGTATTAATAACAGATTTTTTTAAAAAATTTCTAGACTGGGTGTATTAAGGTATAAGTCAATAAGAATGAGAGTTTTATATTACATACTATTATTTTTTTGATAGTCATTGATTTTTCCATATTGATTATACGGAAAAATCAATAAATATAATTAATTATAAAAGAGATCAATTGAAAAAAAAGGTATTGAATCCAAAATTAACATTGTAATTTAATGGTTTAGAAGTTAGTATTAGTTCATGGAGAGATATTACACAGATGAATAATTTGTAAGAAAGACCTAAAAGAAAAGGGGGATATAGAGTGGAGAGTTTAAAAAATATAATGATTTCTCCGCATTACCTATCATTTAACGCTATGAAAGGGAAACAGTTTAATCAATATGTCATATCAATACAATGTTCAGTAGATCAAGTACTAAAGTTTATTGAAATTGATCGGGAAGTTCAAAGAGATATTATAGAATATCATGTAACAGATATTCAGAAGTACATTCAATTTGGCTTAGATGGAAATGATATATATTTTCCACCCTTAATATTCTCATCGAGAGGAAAAGGCAACTATGATGAAAATGATTCTAAATTTAAATTAAATTTTGACGATAAGCTTATTGTTCTGGACGGACAACATAGGATAAAGGCTTTTGAAATGATTATAGCAAGGCTAGAGACAAGAAATGATCTCCTTAGTAAAGAAAAACTAAATAAGGCAAGAAATTTCCCCCTGACAATTCAAATATTTACGGATTTAACCATTAGTCAAGAACAACAACTTTTTACAGATATCAACACAAAATCTTCAAAGGTAAGCAATACCTTGTTGGTCATGTATAAAAATAATAGTCTTTGTGGGGAACTTACAAAAGATATAATATATAATCACCCGACTATATCTATGGATAAATTTGAAATGAGAGGCAAAACAACGAGAACAAAGCTAATGACTGCAGCTACACTTCATAATACTATTATTACTTTAAATGACGGTATTTTATATACAGCTAAGACAAAGTCAAAAATCTCAAAAAATAATTACGATCAATACAAAAATAGAACAGAAGAATTTTTGGATTTATTAGTTAAATTTGCTCCAAAAAATGCAAATAATCGAAATGAATGTGTAATTTTTATACCTATTGTAATATTCGGAATATCCTTATTTATTTATGAGACACGTGTTAAAAATCCAAATTTATCAATGCACTTTCTTTTTAGCAATGTGATAAGTAAAATTGATTGGACGCATAAAAATGTTGACTTTAAATTGTTAGGGATCCCATATAAACAAACAACTAAAAAATATAATTTTTCAAGTGGTGCGCGGGGGAGCAGAATGATAACAAGTTACTTAAATAGTGTCTTGAGGGAGAAAATATCAGATGTATAATATAAAGCTTAAAGGGGGGATTCAACCCTTTGATACCGAAGGAAATAAAGGGTTGATGACCACTCAAATTAAAGTTAGAGATATACTTAATATATATCGTATAGATCCTGAAATTAATAGAGATCTGAACTATAGTAGACTGCCTAAAATAATTAATTATCTAGATAGTTTCGATTCAGATCTTGGAATATATTTTCCATCAATCGTATGTTCATTCCCAGAAAGTCCTTTGGGGTATTATGATGTTAAGAAGATGGAACTGGAAATATCAGCAGGAGTAAGACTTGTTGTAATTGATGGTCAGCATCGGTTAAAAAGCTTGGAACAATATATGACCAAAAGTCATTTCAATGAAGACCGAAAAGAGATTTTACTAAATAGTGATTTAACTTTGCAATTATATTTTGGGTTAACAAAGAAAGATGAAAAATCCTTATTTGCAGATATGAATTCTAATTCTAAAAGAGTTTCAATGTCTCTTATTACTAATTATGATACTAGAGACATTACAAATATATTAATAAAAGAATTATATCAAATTTCTAAACCACTTCAATCTGTAAAAGTTGAGTTTAATAAAAGTAGATTAGTACGACCAACTAATACTGATTTTAGTACCAGTGTGAGATTAAAAAAGTTCGTTAGTATTTTACTGTTTGGGAAAAAAAGTACAAATTTGAAAGAAGAAAAACTAATTAAGGAATATTATGATGATATTTTGAGCTTTTTGGAGAGGTTTTTCCTTGCCTTTATTGAAGCTCTTCCTTCTGAACCTGGTAATGTATTAAAATATGTTATTGGGCATGAGCCATTGCAAAATGCAATTGCATACCATTTAAATAAGAGGATTATTACTGAAACCACTAATGAAGTGAAATGGATAATAAACTGGGAAGAAGAAGTCATGCATTTAAAAAATATAGATTGGTCTAATAAAAACCCAATATGGCAACCTCATATGTTAACATCCAGAGCAAATACACCGTTTGAATTTGATTTATTTATAGCTAGTGAAGAAAATAAACTGGTATCAATATTGGATTACAGTTTATAAAGAAATGTCTCCACTTTATTTTTAAGTAGATAATTTTTCAATATAATTAGTGATAAAGATTTCTTAAGAGTATTACTTTATAAAAAATATTTTCAGGGTGTAAATTCAATAAACCCACTTCAGAAAAGAGAATTGATAAATAATAAAAAATAGAAAACTCCTACTTATCATCAATCCCACAATCTTTCTTGGATATTAATAGCTTTTAACAGAATGAGAAAGCGGTGATCATATGGGACTGACGACGTGGGTGGCGATCATTGTTGCACTGGCTGTCGTGCTTGGAGTGTTTGGATCAAAGAATCGTGATAAATAAAGAAAGAGTTGAAAATCCATTTCCAATAAGGGAGTGGGTTTTTTGTTGCAATTACAATAAAGGAGTCGAGATACATGAAAGAAATTTTGCGGGAGATCGGCGTGATTGCTCGCGCGCTTGATTCCATAAGTAATATTGAAGTTAAATAGTACTATTTAACAAAGGGCAGTATTTGTATCTTGTGCGTATTTGTGAGGAGCCTGGCATCATTCAGGAAAAGTTGGCGGAAATGATTAAGAAGGAGAGATGACTTTATGACCGTCACTTTCATTCCGTGTAGTGAACAGCAGGGAAAGGAGCTTCAGAAAAATAGAATCGATACATTTCTAGAAACCTTTGAGGATCAATACAAAGGGTAACTTTTCGACGCTTACGTGAAGACTGCTTTTCACCTAACCCAGCTGTTAAAGGAATTACAGCACCCTTCTTCACAGTTTTATTTTGTTCAAGCGATTGTGGAAGTATCAGGTTATTTGTAGGTCAATATAGATGATGACCAATAAGAAGAGATGGGTAATGATGCGTTAGAGATTGAAAGAATTTATATCTTTCAAAAGCCAAGAATCCAATAAGCCTTTGAGAACGCGAACACACATCATAAACGTGATGTTTGGCTTGGTGTATGGGAGCACAATAGAGTAGCCATTGCTTTCTATCAAAAGCTTGGGTTTGTTCAATCATGGGTACTCGCATCCTTATAGGGGACATGAACAAATGGATGTCTTATGGCCAAAACTTTGAGCTGATCAAGAAGGGGGTAGAGTACATGTATGTTCCATCATTTTTTCAATCTCTTTTGCTATAGTCGTGACCTCAACGAATGAAAAGCCCATTGCGACACATATTCCAGTGAGTTTTCATCAAGTTGAAGATTCGTATGTGATCACAGGGCATATGGCGATTGGAAATCCTCAGTGGAAAACGTTTGAAGAGAACGAAAAGGTGCTCGTGATTTTTCAGGGGCCGCTTGCTTACATATCCTCTTCATGGTATGAAAAGGAATCCGTTCCGCCATGGAATTACCAAGCTGTCCATGTATATGGAAAGGCTGTGTTGCTAGAAAAAGCAGAACTGGTCAAGGAATTAACAACGATGCTGGAAACATACGAAAGCCACAGAGAACAGCCAGTTTTATGGGATACGTTATCTGAGGAACTGTTAGAGAAGCAAATGAAAGGCATTGTAGGCTTTAAGATCATCATTGATGAAGTTCAGGCTGCTTTTAAATTAAGCCAAAATCGCCACGAAAGGGATTATGCCCGCATCGTTGAAAAGCTCGAAGCAGAGGGTGAAGTGGAAATCGCTGAGGCGATGAAGGAAAGATTATAGGAAGTATGAGAAAGCACTCTTATGATCAAGAGTGTTTTTTTGTTATGAGATATCTTGGCTTATAATGTAACTTTTTCTTTAAAATTACATAAAAAAATCCACTATTTCCATAAAAGATCAGATCAATTCCTTATAATAAAGGTATCTGAGAATGGGGAGTGAGTCGAGATGGACCAAAACTTGTTGCAAATGGATCAAGTAAGATCAGAGGACGAATTAGCGGTTGTGAATATTTCTTCTACAGAGATTGGTGCGCTATCAAAAGAAACAGCGGAGCGGATTTTACAAACGAAGGATACGGATTATATTCATCAGCTGATGTATGTTCCGATTGAAAAGAAAGAAGATTTGAATTGGTTGATTCAAAGTGTTGGAGAGGCGTTAGACGATGAAAATGAAGATGACGCTGCACTTGAATTCGCTGATTTGCTCTATTTCTTTGTCATTCCGTTATATGAGGAATATATAATGAGAGATCATCATTTGTATGAATGTTTAGAGGATTTGCTGGTACGATTAGCATCAAGGGCTCACTCAGATATTCACGCACTGGTCAATGTTATGAGAGATGATTTAACCGAGATGAACATTAAAAAAAGCTTGTAGAGTGATTCTCTACAAGCTCTTTATTTATAAGAAAATCCATCAAGCAGTTATTGGGCTCTTTCCCAAGTAATTTTTGTTTCATTTGTTTTTTTCGTTCCCTTTGCCAGCACTTTGCCGTTTTCTTGTTTCACGGTGATGTTTAGGTCATAAAAGGAATAGAGGGCGCCGAGGCTGTCGTTTTCTGGTTTATGAAGATTGTTTTCTTTTTCGGTTGATGCTCCAATGGCAAGCGTCTTGGCAAAGTTTAAACCGATGACTTCAGCGTAATCACTATTGGTATCAGATGAAGCCGTTACGTTTAAAGAAATGATTTTTTTCTTTTGATCAACGGTGATGTCAGTGTCTTTGATGAGTTTAGACTGCTCCATCACTTCTTTCGTTTCCTTTTGAATGCGTTCATTAATTGTTGGAAGTGCCTTCGTTTCTGTTTTTTGTTCTTTCGTCGTATTTGAGCAAGCTGCTAGAATGCAGAGACTTGCAACTAGACTCATGAAAACAAGTAGACTTTTTTTCACGTTCGATCTCCTTTTTTCTTCGAAGTATGTATGCTTATGTTACCACGAATCCTTGTTTTGATTAAAAGAGAAGTGTTGATAAGCTGTGAAAAATAAAAAGCACCCTCTATCGGGTGCTTTATTTCTTATTGTGCTGAAAGGCTTGTACTTAATGGAATAGAAGAAATAACGGTGAATTTAGGAGTGGCAGCACCAGATTCTAAATTTTTACGTAAAAGCGATGATTTGATTGACCCATCCCATTTTTTATAGACACTTCCTGATGTATTTGCTCGAAGCTGTACATTTGAGAAGCTTGCTTGTGAATAGCTGTTTGTTCCATTATCCTGTACGCCGTGTACCATTTTGACAACATCAAGGTTTTTCAGACGGCTAGGGTTGTAAACAGGCTGCTTATAGCGCAGTTTTCCATTGACGTATAGTGACACTGTACCATCACCGTTGTTGATGAGCTTTAAGTTGACGCGTGCGCCATCTTTAATACTTGAATCGTATTCGCTGTTCCAGTATTTACTGCCGCCTTGTGAGCCGCTGCCTAGAAAGACCTTATAGCCAGAAGACGTTTTTGAAATACCGCTCTCTACAACGGCAGAGCCGAGACCGAGATACCAGTCCGCATAGCCGTTTTTAATGGTGGCTGTTTTCGGCAGGACAATATCGGCAGAGATACCTGACCATTTGGCTTCATCCGTTTGTGTCACAATGGCGCCGTGACGAGGACTAGCCGCTGAGGCAGGAAGGCTTGAAAACATCAATACGAAGGCCAAGCTTACAATCAAAACAGTGAACCACTTTTTCATGAAAATTCCCCCTTAAATTTGATTCACCTTCATTATATAAAATGAAAGAGGGGAGCTGCTTACAATGTTCTAGCTGATTTTGGCAGTATTTATGAACTTAATCGGTCATAAAGTGGTCAACTTGTATTTGAATTGTAATGTGTCTGTAAAATAACTGGGTTCATCTTCATGTATAATAAGTGCAGAAACCAAAAACGGAGGATTTCTTAATGAATAAAAAGCTTATCACGACAATCGTAACAGTAGCTAGTTTATTTTTAGCATTCAGTTTCTCACATGGAGCAAGTGCAAAAAAAGTAAGCGGCAATATTACTTGGTATAATGGTGTCGGCAAAAAAGGCGCAGATGGAAAAAAACTCGGTCATTGGGATGCAGCAACTAAAATGGGCTTTGACGTACCGAAAAAAGGTACAAAACTAAGAGTGACAACAAAAGCGAAACCACATAAAGTGATTACAGTATATAAATATGATGTAGGCAGAATGCCAAACGCTGTACTAGACGTAAGTCCAAAAGCATTCAAAGCACTTGGGTATAAAACAAGTAAAGGTGTCGTAAAAGGGCATTACACTTATTAATACATAGGCATGCAAAGAAGCGGGAAAAGTTCATTTTCTGGCTTCTTTTCTTGTAGAGAGGGTCTGAAAGGCAATGAAAAAATCAACATGGTGGATCATCACAGTCATTGGCGTCGCAGTAATTGCGGCAGTTATTTTCTTCATGATGAAGCCGGGGCAAGAGGCAAAACATGCAGGGAAAGTCAAAACAAACCAAGATGCAAAAGACGAATTGCTCGTTTCATTTACAGATCAAAAGTTAAACAATACTTATTACTTGCATGATCGGGCGCTTCATACGGAGAAACTGACAGCATATCCTTCGATTGCTTATAATTCTACGAAACAGGTTTTATATTACACGTATACAGATGAAGATACGCAAAAGGTGAGTATTCGGGAATTAAAGGTGAAATCTGAAGAAGAAAAAACACTGTTTACGAGTGATGATTCCATCGACAGTATGAGGCTGTCTGGTGATGGGAAGAAGTTATTTCTTAGGTATAACAAGGATTCTGGAGAGCAATTTTATGTCGCATCTTTTGATTTGAAAACACACAAAATGAAGGAGCTGTATCCAGAAAAAAGCAAGGACGATACGGTGAGTTCTTTTGCATATGATCCGACTTCAAATGATTTGGCGATCCAGCATTATTCTTTAAAAGAAGATTATCAAAAAACCGATGAAGCGAATGAAAAGGGCAGAGATCCTGAACCAACAACCATGAAGATCACCCTTCAAACAGGTGAGAAGGGGAAACGCATTGCACGCATCTCACAAACGATCAATGATATTTCATTTTCTCCAGATCATAAGAAATTGATTTATACAGAAGTAAAGGTTCGTAAAGAAAAAGAAATATCCTCTATTAAAATGCTTGATGTAGAAACAGGAAAAACGACGACACTCGTTAAAAACAGTCAGGATGTTCATATTTTAAGTGCTGCACAGCCGCAATTTTCTACGGACGGGTCGTCTGTTTATTTCTTAGGTGTTGCAAAAAACGCAAAAGAATTAAAGGATGACACTGGACGAAAAGCGAAGGTAAGAACGATTTTTGAATACAATATGAAGAAGAAAACAGTGGAAGCCGCTTGGGAGAAGGATGGCGGAATCATTAACAATTTCACTGTCAATCGATAAAGGAAACGTTCAGTTATTTATATAACTGGACGTTTTTTTATTTTGTCACTTGAAATGCTGGAGAAATGGTGAGTTTATAGGAAGAAAATCAGCTTTTAAACAGTGATACGAGTGCTATTTTCATATTTTGCTTATGTGACAGAGAAAAAGAAAAAGAGTAATATGAGTGAACATAAAAAAACGAGAGGACTGATGACATCTCGTTTTCTCTGTTTTATTTGTTTTCATCTAATAAGTTTTGAAAGATAAACAGGGCATTAATGGAGTGAGGGAAGCCAGCAACCTTTGTACAGTGTTTAATAATCTCCATAATTTCTATGACAGAAAGTCCAATATGTAATGCTTGTTCAAAATGAGTCTTTAAGTCTTCATCACAATCGCCTTTTGTGATGAGGGAAGATAATGTGCTGATGGCCTTTTGTTTTTCATCTAATATGAAGTGGTTGAATTCTTTTTGTTCACTGAGTTCAATGGTTAGTTGTTCAATGTTTGACCGAATGCTCTCGTTCTCATGAATTGAAAGCTTCTCTCTGTTACCTGCCGCTGTTTCTTGTTTGACCTGGCAAGTTTCTTTTTCTTCATTCAAATTGAACTCCTCCGTTTGTTATCGCAATTTTCCATTTGTTCGTTCATTATGGCTTATGTGCCTTTTGATAGATGTAATGGGTATATAGTAGTATTATCGGTTTGCTGCGTCAACTTTTTAAGTGTGTAATGCTCCTCAAAGGAATGATTCATGCGATTTATTTTTCCATTTTGAAATAGATCATAAAAGGGCTAATGAATAGATGTCCGTTAGCCCTTTGTAATTAGCAATTTCATAAAAGTTCTACGCATTTAGCGGAAGAATGGTTTCATTTTTATTGAATGATATCCATCGGCCTCATCATGTCATAATCTTCATGCTCTAAAATATGACAATGCCACACATATCGGCCGGTATATGGAACAAATCGAGCAACGATCCGAATGACTTCACCTGCATGCGCCTGAATGGTGTCCTTGTAGCCTTGTTCATGTAAAGGAGGCGCTTCGTTTGGCCCTGTATACACGATTTCTCCTGTCGATTGATAGACTTCTGTATCAAACGGCCTTCTGTCTAATACCCTAAATTGAACAAGATGCAAATGAATAGGGTGTGTACCCCTGGTTGGATTGACGATGGACCAAACCTCTAGACTGCCAAGACGAGGATTTTCCGTGACAGGGTCATTCCAAAAGTTGTTATCGAGCAATAGGATTGGGCGGCCGTATTTATCCTGTGTGCCGGTAAGTGTGAGTGTACGCTCTCGATCAGCTCGACTTGGCCGAAGTGGTGGCAGCGGTTTGAAAATAGGACGTAATGTCTTAGGTACCCTTCCTTTTAGCGGACGTGTGACTTTGAATTGCATAATGTTCGCATCTGTTTCAGGATTCACATCCTGTCCGCAGCCGGCTGTATTTTTGAGAGTGATCGTTTTGTTTTCGTAAGCTGAAAAGTCGATGATGACATCGAAACGTTCAGCAGGCGCGATGCTAAATGATTGATGGCGAACGGGTCTTGGCAAAAATCCCCCATCGGAACCAATTTGCATGATTGTAGCGTCGTTATCTAGATGCAGCTCATAAGTTCTAGTATTGGACGCATTTAAAATACGAAAACGGTACTTTCGCGGCTCTACTTCTAAATACGGCCATACTTTACCATTGACTAAGATTGTTTCTCCGCAAAAAAAGGGCACGATGGATGGGTCTGGTATGTCGCTGTCCTCTGGCGTGTTGTTTGGTCTGCTAGGATAAAACAGTGAGCCATCCTCCTGAAACGTCCGGTCCATAATCATTAAAGGAATGTCGTAGTCATCTTTCGGCAGCTCTAAGGACTTTTCAAATGCATCTGAGATCAAATAAAACCCAGCTAAACCGGCGTACACATTTAGTCGTGTTAATGCCATCGCATGATCGTGATACCACAATGTGCAGGCTTGCTGATGATTTGGGTATACGTAAGTCTCTCTTTCAAAGAAGGGGCCGGTTGCTTCAAAGTCCCGTGAAAACCAGGCTTCTGGATAGCCGTCACTGCTTGCTGGTGTGACACCGCCATGCAGATGAACGACTGTTTTGACCTCTGGTTCATCGTGATGCCCAGGATGAATGGTGTGATCGACAGGGAGGAAATGTTTCAATGGCAATTTGTTCATCCATTTCACTTTGACCTTTTCATTTCGATTGGCTTTAATGGTTGGACCAGGCAAACTGCCATTATAGGTCCATAACTTGGTTGGGGGCAGGTCTCTATGAACTTTTAAGAATACCTCCTCCATAGCAATTTCATAATACGTTTGTCTTGGGTTCTTTTTGACGGGCTCCGCGACTTCTGGAATTGGAAGCTCGTCAACAAATTTTTCTAGGTTCATGTTGACTAATCCTCACTTAAATACAATTTGATACAGTATAAGTGCGGACATCCAAATAGGTGAATAAAATAAAAAAACCCGCTTTTCAGCGGGAGAATTACGGGTGTTTATTTTCAAGCGCCGCATTTGCAGGCACTTTTTTATTCGGTTTAAAGATAAAATAAGCAGCCAGTATGCTAAAGGTAATGATACTCGTCAAAATGAGCTGTGGCCGCATGGATTCGATAAACAGCATCGATGCCAAGATGGCGCAAATGACCAAAATAGTAAAGTACGTGAGGTATGGGAACAGCCACATTTTGATTTTGAGCTGTTCTGGATTTTCTTTTTCGATTTTACGGCGCATTCTTAATTGTGAAACGGCGATGACCAAGTAGACAAGAAGGGCAATGGCTCCAGATGCATTGACTAAGAACAAAAAGATGGTTTCAGGATAAAAATAGTTCATCATGACAGCAATGTAGGAAAAGAAGGTACCTGCGACTGTAGCCGCTACAGGAACACCACGTTTGCTGATTTTCATAAAGCGTTTCGGCGCTTCGCCTCTTTCTGCTAATGAATAAAGCATTCTGGACGTTGTGTACAATCCGGAGTTTAAACAAGATAGAACAGCTGTTAAGACAATGACGTTCATGACTTGAGCGGCTGATGGAACACCGATGTATTCTAATACCGCAACGAACGGGCTTGTTAAAATACTTGCTGAATTCCACGGAAGCAAGGTGACAACGACAGCAATTGATCCGACATAGAATACGATAATACGCCATACAACAGAGCGTGTGGCTGTCGTCACAGATTTGACTGGGTCTGCTGATTCACCGGCCGCTATGGCCACAATCTCCGTTCCCATGAAGGAAAAGATGACGACAACGATTCCGAGTAACACAGAGCTGAATCCATTTGGAAGGAAACCGCCGTTCCCTGTTAGATTGGCAAGACCTGAAGTATGATGACCGCCAAAACCAAAGATAAATGCAAAACCAATGAGTAGAAAGAGAATGATGCTGACGACTTTAATCAATGAAAACCAATATTCAAATTCGCCAAAAGATTTAACAGAAAAGATATTTGTTAATGTTAAGAGGATTGTGAGGATAAGACTTGTGAGCCAAACAGGTGCATCTCCATACCAATATTGAATAATGGCAGCACCAGCAATGGCTTCGATGGCAATGACGATCACCCAGAAGAACCAGTAAAGCCAGCCGATTGTAAAACCGGCCCATGGACCGATAGCATCGCTCGCATATTGTGAGAAAGAACCGCTTGTCGGATAGGCACATGCCATTTCTCCGAGCATTCTCATAATAAAGATCACCAGAAGTCCGGCAAAAGAATAGGAAAGAATGGATCCAGGCCCTGCAGAATGAATGACAGCGCCGCTACCAACAAATAGCCCTGCCCCAATGACCCCAGCAATGGAGATCATCGAAATATGTCTTGTTTTAAGGTTTTTTTGAAGACCGTTTGTCATGTTGGACATTTCTTTACCTCCAAACATTTCTCATGAATAGAGAATTTGTTTTTAGAATATTTTAAATTTTATCACACTGAATTGTCATTCAGCATTGGACAGGTTATCAAACTGACATTTCAAACCTCTTAACATGATGTTAAAAAGTATAAAGGATTTGAGAGATTATGTTCCCTCTTTTCCTTCGGATGATTCTTAAAATAACATAAAAAAGGGGGTGGGGAAGTTGTGTCAAAAAATAAAATTATTCTGATAATTTCCCCGAGGAGAGAGATTTGACGATATGTCCATTTCGAAGAGAATTGGAAAAAGGTTGATAGGAGTAGGTCTTGAGGTCATTTGACCTTGTAAAAATAAGTTTACTTAGGTCAACACATTTCTATTTATCCTATTTTGCTGACATAAGCGAATCATGTTGCTGTAGACCCACACGGGCTTTGCTTTGTAAGATAAATAATAGAATAGTGATGTGTGAGGAGGCGCGGTTCGACATGGAGCGCTATAACGAATTAAGACAAGGTGAAACGGGTGCTTGGGTCAGCATCATTGCCTATGTGATCTTATCTGCGGTCAAACTCATTATTGGGTACGTGTTTCATTCAGAGGCCCTTTCGGCAGATGGATTGAATAACACGACGGATATTATTGCATCCCTTGCTGTGTTGATTGGGCTGCGTATTTCTCAAAAGCCGCCTGATGAAGATCATCCATACGGTCATTTTAGAGCGGAAAATATTGCGTCTCTTGTGGCTTCCTTTATCATGATGCTTGTTGGGCTTCAGGTTTTGCTGAGTGCAGGGAAGTCGCTCTTCTCATCTGAGCATCAAACGCCGGATATGATCGCGGCTTGGACGGCAGCAGGAAGTGCTGTTGTGATGTACGGTGTGTATATTTATAACCGCAATCTGTCCAAACGGATCAATAGCCAGGCACTTCATGCGGCAGCTGCTGATAATAAATCAGATGCGTATGTGAGTATTGGAACATTTGTAGGAATTATGGCTTCTCAATTTCAGCTGGCATGGATTGATACGCTTGCAGCGTTTGTCATTGGCTTAATTATTTGTAAAACTGCGTGGGAAATTTTCAGAGATGCCTCTCATTCGTTAACAGACGGTTTTCATATCAAAGATATGTCTAAATATAAAGAGACCATTGAAGCAACACCAGGAGTGGGCGATTTAAAGGATATTAAAGCGCGTTATCTTGGAAGTACAGTCCATGTGGATGTAGTGGTTGAGGTCGAGCCCAACTTGAACATTGCAGAAAGCCATGATATTGCAGATGAAATTGAACGCAGAATGAAACAAGAGCATGATATTTTACACTCTCATGTTCATATGGAGCCAGCAAGTGAGCCGAAAGAAGAGAAGAAGTCTTTTCCATCGTGAGAAGGCTTCTTTTTTATACGTGCTGATGTTATATGCAAATGCGTGTTGTATGGTAAAGTTAGACTATATGAAATTTGACAGAAACGTGATAGGAGGATCAGGATGGCATTTGAAGAACCGATGCATTCAGTTTTACAAAAAATCGTAGATAACATCAATAAAGTCATGGTTGGGAAAAAAGACATTGCGATATTAAGCCTTGTTGCGATTTTGGCGAAGGGGCATGTGCTGCTAGAGGATGTGCCTGGTGTAGGGAAGACGATGATGGTTCGTGCTTTGGCAAAATCCATTGGCTGTGAGTTTAAGAGAATCCAATTCACTCCTGACCTTTTGCCTTCAGATGTAACAGGCGTGTCGATTTACAATAAAAAGACGAATGAATTTGAATTTAGGCAAGGACCGATCATGGGGCAGATTATTTTAGCTGATGAGATCAACCGGACCTCTCCAAAAACACAATCAGCATTACTTGAAGCGATGGAGGAAGGCAGTGTCACAGTGGACGGAGAAACGATGCCGCTTGCGGATCCATTTTTCGTCATGGCGACGCAAAATCCAGTTGAATATGAAGGAACTTATCCGCTGCCAGAAGCGCAAATGGACCGGTTTTTATTCAAGCTGCAGATGGGATATCCGACTATGCTCGAGGAGCTGGAGGTGCTCAACTTGCAGGAGAAGCAATCCCCGATTGATACGCTCCAAGCTGTCATGACAAAGGAACATATCCATGCGTTGCAGCAGGCTGTTCAAACCATTCATGTGGATGCATCCATTAAAGAATATATTGTTGAAATTGCTCAATCGACGCGTAAACATCCATCTGTTTATCTAGGTGTCAGTCCAAGGGGATCGATCGCCTTGATGAAAGCGGCACAAGCGTATGCGCTTTTGAATCAGCGCGATTATGTGATTCCTGATGATGTACAGTATTTGGTGCCTTATACATTACCGCATCGTATGATTTTGACATCAGAAGCGACATATGAAGGGAAGAAGGCGGAGACACTGCTGCGACAAATGCTTGAGCAAATTGGCGTGCCAGTTCAAAAGTCGATGACTCAATGAAGTCACGTCATCGTTTAGCAGTTTCATTATGGTTACGGGTGATGATGCTCATCATTCTCACTGCGGCAGCCTTTTGTTATGCCATGTTTCAGGGAGGGTTTGTGAGTTGGTTCCTTTTTTATGCATTTTTACCATATGCTTTGTATGCATTGCTGTTTGCGCTCGTACCGCTTCGCGCGACAGCCAAGAGAACATTACAGCAAACCCGCTTGAAGGCGGGGGATGTGCTGTCTGTTGACCTTGAAATCAAGCGTACACATCCATTTCCGTACGTTTACGTCATGATAGAGGATGCTCCGCCAGACACCTTTCATTTACAGGAACAGATTGAAATGAAGCAAATGCTGTTTCCTTGGTTTCGGAAAACATGGAGATTTTCTTATCAATTGAACGATATTCCGCGGGGAGAGCATCATTTGACAGCAGTTAGAATCAAAACGGGTGATATGTTTGGGTTTGTTGAAAAAGAAATCATCATTCCGCTAGAGAAAAAGCTGCTTGTCTACCCAAAAGTGCTGGATATCCCTGTAGAGCCTGCTGAGTCACTGAGTGAAAATGGAGGCAAAGCGGTTCACTCGTGGTTAAATGAACCGACTCATGTGACAACAGGCGTACGAGAATACCAGCAAGGAGACCGTTTTGCTTGGGTGGATTGGAAGACGACGGCCAGAAGAGGCCAGCTAATGACGAAGGAATTTGAACAGAATCAAGCAAAGGACCTTGTCGTGTTTGCTGATTTTACTGATCAAGCTGTTTTTGAAACAGTTGTCTCTATTACAGCATCTGTTCTTCAAACGGCTGTGAAAAAAGGAGTGCCATCAGGTCTTGTCGCACTAGGAGATCAGCATGCCTTTCGAGTCGATCAAGGAGAACTTCATTTACAGGACATGCTTTATTATTTAACAAGGGTGCAGCATCAGCCTTCCCGCGCATTAGAATATAAACCGTTAGCAGTAAGTGAGTACCAGCATTCAGGAAAATATGTCGTCACAGGTCAGCTGCAGGAGGAGCTTGCGGCAAGTCTCTTTGGAAATCGAAATAGAAAGAACATCACCGTGCTTTTAGTGAAGAAAGCCGTTGACCGTTTGACGACAAAAGAAAAACAGCTTGCAGACCGGCTCAAGGCCTCTGAAATACGCATCACCCTTTTATTTGAAGACCGGCTGCACGAAAGAACTGTGAGGTGACAAACATTTATGCTGCATACGCATCTGCGGCAAAGCCGTTTTGAATTGTTCATCTATTATGCTGTAGCTTTTCTGCTGCTATGGGAGTGGCTTCGTCCACTTCAAGATTTTACAGAGACGAGCCATACGTCTTATTTCATCATTTTTATCGGGCTTACGTGTTTGTTTACGTTCTTTCGTCTGAAGTGGTATGTGACCTTTCCTATTTGTGCTGGACTGATTTTACTCGCCTTATATTTGATCTTTTATCAATCAGCGCCAGGCTATCCGTCTGCTTTGTTTGCTGATATTAAGGATAATATCACATTAATGAGCATGGGTATGTGGAGTGACATGTATCCGTCTTTCCGCACATTGTTGTTTTATATTTTGCTGTGGCTGCTTGTCTACTTGCTTCATTATTGGGTGGTCTATCAGCAGCGTATCTTTTTCTTTTTACTCATGACGATTGTGTATGTCACAATTCTTGATACGTTTACGCCATATGATGCGACCTTTGCGATCGTTCGTATTATGGTATTTGGCTTTTGTTTGCTTGGATTGCTGTATTTCGATCGACTGCGTTCAGCTGAGGGCGTTCGGGTGTCACAGAAAGCACGTCTAAAATGGTTTTTCCCCATGCTGGCGCTTGTCCTTCTATCAGCGTCACTCGGTGCTTCTTTGCCAAAGTCTGATCCGAAATGGCCCGACCCTGTCCCGTTTTTTAAGGCGGTCACGAATCAAGATGGAACAGCCGGGCAGAATAAAGTGGGATATAGTGCAGATGATTCGGCGCTTGGCGGACCGTTTAGTGAGGACCGCACACCTGTCTTTAAATGGAGCGGAAAGGAGCCGTCCTATTTTCGTGTAGAAACAAAAAGTATTTACACAGGAAAGGGCTGGGAGGATGCATCAAATGATACGAAGCCTACTCGGCTAAAGGAGGACACTGTGCCGAATCGGTGGTTTACTGAGCGAGTGAAAACAGAGGAGCATGAAACAAGAATCGATATAGAATCGGATTATCGATTTAATCATGCTGTGTATCCTATTGGAACGATCATGCTGACACCAATGGAAAACATTCCGCTGCAAATCATAGGCAAAACGGAGAAAATTGTCCCGTCTATGCAAAACCCACCCAAAAATTTAGGGAACTATCAAGTCAGCTTTTTATCTCCTACATTTATCCTAGAGGATTTGCAGAGAATCAAAGTACCGACAAAAAAGCAGGTGAATCAGCAGGTTGGCCGTGAATACTTGCAGCTTCCATCCTCACTCCCAGAGCGTGTGAAAACTTTGGCAAACAGCTTAACGGAAACGAAGGATAATATGTATGATAAAGCGAAAGCGATCGAGGATTATTTAGGATCTGCGAAGTTTTCATATGAAACGCAAAATGTCGCTGTGCCTGGTCGTAATGAAGATTATGTGGATCAATTTTTATTTGATACGATGATTGGCTACTGTGATAATTTTTCAACCTCTATGATCGTGATGCTTCGTTCGATCGGGATTCCGGCGAGATGGGTGAAGGGATATACGTCTGGTCAGTTATATGAAACACAAATGGATGGAAACAATGTGTATGAAGTAACCAATAACAATGCGCATTCATGGGTAGAGGTTTATTTTCCAAACAGAGGCTGGGTTACCTTTGAACCGACAAAAGGATTTACAAACCCAGAGACATTTACGAATGAATCCGTTTCAAGCGATCAAACGGATGATCAAAAGGAAGAAGAAAATCAGTCTAGTTCTGATGCAAGTGAAGAAAAGCAGCAAGACCAGCCGCAGCAGCAGGAGACAGAGCAGCCGGCACAACAAAAGGAACAAGCAGCGAAGGCAAAGCCAAATATGGTACATGCGGGTTCAATTGCAGGTTATGCGGCAGGAGCTATTGTCCTGCTTGGATTCATCAGTTGGTTGCTTTATCGATTCAGAACAAGATGGCTGCCATTCTTTATTGTAAGAAAGGTGAAACGTCTGCCGGAGGACGAAGCATTCTTCTATGCATATGCGGCTCTATTAAAGCAGCTAGGGCGCAGGGGAATTGAGAAAAAGCCAGGTATGACGCTAAGAGAATTCGCTTCTTTGATCGATGACAAGGATGGAGATCATCACATGGCAGAGCTGACGCAGCTCTATGAACGTGCGCTTTATCGGCGAGAGGATTCGTCGGCGCTTTGGCAGCAGTCGGCAAAGTTATGGGAAAATTTAATAAACAGGAGATAGTCTTGACCGCGTACCTTCCTGTTGTTAGAATAGGTGAATATTAAAACCTTCTAAAATACATGAAATTGAAGCGTTCGGATGTGAGTCTGGGCGCTTCAAAAGCGTGATTCACACTGAGAGCAGGTTTTCTCCTCTCATTTTTTCTGTGCGTTTATAAAAAACTATATTGGACATAGAGGTGACACCATGACAAATTTAGTAAATGAAATGATTTTGGTTCTCGATTTCGGCAGTCAGTACAATCAGTTGATCACACGCCGTATTCGTGAATTTGGTGTGTACAGTGAGCTTCATCCGCACACTTTAACTGCTGAAGAAATTAAAGAAATGGCGCCTAAAGGAATCATCCTTTCTGGTGGACCAAACAGTGTTTATGATGAAGGATCTTTCCGCTGTGATGAAAAGATTTTTGATCTAGGCATTCCGGTTCTAGGCATTTGCTACGGCATGCAGCTCATGACTCACTATTTAGGCGGGAAAGTAGAAGCGGCAAGCCAGCGTGAATATGGAAAAGCAGATATTCATATTAACGGAACACCTGCTTTATTCAAAGACCTTCCAACGGATCAAGTCGTTTGGATGAGCCATGGTGACCTCGTAGTTGAAGTACCAGAGGGCTTTACAGTCGATGCAACAAGTGCACATTGTCCAAACTCAGCGATGAGCTTAGCTGAGAAGAATTTCTATGGCGTTCAGTTCCATCCAGAGGTTCGTCACTCTGAGTACGGAAATGACCTATTGAAAAACTTTGTCTTCGGTGTGTGTGATTGCGATGGCAAATGGTCAATGGAAAACTTCATTGAAATCGAAATGCAGAAAATCCGTGAAACAGTAGGCGACAAGCAAGTATTGTGCGCACTAAGCGGCGGTGTCGATTCATCTGTTGTGGCGGTATTGATCCACAAAGCCATCGGCGATCAGCTGACATGTATTTTCGTTGACCACGGTCTTCTTCGCAAAGGCGAAGCAGAAGGGGTTATGAAAACATTTAGCGAAGGTTTCAACATGAACGTGATTAAAGTAGATGCAAAAGATCGTTTCTTAAACAAGCTAAAAGGTGTGTCTGATCCTGAGCAAAAACGTAAGATCATCGGTAACGAATTCATCTATGTATTCGATGACGAAGCGGACAAGCTAAAAGGAATCGACTACTTAGCACAAGGAACACTTTACACAGACATCATTGAGAGCGGAACAGCAACAGCACAAACAATCAAATCTCATCACAACGTAGGCGGTCTTCCAGAAGACATGCAGTTCGAATTGATTGAGCCACTCAATACGCTATTCAAGGATGAAGTCCGTGCCTTAGGTTCAGAGCTTGGCATTCCTGATGACATCGTCTGGAGACAGCCATTCCCAGGTCCAGGACTAGGTATCCGTGTACTAGGTGAAATTTCAGAAGAAAAACTAGAAATCGTCCGTGAATCGGATGCAATTCTACGCGAAGAAATTGCCAACTTCGGCCTTGAGCGCGACATCTGGCAATACTTCACGGTTCTCCCAGACATCCGCAGCGTAGGTGTCATGGGTGACGCAAGAACATACGACTACACAATCGGTATCCGTGCTGTTACGTCTATTGACGGTATGACGAGTGACTGGGCAAGAATCCCTTGGGACGTGCTTGAAAAGATCTCAACTCGTATCGTGAATGAAGTGAAGCATATTAACCGCGTGGTGTATGATATTACGAGTAAGCCGCCTGCTACGATTGAGTGGGAATAATTGTAAAAGAGCTAGAAACCTTTGTGTATCAAGGGTTTCTAGCTCTTTTTTATTTTCAACTGCAATTTTTCCTTCCGTCTTCATGTGTTCATTCATCATTCCATCCCTTACACACATCAATCCATTGTGAATAACCGGAGTGTTTTTCTAATTGTTTTATTGTGAGTTCAATAGCACTGTTACTGCTCCCGCAGGCTGGATAGACTGTCTCAAAACGTTTGAGTGAAATATCTAAATAAACAGAAACGCCATTCTTTGTAGCAAAAGGACATACTCCGCCAATTTCATGACCGACCAAGTCAACAACCTCATGAGGAGAAAGCATTTTAGCTTTTGTTTTAAAATATTCCTTGAATTTTTTGTTATCAACTTTTGCATCGCCAGAGGTCACAACTAAAATAGCTTGTCCATTTACTAGAAAGGAGAGTGTTTTTGCGATTCTTTCAGGTTCGCAGCCCAGTGCAGAAGCAGCCAAGTCTACGGTTGCACTAGATACTGAAAATTCTTGAATTCGAGTATCCATATCATATTGTTTAAAATAGTCTTTTACTTGTTTGATGGACATGATCATTTCTCCTCTTTATTATCTATTATTTAATCGATATTGATGTGGTGTTAGGTGATATTTTCTCTTAAATAAACGAATGAAATGTTCTGCATTTTGATAACCAACGGCTGCCGCAATATGATCTACTTGTAAATGGCTGCCAGTGAGCATTTCGCAGGCTTTTTCCATTCTTATTTCTTGTCGAATCTCACGAAATGATTTGCCAAGCTTACGAGCTATATATTTTGACAGATAAGATTGTGAAAGGTTAAATTCCTCTGCCATCTCCTGGATGGTAATATGCTCACAACATTGCTGAATATATTGTAGCATTTGAATCATACGTATATCACTAGATTGTTTGACCTGATTGACGTTCATATGACTTGGTTTGAATCTTAATAAAAGACATAATAATATCTCAAACAAATTATTCATAATCAACTGGTAACTAGGGAACCGATTATAATTTTCTGTAAATAGTTGAAGAGAGCAGTCTAGCAAATGTTTATCCAAGTGACTATGAAAAATAAGAATATTTTTATTTTCTTTTATATACAATGCATTCAAAAAGAACTCTGAAATGACATGATTTCCTTTTAGCATTTTAAAAAACACTTTTTGAAAAGTACTCTTACGGATCATGATTTGCATGGCGATTGTATTCTCCATTACAATTGGCTTGTGTATTGTGTTAGGTGGAATAAAGGCAATATCTCCTGATTTTAAAGCCATTTTTTTGCCTTCCACTTCTACATACATCTTATTTTCCAGAACATAGATCATCTCAAAGAAATCATGGATAGCCGACAATTGGGGCATAAAACGGCTATACTTTCTCACTTCGATATCTTTCTCCTGATCTAACCACATAGTATCTTCCTTTTCAAATTCATTCTGCCCTTTTAGCAAAAATTCTTCTATATATATTTGTTTATGCATTAGACTGTGTTTATCATAATCCTTCAAAAATAATTGCAATGATGTATTGTCATGCTTTTTCTGTTGGTATTGTTGATAAAAGATTTCTTGTTCGTTATATTCTCTTAAATATTGCATCACTTCATGTTTTTCAAGTTTATCTTTTTCCATCTACATCCAAACCTCTAGTTTATTTACTGCAACCACCAGGGCCTTCACTGTTGCTTCTATAATATCTTTATCAATTCCCGCACCCCAATGCATTTTTCCTTGAGATGAAATTCCAATCTGTGCACAGGCTTTTGCTTCGGAATCCTTGCCCAAAGAATTCTGTTCATAGACTTCCAAAACATACTCGAGATGAAAATATGCTTTTAACGCATTACTGATGGCATCTAAACTTCCAGTGCCAGTTCCTTGTATGTCAATTTGTTGCTGATCTCTCAGCAAAGTTAAGGTGACTTCCTGCTTATTTCCTTTATTAAATTGATAATCAAGCAGCTGGAAATGAGGGTGAAAATCAACATACTGCTTTTCAAAAACATGATATATTTCTTCGATAGACAATTCCCTATTTGTCTGATCAGATACTTTTTTCGCTGCATATCCCATGGCTTCATTCATTTGATAAGGAAGTTTAATGCCATAATTTGTTTCTAGTATATAGCCTATGCCGCCTTTTCCAGACTGGCTATTGATTCGAATCACATCCGTTTGATAGTTCCTCCCCAAGTCAACTGGATCTACTGGGATATACGGAACGTCCCATTTATCAACATTATTTTCTTTTCTATATTTCATCCCTTTAGATATCGCATCTTGATGTGACCCAGAGAATGCGGTGAAAACCATCTCCCCAGAATAGGGCTGCCTCTCAGGAACAGTGATTTTTGTTAGTTTTTCATATTTTTCACGAATAGCTTCTAGGTTATTGAAATTCAATTTTGGATCATAACCTTGTGAATACATATTCATCGCCAAGGTAATCAAGTCTACGTTCCCTGTACGTTCACCGATACCAAATAATGTACCTTCAACTCTTTCTGCGCCAGCTAGAACACCAAATTCTGCATCACTCACCCCAGAGCCACGGTCATTATGAGGATGAACAGATAATGTCACACTGTCTCGGTAAGACAGATTTTTGTGTATATACTCAATCTGACTTGCAAAGATATGAGGCATTGAATATTCAACTGTTGTCGGAATATTGATGATTGCTTTATGAGTTGGTGTCGGTTTCCAAATATCTAAAACACTATTACAAATATCTAACGCATAATCAACTTCTGTTCCTGGAAAGCTTTCTGGACTATATTGAAAATAAATATCACTTGTTGTTTTTTCGGCAAGTTCTTTTACTAAAATAGCTCCATCAATGGCAATTTGTTTAATTTCATCTTTTGTTTTCTTAAATACTTGTCTGCGCTGCGCTTCTGAAGTCGAATTATATAAATGAACAATCGCTTTCGGTACCCCCTTAATGGCTTCGAACGTTCGGCGGATAATATGCTCTCTCGCTTGCGTAATCACCATAATCGTGACATCGTCTGGAATCATATGATGATCAATCAGTGTCCGTAACAGCCTAAACTCCGTATCAGAAGCAGCTGGAAATGCGATTTCAATTTCTTTAAAACCGATCTCTACTAGTAACTGAAACATCTCCAATTTTTCTTCTAAGTTCATAGGAATAGGTAATGCTTGATTACCATCCCGTAAGTCCACACTGCACCATATCGGAGCACTTTCTAATGTTTCTTTCTTCACCCAATCATAAGTAAGCTTCGGTGGCAAAAAGTATTTCTTTTCGTATTTTTTGTGATTAAACATGATCGATTCCTCCTAGAAAATAGAATATAAAAAAAGCCTTTCATTCCCAAGATTTAACTTGGAGACGAAAGACTTCTTCTTACGCGGTACCACCCCTATTTCATAATAAACAAACATTATCATGCCCTTATTCGGATACAGATTGTTTGATCTTATATCCTTCCCATATAACGGTGGGGTGCCGACCTTAACTACATCAATCCTTTTCATTTCACTAAGGCTACTCTAAGGTGAGTTCCTTGCCTTTTGTTATTGCTTCTCATCATCCAGCAACTTTCTGAAAACATTTCGGCAAGTACTATTCCTTATCATCGCATTCTCATTTTTCTGATTTTTTCTATTATACCAAGTTTACAAAAAAGAGATAGGGATAGAGATATCTTTTTTAATTGATTTTTTTTGTCCTCTGGGTGCCTATCTTCATTTTTAATCCTCTTCACCAAATAAAAATCCAAGGCCACAAATAAAGGTGAGTGAATTCATAGCGAACAATAAAATCGCACCAATTTTTTTCATGGCAATGAACCTCCTCTTAAATACAGTCTGCTAGCCTTCAAAATTTAAATTCACTGGTTCATCCTCTAAATGATCCACAGTATTTTGTTCTGTCACTGGCACACTTTCATCTACAGTTTTAAAACTAAGTTCGTCCATCCAAATGTGACCTTGACCATGTAGTAATATGCCAAACGCAATCACTTCACTTTTTACTGGAACATCTAGAACTACACTAAAATGATTCCATCCGTTTGTTCCTGTAATGGGACGGTTCATCATATTGTCAAACGCAAGAACTTCACCTGAAGAATGGTCAATCCTCATCCATAAACTGGCTGAACCTTTCACATCTTCGCTTTTGACAAAAGCAGAAAATTGAAGGCGTTCTCCACGGTAACGATCAGACTTAATTTGCTGCATCAATGTCGCGAATCCTCGTGCTTTTTCATCCTTTGATTTCAGGTAAGCGGAGTACGTACCACTGTGTACAATTCTGTCATCCAAACCTGTTTCATAATCAGATGGTGTTTCTCCCGTCATAATCCAGCCAGTAGGTGTGTTCTGATGATCAGCCATATTTGTTTCCTCCTCATCAATGATATTCCTTAATAACTTCCGATAACGTGCGGGCGACATGTCATATATCTTCTTAAAGGCTCTAGTGAAGGATTCCTGTGAACCAAAACGATACTGCAATGCGATATCAATCGCCCTTTGGTCCGTATGGATTAAATCCTTCGCCGCTTGGGTCATCCGTCGTTCCCTTATATAATCCACAACTGACTTCTTAATCACTTTTTTGAACATACGGTGAAAGTGAAACCTAGAATAACCAGCGTGTTTCGCTAGAGTTTGAAGCGGTAAATCATCTTTCAGATACTGTTCAATATAATTTAATGTTTCTTGAATCGTTTTCTCATGTTCTTGATAGGACAACCGAGCACCTCCTTGCCTTACGAGTTTAGTATAGCGGAAATGCTTTTTAGGAAACTTGACTTTTTGTGCTGTGTTGCAATTTTAGAACGAACATTTTAGTACGGGGTTTAGGAATAGGTATCCGTACTGTTACTTCTATTGATGGTATGACGAGTGACTGGGAAAGAATCTCTTGAAGATGTGCTTGAGAAGATCCCACTCGTTCGTGAATGAAATGAAGTATGTTAACCGCGGGGTATATGATATTACGAGTAAGCTGCCTGCTACGATTGAGTGAGAATAAAGGTCTGATACAAATTGATCGTATATATTGAAATAGGGTTAAAAGGTATAAATCAACTAAAACTAATTGCTTCCCACCAAATACTATCTTTGTCACAAATGATAAACAAAAAAACATAGATCTTTAAAAGATTATTTGTTTTCGGTGCTTTTTTCGCTATGTAAAATAATCTATACACTTCATATAATTGTGTTAAAATTATAATGTAAGCGTTTAATTATATATGAGAGGAAGTAAAAAATGAATGAGTTTGATTCTTTTATAAATTTTGATCAATTGGTAGATGATGTATTGACAGGTGAGCCAGATGATCCTAGAGATATTTTCGATATCATTCCAAATAAAAACCCTAAATATGAAGAAACTCTTAGGCCAGGGCAAGAAGTAGTATTAAAAAAATGGTATGCTGACCACAAAGATAAGCATAATACGATTTTAAAAATGAACACTGGTAATGGAAAAACTGTAGTGGGACTACTTATATTGAAATCATATTTAAACAGGAAAAAGGGGCCTGCTGTTTACGTAGTACCTGATAATTTTTTGTTAGAACAAGTGTGTAAAGAGGCAGAAGATCTAAATGTCTTGATTACAAAAGATGTAGATGATTCATCATTCATTAACGGAGATGCAATATTAGTAGTAAATATGCATAAAATATTTAATGGTAGATCTGTATTTGGAGTTAATAATAAAAAAATAGAAATTGGTTGTTTAGTTATTGACGATGCGCATGCTTGTATGAATATAGCAAAAAATCAGTTCTCCATTAAAATTCCAAGAGCCAATTCTCTCTATAATTTTTTCTTAAATACTTTTGAATTAAGCATCAAACAACAGAATGAAATAAGGTTTGAAGAATTAGTTCAAAATGAAATAGGTGCTCAACAACTAATTCCATTCTGGGATTGGCAATCAAATCTACAAAATATAAGAAAAAAATTAATGGAAAATAAGGACATTAAAGAACAAAATAATTCTAGTCTTTTTTTTAATTGGGAATTATTAAAAGATAACTTGGATTTGGCAGACTGTATAATTAGCTCAAACGAAATTACTATAAGCGTTGAATATTTACCAATAGAGTCTATTCCAAGTTTCAGTGAATGTAAACATAAAATATTCATGAGTGCGACAATAGAAGACGATTCAATTTTAGCCACTCATTTTAATATTGATGTATCTGAGATTGGAAAAATAGTAACCCCTGTGAAAGCTAATGATATTGGGGAAAGAATGATACTTATACCTCAAAGTTTTGATTCCAAAATAAGTGATGATGATCTAAAAAAGCTTTATGTGGAATTAGCAAAAAAAAATAATATTGTCATACTCGTTCCTTCAGACGTAAGAGCGCAGTATTGGAAAGATGTAGCCTATCAAATAATAGATAATCAAAAAAGTTTAACCGATACAATAGAGAAAATGAAAAATAGAGTTGTTGGAATTGTAGTAATAAAAAATAGATATGATGGAATTGATTTACCAAAATCAGCTTGCACAGTATTAGTTTTGGATGGAATACCAGATATTAGAAGTGGTTATGATAAGTATGAAGAAATTATCTTAATGGATAGTAGCACAATAAACAAAGAGAAAGTTCAAAGAATAGAGCAAGGTATGGGAAGAGCAACTCGTTCTAGAGAAGATTATTCTGTAGTATTTTTAATGGGCAGAAATCTAGTGAGTACATTATATGGTAAAAATGAAGATTATTTTACAAGTGCTACCAGAAAACAATTAAATATATCTAGAGGAATATCTAGACAAATAAAAAACAATCCTGTTAATAAAGATATACATCCACTTAATTTAATGTATAAAACTTCTTCATATTGTCTAGATAGAATACCTAATTGGATTCAAGCACACAGAAAGGCATTATTAGGTGAAACTTATGAAGACTCTGTTTCTTTTGATGAAAATATTTTAAAACTTAGAAAAGCTTTTAATTTATACAAAGATAGACGCTATTCTGAATGTCAAACCTTAATTCAGGAGGTTATATCAGCTGAAAATGATAATGCATTAAAAGGATTTCTAAAATTCAAACTTGCAAAATATCAAAATAAAACAGATCAAGCATTAGCACAAGAAATTTTATCTTCTGCTCGAAAATTAAATAACCGATTGCTTTTCCCGATAAATGGAATACAATATAAAAAGTCTCTTATTCCAAATACATCTCAAAGCACCAGGATTTCTCAATTTAATTCAAGCTTTTTTGGAGATGCAAATGAATATATATTACATGTTCAGAGTATAGTTGATAACCTACAATTTCATGATATTAGTTCTACTCTTTTTGAAGAAAATTTGAAAAAATTAGGTGTTATACTTGGATTTATATCTAAACGACCTGAGAATGAAGTCGGAAAAGGACCAGATAATTTATGGTTAGATTCTGAAGGGCCTTCATTTGTAATCGAATGTAAAAACGAGGCATATGTTGAAACAATTAACAAACGATATTGTAATCAATTAAATGGATCAATAAATTGGTTTGAAAGACAATATGATGGACTATTGAATTTTGTTCCAATTATGATTCACCCATCTACTAAATTTGAATATGCTGCAAGTCCACATTCTAAAATTAGAATTATTGATAAAGATAAATTAGAACTCTTAAAGAAAGCTACCTTAGAATTTTCTGTAGAAATTTCCGCAAATTTCACAAATGAATTAATAATTTCTAAATCATTAAAAAGTAACAATTTATTAGCTAATCTAATTGAAAATAATTACACTATGAAATTTAACTATATCTAATTTTGCAACCCATCTGCTTCTATTTTTTATATTGATATATAAGAAATTACCGAGTTAGAAAAATGAATTTAATTGGTTCGCCTCTAAACATAAATCATTTATTGAAGTATATGGGCAGTGTTTATATACTTACATCAAAAAACCACTCTGATTATACTAACCGAGTGGTTTTTAACTACTAATATTAGCCATATAACAATACTAACTTTCTAAGTAATATTTATAATTATTTAATTGTAAAAAGAAACACTATTGGTGAAATGAAAAATAACAACTTTAAATATCGATAAAACAAATAACGAGCTGAATTCATTCAATGTGGTAATATAGTGAGATTTCCAATAAATCTTATGCTCTAACATGAGCCTAATTGTTTTATTGACTCTTTGATATCACTTTATTTAAAATCCCATTCCCAAGGCTTTATTTCAAGTTCTTCACACTTTTCAAACCAGCCTTCTATCCATGTGTTCTTCTTCATTTCTTTTCTCCTCTTTTCCTTATCTATCGAACACTTTTTTCATTCTTAATCTTCTCCACAACACCACCGCAAGAACCAGCAAAATGACACATTGAATTGACAGTAAAAGCATTTGCAATTCCACAGACGTTTGCCCATTTGTGGTTTGATCCACGATATTATGCACCGCGTGCCATAGGATGACCCATTGTAGGCTGTTAGTGAGTGCCACGATTTCGGCTGCAACGAGTCCAAATAAAAAGGCGAATATGATTTGTGCCACTGTTAAGGTGAGGCTTTTTCCACTTAAAAGATTCGCAGCATGACCAAGACTGAATAGTACGGCGGAACCCCATATGGCGGTGCTTAGATTGATTTGCTTTAAATATTGAAACAGAATGCCGCGAAAAATACCTTCTTCAAAAATACCGACACAGACCATGAAGAAGCAAAGTGCCGTAAAGGAAGAGAGGGATAAATCCGTGTTTAATCCAGCGATGAACGGGATGGCCTCGATGATAAGGATGGGAATGACCCACATCCCGAGAGCCCCTTTTCGGCAGCCTATTTCTTTCAAGTGAAAACGGCTTTTCTGAATAATCAATAGAAGAAAAAGACACCCAGCCAGCATGGCACAGCCATTGATGATATAGATGGTCATAGGATCAGTCACTTCTTTGATGGATATATAGACACCTGCACTTGTTGGAATAATTAAAGAAAACAGCAGTAGAAGCACAGCTTTTCGAATGATTGTCATTGGTTTCATTGTTGATTCCTCCTCTAATGTCAGAGTAGTGGAATCAAGCAGAAGCCTCAATCAAATCTTCCTAACATGTCAATTTTTAACCCTAAGATGCATATTAAGATGTTGTTCGTTTTTTTCGTTGCTGTAAAAGGTCATTGATTTCCGCAGCGGTTGCCTGATCTTTCTTATACAATAGGTACTTAATTAAAAAGAATAATGCCATGACCACAAGGAAATTCACGATGAACGAAAAGAGACTGATTTCACCGCTGACGATAATGATAGTTGTCATTATCATACATATCACAAGGACAATATATAGGATTTGTTGAAAAAGAACCCGTTGATGGCTATATGTTTGTTTTGGGTATAGCAAGAAAGTCAGGGCGCTTGAAAAAAAGGAATTGGAAATGATCGCTTCTAAAATGTAAATCGGCATCGATCCAAATGTGAAACAGTAAATCAACACTAAGGCTGTAAAGATCATACAAAATGTGATCAAAAGATTGATGATGTAACGTTTCATTCTATTCACTTCCTTCGTAACCCAAGCTTCTCTTTTAATGCTTGAATATAAAAACGTGAAATCATCACTTTTTCTCCATTTGTCAGGTTTGCTTCAAAACGGCCACTTGTTTTAGGAGAAATGGCGGCGATAGAATCAATATTCAGAATCATCGATTTCGAGATTCTGACATAATCATGCGCTTCAAGGTGTTCTTCAAGTTCAAATAACTTTTCCTTTATGAGAAAAACCCCGTCTGTCGTATACAAGAACGATTTTTTATCGACACTTTCAATATATAAAATGTCGTGATAATAGATTTTTTTCATGCTGTCTTTCTCAGGGTCTTTCGCTAGGAAAAAGGGGGCTGATTGCTCCACTTGCTGGACAAGCTTTTCAATCGTCGGATTGAGCTCATAAATGTGAAAAGAAACATATTCTAATTGCGGCTTTTGAATGAAATGAATATCCGTTTTCATTCGTTTTATTCGTAATCCCTTTTCAAAATCGCATACATAAACACATCATCAAACCCATTCTGACCAAGATCGTACTCTCTCAATAAACCCTCTCGTACAAAATCAAAATTCTCCAATAATTGAACAGAGGACGTATTAGCTGGATCAATAATCGCTTCAATCCGGTTCAGGTTCATCTCCTGAAACCCATATCGTAACACCGCAGCGATTGCCTCACTCATGATGCCTTTTCTCCAATGATCGTGGTGTAATTCATAGCCAATTTCGGTGCGGCAGTGCTGTTTTTCTAGGTTGAGAAAGCCGCAGCTGCCGATGATGGCTGGATTGTCTTTTAGAGAAATGCCCCACCGAATGCCTGTTTGTTCTTTGAAGATGTTGTCATACCACTGGATTTCTCCTTTTGTGTCTTCAATCGTTTTATGAGCATCAATTCCCATGTAGCGGCACACGGTTTCATTGGATAAGTAGATGTGCATATCCTCAGCGTCTTCGATCGTTGCTTGTTTTAAGATTAGTCTTTCGGTATGTATGGTTGGAAATGTTTGTGGAAAGTTGATTTTGTTCATTTGGTTATCCTCCTTGAGATGTCTTTTGTTCTGTACATGCCTTACAATAAAAAACCCCTTCATTCCTCAGCCAAGCCTTTACCTCTGTCATTCCACGTCTCTTTGGATAGACGAGCTTGACGTACACTTCTTCGTTACCTTCTATCTTCTTCTGACAGCTAGCACATACGGGTTCTTCAAATAGAAACAATCGGCATACTCCTTTATGTAGATATTTCTTCCATTATATCAAATATGCAACATAATCTTTGCGGCCTGTTCTTCACTTTTTCTATTTTTGTCCGACATATGCTACGTGAAAGAAATTTCCGTTTGTTGAAACCGTTTGAGAGAAACCTTGCTCTAACAGGTGTAGGAGGTGTGGATGTGATGAAGCAAGTGCGTCTAATTAAAAAAGCACAAAAAGGGAATGTTCTGGCATTTGAGAAATTAATGCTGATGTATCAGGAGCGTTTATATAAAACGGCTTTTCTCTATACAAGAAATAAAGAGGATTCGTTAGATGCTGTTCAAGAGACGGTCATTAAAGCGTTTAAGCATTTATCTGGCTTAAAAGAACCGGCTTATTTTTCTACCTGGCTGACGCGGATTTTGATTCATACGATTTTTGCGATGAAGAAAAAGCAGCAAGATGTTGTTCCGTTTGAACAGCATCATGAGAGCGTTGAGCGACATGATTTTTTAGAAGACAAGCTCGATTTAAAAAATGCACTTGAAGTGTTAGATGAGCAATATCAGCTCGTGATTCAGCTATTTTATTTTCAAGATTATTCGATTTCGATGATTTCTGAACAGATGGGTGTGCCTGAAGGAACGGTTAAAACTCATTTGTATCGAGCAAGAAAGTTATTAAAGCAAACATTGGAGAAGGAGGAGAGTGTCGATGGAACGAAAAGAAATGAAAAAGCTTTATGATGAGATTGATGTACCAATGGTTGAAGTAACCTCTGCGATTCGCCAAGCAATAGGAGATGTAAAAGCGGAACAAAAAAGACACTGGTTCAAATGGAACTGGAGAACGCCAATATACTCTGCCATTGTTCTCATCGTCCTTTACTTTTCATCAGGTTTCCTTTTTCCTTCTCTTAATACAGCGATGGCACGTGTCCCGATAGTTGGGCAATTTTATATGATGTTTCACGATAAAGTAGGAATGGCTCTTTTTCAGAGTGATTTGGTGAAACATGTCAATGAGGGGGCTGAATCAAGAGGAATTACTGTGAAAGTAAACAGTGTATACTATGATGCCGGGCGTCTTGTTTATACGTTTACTGTCGATCATTTGAATACAAAGGAAGATTCTGTACCATTCATCGTCAGCAACTTAAATCATATAAATGAAAATTTCCAACCGAGTTACGACAATCAGGAATTGAAAAAATTAAAGGATGGCCGATATCTTGGGCAAATGGAAGTCTATACAAATGGACAGACAATTAAGCAAGGTCAAAAATTCCCACTCGTCATTTCAAAAATTGGAGATATTGTAGGGAATTGGCGTTTTGAATTACCTGTAGTGAAGCAAAAAACCACCTTACTAGCGGGACAAAAAGACGTGTCTATTTTAAATGGAAGTTATCAAATAAGAAACGTAAAGGTAGAAAATGGAGTGAATGGCTCTGCTATTCAATATGCCATTGATTACAATGGTTTTGCCAAAGATGATAGAGTTAGTATTGATAGAATGAAGGATAATTTAGGGAATGAGTATGAGCTTGAGATTGGAACCGTTTTAAGAAAAAAACAACTGACTTCTGACAAAACTAGAAAAGATCATTTGACAATTTTGAATCAGCCGATCAATCCAAAGGCGACTGAATTGACATTTTACACAGATGTGAGATACGAACGAGAATACAGCCACATCATTCCTCTCAAGACAAAGCTGCCTGTTCAGTTCAAAACAAAACACCATGGCATCGGAATCAAAATCATTAAGATAGAGCAAAAAGACCGTTCTGTGATTGTTGATTATCAATTTACTGGAGTAGATCAAAAAGAATTAGATCAGGATGTGATGGAGAATATAGGTGAATTCATTGGATTAGGCGATGTTGAAAAGATGAAATCATGGCCCGATCCACAAGCAGACTATGAAAGCGGATATTACTTGAAGGGGAACCATGCGAAGGTGACGAATTTAAAGACAGCTTCCATGCAATCCACCTTTGAATTTGATGATAAGAATTTAGAGACTTTATCATTAAACCATTTTTCTTTTAAAGAATATGGGCTTTATCTTGATTTGACTGAACTGAACATGTTGGCACCACAGAAAGAGATAAAGGTAACCATTCCAGTCAAAAAAGAAACTTCAAAAGCTAGTCAATAAATAAGAGAGCGAACATGATTACACATGTTCGCTTTTTGTCTGTTGTTCTACCAGTCGATGACGATTGAACGAATACCGAATCAACATCAACGCCACAAAACTAGCTATCCCACCAATCCAACTTAAATTCGTTACATTTGTATACTGAATAATCACGCCGCCCATAGACGATCCGAGCATCATGCCGATGTTCATAATCGCTGTATTAAAGCTCAGCACGGTTTCTGATGCTTGTGGTTTAAGGGAGATCAGATAAAACTGCTTCGCTGGTGTTGTTGTCCATGTAGCGATGCCCCAAATGGCAAGCGTGATCAAGACGCTAATTGTAGAGAATTGCGTAAAGAATAAGGTAAAGAGAGCGAACATCTGAATCGTGATGCTGATTGAGATCGTTCGGTTTGGTCCCCATTGATCGACGGCGAAGCCGCCAAAGCGTGAGCCAATAAAAGCAGAAATTCCTAAAACGAGCAAGGCCATGCTTGTCATTTCAAGTGAAAAGCCGGCGGTCTGTCGTAATAATGGGGAGATATAAGCAAAGACCATCGTGTAGCCTAAGATCCAAAAGACGGTTGTAGCTAAGCCGCTGATCACTCTGCGGTCTTGAAGAATGTGTAATTGCTGCTTTAATGGCAGATGAGAATGTCCCTCTATGCGTGGTAGCAATTGATAAAGAAGCATGAAGAGACAAGCCGTACCTAGTGCAATGATGAGAAAAATATAGTGCCAATCCACTTGACCTGATAGAAATGTTCCAATCGGCACACCAAGTACGAGTGAAACGGTGAATCCAGTGATGACCGTCGCCATTGCACTTCCCTTTTTTTCTGGCGGGGCGATCTGCGCTGCATAATTCGTGGCAACGACAATATATAAGCCGCCGCTCATGGCCATGATGACGCGAGATAGCAGGAGCAGAACAAAATGATGGCTGAAAAAGGCGAGCATATTGCCTAAAATAAACACAAAAATAGCCGCTAACAAAACTTTTTTACGGTTCAGTTTCGACGTTGCCATGACTAAAAAGAGAGCGCCTACTGCATAAAAAAGAGAATAGACGGTGATGAGCTGTCCGGCAGCAGGAATGGAGATGTGTAAATCGACAGCAATGATATCTAGAATGCCTGACACGACGAATTCTGACGTGCCTGTGACAAATGAACCGACAGCTAAAAGAACAATCAATAGCTGATGAGATGTGTTTTTCATTTTGAACCCTTCCTTCATGTTGATACGTTGTCTTTAGTTTAAATTCCGTGCTAACATAAGTAAAATTGATGTTTTTCATGGAGGAGATGAGTAAATACTCATGAGCTTTGTTCGTTTTGATATTATCGCAAAAGTGGTGGAACTTGGCAGTTTTACAGCAGCAGCTGAAGCATTAAATATGACGCAGTCAGCTGTTAGTCATGCAGTGGCGAATTTAGAGTCAGAGTGGGGTGTGTCTTTATTCATTCGTGACCGAAAAAAGGGCATTATGCTGACGGACATTGGACAAACGCTTCTCCCGCATATTAGAGAAGTGTTAAATAGAGTGGAGAAAATCCAGCAAGAAATTGCGTTAACGAAAAATATTGAAACAGGTTTGATTCGGATCGGCACATTTGCCAGTGCCTCTGCCTGTTTATTGCCTAAGCTGCTAGTGAGCTATCAGAAAAAACATCCGAAAATCGAATTCAAATTTTATGAGGGAACGTATGAAGAAATATTGGAGTGGCTGGATTCTGGCATCATTGATGTTGGGTTTGTTGTGAAAGGCCATGCGGATGAAGCCTTTGATTTACTGCCGCTTATCAAAGATGAGATGGTGGTCGCCTATCACCCAAATCATCGATATGAACAGCAGCCCATTGTAGATATAACAGATTTGGCGGATGAACCATTTATTATGCCGACTGGCATGTATCAATCACATGTAGAGGATATTTTTTCGGAGGCGCAAATGAAGCCAGCTGTTTTATTTGAAGTTCATGATTGTACGACCATTGCCCGTATGGTCGGGGAAGGACTTGGCGTCACAATAGGCCCTGAGTTATTTTTAAAAACGCAGCAGCTTGTGCATATTCGTAAGCTGAATGTCTCTCATCATCGTGAAGTTGCGCTTGCCTGTCCGTCTCTCTCCCAAGCTTCTCCGGCAGTGAAAGAGTTTTTCCATGTAGCCGAAGCGGTTTTTGCAAAAGAGAAGGATTTGGGAAAGGGTGTATAAAGAACTAGATGTGAATTTCCAAATTCGTGTAATAAGACGAATGAAGCGGACATTTCTTTGAAAAATGTTCGCTTTTCGTATTGTGTTTTAAAAATGAAGTTGGTACAATAGACACAGAAATCAAATAGATAGAAGTCGTATAATCGCGGGGATATGGCCCGCAAGTTTCTACCAAGCTACCGTAAATGGCTTGACTACGTCAATTCACACTCGTTTGATATAAATCATGCATTGTTCTTGTTTTATGTCACAGTCTGAATTCACATATGTAGTCAAGCGTCCCAAAATTGTTGGGGCGTTTTTTATTTGACTAGTGAATGGGGCAGGCTAAAGCAAAAGGACATGAAGGGAGTCAGTTGGCTTGAAACAGTTTTTTCAGTTTGATGAGTTAGGAACGAATTACCGCAGAGAAATCATCGGTGGTTTAACCACATTTTTGTCGATGGCTTACATTCTGTTTGTTAATCCGATCACACTTGCATTAGTGTCGGTACCGGATTTTCCAGATAAATTACGTATTGATCAGGGCGCTGTCTTTACAGCAACGGCATTAGCTTCTGCTGCAGGGTGTATCCTGATGGGATTGATCGCCAGGTATCCAATTGCGATTGCACCAGGTATGGGTCTGAATGCGTTCTTCGCCTTTTCGGTTGTGCTTGGCATGGGCATTAAATGGGAAGCAGCACTTTCGGGTGTGTTTGTTTCAGGATTGATTTTCGTAGCCCTTTCTTTAACAGGTTTCCGTGAAAAAATCATCAATGCCATTCCGGCTGAGCTGAAGCTGGCGGTTGGTGCAGGTATTGGTTTGTTCATTACGTTTGTTGGACTTCAAGGCTCTGGCATTATCGCCAATAATGATAATACGCTCGTTTCGATTGGGAACATTCATAGTGGTCCTGTCTTGTTAACGGTGTTTGGTATCGTTGTGACGGTCATTTTAATGGTTCTTCGAGTGAATGCAGGTGTCTTCATTGGGATGCTTGTGACAGCTATTGCTGGGATGATCTTTGGTCTTGTGCCAGTACCATCTCAAATTGTGGGAAGTATTCCAAGCTTGTCTCCAACCTTTGGTCAAGCCTTGATTCACTTGCCAGAAATTTTCTCCATCCAAATGCTTGTCGTGATTTTGACGTTCCTATTCGTTGGGTTCTTTGATACAGCTGGTACACTTGTGGCTGTGGCAACACAGGCTGGTTTAATGAAAAATAATGAGCTGCCTCGTGCAGGAAGAGCACTGCTAGCGGATTCTTCTTCTATTGTTGTAGGTTCTGTTCTTGGGACATCTACAACGACATCTTATGTTGAATCTAGCTCAGGTGTTGCTGCTGGTGCACGTTCTGGTTTTGCAGCGGTCGTCACAGGCATTTTCTTCTTGCTTGCGATGTTCTTCTCACCACTTTTATCCATCGTTACATCGAATGTAACAGCACCTGCTTTAATCATTGTCGGTGCACTGATGGTCGCTCCGCTTGCAAAGATTGCATGGGATCGCTTTGAAATTGCGGTACCAGCGTTCTTAACGATGATTATGATGCCACTGACTTACAGTATTGCAACAGGGATTGCGGTTGGCTTTATTTTCTACCCGATTACGATGATCTTTAAAGGGAAAGCGAAAGAAGTGCACCCAATTATGTACGGATTGTTTGTCATCTTTATTCTATATTTTGCTTTCTTAAATCATTAATTGAACATCTGAAACAGCAGCACATGGGGCTGCTGTTTTTTTGTTAAAAAAATCAAAACATAGTTGACTTATAGGAATTATGTGTTTATGATAAAAAGACATAATTCGCTGATTGGATCACCAAAGGCGCTTTGATTTCCTTTTTTAATAGAAGGTTTCAGGGTGCCTTTTTTTCTTGCAGACATTCAAAAGGGGAGGAGATGTCTTTTGTCACGCTGGCTTAGACAGGTGATTGAACGAAAAAAGCAGGTGCTGATTCAAAAGCTCCTTTTATGGGGGCATGAGAAAAGCAGGAAGCGCTCATGCATTACACGATTCATGAGCTGGAAAATGAGGTTCTCTATTTAAAAGAACGAAAACAAAAATAGGGGGATGAGCGATGGATGAACAAAAGCTGAATTATATTTTATCTGCCTTAAAAGGGATCGACTATGGATCAGTGGTCATCACCATTCATAATGGACATATTACACAGGTCGATACGACCAAAAAGACTCGGTTCCCCGCTCATCAGGAGAATCTCCGAGTTCAGCAAGGAAAGCGGAGTCACTATCGTTCATGAAGGATTGCAAGGTGTTAAAAAGCTGATGGAGGCCGTCAGCTTTTTTGTTTTGTCTTATTTTCTCTCCATTTTAAAACCTCTGCTGGCTTTTATCCGTCTATTCGTATGAACGTCAAGGAATCTTGACTGAATAGAGAGACTCCGCTACCTTAAGAGGAGTCATCCGAACAGTTCATTTACTTGAGCCTGTAAGGATTGGATAGGAGTTGATATGAGATGTTAGAGAAAGATCAAGATCAGAGGACATCTGAAAAGAAAAATGAAGAGTCATCAATAGATCAAGAAACAAGGCAATCCCGCCTCAGCCGCAGCGCTGCAAAACGTGGAAGAATCTCAAAATCAGCAGATGATGAGCGTTCAACCATCCAGCGTATGCTGCAAGGTGTAGGAGGCGCGTTTAAACGCTATGGTTCATATGGACTGGCGATGTTAAAATCACCGAGCCAGGCCATCAATCAAGCGGAAACATTGCGTATGAAGTACGCCTGGATCTCGATTGTGTTATTCAGTGTGTTTTTTGCTTTAGGCAACTATGTTCAATTAAAGGCGTCAAAAACCCGTTTATTAGGCTTTGGCATTCATTATTCTTTTGGTGACGCCTTTTTGAGGGTTGCAGTCTTTACACTCATTGTGTTGACATTGATGATGCTCACTGTCTGGCTGCTCGGAAAATACATGCTAAAAGGAAACATATCACTGAAAGAAGTGATCATGAAGTTTGGTGCTGCGCTTGTGCCGGTGTTGGTTTTATCCATCCTTTGGCTTGTATTTGCCATGCTGAATATTCCATATGTGACCGTCATATTATCCGTGATGATGTTTGTCGGCCTTCAGTTGATTGCGGTCGTGCTCTTTCGCTCGATTCAATCGGAGCATGATGCCGAACGTGGAGATTTGATGTATGCGGGCTGGGTCTTTTTATTGGTTGAGCTTGTCATCATTGCGCTGCTCTGGGGCATAGTCGGGGAGTATTTGATTCCATCACTGGTTCCTGTTCGATTCGGATAAAACACACTGAAAACCTCCTTTTTTGAAAAAGGGGGTTTTCATGTTGAGAAGAGAAAAAAACGGGTAAACTCTTGGTAACAAACACCACCCTTGTTGTCGAAAGATATATGTGTTTTGATCGCGTAAATTTGATTGTATCAAGGTATGTTCTCTAGTAGAATATGGGGTGCTTTATTTGATTTTTTAGTGCAGGGGGTTCGAATCGTGCTTCAACAACTTTTATCCAATGCGTTCACCATGGTTTTAATCATTTTAGTGATTAATATTGTCTATGTTTCTTTTTCCACCATGCGTTTGATTTTAACAATGAAAGGCAGACGGTACGCAGCTGCTTTTGCGGGTACGATCGAAATGCTCATTTATGTCATTGGGTTAAGTATCGTTCTAGATAACTTAGATCAAATACAAAATGTCATTGCGTATGCCCTAGGTTATGGAATGGGGATCATTGTCGGGATGAAAATTGAAGAGAAGCTGGCACTTGGCTACACAACTGTTAACGTGATCACAAAAGAATTGGATGTCGATCTCCCAAGACAATTGAGAGAAAAAGGATATGGTGTCACCAGCTGGGTAGCAGGCGGTCTTGAAGGAGACCGGACAGCATTGCAAATTTTAACACCGAGAAAATATGAACTGCAATTATATGAAACGATTAAGACGCTGGATTCAAAAGCGTTTATCATTTCATATGAGCCCAAATCGATTCACGGCGGCTTCTGGGTGAAGGCTGTGAAGAAAAGGAGAATTAAAGAATGACCGCAAAACCAAAGAAGAAAAAATTCTATGTGGAAGACAACATGACGATTGATCAAGTGTTGTCCCAGATGGCGGCGGAAGGCTACTCGCCTGTCAGACGAATGGAGGAGCCAATTTTTCAAGAAAAGAAGGAAAATGGGTCGATTCAGATCATTCCGATTGGGAAAAAAATCGTATTTGAAGGAAAAATAGTCTAAATCCGAACATTAAAACGACGACTTCATAGATTGTTCGATAAATCCGTTGACATCATGAACATCCGTTGTTAAGATAAACATGAAATCAAAACACGAGCCTCATATAATCTTGGGAATATGGCCCATAAGTTTCTACCCAGTTACCGTAAATGACTGGACTATGCAGGATAGTGAACAAAACTGACATGGCAATTCAAAAGCGAACAGCGCTTACCATGGCCCGGTTTGTGTTGCTTCCTAACAATGCAATGCAAATCGGGCCTTTTTGTTCGGCGTTTGACAAGCTGCTTAGGTTTGGGAAGCGTGTCAAACGATACAAAATCGAATATCAGCTTAAAGGTGGGGACAAAATGAAGCCGCTTGTAGGTGTCATCATGGGAAGTACATCTGATTGGGAAACAATGAAAAATGCGTGCGACATCTTAGAGGAATTAAACATTCCGTATGAAAAACAGGTAGTATCCGCACACCGGACACCTGACTTGATGTTTGAATATGCGACTGAAGCAAGAGGTAAAGGACTAAAGGTCATCATTGCCGGTGCTGGAGGCGCAGCACATTTACCGGGAATGGTCGCAGCAAAAACGACACTGCCGGTCATTGGTGTGCCTGTACAATCAAAAGCACTAAACGGTCTGGATTCCTTATTATCCATCGTTCAAATGCCAGGCGGTGTCCCAGTTGCTACAGTAGCAATTGGCAAGGCCGGTGCAACAAATGCTGGCCTTCTTGCCGCACAAATGATTTCAGCATTTGATGAAACAATCGCAGCTCGCCTTGAAGAAAGAAGAGAGCAGACAAAACAGACTGTACTAGAAAGCAGTGATCAGCTTGGCTAAGCAGACCATTTTTCCAAACGCAACCATCGGAATCATTGGCGGCGGACAGCTTGGCAGATATATGGCCGTCAGCGCAAAGCAAATGGGGTACCGGGCAGCAGTTCTAGACCCGGTCACACAATCTCCTTGCGGACAGGTTGCCGATACAGAAATCACAGCCGCATATAGTGACCTTGAAGCGATTCGAAAGCTGGCAGAAATCAGCGATGTGGTGACTTATGAGTTTGAAAATATTGATTATGATGCACTGAATCAGCTGAAGGAAGAAGCCTATTTACCACAAGGAAGCGACCTTCTCCTTTTAACTCAAAATCGTGAGACCGAGAAAAAAGGGATTGTAGACGCAGGCTGTGAAGTAGCACCTTACCGCATCATTCATGATGAAAAAGAGCTGGAAGATGCCGTGAACGCGCTCGGTTTGCCAGCCGTGCTGAAAACATGCAGAGGCGGCTACGATGGAAAAGGACAGTACGTCATCAAAGAAAAAGGACAGCTTCCGGAAGCTGCTGCACTGCTCACACATGGAACATGTATTTTAGAAAGCTGGGTTCCATTCCAAATGGAGCTTTCGGTGATCGTCACTCGTTCTGTTCATGGAGAGATCGCCGTATTCCCAGTCGCTGAGAACATTCATAAGCATAATATTTTGTTCCAAAGCATTGTGCCTGCAAGGGTAGAGAACCGCATTCAGGAGAAGGCGAAAGAACTTGCAACAACACTGGCTGAAAAGCTGGGGCTGGTTGGTACTCTTGCTGTAGAACTGTTCCTGACAAATGACGGAAAGCTGCTCGTCAATGAACTGGCACCACGCCCGCATAATTCTGGTCATTATACGCTCGATTTATGTGAGACAAGTCAGTTTGAACAGCACGTCCGCGCTATATGTGGTCTGCCGCTTGGCGGTACAGCCCTTTTATCAGAGGGAATGATGGTGAACTTATTAGGCGATGAAGTGGACATCCCAAAAGAGCATCCCGAGCTTCTCAAAGAAGCGAAGCTTTATCTATATGGAAAGCATGAAGTAAAAGCCGGCCGCAAAATGGGGCATATGACGTTTATGAAACAGCTTGATGATGAATGGATGACAAACATCACAAAGATATGGACTGAAAGAGATGGAGGAAACGGGAAATGATCGAACGTTACGCACGACCAGAAATGTCAGCAATCTGGACAGAGGAAAACAAATTTAATGCATGGCTTGAAGTAGAAATTCTCGCTTGTGAAGCTTGGGCAGAGCTTGGCGTCATTCCGAAAGAAGACGTTGTGACAATGCGCAAGAATGCAAGCTTTGATATTGGACGTATTCTGGAGATTGAACAAGACACGCGCCACGACGTGGTTGCCTTTACGCGTGCTGTATCTGAATCTCTAGGAGAGGAAAGAAAGTGGGTTCATTACGGATTAACATCGACAGACGTAGTGGATACGGCGCTTTCATATCTATTAAAACAGGCGAATGATATCTTGCTCAAGGACATTGAGAGATTTGTTGACATACTAAAAGAAAAAGCAAAAGAGCACAAATATACCGTCATGATGGGCCGTACACACGGTGTACACGCTGAACCGACAACATTTGGCCTGAAGCTTGGACTTTGGTACGAAGAAATGAAGCGTAACCTAGAACGTTTTAAACAAGCAAAAGCTGGCATTGAATACGGCAAAATCTCTGGAGCTGTTGGCACATATGCGAACATCGACCCGTTTGTTGAGCAATATGTATGTGAGAAACTTGGCATCAAAGCTGCACCAATTTCAACCCAAACCTTGCAGCGTGACCGTCATGCAGATTACATGGCTACTCTTGCTTTAGTGGCAACGAGCATTGAGAAATTTGCTGTTGAAATCCGTGGTCTTCAAAAGAGTGAAACACGTGAAGTAGAAGAGTTCTTTGCAAAAGGACAAAAAGGATCATCAGCAATGCCGCATAAGCGTAACCCAATCGGTTCTGAGAATATGACGGGAATTGCCCGCGTTATTCGTGGATATATGCTGACAGCTTATGAAAATGTACCGCTTTGGCACGAGCGTGATATTTCTCATTCATCTGCTGAGCGCATCATTTTACCAGATGCCACGATTGCACTGAACTATATGCTCAACCGTTTCTCAAACATCGTGAAAAACTTGACGGTCTTCCCAGAGAACATGAAACGCAACATGGACCGCACTCTTGGCTTAATTTACTCACAGCGCGTTCTTCTTGCATTAATCGATACAGGCATGGCACGTGAAGAGGCATATGACACGGTTCAGCCAAAGGCAATGGAAGCGTGGGAGAAGCAAGTGCCGTTCCGTTCATTAGTAGAAGCAGAAGAAAAAATCACGTCACGCTTAACACCTGAACAAATCGCTGACTGCTTCGATTACAACTATCATTTGAAAAATGTCGATATGATTTTCGAACGTCTAGGTCTTGCGTAAGAAATGGGTCGCCTGCTCGCCAGGCGCCCAATCCTGAAAATTGCCAACATTCAAATTAGGAGGCCAACCTGAATGACTGTGAAACAAGAACTTCTCTACGAAGGCAAAGCGAAAAGAATTTATCAGACCGATGACGAGCATATTTTATATGTTGAATATAAAGACTCAGCTACAGCATTTAACGGCGAAAAGAAAGCTGAAATCGAAGGCAAAGGCAGACTGAACAACGAGATTTCAAGCTTAATCTTTCAAATGCTGCATGAAAAAGGGGTCAACAATCACTTTGTAAAACGCCTCTCTGAAACAGAACAGCTCATTCAAAAGGTACAGATTGTTCCGCTTGAAGTCGTTGTACGAAATGTAGTGGCGGGCAGTATGTCAAAACGCCTTGGCATTCCAGAGGGAACGAAACTGGACACACCTTTGATTGAGTTTTACTACAAAGATGATGCACTCGGCGATCCGCTCATTACAGAAGATCATATTCGCATTTTACATGCAGCCACACCTAAACAGGTAGAGGAAATGAAACAGATCACAAGACAAGTGAATGAAGAATTAAAGCAAATCTTCTCAGACTGTCATGTGAATTTAATTGATTTCAAGCTTGAATTCGGAATAGATCACGAGAATCGTATTTTGCTAGCTGATGAGATTTCACCTGATACGTGCAGGCTTTGGGACAAAGATACAAACGAAAAGCTTGATAAAGACGTGTTCAGACGAAACCTGGGCGGCTTAACGAATGCATACGAAGAAATTTTCAAAAGACTTGGAGGCCATAAACATGTATAAAGTGAAAATTTTTGTCAGCTTAAAAGAGAGCGTTCTTGATCCACAAGGAAGTGCCGTGCAGCACGCTTTGCACAGCATGTCTTATCAGGAAGTAAAGGATGTCCGTATCGGGAAATACATGGAGCTTGTCATTGAAAAATCAGATCGTGATTTAGACACAGTCGTCAAAGAAATGTGCGAAAAATTACTTGCCAACACGGTGATTGAAGATTACCGCTATGAGGTGGAGGAGGTTGTCGCACAGTGAAGTTTGCAGTGATCGTCTTGCCTGGCTCTAACTGTGATATCGACATGTACCATGCGATTCAAGATGAGTTAGGTGAACAAGTTGAATATGTATGGCACGACGAAACGAGTCTTGACGGATTTGACGGTGTACTCGTACCAGGCGGTTTCTCTTATGGGGATTACTTAAGATGTGGTGCGATCGCCCGCTTCTCAAACATCATGCCGGCGGTGAAGAAAGCAGCTGAGGAAGGAAAACCTGTTCTTGGTGTTTGTAACGGGTTCCAAATTCTTCAGGAGCTAGGCATTCTTCCGGGTGCGATGAGACGAAATAAAGACTTGAAGTTTATCTGTCGACCAGTTGAACTCATTGTAGAAAACAACGAAACGCAATTTACAAGCGGTTATCAAAAAGGCGAATCCATTACGATTCCTGTAGCGCACGGTGAAGGCAACTTCTACTGTGATGAAGACACTTTAGCGAAGCTCATTGAACGTGGCCAAATCGCTTTCACTTACGGAGACGATATTAACGGCAGTGTGAATCGAATTGCAGGTGTAACGAATGAAGAGGGCAATGTACTCGGCATGATGCCGCACCCTGAGCGCGCGGTTGATTCATTACTAGGCAGCGCAGACGGACTTAAATTGTTTCAATCTATCGTGAAAAATTGGAGGGACACTCATGTCACTACTGCTTGAACCAAGTCACAAGCAAATTAAAGAAGAGAAATTGTATCAGCAAATGGGATTGAGTGATGAAGAATTCGCTTTAATCGAATCCATTATTGGCAGGTTGCCAAACTACACAGAAACGGGTATTTTTTCTGTCATGTGGTCAGAGCATTGCAGTTATAAAAACTCAAAGCCTGTTTTAAGTAAATTCCCGACAAAAGGAGAGCACGTTCTTCAAGGTCCTGGGGAAGGCGCTGGAATCGTTGATATTGGAGACAATCAAGCGGTTGTATTTAAAATCGAATCACATAACCATCCATCTGCGATTGAACCGTATCAAGGAGCGGCGACAGGTGTCGGCGGAATTATCCGTGATGTATTCTCCATGGGTGCGCGTCCAATTGCTGTATTAAACTCTCTTCGTTTTGGTGAACTGACTTCACCGCGCGTGAAGTACTTGTTTGAAGAAGTAGTGGCAGGGATCGCAGGCTATGGAAACTGTATCGGAATTCCAACAGTCGGCGGAGAGGTTCATTTCGATCAAAGCTATGAAGGCAACCCGCTCGTGAATGCAATGTGTGTTGGACTAATCAACCATGAAGACATCAAAAAAGGGCAGGCCAAAGGTGTTGGCAACACGGTCATGTACGTTGGGGCCAAAACGGGACGTGACGGAATTCACGGTGCAACATTTGCATCTGAGGAATTTTCTGATGAATCAGAAGAAAAACGCTCAGCTGTTCAAGTCGGTGATCCGTTTATGGAAAAACTGCTGCTTGAAGCGTGCCTTGAAGTCATCAAAAACGATGCACTCGTTGGGATTCAGGATATGGGAGCGGCTGGCTTAACAAGCTCAAGTGCGGAAATGGCGAGTAAAGCAGGTTCTGGTATCGAGATGAATCTAGATCTCATCCCGCAGCGTGAAACAGGCATGTCAGCATACGAAATGATGCTGTCTGAATCTCAAGAGAGAATGCTTTTGGTCATTGAAAAAGGCCGTGAACAAGAAATCATTGATATTTTTGAAAAATACGATCTTGAAGCAGTATCAGTCGGTCATGTGACAGACGATAAAATGCTTCGTTTACTCCATCAAGGTGAAGTGGTATGTGAGCTTCCTGTTGACGCTCTTGCAGAAGAAGCGCCGGTTTATCACAAGCCGTCAAGTGAGCCTGCCTACTACCGTGAGTTTTTAGAAACAAAAGTTGAAGCACCTGCTATCACAGATGCAGCCGACACGTTAAAGCAGCTTCTCCAGCAGCCAACAATTGCAAGTAAAGAATGGGTTTATGATCAATATGACTACATGGTTCGGACAAATACAGTCGTTGCACCAGGCTCTGATGCGGGCGTTTTAAGAATCCGTGGAACGAAAAAAGCCCTTGCGATGACAACCGATTGTAACGCACGTTATCTGTACCTTGATCCAGAGGTCGGCGGGAAAATCGCAGTCGCAGAAGCAGCACGTAACATTGTGTGCTCAGGCGCTCGTCCACTTGCAGTAACAGATAACTTAAATTTCGGTAACCCAGAGAAACCAGAAATTTTCTGGCAAATTGAAAAATCTGCTGACGGTATTAGCGAAGCGTGCCGCAAGCTAAGCACACCAGTTATCGGTGGTAACGTCTCTTTATATAACGAATCAAATGGAACAGCCATTTACCCAACACCAGTCATTGGGATGGTTGGTTTGGTTGAAGATACAGCGCATATTACGACACAGTCGTTCCAGCAGGCTGGCGATGTAATTTTCGTGATTGGTGAGACGAAGGAAGAATTCGCAGGCAGTGAGCTTCAAAAGATGACAGAAGGCCGTATTTACGGAAAAGCACCGGAAATTGATTTGGATGTAGAGCTCACGCGTCAGGAAGCCCTTCTTGCTGCGATTCAAAACGGACTTGTTCAATCAGCACACGATGTGTCTGAAGGCGGTCTTGGTGTCGCACTTGCTGAAAGTACATTTGGAACAGACGGTCTTGGCGCTCATATCCAAATGGATTTAAACAGCGAAGCTTCATTATTTAGTGAAACACAGTCACGTTTTGTTGTCACAGTGAAACCAGAGCACCGCGAAGCATTTGCTGTGGCTGTCAAAGATGCGAAAGAAGTTGGAACAGTCACAAATGATGGTGTATTCACCGTCAAAAATCAAGAAGGACAACAATGGATTCATGCAGCGGTCAACGAACTTGAACGTGCATGGAAAGGAGCGATCCCATGCTTGCTGAAATCAGAGGCTTAAACGAAGAGTGTGGCGTCTTTGGGGTTTGGGGACACGAAGAAGCCCCGCAAATCACATATTACGGATTGCATAGTCTTCAGCACCGAGGACAAGAAGGTGCGGGAATCATTGCAACAGATGGTGAAAACCTGACGGCACATAAAGGCCTTGGACTGATTACGGAAGTCTTTCAAAACGGTGAGCTAAAGGATTTGAAAGGTAAAGGAGCAATCGGACACGTTCGGTATGCGACAGCAGGCGGAGGCGGCTTTGAAAATGTGCAGCCCCTCTTCTTCCGCTCGCAAAACAACGGCAGTCTTGCCCTTGCTCATAATGGGAACTTAGTGAATGCAACGCAATTAAAGCAGCAGCTAGAGAACCAGGGGAGTATATTTCAGACATCTTCTGACACTGAAGTGCTCGCTCATTTAATTAAGCGCAGCGGCTATATTGAATTGAAAGAGCAGATAAAAAATGCCCTGTCCATGCTTAAAGGAGCATATGCTTTCTTAATTATGACGGAAACTGAAATGATTGTGGCACTTGATCCGAACGGCTTACGTCCGCTTTCACTTGGTATGCTTGGGGACGCTTATGTCGTTGCTTCTGAAACATGTGCATTTGACGTTGTCGGCGCCACGTATTTACGAGATGTGGAGCCTGGCGAAATGCTGATCATTAATGATGAAGGCCTCAAATCTGAGCGCTTCTCCATGAATATTAACCGCAGCATGTGCAGCATGGAATACATTTATTTCTCAAGACCTGACAGCAATATCAATGGCATCAACGTGCATAGTGCGAGAAAGAACCTTGGCAAAAAGCTTGCTGAGGAAGCACATGTCGAAGCAGATGTTGTGACAGGTGTACCAGATTCGAGTATTTCTGCAGCGATTGGATATGCCGAAGCAACAGGTATTCCATATGAGCTCGGTTTAATTAAAAACCGTTATGTCGGCAGAACCTTTATCCAGCCGTCTCAAGCACTGCGTGAGCAGGGCGTGCGCATGAAGCTGTCTGCTGTGCGCGGGGTCGTCGAAGGAAAGCGTGTCGTGATGGTGGATGATTCCATCGTACGCGGAACAACAAGCCGCCGCATTGTGACGATGCTAAGAGAAGCGGGTGCGACGGAAGTCCATGTCCGCATTAGTTCACCGCCAATTGCACATCCGTGTTTTTATGGAATTGATACGTCCACACATGAAGAGCTGATTGCTTCTTCTCATTCAGTGGAAGAAATTAGACAGGAAATCGGTGCAGACTCCATTGCCTTTTTATCTGTAGACGGTTTAATGGACGGGATTGGCAGAAAGTATGATGATCCGCAGCGCGGTCAATGCTTAGCATGCTTTACTGGGAAATACCCGACTGAAATTTATGAAGATACTGTTCTTCCGCATGTGAAGGAAACAGCACTGACGAAATAATCGAATAAAGGAGCAGCAGTCAAGATGCTTTGATATGCTGCTCTTTCATTCTGCTGAAAATAAATGGAAGAGAAGCAGCTAAAAGGAGTGAATGGGATGTCAGAAGCATATAAAAACGCCGGTGTCGACATCGAAGCAGGATACGAAGCCGTTAAACGAATGAAAACACACGTAGAACGTACAAAAAGAGCAGGCGTCATGGGTGCTCTAGGTGGATTTGGCGGTATGTTTGATTTATCTGAGCTGCCATATAAAAAGCCCGTTCTTGTTTCAGGAACAGATGGTGTCGGAACGAAATTAAAGCTTGCCTTTTTAATGGATCAACACGATACGATCGGTGTCGATGCCGTGGCAATGTGTGTCAACGATGTGCTTGCACAAGGGGCAGAACCGCTCTTTTTCTTAGATTACTTAGCAGTCGGAAAAGCAGATCCTTTGAAAATTGAATCCATTGTCAAAGGTGTGGCTGACGGCTGTGAGCAGTCTGGTTCAGCGCTTGTCGGCGGAGAAACAGCAGAAATGCCGGGTCTTTATACAGAAGATGAATATGATATTGCTGGTTTTTCAGTAGGCGTCGTTGAAAAGGATGAAATCGTGACAGGAGAGAGCATCAAAGAAGGACACTTGCTGATTGGACTCAGCTCAAGCGGAATTCATAGCAATGGGTACTCTCTCGTTCGTAAAGTATTGCTTGAAGACGCTGGTCTTGACCTTCATCAAACGTATGAGCCTTTTACAAGACCGCTTGGAGAAGAGCTTCTTGAACCGACCAAAATTTATGTGAAGCCTGTTCTTAAACAAGTGAAAGCCGGTAAGGTTGACGGTATGGCACATGTGACAGGCGGCGGCTTTATTGAAAATTTACCACGTATGCTGCCTGAAGGGCTTGGCGTTGAGATTGATAACGGCTCATGGCCAGTACCGCCAATTTTCTCCTTTATTCAAGAAAAAGGACAGTTAAAGGCTGAAGAAATGTTCAATGTGTTTAATATGGGCATTGGTTTTGTCTTAGCCGTAAAAGAAGATGACCTTGTCGAAGTGATCAGAGGACTTGAAGAAGACGGAGAGAAAGCTTTTCTCATCGGCCGTGTTCAAAAAGGAGAAGGTGTCACATTCGGCGGTGGAAGCCTCTCATGAAGAAGTTTGCGATCTTCGCCTCTGGAAGCGGGACGAATTTTCAAGCCATTATTGATACATTAAAAAAGGAACAGTGGCAGGCAGAGGCCGCCATTGTGATTTGTGATAAACCGGGGGCAAAGGTGCTGGAGCGTGCTGAGAAAGAGGGCATTCCCTCCTTTGCATTTACCCCGAAGGCTTTTCCGAATAAAGCCGCTTTTGAACAAACGATCATTGAACAGCTTAGGCTGCATGAAGTGGAATGGGTTTTCCTTGCTGGGTATATGAGACTGATTGGTCCGACATTACTTGAAGCATTTAGAGGGAAAATTGTTAATATCCATCCGTCCTTGCTGCCAGCCTTCCCAGGGCTTGATGCCATTGGTCAAGCCTATCAAGCAGGCGTCAAAGTGGCAGGCATCACTGTCCATTTTGTCGATGAAGGCATGGATACAGGTCCGATCATTGACCAAGCGTCGATTTACATCGAACAAGGGGAAGAGCTTAAATCGATTGAAAAAAGAATGCATGAACTAGAACACACACTATATCCAAAAGTGATCAAATCACTTTTAGAATTATCTTAATGAGGTGACGAAGGCATGACGATCAAACGCGCATTAATCAGTGTTTCCGATAAAACGAATCTTGTACCTTTTGTGAAAGAATTAACAGAACTTGGTGTTGAAGTGATTTCAACTGGAGGTACACACAAGCTTCTTCAAGAGAACGGCATTGATGTCATTGGGATTTCAGAAGTCACTGGATTCCCTGAAATCATGGACGGACGACTCAAAACACTTCACCCGAACATTCATGGCGGACTTTTAGCAGTGAGAGAAAACGATGAGCATATGGCACAGATTGAAAAGCATGGCATTCAGCCGATTGATCTAGTTGTCGTGAATCTCTATCCATTCAAAGAGACGATCTCAAAAGACGATGTGACATATGAAGAAGCGATTGAAAACATTGATATTGGCGGACCGGGAATGCTTCGTGCAGCTTCAAAAAACCATCAAGACGTCACAGTGATTGTCGATCCTCGTGATTATGATACAGTCATTCAGCAAATCAAAGAAGGCGGCGTGTCACTAGAGAAAAAGCGTGAGCTTGCTGCAAAGGTATTCCGTCATACGGCTGCTTACGATGCTCTAATTGCGGATTACTTAACGAATTTTGTTGGCGAAACAGAGCCAGAACAGTTCACTGTCACGTTTGAGAAAAAACAATCCCTTCGTTATGGAGAAAACCCGCACCAAGCGGCGACTTTCTATGAAAATGCACTTCCAGCGAAAGGTTCGTTGGCTACTGCAAAGCAATTACATGGAAAAGAGCTTTCCTATAACAATATTAAAGATGCAGATGCAGCACTCCAAATTGTACGAGAATTCACGGAGCCGGCCGCTGTTGCTGTGAAGCATATGAACCCGTGCGGCGTTGGTACAGGAGAAACGATTGCAGAAGCATTTGACCGAGCGTTCAAGGCAGACGAAACTTCTATTTTTGGCGGCATTGTGGCACTTAACCGTGAAGTAGACAAACAAACGGCTGACGTGCTGCATACAATTTTCTTGGAAATTGTCATCGCTCCTTCGTTCAGCCAAGAAGCACTTGACGTGTTAACGTCGAAAAAGAATCTTCGTCTATTAACATTAGATGTAGAAGCGGATCTCGGGAAAAAAGAAAAACAGCTGACAAGTGTCCATGGCGGATTGCTTGTTCAGGATATTGATACGTACGGCTTAGAGGAAGCAACGATCTCTATTCCAACGAAAAGAGAACCAACAGAAGACGAATGGAAAGACTTAAAGCTTGCTTGGAAAGTGGTCAAGCATGTGAAATCAAATGCCATTGTTCTTGCGAAAGATCAAATGACAGCAGGGATCGGCGCTGGACAAATGAACCGTGTCGGCTCAGCGAACATTGCGATTGAGCAAGCAGGTGAAAAGGCAAAAGGAAGCGCACTAGGCTCTGATGCGTTCTTCCCAATGGGCGATACAGTGGAAGCTGCTGCAAAGGCAGGCGTAACAGCGATCATTCAGCCAGGCGGATCTATTCGTGATGAAGAATCGATTCAAAAGGCAGATGAATACGGCATCGCCATGGTCTTCACTGGCGTTAGACATTTCAAACATTAAGGGGATGACAGTGTGAACGTACTAATTATCGGCAGAGGCGGAAGAGAGCATACCATCGCATGGAAAGTGAATCAAAGTGAACTTGTCAGCCAAGTATTTGTCGCACCCGGCAATGATGGAATGACAGATGCTGCGAAGCTTGTACCAATCGACGAAGGCGATCATGAGGCATTAATTCGTTTTGCAAAAGAAAACGAAATCGGCTTAACCATTGTCGGTCCAGAGGTTCCTTTAATCGCAGGTGTCGTTGATGCATTTGAAGAAGCAGGTCTAAAAGTATTTGGACCGAATGCAAAAGCTGCGGTCATTGAAGGCTCAAAGGAATTTGCAAAAGACTTAATGAAAAATTATGATATCCCAACAGCCGCTTATGCTACCTTCACATCGTTTGAAGAAGCGAAGGCATATGTGGAAGAAAAGGGTGCGCCGATTGTGATTAAAGCAGACGGTCTCGCCGCAGGAAAAGGTGTGACAGTCGCGATGACACTTGAAGAGGCGATCGACTGTCTGCATGATTTCTTAGAGGATGAAAAGTTTGGCGATGCCAGTGCATCTGTTGTTATCGAAGAATTTTTAACAGGCGAAGAATTTTCACTCATGGCCTTTGTCAATGGAGAAAAGGTGTACCCAATGGTGATTGCGCAGGATCACAAACGGGCCTTTGAAGATGACAAAGGGCCGAATACAGGCGGAATGGGCGCTTATTCACCAGTTCCGCAAATTCCAGATGAAGTCGTCCAAAAAGCGGTGGAGGACGTCGTCAAACCGGCAGCTCGCGCTATGGTGCAGGAAGGGCGTCCATTTACAGGCATTTTATATGCTGGCTTAATGCTGACACCAGAAGGCTCAAAGGTCATTGAATTCAATGCACGCTTTGGCGACCCTGAAACGCAAGTGGTTCTCCCTCGTCTACAATCAGATCTAGTTCAAGTATTTCTCGATGTTCTTGATGGAAAAGATGTGGACTTACAGTGGAAAGACACTGCGGCTGTCAGTGTGGTTCTTGCATCAGAAGGATACCCAGAAGACTATGCAAAAGGCACACCAATCGGTACCTTGCAAACGACTGTCTCTGATGTCGTGACCTTCCACGCAGGAACAAAAAAAGAAAACAATCAATTCGTCACAAATGGCGGACGTGTAGCGAATGTGACCGCATTTGACGACACATTTGAATCGGCAAGATCAAGAGTGTATGAGGCGGTTGAAGAAATCATACAGCCAGGTCTATTTTATCGCCGTGACATCGGTGCCCGTGCGCTGAAGGCTGCGGGGAAAAACGTTTAATCAAAACACCTTTCTATCTGACGAGATGGAAAGGTGTTTTTTGTTCATGAGAAGGGATGATGCTCGAATATGAAGAAGTAATATGGGATGACGAATTTATGAGGAGGCAGCATGGTCATTCAAGGAATCATTCTATTTGCCATCGTATTACTTATTTTATTTATACTGTTCTCAAATCTCATCATGTATGAAGCGAGAAAGCAAAACAAAGCCAAAAAAGGCTCAGCCATTAGGTATATGATCATGTCGATTTTTTCTGGTATCGTCATTGTTTCATGTTCCATTTGGATTTTTTTATTAGCTGATTTATAAGAGAGGATGAGTATATGGTGCAATTGAAGGAACTTGCGAACGAGCGTTTTTCTGCCTCGATCTGTATGGATTCATTTAATGAGCGAATCCGTTTGGATGACTATAGCGGCAGGGTGCGGGATGTGATTCAGTCGGTTCTTCAGGAAGCGGCGGACTGTAAGGCTTCTAAGGTCATTGTGAAAGTCAGGCGTGAGCATATGTCTCTTTTTTTAGAAAAAGGCTTTCGGCTTGAAGGCGTGTTTTCTCATTATTTTCTTGGAAGTGATGCGTACGGCATGTCTCTCTTTCTGACGGAGGATCGGATGAACAGCCCGTATTGGCTGAAGGAAGATGAAATTGTTGCGTCTATTCAAGAAAAGCCTCTCAAAAAAGATCAAGGCACGTGGCAGGATGAGTATGTGATGAGGAAAGCGGATACGCAGGATATTCACAAGCTGGCAAAGCTCTATGATACCGTTTTTGAAACGTATCCTACGCCAATGAATGAGCCAGATTACATCCAAAAGGTGATGGAGGAAGGGACCGTCTTTTATGCCGTTGAACATGACGGTCACATTGTGAGTGCAGCATCCGCTGAAATCAATGAGCCGTATGGTCATGCGGAATTAACAGATTGTGCGACCCTTCCATCATACAGAAAACTAGGATTCATGCATCATTTGATTCTAGCACTCGAAAAAGAACTTCAATCCATGCACATCTATGTCTTTTATTCTCTCGCACGTGCACTGTCTTATGGAATGAACCAAGTGTTTTATCAGCTCGGCTATACGTATACCGGGCGTTTCCAAAACAACTGCTATATTTTTGACAAAATTGAAGATATGAATCTATGGGTGAAAACGCCGAATGAATCATGAAATGGTTCTCATCTGATCAAGCAGACCAGATAGGCGGTACGCCATGATACTGAGCTGCAGCTTCATCCGATCATCCGTGGATTTGAGGCTGCAGCCTGTTCTCGTTTCAATTTGTTTCAGCCGGTAGCTTAATGTATGTCTGTGAATAAACAATTCTCCCGCAGATTTTTGAATATTTTCATTGTGGGCCAAATACACTTCGAGTGTATGGATCAGGTCAGCTCCCTGTTTTTTCGTATAAAGCAAAGGACTTAACAGCTCCACGTAAAAGTCATGCAAATTCATACCCGCTTCATTCATTTCAAGAAGCATCCCGTATAAGCCGAGCTTCTGATAATGAATGATGCATTCGTCGGTCTTTAAAAGCGGAAGAAGCCTTGCTGCATACTGTGCTTCCTTCGCGCTTTTTGCAAAGAGACCAATCTGGTCATAGGCTCTCCCAATGCCAATCACGATCGGATGGACGGGAAAAAAATAAGACCAAGTGCTCCGGCACTCTTCTGCTGCGCGATACCACTCCGCTTCTTGAAACGCTTTTTTTCCTGCGGGGGTAAGAACAAAAATGGAATCGAGCCTTGTCTTAAGTAAAAAAGGAATATGTCTGCGTTCAAATATCGACGTGAGCAATTGAGATAGGCGCTGCATCATTTGGTGATCGAGCTGTGTGTGCTGATGCTGAAATTGAAAGTAGATGACCACCTGCTCATCGCTCATATCATATTGCAGCTTTGTTGCTTGTTCGATGACATAGCTTTCTTCTGTGTATTGCTGCTGCAAAATATCATCTAACAAATGACCTTGCATTTGGTTTTCTGTATCTTGAATGGCTTTTTGCTTCAGCCATTCAATCGCATACACGGCTCCGGCATGCTCGATGGCAATCGCGTCGAGATGATGCCACGCATCCTTTCTCTTCAAAGACACAATAAACCCGAAAATATCACCCATTGCAATCACCGGACATGCAGCAAGGACAAACGCACCGCACGTGTCATAAACGAGCCGTCCTTTCTCCTCAGCCTGCTTGAGAAGAGGCGTCGTTTCGATTGGTTCATGATCTGTCAGAAAGCCAAAAGCAGGAGAGTACGTCACTTCATCTTTTATGAGGTGAGATGCTGTTTGGTGTAAAAAAACATCAAGCACAACGATGTTTGCCGAAGTGAGATGTGCCAGCTCATCTGTAATTTGTGTGACATTTTTATTGCTGACATTTAAATGAGTCAGTCTTTGGTGAATGGCTGAAGAATATTTAAGCTGGTGGAGCTGGCTGCTGACGATTTGCTCTAGAACGGCTTTTGTAATGTCTGAGAAGTTGACATGTGAAGGAATCTCGATGAGTGGAATGCCGCTGTTTTTGGCAGCTTCAATCAGTGATGCAGGAATTTCCGTTAAGTACACGCCTTTATAAATGGCAATGGCGGATAGACGATCAGATTGAATCAGTTCTTCAAGCCGGGCGCGCCTTTCCCTATTGTCTGCAAGCCCAAAGCCGGTTGTGACAAGCAGCTCTCCTTCTGAAAGCCTGGAAGTATCTTCGATAATTTCCACGATGGTCACCCACTGAATGAGGCGGTCCAGTCCATTTTCTCCAGCAAGTAGCTTTGTTTCCTTCATGATATCGAGCGAGAGTGCATCTTTGACGAGAATCGCCATAGACTCATGACCTCCTTTTGAACACTCTTATACACGATGTATAAAAAATACGTGTGAAATTCGGGCATGTGGCGAATGGAGGATGACTGCCCTCTTGATTAAGCTAATCTTATAACAAGTATACAAAATTTTCTTGCGATTCATGAAAAAAGAAAGATGCAGCTGCTGACGAGAGAGGGAGGAATGACAAAGTGGAGACCCGGGATTACTTAATCAAACCAATGTTGAATCAGCATTATCCTGTGGCTGTGAAAGGAGAGGGGATTTATTTATATGATCGGGACGGGAAAAAATATTTAGACGGCTCATCTGGTGCTGTCACGGCAAGTATTGGACATGGCATAAGAGACATCATTGATGCCATGACAGAGCAAGCGAAAAAGGTGAGCTTTACGTACAGATCACAATTCACAAATGAACCAGCAGAAGAACTTGCCTATGAATTGAGTACACTCTGCCCAGGGAACCTGAACTGGTCTTTTTTTGTCGGAAGCGGATCAGAGGCAACAGAGACCGCCATGAAAATTGCCATTCAGCATTGGCAGGAGCAGGGGAAGGCTGAGAAGAATCACATCATCTCAAGATGGATGAGTTATCACGGCATCACACTTGGTGCGCTGTCGATGTCAGGACATATTGCAAGGAGAGAGCGCTTTGAACCACTGCTCGAAAAACACCCGGTGCTGTCTCCGCCATATAGCTACCGTTCATGGCTGCCAAAGGAAGATAGCAAGCAGGTCGAATGGTATGTCCAGGAATTTAAAACCGTCATTCAGCGTATAGGAAAAGAGAGGATTGCGGCTTTTATTGCAGAGCCGATTGTTGGAGCAGCGGGCGCGGCACTTGTACCGCCAGATGGATATTTTGAGGCGATGAAGCGAGTTTGTGAGGAAAACGATATTTTAATGATTGCAGATGAAGTCATGACAGGCTTTGGACGAACTGGGAAAATGTTTGCCATGGAACATTGGGGCGTCGTACCAGATATTATGGTACTCGGAAAAGGCATGAGCGCCGGCTATTCACCAATTGCGGCAGCTGTCTCAGCGGATCATGTGATTGCACCGATTCTCAGCGGTTCGGGCTCTGTGATGGCAGGCCACACATATAGCGGCAATCCGCTTTCAGCAGCCGTCTCACTGGCTGTCATTCGATATATGAAAAAACACCAGCTTTCAGAACGGGCTGATTTGTCTGGCCGATATTTAATGAATGCATTAAAGGATTTGCAATCAAAACATTCCATTATAGGAGATGTGAGAGGAAAGGGACTGCTCATTGGCATTGAGTTTGTCGCAGACCGATTATCAAAAACACCATTTCCTGCCCATGCTCAAATAACGCATTTAGTTGTGGAGACGGCCAAGCAGAATGGGTTGCTTGTTTACCCAGCAAACGCTGGAGAGGATGGCGTAGGAGGTGCAGCAATCATGATCGCACCGCCGCTTTCCATCACGCAGCAGGAGATGGATGAACTCATTCATTTATTCGGGCAGACAATGACGCAGGTTGAACAAGAAGTCATCAATCGAGGGTTTTTCCCATCTGCGATGTAGGGAGGAAAGATAATGGACAAAACAGCGAACTTTGATGAAGTCATCACGCATTTTAGAGACGGAATGACTATCATGTTTGGCGGGTTTGGCGGTGTGGGCTCACCGCCATCATTGATCGATGCCATCCTAGAAGCCAATATCAAAGACCTGATATTGATCGGAAACGATGCAGGCTTCCCGCAAATTGGTATTGGCAGGCTGATCACAGAAGGAAGAGTGAAGAAAATCATTGCTTCACATATTGGCTCTAATCCAATTGCCGGGCAGAAAATGCAGGCGGGTACACTAGACGTTCTTTTTTACCCGCAGGGCATCCTAGCGGAAAAGATCAGGGCAGGCGGTATGGGTTTAGCGGGCATTGTGACAGATGTCGGCATGGATAGCCTCAATCTTGATGAGAAACAATTGGTTCCGCTAGGTGGAAAGAAGTATATTCTTGAGCCTGCACTGACTGCGGATATTGCAATTGTGAATGCCCTCAAAGCAGATGAAGCAGGGAACCTGATTTTTGATAAAAGTGCACGGAATACAAACCCGATTGTGGCGATGGCAGGAGACTGGACCATTGCAGAAGTAGAAGAGATTGTGCCTGTGGGCAGGCTTCATCCAGAGGAAATTGTGACGCCAGGCGTATTTGTGAACCAGATCGTGCAATCAAAAGGAGTGAACTGGACATGGGCATGGGAGACATCGATTTAAGACACCGCATAGCGAAACGTGCGGCACAGGAAATTGAAGATGGGATGATCGTCAATCTTGGGATCGGCATCCCAACCCTTGCAGCTGAATACATCCCAGCACATTACGAGGTGTGGCTGCATGCAGAAAACGGCATTATGGGAGCAGGCGCTTCACCAGCACGAGGGGAAGAAGATCCGAATTTGTGCAATGCCGGAGGTTTCCCTATTACATTAACAAAAGGCGGCTCATATATGGACAGCACAACCGCTTTTGGCATCATTCGCAAAGGGATGCTGGATATGACGATTTTAGGTGCACTTGAAGTCAGCAGTCAGGGGGATCTTGCGAATTGGATTGTACCGGGTAAACGAGTACCGGGTATGGGCGGAGCGATTGAACTCGCGCAAAAAGCGAAAAAGGTAGTGGTCGTGATGAGCCACCTTGATAAACACGGACAATCTAAGATAAAAGCCGCCTGCACGCTACCTTTAACAGCTAAGTCTTGTGTGGATCTGATTATTACAGATATGGCAGTCATTGAGGTCAAATCACAGCTGCTCATTTTGCGTGAAGTCATGCCGCCGTTTCAGCCGGAAGATGTCATGAGGGCGACAGAGGCGCCGCTCATTTTAGCGCCTGATGTCAAATCTGTTGTGTAGAAAGGATGACTGACTTGCAGCCAACCACACGTATCAGAAACTGGATGAAAGAGCATAAGGAGGAAGCCGTAACGCTTCTTCAGCAAATGGTGCAATGTGACAGCACACAAGGGAATGAGCAAGAAGTACAGCAAATCGTAGCAAATAAACTTTCTGCCATTGGCTTTGATGTCGACATATGGGACATTGGCGGAGATGACTTGCTGAACCACCCGTATTTTTATTCCCCAAGGCGTTCTTTTAAAGGAAGTCCTAATGTCGCCGGACGATTGAAAGGAAAAGGCGGCGGCAAATCTATTTTATTAAATGGGCATGTGGATGTTGTCCCAGCAGGAGATCACAAACAATGGACATATCCGCCCTACAGCGGGCATATCATAAACGGGAGACTTTATGGACGCGGGGCAACAGATATGAAAGGTGGAAACGTTTCTTTACTCTTTGCACTTGAGGCACTGCATGCACTTCAGATTCCGCTGAAGGGAGATGTCGTGTTTCATAGTGTTGTTGAAGAAGAGAGCGGCGGTGCAGGCACCCTTGCAGCCATACAGAGAGGATATACAGCAGATGCAGCCATCATTCCAGAGCCAAGTCATATGAAAATCTTTCCGATTCAGCAAGGATCTAAATGGTTCAGACTGCATATTAAAGGAAGGGCTGCTCATGGAGGAACAAGATATCACGGCGTTTCTGCTATTGAAAAGAGTACGATTGTCCTTTCACATATAGCAGCACTAGAAGAAGAAAGAAATCAGCGAATCACGGAGCCGCTGTTTCAGCATATTCCAATTCCAATTCCGATCAATATCGGGAAAATTCAAGGCGGTGATTGGCCATCCTCTGTAGCAGACCTTGTCACAATGGAAGGCAGGCTCGGGGTGATGCCGGGTGAGACAGTAGAACAGGCAGAAAAGGAACTAGAAAATTGGATGGCAGAACTCGGAGAAAAAGATGAATGGTTCCAAGAGCATCCTGTTGAGGTCGAATGGTTTGGTGCAAGATGGCTACCGGGTTCAATCGATACGGATCATCCGCTTTTAGGTTTATTGAAGGAACAATATGAAGCGGTCATGAAGCAGCCGCCGAAGATCGAAGCCGCCCCTTGGGGAACTGACGGCGGATTACTGTCACAGGCAGCAGGTATTCCCATTATCGTGTTTGGACCTGGAACAACGGAGCTTGCCCATTTTCCGAATGAATCTATCGACATTGAGCATGTGATAGAAGCAGCAGAAATTATTGCAGGGACAATGGTCGAATGGTGTGAAGCAGCGGAATGAGATGAAAATGATCACAAAAAAAGAAGGCTGCCTTACTCAGCCTTCTCTTTATGTGTGTTTTGCTGCTCACACATATATGTCACTGGACAAAAACGAAGAATGCCAGATCCTAGTTTCATACCGCCAAACATGATGCCCAAAAGCAGCATTTTACTCCATGGTTTTCTAGCATATAAGGATCCAGCTACAGTACATATTGTCATTCCGCAGGCAATTCTAATGAGCGCTTCCATTAAGCCGAGATTAGGTTTCATTGAAGGTGAATCTCCTTTTTTAAATTATTTTAAGTGTGATTTCAAGAAATTGTAACGTTTCATTAATGCGTAACGTGGTTCGTTATGTTACGATAGGGCTAATACAAATGAAGGAGAGTATGTGAATGTCCGAACGTACTTTTAATTGGAGAAATAATGACATCCGCACACAAATCGATGTAGTCGACTCAAAAATAGTTCCAACACTCCTTTTAACGAATGGACTCGTGCTTAACCCGTTTTTGAAGCAATGGGTGAAGGCAAATATTTGGATACATGATGATCGAATTGTTTATGTCGGAGCAGAGCTTCCTCAAAATAAATCAGCTAAACGTGTGATTGATTGTGAAGGGAAATACATTGTGCCTGGGTATATAGAGCCTCACGCGCACCCGTTCCATATTTATAATCCCCAATCACTTGCAGAATATGTGTCTCAATTTGGCACAACAACAATGGTCAGCGATAACTTATTTCTTCTTTTGCAAAGCAATGAAAAGAAAGCGCTTTCCACTCTGTGTGAATTAAAAAAGCAGCCATTTCAGTATTTCTGGTGGTCCAGATACGATCTTCAAACGGAAGTCAGATATGAAGATGAGATGCTGCCTGTCAACTACCGGAAGGAATGGATTGATCATCCTGACGTCCTTCAAGGCGGCGAATTAACAAGCTGGCCAAGATTGATGGACGGTGATGATCTCATTTTATATTGCATGCAAGAAACGAAGAAGCAGAGAAAACGAATTGAAGGGCATTTCCCTGGAGCTTCTGAGAAAACGCTAACAAAAATGAAGCTGTTTGGCGCGGACAGTGATCATGAAGCGATGAATGCGGACGATGTGTTAAAACGCTTGTCCCTTGGCTATCATGTTTCATTGCGGCATTCTTCCATCCGCCCAGATTTAGTGAACATTTTAAGAGAATTGCATGAGCGTGATTTTAGACACTATGACCACTTTTTCTATACAACAGATGGTGCTGCTCCTCACTTTTATGAGGAAGGCATGATTAACCGCTTGATTTCGATCGCCCTTGAAGAAGGCGTGCCGATCATTGATGCGTATAATATGGCGACATTTAACATTGCAAAATACCATCAAATTGATGACTTATTAGGCGTTGTCGGTCCTGGACGGCTGGCTTCTTTGAATATTTTAGATGATCCAATGAACCCAAATCCTGAAACGGTCATATCTAAAGGGATTATCCTCAAATTAGATGGCGAGAACCAGCATCAATTCCAAGAAACAAAATGGGAAAATGGCGGGCTTCTTCCATTAGATTTGGGGTATGATCTGACGATGAGTGATTTGCAATTCTCTATGCCGCTAGGTGTGAAGATGAGAAATGCCGTCATCATGGAGCCTTATACAGTGGAAATTGATAACTCAATCAACCAGCTGTCATGTGACCATGATCAAAGCTTCTTTAGCCTAATTGACCGAAAAGGCGAGTGGCGTGTGAATACGATGCTAAAAGGATTCGCAAACAAAGTGCAAGGCTTTGTCAGCTCATTTTCGCTCACGGGTGACATTTTAGTGATCGGGAAAAATAAAGAGGATATGATGCTGGCACATAAGCGGATGAAAGAAATTGGCGGGGGAATCGTCCTCACAGAGAACGGGAAAATTTTGCATGAAATCCCGCTGCAATTATCAGGCTGTGCATCGGCTGAACCATTTGAGACTGTTCTTCAGCAGGAACAAACATTACGCGAGCTGCTCATTGAGCGCGGCTATCCATTTGACTGCCCAATTGATACACTTGTCTTTTTCCAAAGTACACATTTGCCATATATTCGAGTGACGCCAAGAGGAATATTTGATGTCATGAAAAAAACTGTACTCTTTCCGTCTATAATGCGTTAAAATATAACAGAGTGGAGCTGTATCATCTTTGCCGCATTTCTGACTGCTGTTATAGGGCAGAAGTGAGCTATGGTTCTCTTCACTGCCATGTAAGTGATCATGATCTTATGTGGAGCTGTTGACAAAGCAGAGGGCTTTGACATGACGAATGAAGTACTCTAATTGTAAAATGATTCTGTCGGTTACGCTGACCGGCCAACATATTTTGAATGATCGAGCAAGGCGGGGCGCATATTTGTGGGTCTCGCTGAGCTTTCCGCAAAGTCTATATATTAGGGCAGAAGACCTAACCAAGCAGAAGTCATCTTTATACAGGAAGCAAACAAGTTTGTCAGATTGTCATACAAGGAAAATGACAGAACTTGTCGAATTTGTTTACGATAAAGAAGCTTCGGCTTACGAAAGAACCTGACGGCATTTTCAGCGTAGAACCAAACCTGTCATGATCTGTTCAAAGCTCATTGCTGAGGTTTTAAAAAAATTAGTCAGGAAAGATACCGCTTTCTTAGAAGAAGATCGTGCAAAGCGGTGTGGCAATAGTAAAGGAGAAGATGTATTAAGATGCAAATTGATAAATTAAGGGGCAAAAGTTTAGATCAGTTATTCAACTCCATCTTATCCCTTAAAGACCTGGAAGAATGTTATCGATTCTTTGATGATTTGTGTACCATCAATGAAATCCAATCTTTATCACAGCGTCTTGAAGTAGCACGTATGCTTCGCGAGGGAAACACGTATCATAAAATTGAGACGGAAACAGGTGCAAGCACTGCAACCATCTCACGTGTCAAACGCTGCTTAAACTACGGCAACGATGCCTATACGATGGCACTTGACCGCGTAGCCGAACAGCAGGAAAATAACGAAACAAAATAAAGCAGCTTTCACTGTAAACAATCCTTTTCACGAAAAATGGACTTGTTTGCAGTTTTTTTATGAAAAGCGGGCAGGGACTGATAAATTGTCCCTGTTTTTTTAATTTAGCTCGTCCATAAACCATCTTTCTCATTCATAGGAGATGTCATCTTCGTTTGAGATGATTTTCTTAAACTCTACTGTTTGCTAACTTTATACGAAAATGTTAATAAAAAAAGGTGCGTTTCAGCACCTTTTCAAGCTAGACAGATGGCTGTGTGCCTGAGAACATCGGCACTTCGCTTGTCTCGCCATTCTCTTGTCTAAAAATAATATGTTTTTCATTAAAATGAATAGGCGATTCTATTCCCGCAGCTGCGGATAAGTTAAACAAACCTTCTCTAAGAGACAGGATATAATTGCACACTCGGTATTTTTTTTCTTCAATTGATAAACCCTTTTGCAGCTTTGGATCAGTTGTGGCGACCCCGACTGGGCATTTATTCGTGTGGCAGACTTGGGCGCGAATGCATCCGACTGAAAACATGAGACCTCTAGCAATATTCACAAAGTCAGCTCCCATTGAAAGGGCAATCGCAATTTTATCAGGCGAGAGAAGCTTGCCAGAAGCAAAGAGCTTCACCTGATCTCTGACACCGTATTCTTTCAAAATTTGATGAACCATAGGGAGTGCCGTGAAAATTGGCAGCCCTGCGGAATCCGCCAATTCATGAAAGGATGCCCCTGTACCGCCTTCTCCGCCATCAACTGTAATGAAATCAGGGTGTTTCCCGCTTTTTTTCATATAGCTGGCAAGCTCTTCAATATTTTCTTTATGCCCGACAACAAGTTTGATTCCAACTGGCTTTCCGCCTATACTCCGCAGCTCCTCAATGAAATCAAACATGTCAGGAATGGAGTGGAACATCTCAAAGCGGTTTGGGCTGTCAATGGATTGGTGAGGCGGTAATTTACGGATATTCGCAATTTCTTCCGTTACTTTTTCGCCGTCAATATGACCGCCGCGTGTTTTTGCTCCTTGTGCCAGCTTGAGTTCAAAGGCTTTGACTTCCTCATGCTCGCTTTTTTTCTTGAATTCTTCAAAGGAAAATGCGCCATCCTCTGTTCTAACGCCAAATAAACCGGGCCCAATCTGACAAATGATATCTGCGCCGCCTTTGAGGTGATAAGGAGAAAGCCCGCCTTCACCTGTGTTCATCCACGTACCGCCGGCCATTTTTAATCCTGAGGATAAAGCTGTAATAGCCCTGTCGCCTAAGGAGCCGTAGCTCATAGCGGATTGACCGATCAGTCCTTTCACATGGAAAGGCTTTTGACATGTGTGTTCGCCAATGACTTGTACATCCTCTTGATGGAGAAAATAAGGATTTGCTTCGACTTCTTTGAAATGTTCACTTCTTCGCAGTAAATTGTCTTGATCAATTTGATACACTTTCGTTTTGATTTTTTCAGATTGATCGATTCGTAGTTCATCTCGCTGCTTTGGAAACAGGACGTTTCGAATGTAATAGCCTGGCTTGTCAAAATCACGTTTTGATCCAAAGCCCATCGTCCGGCTTTTGTACTTTCCTGACATGACCGCCTGCTCGTATTCTCTTCTTGAGAAGGGCAGCTCCTCTCGGTCATTCAGAAACAGATATTGGCGAAGCTCAGGTCCTATTTTTTCAAAGATAAACCGCAGCTTTCCAATGACCGGATAATTTCGTAGAACTGAATGTTCTTCTTGTTTTTCATCCCTCATCCAAATCCAGATCAATAGAATGATTGGGATGATCAAAAAAATGATTAGCAATGTGCCGATGATCATTAAGGTTGTGGTCATGAAGATCCCCTCTTTTCTCTTTCATTGCTGTTGTTATTCCACTTTTCATAAAAAGAGAAACCACATCAACATATTGTGACGTTTAGAAATGAAAAGGCGGGGTAACTTACAAATAAGATCATAAGGGGAGGGAACATACATGAATAAGCGTCCAAATGCGTATGTACTTGCAGGATTAGGGGTTGGAGGAGCTGTGTTATTAGCGGTAAAAAATAAACAGCATCTGAAAAAATGGGCAAGCATGTTCCGGTCAGATGAAAAGGTTCCTGAAAAAGCCGGCCACCCAGATCCATTAGATATCCAAGACAACAAGATGGTCGACGAAGGGGCCATGACATCCGTCCATTATTTTAATGAAGCGAGACAATAGTTTGAAAAAAACCGTTTTGAAAGATCAAAACGGTTTTTTCTTGTGGTGTTATAGCGAAGAGGATCGACAATGGTAAAACCGATCAGCCTTTTGTGATCAGGTGTCGAGAATTGGGATTCAACGCCTGACAGATGATAGGTTGAGAGAACTTCCTGATCCGTCAAACGTAAAGAAAGATGATCCTCATAAACCGGAGCGTTCCGCAGCACTTCGGATTCTTCTGCAAATAACTCCAATCCAGCCACTCGGTCCTCTTTATCGATATCTACATTGATACATTCATTGACATCTAATTCAATGGTTTCTTTGATTTTCAAACGCTCCGATTGCGGGGTGATATAGATGTATCCGATATCTATACTTTGTTCATATGTAATTGTTCTTTTCAATGGGGTCACCTGCTTCATTTTACTGTTAAACGAATACGTTAGCTAATTAACGAGATTTGAAATTATGAATGGGTATCGAAGGTAAATTAAAGAATATCAATTATTATAATAAACTAAAATTAAGAACATAGCAGGATGTGCAACGAATGTATCTTTGTATATACTTTAAAGGGATAAATTAACTATATTGGAGATGAATGATAAATGGCGGATTTGTATTTTTTTGAAAAAATGTCTGAACTGAGCCATATAGTACTTGTGTTGTGCGCATATGCTTTTTATTGGAGACTTAAGAAAACTAGAAATGAGAGGAAGCTCACTAATTTTGAACTTTTTCTAAAATATTTTATTTTATTTGGAGTATTAACTTGGGGAATCTCATTTGTGATTTTAACAGTCTCATAATTCTTGCGAAAAAAGTCGAATTAACACTATTTATGTAAAAACAAATTATTTCTACCTTAAAACGAAAACTAAACTAAAACTATATGTTATTATCAAAAATAACCATAAAATCAAATTTATGGTTATTTGGTTATTTTAAAGAAAAGGGGAGTTTGTACATTGATCAAAAAATTATTTGTATTCACACTGGCTTTATTACTTTCTATTGCAACAATAGTGCCAGTAGCATCAGCTGAAAATTCAGTAAATCCTGAGGCTGGATTGAAAGGATTAACAAAAGAACAAATTGAAAAATCTGTAGCTGAAATAGAGTATATCTTTACTAAAATTCTAGTATTTGATGATGAAGCAGGTTATGTTGTTAACGAAAAGGAATTAGAAAAAGCTTCATACCCAGTTTATCAAAAAGAAGGCATGATCGCTTTTGCGAACTATATGAATCAACAAAAAGGTATTGCTACTACACAAAAAAACACTGTTCAACGTTGTCTTGAAGATGCTCTTGGTATTACTAAGGGGGCTTTAAATCAGGTTCAAAAGGCTATTGAAAAAGGTGAATGGTTAAGTGTTCTAGGGTTTCTAACTTTAACTGGAATTGCGGTATCACCTCCAGTATTATTTGGCTTTTTCTTGCTATGTGGTGCACCAACAGCACAAGTTGCTCCACTTGAAAAATAAAAAAACTATGTTCATTTAATAAAAAAGCAGATGCTTAGCATCTGCTTTTTTGTTTCTAAATCTTTAAATCACGCCACCCATTTTCAAAAGAATGAAACTTTTAACTGAAGGAGGTTACCCATTTTTTGCGGTCACTGATTTTGTTATAATATTTAAATGGAATGAAACGAATGGAGGAACGTTTTTCATGTATGATGTTACCGAGTGGAAGCATGTCTTTAAACTCGATCCAAATAAAGAAATTTCCGATGAACAGCTAGAAGCGATTTGCGAATCTGGGACGGATGCCATATTGATTGGCGGAAGTGATCATGTGACAGAGGACAACGTGCTTCAATTGATGTCAAAGGTCCGCCGCTTTCTAGTGCCATGTGTGCTCGAAATCTCCACACATGAGATGATTGTGCCGGGCTTTGATCTGTATTTCATCCCGACTGTCTTAAACAGTACTCACCCTGACTGGATTGTCGGGCTTCATAAGGACGCGATGAAGGAATTCGGTGATTTGATGTCAATGGAAGAGATTGTGCCTGAAGGTTATGTCATCTTAAATGAAGATTGTAAAGCGGCCAAGCTCACAGAGGCAAATACAGCGCTGGATATCGATGACGTCAGAGCATATGCAAGAGTGGCAGAGCATTTGATGAAGCTGCCCATTTTTTATCTGGAATACAGCGGAACGCTTGGAGACATAGAGCTTGTCAAAGAAACAAAAGCAGTGCTTGATGAAACAGTTCTTTTTTATGGCGGCGGCATCGAGAACGCTAAGCAGGCAAAAGACTTCTCGCAGCATGCAGACGTCGTGGTTGTAGGAAACGTCATTTATGACAATTTCAAAGAAGCATTAAAGACAGTGGATGCAGTCAAAAAGTCATCATAGTCAAATAAGACGAAACGGGTTAAAATAGAACATAAGTTCGAATTGGCGGTGAATGGAATGAATGAAATATCGAATCATCTATTAGAAGGGCTGAATGACGCACAGAAAGAAGCAGTCAAAGCAACAGACGGTCCTTTATTGTTGATGGCAGGAGCAGGAAGCGGGAAGACACGGGTGCTCACACATCGAATTGCCTACTTAATGGCAGAAAAACATGTAGCTCCGTGGAACATTTTAGCGATTACATTTACAAATAAAGCAGCACGTGAAATGCGTGAACGTGTCCAGGCTATTTTAGGACCTGGCGCGGATGACATCTGGATCTCTACGTTCCACAGCATGTGTGTCCGTATTTTAAGACGCGATATTGACCGCATTGGTGTGAATCGCAACTTCTCTATTTTAGACACATCTGACCAGCTTTCAGTCATTAAAAACATTTTAAAAGAACGGAATATCGATCCTAAAAAGTTCGATCCACGCAGCATTTTAGGATCGATCAGCAGTGCAAAAAACGAACTCATTGACGCAGAGGAATACGCCAAAACAGCCGGTGATTTCTATGATCAAGTGGTCAGCGATGTCTATACAGATTATCAAAAGCGTTTACTCAAAAACCAATCACTCGACTTCGATGATTTAATTATGATGACGATTCGTCTATTTGAGCGCATCCCTGAAGTGTTAGAGCACTATCAGCGGAAATTCCAATATATTCATGTGGATGAGTATCAAGATACGAACAGAGCGCAGTACATGCTTGTGAAACTGCTCGCGCAGCGTTTTCAAAATATATGTGTTGTCGGTGACTCTGACCAGTCTATTTATCGCTGGCGCGGAGCGGATATTACAAACATTCTCTCCTTTGAAAAAGATTATCCATCCAGTGAAGTGATTCTGCTTGAGCAAAATTACAGATCGACGAAACGCATTTTGCATGCTGCAAATACGGTGATTCAAAACAATGCAAACCGAAAGCCAAAAAATCTTTGGACAGAAAATGATGAAGGCGCGAAGATAGCCTATTACCGTGCAGATAATGAATTCGGTGAGGGACAATTTGTCGCAGGAAAGATTCGTCAGCTTCATCAAAGCGGAAAGCGTAAATTATCCGATTTTGCGATCCTTTACCGAACAAATGCCCAGTCTCGTGTCATAGAGGAAACGTTAATGAAGGCCAACATTCAATACAACATTGTCGGCGGCACGAAGTTCTATGACAGAAAAGAAATCAAGGACATCTTGGCATACTTACGCCTAGTGGCAAACCCAGATGACGATATTAGTTTTGCACGAATTGTCAACGTACCAAAGCGCGGAATCGGTGCGACATCTGTTGATAAAATTGCAGCATATGCGGAGATGAATGATCTGTCTATGTTTGAAGCACTTGGTCAGGTGGATTTCATTGGACTGAGTGCACGAGCAGCCAATGCGCTTGATGAGTTCAAACAGCTCATTGATCAAATGACGAACATGCAGGATTATTTATCTGTCACAGAATTAACAGAAGAAATTTTAGAGAAAACAGGCTATCGTGAAGCGCTTAAGCTTGAAAAAACGATTGAAGCACAAAGCCGCTTAGAAAATATTGACGAGTTTTTATCCGTCACGAAGAACTTTGAAGAACAAAATGAAGACAAGTCACTTGTGACCTTCCTGACAGATCTTGCCCTCGTCGCAGATATTGATAAGCTGGATGAAAATGAAGAAGAAGATCAGGATGCTGTCATCTTAATGACACTTCACGCCGCAAAAGGTTTGGAATTCCCTGTTGTTTTCTTAATGGGAATGGAGGAGGGTGTCTTCCCGCACAGCCGTTCATTAATGGAAGATGCAGAGATGGAAGAAGAGCGCCGCCTCGCTTATGTAGGCATCACACGGGCTGAAGAAGAGCTTTATTTATCAAGTGCGAAAATGAGAACACTTTTCGGCCGGACGAACATGAACCTTGAATCAAGATTTATTCGAGAAATACCAGCCGATTTATTGGACAACCTAAATGAGAAAAAAGAAACAAAAACACCGTTTGGCCAAACAAGAGAAAGACCGCAAAGACGGGGACCTGTCTCACGTCCGCAAACACAAACCATTCAAAACACAGGCGGTGGCAGTATTGGCTGGGCTGTGGGCGATAAAGCGGCCCATAAAAAATGGGGCGTTGGTACGGTTGTGAGTGTGAAAGGCAGCGGAGACAGCACAGAGCTTGATATTGCGTTCCCAAGCCCTACAGGCATTAAGCGTCTTCTCGCAGCATTTGCACCAATCGAGAAGCAATAAACTGATAGGACTGACAAAACGGATGAATTGAAAGGAAGAAGCAGATGGATAAAGAAGCAGCGAAACGCCGGATCGAGGAACTGCACCAGATTTTGAATCAATACAACTACGAATATCATACACTTGATCGTCCAAGTGTTCCTGACGCTGAATATGATGCGCGGATGCGTGAGCTGATCTCTTTGGAGGAAGAGCACCCTGACTTAAAAGCAGCGGATTCTCCTTCACAAAGAGTGGGCGGTGCTGTTTTAGACGCCTTTCAAAAAGTGCGTCACGGCACACCAATGCTCAGCCTTGGGAATGCGTTTAATGAACAGGACCTTCTTGATTTTGACCGCCGGGTTCGTCAAGCAGTCGGTGACGATATCGCATACAATGTCGAGCTGAAAATTGATGGACTCGCTGTTTCTCTCCGTTATGAAAATGGCGTGTTTGTCCGAGGAGCGACGCGCGGCGATGGAACAACGGGTGAGGATATTACTGAAAATCTCAAAACGATTCGTTCCATCCCGCTTAAAATCAAACGCCCTCTGTCGATTGAAGTGAGAGGCGAGGCATTTATGCCAAAACCTTCTTTTGAAGCATTAAATGAAAAAAGAATACAAAACGAAGAAGAGCCGTTTGCAAACCCGCGTAATGCGGCTGCAGGTTCACTTCGTCAGCTTGATACGAAAATTGCAGCGAAACGAAACCTTGATATATTCGTCTACAGTATAGCGGAGCTTGATGAAATTGGTGTTGAAACGCAAAGTGCAGGACTTGATTTTCTCGACGAACTTGGCTTTAAAACAAACAAAGAAAGAAGAATGTGCCAAACGATCGAAGAAGTCATCGACCTCATTGAAACATTAAAAATAAAGCGTGCCGATTTTTCATATGAAATCGATGGAATCGTTATTAAAGTCGATTCACTCGCTCAGCAGGAAGAACTCGGCTTCACGGCAAAAAGCCCGCGCTGGGCGGTTGCGTATAAGTTTCCGGCTGAAGAGGTCGTAACGAAGCTACTTGATATTGAACTAAGTGTCGGACGTACAGGCGTGATTACACCAACAGCGATTCTTGAGCCTGTCAAAGTAGCAGGGACGACAGTGCAGCGTGCATCTCTTCATAATGAAGATTTGATCAAAGAAAAGGATATTCGCTATTTTGATCAAGTGATTGTGAAAAAAGCCGGGGATATTATTCCTGAAGTCGCAGGTGTCCTTGTTGATCAGCGTACAGGCGAAGAAAAGCCGTTTCACATGCCAACTGAATGTCCAGAGTGTCATAGTGAGCTGGTGCGAATCGAAGGCGAAGTGGCCTTGCGATGCATCAACCCAGAATGTCCTGCCCAAATACGTGAGGGGCTCATTCACTTCGTTTCTCGTAATGCAATGAATATTGATGGACTTGGCGAGCGGGTCATTACACAGCTCTTCAAGGAACAGCTCGTTTCTCGTGTGTCCGACCTTTATCGATTAACGAAAGAAGAGCTCATTCAGCTTGAACGAATGGGCGAAAAATCTGTCGACAATTTACTGCGTTCAATTGAACAATCGAAAGAAAACTCTCTTGAGCGGTTACTATTTGGACTCGGTATTCGATTTATTGGTTCAAAAGCGGCAAAGACCTTGGCGATGCATTTCGAAAACATCGATCAATTAAAGCAAGCGACGAAAGAACAATTACTTGAAGTCGACGAAATCGGTGAAAAAATGGCTGATGCCGTCGTCACGTACTTTGAGAAAGAAGAAATACTCGATCTGCTGAACGAACTAAAAGAGCTCGGAGTCAATATGACCTACACAGGGCCAAAGCCGGTAAAAGCAGAAGAAAGTGATTCCTACTTTGCAGGAAAAACCATTGTGCTGACAGGAAAATTAGAAGAAATGGCTCGAAACGATGCAAAAGCAGCGATCGAAGCATTAGGCGGAAAGCTGGCAGGCAGTGTGAGTAAAAAAACAGATCTAGTCATTGCCGGAGAAGCAGCGGGAAGTAAGCTGACAAAGGCAAAAGAACTCAATATTGAAATTTGGGACGAAGCTAAAATGCTCGAGGAGCTAAAGAAATAAGAGGAGTGTTTTCTATTGAAAAAGTTGTTATTGCTGCTGACAATGCTCACACTGGTATTGTCAGCGTGTGCACCTTTTGGGGGAAAGGAAGAGGAAGAGGTCACACAAAAAACGGATGAAACGAAGGAAACAAAGGAAACAGCCATCATCCCGATGTACAATATCTCAGACTCCTATTACAAAATGGTGCTGCCGTTTAAACAAGGAGCTGCTAGAGGTCTAACAGCGGAGCGTCTCAATACACGCTTGGACATTGATGAATTTGAAACAGGACTTATGCGCCTTGCAACAGAGTCATTTAATACAAACGACTATCTATTCCAAGAAGGACAGCATTTAGATGAGGACACTGTTCTTAGCTGGCTGGCGCGCAAAAAAACAGGCAGTGATCTGAAAAAGGCAGAAAAAGAAGATAAAGACTTTAAGAATCTGGGCTTAAATCCTGCTCTTCCAAACTCAGGTTCAACAAAGTCTAAAAATGAAAATAGTCCAATTTACTTAGCTTCAATGCTAGAGCATAATTACTTAATTCGAAAAGACAAAAACAGCTTACAGCTTGGCGGAGTTGTCATTGGTCTTGCGCTGAACTCGGTTTATTATTACCGTGAAAAGATCGGTGACCCGCAGCAAGAGGTGACCATCGATTCATCGAAAAATTCAAAGAAACTTTTGGCAGAGGGTGAAAAAATCGCTGAACAAGTGATCAAGCGAATTCGTCAAATGGACGGACTGCAAAAAGTGCCTGTCATGATTGCCCTTTATAAGCAAGCACCAAAATCATCTATCGTTCCAGGTAACTTTATCGCCAAAACAGATGTGAAAGCAGGCTCCGCTGATATCGGAAATTGGGATACGATCAAAGAGGAGAATGTATTCTTCCCTTCAGATAGTGCGAAAAGCAGCTACAAAGATGATTCAGAGCGATTTGATCGCTTCAAGACAAAGGTAGAAGATTACTTCCCGAATTACACTGGTGTTGTAGGAAAAGGCTTTTACAAAAACGGCAACCTGCAAAAAATGAAAATCGAAATTCCAATGCAGTTCTATGGAAAAACGGAAGTCGTAGCCTTCACACAATATTTAACCGGTGAAGTCATGGATTACTACAAGAGTACCAATATCGAAATCAACATCACATCTTCTGATCAACAAGAAGCCCTGATCACGAAAAATGCTGAGGACAAAGAACCGACTGTTCATATATATGACTAAATAAAAACCGCCTTTTGGCGGTTTTTTAAATTAGTAAAAATGTATCAAATTATGAAAATATTGTTATAAAAAGTAGAAGTGTAGAAAATAATGTATTATTATGGGTGTTAATGAAGAGAAAATGGAGATAAATATGAAAAACAAATCATTTTACTTTTTATTAGGGGGACAATCCCTAGCTAATTTCGGGGATTCACTATATGTCCTCGTACTGACCATCCTGACATACCAATTAACAAATTCTACACTAATTGCTTCAATGGTGGCTGTCTCGCAGTTTGTTGGACAAGCTCTTGGAGCGGTGCTTATTCCTTTCTTTATGTATCAATTTAAGCTGAAAAGACTCATTATCTATTTGCAAATGTGTCAAATTGCTTTCTTCGGTTGCTTGATTTTCATTTATATACTACAACTATCAACATTTACTATTCCTCTCTTTTTTATCATTGTATTTTTCCTTTCTTTGATAGATGGGGGAACCATTCCTGTTCGAAATTCGATGATCCCGCGTTTAGTAGAAAAGAACTTTTTACTAAAAGCCAATAGCTATATTTTAACATCTGATCAAATTGTCCTTTTACTAGGCTGGCTTTTAGGAGGCCTGTTTATTGGCATTCTTGGACCGCAGTTTCTACTAATTACCACACTTGTTTTATACAGTTTGTCGCTCATATCTATGCTCTTTATCATTGATACTGGGGCCGCAGCTAAACAAGAGCAACAGTCTGAATCATTTGGTACACGGATCTTTTCAGGCTGGAAGATCATGTATGGAAAGCGAATCATTAGAACATTAACGATTTTAGAAATGCTGTCCATGAGCGGCAGAAGTATCTGGACTGGTGCTATTATTCTTGTTTATGTCACTGAAGTCTTACACCAGCCTGAAACATGGTGGGGGTTTATTAACGCAAGCTATTTTGGTGGAACCATTCTAGGCGGTCTGCTCGTGCTGCGGTTCGCAAAGCATGTGGAACAGCGTTTGTTTGATCACATTTTTTATAGTTCGGTGATCGTAGCTGTGCTAACTCTTTGCTTAGGGTTGAATCATTCAGCATGGATGAGTTTATTGTTTGTCTTTTTATTAGGACCAGCTTTTCAGCTTCGCAGCATTGCTATTCGTACCTATGTACAAGATACATTGAGTCAAATTGAATTGCCTAAAATACTATCAGCTCAACATACACTATCGACTTTTATATACGGAATGTCGATCCTCGTTATGAGCACCATGACCGATCTCTTTGGGGCAAGAGTCGTCTTTTTTATCAACGTTGGCCTGTTTACTGTGTCGGCTATCCTAGCGTCTAGATTAAAAAATGAACAAATTTAGACAGTTTATCTCAATTATTTACAAAAATACCATTATGTGATTTAATAAGTTCGTAGAAATGTTAACTATATGAAAAGTAGAGGTGGCGTAATTGACTAGTAGTTTAGTATATTGGCCATTAACACATCCGCAGCGGCGCGTGATGAACATGGAAACATTTTATCCAGAAACACCAATTAATCATATTGGCGGTATTATTTTCGTCAATGGGCCGTTGCAGCTCGCTAAACTGAAGCAGGCCATTGCAACTTGTATCATGACAACAGAATCTCTTCGTCTCAAACTAGTAGAGAAAGATGGTGAGACGCTTCAATATGTTGATCCAAACGCCGATCATCATATTCCTGCCTATGAGTTTTCCACACATAAAGACATGCTAGAATGGGCCGAAAATGCCTTCAAAATACCATTTCAATTACTAGAAACCTCTCTCGCCGAATTTGCTGTATTAAAAGTCGGTGAACAACAATCCGGTTATTTCATCAAATGCCATCATACAGTAGCAGATGGATGGTCGATGAAAGTAATCATCGATAAAATTAGCCAGCTTTACACTGCTCTTATACAAAGCTCCTCTCTCGAACAAGAAGCAGATAATCATTCTGTTTTTATTGATAAAGAATCAAAATATAGGAACTCCCCAAGATTTAAAAAAGATCAGCAATTTTGGAAAGAAACATTATCTGATGTGTCTGATAGTTATTTGGTACAGGGAACTGACCAAATCAAAGGCCATCGTCAAAGCCATTATCTTGATCGACAACTCTCAGAACGAATCTATGCATTTATAGATACCCATCATTGTTCAATCAACTCTTTATTTACTTTAGGCCTCTTCGTTTATTTGCATAAAAAATATCAGCAAAAAGATTTTATTATTGGGACGCCAGTTCTCAATCGTTCCGGGCAAAAGGAAAAAGCCACGTCCGGTATGACCGTTAGTACAATGCCATATCGAATGAAGATGAACCCTCATCTATCTCTATTAGAAAGTTTGTCAGACGTTCAAAAAAGCTATAAGACTTACTTCCTGCATCAGCGTTATCCTTATGATGCACTCGTCAAAGATTTAGAACTTGCAAAGGCAGGGTATGATCAACTTTTTCAAATCTATATCAACTCCTACAGCACAAATATGGTGCAGGAGATGGAAGGATACAAAGTGGAATACATGGAGCTTTACAATGGATTCCAGCCATACGGCTTGCAAGTAGCTGTAAAAGAATGGGATGAAAAAGGACAAATCGAGCTGCAATATGACTACAAAGTCTCAGATTACAGCAATGAAGACATCAACTTTCTACATAAAAGGATGCTTCTCTTTGTCGAAAACATACTCAACCAGCCGAAGCAGCTCTTAAAAGATGTACTGCTTATGACAGAGGAGGAGGAACATCGAGAGCTATATCAATGGAACGACACAGGCGTGCTATTCCCACAGAAGCAAAAAATTCATGAATTAATCACAGACATGTCAAAGACTTCTCCTGATCGAATCGCGATTCAGGACGGCTCTCATATCATGACATACGGTGAACTTGAGAGAAAAACCAACCAAATGGCGCATTTCTTGCAAACACATGGCTTACAGAGACATGACTTTGTGGCAATATGTTTGAATCATTCACCAGAACTTATTGTACTGCTGCTGGGGATTTTAAAGGCTGGAGGCGCATATGTACCGATTGATCCTGAGTATCCGCAGGAACGCATTCAGTTTATTTTGGATGACAGCCAGGCTAAGCTGTTTTTTACAGATCATGCTTCTACATACCATTTTAATGGCGATACGTACAATATCTACAACGTGTGGAATCAGTTGGATTCATATGATGCGGCACATACATTCATTGGAGATGATGAAGACGTCGCATACATGATTTATACGTCTGGCTCTACAGGACAGCCAAAGGGAGTCATGATCGAACATCAAAGCTTAGTGAACTATATCATGTCTGCCAAAACAAACTATACAGATTCAAAAGATGACCATTTTGCTCTGTATTCGTCCATTGCATTTGATTTAACCGTTACATCCATTTATACGCCATTGGTTATTGGCAGTACAGTAGTGATCTATCGTCAAGAGGATCAGCCAGGCTTTTTATTAGAACATATTTTGTTTGATCAAAAAGCAAAGGTCATTAAGCTGACACCAGCTCATATGGCACTGTTAACAGATGCTGCACTGTCTCAATCAGTGGTTAAACGAATGATTGTAGGAGGAGAACAATTATCGACTGCTTTGGCCAAAAGAATTACGGAGGCAAGTGATGGAAGGATATCCATCTTTAATGAATATGGACCAACTGAAGCAACCGTTGGCTGTATGATCCATCAATTCCATCAAGATGATGGCGGGACATCGGTGTCAATTGGAGTGCCGATGCCGAATACAGAGATTTATCTTTTAGATGAGAATCAGCAAGTGGTGCTGCCAGGGACAATAGGAGAAATATATATTTCAGGCGCGGGTGTTGGCAGAGGATACTGGCAAAGACCTGATTTGCAGAAATCACGCTTTCTACCCAATCCATTTGTAAGTCACCGCCGCATGTACCGAACCGGTGACATTGCGAAACGAGCAAATGATGGAAAGATTGAATACATTGGCCGGATTGATCATCAAATCAAGCTGCGAGGCTACCGGATAGAGATGGGTGAAATTGAACTTGCGCTTATGGCACTCGATGAAGTGGATAAAGCAGCTGTCATTGATCTAACTGATGAATATGGAGAAAAACAGCTGGCTGCTTATATTGAATTGAAAGAAAAAGAGCTAACCTCCTTTTTACTAAGAAAGAAATTATCAGATCAGCTTCCAGCTTATATGGTACCAGCCTATTTTGTTTTATTAAAAGAACTCCCGCTCACTCAAAACGGAAAAATCAATCGTACAGCCCTGCCTGATCCATTGCTCTCTCAAGAGGAAACAGCCGTTGAATGTTCAAAGGAAACAGCGGACATTGAAGAGATCATAGTAGACACAGCAAAAGACATCTTAGGGCACGAAACGATCAAACCGGCTGATCATTTTTATCAGCTTGGCGGTGACTCCATAAAGGCGATTCAATTTATTGCGAAGTTAAAAGACAAAGGACTCTATTTAAAAACCAAAGATCTATTTACTTATCCCATTTTTAGAGAAATGGCACAAGTCGTTCAGCAGGAACCAGTCTTACATATCTCACAAGAGCAGGCTGTGGGCGATGTGAAATCGATCCCAATCATCGAATGGTTTTGGTCCCAGCGGTTAAAAGATAAACATTTCTGGCATCAATCCATCATTGTTCATTCAAAGAAAAAGATGGATGAAAGAATCGTGCAGAGTTCTTTAAAAGAGCTGGTCATTCATCACGACGGATTAAGGTTAAAAGTACATGAGGCGACAAGAACACTCTATTATGATGAAAACATTCAGGATATTCCACTGACGATACACGATTTTACGGCATTGTCAGAAGAGAACGTGGAAGAAGCACTAAAAGAAGTAGGATGTCAGATCAAGCAAAGGACTCATCTTTATCAAGGGCCATTGATTCAGGCAGCGCTTTGTCAAACTGCTTCTCAATCACATCTTATTTTTGCCGCCCATCATCTTTTAGTTGATGGTATGTCTTGGCAAATTCTGGTCGAGGATTTGATTCAATTATTTCATGCAGAGAAGGTGTCAGCAGAAGTGCTTCCACCAAAAACTCATTCATATCAAACATTTACAGAACGGGTTAACGAGTATGCATTATCAGAAGATGTAAAAGAGACGTTCAGCTATTGGGAAAATGTAGTGCGGGAAATTCAGCCTCTGTATCAAGTTTCTTCTAATGAGGGATATGTCAAAGACGAAGTCAAGTTAACGAAGTCATTATCAGTGAAGCTCACGGATCAATTGATCAATCAAGCGAATAAAGCGTATCAAACGCAGCCTCACGAACTGTTAATTTCAGCCTTAACGCAAGCCTGTTATCAGCAAACGAATCAAGAACTGATTTCTCTGGAATTAGAAGGTCACGGCAGGGATGCTGTGGAGGAAAATATTGATGTATCTAGAACGTGTGGCTGGTTCACCACCATGTATCCCGTGAATGTTCATGTTTCTGAATCTCTCACAGATCACATACGGGCTGTCAAAGAAACGATACGTAAGGTGCCAAATAATGGTGCAGAATATGGGCTGTTGTCACTCATCAATAGGCAGCTTCCTGATCATTCAGCGCCGCAATTACGCTTTAACTATTTAGGTGAAATCGATCAGGTGCTTAAAAAATCATCTGATTATGAGATGTCTTACTTTACATCGGGGATTGATTCGTCATTGGATAATCCGGTAACAACCGTTATCGATATGGTCGCTACCATCAAGGGCGGTCAGTTGATTTTCCATCTTTCTTTCAGCGAAAAACAGCTGTGTGAAACAGATATGATGCAGCTATTGCAAGAGGTAGAACAGCAAATTGAGCGTATGGTACAGCATTGCTTAGAACAGGAAGGGATCGAATTTACACCGTCTGATTTTGAAACAGTAGATATGTCTCTTGAAGAAATGGATTCATTATTTACATGAGGAAAAATCAGCATGTTATCTACATTTCATTTTTATTAGCCTTCTTATGGATAAGCAGCTTTGCCGGGGGGACACATGCAAAAGCAGTGATTTCTTCTAAAGCTATTGATCAAGTAATAGAGGAACAGATGGAGCTTGGGCGCATTCCAGGCATGTCCGTTGTGGTAGTGAAAAAGGACGAAGTGGTGTACCAAAAAGGGTTTGGCTATGCGGATCGAAAGAAAATGAAGCAAGTGACAGCCAGTACTTTCTTTGAAATTGGTTCTACATCAAAGGCGTTTACCGCTCTTGCTATTGTGGAGTTAGTGAAGCAAGGGAAACTTCATTTGAAAGATCCAGTGAGCAGATATATTCCAGGCTTTTTTCCAACATACGATGGAAAGCCTCAGCGTTTGACGGTGGAGCAATTAATGCATCACACAAGCGGCATTCCCTTTCAATCCATTGCGCTTATCCAGCCAGATCATGCAAAAGATGCGCTAAAGAAAACAGTCCATCAGTTGAAATCAATTGAGCTTCATCACAAGCCCGGCAGCTCTTTTGAATATGCCACCATCAACTATGATGTCCTTGGTCTCATCATTGAAAATGTGACAGGAACGTCATATGAGGCATACATGAAAGGACTGTTTAAAAGGCATCATCTTGATCAAACAGAAGCTGGGCTAAAACGCATGAAATCTGGTGTTATTTCAGAAGGGTTTAAACTGCATTTCCTTGCTCCGCATGTTTATGAAGCGCCAGAATATCGAGGTAACACCCCCGCAGGCTATATTGTGATGAATAATCAGGATGTGGGAACTTGGCTGCAATATCAATTGACCGATTCAACTTGGTCTCGTTTTGTAAAAAATCCTGATCAGTTAACTGTGAATGTCCCAGAAGAAGGGGAGCATGTCTATTACAATGCCGGCTGGTATATAGAAAGAACGAAAGGCCGGGTGGCATCGTTATTTCATGCAGGATCTAATCCGAATTATTCATCATTTTTTCTGATCCAGCCAAAAGAAGGCGTTGCTATCGGAGTATTAGCAAATATGAATAGCAGCTACACAGAGCAAACGGCACGTCTTATTGCCAAAACGATGACGGGTACAAATGAAGAAGCAGAGTCATCTATGGATCCATTTCAGCTCATTGATCAATTGAGTGTAGCAGCCACATGTCTTTTTATTTTGCTGCAAATGGTGTCTGTCGTTCGTTTTATCAAATGGAGGAAACGTGTAAGAAATGGCGTTCTGGTTCGCAGGAACTTGTCACTTGGCGTATGGCTTAGAAGTATCGGCTGGGTGCTGCTCCTAATTGGGATATTGCTTCTGCCAATGATTCTTTCGCAAATAGCTTTTAAGGGGCTGCCTTGGAAAATGACTTTTGTATGGGGACCTACTTCTCTCATTGAATTAGCGATTTCTTATTATTTGTTTTTCATTTGGTTTTGTACGATTGGTTTCATCAAAGGATTTATGGTGACATCTACTGCTGGAAAGAGAGGACAAAAAGATGACCGTCAAACAGATTTCAGGCATTCATCCTTATAATGAATTGTTTTATCGCAGCTGTTTCTTCAATTGCTTTTTTCCAATTGTGAAGCTGCATGGTCAAGAAGTCGCTCCATATTTATTAAATGATCAATTTGCATACGGACTTACAGAGGACGGTTTGCTTCAGATTGACTGGATGTCGGCACACGATCCAGAAAAGATTATGAATTTACAGGGCATTCAAGTTGAAAAAATGACGTATTGTGCCAATCTCATTGAAAAGGTCAAACAGGATGTGACGCAGGAACGTCCGGTGATTGTATGGGTAGACCCTTACGTTCAGCGAGGTAGAAAAGAGTATTTAACAACCCATAGCCGTCATTCAATTTTAATCACGGGTTTCAATGAGAATCGGCAAACTTTTCAAGTATTAGAGAATCGGCATTTAGATAATTTGTCTTATGAGCATCAAGTGCTTTCATATGAAGGTGTGCAGAAAGGATATGACACCTTTCATGAACACTTTCAGCCGAATGATCAATTTCATTCCTATGCATCATTCTACTTTGATCAGGACAAGGTCTCGACTGAATTATTTGACCAAAAAACGGCTTATTTCCTGAGAAATATGTATGGTCAGATTGACGCAATAGAAAAAGGAATTGCTGTTCTTGAAACATTTTATGAACAGTTTCCACAATGGGATGATATCGAAAAGCTCGTGGCAGCTTTCAATCAGATCATCAATACAAAGAAAGTAGAGCTGTATCGACTGAGGCTTATTAAAGGCGATCTACCTGAGCTGTTTCAATGGATGGAACGTATTTTAACAGAATGGGAGAAAGCGAGGCATCAGGCAGCAAAACTCTTTTTTTCAGGGGAGATGTCTAGTCGGTACCAAGCCAACATTAAAGCTTCCTTACAACAAATCATCCAAGATGAAAAAAAATGGCTGGAAATGCTGAAAATCGAATGCAAAAGGGAGTGTGGCATGTCGTGAAGTTATTTTGCTTACCGTACGCAGGTGGAGCAAGTACCGTATTTAGTACGTGGAAATCTTATATAGACCGGTCTATAGAAATTCATGCCCTTGAACTCCCTGGGCACGGGACAAGAATGACAGAGCCTGTGCTGACAAATTTACAGCAAGTCGCAGATGATCTTTATCTACAGGCGTCCTCTTCTTTAAAAGAAGGAGAGCCCTATGCCATTTTCGGTCATAGCATGGGAGCTGTCCTTGCATACGAATTACAAAAAAGAATGAAAACAAGATTAAACAAAGAGCCTGTTCATGTCTTTTATTCTGGACGCTTTCCACCACATATTCCAGAGAAGAAAGTCTATCATCAGCTGTCAGATGCCAAATTAAAAGAGGCGATCATTGCGATGGGGGGCGTTCCTGAGGAACTTGCCGATAACCATGCAGTGCTTGATTTCTTTCTGCCGATTTTAAGAGCAGATTTTCAGCTTTTGGAGACTTATCAGTGTGATGAAGTTGTTCCAGCTGCTTGCCCAATTTCTATTTTTTATGGTACTCGTGATCTTCCTTCTGTGCTGTTTGATTTAGACGATTGGGATCAATATACAAGTGAAGATTGTGCGTTTTTTGAATTCGATGGAGATCACTTTTTTATTCATTCATTAACAAATGAAGTCGTAGAAAAAATCAATGTCATTTTAAAGCGAATTGGAGTGTTGGAGAAATGAACACGAAGCACGTAGGCGTGATTGGAGCAGGTGTGATGGGGGCTGATATGGCATTAGACCTTTCAGCAAATGGCTATCAAGTCACATTGGTTGATGTCACAGAAGAAAAGCTAAACGAAGCACTAGAAAAAATCAAGAAAACCTATCAATTGGTGCAATTTGTGAGAAAGAAGAAAATCTCATTGTCCTTAGAAGACGTATTGTCTCAAATCCAGCTATCGACATCATTTGAAGGCTTACATGACGCACATATCGTCATTGAAAATGTGACGGAAGATTGGGAAATAAAAAAGCCCATTTATGAAGAGCTGCGAGATATTTGTATGAAAGAAACCATCTACTTTGTAAACACGAGCTGCATTTCCATTACAAAGGTAGGGTCCCTTATGCATCATCCTGAAAAAGTCATTGGTGCACATTTTATGAACCCTGTTCCTCTTAAAGCGTTAGTTGAGGTGATTAGAGGAAAAGCAACTTCTGATGAAACTGTTGAAACGGCAAAAGGTTTCTTGAAGTCCTTTGATAAAACACCTGTTGTGGTGCATGATCTTCCAGGATTTGTTTCCAATCGTGTGCTCATGCTGACAATCAATGAAGCGATTTGGGCGGTGCAAGATCAAGTCGCGACACCAGCTGATGTCGATAAAATTTTCCGTGGAGGCTTCGGCCATAAAATGGGGCCGCTTGCGACAGGAGACTTAATTGGGCTTGATACGATTTTAAATTCATTGCTTGTTTTATACGAGAGCTACAAAGATCCGAAGTTCCGCCCGTGTCCTCTGCTTGTCAAAATGGTCGATGCAGGTGAGTATGGCAAAAAATCTGGTAAAGGCTTTTTCCAATATGACATGTGAGAGGAGAAAAACAAATGGCTAAGCAAATCAAGTGTGTTGTCTGGGATTTAGATCATACATTATGGGATGGGATTTTACTTGAATCAGATGAAGTGACATTAAAGCCATCAATGAAGGAAGTGCTGACAGAGCTAGATGAGCGCGGAATCCTTTTATCCATTGCAAGCCGGAATGATGAAGCTGCTGTGAGGGAAAAGCTCTCCGCCTTTGGGATCGAACATTTCTTTCTCTATCCTGAGATTCATTGGAATGCCAAATCTAGTTCATTAGAGAGAATCAGTGAGCGCTTAAATATTCATAAAGATACCATTCTCTTTATTGATGATCAGCCATTTGAAAGAGAAGAAGTGAAGGCTGTTCATCCAGAGATTACTTGCTGGGATGCGGTGGATTATATGACATTGCTCACAGATGATCGACTGCGGCCAGCTTTTATCACAGAGGATGCAAAACGGCGCAGAGAAATGTACATGGAAGCAGATCAAAGGCAGCAGGAAGAAGAGAAATATGAAGGACCGCCTGAAAAATTTTTGGCATCTTTAAATATGAAATTTGTTATATCAGAAGCAGGAGAACAAGATCTCCAGCGAGCCGAAGAACTTACCGTTCGAACCAATCAATTAAATGCAAGCGGGAAAACCTACGATTATGCAGAGCTTGATTATTTCCGTCAATCAGACAGTCACTTGCTTCTCGTCTGTGAACTTGAAGATAAATTCGGTTCTTATGGAAAAATAGGACTCTCTTTAATAGAAGAAACGGGTGATACATGGCATGTCAAACTGCTGCTTATGTCTTGCCGCGTTATGTCACGTGGAGTCGGGACCATTTTACTGACAACGATTTTGCAAGAGGCGAAAAAGAGAGGAAAACGGCTTGTAGCTGATTTTAAACAAACCGATCGAAACCGCATGATGTATATCACTTATAAGTTTGCGAATTTCAAAGAGATCGAGAATGGGGAAGATGGCTATATTTTGTTCGAAAACGATTTAAGCATGATTCAGCCTTTCCCAGAATACGTAGATGTCAACATTGAGATCAAGCAGAAAGACCCTGCCAAATAAAAAAGCGAAAAGCGAGGAGATTGAATGATGAACCTACACGAACAAGTAAGAGCATATATCGAGCAAAACCTAGTGGTATTTGATGAGGAAATGGAGCTTGGAAATGATGATCATATTTTTGAACAAGGCTTTGTCAATTCTCTATTTGCCATGAAACTAGTGAACTATATTGAACACGACTTTCGCTTCCAATTAGACAATGAAGATCTCGACATTGCTAATTTTAGTACGGTCAATCGTATTGTCGCCTTAATTGAGAAAAAACAACAGGAGGCGGCTCTTCATGAAAACAGCTGAACAAACAATCGATGCCATTGAAGAAATACGACAATATTGCAATGAACATATCCGTCCATTTGCCAATGAATTCGATGAGACAGAACATTTGCCGGAGTCGCTGATTCGAGATATGGCGAAAAGAGGCTATTTGGCAGCAGGTATCCCATCCTCCTATCAAGGATTGGGGCTTGATCCAATCGCATATGGACAGTTCACGGAACAAGTGGGGAAAGCTTGCTGTAACGTACGGACATTATTAACAGTGAATTCACTCGTAGGAGAAGCCATTCTTCGTTATGGAACAGAAGATCAAAAACAAGGCTGGCTTGTTGAATTAGCTAAAGGGGAAAAAATCGGTGCCTTTGCTTTGTCAGAGCCGAATATTGGCTCAGATGCCAATCATGTTGAAACTAGCTATCAAAAAAAAGGACAGTCCTATGTATTAAATGGGAAGAAAAAGTGGATTTCCTTTGGAGCGATTGCAGATTTCTTTATTGTGATTGCACGAGACGGCGAACAAGTCACGGCATTCCTTGTCGATCGAGATCAGCCGGGTGTAGAGATTGAGAGGATTACTGGAATGATGGCAAATCGAGCATCTTATTTAGCAGAAATCACCCTTGATCATGTGCAGGTACACGAAGACTGTGTCTTAGGACCAGTTGGGGGCGGTTTTAACCACGTAGTGTCACTTGCTTTAGACCATGGAAGATACAGTGTCGCTTGGGCAGGGCTTGCCATTGCACAAGAAGCCGTTGATTCTCTCGTTACGTATTCACGCAAAAGAACACAGTTTAATGAAAAACTGTACAAGCATCAAATGATCAAAGGGATGATCGGAGATGCAGTCACTCAGCTCCATGCAGCGAGAGCCTTATGCCTAAAGGCTGGAGAAATGCGAGAAGCGAATCATCCTGATGCGATCACTGAAACATCCATTGCAAAATATTTCACCTCCAAAATTGCTGTCGACATTACAAATACAAATGTCCAAATCCATGGTGGAAGTGGCTTTAGCCGGGAAAACTCAGCTTCAAGGTTATATCGTGAAGCGAAGGTGCTTGAAATTATTGAAGGGACTTCGCAAATTCAGCAGCAGGTCATTGCTAACTATGGTTTACGCCATTATTTCGTGAAACATTCTTAGAGAGAAAGGAGATGTTCCCATGGCATTACAGCCGAAGAAGCTGGATAAACAGAACATTGAAAATATGTTAGGTATCACTACGATCCAAGAAGGACTGCTTTTTCATCATTTAATGCAACCGGACGGAACGGCTTATTTTGAACAACTGTTGATCCAAATAGACGGACCGATTGATCGAGATCTCTTTGCACATTCATGGACGCATGTCACCAAACAGCATGAAATGCTTAGAACATTGTTCAGATGGCAGGAACTCGCAAGGCCAGTACAAATTGTGCTGAAGCAGCATCAGCCTGACATTCGATATCGCAATTTGACACAAGCTGAGGAGCCTCTTCATTTGCTGAAAGAGGAAATAATAGCACAGGACCGAGAAGAACGATTTGATCTACAGGAAGTTCCATTTCGCCTGACATTATGTGAAGTAAATGAAGAAGTCAGCTGGGTTCTCATTAGCTTTCATCACATTTTATTGGACGGGTGGAGCCTTGGGATTGTATTAAGTGATTGGATGAGTGCATATGAGCGCTTATCAAATGAAGACAAACCTCTTCTTGAAAAAAGACCCTCCTATCAATCATTTGTTAAATGGCAGCAGCAAAATTTTCAACAGACAGAAGCGCAATCTGCCTACTGGAAAAATATTTTCGATGGCTGGAGTTATGCAGAACTGCTTCCAAAGTCAGGCGGCGCGTATGAAGATTCAGGTGCTTTTCATCAATATGAACATCAAGTGGATGCTACCATTTCGGAGAGCCTGAGCAAATTCACGAATCAACATGATGTGACATTGGCATCTGTTATGTATACGCTGTGGGGAGTTTTGCTATCTAAGTATGCCAACCAAGACGATATTGTCTTTGGAACAACAGTATCAGGAAGAAATGCGGATGTTCCTCAAATTGAAAAGATGACAGGCCTGTTCATTAACACATTACCGCTGCGTGTCTCATTCGAACAGAATCGGCCGATTGTTGAACAGATGCAGGAAGTGAGTCGCGAAATAGCTGTGAGAAATGAATATGAACATACACCGCTATCCGACTTAAAGAAATATGCAGGATTAACGGCAGAGCAATCATTATTTGATTCAATCGTCGTCATTGAAAATTATCCACTAGATCGAATGCTCACGAAAAGCGATCAGCCTGTTCGTATTCGCGGATTTGAGATGAAAGAACAGACGGAATTCGATCTCACGCTTAGTGTACAGGCGTTTGATGATCAGCTGCACTTTTCATTGGTGTATAATCCAGTCAGCTTTTCTGCTGAACAAATTGAAAAGTGGTGTCAGCATTTTCTTCATCTCCTGTCTGATGCTTGTGCTCACCCGCATAAATCTGCTGCTCAGTTACAGCTGCTATCAGAAGAAGAGATAGAAAAGCAATTAACGGTTTTTCAGCAATATGGCGGGGCAACGTCTATCAATGAACCAACGGTGATTGACCTATTTGAAGAGCAAGTGGAGCGAACGCCAGCGGCAGCCGCAGTTGAGTTTGGCGATACGATGGTTACATATGAACAACTCAACAAGAGAGTGAATCAGCTCGCACGCTATTTACAAAATAAAGGGGTCAAACAGGAGCAGCGTGTCGGCATTTTAGCAGAGCATTCCATTGAAATGGTGATAGCATGCTTAGCTATTTTAAAAGCTGGCGGGGCTTACGTGCCAATTGATCCTGAATACCCGCAGGAACGAATAGAGTATCTACTAGAAGACAGCGGAGTAGAATGGCTCCTAACTCATCCGATTAAAGGACTCACCTATTCTTATCATGGAGAAAAAATTGATATCACACAGCCGGATCTATACACCGGACCATCAGATAACTTGGCAGAAGCCATCACCTCAGACCAAACAGCCTACTGCATTTATACATCAGGAACGACCGGAAGACCTAAAGGTGTACTCATTCATCATCTTGGTTTAGCCAACTATATTGATTGGGCGAAACAAGTATATGTTCGAGGAGAAACAAGGCATTTTGCTTTGTATACATCATTGTCATTTGACCTGACAGTTACTTCTATTTTCACACCGCTCATTTCAGGAAATACCATCATGATTTATCACCATGAAAACCGGCAGCTGCTTGTCGAAGATATCATAAAAGATAATCGCGTACATGTGATGAAACTGACACCATCTCATTTACAGTTTATTAAGCATCTGTCTTTTCCAGACAGCCAAATGAAATGTTTTATTTTAGGCGGAGAACAGCTGGAAACATCTTTAGCGAAATCAATTCAGCAGTCATTCCCACAGCCTATAGAAATTGTGAATGAATATGGACCAACTGAAACAGTGGTTGGCTGCATGATTCATCGATATGACCAGGACATTGATCAAGACGTGTATGTACCGATCGGAAAACCTGCACAGCATACAGATATTCTTCTTTTTGACAGACATATGAATCTTATGCCGGAAGGAACCATCGGTGAATTATATATTGGGGGGAAAGGTGTTGCAAAAGGGTATTTGAATCGCCCAGAACTGACCGAAGAGCGGTTTGTCGATCATCCTTTCCAGCCAGGTGAAAAAATTTATAAAACAGGTGATGCAGCCCGCATTCTGCCTAATGGGCTCATTCAGTTTTTAGGCCGAAATGATGATCAAGTGAAGCTGAGAGGCTATCGTATTGAAACAGGTGAGATTGAATTTTGGCTGAATGAACAGCCAGGGGTCAAAGCAGCAGCTGTTGCTGTAAAGCCAGATGTTTCTGGTACACCATGTTTAGCCGCATATGTTGTCACGACAGCCATACTCGATCAAGCTGCAATGAAACAAGCACTAGCCGATCAGCTGCCGGATTATATGATTCCAACTCACTTTGTTCAATTGGATGATATGCCGCTGACTGCCAACGGCAAATTAGATAAACGAGCTTTACCTGCTTTGAAACAGGGGCAGCTAACGAAAAAGCAGGCGGGCTCTGACAATCTTTCTGATACTGAAAAAGTCATTCAAGACATCTGGAAAAAAGTCCTCGGCTTAGATGAGGTAAGTGTTCATGACAAATTCTTTGACATTGGCGGGCATTCTCTGAACCTGATCCATGTTAATCAACAGCTCGCTAAGCAATTGAATCAAAGTATTCCAATGGTTGAAATGTTCCGCCGTCCAACGATTAGAGAGCTTGCTGCCTATTTAAGCGGTACAACAGAGCAGGAGGCAGCTGGCACGCAGCCTGCGAACCAAAAGAGAAGAAAAGCGAACGAGCCGATTGCGATTATTGGAATGGCAGGTAAATTCCCTGGTGCGAAAAATGTTGAGGCATTTTGGCGAAATTTGAAGAATGGAGAAGAATCGATTTCATTCTTTTCCGATGAAGAATTGCTTGAAGCTGGAATTGACCGCCAAACCTTTGAACGTTCCGATTATGTAAGAGCAAAAGGTGTGATTGATGGGCCTGATTTATTTGATGCATCATTCTTCGGCTATTCACCAGGTCAGGCAGAAATGATGGATCCTCAAATACGGCTGCTGCATGAGTACGCCTATAAGGCGCTGGAAGATGCGGGGTATGTGCAGGAAGATTATCAAGGTAAGGTCGGTTTGTTTACTGGGTCCACATCGAACTTTCAGTGGATTCAGCGTTTTGCATCTTCGCTTGATAGCAGCATGTCAGAGCTGTTTGAAGTGGGCTCACTCAATGATACGTATACCGTGAGTACAAGAATTGCCCATAAATTGAATTTGAAAGGACCAGCGCTCACATTGCAAACCGCTTGTTCGACTTCTTTGGTCGCCTTGCATTTGGCCTGTCAATCCATTGCAAATGGTGATTCAGATGTAGCGCTTGCGGGAGGTGTGTCGATTTTACACCCAGTGAAATCAGGATACATTTATCAGCAGAACATGGTGAAATCTAGTGATGGTCATTGTCGTGCCTTTGACGATCAAGCAGATGGAACTGTTGGCGGAGATGGTGTGGGGCTTGTTGCTTTAAAAGCACTTAGTGAAGCCATAGAAGATGGTGACCATATTTATGCGGTCATTAAGGGCTCTGCCATCAACAATGATGGTGATCAAAAGGTTGGCTTCAATGCTCCAAGTGTTGAAGGTCAGACAAGGGTCATCCAGGATGCCCTAAATCAAGCAGATGTTTCACCAGAAACGATTGAATATGTAGAAACACACGGAACTGGAACGTCACTTGGAGATCCGATTGAAATAGACGCGCTCACAAAAGCTTTCGACACAGAGAAAAAACAATTTTGCCGTATTGGATCTGTGAAAACAAATATTGGACATTTGGATGCAGCGGCAGGAGCAGCTGGTTTGATCAAAGCTGTGCTTTCGCTTCAGCATCACACATTTGTGCCTAGTCTTCACTTCAAAAAAGCGAATGAAAATATTGCATTTGAGCATAGTCCTTTCTTTGTAAACACTGAGCTGACCGACTGGAAGCAGCCAGCATCACATTTGCGGCGGGCTGGTGTGAGCTCATTTGGAATGGGCGGAACCAATGCGCATGTCATATTAGAAGAAGCGCCGCGAAGAGATCGTCAGCAAATGCCTCGTTCGGCTGAGCTGCTTGTCCTTTCAGCAAAGAGCAAAACGAGTTTGGAACGAATGAAAGACAACCTTGTGAATCAGTTGGAAAACACGCCTTCTCTCAATTTGGCAGACGCAGCTTATACCTTGCAAACAGGCAGGCAATCCTTTGATTTCCGTCAGGCATTTGTTGCGGGTAGCAGAGAAGATGCTCTGCGAGTATTGACAGAAAAGCAAGGCAAGGGTATTGGGAAGCTCATGCATTCGCATGTGGAGAAACAAAAGATTATTTTTATGTTTTCTGGACAAGGCAATCAATACCTCAACATGGGATTAGATTTGTACCGGGAAGAGCCTTACTTTAAGAAGCAAATGGATGCTTGTTTTCAAGCGTATGAAGAAGCAACAGGGCGAAGTCTTGCCCGCATTCTTTATCCATTAGCTGCTGAAACAGAAAAGGCCCGCGAAAAATTGGCAAGCACTCAATATGCACAGCCAGCCATTTTTGCGATTGAATATGCCCTTTCTATGCTCTTCATTGACTGGGGCATCCGTCCTGATGCAATGATCGGCTATAGCTTTGGCGAATTAACGGCAGCCGCTATATCAGGCCTTTTCAGTTTAAAGGAAGCGATGTCGATGGTCGCCTATCGGGCGAATGCAATGCAGTCGTCGCCAGCTGGCATCATGATGAGTGTTCCATTACCCGAAGCAGAGTTAAAACCGATGCTTCCAAAAGATATTTCTCTCGCTGTTGTCAATGATTCCTCTTGTATCGTGTCAGGTCTTGAAGCAGCAATAAGTGAATTTGAACAAGAGCTGAAGAATAACCGGTTGATGTGTATGCGATTAGGTGGAACCATTGCTGCTCACTCACATGTCATGAAGGAGGCAGCGGAACAATTTGGTGAAAAATTAAAGGATATTAAAGCCAAGCAGCTGCGTATTCCATTCATTTCGAATTTGACAGGAGACTGGATGACAAATACGAGTGCTCAGGATATGTCCTATTGGAAAAGGCATATGACCGATACGGTGCGTTTTGCTGAAGGCATCACAAATATTTTACAGCAGGATAATATTCAATTAATTGAGATTGGACCAGGTCAAGATTTGAGTGTCATGGTCAACCGGTCACTGAACGGCATGAATCAGCATGTATGTCATGTGCTTAGACATGCAAAACAAGATGTGACGGATACTGAATTTTTACTTGGACAGATTGGACGCCTATGGACACATGGAATATCCATTGATTGGAACAGGTTCCATCTAAACCGTCAGCCGCGGAAAATGCCGATGCCAACGTATGCGTTTGATCAAACCTCCTATTGGTATGATGCATCAGACCGTGTAAAACGCGATAAACCTAAGCAGTCTGGACGAAAGGAGCAAATGGATGAATGGTTCTATACCCCTTATTGGGAGGCGGACCTTTCCCCTTATGTGTCATCAGGTGATTCCTCTTTTGGAGCCTTGCTTTTGTTTGCGGATTCATCTGCCTTCGGAGAGAAGGTTGCAGCCGAGCTTCTGACGAAACGAAACGAGTTCGTAGTGGTTCAGAAAGGAAATGAATTTACGAAGCATGATGAAAAAAGCTACACCATTCGGTCACATAAGCCTTCTGATTATGAAAAGCTCATATCAAATCTGGCAGATGACCAAATCAATGTGTCAGAAGTTTGTCATCTATGGGGTCTTTCAGAACGACAGCTGTCTCAATCGGAAGAAGAATGGGTGAAACAAACGCAGCAAGATGCTTATTACTCTTTGCTTTATATCGGACAGGCTTTGAAAAAATCTGTTTTGGACCAAAAGGTATCCATTACAGTTCTTTCCTCATTGACGTATGCCGTTGGCGGTGAGTCTATCCTTTATCCTGAAAAAGCAATCCATCTTGGACCTGCGATGGTTATTTCACAAGAAACACCGAACTTGCGTTACCGCATTCTTGATGTCGATCGCCCAGTGGCAAATGGGGTGCAGGAAAAGAGGTTGCTGAAACAAATTAGCGATGAGTTAGATCGAACATCTGGACAGCTTCTCACGGTCTATCGACGAAATAAGCGATATGTGAAAAAGTATGCCAAAGCTCTAGTTCCCGAAACAGGACATACTCAGTTGGCTAAAAAAGATGGTGTATACATTTTAATTGGCGGTCTTGGGTTTATTGGATTGAATATTGCACAGTCTTTGACCGAGCAAACGAAGGGAACGTTGATCTTAACGAGCAGGTCTGGACTGCCTGATAGAAGCAAGTGGCAAGAGTGGCTTGCTACGCACGATGAACAGGATCCAACTAAGAAAAAAATACAAAAGGTGATGGCGCTTGAAGAGGCTGGTGCAGAAGTTCTCATAAAGAAAGTAGATGTTCGCCACAGGGAAGATATCCAGCAATTGATCAACACGGTGGATGCGGCCTATGGGCAGATTGACGGTGTGATTTATGCAGCTGGAGTGACAGGTGATCAATCCTTCAGGGTGATGGAGCAAACAGATGTCCCATTCTCAGAACCGCATTTTGAAGCGAAGATGAATGGTGTACTTCATCTTGATGCCGCCTTAGGTGACCGATCACTTGATTTCTGTTTTGTGCTGTCTTCTTTGTCACCAATTTTGGGTGGACTCGGATTCACAGCCTATACAGCTGTGAATCATTTCATCGATGCGTACGTGTATGACAGAAATCTTCGTTCAGAAATGCAGTGGTCTGTCATTAGCTTTGACGGCTGGGAATTTGAGCAAGGAAAGCAGCTCGATCTTCCAATCGGAGATGATGTCACCGAAACGTTAATTGCAGAAAAAGAAGGAAGAATGATCTTTGAACGATTGCTTTCAATGGATCAAGTGGAACAAATGGTTATTTCAACAACGTCTTTACATGATCGTATCCACCGATATGTAGACCGTTTATCCCGTGAGGAAGAGAGCGCCGGAGAGCATGCACAAGATGGAAACTTATATTCTCGGCCAGCGCTGTCAACGAATTATGTTGCACCTGAATCGGAGCTGGAAAAGGAACTAAGTCAGCATTGGCAAGCTTTCTTTAAAATTGATGAAATTGGCATTGATGATCATTTCTTTGAAATGGGTGGAGATTCCTTGAAGGCGATTACCTTTATTGGCATCATCCATCGCGCATTCAGTGTTGAGCTGGCGCTTCCACAATTCTTCCAAATACCAACGATCCGATTAATGGCAGAATATATCGAACAAGCAGATACTGCCGCTTATCAGGCGATTGAAAAAGCTGAAGTGAAGGAGCATTATCCTTTGTCGTCTGCGCAAAAACGGTTGTATCTCATGCAGCAAATGGATGTAAGCAGCACAGGATACAACGAATTTAAAGCGGGGCGAATTAAAGGGAAGCTCGATATCAGCAGGTTGGAATGGGCATTTCAGCAGCTCATTAAGAGACACGAAAGTTTGCGGACAGCGTTTGTGTTAGAGAATGGCGTCCCTTATCAAAAGATTGAAGAAGAGGTACCATTTGCAGTCACTTTGTTTGACCTCACAGAGGGATCGACTCAAGGATCTGAGAAAGAGCAAAAACAAGTGATTGAACAATTTTTGACTGCCTTTACGTTAAGTGAGGCTCCATTAATGAGAGTCGGTGTGATGAAGCTTGCAGAAGAGGAATTTGTGCTTATGTTGGACATGCATCACATTATCTCAGATGGTCTTTCTCAAGATATTTTGGTCAACGACTTTATGCAGTTATATGACGGCAGGACACTTGAGCCTCTTGTACTGCAATATAAAGATTTTTCAGAATGGCAAAACGACATGCTTGCGTCTGAAGCATTAAAAGAATCGAGTGATTACTGGAAAAACCGGTTAGAAGGTGCTCCGCTGCTTGATCTGCCAACAGATTTTGATCGGCCAGAGGTGAGACAATTCCGCGGCGGACATTATACATTCCGTATAGAAGAAGCGGAGCTGAACGCGTTTAAGCAAGTGATTGTAAAGGAAGATGCCACGCTGTTTATGGGGCTGTTAAGTCTGTATCAGATTTTGCTTCATAAATTAAGCGGTCAATCAGATATCACGGTTGGGGTTCCGGTAGCAGGTAGAAAACAGGAGGAGCTGCAGCAAGTCATCGGTATCTTTGTCAATATGCTGCCACTTCGTTTATATCCTAACGCAGAGCTGACGTATCAGCAATTCCTTCAAGATGTAAAGGCACATGTCATTGATGATTTCGGACATCAAGATTATCAATATGAACATATGGTTCAAGACCTCCAACTGAGCCGGAATGTCAGCCGGAATCAATTGTTTGATGCTGTGTTCGCTTTGCAAAATATGAATCAGCCAGAACTGAAGGTGGGCGGTTTAACCTTTAGTGATTATCCGTACGAGACAGGAACGTCGCGCTTTGATTTACTCTGGATTGCGTATGAGCAGGAAGACGGACTTTCTTCAACGATTGAATATAACACTGAGCTTTTCACAGAGGAAACCATAGAGCGGATTGCAGGTTTGCTGAAAGACATCATGCGAGCTGTCTCAGTAGATTCGGTGAGAATAGAGGAAATTGAACTGACTACTTCATTCAAGCAATTAGACGACGTATCTCTTTTCGAATTAGATGACTTAAAAATATAAGTAAAGAGGTGAATGGAAGAGTGATTGAACAAGATGATTTTCAACTGAAAGCAGCGGCGAGGGAAAGGGCGAGGGAAAGAACTTATTGGACATCTGTTTTATCAGGTGTCCAGCTGGATGGCCGTATTCCTCATACGGTTTCACAAGCCCATTCTGCTGCAATGAACCGATCGCTTCATTCGTCCTTCCCGATGGCTGTAAACCATTCGTTAAAGCAATTATGTGGAGATTCTGATTTGCGCTTGTTTATCGTGCTGACCACAGCCGCTTTTGGAGTGCTTCAGCGTTATAGCGGAAAAACTGAGTTGATGGTGACTGTTCCTACAATGGAACAGTCCGCCAGTCAATCCACCATTAATCATATGCTGCCACTTAAGGCAGAGATTGATCCTCATATGAGCTTTAGTGCAGGGCTTGACGCAGTAAAACAATCGTTTCAGGAGGCAGTACGTCATCAAAACTATCCTGTTCATATTTTAATGGGTGAAATTTGGCGTTCAGCAGGAGAAGGCAAAGAGCGTGTTAATCTGGCATGTGCGTTTGAGACATTGCATGGGCATACTGACCGAGAGCAGTTGCACGCGGATGTACTCATTGTTTGGAAGAAAGAACAAGATCACCTTCATGCTGAAGTTCACTGGGATGCTTCCATTTATGACGATCAAATGATGGAGCAGTTTTCAAGACATTTCATGACACTCACAGAGCAATTTCTCAAAAAGCCTGATCAAGCGATGAGCACACACTCGTTTCTATCTGATATGGAGAAAAGTCAGTTGTTTGATTCGTTTCAAGGGGAGGCGCTTGCCTATCCGATAGATCGAGATATTGTGTCATTATTTCAACAGCAAGTCCAATTGCATCCAGCGCGAACGGCTGTTGTGTTTGGCAATACCTCCTATACATATGAAGAGGTTGATCAGTTATCGGATCGTATTGCGTTTAGACTTTCCCAAAGTCAAATCACACGTGAGACTCCTGTTGGTCTCAGAATGTATCGGTCTGCTGAACTGGTCATTGCCATTCTTGGTATCTTAAAGGCTGGCTATGCTTATTTACCGATTGATGTTCATCTGCCGGTCGAAAGAATTCGGTATATGCTCAAAAACAGCGGTGCTACAGCCATAGTATCGGACGAAGACGGACACGAAGGTTTGGATGTGAAGGTTTATGTTATTCACGACATGTTTCAAGAATCCCTAATAACAGAGAATCTCACTTGGTCTATTTCGCCTTCGGATATGGCGTATGTCTTGTATACATCGGGTACGACTGGGCATCCGAAAGGGGTCGTTATTGAACATCGTCATGTCATTAATTTGGTATACGGAATGAAAACACGCTTTTTTGATCTACTCCCTGATGATTTGCAAGTAGGGATGCTGGCTTCACATATTTTTGATGCATCTGTACAAACATTGTTTCCAGCAATGCTCCTCGGGCATACGCTGCATATTGCAAAAGATGAAGTCCGTATGGATGGGCATGCATTATGGTCGTTTTATCAAGAAAACCACATTCAGTTGTCTGATGTGACCCCCTCTCATTTAAAGCTGATGAATAAGGCAGCAGCACAATCAAAACAAGCCTTGCCTGCTCTGAACATGCTGCTTGTGGGCGGAGAAGTGTTTACAAAAGAACTGATGGATCAATTTTTACAGCATGTAACGGGTGACAAACTTATCATGATTAATGCGTATGGACCTACTGAATGTACGGTTCAGTCGTCATCCTTTTTGATTCCTCATGATTGGGATGAGCAAGTCATTCCTATTGGGCAGCCGATGCCAAATGAGCATATTTTCATATGTGATACGCAAGGTGAGCCGGTTCCGATTGGTGTTTTTGGCGAATTGTATATAGCAGGCGCTGGTGTAGGCCGCGGGTACATCAATCATCCTGATCTCAACAAGGAGAAATTTATCAAAAAACCAGAGCTGAGCAGCGGGATGTTATACGGTACGGGAGACCTTGCAAGATGGCGGTTTGATGGTTTATTAGAATTTGCTAAAAGAAACGACGGTCAAGTGAAAATCAGAGGATATCGAATTGAGCTCGAGGAAATCCGCCGAGCCCTTCTTGATGATCCGAACATACAAGGGCTGGTCCAAGATGTCATTGTCATTCCTAAGGAATCGAAGGATCAGGATCAATACATTTGCGCATATATCATGGCAAAACAAGCGATAGATCAGCGCGCACTTCGTCAATCTTTAAGTGAAAGATTACCAGGTTATATGGTGCCGAGGCATGTCATTCAAGTAGAGCAATTTCCTCTGAATCTATCAGGGAAATTGGATATTCAAGCACTGCCGAATCCAGAAGATCAGTTGGAAGGCAAAGCAGAGCCGGTAACCATTCAAGTTCACAATGAAACAGAGCAGAAACTTGTTCGTATTTTCGCGTCTATATTACAAGTCCCTGCTTCGCAGATTCATATAGATGAACCGTTTTTTGATTTAGGCGGGAACTCTTTTAATATCGTTGAGCTGTCCAATAAAGTGAAAGAGGAATTTCAGCAGGAGCTGACTGTGATGGAGCTGTTCCAATATACAACTGTTTCACAAATAGCCGCTCAATTAAGAAACAAAGCATCTGGGCAGGATAAACCAATTGAAGATGATGGAGAAAATGAAGCGGATGACTTAGAAAGTGCCGCTCAACTGTTAGGCGGGATGATAGATGAGTAAGTTCACAGGATTAGAGGTTGCAGTGGTAGGTATGGCTTGCCGTTTTCCAGGAGCGAAGAATATTCATGACTTTTGGGATAATCTTGCGAATGGAAGAGAGTCCATTACCTTCTTCTCTAAGGAAGAGCTGCTTGAGGCAGGTGTTGAACAAGAGGCATTGGACCATGAGCATTATGTACGTGCTAAAGGAGCAGTAGATCAGCATGATCACTTTGATGCAGATTTCTTTGGTTATTCACAGCGTGAGGCTGAAGTAATGGATCCGCAAATTCGCATGTTTCATGAGGTGGCATGGGAATCCCTTGAAGATGCAGGCTATAATCCTGAAACCTATCAAGAACCGATCGGTTTATTTGGAGCTGCTTCTGCAAACTTATATTGGCAAGCTGCGTCCATGCTGATGAGAACAAATAACTCATCTGAACAATTTGCGGCTGTTCAGTTAACAGATAAAGATTTCATGAACACAAAGGTATCCTACAAATTGAATCTGAAGGGACCGAGCGTAGCTGTTGATACAGCTTGTTCCTCCTCTTTGACCGCAGTTCATTTGGCGTCACGCGCCCTGCTTACTGGAGAATGTAAAATGGCACTCGCTGGCGGCGTCACCATTACGACCCCTCACAAAAAAGGATACATGTATCAAGAGGGCATGATCATGTCACCAGATGGCCACTGCCGGGCTTTTGATGAACAGGCAAAAGGAACCGTTGGCGGCGAGGGCTGTGGAGTGGTTGTGCTCAAATCATTAAAGCAGGCACTAAAAGATAAGGACCATATTTATGGGGTGATTAAAGGTTCAGCTTATAACAATGACGGCGGGCGAAAGGTTGGATACACAGCACCAAGTATAGAAGGGCAAAGTGAAATTATTAAAAAGGCACTCAACATCAGTCGTGTAGAAGCCGAAAGTATTTCTTATATAGAAGCACATGGAACAGGGACGACTCTTGGAGATCCGGTTGAAATTGAGTCATTGAAGCAAGCTTTTCAAACGGATAAAAAGCAGTTTTGTGCCATTGGATCTGTGAAAACCAATATTGGTCATCTTGACTCAGCGGCGGGAATTGCAGGTTTTATCAAGACGACGCTTAGTCTGTACCATCAGGTGCTGCCACCCAGTCTTCATTATAAAAAACCAAATCCGAAAATTGATTTTGAATCATGCCCATTTTATGTGAATACATCAACTGTACCATGGAAGAAATCAGAGACCCCGCTGCGTGCCGGTGTCAGCTCATTTGGAGTTGGCGGAACGAATGTACACTTGATCATGGAGGAGGCACCCGCCGCCGATAAGTCGTCAGCAGACAGAGATCATGAACTAATGGTGATTTCGGCAAGATCGAAGCAGGCGGTTCAAAAGTCTGCTGAAAAAATCACATCTTATTTAAAAGAACAAACGAGCGTCTCACTATCCGATGCAGCATTTACGCTGCAAGAGGGACGAAAGCATTTCCCTTATCGACAAGCTATTCTTGCAAATTCCGACCGTACATTCCAATCAGCCGGACAGCCGCAAAAGGCATTTCAACATCCTGCGGTCGTTTGGATGTTCTCTGGCCAAGGTGCTCAGTATGTGAATATGGGCAAGGATTTATATGAGAAAGATCCTTTATTTAAGCAGACGCTTCAGAAATGTTTTGCCATCATTTTATCCTTATCAGGTGTTGAGATCGAGAACGTGTTATATCCAACAACCGAAGAAGAATTCAAAGAAGCAGAACGACTCATGCAGCAAACATCTTATACACAAATTATCATGTTTAGTTTTGAGTATGCGCTTGCATTGAAGTTGATGGGACTGGGTATACGTCCGCATTATTTCATTGGTCATAGTATTGGGGAAATCACGGCTGCCTGCGTGGCTGGTATGATCCATCTTGAAGATGCAATCCGGATCGTTTTAAAAAGAGGTAGTTTGATGCAAAAAATGCCACCTGGTGATATGGCAGGCGTGACACTTCCTGCCGAAGAGATTGAAGATAATCTTCCAGAAGGTGTCGAGCTTTCTGCGGTGAATAGCTCACAATTATCCGTTGTATCCGGCCCTTCAGAACGATTACAAGTATATATCGAACAAGCTGAAAAAAGAGGGGCTTCTGTCCAAAAACTGAAAACTTCTCACGCCTTTCATACAAGTATGATGGCTGAAGCATCCAAACAGTTTAAGGAAGTTCTTTTAGAGATCACCTTTCAGCAAGGCGAGATACCGATCCTTTCAAATGTGACAGGGAGCTGGTTAACGAATGAGCAAGCTGCATCACCTGAATACTGGGCATCTCATATCAGACAGCCTGTTTTATTTAGTCAAGGATTAGAGACATTGCTTGGACTCGGAGAGATGGTTTTCATTGAAGTGGGGCCAGGTCAGACGTTGACTCAATTCGTGAGACGACATGATCACTATGATGTGAACAAAGCAGCAGCTGTTTCATTGGTGAGACATCCAAAAGAACAAGCAGCTGATGATGAATATATGGAAAAGGCCATAGGGAAACTGTGGAGTTACGGAGTGGAGCCGAACTGGAGCGCTGTCAGAAAAGAAGAGGCCCCATATCGAGTTTCACTGCCAACGTATCCATTTGAGCATCAAATATTCCCTTCACCGCAGTTTAAAGCGGATCAGATGATGACTGCTTTAACGCCAGAAAAGATAGAAAAACGGTCAGCTGATTTTCAAGACTGGTTTTACATTCCGGTATGGGAGCGCTCTTCACCTGTATTAAAGGAGCAGCATCATCAAGGAAAACGCATCTTGATATTTGAAAAAAATGGCCATATTGGTGCCTATTTGAAAGAACGGCATGCAGAGGTGATCAGCATATGTCAAAGTGATCATACGATGAAAGAAAATGACCATTTGTTGAAGGCTGACGTTTATATGCTGTCCCACTTAGAGTGGGTCATGGCTGAACTGCAGCAATCAGGATTTATACCTGAAGAGATCATCTGGATGCATGATGAACTGACGAAAGATACCGATGATCAGCCAAACTACTTATCTGTGCTCGATCTCGTCAGACTGATCAGCCGGTACCATAACACAACCATACGTCTTCGCCTCGTGACAAGCCAAGCACATGATGTAATCGGCATGGAGAAGGTCAATCCACTTCAAGCAACATTTACAGGGCTAGCTTTGACCATTCCACAAGAATATCAGCATATTGTGTGTCAGCATATTGATGTATGTCAGGATACAAAGGCGAATTGGCCGCTGTTCCTTTCATATGAGATTGCAATGCACGATCAAGAAGCAGTCGTAGCGTATCGCGTGAACAGCAGATGGATTCGAAAAGCTTCAAGAACACCTTTAAGAAAAGAGGAATCGTCCAAGCAGCCTTTCAGGTCTCATGGTGTTTATCTCATCACTGGTGGTATGGGCGGTATTGGCTTCACACTAGCTCAACATTTAGCAGAAGCGTATCAAGCAAAACTTGTGATCATGAGCCGTTCACAAATACGTGAACGCGCTGCCTGGCATGAGCTGCGTGATGCAAATGGGAAAGAAGCTGAGATCGTGAAAAAGCTGATGACTCTTGAAGAGTTAGGAGCTGATGTACAAGCTGTACACGGTGATGTGTCAGATAAAGATGCTGTGCAGAAAGCGATTGAGCTGGCTCATACGGCATTTGGTCATTTGCATGGTGTCATTCATGCGGCAGGAGAGGCAGATGGGAAAATCATTCAAGCAAGAACAGCAGACGATGAAATTCGTATGTGTCAGGCAAAAATCAATGGGACCTATGTGCTGAATGAAGAACTCAAGGATGAAGCGCTCGACTTCTTTTTACTTTGTTCCTCTCTTGTTTCCTTTCTTGGAGCGGCTGGACAAGTGGCTTATGCAGCTTCAAATGCTTTTATGGACAGCTTTGCTCATGCCAAAAGGCAGGAAGGGAAGCCGGTTATTTCTTTAAATTGGGATCGGTGGGAGAAAGTCGGCATGGCACACGACTCGGCATTAGCGGCCAAAGTCAATGACATGATGGCGATCGAGGAACAGGCTGGAATTTCACCAGAACAAGGAATAAGGGCCGTCCAGGAAGTGTTGCGTCTAGATTATCCACAAATTCTTGTATCCGTTCAAGATATGGGTGAGAGAATGAAACATCGCTTAACACCTCTGAAACAAGAAGAAGAGCCGTCTCAAGAGATATCTCAGGTCATTGATGATCGTCTAGAAGCATCATTGTGTGAGGTACTCAGCTCCTTTTTTTCTCATGAGCCGGATGTGAATGAGAATTTCTTTGAAATGGGTGCGACATCCCTTGATTTACTGCAAATGAGCGGTCAAATCAAATCAATTTACGGCATAGAGGTTCCGGTCGTTATGATGTATAGCCATCCGACCATCGCGTCATTGGCTGCAGAACTAAAGAAGATTCATGGAGTAAAGGAAGAAAAGCAAGCTGTCACTGAATCAACTAATCTCCGTAAACAGGCGATGACAGAAGGAAAAAATCGACGTAAACAGAGATTAAAACGAAAATAGATGGGAGAAATGCAGCGTATGTCTGATCAAGAGCAATGGATCGAATCTGGACTTGAAATTGCAGTCGTAGGATTAGCAGGTACGTTTCCCGGAGCACCGAATGTCCAAACGTTTTGGGAAAATATATCGCAAGGGAAAGAATCCGTTACGTTTTTCACTGATGAAGAATTAAAGGCAGCGGGTGTAGATGAGACGCTTCTAAAACGTTCTGATTATGTGAAGGCGAAGCCATATTTAGAAAATGCATCATCTTTTGATGCAGACTTTTTTGGCTACTCTCCGCGAGAGGCATCCATTATGGACCCGCAAATTCGATTGATGCACGAATGCACATGGCATGCGCTAGAGGACGCTGGCTATGAGCCTGAGCAATACGAAGGATTAATTGGTCTTTATGCCGGGGCATCTAGCAATTTATCGTGGATGGGGCAGCATATGTCATCTCTTGAAAAGAATGAAGATGTGTTTCAAATCATGCATCTCAATGACCCGTCCTTCGCTTCCCGGGTTGCCTATAAATTAAATCTAAAAGGTCCAAGCGTATCGGTGCAAACGGCTTGCTCCACGTCGCTTGTTGCTATCCATATGGCTTGCCAAGGATTAATCGGCGGCGAATGCGACCTTGCACTAGCGGGTGGCGTCACACTCCATCAGCCGCAGATCACAGGATATCAATACCAAGAAGGAATGATTTATTCCCCTGATGGCCATTGCCGTCCGTTTGATGAAAAAGCAAAAGGGACCATTTTTGGTGAAGGTGCAGGCGTTGTTGCACTAAAACGCTTAAAAGATGCGATAGAAGACGGGGATTTTATTTATGCCGTTGTAAAAGGATCTGCAACCAATAATGATGGAAGCAATAAAGTCGGCTATACAGCCCCGAGTGTCAGTGGACAGGCGAGTGTCATTGAATCTGCATTAGAAATGGCTGAGACAGAACCAGAGACAATTTCATACATCGAAGCACATGGAACAGGTACGCCTGTTGGAGATCCGATTGAGATTGAGGCACTTACTCGTGCATTTCAAACAGATCAAGAAGGCTTTTGCCGAATTGGATCAGTCAAAGCCAATATTGGGCATCTAGATGCCGCCAGCGGTGTAGCTGGATTTATCAAAACAGTCATGATGCTGCATCATCGTCAATTTGCTCCAATGCCGCACTTTGAGAAGCCAAATCACCGTATTCCATTTGATCAAACACCATTTTATGTTGGAACAGATAAAGAGGAGTGGAAGACGTCTCATTTGCCAAGGAGAGCTGGAGTCAGTGCCTTTGGTATAGGGGGAGCAAATGCCCATGTCATCTTAGAAGAGGCGAAGCTGAGAAAAGCAAACAACACAGCCTCGTCCAAAGAATTAATCGTGCTGTCAGCAAGATCAATGCATGATTTGAAGAACATGACAAAAAACTTGAAGGATTATGTCTCCTCACTTCATGAACTCTCACTTGGTCAAGCAGCTTATACCTTACAAAGTGGAAGAAAAGCCTTTAAATATCGAAAAACGCTTGTCTGTTCAACACGTGGTGAATTATTAGAACAGTTGCAAGGGCTAAACGAAGAGACATCAGGCAGAGAAAGTCTTCTTTATAAACGGATAAGCATGAGGCTGACTGGTTTTCATGAAGCAGGATTACGTGGTTACATCAAGCTGTATGAAAAAGATCTTTCATTTAAAACAGAAGTGGATCGTTTAATGAGCCTCATCCAATCCGTGATACCTATTAAAAAAGACGAGCTGTTCCATTTCAAACAAAACAGTCACGCAGAAGTGGCTATGCTGATCATGACATCGGCTTTTACCAGCCAGCTAAGATCAATCGGGATTGAACCAGACGGATGGATTGGAGAGGGCAGCGGGGTGTGGACAGCTTTATGTGCAGCAGGCGGGCTTGAGCTAACAGAGGCGGCGTCTATTGTATACCGCCTTCATGACAACCAGATGATTAATCAAAAGCTGGCTGCATTGCCTCAAAAGACACTCCAACAGCCTGTTTACATTGCGCAGACAGGAGAGGAACTAGCTACTTTCGACCCAACGTCTGTAAAGCGTTTCCTTGATATAGAGCAGCCTGTAAAATCACCTTTGTTCAAACAAGAATCAACCGCCTTGATGATTGATCTTTCAAAGAAACAAGGGATTGTGGTTGAAAAAGGAGTAGAAAAAACAACTGAACCACTTGATGGCGACCTGCTTCAAGTTGCAGGTGTTCTTTGGGAAATGGGGGTCGACTTAGCTTTTCCTTTAACTGAGGAGAAGAATAGGCAGCGCATTCCGCTTCCAGGCTATCCATTTCATAAAACAGATTTCTCTGTACAAACAAAAACGGTGGCAGCAACTGAACCACAAAAGCCGAAGGCTGTGAAGCGTGATTTTCCTTCGCTCGCCTCTTTACAAAAAGATATTCACGCCATTGTTCAAACTCATTTTGGGTTTGATCAAATGGATGATGAATCGCCATTTTTTGAATTTGGTGCGACATCACTTGATATATCTCAGCTTGCAGCAAAAATCTCTGAGCGAATGGACCAACAAATTGACACTGTTCAATTGTATCGATTTGCTACAGTGGCAAGTCTTTCTGAATATTTATTTAAAGAACAGACGGAACGTGAGCAAACACCAGCTTCTTACCCAGAAAGAAACACATCACAAGAAAGTCCAGATATTGCGATTGTCGGAATGGCAGGAAGATTCCCAGGGGCTTCATCGCTAGAAGACTTTTGGCAGCGTCTTGTGAAGGGCGAAGAAATGATTCACTTTTTCACAGAAGAAGAACTCAAGAAAGCAGGGCTGGATGCGTCAGTCTATCAGCATCCGAATTTTATTGGAGCAAAAGGACGTTTACAAGAGATCGAAGGCTTTGATGCAGATTTCTTCAACTATTCTGCTAGAGAGGCGGAGCTAATGGATCCACAATTCAGGCTCTTGCATGAATGTGCTTGGGAGGCGCTGGAGGATGCTGGCTGTGACCCTGACAGAATGGCAGGGAAAATTGGAGTTTATACAGGAACAAGCCCAAATCATGAATGGCTGACACGCTTTGCCCATCAAATGGAAGCAACCGAGCAATTCAGCGCAATGCTGTTAAATGATCGTGAGTTCTTTAGTACGCAGCTTTCTTATAAATTGAATTTACACGGGCCTAGTGTGACGATGCAGACAGCTTGTTCGACCTCACTTGTCAATATTGGCATGGCCTGTCAAGCATTATTGAATCAAGAATGTGATGCAGCGCTGGCTGGAGGTGTGACGGTCAGTTCTCCAGAAAATATCGGCTATATCTATCAAGATGGAATGATTCAATCAAAAGATGGCCATTGCCGTCCGTTTGACCAAGAGGCGAGCGGAACCATTTTCGGAGATGGAGCGGGGATCGTTCTGTTAAAACGTTATGAAGATGCGATAAGAGATGGCAACCCGATTCATGCGGTCATCAAAGGAGTTGGTGTGAACAATGATGGCAGTCGAAAAGCTGGTTTTACCGCTCCGAGTGTGGAAGGACAGGCAGAGGTATTAAAAGAAACGTATGAAAAATCAGGTATAGATCCCGCGTCTATTGGTTATTTAGAAGCACATGGTACGGGGACAAAAATGGGAGATCCAATTGAAGTATCCGCCCTTAGCCAAGTGTTCAAAGGAACAGAGCCTCTGACAATACCAATCGGTTCAGTTAAAAGTAATGTCGGACATTTAAATAGCGCGGCAGGGATTGCAGGTCTGTTTAAAGCCATTTTGGCTATCCAGCACAAAACGATCCCGCCAACCATTCATTATGAATCACCCAATCAGGAGATTCCTTTCAAAGATACACCGTTTTATGTGAATCAAAAGGCGCTGTATTGGAAGGAATCAGATAAGCCGAGAAGAGCAGGGGTTAGTTCTTTCGGTATCGGCGGGACGAATGCCCATATGATCATAGAAGAAGGCATACAGGTGAAACAAAAGCCAGCTTCTAAGCAAAAGCAGCTGCTTGTTTTATCTGCAAAAACGGATACCGCTTTAGTGAAAATGACAGATCAATTAAAGCAGTACGTGATACAGCATCCTCAAGTTTCGCTTGAAGATATTGCTTATACATTGCGCTATGGCAGAAAACAATTTCCATACCGAAAAGCCATTGTACTCGCTTCTGCTGATGAATGGCTGCAGCAGAAGCAGCTTGAAACCAGTGTGTTCCGAAGCAAAAAATGGCGTAAAGCTACCTTTATGTTTTCAGGTCAAGGTGCTCAATATACTGGCATGATGCGCGAATTATACGATGCAGAACCTGTGTTCAAATGGGAAGTAGATAGATGCTTCAAATATGTATTGGAGACGGAGAAAGTTGATTTAAAGGGCATTGTTTTTCCAGAGGATGAAACGAACGAAGACATCACAAAAACGTCAAATGCTCAGCCGCTTCTCTTTATATTTGAGTATGCATTAGCAAAATTACTTCAGCATAGCGGTGTTGAGCCAGAATCAATGATTGGGCACAGTATCGGCGAATATGTTGCCGCTTGCTTGTCAGGGGTTTTTTCTCTGGAGTCTGCATTAACACTCGTAATGGCAAGAGGCAGATTGATGCAAGGAATGGAAAAAGGCGCCATGCTTAGTGTGCAATTACCTGAGGCGGAGCTGAACTCGATAATCGATGAATCGCTTTCGATTGCTGCTGTCAATGCAAAAGACCTTTGTGTCGTTTCTGGCAAAGCAGAGCATATCACCGCTTTTGAAAAGAAACTACAGGACAAAGGAATTGTAACAAGACAGCTCCATACTTCTCATGCTTTCCATTCCTATATGATGGAGCCGATGCTTGAGGCGTTTCAACAATTCGTAGAGAAAGTAGAACTGCATGAGCCGACGATCCCGTTCATATCAAATGTGACAGGTACCTGGGCGGCAAGTGAAGAGGTGATGACAGCATCTTATTGGACCACCCATCTGCGTGGAACCGTTCGTTTTCATGAAGGTTTGACACAGCTGTTAACCGATGAAGTACGAGCTCTCATTGAAGTTGGACCTGGAAACACCTTGGCGGCATTTGCGAAACGTCATGAAAACAAAGAGTCTCATCATGATGTCCTAAATATGGTGAGGCATGCAAGGGAACAAGCGGATGACCATGCGTATTTCTTAAAAAGAATAGGAGAGCTATGGGCAGGCGGCTACGAGGTCAAAACGCAGCCGCGTCCAACTCAAGAGGAACGTCAGCTTGTATCGCTTCCGACATATCCATTCGAACGAAAACGATATTGGATTGAAGCAGGAAAGACCGCTTCTCCGCAGCTATCCGTTCCTAAGGAAACGAAGAAAAAAGAGATGGAAGAATGGTTTTATCTGCCTTCATGGGAGCAGCAGCCTCTAAAACCAGTTTTCGAAAAAGAACCAGAAGAACAAACGTGGCTCATTTTCGAGGAACAGGATGCCTTTCATGAACTGTTTGTACAATCATTCAAACAACAAGGAATCAAGGTCATTTCTGTCACAAAAGGTGAGGCTTATCAAGAGCTGGAGCAGGCGTTTACGATCAATCCGGCAGAAGGCCAGCACTACAGAAACATGCTAGATTCATTGTCTAATAGAGGTATCAATATCAATCGGATTCTGCATTTATGGGAATCTGCGAAAGAAGAGGACGGCATGAATCGCCAAGCCGCATTTCAGACGCACATTGAAAAGGGCTATTACAGCTTAATTTTCTTATCTCAAGCTATTGCTGCACAAAAAAATATTCGAGATTGCCGTTTGTTTACTGTCACTAGCGGAATTCAGCCAGTTACAGGGAATGAGACGATATGTGCAGAGAAAAGCGCAATGCTTGGGCCGGTTAAAGTCATTTCACAGGAATATCATCACATTAAATGCTGGAATATCGATGTGGAGGATGTGCCGGATGTTATGACTTGGAAGGAACAGGAACTTGTCGATCTCATTGGGCAGGAAATTATGCAGCCTGGAAAAGACCAGCTTGTAGCGTATCGCAATCGTCAACGCTGGGTGCAGAGCTACAAACGTTTGCCCCTGCAAAAAGAAGATGGACTTCCGAAACTGATCAGGCCAAATGGTGTGTATCTCATCACGGGCGGTTTGGGCGGCATTGGGTTTGTTCTATCAAAGATGCTGGCGAAAGAAGGAAATGTTCATCTTTACTTAACAGGAAGAACGGCATTGCCGCCAAGAGATGAATGGGCGTCATATGTTCAACAAGAGAATGCCGATGAAGCGCAGTGCACGAGAATTGAGAAGGTACTCGAGCTCGAACGATTAGGTGCAACAGTAGAAGCAGTGCAGGCGAATGCAGGAGATCTTGAGCAGATGGAACGTGTTTTTGAGATCATTCGCAAAAAGCATGGCGGCGTTCATGGTGTGTTCCATGCAGCAGGATTACCAGGAAGTACATCCTTCCGAGCAATTAAAGATATTCCATCTACATTGGCGCAGGGAGAGGATCAATTCCAATCAAAAGTGAAAGGGCTCGATGTGCTAGAGCAGTTGCTGGAACAAGAACAAGCGGACTTTTGTCTCCTCTTTTCATCCATTAGTGCACTGCTCGGGGGCTTAGGATTCTCTGCTTACTCAGCAGCTAACTTATATATGGACGCATTTGCAGCTAGACTCAATCAAAATAGTCAAACCCCGTGGTTGTGTGTGAACTGGGATGCGTGGAATTTCTGGGGTGAGCTAGAATCCACAATTGGTGAATCGATTAATGAGCTTGCGATTTTACCAGAAGAGGGTGCTGAGCTGTTCCAATATGTTCTGTCTACCCGGCAGAATCGCCACATGCTCGTGTCCACAGGAAATCTTGAAGAACGGATAGATCAATGGCTGTCACTAGAATCGAAGGCTGCAGCGAGTGCGGATTCATATGAAGTGTCTAAGCACGAAAGACCAGAGCTGGGCAATCCATATGTGGCTCCTCGAAATGAAACTGAAAAAGTGATCTGTCAAGTGTGGCAGGATTTTATGGGGATGGAGCAAGTGGGCATTCACGACAACTTCTTTGATTTAGGCGCAAGCTCGCTGGATATTGTTCAAGTCACCAATCGGTTAAATCAAGCACTTCAAACAAATGAAGCGGTGGTGACATTGTTTACGTATCCATCTGTCGCTGAGCTTGCAAAATATATCCAGCCTTCTGAGGAATCGAAGGAAGATACGATGGAAGAAGAACTAGCCGTCGTCACATCAGGTGATCGAAGAGCTCGTTTTAAACAGCAACGGAATAAAAGATTGAGAGGCGGAATCGAGAATGAATGATACAACGAATCACTATCATGGCGCAGAAATTGCTGTTATCGGTCTTGCAGGTCGTTTTCCAGGTGCCAAAAACGTAGATGAATACTGGGAGAATCTGAAAAAAGGAAAAGAAACAATCTCCTTTTTTACAGAGGAAGAATTACGACGTGAAGGTACAGATGAAGCCTTATTGAAAAACCCTCGTTTTGTCAAAGCAAAAGGGATGCTTGACGATGTCGATTTATTTGATGCGGATTTCTTTGATTATACTCCAAAGGAAGCAGCCATGATGGATCCGCAGTTCAGACTGTTTCATGAATGTGTTTGGACGGCGCTTGAAGATGCTGGGTATGATCCGTTTGAATATAAAGGCCAAATCGGCCTTTATACAGGTGCAGGAATCAATACAGAGTGGGTCATGAGAGCACTTCAAGGGGCTGCTCAAGGTGAGGATTCAAAAACGCTGGAAGCTGCTGTTCTAAATATGCGTGACTATTTGGCAACGATGATTTCTTATAAATTAAATCTAAAAGGACCGAGTATGGTGGTGCAAACCGCCTGCTCGACCTCAATGGTGTCGATTCATTTAGCTGTTCAGGCTTTATTAAGCGGAGACTGTCATATGGCGGTTGCAGGTGGTGTGTCCATTCGCCTGCCGCAAAAATCGGGCTATCTTTATCAAGAAGGCATGATTCATTCATCCGACGGACACTGCCGCGTCTTTGATAATAAAGCAGATGGAACCGTTTTTGGAGATGGTGCAGGAGCAGTTATTTTAAAAAATTTAGAGGATGCAATTGAGGACGGCGATCACATTTATGCTGTCATTAAAGGATCTTCTATTAATAATGATGGAAATAGAAAAGTAGGGTATACAGCACCGAGTACGAAAGGCCAAGTATCAGCTATTAAGACAGCACTTCGAATGGCCGAGGTTGAACCTGAATCCATTTCTTATATTGAAGCACATGGAACCGGAACAACACTTGGAGATCCGATTGAAATTGAAGCACTCAAGCAAGCGTTTGATACAGATAAAAAAGGCTTTTGCCGCATTGGTTCTGTCAAATCAAATGTTGGTCATTTGAATGATGCGTCAGGTGTCGCCGGTTTTATTAAAACCGTATTAAGCTTAAAGCATCAAGTGATTCCGCCGACGATTCATTTTGAAACACCGAATGAGAAAATTGAATTTGATGATTCGCCTTTCGTTGTAAATACAGACTTGACGCCATGGAGCGAGCAGGCATCTCCTCGCAGGGCAGGTGTAAGCTCATTTGGGATTGGTGGAACAAACGCTCATGTCATTTTAGAAGAAGCACCTATTGCACGTGTCGCAGCAGATCGCACAGAAGATAGTGAACTTCTTTTATTATCTGCGAAAACACCAGCAGCCCTTGAAAAAATGACGGATCGTCTTGCTGACTATTTACTGCAGCATCAGCAGCATGTCCGTTTAAGCGATGTCGCCTATACGCTGCAAACAGGACGCCATCATTTCCCGCATAAACGTGTCATTCTTGGAAGTGATACAGCTGACATGTTACAGGCGCTGAATCAAAGGTCAAAAGAGGTGGTCAAGACGGCCAGCTCTCAAACATCGAGCCGGCCAATCGTCTTTCTTTTCCCAGGCCAAGGATCTCAGTATGTGGACATGGGGCGTCAGCTTTATGACAAGTATCCAGTTTTTAAAGAAGCGCTGGATCAATGCTTGAATCAATTCAAACAGCATGTCTCAGTTGACCCATTCAGCATTTTATTCTCAACAGAAGCAAGTGATGATCCTCAATTGATTAACCAAACCGAATATACACAGCCGCTTCTGTTTAGTATGGAATACGCTTTGGCTAAATTGCTGATGCATTTTGGCATCAAACCGCAGGCGATGATCGGTCACAGTATTGGAGAATACACTGCTGCTGCCGTATCTGGTTTACTGTCTGTTGAAGATGCCGTAGATCTCGTGTGTTATCGCGGACAGCTGATTAGCCAGCTTCCAAAAGGCTCTATGCTGAGCGTACCTTTGAGTGAACAGAAGGTGCTGTCATATTTGACGGGTGACCTTTCACTTGCGGCAGTAAATGGACCTGAGTTATGTGTGGTGTCTGGTGAGACTGCAGCTATTGATGCACTCGCTGAGAAGCTGGAGGCAGCTGGACATGGGTGCAGAAAGCTTCACACCTCTCATGCCTTCCACTCTAAAATGATGGATGACATCCTGCCATCATTCAAAGAAAAAGTAGCTGAGTATCAATTGAATGCACCATCTATCCCGTATATTTCTAACGTCACAGGTACGTGGATTGATCATGAAGCAGTGCAGGATCCAGCATACTGGGCTGACCACTTGCGGCAAGCAGTTCGTTTCCGTGATGGAGCAGAGACATTATTAACGGAGCTTGATCCCATTTTTATTGAAGTCGGGCCGGGAAATACGTTAAGTGCCTTTATTCGCCAAGTCTCAAAGGATCACCATCAGCAGCCGATTCCATTGATGCGTCACCCGAAAGAAGAGGCAGCAGATGACCGCTACCTGCTGGGAAGATTGGGTGACATCTGGCTTCAAGGAGTGCCAGTTGACTGGACAAAATTACGAAAACAGAAATCTAATCAAAAAGTATCCCTGCCAACTTATCCGTTTGAACGACAAAGATATTGGATTGAAAAGGTAGATACAGCCGCGTTATCCTCGTCTTCAGGTGTGCAAATGGTAGTGCCGAAGGAAAAGGGACAGGAAATAGAAGAAAACAATCAATATCAAGCCGCCGAAGCGAATGATATAGAAGCAACATTACAGCGGATGTGGAAAGATATTTTAGGAATTGAAAAGGTGGGAAGAGACGATCATTTCTTTGAGCTTGGCGGACATTCGTTAAATGCGACCGGTCTTATTTCTCAAATTCACAAAGAGTTCGGTGTAGAACTAACGCTCACAGATATGTTCAACAATCCGACGATTGAGAAGCTCCAAGCATTCATTGAAAAGGCAGAGAAGAATCAATATTTCAAAATTGAACCGGTGGAACAGAAAGACACGTACCCATTATCCGCCGCTCAAAGACGAACATTCCTCATTCATCAGCGTATTGGTCAAGTGACTTCTTATAACATGCCAATGGCTCTGAGATGTAAAGGTGAAATCGACGTTGAGCGCTTTGAACAGACTTTTAAGCAATTGATTGATCGTCATGAAACCTTACGAACGACTTTTGAATTAAAGGATGGAGAACCTGTTCAGCGCGTCCATGATGATTTTCAATTTGCTGTTGAAATGACTGAGGCTGAGGAACAAGAATTAGAAGCACAAATCGATGACTTCATTCGTCCATTTGACTTAAAGGCCGCACCATTGATTCGTGTGCGTTTTGTGAAAATCACGGAAGATGATCATCTTTTATTAGTTGATATGCATAATATTGTCGCTGATGGAGCGAGCATGAACATCTTTATTAAAGAATTTACTGAGCTCTATCGCGGTGAAACCTTGCCGGAACTGACTGTGCAATATAAAGATTATGCAGAGTGGCAAGACAAATATTTCCGCAGCGAGATGTTTCAAAAGCAACAGGAATATTGGAAGGAGCAAATGGGCTCAAATGTTCCGACTTTAACAATGCCATATGATTTTGAACGGAAGGAACAATCTTTTTTAGGAAGAGCGATCAAATTTAATATTGAACCGCACATCGTTGAGAAAATTGAACAGCTGGCTGAACGATATCAGCTGACCAATAACGTCATCTTGTTCCAGCTATATGGACTGCTGCTCTCACGCTATGCCGATCAGCAAGAACTGATTGTCGGTTCACTTGTGGCTGGAAGACGTCATGCAGATATCGAGCATACGATTGGGATGTTTACGAACTTCCTGCCAATAAAACTAGACATGGCACAAGAAGCATCCTTTATAGAACAATTGGTACAGACAAAACAAGTTCTGCTCGATGCATACGACCATCAAGAATACCCGTTTGACCAAATGGTCGAGCATTTGAATCCAAAAACAAGGCCGCATCGCAATCCATTCTTTGATACGATGCTTATCTATCACAATGAATACGATCCGAATATTAAAATTGAAGCTGATGGACTGACCTTTGAAACGCATGAGTTTGCAAAGGGGATTTCCAAACTCGATATGAAAATGGATGTTGTCAGAGAGGTAACAGGTGAGTTAAAGTGCGTCCTTCAATACAATCTTGCTCTTTTTAAACATGAGACGATGCAAACTTTCGTCAAGCACTTCCAGCACTTGGTCGAACAGGCTGTTCAAACACCTGATCAATTGCTCAAGGATTTCGCTGTGCTTTCACAGGAAGAAGAACGAGCAGCAAAAGAGAAAAGGGACCGTGCAGAGAAAAAAGAACCACTTGTGCTTACAGTAAGCTCGACATTTACAGCAGATCTAGTTGCTCCTTACATTCAGTATTGGACCAAACAGTTTGATGTGCAGCTCGATATTCAATTTGCACCGTATGGGCAGGTGTATCAGGAGCTGTTAAATGAGCGCAGCCTTATCTCAAAGAAGAAAAACGGCGCAAATCTTCTACTCATTCGTCTGGAGGATATCGCTGGTCCAGCTCATCTCTCACTGGAAGAAAAGAAAAAACTGGCTTCAGAGCATGCAGAAGAACTAGCAAACGTTCTGAAATCAAAAACAAAACATAACCTATATTTTGTTGGTATTTTGCCGATAAGTGCGGCTCTTAGGGACACGTTGCAAGACGTGGAACAAGAGTGGATTGATCAGTTATCCGAGATAGGCGGTGTTCAGTTGATCGACTGTCGTCAGCTTGCTCAGCAATATCAGATTGAGGATATCTTTGATGAAAAAGGAGAGCAAGCGGCGCATCTCCCATTCACTGAAGTCTTTTGTGGAGCTATCGGTACAAAAGTCGCGCGAGAGATTGTAGCATGGCAAGGTGCACCATTTAAGGTAGCCGCCATTGATTGTGATCATACGCTGTGGAGAGGTATTGTTTCAGAAGACGGTGTGGAAGGCATTGATATTACGCCAGAACATCAAATGCTTCAGCGCTTCTTAAAGCAAAAACAACAAGAGGGAATGCTGCTTGTCCTAAGCAGCAGAAATAATGAAGAAGATGTGTGGCGTGTGTTTGAAAACCACCCAGATATGGTCTTACAAAAAGACGATATTGTCGATTGGCGAATCAATTGGGAAAGTAAACCTTCACATTTAAAAGAGATGGCAGATTCACTGAACCTTTCATTATCTCAGTTTATTTTCTTAGATGATGATCCAGCTCAGTGCTTACGAATGAATGAAGAACTGCCAGAAGTGATGACACTGCTCTTACCTGCCAATGAAAAAGCCATTCCATTATTTGCTGAGCATGCTTGGGCATTTGACCGTTATGATGTTACGGATGAGGATAGAGGGCGAACCATGAGCTACAAGGCTGAAAGAGCTCGTCAAAAAGAGAAAGCAGAGTCGCCGTCAATGGAACAATTTTTACAAGATTTGAACTTGCACATGAGTGTAACAGAGTGGGGAGAGCAGCACCTTGCACGTGTGGCACAAATGAGCAGCCGCATTAACCAATTCCGCTTAAATGATCAGCACTTTGATGAACAGCAGCTGAGAGAGCGGATGGAAAATGAGCATGTCCAGGGCTGGATCATTGAGGCAGCGGATCGCTTCAGTCATGAAGGGATTGTAGGAGCGATCTTGGCTCATCATGCAGACGACACCTTGAAAATTGATGCATGGATGCTGAGCTGTCGTGCTCTAGGGAAAGGAATTGAGCAAAAATGTCTGACATGGCTCGCCGAATACAGCCGTCAGCACCAGCTTTCTTCCATTGAATTTACGTTTGTATCAACCGGACGTAATGAACTATTCAAGTCATTTATGGAAGAGCACCAGATTCAGGAGATCGAGGGGCAGCAAACGTATCGTATACAAGTGGGAGAAATCGGTTCATTGAGTGATCACATTCAAATCGTCGATCACCTGTCACCTCCTCAGCATTCGAATGAAGAAAAAGAGGGTCACAAGATGGAGACAGCAAGTTATCTCGCTTCTAAAGGTTTTACATGGGAAACGGTTCAAACAGATCAAACGCTGCATAGCGGTTATGTAAAAGCCCTCCAGGTTCATGATGAAGAAAGTCTTCGTTCATTATTAACGACAGAAATTACGCAGGATCAAGGGCTTTATGCACAGCCAACCAATGAACGTGAGGCATTACTTTTAGACATTTGGTGTGACATTCTTCATGTGGAAAAAGTAGGAATTGACAACGACTTTTTCGATTTAGGAGGAAATTCTTTACTTGCTGTCAAAATGGAAGTAGAGATTGAAAAGAAGGGTTGGTATGTTGATGATTTGAATTTTGCTGAAAAACACACCATTCGCGAATTAGCAAAATATATGAAGAGGGAGAATCAGCATGCATAAAGATGTAAAAGCCATATATGAAGAATCAAAAATTTTAGATGAGGCTACTCATTTATACGGAGTCAAGCGAAGTGATATCCACTTTATCGCAGATGCAGAAAACTATGTGTATGAACTAAAAAAAGACGGAGAGTCTTTCATTTTAAAAATTACCCATACCATCCGCAGATCACCTGATTATATTTTAGGTGAAATGGAATGGCTGCATCATTTAGCGAAGGGTGGACTTTCCGTTGCGAAACCAATTGCTTCATTAAATGGCCGTGATATCGAGCAAGTAGACGATGGGCAGGGCGGCGCCTTCTTGCTTCGAGTCTATGAAAAAGCACCAGGTCGTAAAGTCGAAGAGGCGGACTGGAACGATGAATTATTTTATGCCCTTGGACAGTACACAGGCCGAATGCACAAACTGACAAAAAGCTATCATTTGTCAGACCCGCGTTATAAAAGACAAGAGTGGGATGAAGAGGAGCAGCTTAAACTGCGTAAATATGTGCCAGCAGATCAGACGCTTGTTTTTGAACAAGCGGATCGGTTGATGGAAAAGCTGGCAAAGCTTCCGAAAAATCAGGATACGTACGGATTGGTTCATGCGGATCTTCATCACGGAAACTTCCACTGGGATCAAGGGAAAATTACGACCTTCGATTTCGATGATATTGGGTACAACTGGTTTATGAATGACATTAGCATTTTGCTATACAATGTCTTATGGTACCCAGTGATTCCATACGAAGACAAAGCTGCTTTTGCAGGAAACTTTATGAAACAGTTCCTTAAAGGCTATCGTGAAGAGAATGAACTTGGGGATGAGTGGCTTGCCTACATTCCTGATTTCCTTCGTCTACGTCACATGCTGATCTATGGCTTGCTGCACCAAGCATTTGATTTGGCTGACATCGGAGAAGAAGAGAAGGCGATGCTCGCCGGCTTCCGGTCCGACATTGAAGAAGCAGCACCTATTACGACGTTTGACTTTACAAAGTTAAGTCAATCTTAAAATGAACATCCCCGCCTATATGATGAGGCGGGGATTGCTTTTATGGACGATAGATGGATGGTGATTCAATGATTTGAAACAGGTTCTTTCCTTGCTTTGTATTATCGATCCAGCCCTTAAAGGCTGCTTTACCAGGTCCATATGCATAGACAGGGACATCCTCACCTGTATGGGCAAAGGTTGTCCAGCCTGAGAAAGAACGCTGATCGAAAATATGTTGGATGCTGAGTTGGATCGTACTGGCATTTCCTGACTGTGCTGCTTTTTCTACCTGTGAGATTTCGCCTTCTGAGAGAGAGAGATCAATATAGGTCTGAAGGACACCACGTACAGATTGGCCGCCTGCAATTTTCTTAGCCATGTAAACAGGTGTTTTCTTAGCAGCTAAGATGGGCACTGGGTCCCATTTGTAGCCAGTCTCACTTGTCATCCCATCTGTGCCAAACGAAAAACCGCCAGTCGCATGATCTGCCGTGATAACGACAAGTGTTTCTTGATCTTTTTGCGCGAACTGAAGGGCTGTTTGAACTGCTCTCTCAAAATCCTCCATCTCACTCATTGCACCCACCACATCATTTTCATGTCCAGCAGAATCAATGGTGCTGCCTTCAAGTAGCATGAAAAAACCATGCTGGTTGTCTTGATTCAATTGGGTGAGTGCTGCCTGCGTCATGTCTTTTAACTTAGGCACATGCTTCGGACGGTCGATGGCTCGATCCAGCTCGTCCTCCTGGAATAAGCCGAGCATTTTCGAAGATGATTGAGAGGTTAAATCATCTTTTGATCGCAGAATGGAATACCCGCTCTTTTTAAATTCTTGAACAAGATTACGGTCTTTTCGATCAAAATATTGCATTCCGCCACCTAGAAGGATATCAACTTTGTGTTCTCCGCCTATTTTCTCATCAAAAAAGTGGTCTGCAATTTGTTCTTTATTTTTTCGGGAGACGTTATGTGTGCCAAAAGCGGCGGGTGTTGCATCGGTGATGTCAGATGAGACAACAAAAGCTGTTTTCATTTTTGCTTCCTTCGCTGCTTCAACGACACTTCTAAGAGGTTGTTTTTCATGATTGACGGCGATGGCATCATTGTATGTCTTTTTTCCAGTCGCCATGGCTGTTGCTGCGGCAGCTGAGTCAGTAATATTATCTCGAGGATCATCTGGATGTGTGGTCTGCATCCCGACTAAATAAGGGTCCCAGACGGTTTTTCCTTTTAAAGAAGCATGCTTTTCCTGCTTGAATGTGCGGTAGGCTTTGATCATGGGCATCCCCATTCCATCACCAACGATAAAAATAATATTTTTTGGTGTTTTCGTTTGTTTCTTGTCTGCTGCATTCGTTGATACGGGAATGACATAATGTGCGGTGAAAAGGACAGCTAATAAGAGTACTGCTAGAATTCCGCTAAAAAGAAATATACGTGTTTTACGATCCATAGAGCCCATGAAAAATCTCCTTTTATCATTTATTTCATAATTTGTATTTTATTTGAATATTCAAAATGGTTCAACCCCTTATCCCATAAAAAAAGTGACGAGACTTTTGTCTCATCACCTTTTATACCGTATCACACTTCACGCCAACGACGCCTTCTAGATCTTTAATATCAAAGTACACATCGGTTGTATAGCGGTCTTTATGCACACGTACGCGTACTTCCATGATTGGATAGTCTTTTTCTTTTAAATCATCAATTCGTACAGAATGAATGCGGATATTGAGGGCTTTCATTTCTTTTAAAATATCGGTCATGCGGTTTCTGTCAGAAAGAGACATTCTGATGCGAATTTCTTTTTCCTGCAGGCGAATCGGTCCGATCCGCTGGAAGAGCCATGGCAGGAATTCGACACTAATCAGAATAAAGAAAAGGCTGAGGAAGGCTTCTTTATAAAATCCTGCACCGGTTGCAACCCCAAGTCCTGCTGCTCCCCAGATCATCGCAGAAGTCGTGAGACCTGAGATGACATCATTGCTTTTTCGAAGAATCACACCTGCTCCAATAAAACCAACACCAGATATAATTTGCGCCGGTAACCTGAGTGGGTCCATTTGAAGCTTAGAGACTCGAGGGAAATTGTAGGCTGCATCAATGCTGATGATGGTTAAGACGCAGGAGCTGACAGCAATGACAATACACGTTTTTAAGCCGAGGGGCTTTTTCTTCAACTCTCGTTCAAGCCCGATAATCAGCCCGATTAAGGTGGCCACGGCTAATTTTAAGACTGTATCCCATTCAATTGTCCAAAACATGCGTATCGCTCCTTTCACTTCATGTACGTTTCACAACATGTATATGATCTTCTCACAGCCCATATGGCTGCACAACTCTTATTTTATTCAGTTTCTGAAGAAAGAAAAGCTTTTTATTTTATTTAAAAAGAGAGTCATCCGCATAGGGCAGATGACTCTTCAATTCTTTATTTTGTTTCTTCCTCAAGATGATCTTCCATTTTGTTAAATAGCTGTTTTGATGCTTTTGACGGCTTACTTGTCAATAAGCTGACAATAATGGCAGCTAATCCACTTAGCGTAAAGCCTGGAATCATTTCATAAATACCTGTGGCATGGTTGAGACCTGTCGTAATCCATGTCAGAACCACAACTGCCCCAACGATCATCCCAACTAGGGCACCATGATGATTCATTCGTTTCCAGTATAGGCAAAGCAAGATGACTGGACCGAATGAAGAACCAAATCCTGCCCATGCATAACCGACAAGATCAAGAATGGTGTCACTTGGGTTAAGTGAAAGGCATAAGGCGATCACAGCGACAACGAGTACAGACATGCGGCCAATCATGACAAGCTCTTTGTCTGATGCTGTTTTCCTAAAGAACGTTCTGTATAAATCCTCTGTCATTGCACTTGCTGTGACAAGCAGCTGAGACGAAATTGAACTCATAATCGCAGCTAAAATCGCAGAAAGTAAAAATCCAGTGATATATGGATGGAACAATACTTTAGAAAAGACGATAAAGATGGTTTCAGGGTCAGCAAGGTTCATGCCCGTTTCATGAACATAGGCAACACCCACTAAACCGACAGACAGTGATCCAATCACTGAAATAATCATCCAGCTCATTCCGATTCGGCGTGCTGGTTTTAAATCTTTTACAGACGTAATGGCCATAAAGCGCACGATAATATGCGGCTGTCCAAAGTAACCTAGTCCCCAAGCGAGGAAGGAAATAATGCCAATGACGCTCGTTCCTCTAAAAATATCTAGCAATTTAGGATCAATCTGTTGAATATCTTGGAATGTAGCAACAGGTCCGCCTAATTGTGTAAAGGCAACGATCGGCACGAGCACTAATGCTAAAAACATGATAGCTCCTTGGACAAAGTCCGTTAAGCTCACTGCCAAAAATCCGCCGAACAATGTATACAAAATGACAATACTTGATGTTAAAATCAGTCCAAACATGTAGTGAGCACCGAATGCTGACTCAAATAAACGTCCGCCTGATACCATCCCAGACGATGTATACAGCGTAAAGAAAATTAAAATGATGACGGCTGAAACAGCTTTTAATAAAGCAGATGATCCTTTGAATCGTTTATCAAAGAAATCAGGAATCGTAATTGCATCATCCGCAATTTCTGTATAAGAACGTAAACGAGGTGCAAGAATGAGGTAGTTCAAGTAAGCACCAACGATTAAACCAATCGCAAGCCAGGCTGTCGATAAACCTGTTTTATACATTTCACCTGGCACACCCATCAGCATCCATCCGCTCATATCCGCAGCACCTGCTGAAAGGGCCGTAACGAATGGACCAAGCCCGCGTCCACCAAGCATATAATCATTTAAATCATGTGTTTTCCTGAATGCATACCAGCCAATGGCAAGCATCCCGATAAAATAAATAGATAAGGAAATTGTAACTTCAATACTCATTTTGTGTTCTCACCTTTTTCGTATTAATTTGACATCACCTCAATCAAAATATACAGAAGTGCGATGGCAGCTTTTTTGTTTGACTGTCCCGCTCACTGCTATGGTTACTTAACCTAACAGAGTATTCCCAAGTGATCAACCTGCCTAAACCTCTTCATTTTGAAGAAAAAATGTACCGATCGATGATAAGAATCGATATGTAAGCGATTACAAAAATAATCAAAAGTAAAAATTTTCTGAAAAATAAAAAGTCACCTGATGAATATTTCTTTTATCGATTTGATCATAAAGACGTTTCAAGAGAACGGACCTTTTACCGCACCTGCGTAAAGTTGCTTTAGAACAGTAAAATTTGATATGATAAAGTGTATATGACTTATGATCATGACCACGATTACGCATCATTTTTGGAGGTGAACCTGCATGTCAAGAATTTCAATAGAAGAAGTCAAGCACGTTGCGCATTTAGCAAGGCTTGCGATTACAGAAGAAGAAGCTGAGATGTTTACAGAACAGCTTGATAGCATCATTTCATTTGCAGAGCAGTTAAACGAGGTAGATACGGAAAACGTTGAACCTACTACACACGTATTAAAAATGAAAAACGTCATGAGAGAAGATGTTCCGAATAAAGGTCTTTCCATTGAGGCAGTCGTCAAAAACGCGCCTGATCATAAAGACGGCTATATTCGTGTGCCATCAATTTTGGACTAAAGGAGGCCCGAGACATGTCACTGTTTGATCACAAAATTTCTGAATTAAAAGAGCTTTTACATAAAAAGGAACTGTCTGTTTCTGATTTAGTGGACGAGTCTTATAAACGAATCAATGAAGTAGACGGGAAAGTACAAGCATTCCTTGCACTGGACGAAGAAAAAGCTCGTGCGTATGCAAAGGAATTGGACGAGGCAGTTGGTGAAAAGGACGAGCTTGGCCTATTGTTCGGTATGCCGATCGGTGTGAAAGATAACATTGTTACAAAGGGTTTGCGTACAACAGCTTCAAGTAAAATCCTGCAAAACTTTGATCCAATTTATGATGCAACCGTTGTGAACCGCTTAAGAGACGCAGAAGCAGTCACAATCGGTAAATTAAATATGGACGAATTCGCAATGGGATCTTCTACGGAGAACTCAGGCTTCAAAGCGACGAAAAACCCGTGGAATTTAAACACCGTTCCAGGCGGATCAAGTGGTGGATCAGCAGCTTCTGTTGCAGCAGGTGAAGTACCGTTCTCACTTGGATCAGATACAGGCGGTTCTATTCGTCAGCCGGCATCTTTCTGCGGAGTTGTAGGTCTTAAACCGACATATGGACGTGTATCCAGATACGGATTAATTGCATTTGCTTCATCATTAGACCAAATTGGTCCGATTACACGCAATGTAGAGGACAACGCTTATGTTCTTCAAGCGATTTCTGGTGTCGATCAAATGGACGCAACAAGTGCAAATGTCGATGTACCAGATTTTCTTTCTTCATTAACTGGCGACATCAAAGGTCTGAAAATCGCTGTGCCGAAAGAATATCTTGGCGAAGGCGTTGGCGAGGAAGCAAAAGAGTCTGTTCTTCAAGCGTTAAAAGTATTAGAAGGACTTGGTGCGACGTGGGAAGAAGTGTCTCTACCGCATTCTAAATATGCGCTTGCGACTTACTACTTACTGTCTTCTTCAGAAGCATCTGCAAACCTTGCACGGTTTGACGGTATCCGCTATGGCTACCGTACAGATAATGCAGACAACCTGATTGATTTATACAAAAATACTCGTTCTGAAGGCTTCGGAGACGAAGTGAAGCGCCGCATCATGCTTGGTACATTCGCGCTAAGCTCAGGATATTACGATGCGTACTATAAAAAAGCGCAAAAAGTCCGTACATTGATCAAAAAAGACTTTGAAGATGTTTTCGAAAAGTATGATGTCATTGTAGGACCGACAACGCCAACTCCTGCATTTAACATTGGTGAAAAGACAAGCGATCCATTGACTATGTACGCAAACGATATTTTAACGATCCCTGTTAACCTTGCAGGCGTTCCAGGAATCAGTGTGCCTTGTGGATTTGCAAATGGCCTTCCGTTAGGACTGCAAATCATCGGCAAGCACTTTGACGAAGGAACAGTGTACCGCGTGGCTCACGCTTTTGAGCAAGCAACAGATCATCATAAAGCAAAACCTGAACTGTAAGGGGTGAATCAGAATGAACTTTGAAACGGTAATTGGACTTGAAGTCCACGTAGAGCTAAAAACACAATCGAAAATTTTCTCAAGCTCGCCGACACCTTTTGGTGCAGCTGCCAACACGCAAACAAGTGTCATCGACCTTGGATATCCTGGCGTACTGCCTGTACTGAACAAAGAAGCGGTGAACTTTGCGATGAAAGCGGCTATGGCGCTGAACTGTGAAATCGCAACGGATACTAAATTTGACCGTAAAAACTACTTCTATCCTGATAACCCAAAGGCGTATCAAATTTCTCAATTTGATAAACCGATCGGTGAAAACGGCTGGATTGAAATTGAAGTAGAAGGCAAAACAAAACGAATCGGTATTACGCGTCTCCATTTGGAAGAGGATGCAGGGAAACTAACGCACACAGGCGACGGTTACTCACTCGTCGATTTCAACCGTCAAGGAACACCACTTGTTGAAATCGTATCTGAGCCAGACATTCGCACGCCAGAAGAAGCGTATGCTTACTTAGAAAAATTAAAATCCATTATTCAATATACAGGCGTTTCTGACTGTAAGATGGAAGAAGGCTCACTTCGCTGTGATGCCAACATTTCTCTTCGCCCAATCGGCCGTGAAGAGTTTGGTACAAAGACAGAGCTCAAAAACTTGAACTCATTTGCTTTCGTACAAAAAGGCCTTGAATTCGAAGAGAAGCGTCAAGAGCAAGTATTGCTTTCTGGCGGCTTGATCGAGCAGGAAACACGCCGTTATGACGAAGCGTCTAAAAAGACAATTCTTATGCGCGTTAAAGAAGGCTCTGATGATTACCGCTACTTCCCAGAACCGGATTTGGTGGAGCTGTACATTGATGACGAGTGGAAAGAACGCGTAAGAGCATCCATCCCAGAGCTTCCAGACGAGCGCCGCAAACGCTACATCGATGAGCTTGGCCTTCCTGCATACGATGCAATGGTACTCACGCTGACGAAAGAAATGTCTGATTTCTTTGAAGCGACCATTTCAGAAGGTGCAGAAGCGAAGCAAGCATCGAACTGGCTCATGGGTGAAGTATCAGCATACTTAAACTCTGCTCAAAAAGAGCTGGAAGATACAAAGCTAACGCCGCAAGGGCTGGCTGGTATGATCAAGCTTATTGAAAAAGGAACGATTTCCTCTAAGATTGCGAAAAAGGTATTCAAAGAGCTCATCGAAAATGGAGGAGATGCAGAAACAATCGTCAAAGAAAAAGGACTTGTCCAAATTTCTGACGAAGGTGCACTGCTCAAACTTGTCACAGAAGCACTTGATAACAACCCGCAATCCATTGAAGACTTTAAAAATGGTAAAGACCGCGCGATTGGTTTCTTAGTCGGACAAATCATGAAAGCATCGAAGGGCCAAGCTAACCCACCGATGGTGAACAAGATTCTCCTTGAAGAAATCAAAAAACGCTAAAACGCAAAAAACCGCCTGGTGAAAAAGGCGGTTTTTTTGATTGAAATGACAGGGTCTTACTATAGATTCGGACCACAGCCGTATATCAATTTAGAGATACTTTTCTTATAATGAAGCATAAGCGAAAGTGCACATTCGATGGGGGAAAGGTGAGCTAAATCAAAAAACAGCACGTTATGTTACTGAAGAAACAGCCTCAACTGTTCCACTGCTCTTAGAACAGCAGGGTCCTCGCACTTTTCTAAATTCGTCAGCATTCCTTGGATGACTGGCTTACGAGGTTCAGCTTTTGCCAGCTCTTCTTCAATCACTTCAATGGATACAACGGTATCATCAGAAAGCAGATGCTCAAGCTTTAACAAACGAAGCTCCTCTTGAAGGGAAGCAGCACTCGGCGCTTCATCGTCCCAAATGGTTTGCTTCAAAATCGGCTTCGTCTGAGAACGAAGCAATCCTTGAACCAAATCATCAAACCTTTCGAGTATAAAGGATGAGAGCTCATCAAATGATAATTGCATTTGATCCTGTAAAAGCAGAACCTGCACATACGATTGGATAATTCCTTGAATCATGACTGACAGGTCAGTTATATATGGTTCGATCTCCTGTCCATAAGTGGTCAAGATGGAAATTTGAATTTCATCATTCATTTGCTTTTTCACAGTTTTTGAATACTTTTTAATTTGCTGGTTTTCCGGAATAATGTTCTCGCTGAGGATCAGAATGATAAAATCTTTGTTCTCAGCAAAATGCTGAAACTGTTCAGCAATTTGTTTCTGAAAGATCTCTCTCGGCTCGAGATGCTGATTCTCTTTTCGAATTGTTTCGATTGTTTGCATCGAAGTGTCGATATAATATTCAAACGCTCGGTTGAAAAGCTGTTCTTTTGATTTGAAATGTAAATAAAATGCGCCTTTTGATATTCCGCATTCATCTGCAATTTCCTGAATGGTCGTAGAAGAAAAACCCTTTTTCGCAAACAATTGGATGCTTGCTTTAATGATTTTTTCTTTTTTTTCGTTCATGAAATAAGGCCCCTTCAGCTTTAGAATGTTACGTCAAACGCAAGTGAAATGGTTGACGGCATTGTATATCACCGTTTATTATGATATAGAATGACCAGTCAGTCAATACATAAAGGAAAATGGAGGATATAATGAATTCGATCATCAATTTTGTATTAAAGAATAAGTTCGCTGTATGGCTCATGACGATTATCGTAACAGTTGCTGGTCTATATGCCGGATTGAATATGAAACAAGAATCAATCCCGAATATCAACACTCCAGTCATTACGGTTTCTACAACGTACCCTGGCGCAACGCCGGACGAAGTATCAGATAAGGTGACAGATCCAATTGAAAAGTCAATTCAAAACCTCAATGGGGTCAGCGTAGTCACTTCTAATTCTTTTGAAAATGCATCATCTATTCAAATCGAGTACGATTACAGCAAAGACATGGATGAAGCAAAAAAGGAAATTGAAGATGCGATTAGCAATATCGATTTCCCTGAAAATGCAGAAAAACCTAAAATCGCACGCTTTAGTATTAATGCGATTCCAATCCTAGCCCTTAGTGTCTCAGGTGATAAAGAATCATTACAAGACCTTACACAAAAAGTAGAAAATGACCTCGTTCCTTCACTTCAAGGGTTAGACGGCGTCTCTTCTGTTGAAGCTTCAGGACAGCAAATCAAAGAAGTAGAATTTTCGTTTAAAGAAAAGAAACTAAAAGAATACGGTTTAGATGAAGAAACCGTCCAAAACATGATCAAAGGCTCTGATGTGAATGTACCATTAGGTCTATACACATTTGGCAACAAACAAAAATCAGTTGTCGTGGACGGCAATATTTTAAGCGTCAAAGATTTGAAAAACATGCGAATTCCTGTTACACCAAGTGCAAGCGGCGGTGCGGGAAGCGCTGGAGCGGGAGCACCATCTAGCAACGCAGGTGCGCAAGGTGCCGAGCAGCAGGCGGGAAGTGCAAGTCAGCAGCAAGCAGCAGCACAGCAGCAAACAGGTGCAGCAAGCAGTCAATCTGTAGAGCTGCCAACGATCAAGCTGTCTGAGATTGCAGATATTAAAGTCGTAAAAGAGGCAGAATCGATCTCTAGAACGAATGGGAAAGACAGTATCGGTCTGCAAATTGTCAAAGGCTCTGATGCCAACACAGTGAGTGTGGCAGAAGAAGTGACAAAAGAGCTTGAGAAATTCAAAAAAGACAACAAAGGAATCAAAGTAAGCACCACATATGATCAAGCAGAGCCGATTAAAGAGTCTGTCAGCACAATGCTGAACAAGGCGATCATCGGAGCAATCTTTGCGATCATTATCATTCTCTTGTTCCTGCGAGATATCAAATCAACATTAATCTCGGTCATCTCCATTCCGTTATCTCTGTTGATTGCTGTTTTACTATTAAATCAGCTGGATATCACGTTAAATATCATGACACTTGGTGCCATGACCGTCGCCATCGGGCGTGTTGTCGATGACTCGATAGTGGTCATAGAAAATATCTATCGACGAATGGCGTTAAAGGATGAACCGTTAAAAGGCAAGGCACTCGTCAGAGAAGCCACAAAAGAAATGTTTATCCCAATCATGTCTTCAACGATTGTGACAATTGCGGTATTCTTACCGTTAGCATTAGTAGGTGGAATGATTGGTGAACTATTCATCCCATTTGCTTTAACCATTGTGTTTGCGTTACTTGCTTCACTGCTTGTCGCCATTACAATTGTTCCAATGATGGCGCACACTCTATTTAAAAAGAATCTGTACGGCACAGCGAAAAAGGTAAAAGAACATAAACCAAGCAAGCTTGCTGGCGGTTATAGACGTGTACTTAATTGGACACTCAATCATAAATGGATCACATCAGGAATTGCTATTCTTATGCTTGTCGGAAGCTTATTCTTAGCACCACTTGTCGGTGTCAGCTTCTTACCACAGGAAGCAGAGAAAACGGCGATGGTGACATATACACCTGAACCTGGACAAACGAGAGAGCAAGCAATTGATGAAACGAAAAAAGCTGAAGAATATTTGATGAAACGTGACCATGTCAATACAGTTCAGTATTCTCTTGGCTCTTCAAATGCCATGACAGCAAGTGTTGGCGGTAACTCTAACGGTGCATTATTCTTCGTACAATATGACGAGGACACACCGAATTTTGATAAAGAAAAAGATCGTGTAGTCAAAGCCCTGCAAGACAAAACGTCTAAAGGGGAATGGAAATCACAAGACTTCTCATCTGCTGGCGCCAGCAATACTGTGACGTACTATGTGTACGGTGACAAAGCAAGCGATATTGAAGGCACAGTAAAAGATGTTGAGAACATCTTAAAAGATGAGAAAAACCTGAAAAATGTCAGCACAAGCTTATCTGAGAAATACGACGAATATACGTTTAATGCAGATCAAGAAAAACTGGCGAAACTAGGTCTAACTGCTTCACAAATCGCACAAGCGATTGCACCTCAAAATAGTGAAACAACACTGACGAAAGTCACAGAGGACGGCAAAGAACTTGATGTGAAGCTTCAAACGGAAAAAGATGAATATAAGAGCAAAAAAGATTTAGAAAATAAAAAGATCACCACACCAACAGGGCAAGAAGTCCGAATTGGTGATGTCGTCAAAGTAAAAGATGGGACGACAGCAAATACGGTGACAAAACGTGATGGAAAAATCTACGCAGAAGTGTCTGGTGATATGACAACAGACGACGTCTCAAGCGTAACGCAGGATGTTCAGAAGAAAGTCGACAAGCTTGATCTAAAATCTGGCGTAACGATTGACACAGGCGGTGTAAGTGCGGATATCCAAGAATCCTTTACACAGCTTGGCCTTGCAATGCTTGCAGCGATTGCCATTGTGTATCTCGTTCTCGTCATCACATTTGGCGGAGGTCTTGCACCATTTGCAATTCTCTTCTCACTTCCATTTACGGTTATTGGCGCTCTCGCTGGATTGTTTATAGCAAAAGAAACCATCAGCTTAAATGCCATGATTGGATTGCTCATGCTGATCGGTATCGTTGTAACAAATGCCATTGTCTTGATTGACCGCGTGATTCATAAAGAACAAGAAGGTCTCTCAACAAGAGAAGCATTACTTGAAGCAGGTGCAACAAGATTACGTCCAATCTTAATGACGGCACTTGCGACAATTGGTGCACTGCTGCCACTCGCATTAGGATTTGAAGGCGGAAGCCAGATCGTATCAAAAGGACTTGGTGTTACCGTAATTGGCGGTTTAACAAGTTCTACACTTCTCACATTGGTCATCGTTCCAATCGTGTATGAAATGTTAAGCAAGTTTAAACGTAAGAATAAATACGCAGAAGAAGAATAAGAGGAAGCCCCGCTCATTAGCGGGGCTTTTTTTATTTTGAAATCTGGCAAACAGCTTTTCTCATAAGTTCTTCAAATGCGTGGAAAAAGGCATCGCGATCGACATGGTCAATCACTTGAATTGATTTTCCATCTGGATGTTCTTCTGTCCGTCCTTGCTTTGGCGTCTCGGTATAAACGATCGCATTCACTTCTTTTGAACGGGTAAATGATGTAGAAGCAAGAGTAATTGTTGTCAGCACGTCCCATAAGTAATACGTCGAATTGGTTTCATGATGAATGAGCGGCGGACAAAAGGCGTAGCACTGACCGATAAAATCTATTCCAATATGAGAACGAAGAGAAGCCCAGCGCTGACGTACATCAAGTGTAAGCGGGACTTGATTTGTACTTTCAAGTGCGACCATTTCAATAGGAAACGGTTCCTGAAAGACAGTGCTCACAGCATAAGGATCCCAAAATGCATTCCATTCTGCTGTCCCGTCATGCTCAGGTTCTTCAACATTGCCTTTTTCAAGGAACGTGCCGCCCATCCACACCAATTTCTCAATTTTGTTAGAGATTGAAGGATCTTCTTCTAAAGCGCGGGCCAAATCTGTGAGCGGACCAGTAAAGAGCAGGGTGACAGGTTCTTTTGCCTTCTTAACTGTTTCAATCAGATGAAGGTGTGCTGGCAGCTTGGACACTTTTGTATCAACAGTACCTTTTTCATTTAAAATTGGCAGAGCATCTACATAGAAAGCATGCATACGCCACTCCTTCGGAAATGGATTGACGCCTCTAGAAGTTGAAGCAGCGACTTCAATTTCATAAGGGCTGAATCGATCAATGATTTTTTGAGATGCACTGAGAGCAGGCTCTAAATAACAATCAGCAGGAATCACAGACATTCCGATGACTTTCAAATGTTCCATTTGAAGGAGAAGAAATAAAGAGACGAGGTCATCAACACCGCCGTCATGATTAAAATAGACAGGCTTTTTCATCGCATATCATCCTTTACAGCGTTTTCTTTTATCTTATCAGAATGCTTTCTTACTGAGGGAAATGTGCTTGGAGATTTTACATATTAGGTAGTTGTTTTGTTGCCATTTTCAAATCTCATAGTATAATTAAAGGTTGTTAGTGGTGAAAATAGATTGCATAATGAATATAGGATGATGATGAATGAAACGTGCTCGAATTATATACAATCCGACATCTGGGCGTGAACTCTTCAAGAAGAATTTACCGCAGGTTTTGCAAAAATTTGAACAAGCTGGCTATGAAACTTCTTGTCATGCGACGACATGTGCAGGAGATGCCACACAAGCAGCAGAAAAGGCCGCACAGAGAGATTTTGATTTAATTGTAGCAGCAGGTGGAGACGGCACGATCAATGAAGTCGTCAACGGACTAGCACCGCTTGAAAAAAGACCAAAACTAGGAATTATTCCAGTTGGAACGACAAATGATTTCGCAAGAGCACTTGGAATTCCACGAGAAGGTGTTTTGAAAGCGACAGATGCCATTATTGAGGGTGTAGCGAAGCCGCTTGATATCGGTAAAGTCAATGGCCATTATTTTATTAATATTGCTGGCGGCGGCCGGTTAACAGAGCTCACCTATGAGGTGCCTAGTAAGCTGAAGACCATGCTTGGACAGCTTGCTTATTATTTGAAAGGTATGGAGATGCTTCCATCTATCCGCCCGACAGAAGTCGAAATTGAATATGACGGCAAATTGTTTCATGGAGAAATCATGCTGTTCCTTGTTTCACTCACAAACTCAGTTGGCGGCTTTGAAAAACTAGCGCCAGATTCCATTTTAGATGATGGAATGTTTGATCTAATTATTTTAAAGAAGGTCAATTTAGCAGAAGCCATTCGAGTGGTCAGCCTTGCTCTCAGAGGCGAGCATATTCATGATAACAATGTCATCTACGCAAAAGCGAATCGCGTAAAGGTAGATGTAAAAGATAAAATGCAATTGAATTTAGATGGTGAATACGGCGGCATGCTGCCAGGTGAATTTGAAAACCTGTATCGCCATATTGAATTTATTGTGCCAAAAGAAACAGCTGAAAAAATAGGGTGAAGACTGAACTTGGTTCCTTATGGCGGCCAAGTTTTTCTTTGCAAATGAGGTGATAAAATTGGTGAAAATGAAACCGCCTGTTGAAAAGAATGAATACTACAATGTAACCTTCGAAGACTTAACGCATGAAGGTGCAGGTGTAGCAAAAATTGAAGGATTCCCTGTCTTTGTACCGAATGCCCTTCCTGACGAACAAGGGCAAATTAAAGTCACACGAGTCAAAAAAGGATTTGCTTTTGGACGACTCATGGAGCTGACAAAGGAAAGTCAGCACAGGCAAGATGCGCCATGTCCCATTTACAAGCAGTGCGGCGGCTGTCAAATTCAGCATATGAGCTATGAAGGCCAGCTGCTATTTAAACAGAAACAAGTAAAGGACGTTTTAGAGCGGATCGGCAAGCTTGATATGAGCCGTGTAAAAGTTCATCCTGTACTCGGCATGGATGACCCTTGGAATTACCGAAACAAAGCACAAGTGCCAGTTGGCGAACGCGAAGGCGGACTTGTTGCAGGATTTTATCAGCAGCGTACCCACGAAATCATTGATATGGAAAAATGCTTGATTCAGCAGTCAGAAAACGACGAAGTGGTACAGGCCGTAAAAGACATATGCAATGCGTTTGGCATCAAAGCGTATAACGAAGAGCGGCACAAAGGCTGGCTGCGTCATGTGATGGTTCGCTACGGTATTGCAACAGGTGAAATGATGGTTGTGTTTGTTACTAGAACGGCTGATTTTCCGCAAAAGCAGCAGGTGATTGAGCAGATTATAGCACGCTTCCCACATGTTCGGTCAATTGTACAAAACGTGAATTCAAAGAAAACAAATGTCATTTTCGGAGACGAAACAACCATTTTATGGGGCGAAGAATACATTTATGACACGATTGGCGACATCAAATTTGCCATTTCAGCCCGCTCGTTTTATCAAGTGAACCCAGCCCAAACAAAGGTGCTTTATGACAAAGCGCTTGAATATGCCGAGCTGAAAGGCGAAGAAACTGTTATCGATGCCTACTGCGGAATCGGTACGATTTCCTTATTTCTCGCACAAAAAGCAGGCAGAGTATATGGCGTTGAAATTGTCCCAGAAGCAATTGAAGATGCAAAACGCAACGCTGCCTTAAACGGAATCAATAATGTTGAATTCGCAGTCGGCGAAGCAGAAACCGTCATCCCAAACTGGTACAAAGAAGGCATCAAAGCAGACACCCTCGTCGTCGATCCGCCAAGAAAAGGCTGCGACGAAGCACTGCTTGACACGATTTTAAAAATGAAACCAAACCGTGTTGTTTACGTCTCCTGTAATCCCGGGACGCTTGCCCGTGATTTGCGTATTCTTGAAGATGGTGGGTATGTGACAGAGGAAGTGCAGCCTGTGGATATGTTTCCGCATACGAGTCATGTGGAATGTGTGGCACAGTTAATTTTAAAAAATAAGTGAGGTTTATGGCTTTTAAATTGGAGAAAATTTGTAATGAATCTTAATTTTCTTATTATTAAAGACATCAATTTTTCAACAAAGCGTAATAGCAATTCGGTTGTAAAAGCATTAAAATTTAAGAACTTCTTCAGTTGCTCTTTGATGGCAGAAACATTATCACTTAAATGATTTTCTGCCATCTATTTTTAATATCCTAGGTTGATGGGTGTCAGTAACAACAATTCAATCCTTAGGACAAACGAGGCAATCGGCACTAGGGTGTGGGAGAGAGAAAATGTAAGGTTAAGTAACAATAATGGATTAAAGTGGTGTTTTTATGATATAATTTTCCGAATATTGTCGAAAAATGAGGGGATAAATTGGAAAAGAAATTAATTAGTAAACAAGAAGCTATAAATATTATCAAAGAAAATGAAAGCCACTTTCTTGACTTAAAAAGTAAAGATATAACCGGAAAAAAACTTCAAAGAGTGGTAACCTCTTTTGCTAATGCAGATGGTGGAGAAGTGTATGTAGGTATTATGGATGAGAAAGAACAGGTACAAGAGATATTTAACCGGTGGAATGGCTTTGAGAATCAGGAACAAATGAATCAACTCATTCAAAGTATTACTCTAGATATTGAACCCGCTATTCACACAGATATTGAGTTCTATGAAGTAAGAGAACAGACTGGTCATGGATTAGTGTTAAAGATAACGGTCTTCAAAAGTGCTGAAGTTCATTATACGCCTGATAACAAAGTATTTGTTAGAAAGGGTGCCCAAAGTCTTCCTATTACAGGTGACCAAATCACTAATTTAAAATTGTCAAAGGGATTAATTTCATTCGAAGATCAACTGGTTGAAGGATATGATATTGAAGAGCTAGAAGATTCTGAGGAATTAAAAGGATTTTTAGAAGTGTTTTCCCCTCAAGTGGATGTGATGAGTTATTTAAAAAAGCAAAGGTTAATAAGAAAGCAAAAAAATGAGTTTTATCCTACTATTTCAGCAATTCTTTTATACGCGGATAACCCTTCAGCAATACTTTCGAAGAAATGTGCTGTTAAAGTAACTCGTTATGATACAAATGAATTGGAGCCTAAAAGGGAACACCTCCAAAAACAATATACTTTTGAGGGTACTCTCATGCAACAGATTAACGACACTATCAATTGTGTAAAAGAAATAATCGAAGCGGTTCATGTTTTAAATGAAGGGAAATTAACTAAGGTTAAGTACCCTATTGAGGCAATCCAGGAGATTGTAGTTAATGCTTTAATTCACAGGGATTATAATCTATCAGATGATATTCACGTTTTAATTTTTAACAATCGTATCGAAGTAAAGAATCCTGGACGTCTACCTGGTTACATTACACAGGCTAATATATTAGAAGAGCGTTTTGCAAGAAACCCTACTATTGTTAGATTACTAAATAAGTATCCAGACCCACCAAATAAGGATATAGGAGAGGGGTTAAACACAGCCTTTCAAAAAATGCAGGAAATGCGATTAAAGGCTCCCAAAATTGAACTTGAAAATAATAGGGTCGTTGTCACATTACCTCACGAACCACTTGCTTCTCCTGAAGAAACAGTTATTGACTACTTGAAAACTAATGAAGAAATTAACAACAGAACTGCGCGAAAGTTATGTGGTATAGCATCTGAGAATACTATGAAAAATGTATTCGTGAGACTTAGAGATCATGGTCTGATTGAGAAAGTGCCTGGGAAAAAAGGGGCTTCAACAGCTTGGCGTATAATTGATACAGATTAATCATCGTTAATTTGTAGAGTAAGGTTGCTATGCAATTTTAACGTATAGCCTTTATTTGCATTAGTATGTAAGTAGATACTGTCTCCTTCGAATTTGTCTGTGAAATGCATACGACACATGTGGAATGTGTAGCAAGTCTTGTGATTAATTAGTAATGTATTGAGACATCCCGATTTCGTGAAAAACATCGATATTGGGGTGTTTTTATTTTTGTATGTTCAATCGGCACTAAAAAATGATATTTGGAAGTGGAATCAATATTTTCCCCCCACAATTCATTACCAAATGACCTTTTTTGCAATTTTGCCCGGTTCATATTAAAGTATATAATGATAAAAATTGCTGAAAGACTTTATAGAAGGACATGCCCTTTAGGCGCTATGTCATGAGAGGAATTGGATGAAAGATGAGTAAAAATTTCTGGCGTGATTTACCACGGCCATTTTTTATATTAGCACCAATGGAAGAAGTGACAGATGTTGTGTTTCGTCATGTTGTGAGTGAGGCGGCGAGACCTGATGTGTTTTTTACAGAGTTTACGAATAGTGAGAGCTATTGCCATCCTGATGGCATTCAAAGTGTGAAGGGGCGTTTAACGTTTACAGAGGATGAGCAGCCGATTGTTGCTCATATTTGGGGAGACAAGCCTGAGAACTTTAGACAAATGAGTATTGGAATGGCGGAATTAGGATTTCAGGGGCTTGATATTAATATGGGCTGTCCTGTTCCAAATGTCACGCAAAACGGGAAGGGCAGTGGCTTGATTCTTCGTCCAGACGTTGCCGCAGAGCTGATTCAAGCGGCAAAAGCTGGGGGATTACCTGTCAGCGTGAAAACAAGACTTGGTTTTACTGAGGTCGACGAATGGCGCGGATGGCTTAGACACATTTTGGAGCAAGATATTGTGAATTTATCAATCCATCTTCGTACAAGAAAGGAAATGAGCCAGGTGGATGCGCATTGGGAGCTCATTCCTGAGATTAAAAAACTTCGTGATGAAGTAGCCCCTGATACTCTTTTGACAATCAATGGTGATATTCCTGATCGTCAAACAGGCTTAAAGCTCGCTGAACAGTATGGAGTGGACGGAGTGATGATTGGGCGCGGGATTTTCCATAACCCATTTGCCTTTGAAAAAGAGCCGAAGGAGCATACAAGTGATGAACTGCTTGGTCTTTTAAGATTACATCTTGATCTCCATGATCAATACTCATCATTAGGCTTGCGTCCATTCAAGGCACTGCACCGTTTCTTTAAGATTTATGTAAAAGGATTCAGAGGAGCGAGTTTCTTAAGAAATCAATTAATGAATACATCATCAACAGATGAAGTGCGTGCCATGCTGGATGAATTTGAAGCGAGAAATAAGGAGCAATCATTATGAAAAAGAGGAGGGGGAGCCCTTCTCTTTTTTCTTGAATCAGGACTACTAAGAATAGTGAGCAAAAACAATTTGGTTTAGCGAGCTATTTCTTTTGCATCACATATTCGTGATTATACTAAACTTCTTAGTATTTTTATTTTGTAACTTGTTTAACTTAATGTCTTAAAACAGTATTAATTAAATTCATTAATATTCTAGTAATAAACATCATGTTATTTAACTTAAAGTGATATGAAATTTAAATTATACTTATGTATAAAAAATTACTGTCGATATAATTAATGGGAGGTATAAGTGTGTTAGTGTTAAAAAAAAGTGTTAAAGTTATGTATAGAATCTTAAAAAAAATTTTGGTTCCCTCAAAAAAATTATCTATATTCTTTGCTCAACTATGTATGTATTTGTTCTTAATAGCACTGGTAGGCGTTTTAATTAACCAGTCATGGATAATTGAATACAGTGGTTTTTTTCTAAGTAACATAATTGATATAGCTTGTACATATTGGCTGTTCTCTTATTTTAGCTTTCTAAAATTTAGAAAAGATCCTTTGTATTTTAAAGTAGATAAACAAAAGGATTATCCTCACCAATATTCTGAAATTAGTAAGGCAGTGGAAAATATCGATGACATTGAAGTCTCTGTTATGAAGTGGGCTAAAGAGAATTATAATCAGAATGCTTTAGAAAAACTCAAATCATTAAATCTATATCACAGAGTTAGTTCAGGAAGAAAAGACTTAGATTTTTTATATAACTCGCTTATAGCAGTTATTTTAGGGGTAATAACGACAGTAATATTTAATCCTGACATAATGAATACATATAAAACATATACAAGTGAGCGTTTCCCCTTAGTCAACGAGTATGTAATTTACTATATGAATGGTGTGACAATATTTTTTTGTGGGGTAATCATATCATTATACTTTTTGAAAGAAAAGCATTTAATGAATAGAAAAACTGAACTTTATGAAAGTATATTAGATAGAGTTATTAGCAAAATTGAGCACAAAGAAATTGACTGAAACTCTTTTATATCTCATCTATAACGTTTAAATGAATAGTGAGTTGAAAGACCCCCTTACCAAAAGGGGGTCACCATTTCCTTACTCCGCACTCTCCTCAACCTCACGGCTATCCTCAGTTTCACCAATATAAATAGGGCCGTTTGCGTGGTCGATTCGGATTGGCCATTCGTATGGAATTTGAAGACGTCTAGCGATGGCTCTCCAGAATTTTGTGGAATCCAATTCGAATTCTTGGAAGTCTTTTAATAAGTCTTTGTAAGACGAGCCGTCAAATTGAATGTACATATCTTGAAGGCGCATGAACGCGACATGTCTCACTTCTAGTGCTGCTGCGGCTTCCATTTCTTCTTCTGTTGCTTCTCCGATGATTGTACCTGCGGGTGGAAGCATGTCGTATACGTTAAATTCCTCTTCTTCTTCGTGTGCTGCATTGTGCTGTTGATCTGACATTATTCTTCACTCCTTCTCGTTTTCAATCAAAACTTTATTCCGTGCTTACTTCTATTATCGGAAGGAAATGTGAAATGTGGAATGAAAAGAGGAGCAGATCCAGAGCACTTGCTTTTTTCTCTTGAATCATCTATGATCAATTATAGATATAAAAGGTCTATAATAGATAGAAAGGAGCTTCCTCATGAAATATTCTAAAGCGACCAACTATGCGCTGCATACGATGGTGTTTTTAACTCTTGCGCCAAAGGGTAAAGCGATTGGCGTTGAGCCACTTGCTAAGATGCAAGATCTTTCACCAACCTATTTATCCAAAATTTTAACAAAGCTTGTGAAGGCGGGATTGATTGAATCAACACCTGGTGCAAAGGGGGGATACACCCTTATCAAACGCAAGGAAGACATTTCGTTTTTAGATGTCATTCAGGCTGTAGAAGGACAAACGAATTTATTTCGCTGCTCTTTAGAGCATGACTCCTTCATGCCCCATGATGGCTGTTTGATTGAACAAGTCATGCAGGATGTGGAAACGAAAATGCAGGAGACGTTAAGTCAAAAACGGTTAATTGATATTGCGAACCAAATTGAGCAGACAGAAAAAAATCCATTTTTCAAGATGTGATTTTTTTGAACTAATTATAGATATTAAGAGTCTTTAAAGTCTTGAATAAAAAGGAGAGATTGATATGTTATTAGATTGCGCCATTATCGGAGGCGGGCCAGCCGGATTAAATGCAGCACTTGTTGTGGGTAGGGGCAGAAAGCAGGTCATTGTATTTGATGACGAGCTGCCGAGAAATCGAGTGACTCAGGAATCACATGGATTTATTACAAACGATGGAATGACACCGTTTGAGATTAGACAAGCCGGAGAGGCAGATCTTCAAAAATACCCTAATATCCAAATCAAACGAAGTAGAATTAATGATATACAAAGGCGAGAGGAATTCTTTACGTTACTGACACACAAAGGGGATACATTCGAAGCGAAAAAAATCATCTTGGCAACTGGACTTCAGGATATATTGCCAGAGATCGAAGGAATTCATGATGTGTATGGAAAAACGTTGTTTAGCTGCCCTTTCTGTGATGGATGGGAATTAAAGGACAAAGCGCTTGCCCTTATTGCGGAGAATCAGCGAGCCTTGCATATGGCTAAGCTTCTATCCAATTGGACAAAGGATTTAATCGTGTTTACGAATGGGCACGTGTTGGCTGAAGAGGACAAGTCACTTCTGACGGCGCATTCTATTCAAGTCATTGATGTGCCTATTGTATCGATTGATCATGACAATGGTGAGCTGCGCTCTCTCCAGCTTGCAAATGGGGAGACAGTGAAAAGGGAAGGCGGTTTTGTCGCAAGTGAATTCAAGCAGTCAGCGCCATTTGCTGAAAAGCTTGGCTGTCAAATGACGAAAAATACGGGTATTGAAACAGATATCCTTGGACGTACAACCGTCAGTGGTGTCTTTGCATGTGGTGATAATCTAGGCGGTCCTGCTCAGTTAGTTCTCGCAGCAGCAGCTGGAAGCCAGGCAGGAATGGGTGTCATTCATGAACTTGTGCAAGAAGAGTTTCAAGAAAAAACATCTCTATGAAAAGAGATGTTCAGCGATGAGCGGTTTTCTGTTTTGCTAAGACGTGAGCTGTCCATTCAAAAAGTGCGTAGATGACAAAGAAGATCAGGATCCAGCTGCTGGCATCGACCCATACATTGGTGATATGAATGATGTTCGCCTGATCAAGTCCAGTCTGTATCCACATAGTGATCAATGCGGTGAGGAACACCTGTAAAAACCATTTTTTCAATTGGTCACACCTCCATCTCTTTCTATCATATAAGAAATGATAGTTAATTTCCAATTGTTTTCCTGTATGTTTCAACGGTAAAATAAGAAATAAAATCAATGGAAGGACATGACATGAGCGATCAAACAAATAGCTTTTTAAAAAGTCATTTTCCTGATCTTGTCCTCACCCCGCCTCTTTTTTATGGGTGGCCTTTTAGTCTTCGCTTTGAAGTGGCAGATTGGTCATTAGGAAAAGAATCGATTGTATTAGAAAAAGCGGGAGATCGTGCATTTGAGATTGTAAAATATGCTTTTGATCCAGAAGACGAAATGCTGCTTGTAACGGATGTGTATACAGAACATGAACATGAATTAACGAAGCGTAAGCTCTTGGTATATCAAAAATATGTGCATCGGCAAGTAAGGAAGCGGTTGCGTCACGAGCTTTTGATTTATGTACGTCCAGAAATAGAAGGTTCACTGACATTAGAGAGATTTACACTCAAATGCCAGCTGCAAGACATTCGATTGCGTCCGCTTCTCCATGCGATCTGCCAGGAGGACTTTTATACGCCGAATCAAATCTTGAAGGGAAAGCTTGGTTATGAAATTTACCTAATGAATGTCTCGAAAAAAATGATTTTTCACTTATATGATGATCGAGGCTGTGATCTCATTGCAGCAGAGCCAGAGCGTTTAAGACCAGTCTATGAAGGATTACAGCACTGGCTATTAGACTATGATCGTTCTAAGATGGACCGGCTGTTTGCAGCCAAATAAAAAACCGCACTTTTGACAAGTGCGGCTTCTTTTTATGCCTCTACTTTATTGAAAAACTGTGGCAAATATTCTTTGTGTGCTTCTAGCATTTCATCTAGGATGCTTTTTGCAACAGCATCTGATGGGACAAGCGGGTTGATGGTCATTGCGACAAGGGCTGTGTTGTAATCGCCTGTCACAGCTGCTTCAGCAGCTACACGTTCAAAGGATTTAATTTGAGAAATGAGTCCTTTGACAGCGACCGGCATTTCACCAACAGCGATTGGTTTAGGACCGTCTTTTGTGATAACGCAGTTGAGTTCAACGGCAGAATCATTTGGAATGTCACTGATGGCGCCATTGTTAATCGTGTTGACAGGCTGAATGTCATGCTTGTCGTTATAAATGGATGCAATTAAGTTACAAGCTGCATCACTGTAGTAGGCACCGCCTCGTTTTTCAAGCTGTGGCGGCTTGATGTCTAGATCAGGGTCTTTGTAAAGCTCGAACAGATCATTTTCTAATGCGCGAACGACTTCTGCACGAGTTCCTTCGTTTGCTGCTGCTTTCTTTTCCTCAGCCAGCATATCACTTGTTTTGTAGTAGTAGCGGTGATATGGACAAGGAATAACGCCAAGCCCTTTTAAGAAATCAGCATCCCACGGAATCGCTTGAATGTTGTTCATCGACATGCTGGAGTTTGGATCCGCCATGTCTTCGATCACTTGATCCATGATGCTTTTGCCGTCTAAGAATACATTGAGTCCAAAGACCATATGGTTTAATCCAGCAAAGCTGACTTCGACTCTGCTTGCGTCGACATTAAGCCCTTTGGCGATTCCCATGCGAATGCCGATTGGCACGTTGCATAAGCCAACGACTTTTCGATGGTTTGAATAACGAAGTACGGCTTCAGTGACCATACCAGCTGGATTTGTGAAATTCACAAGCCATGCATTCGGGCAAAGCTCTTCAATATCTTTGACAATATCAAGAATGACAGGAATGGTGCGAAGTCCTTTGAATAGACCCCCTGGACCATTTGTTTCTTGACCAATGACATCATATTTTAAAGGAATGCGTTCATCCTTCATACGTGCTTCAAGAAGTCCGACACGGAATTGTGTTGTAACAAAATCAGCATCTACAAGCGCTTTTCTACGATCTAATGTTAAATGAACCTCGATTGGAAGTCCTGCTTTTTTGACCATGCGTTTTGCAAGATTTCCTACGATCTCAAGCTTTTCTTTTCCCGCTTCAATATCAACGAGCCAAAGCTCGCTAATCGGAAATTCATCGTATCGTTTAATGAATCCTTCTACAAGCTCTGGTGTATAGCTTGATCCTCCGCCAATTGTGACAACCTTTAATCCTTTTGCCATGCTCTGCACCTCCGAATAATGTAACGCGCAATGTTATAATAGAGAAAAGTCTTTTTTATTTTGTACATCTATAGCTTATCGTGAGAGCATCTCATGCGTAAATGACTTCAGCGTCTTTAGGCAAGGGTGCCCTATTTAGAGATTTGTTACATAAAAGAAACACCTTGTGACATGTTGTTGGAGAAAGGGGAAGTCAGATGTTTTCAAGTGAGGTCATTTCCAGCTTTAATGAACTAGAAAGCGCTTTATATCGATATATCATGGAAAACAGTGAAAAGGTCGTATACATGAGAATTCGAGACCTTGCAGATGCTGCACATATTTCCACCTCGTCTGTCCTTCGTTTTTGCCGAAAAGTAAATTGTGAAGGCTTTTCAGAGTTTAAAGTGAAGCTCAAAATGTATTTAGAATCAGAGCAGACACCTTCTTTAAAAAGCACACAGCACTTTCTATATGAATTTATTGAACGAACATTAAAGGGAGACTTTGAGGGGAAAATTAAGGAGGCAGCGAAACTCATTGCTGAGGCAAAAAATGTGCTGTTTATCGGGACTGGCAGTTCTGGCATTTTGGCGCAGTATGGGGCGAGGTACTTTTCAAGTCTTGAGAAATTTTCCTTTTACATCAATGATCCATTTTTCCCGATGAATATGCAGTATTTAGACAATAGTGTCACCATTGTGCTGTCTGTATCAGGGGAGAACAGTATTACGATCGATCATATTTCAAAGTTAAAAAGGGAAGGCAGCACAATCATTAGTATTACGAATAACCAGCACTGCACGATTTCGCGCATTTCAGATTTAAATATTGCCTACTACGTCACAGATGAGCGGGTCCACAGAGCCAATATCACCACACAGACGCCAGTTGTGTATATTTTAGAAGCAATGGCCCGTGACATGTTCACGATGTTAAAAGAAAAGTAAAAGAGCCGCTGCATGAATCAGCTGCTCTCTTTTTTCTGCTTCATAAAAGAAAGGATGGCAATACCAGAACAGACGAGCACAAACAGACCGCCTAGCAAATACACAGACCTCGCCCCATATGCATCCGCAATCAATCCAACAAAGAAAATAGATAAACCGACAGATACAGAAGAAAGGACGTAATGAGCCGAGTACACCTTTGATAAATCTTGGACAGGTGTTTCCGTTTGAAGAATGGTTTGCTGCGAAACATCACGAATTTGATAAGCAGGCCCCATCAAAATACAAAGCAGCAAAGCAAGCCATGGCAGGCTGTTCAGTGAATAGACAATAGTCAGCACTGCATAAATGAATGACCCAGCTGCCATAAAGAGAAGAAGCTGTTTTTGAATAAATTGACTCATCCATGCAGCTAAGAGACCGCCTAGAATGGTGCCGATATAATAAGCGGCATTGATAAAGCCCCACCATTCCTCACCTTGCTTTAAATCTTGTGTGACAAAGGCAAGCGTAATTGCCCCGATCCACACAGCACCCGCAATATTTTCACAAACATCCATAAACGTCAGGGTGCGCACCGTTTTATTTGTCCAAATGATCGTCCAGCCATCTTTAAAGCTGTTCGTCTTATTTGCTTTTCGAACCGTCTCTTCTTGCTTGAGAAGAGGAAAGACAGGGATGAAAAATAGGTAAGACAACACAATCATGACACAAGTGATCCACATTAAATAAAATGGCCCGATCCATAGGACCAGCATTCCAGTGAACGAATAGCCGGCGATTTGAACCATTTGATGAAAAATGGACGCTGTACTGTTTGCTTTCACAAGCTGATTTGCTGGCACAAGCATCGGCATGATCGCCTGCATTAAAGGACTGATGAACCCGCCTGTGAGGGAAATCAAAATGAGTGCACTAAACAGCCAGACCATATGCTGCTGAAAGAAATGAAATTGGGCTGTAAACACGATGAGCATCCCAAGACGTAAAAGCGGGACCCATTTCAATAGGCGGCCAGCTTGAAAGTAATCAGTTAAAACAGGAGAGAAGAGCCCAGCCAATAGCTGGCATATCGTTCTGATCAGCGGAAAGACAGCCGCATAGGCAACAGATTGTGTATCTTGATAAATGACAAACGTGATCGTCATGACAAATAAAATATCACTTAGCATGAGAAGGCTTTTACTGCTTGTATAACACCAAAACTTGTTTCCCATATTAAACCGGCTCCTTTTCAAAAACAAGTTTAGTATAGCATGGTGATGAAGGGTTCAGAGGCTGTCCATTGAAAAATACATCTTATGGATGAGAAGATTGTGATAAGCTAAATGAAGGACATTGTAAGGAAAGGGGTTCAATCACTTGAGAAAATTACCAGCACATGATTTTTTGGACAAACATGGCATCCCATATGAGATCAAAACATTTTCTGCCGAAACAGAAAAAGGAGCAGCAAATGTAGCGGCAGCCCTTGGTTTTCGTGAAAGACAAATGATCAAAACATTGATCTTTGAAACAGGAGAAGGGGAGCAGCTGCTTGTGATGGTTGGCGCTGACCAGCATATTAAGTCAGGGAAACTAAAGAAAGCGGCCGGCTCCCGTAATATTAAAATGGCTTCACCGGAGAAGGTTCTTGAAGTGACGGGCTATCGAATTGGTTCGATTCCGCCGTTTTGCTGGCAGCCAGAAGGATTCCGCACGATCATTGAAGCTTCATTATTAGAGGAAGAGATATTAGGGGTTGGAGCAGGAGAATGGGGAAATGAAATCCTCATCACACCAGAACAATTAGTGAAAGCCTCAAAAGCTGTACCATTTGACATCGTGCAGCCAGCCGAATAAAAAAAGTGCCTGTTTTTGGAGCAGGCACTTTTTTAATTGGCAGCAGGCGTAGTGAATGGACCGATACCTTTCATTTGTAGGAAGGCATCCACGGTTCTATTTTCTTCAAGATCATTCGCCCGTTTGCACACAACAACTGGTCTGACAATTTCAATGTCTTCAATGTACACGCGCCCAATTTCTTTCCGCTTGAGACTACCTTGAACCGCATCACGGGGAACAAGTGTGATACCATATCCAGCTTTGATCATTTGTATCGCTTCATGAACACCGCTGAACTGCAAGTCTACGGTAGGTTTTTTGATGCCTTTCGAGGTAAAAAGAGAAAAAAGTTTATCTCTTGTGGAACTGCCTTCTTCACGCATCAAAAAAGGCTCCTGGCTCAGGCGCTCTAGCGGGACGGTTTTTCCGTTCAATGGATGGTCTGCCGGGACAATAAAATCATAGCTTAAATTCGTTAAATGAGAGGTGAGAATCTCTTCATGGTGCAAATCCTCGATCACAGCGATGGCCACATCTGATTCATATTGAAGCAGGCTTTCTAAAACCTGAGCGGAGTTTCCACTTTTTAATTCAATTTCCGTTTCAGATGAAGATGTTTTAAAAGCAGCGAGCCAATCAGGCAGTAAAAAGTTGAGTGGTACATAGGTAGAAGCGATGCGGAGCCGCCCCTTTTTTCCGTTTTGTAAAAGTGCAATCTGATATTCTACTTCCTTTTCAGCCTCGAACACTTGCCGGGCATAAGGGTATAGAATTTTCCCCATTTCCGTAAGTGTAATCCCTCTGCCATTTCGTTTAAAAAGACGGAACCCGATCTCACTTTCAATGCTTCTAAGCTGAGCCGTCACAGCTGGCTGTGTCAAAGATAGCACGTCTGCTGTTTGTGTAACACTTTTTGTCTCTGCGACTTTTGCAAAAATTCGAAGAGCATGTAAATTCAACTTTGCACCACCTATCAATTATTTTGATGGTTCAATCAAAAACATTCATTAGATTTATTATAAGGCATCCCTTATTGTAAAGATAGCGAAGGGGGAAGGGAAAATGGATCATCGTCAAAAGCAAGTGGTGTCAATATCGCTTATCACAGCATTTGCACTGATTGGGGATTCAATGCTTTATATTGTTCTTCCGATCTATTGGAAAGAGATTGGTTTATCATCTATTTGGGAGGTTGGGCTGCTGCTGTCCATCAACCGATTCATCCGCATCCCGCTAACGCCTGCCGTTTGGTGGCTCTATCGGTTTGTCCCAATGAAAACAGGTGTATTGATCGCTATATTGATTGCATCAGTAACCACGATGCTATATGGTGTGAGCGGTTTTTGGCTGCTGCTGATTTGCCGCTGCGCTTGGGGGCTGGCATGGACGTTATTGCGTATGAGTGGAATGAGGTTAATTGCTGAGATGGACGAAGGCTCACAGGGGCATTATACGGGCATTTATAATGGGCTTTACCGGCTGGGCAGTTTATTTGGCATGTTATTTGGCGGAATATTTGCCAGCCTGATCGGCTTCCAGTCCATGACGCTTGTTTTTGGTTTACTCACATTACTAGGGGTCATTTTTTATGTCTCTTTGGATGAGATTGAAAAGGGAGAAGAGGGGCAGGTGTATCAAGTCATCAAACAGCGGTGGCTTGCACGAGATGTTGTAAAAGTATTAATGACAGGTATGCTGATCGCACTTGTGATACAAGGGTTATTCGCATCAACACTCAGTCATGTCATTGAAGCAAGGATCGGTGATGGTGAATTTGCTCTGTTCGGCTTTGTCATTGGAGCTTCGGCTTTAAGTGGCATCATTCAAGCGCTCAGATGGGGGTGGGAACCATTTGTAGCACCGAAAACGGGCAGATGGTTTGATGGCCTTGTGATGAAGGAACGAACGCTTTGCTGGATGTTTCTTTCATTTGGAGGTCTCAGTTTTCTGGCGGTCATGCTGAAGGTCAGCGGCTGGTTTCTTGTGATGCTGCTTTTGATCCAGCTGCTGTCAACAGTCTTAACGACATTAACGGATACGCTTGCCTTTCAAAAAGCCTCTGCTCAAACCGATAAAAACCGCTTCCTCGCAAGCTATTCCTTTGTTCAAGATATGGGAGCAGCTTTAGGACCCTTGTTCGGATATACGATGATTCAGTTTTTTGGATCAAGCAGCGTCTTTTGGCTGATGCTCATCATAAGCTTATTGCTTGTCAGCATGTGGGCAAGAGGCAGGGAGCTGCATGTTTCTTCTGATCCAGCATAATAAATTCAGGTCTTATACAAAAAAACTGCCTCTTGCGCTGAATGCAAGAGGCAGTCATGGTTTCTTATTCTACATCTGAATCATAGGCTTTTTGCGTCAGCTGGCTGACCACCTCTTTTAACCCATTTGGTTTATGAAACTCAACAGGTGTGCTTCCTTTTTCGAAGACGATTTGATCTGCTTCAACGAGCACGACATATCGATTGTTGAGCTTTGCAATATGGATCGAGTGGCCAAAGTCTGCAAGAAGACCTTTGATTTCCGTCTCGCCTAGACGCATTTTCATTGTGATATCAGGAGTTTGTTCAACAATATGGGAGGCTGCTTGTGTGACCTGCTCTGTATCGAGTGTTTCTCTAATTTCTCGTTTTTCACTCGCTTCCCATATTTCAAGATCCTCTTCAAACTGCTTTAATTCTTCACTTTCATCCTGTAATGTTTCAAAAACCTGTTCCTGTACCATATTCATGACCTGTGATTTCATGATTTCAGGCATGGATTCACCGTATTCGACGAACTTCAAAAAGTCCTCAAAATAACGAGCGTGTGAGGATTGGTGAATTTTCACTTCAGCTTCTTCAGTCATGCCCTCTTCTGGCATAAACGGGTATTGAATTGATTTCATGTTTTTTGTTGTAATGGCCATTTCGACTTTTCTGATCAAGGTAGATGTATCAGCGATAGAAGCCACTTTCTGCTCGAAATCGCATTTCATAATAAAGACAAAGGAATCGTCGAAATACTTTTTAGGAACGGCAGAAGCCACTAAAAAAACGCCGCCTCTGACAGCACTTGTATCTAAATATGTGCGAACAAACTGTTCACTGCATTCATTAAACAATTCTTTTGTATCTGCAAATCTCGTTTGATGAAATAGGTTGTAGTTTGGGTTTGAATCGAGCTCATGACCGGGTTCTACAATAAATCGGCCAATTTTGGTCGGTACTTGTTCAGATTTAGGGTGTCTGTCCACTTTTCGTTTGACGATTTTTTTCAGTTCACCGTCTAAAAAGTCCTTCAGCTCACTTTGTTCAAATTCCTCTTGATCTAGTGTTTGATAATGTTTAAATCGTTTATTTGCTTGTTCATCTTTGCCTTCAATTTCTACGACAAAGAATGATAGAAAACGTATCGTAAAATCCATTGATTGGTCACCACTTTTTCTTCTTCGGATATGTTGAGTATAGAAAAAGGAGTGAAAATCGTCAACGAATGGAGAAATATCGTGTCATTATTTCCCGAGAAATGTTTATTGAAAAACACTTGATAATAATTATCATTCTTGATAGAATGATAAAAGAAAAGAAGGAACCTGCCAGTTCCTTCATCTCAGAGAAAAATAGATTATTTTGTTTCAAATGTTTCGCAATCAGTTTCAGTATTGCGAGTCACTTCAGTCATCGTGTTTTTACCAATTTTAATGGTAGAAGCGGTACAGCTGTTTTCAGCCCAGAAACGGCAAGAGTTCACTTCACAAAGAACGTTTTGTGCCATGGGAATTCACCTCCGTGATTCATATTGAGAATGAAGCAAGCTGCCACTTGTATTCATTCAATCTAGTAGTCTCTTTATAGAAAGAGGCTGTTTGTGCTGGTTATGCACATGTTTATCATACCATCTACCCTGAAAATATACAATTTAAACTTTGAAAGAGCGAGAATATGAATCTCGCTCTTTTTTTATTTGTAAAAATAGTTAAATGCTAGGTGGCACACTCTCTCATTTCGACATATGAATAGAGTAGATTCAAAACCTGATGTCGGACAAAGTATGAGGGTACATGTACTGATTTTCCGCATAAAGATAGGGTTTTTAATCAAAAATCTTCATAGAGAGATGAGGGGAGAAGATGAAAGCAGTCATTCTCTGCGGAGGAAAGGGAACGAGAATGAGTGAGGTCACACAAGCGCTTCCTAAACCACTTGCTATGATCGGAGATCGGCCTATTCTATGGCATATTATGAAAATCTATCAGTATTACGGTGTAGACGAATTTATCCTATTGCTTGGTTATAAAGGAGAGAAGATCAAAGAGTACTTTCTGAACTACGACTGGCAGCACCACAGCATGCAGCTCGATATGGCGACAGGAGAAATGAAGCTATTAGGGAAATCGGAGAACTGGAAAATCACCTTTTTAGATACAGGTGAAGATACGATGACAGGCGGACGTTTAAAGCAGGCACAGGATTACATCGGTGATGAGACCTTTATGATGACGTATGGTGATGGACTGGCCAATATCAATATGTTTCATTTGCTGAAACGTCATCAGGATCTTGGTGCAGCTGCTACTGTCACAGGCATTGAAAAGAAGTCCCAGTACGGGACACTGAAGGTGTATAACGGGATGGCACAATCCTTCTCTGAGAAGACAGACAGTATCGGGATGATCAATGGAGGATTTTTTGTGTTGTCTCCAAAGGTATTTGATTATTTGACAGACGATGACCAATGCGTGTTTGAAGCGGAGCCTCTTCAAAACCTAGCGGATGATGGAGAGCTTGCCGTTTATGAGCATCACGGATTTTGGACAGCAATTGATACGTATAAAAACCTGAAGGAAATCAACGACATGTGGACAGATGGAAAACAACCATGGAAGGTTTGGTGACAGCATGAGCGGATTTTGGAATGGAAAGAACGTATTTGTAACTGGATGTACAGGGCTGTTAGGGAGCTATCTCGTCAAGGAATTGATTGATCAAGGGGCAAACGTGACTGGACTTGTGCGTGATCAGGTGCCTCGATCGAATTTATATCAAGGCAGTCAATTTGAAAAAATGAATGTGGTGCAAGGCGCATTAGAGGATATGCAAACGATTGAACGTGCGTTAGGAGAATATGAAATTGACACCGTCTTCCATTTGGCTGCCCAAGCCATTGTGGGGGTCGCAAATAGACATCCTGTTTCTACATTTGAAGCGAATATTTTAGGGACATGGAATGTGCTGGAGGCTTGCAGAAGACAGCCGCTGATCAAACGAGTGATCGTGGCATCAAGTGACAAAGCATACGGTGATCAAGAGCAGCTTCCATATGATGAAGACATGCCATTAAACGGGAAACATCCGTATGATGTCTCGAAGAGCTGTGCAGATCTTATTTCTCATACGTACTACAACACATATGGTCTTCCGGTTTGTATTACACGCTGCGGTAATTTATACGGAGGCGGAGATTTGAATTTCAACAGAATCATTCCGCAAACCATTCAGCTTGTGTTAGAAGGAAAGGCGCCGGAAATTAGAAGTGACGGGACATTTATTCGTGATTACTTCTACATTGAAGATGCAGTGAAGGCATATTTGCTACTAGCTGAGAAGATGGAGGAAAAAGGGCTGGCGGGAGAAGCTTTTAACTTTAGTAACGAAATTCAGCTGACAGTGCTTGACCTTGTGGATAAGATTTTAAAGGCAATGGGAAGTGAGCTGAAGCCTCGTATTTTGAACCAAGGAACACATGAGATTAAGCATCAATATTTGTCGGCAGAGAAAGCGAGAAAGCTGCTTGATTGGAAGCCTGACTACTCCATTGATGAAGGTTTAGAGAAGACGATTGAATGGTACCGCGAATTCTTTCAAAAATAGAGGTGTAAAAAGATGAACAGCATATATTGTACGGTTCTTTCAAGTGGAAGACTTTATCAAGCCATTGCGTTTTTCTTATCGTTGAAGCAAGTAGAAGATGATGCTGTCATCAAGACGTTATGTATGGATGATGCTGCATTTGATTTGCTTCATCAAATGAATTTCCCGCATGTGGATCTTGTTCATGTACGGGAGCTCGAGACACCAGAACTGCTAGAGAAAAAAGAGGAACGGGATGCATCGGAATATTGCTGGACCTTAAAGCCGATTTGGATTGAGTGGTTATTTGAAGAGGAGCAGGCAGAGAGCGTGACTTATCTTGATGCGGATTTATTCTTTTATGAGAGCCCTCAGGTTATTTTTCAACATCAGCCTAATGCCTCTGTTTTAATTTCAAGAGGGGATATTGTCATTCCAAGCTTTGATGCTGAGGAAGTGAAGATGCTACAGAAGCTTTTAGGCCGCTATAATTCAGGCTTTCTGCATTTTAAAGGAGATGAAGCCGGACGAAAATGCCTCAGCTGGTGGAAAGAAGAATGCTTAAAAGAATGTAAAAATGCACCGGGAGAAGGCAAGTTTGGCGATCAAGGATATCTGGATCATATGCCGAGGCTGTTTGACAATGTAGAAGATATTGAGACAAAAGGCGTGAATATTGGTCATTGGAACTATGGGCAGCATTCTTATCGGGAGGAGAATGGACGTATTCTCCTAGAGGATGGGCATCCGCTCATTTGCTATCATTTCAGCGGCTTTCGGATTGTGAGCAAGGATGAGATGCAGCAAATTCATGAAAAAGGACGAAATGACCTGCCGTTTTTCCAAGAAGCCTATCGGGAAGTGCTTCGCCATGTGATTGAATCTGTGGAGCAGGTCGATCCGCTGTTTAACGGATATGCCAAACGGGAGGAGGATGACGCATGAACGAAAAGCCAAAGGTAAGCGTCATTATTCCAAGCTATAATGCCAAAGAGCGTTTAGAAGGAAGCCTTTTTTCCTTAACACTTCAGAAAACAGATATTCCGTTTGAGGTCATTGTTGCCGATAATGGCTCAACAGATGGCACGATGGAAATGCTCGAGAACATTGAAGTGAACTTTCCGTTTAAAAAGGTGCGTATTCCTGTCAATCAAGGGATTGCAAAGGGGCGTAATCATGCCATTCGCGAGGCGGAGGGAGATCTGCTCATTTTCCATGACAGTGATATGCTGGCAGAACCGAGATTTATTGAAAAGCATGCAGAGGCCCATGCTGACAGGGAGGATCTCGTTATTTGCGGTGTGTGCTGGAAGCGGATTTATCGCTATTTTTACACAGCTTTTGATAAGGATCATATGAAGCGGTTGAAAAAGCAAGGGCTGTATAAACGGAAAATGGAGGACAAAACGCCTCTTTTATCATTGGAAGAAGTCGAAAATGGTGCATTTCTTGAGAAAAGTTTCGATTTGCAGTCTGAGTTTATAGATATCCTGAAAGACATTTTAAATACGTACCACTATGATTTAGGTTCTTATGAGCTGCCATGGCGATTTTTTATTACAAATAACTCCTCTGTCAAACGGAAGCATGTCATGGCACTAGGGATGTTTGATGAAAATATCGTTCGGTACGGATTTGAGGATTATGATTTAGGGATTCGTCTGCATCAGCTTGGTCTCTCCTTTGAATTGCGAGAGGATATCATGAGCGTGCATCAAGAGCATCCAAGTAATTTAACGTCGTTTGATGACATCAAATACAACATTTTGTATATGTGTGAGAAGTACAACAATATTGATTCTATTGATGTCCATTTGGCTTTCTCCGGTCCGTTTTCTCATACTGTGACAAATGATATTGTGAAAGAAGTTCGGCAGCTGCGTGAGAATTCAGCATTTGATGACCTGTTATCTTATTTTTTAGAACTGATTCACTTGATCACAGAGCGGAATGTAGGCATCAAACGCGATAAAAAAGATATGCTGACAGCCAAGCATGTTCCTTTGAAAAAGCTGGCAGAAGCGGCGCAGCTTGCACGGCAGGAGTATGGCTGCACGGTACTTGTAGAAGCCATTCAAGGGCTGACGAAAGAGCTGTTACACGTTGATTTGTTCCAAGTGGATGTGTTGTAAATGGCGTCTTATCACTTTACAACCATTGTGTCGAATACCCACGTCTTTAAGCTTTTGGCGCTGATTCATTCGCTTGAGAAAAACGCTCATGCATTCAAGCTATCGGTTTTATGTGCAGACCCTTTGGCTTACAAGGTGTTAAAGGAGTTCCCTCACCCGAATGTTCAATATGAACAGCTTGAAAACATTGAGGATGACTCCCTGCGCAAGGCAAAAGAGGATCGTACGTTTCATGAGTATTGCTGGACATTAAAACCTGCCTTTTTGCTCAAAACTCTTGAGTCCTCAGATGCGGATTATCTTGCTCATTTGGATACGGATTTGTATTTTTATCATGATCCAGAGGCAATTTTTGCAGAGAATCCAAGCGCTCATTTATTTTTAACGGATCATATGAATTCCAAGCGGTTCTATCGTTATTACGAGTTGTCTGGCCGTTTTAATACTGGGTTTGTAGGCTGTCGTAACACAGATGTTGCCAAACAGGCAGTCACGCAATGGAAAGAAAACTGTCTTGCCCATTGTACAGTAGAAATGGATACAGAAAAAAAGACGTACGGAGATCAGCGGTATGTGGAAAGATGGGTTGATGATTTTGAAGGGGTTCATATCGTTGCATCTAAAGGAGCCAATGCGGCGATTTGGAACATTGAAAACTACAAGCTTTCAGTTGTAAAAGGGGATATGTATCTCGACGAATGTCCACTTTTGTTCTATCATTTTTCTGCCTTTACGATCATTGATGAGAAGACCTTTAATCTGAATTGGTATTACTATATGACAGAACAAAAGCTTGTGGATCACCTGTATATTCCTTATGCTGACTTGATTCATCGAAAAATCAAACAGGTGCAAAAGGTATTTCCAGAATTTAAGCAAGGGTTTATTGCAAAGAAGCATGTTCCTGATACACATTTCTATGAGATGTGAAAAAAACCGCTCATATTGATTTGAGCGGTTTTTCCTTTTATGATTCATTCCACTTGGAGATGGTTTGGTCGCTAGGAAGTAAGAAGGCTAGGATGCCTAATATCGGTAAAAAGGCAACACCGAGCATGGTAGGCGTTAAGCCAAAGGCATCAATGAATGAACCGAGGGCAACCGATCCGATTGCACCCATACCAAACGCAAGCCCAACAGTTAAACCAGACATTGTGCCAATTTTCCCGGGAAATAGTTCTTGGGCATAAACCACGGTGACAGAGAAGCTTGATGTCAAAATGAGCCCAATCAGCCCGAGTAAAACATAAGCAAAAACGGGTCCGGCAAATGGCAGCAGCAGGGCAAGCGGGAAGGATGCCAATAAGGAAACTAAAATCACGTTTTTTTTGCCAAAGCGGTCTGCAAGTGGCCCGCCTAAAAATGTCCCAATTGCACCTAGAATGAGAAATAAGAAAATATAAGTCTGTGATTCTTTAATCGTCAAACCGTATTGTTCAATCGCATAAAACGCATAGAAATTCGAAATGGCATTTCCATACCAAGAGCGGGCAAAGATGAGAAAGACGATAATGCCAAGTGCAATGAGTGCTGATTTCCGATGAATATCAGATCTAGCAGCTTTTGCAGGTGTTTTTTTCGCTTGGGCCCGAATGGTTTGAAGTCTTCCGGCATACCATCTTGAAATATAAAGAAGGAAACCGACCGCTATCATTCCAACAATCGTAAACCAAGCCACGCCTGTCTGACCGAGCGGTACGAGCATTAATGCAGCGATAAGCGGGGCAAAGGCTTGACCTGTATTACCGCCTACTTGATAAATGGACTGTGCAAGTCCTCGTCTTGGACCAGCTGCCATGTTGGCAACACGGGAGCCCTCTGGATGGAAGATAGCAGAGCCAAGTCCGATAAAGACAACGCAAAGCAAAATGGTTGCAAAAGATGGAGCAAACGCGAGTCCGAATATACCGACAGCACTTGAAAATAAAGCAATCGGAAGTGCATAAGGCATCGGCCGTTTATCTGTGTACCAACCAATAGCAGGCTGCATCACGGAGGAGACCATATTTAATGTAAAGGCAATCAGCCCTAATTGTGTAAAGGTCAGCCCCATTGAGCGTTCCAAAATAGGGAACATCGCAGGAATAACGGCTTGCAATGTGTCGTTCAGCATATGACAAATACCAATAATCAATAGGATGGGATAAACCGTTGAGCCGGTAACAGAATGTTGAGGTTTATCCTTTGTACGAGCAGCAATGGCCAATGAGACTTCCTCCCTTCATTTATCTGTTTTCTGATTTTTGCATTCTTCTCATTTTATTCATAAGGTGAACTATAAAACAATAGCAAATTGTCATGATTTAGAAAAAAAGAGACACAAGCGCTTGATTGAGCTTGTGTCTCTAAAGAATTATTTGTAAAAAGAAGCAATCACAGGCTTCATTTTTTGAACGACGAGTCCACTGCCGCCGCGGTTTTTCACACCTTCGATCATGCCGACGAGGACGTAATCTTCTTTTTTAGGATTAAACGCAAGTAAAAATCCATTTTCAGTGCCGTCTGTTGCACCTTGTTTGCTCTTTAATTCTGCCGTACCCGTTTTAGCGGCAATATCCGCTCCTTCGATTTGTAAGGAGTGGGCTGTTCCGTTTGGACTGGTCACGACCTTAGTCAATGCGTCTTTCACTGTGTTTGCCGTGCCTTCTTTGATGATTTGTTTTGGTGATGCTGTTTTTTCATCTTGAATCACTCGAGGGTAGACAAGCTTGCCTCCTGTGGCAAATGGAGAATAGGCATGTACTTGTTCAATTGGTGACATGAGTAATTCGCCTTGGCCATACGCCGAGTCAGCCAGTAAGATATCCGATTGAATGCCATCGTTCGATACTTGTGCAGGCTTCATTGTAAATGGCATGTGTAAGTCTTCGCCAAACCCAAATGCTTTCACTTTTTGCTCGTAGGTGTCTTTGCCGATTTCGAGTGCTTCCTGTCCAAAATAAATATTGTCTGAGTATACAAGGGCATCGACCATATTTACTTTTTCTTTATCGTGAACCCGTGTGATGCGATAATTTCCCCAAGATTGATCCTTTTGCCATTTTAGTCCGTGAATGGTACGCACTTTGTCAGGCTTTGTGACACCTGTTTCCAGCCCAATGGCTGCTGTAATGGTTTTGAATGTGGATCCTGGCGCATACCGGCTCGCATATCGAGCTTGGAATGGAAGGTCTGGATTTTCACTGTATGCCTGATATTGCTTAGGTGTAATCCCGTTTGTCATGAGATTGACATCGTAGGAAGGGGTGCTGACAAGCGCTAATAGATCGCCTGATGATGGATGCATGATTGTGACGGCCCCTTTTTCGCCTTTCAACTGATCATAGGCTTTTTTCTGTAAAGAAGCATCAATCGTCAGCTTCACTGTTTTTCCATCTTTTCGATCTGATTTTTGCAATGTTTCTTCAATACCTGTTTCATCATGGACGATGAGAATGCTTCCGCCATCTTGTCCGCGTAAGTTTTTGTCAAATGTAAATTCAAGGCCGGTTTTGCCGATGATTTGATCTGCCTTTAATGCTGGATTTCTTTTGATATCATCCGCATTTGCTTTTCCGACATACCCGGTGAGATGAGCGGCGGCTTTGTTATATGGATAGTAGCGCATTTCCTTCGTTTGATAGGTAACGCCATTTACGTCCTTTGGAATCGGCTTTTGTTTTAACATCGATTTGAGCGGGACAAACGTGTCGTCTGTGACCCATGCTTGTTTCAGCTGATTGTCAATGAGTTCTTCCTCTATATCAAACGCTTTGCTGATCTTTTTGATATTACGTTCTTTTTCTTCTCCTGTTCCGAGCTTTCCTGGGATGACGCCAAGTGCGTTTCCACCAGTTGTTTCTGCCAGTGTACGTCCTTTTCGGTCGACAATGTTTCCGCGGACAGCAGGGTCAGCTTTGACCTTGATGGTATCTCCTTTCTCCATTTGCGGGAAGATGAGATTTGGCTTCCAGTCCACTTTCCACTTGTCGTCCTCTTCGGAAAGAACGCCCTTGTAAGACAGCTTATGCAGCTTGCCAAGAGACGTTTTCATCGTTACATCATAGGAAAATTGATACCCATTTCCTTTGTCCTGTTTTTCAACGTTGAGCTTTGAAATGTTCAGGTCATAAGCACCAATACCGTTGAAAATATTGTCGTATTTTTCGGCTAGTTGTTTTTTTGAAAAGTCATTGGCTTTCAAAGATGCACTTGTCACCTCATCTGCCAGCTTCGTAAAGTCTTTCTTCTTCATATGTTCCGTAAAGTTTTGAGCGGCTTTTAAAGCCTCTTTTTCTTTTGAGAAAAGAGTATCTTTTAAGAAAAAGAAAGCAGCAGCAACTACGATGATGCTAAGAATGGGAATTATGACTTTTTTCTGTTTCCAAAATGATTTTCGTTGACCCGTATACAATGAAAACACCTCAATTTTTGATTAGATCCTCTATATTTTACAGTGATTGGTCGTGATTTGTATAGTTTCTCCTATGAAAATAGACCAAGGGATCATGTCAAGGTTTGGGGAATGGGGTTAAAAAACAGCTATTTCGTAATGAAAGATATCTTCATTTTTTCTTATGATTTAAAGGATTTCTTAAAAGATCATCGAATGTGAAAAATTAGAAAAAATATGACAAGCGCTTTCATTAGGGGGAATTGTTATCGTTTATAAAAAGGTGAATTTGATTGGACTTGTTCTTGGACCGACACTCTTTTTGCTCATTTTTTTTCTCATACCTGAAGATGAATTGACCTATGCTGCGAGGGTAGTCTTGGGCATTACGGCTTGGACGGCCACATGGTGGGTGACTGAAGCACTTCCCATTCCTGCTACATCTTTATTGCCCATCATCCTGCTGCCGACACTTGGCGGGCTTTCTATGGAACAAACATCAAGGTCTTATGGAGATCCGATCGTCTTTATGTACATGGGAGGATTTATGATCGCAATTGCCATTGAAAAATGGAAATTACATAGAAGAATGGCTTTACACATTTTAAGGGTGATTGGCACAAGAAGTGACCGCATTGTATTAGGTGTCATGATCGCGACTGCTTTTTTATCTATGTGGATTTCGAATGCAGCGACTGCCCTCATGATGCTGCCAGTGGCACTTGCAGTGATTAAAGAAGTTAAGACAAATGAAATCTTATCTGGTCCATCTCTTGATCGATTCAGTAAAAGCATCTTATTGTCGGTTGCGTATTCAGCGTCAATAGGAGGATTGGCGACACTTGTCGGTTCTGTGCCAAATGCGGTGTTTGCTGCGATGTCAAAAAAACTGCTAGATCGGGAGATTATGTTTTTTGAATGGTTTATGTTTGGTTTTCCTGTTGCGCTGATTCTGCTCATTCTCTTATTTTTGTATTTGACGAGGGTACAGTTCAAGGTAGAACACACAGGTGAAATGAGTGCATCGTTCATACAAAAGGGATTAGAGGATTTAGGAAAAATGAAACAAGAGGAAAAATGGGTATTTGTTGTTTTTCTCATGACGGCGTTCTTATGGATTTTTAAGCTCTTTTTGTTTGGAGGGATGACCGTATCTGATACGTCTATCGCCATTTTCGGTGCCATGCTGTTATTTCTCATTCCAGCAACAAATGGAGAGAGAATATTAGAATGGCAGGATATGAAACAACTGCCTTGGGGACTTTTGCTTTTGTTTGGAGGAGGGCTTTCGCTCGCTACGGGCTTTGCAGAAACCAATCTAACAGGATGGATCGGAGAAAATCTACAGCATTTAAACGGGCTTTCGTATATCATGCTGTTGATTATTTTAACGGGAGCGATTCTGTTTATGACTGAAATTATGTCAAATACGGCTGTTGCCAATATGATTATTCCGATAACGGTAGGGCTTGGGCTTGCGATTGGAATCGAGCCGTATGGGTTAATGGCCGCTGCTGCTTTGGCTTCCTCTTGCGCGTTTATGCTGCCGATATCCACACCGCCAAACGCCGCTGTCTTTAGTGCGGATGTGCTGAAAATATCAGATATGGTCAGGGCAGGCTTTTGGTTAAATATCATCAGTATTGTGGTGATTGTTCTTGCGGTCTATTTCTGGCTGCCGATTGTGCTGAAAAGCTGAGTGCATTAAGAAGAAGAAGGCTTTGATCGAATTGAGACGACCGGTGTTTTTGTTTCTTTTGGCTTCGGTGTTTGTGTGGATTTTTTGATGCGCGTTTCCTTTGGCGTGTAATAGGTTGCCCCAATATTGAGCCTGCCTTGAAGCTGGTCAATAGAAAGCTCCCCAAATTCTAAATGATAATCAATTTTGTCCACGTGCAGGGATTCGATATGGATGTGTGTATCCTCTGAGACAGGAGTAGCTGGTGCAGACATTTTTTGCTCAAGAGCGGCGAGTCTTTTTTCTAGCTCAACGACAGATGGGGATGGACTGGATTCAGTTTTTTTAAAGAGTGATTGAATGAAATGTTTCAAGTAGACCACAACCTTTTCTTCCGCCTTACTTTAGTCTATGGAAAAGCTATCTGATATATACTTATAGAGATGACAAGAAAGGGGAGAAGCACATGCTGCCTACTCAGATTCACATTGCCCATATGAAAACGAATTCGATTGGCACAGGATCATCCATGACGTTCGGCTCGACGTTTGTTCGCAATCATTGCAGTACGATCAAACGAAACAATGGATTTGGGGAACAGAATGCTGATGGCGTGATCACGATCCTGCCAATTGAAACAATTGATGATCGTGATCAAATAGACGCAGTGAGTATCAATATTCGTCATCTATGATGATAGCAGTCGCTTTTCCTTCATCCTTTTGCAGGCGGATGTAAAGTACACCGTCTTTAAAGGCAGCATTCATTTGACCAAGAATCATTTCTGGAAGGCGGATTTTCTTTTCAAACGGACCATACTTCCCTTGCTTTTGGCGAAAGTCCTGCTCGTTAAAAAAGGAAAAACGCTGTCCTTTCACAACCAAATATTCACCATATGATAACACCTGAACATCTTCCTTTCGGTAGCCAGGCAAGTAAATTAAGTATTGAATTTCTGTAGGAGTTTCCACCATGTCGATTGGTGGAAACGACGCATCTGATCCCCGCTGATCCTGCTGTGTGAATGTAAATGGAGATGGACCGTTTGCCATAAAGGGGGATCTTTGCTCATCGTCGAAGATCATTTTCCAAAAATCATCTCCATGCATTTGCTGGGCAATATCCATCCACTGTTTCATTTTTTCGAAGTCCATGTGAAGACCTCCCGTTAACATACTTGATGGGTGCTTGCATATACCTATAAAAAGGAGGTTTATCTGTGGTTCAACCAACTCCGTATATCAATATTAATATTTTCATGTTAAAAATTAATTCCTTTGAAAATGCGTCGGCGGTGAATGTCGGACAAAATTTGTTAGCAGAGTGGCAAAACTCAGATAAAAAAAATCAGGGTTACGGACAGAATTTTGGAGATGCCAGCGGTTTTGTCGGTACAAAAAGCCATGTAGATGATCGAGATCAAGTGGACTCACCTGCCTCTTTTTCACCAGCAGCTAAACCCATTCAAAGGAAGTGACGTGTGATGTTATTCTCACCTTCAGTCGTCAATGTCGGTGCTTTTAAAATCAATGCAATGGATCGGGGTGCATCACTGACGCTAGGACCTTATCAGCAGATTGATTATTTTCTCTCGATGAAATTGAATCAAGGTTTTGGTGAGGACAATGGAGATTGTTCACCGCTTGTCATTCCGATTTCAAGCGTGTTAGATCCAGATATGGTGGACTCAAATTCAGTCAAAAACAGCGTGGTTTAAGAAAAAAAAGAGACCGGGAATCCCCGAGTCTCTTTTCTAATTTGTTTCATTCAGATGGCTTTTTCGTCTTGCATAGGTGAAATAGACAACAACACCGATGGCGATCCAGATGAGGAAGGCTCTCCATGTCTCCCATTTCAGTGTGGCAGCCAATGTCATACAAATGATCGCACTGATAATCGGAAGCACAGGCACGAACGGTACTTTAAACGCTGCTTTAAGATTCGGATGTTTTTTCCGTAAAATGATGACCGCAATGGAAATCACCGTGAAGGCTGCTAGTGTACCGATGCTGACTAAATTCGCAAGCGTCGATAAATTCACAAAACCTACGATACACGCTGCGACTGCACCTGTCAGCCAAGTGTTGGCAACGGGCGTTTGTGATTTTGGATGAACCTTTGAGAAAATATTTGGCATAAGCCCATCGCGGCTCATCGCAAAGGTTAAGCGAACCTGTGCATATACCAAGGCAATGAGAACCGTGGTAATCCCAATAATAGCACCGGCTGATATGATACCCGCCACACTATTCAGGCCAACCACTTGAAGAGCAAATGCGACAGGATCACTGACATTCAGCTTCGTATAGTGAACCATGCCTGTTAAGACAAAGGAAACCCCGATGTATAAAATGGTACAAACACCGAGCGCTCCGATAATCCCAACCGGCATCGCCTTTTGCGGATTTTTGACCTCTTCAGATGCATTAGCGATCGCATCAAATCCGAGGTAAGCAAAAAAGACGGTTGCCGCGCCTGCAATCACGCCGTTAAAGCCCATTGGCATAAACGGTGTCCAGTTTTCAGGTTTGACGTAAGCAAAGCCTGAGATGATAAAGAGTAAGACGATGGCGATTTTGATCAGCACAATGATGTTATTCAGCTTTGTGCTTTCTTTGACGCCTCTTGAGACGATAAAGGTGATGAGCAAAATAATGAGTGCGCCTGGAAGGTTAAAGATGGCTCCGTCAGCGGCTCCAGGTGCAGCTGATAAAGCCTTCGGTATGTGAAGACCGAATCCGCTGAGCAGTGATTGGAAATAGGACGACCATCCACTTGCCACAGCAGAGAGCGCAATGACATATTCAAGCATGAGATCCCAGCCCATTAAGAAGGCGAGAAATTCTCCAAGTGTTGCGTAGGAATACGTATAGACGCTTCCTGACACAGGAATGGATGAGGAGAATTCAGCGTAGCAAAAAGCAGCAAGGGCGCATGCGATCGCAGCCAAAATAAAAGATATAATAATCGCAGGTCCTGCATCATTTGCAGCAGCAACCCCCGTAATGACAAAGATCCCAGTCCCGACCACACAGCCAATGCCAAGCAAGATTAAATCAAACGTATTCAAAGAACGGCTGAGCCGCTTCGTTTGACTTTCAAGCATGAGCTGGTCGAGAGATTTTTTTCGAAATAAAGAACTCATGTTGACCTCCTAATGGATACATCTTTTCGTAAGACGAATGTTAGTATATGCGCAAATGACAATTTAGTCAATTGGTTGAAAAACGCTTTAAATCACTAAAGTGTTAAACCTCACAACCGAATAAGCCTTTAAAAAGAAACATCCGCCGAGAGATCGAAGGCGGATGTGGTGTCAGACAATCTATGTCTGTTCAGCAAATATTTTTTCATTGTACAGCACACTTGGATGAGTTGGATGATGGGCCGAGGAGGCGCGATGATGTATTTTGGCTTGTTCCAGGTTGCCGAGCTGATAATAACAGTAGCAAAGCTGAAGGTGAGGATACCACGTTTTATATTGTGTCAGTGTGAAGGCTGTTTCATTTTCAGGAGCCTTCAGCGCCTGCTCATACCAAAAGATGGCTGCTTGATGTTTATTTTGTATTTTTAAATGATCCCCGATCCGGCAGCAAAATTCTGGCCGGGGCTGATCATATAAGAAGGAACGTAATAATGAGGATAAGGCTGCTTCCTCATAGCCTTCCGCATAATAGCAGTCCGCTAAATATTGGCATGTGCGGATTTCATCCTCAATCCAGCACTGTTTTGTGTTTAAAAATTCATGATAAAAACGAATCGCTTTGACATGCTGCCCGTTGTCTCTTAATTCATTGGCAAAGTAAAAGAGATCACGGGGTGTCATATCCTCTCCTTTTGCCAGCATGTCTTCATAAATTCGCAAGTTGCGCCCAGGCTCACCAGCAGTTGTTTTCTTGCGTTTTTGATGTGTGACGGCGATATCTGCAGGAAGGATGTTTCCATACACTTGAAGAAACTCATGAACGGCCCCGTACCACTGAAAGTTCAAGGAACGCTTCACAAGGCGATTTCTTCTATATTTGAAATTGACTCGACCGTTTTCATCGAATCCCACATGATAAAACATCGAAACAGCATCCACCGAGGGATCAAGTGTCTGTTTGAGCTGAAGCAGTTTTTGGCGATCTTCTTCAAGGAGAACATCGTCAGCATCGAGCCATAAAATATACTCTTTCGCTGCATGTGAGAAAGCAAAGTTGCGTGCTTTTGCAAAATGCTGGACCCATTCAAAATCCAGCACTTTTGCTGAAAAGGAATGAGCGATTTCCTTCGTTTGATCTGTTGATCCTGTATCAACGATGATCATCTCATCGACAATGTCTTGAACAGACGAAAGGCAGTCCGCCAGCACCTCCTCTTCATTTTTCACAATCATACATAAGCTAATGGTTATCATCTTTAGATCACCTCTTCATAGTGTATCGAGCATCAAAAGGAAACATTCTTTTCAGCAGCGGGTTTTTTAAAACTAGTTTTCTGCTACTGGCTGATTTAAAATAAAGAAAGAATCTATGTAAGGGCTGATAAAATGAGTTTATTGAATGTTGAAGGATTATATAAAACCTATGGCGAGAAAACGCTGTTTGATCATATTTCTTTTCATATAGAACCAAAGGAACGCATCGGATTGATTGGACCAAATGGAACAGGGAAGTCAACGCTTCTAAAGGTCATTGCAGGACTTGAATCGTTTGAGGAAGGTGACATCACGAAGGCAGGGACACTTGATATCGAATTTCTCGAACAAGATCCTGAAATGAGCGGGAATGAAACGATTCTTGACTATATTTTTTCGGGAACGGCACCAATGATTCAAACGATGAAGGCGTATGAAAAGGCACTCGCCGATTTAGAGCATGATCCGCAAAATGAGGCAAAACAAGAGGCACTGATGCGCATGCAAAATCGAATGGATCAAGAAGATGCTTGGGATGCGAACCTTTCAGCCAAAACGATTTTGACAAAGCTTGGCGTGAAAGATGTAAGCCGCTCTGTATATGCATTATCAGGCGGACAGAAAAAACGTGTCGCCATTGCTAAAAATTTAATTCAGCCTGCTGGTTTGTTGATTTTAGATGAGCCAACCAACCATCTTGATAATGCAACGATTGAATGGCTTGAAGGATACTTAAGCCAATATAGCGGTGCTGTCATCCTCGTGACGCACGATCGTTATTTCTTAAATCGGGTGGCCAATCGGATTTATGAGTTAAATCAAGGACAGCTTTATACGTATAAAGGAAATTATGAAGTCTTTTTAGAAAAAAGAGCAGAGCGGGAAGCAGAAGCTCAGGTGAAAGAAACGAAGCGTCAAAACTTGCTTAGACGAGAGCTTGCATGGCTCAGGCGAGGAGCAAAAGCAAGAACGACAAAGCAAAAAGCACGTATTGGCAGAGTCGAAGAGCTGAAGGATCAAAAAGGACCTGATGCGAAGGGAGAGCTTGATTTTGCCATCGGCTCGCACCGCTTGGGGAAACAAGTGATAGAGGCAGAAGACTTATCAATTTCATTTGCTGGCCAGACTCTTGTGGAGCGGTTTACAGATTTAGTCGTGCCGGGCGATCGTATCGGATTTATCGGACCGAATGGAGTCGGCAAAACCACTTTACTGAACTGTCTAGCAGGTAAGATTGAACCGACTTCAGGACAATTGACCATTGGACAAACCGTTCGTATTGGTTACTACACGCAGGATCACAAGGAAATGAATGATGAGCTGACCATCATTGAGTACATCAAGGAAACAGCTGAGATCGTCAAGACGTCTGATGGCGCCATTGTAACAGCAGAGCAGATGCTGGAGCGCTTCCTTTTCCCAAGATCGATGCAGCGGACGTATATTCGTAAACTGTCAGGGGGAGAACGCCGCAGATTATATTTATTGAAGGTCTTAATGGAAGAGCCGAATGTTCTCTTTTTAGATGAGCCGACGAACGACCTTGATACAGAGACCCTCAGTATTTTAGAGGATTATTTAGAACAGTTCCCTGGCGTCGTCATCACAGTGTCCCATGATCGTTATTTCTTAGACCGAGTGGTTCACCGCCTGCTTGTCTTTGAAGGAAATGGGCGAATCTCACACTTCCAAGGTGCTTACAGCGATTATATGGAACAGGAAAAAGAGCAGAAGCGGACAGAGACAAAGCCTGCTGAAAAACAAGTAGAAGCTGCGCCTAAAAAGAGAAAAAAACTTTCTTATAAAGACCAGCTTGAATGGGACGGGATTGAAGACCGGATACAAGCATTAGAAGAAAAACATCAGCAGCTCGAAGCCAGCATTGCAGAGGCAGGCAGTGATTTTGGGAAAATTCAAGAGCTGATGGACGAACAAAAAGCCGTTGCGGAAGAACTAGAACAAGCAATGGACCGCTGGACAGAACTATCTCTTATGATTGAGGAAATGAATGAATAAAGATGTGGAAACAAAAACCTGTAGAGCGATCTACAGGTTTTTTTGATAGGAGCATTTGGCATACGCATCATGCTGGTGGATGGATTCCTCATTACGACACTCGACTTGAAAGCCTTTGATCCATGGCTGCTCATATAATTCTATGGCAATTAATCTTGTGATATCTTCTACAAAGCGCGGATTTTCATAAGCCTCTTCTGTCACTTTCTTTTCATCAGGTCTTTTGAGCACGGGATAAAGCGGTGCGCTCGCATTGGACTCAATGATATGTAAAAGAACGGCCTTGATGTCGTCAGGGAGCGCTGCTTGTTCAAACAACTCTACTTGAATGGAAACAGACCCGCGCTGATTATGGGCACCATATTCACTGATTTCTTTGGAACAGGGACATAATGTTGTGACCTGTGCATCGCAGCCCACATGACAGGTCCATCCGTCCTTTTCATGAAAATGGACGTCATATTTGACAGTCGCATGCATCAAGCCTGACTGCCCGGTGACTGGACTTTGTTTTTCCATGTACCATGGAAAGGAAACTTGAACGGAAGCAGAGGATTGATTCATTTTCCGGGCGAGCGCGACCGTCAAATCTTTTAGGGTATTCACATCAAGCGGCTTGCTGCTTTCATAAAACGAGTGCAGCTGTTCAGTGAGACGGCTCATATGAATGCCTTTTTGATGGGCTGGCAGGGATGTACTCAGTGAGAATTCAGCAGTGGTTGTTTGGCGCTGTGGTGCTGTTTTAGATACGATATGTATGGGATAGGACATGCGGCAGATCCCGACTTGTTCAAGATGAAAATAAAAGTCCTGCTCTGTTTTTTGAATGTCAGACATGTCCTCTTTTTGCCAAGGCTTTGTGCCAAGACTTGGCGGTACTGATCCAAATAGCTGGTGCCGTTCTACTTTAGGTGGAAATGAGCGCATATAGTACCTCCTGTAAATCGTAATTATTACTATTTATTTTGCGATAACATATGGAATAAATCAAGTGTTAAAACTTTGACGTTTACGTTAAGGTTATAAAGGTGTATAATAAAACATGAATTGATGAGCAGGAGGCACTGGCGATGGAATGGATGAAAATTGATCAAGTGGCGAAAAGAAGCGGACTGACAAAACGGACGATTCGTTTCTATGAAGAGATTGGTTTATTATCAGCACCAAAGCGGACTGAGGGCGGTGTCAGACTTTACTCAGAGGACGATATGGAAGAGCTGGAGAAAGTGATGCAGGCAAAAGAGGTACTCGGCTTTTCTTTACAGGAGCTTCAATCGTTTATGGAAATCGGAAAGCAGCTAGAGCTGAATAAAGAAGGCTACTTGCTGTCGCTTGATCCGAAGGAACGATTAGAGAAGCTTTTAGATATTGATGCGCAGCTCAACATACAGCATCAATTGATTACAAAAAAGCTTGAAACGATTCAATCCTTTAAAAAGGATCTTGAAGCAATGAAAGAAAGAGCGGCTCATGCAATTGAGCAATTACAAAAATAAACACCTCTGCGTGTTTATTTTATTTTGTCAACATTTGAAGGAAAGGTTCTGATGGAATGAAGGAAGAAGAAGTGTTGAAACAGCGTACAAGTCTGCTTAGGCAGCCAAAAGCCGTTTGGGCTGTTGCCTTTGCGTGTGTGATTTCGTTTATGGGAATAGGACTCGTCGACCCGATCCTGCCAGCCATTGCATCGCAATTACACGCATCTCCAAGCCAGGTCTCTCTTTTATTTACAAGCTACTTACTTGTGACCGGCTTTGTGATGTTCTTTACCGGCTTTATTTCTAGTCGGATTGGTGCGAAATGGACGTTATTAGTTGGACTCATTTTTATTATTGTTTTTTCTGCTTTAGGTGGTACTTCTTCAACGATTAATGAATTAATTGGCTTTAGAGGCGGATGGGGCATTGGGAATGCTTTATTTATTTCAACTGCACTCTCTGTCATTGTTGGTGTATCAGTTGGAGGAAGTGCGAAGGCCATTATTTTATACGAGGCAGCACTAGGTCTTGGGATATCGGTTGGACCGCTGCTTGGCGGTGAGCTTGGCACAATTTCTTGGCGCGGGCCTTTCTTTGGCGTTGCCGTGTTAATGCTTATTGCTCTTTTAGCGATTACCTTTATGCTTCCACCTATGCAAAAGCCGCAGAAAAAAGTGAAATTATTTGAGGCTGTCGGGGCGTTAAAATATAAAGGACTTTTAACGATGGCATCTGCCGCTTTCTTATACAATTTCGGTTTCTTTGTGCTTTTAGCGTATTCGCCATTTGTGCTCCATCTTGATGAGCATGGACTTGGATATGTCTTTTTTGGATGGGGGCTATTCTTGGCTGTGACCTCTGTCTTCTCAGCGCCAGTCATTCATCGCAAACTGGGGACATTGACCTCGCTTGTCGTTCTGTTTGCTTCGTTTGCATTGATTTTACTTGGCATTGGGGTATTTACGTCACATGTTGTCGTAGTCATTTGCGGAATTGTCATTGCTGGGGGAATTCTCGGTATGATCAATACAGTGCTCACGACAGCTGTGATGGGGTCAGCACCGGTTGAACGTTCAATTGCTTCATCCTCTTACAGTGCTGTACGGTTTATTGGGGGTGCGATTGCTCCTTGGATTGCCGGAGTTCTCGCTGAATCCTATACAGCAAGTACACCTTATTATGTCGGGGCTGCTGTGGTTCTCTTAGGCATGATCATCCTCCTCCTTGGACGTAAGCATTTGGTGAATATCCAAGCAGGTCATTAATTAGAAAAGCCTTATATCTTTAGAAGATATAAGGCTTTTTTGTCGTTATAATACTTTTGTTGTCCAAGATTCGCAATTCCAAGTTTCGGTTGCCACATCTTGATAAAATTCAGGTTCGTGAGAAATCAATAAGACGCTGCCTTTATATTCTTTTAACGCGCGTTTTAGTTCTTCTTTTGCATCGACATCTAAGTGGTTTGTCGGCTCATCGAGAACAAGTAAGTTGGTTTCTTCGTTGATCAGCTTGCAAAGACGGACCTTTGCTTTTTCTCCTCCGCTTAAAACAGATACACGGCTTTCAATATGTTTTGTCGTTAATCCGCATTTTGCAAGAGCGGCTCTGACTTCATATTGCGTGTAAGAAGGGAAGGTGCTCCATACTTCTTCAATACAAGTATTGCTGTTTTGCTCTTTTACTTCTTGCTCAAAGTAGCCAATATGCAAGAATTCTCCACGTTCCACCTCACCAGAAATAGGTGTGATTTCTCCAAGAAGACTTCGGAGCAGCGTCGTTTTACCGATACCGTTAGCACCGTACAACGCAATTTTTTGTCCGCGTTCCATTTTTAAATTCAATGGGCGGGAGAGTGGTTCATCATAACCGATGACCAAATCTTTCGTTTCAAAAATCAGTTTCCCAGAAGTACGTGCCGGTTTAAAATGGAATTCAGGTTTTGGCTTTTCTGCTGCGAGTTCAATCATATCCATCTTATCCAGTTTCTTTTGGCGGGACATCGCCATATTTCTTGTGCTGACACGTGCTTTGTTTCTGGCGACAAAATCCTTTAGTTCAGCCACTTCCTGCTGCTGTCTTTTATAGGCTGCTTCGAGCTGCTGCTTTTTGACTTCGTACACTTGTTTAAATTGGTCGTAATCCCCAACATAGCGCGTGAGCTCTTGATTTTCAACATGATAAATCAAGTTGATGACACTGTTTAAAAACGGAATATCATGTGAAATGAGGATAAACGCATTTTCATATTCTTGTAAATAACGCTTCAGCCACTCAATATGCTGCTCATCCAAATAGTTGGTCGGCTCATCGAGAAGGAGAATTTCTGGCTTCTCTAACAGCAATTTCGCTAGCAGCACCTTCGTACGCTGACCGCCGCTGAGCTCCGTCACATCACGGTCCAGCCCGAGATCTGTTAAGCCAAGACCTCTTGCAATTTCCTCGACCTTAGAATCAATGATATAGAAATCATTGTTTGTCAGTGCATCCTGAATGACGCCCACTTCCTCTAACAGCTTTTCCAGCTCATCAGGATCGGCTTCACCCATTTTGCCATAAATGTCATTCATCGCGGCTTCCATTGAAAATAAATAATAAAATGCATCCTGAAGGACTTCACGGATCGTTCTTCCCTTTTCTAGCACGGTATGCTGATCAAGATAGCCGACACGGACATTTTTCGCCCATTCGACTTTTCCTGCATCTGGCTCCAGCTTGCCAGTAATAATATTCATAAACGTTGACTTTCCTTCACCGTTGGCGCCGATTAAGCCGACATGCTCGCCTTTTAATAAACGGAAGGACACTTCGTGGAAAATGGCTCTGTCGCCAAAGCCATGACTTAAATCTTTAACAGATAATATCATTTTTTACACCTCAAATAGATTCAAAACGGCTAGTGCCTCTCATGATTATATCGAACTGTCCGGCTCGATAAAAGCATCAAAAGAAAAATTGCGTTTCAAAGCTGATTTTGAGATACTAAAGGATAGATTGAATGAGGATAAAGGAGATCGACATGACGGAAAATTGGGCATTTTTGAAAGAAGCAAAGCCATTTATTCAAGAGAACTTTCAAGCGGCTGGATTCGAAAAACCAACAGCTATACAAGAAAAAACAGCAGAGTGGATTACGGAAAAGCGTGATGTGATCGCAGAATCGCCAACTGGAACGGGGAAGACACTTGCGTATGTTCTGCCGCTTTTAAATAAAATTGATGTCAATATTAAGCATCCGCAAGTCTTAATCTTGGCACCTTCAAGAGAGCTTGTGATGCAAATCTTTGATGTCGTGCAAGAGTTCAAACAAGGATCAGACATCAAAGCTGTTTCCTTGATTGGTGGAGCGAACATCAAGAAGCAGCAAGAAAAGCTAAAGAAACACCCGAACGTCGTTGTGGCGACACCTGGCCGAGTACAAGAATTAATCAAAATCAAGAAACTGAAAATGCATGAAGTCAAAACGATCGTATTAGACGAAGCAGATCAGCTTCTTGTGCCAGAGCATATGAAAACGATCCAAGCGATCATTAAGTCCACATTAAAAGAAAGACAAATCCTTTGTTTTTCTGCCACGTTGAAAGAAGAAACCGTTCAGCTGATCAAAGAAATGACATCTGAACCAGAAGTATTGAAAATTGCTAGAAGTGAGGAAGAAGCGCAGAAAGTGGGTCACTATTATCTGTTATGTGATCAGCGTGACAAAGTGAAACTACTGCAAAAGCTATCACGGCTTGAGGACATGCAGGCACTCGTTTTTGTGCGTGACATTACGAACTTAAGCATTTATGCAGAGAAATTAGCGTATCACCATGTCGACCTTGGTGTCCTTCATAGTGAAGCAAAAAAAGCTGAGCGTGCTGTGATTTTAAAATCATTTGAACAGCGTGAATTCCCGCTCCTCCTTGCAACAGATATTGCAGCAAGAGGAATCGATATTGATGATCTGCCATATGTCATTCATGCAGATATGCCAAATGAAGAGGGCTACATCCACCGTTCAGGCAGAACCGGACGTGCTGGAAAAGAAGGCGCAGTCATCAGTCTTGTCACACCTCAAGAGCAATCAATGCTGAAAAAAATGGCGAAAAAGCTAAATCTTTCGCTTGAAGAAATTGTGTATAAACAAGGCCAGCTACAGCTTGCGCCCAAGCAGGCATAAGAAAAGGACCCTCCATGTGGAAGGGTCCTTTTTGTTATGAAATTTTGACAAGCTGTTTTCCGACATTTTCTCCTTTGAATAGTCCAAGGAATGCATCAGGAATGTTATCAAAGCCTTCAATGATTGTTTCTTTATATGTGAGTTTGTCTTCTTTTACCCATTGTGCGAGATCCTTCGCTGCCTCTCCAAAACGATCTGAATAGTTGGCAACGATGAATCCCTGCATCAATGCGCTTGTTTTGATGAGTTTTGTTTGCACACGCGGTCCGATATCTTCGCTCGCACTAATATTATAAGAAGAAATGGCACCGCATACTGGAATGCGTGCAAAACGGTTCAAATGATTCATCACCGCATCTGAAATTTCGCCGCCTACGTTGTCAAAGTACACATCAACGCCGTTAGGACAGGCTTTTGCAATCGCATCATCTAAATCATTCGTTGTTTTATAATTAATCGTTTCATCAAAGCCTAATTCTTTTAAATAAGCGAGTTTATCATCAGATCCGGCAATTCCCACGACGTGTGCGCCTTTGATCTTAGCGATTTGTCCCACAACGGAACCAACGGCACCTGCGGCTCCAGAAATGACAACCGTCTCGCCTTCTTTTGGCTGGCCAATCGCAAGCAGGCCAAAGTAAGCGGTTTGCCCTGGCATCCCCAAGATGCCTAAATAATAGGACAATGGCGCAATGGACGGATCAATTTTAGTCAGAGATTCAGCTTTGGCAGTGGAATATTCTTGCCAGCCAAGGAAACCAAGGACAAAATCACCCTTTTCAAATTGTGGCGATTTCGACTCAACGACTTCTCCGACGACACCGCCCTGAATCACTTCATTTAGCTTGAACGGAGGTGTATAGGATTTTGTATCCTGCATTCGTCCTCTCATATAAGGATCTACAGAAACATATTTCGTTTGAATCAAGACCTCTCCATCTTGCGGCACAGGTATATCTACTGTTTCAAAATGAAAAACATCTTTTGTAGGTAATCCTTTTGGACGTTTAGCTAATTGAATTTGCTTTTGTTGTCTCATGTCAAATCCTCCCTTTCACTTACAGCCTAGATTTACATTAACATGATGCTTCTTTTCGTTCAAAACATACGGTCTTTTCAAAACACACACAAAAAAGCAGCCGCCATCTCATCGAAGGGGACTACTTTTTCTGAAAAGATACAGAGAGGAGCGGCGGGAGACAGCCAAACAGCTGATACACATCCGCATCACGTTCTTTTAACAAATATTCGTTTGCATTTTGCATGGAGGCTTTCATCATATCGCGCGTCACAAAAGGAAAAAGGATATTCAAATATGAGGACAACAGGTCTTGTGGATCTTGATCAATTGACTCGATATCTCCAATGTTAATAATGATGGAAAAGAGATAATCAATGGAGATGCGAAAGTGCTGTTCGGCAAACAATGTAAGCGGCTTTGTATTCGCTTCTTCAGGATTCCACTTTTGAAAAAGCTGTTTCACCAAATCACTGACAACCCAAGCATTAAACTGCTGCTCCGCTGAAAAGTAATACATCAGCTCTCCCTCATTTCTAGCCTCCAGTATAAGAATTGTACAACAAATCAACAGGAATGAACACGATATTTCAGAAAATTTAGTCATTTTAACGGGCTTTTTGTCAAAAATAAGTCGATAGGCATGGTATGCTCATTAAGCAAATTGGATGTGCTCTTGTAAGGTTTAATGTCAAAAGTGACGGGTAAAAGATTCGTAAGACGTTAAAGGAGGAATATAAAATGAAACCTGTTGTAAGAGAGTATTCAAATGATGAAACACTTCAAAGAGATGTAGAGCAATTAAAATCAATCGGTGTTGCAAGAGAGGACATTTATGTTCTATCCCATGACGATGATCGAACAGAGCGTATTGCAAATAATGCAGATGCCAATACGATAGGCTCAAGAGAAGTTGGACTTAAACATGCGGTCGGGAACATCTTTAGTAAAAAGGGAGATGAGCTCCGCAATAAAATTCATGAAATTGGTTTCACCAAAGAAGAAGCTGAGACATTTGAAGAACATTTAGATGAAGGGAAAGTGCTTCTCTTTGTCACAGATCATGAAAAAGTGAAAAACTGGGCGTAAACGCCAACTGAAAAAGCCTCTTACTTTTGTAAGGGGCTTTTTTTCATGCCTCCATGTCTGAAGGAGAGACATATATCTTTTTTACGATAAAAAACAAATACAGAAGTATGGAATAAATAGTAAACTCTCTAATTGAAAATGCCGCTATACCAAAGAAAAACAAGGGGAATCAGAAAAAATAGTCGAAATATCACAAAAAACCATTCGGGAAATAATTATTGTATCTTTCTATTTTGATTTAAAATTAAATAAAAAACTTGTGTAATTTAGTAGATAAATTTCTTAGTTCTATTGGTTTAAATTGTATTTTTGTGTAGAAATAATTGTTTTAAGGTCAAAAAACCACGAAAAATACCTGTATTTTCAATTAGAAAATTCATTTTAATGTTTAGGAAATAATTTGTTGACAAAATAAACTAAAAACAATATATTTGGCTTATTCCAGTCAATATGGAATTAGTTGTTAAAATTCTGGCGGGTTTATTCGGAGCATAACTTATTGAAAGGGGGTGGCAGAAACCAAGGCCTAAGCGCCTTTAAGTTACAAAAGGGTCTACTAAAACAAAGCAAAGAATCATGTACTTGAAGAAAAAATGATAGTCATTCTAAACAGTAGATTGGTTTTTCTACTATGAACACTTTGCAAGAGATAGTCAAAAGGCGTTAAGTCCTTATACAAAAGAGAAAGCGGTTTCAATGAAGAATGTGAGTTGATCGAACGGTGAAGGAGGTGAACTCATATGAAAAAAAGAGAGAACAAGCTGAGGCGAGGCGGCCTTCAAACGGCTGCATATGAGGAGGATGAATGCTGAAAAAGAAGAGTGAACATGTGGGATGCTTCTCTCCTTTTTCAGACAAAACAAATTTTCCTAAAAAATCCATCTTTCATTTTAACATAAGGTTTTTGGCTTGAAAACCACCTTTGCCCGAAAAGGCGATTGTGAATTGAAGGAGGTTACATGATGAAAAAGGCTTTGTACCATGAAGACAGTGGTTTGTATTTAGAAAAGATGCGCATGGCATTCCAAGAGCATTATGAGCAAAGAACAGATATGTGGTCCACTGATCCATCCTTAACAGACGCAGCAGTGATGTCATTAAAGGCATGGCGTTCAAGGGAAAAGAATGCACTTGCTTCTGTACTGGATATCGGGTGCGGCAACGGCCGTGCACTTGAACATTTAAGCGGGCTTTCCGCATATGTCGGTATCGACCTGTATGAGCATGAGGAGTGGGAAGGGTTACAGAAAAGAGAAACAGTTCCTGTCCACTTTGTTCATCAAGATTTTATGTCATGGTCCATGGATCAGGGACGCGGGATGCAGTTTGATTTGATTTTAGATCATGGCTGCTTTCATCATCAACATCCTGATGATCATGAACGTTATTTAAAACAGGTCTCTTCTTTACTTCATGAAGGCGGTGTCTTTTCACTTGTTGTCTGGGGAGAAGAGTGGAAAACAGGATTAATCGGAGAAGATGGCCGTTTTCATTTTTCGTTTTCAGATTCTCAGCTTGGCGAAAAAATTTGTACATCAGGTCTTGAGCTTGTATCCATATCACCATTACAAGCGAAGGCCGGAATAAGCCAGCATCATGTCATTGCCGTCAAAATCTAGTACAAAGGTGAGTGATTCAAAGCTAGCAGAGGTGTTCATGTTAAGAAAGAGCGCCTGCCAATCAAGGGTGTTTGCTGCTCTGACAAAAAAGCATATGAACCAAGATTTCTGCTCCTTTGTACTGGAAATGGACAAGGTCTAAAGCGATGAGAGACACTGCACATTCATTTCCTTCTGCGGGAGCACACAGGCAGAGGGAGTGCGTACACATATTCATCACTCCATCACTGCGCTATGGGTGCAGTGATGAATAGGGGGGAGACAAATGAACAAGTTTGTAGATGAATTACAATCAATGATTCATCATTTTACCTTTCAAGAAAAACACTATTTGCTCGTGGGGCCTGTGAATTTGCCAATTTCCATTCAACATGAAGAAGTGCCATTTAAGTGGTATGCCTTCGCACCTGTTGAACGGGATACAAAACCAACGATCGAATCGATTGTCCAAATGAGTACCGCGCAGCAAACCTTTTCCTCTTGTCTCTTATTTGGCGACTTTGAAAATGAACGGCCGCCGCTTGTGCGAATCCATAGTGTCTGCCAAACAGGTGATGTGTTTGGGTCACTGAAATGTGACTGTGGTCCACAGCTTGCATTATCACTGAAGAAAATCACCGATTACGGAAAAGGTATGCTGGTGTATATGGCCAATCAAGAAGGGCGGTCTATTGGGCTGATGGCAAAAGCATTGACGTATAAATTACAGGAAATGCAGCTGGATACTTTTGAAGCCAACCGTCTGATTGGCTGCGGGGATGATGATCGGCATTACGAGGAAGCAGCAGCAGTTTTGCACTATTTAAACAAAGGGAAACCTTTGCATTTACTAACGAACAATCCAGATAAAGTCGATTCTATTGCAGCTTATGGTCTTCCTGTTTTGCGGTTTGATCATACGGTCGAAGCCTCTCTCTACAATGAAGCCTATTTAAAGGCAAAAGCAGCCTCAGGGCATATGGTCGATGAGAAGAAATTAATTAATCAATAGACGAGTTTATTGAAAGAAGGCGGGAGAAAAGCGTGAAACCTGATATCAATTGGATTCAAATTCCAAGCGGCTATGCAACGATTGGAAGTAATGAAGAAGATATGAAAAAGGCATCAGAATACTGGAAGGACAAGCTGCTCAATCCAACCTACGGCCGTGAGAAAAAATTTCAAAAATGGCTGTACAAAGAATTTCCATCCTATCAGCCGTATATCAACGAATTTTTTATCTCAGATACGGTCGTCAGCAATGAACTGTATCAAAGCTATTGTGATGAAACAGGACAGACATACCCAGAGAGCTTAACGAACGAAGAGCTTGGCGGGGGAAAAGATCATCCAGCTTGGGGCATGGACATTGAGGAAGCCTTCTCGTTCTGTCAGTGGCTGAGCGGGAAACTGGGGATGGATGTGTCGATTCCTACGGAAGAAGAATGGGAGTATGCTGCCCGGGGAAACACGAGAAATCAATACCCGTGGGGAGATGAGTTTGATCCTTCTTACTGCAATACACACGAATCAAATATTGAAAAAACGACGCCTGTCCGTCATTACGAAAAGGGCAGATCCTTATTTGGTCTTTATGATATGGGGGGCAACGTCGAGGAATGGGTCAACACCAAATATCACGTATATGAAGGCGGCATCGAGGTCGTCGATGATTTAACGGAAACACTCGGAAGTGACTACTACATTTTAAAAGGCGGCTCCTTCGCAAGAGGTGGAGATTTATGCAGAGTCGCAAGAAGACACGGGAAGCACCCAGATCCCGTTTTTCGATTTACTGGTTTTCGTTTAGTGACTCGTCAAAAACAACATATAAAGGTGGGAGTGTAAAACTATGCATAGAGGACCAATTACATCTGTTTTATCAACTCAGCACGACCAAATCGTTTATACTGGCGGCTATGACCGCTGTATTTATCAGTGGAACCGGGGGACGGGAGAAGGAACGTTTATTGGCAGTCACGAGCATATCATTAACTCAATATCTCTTTCTGAAAACGGAAAGTATTTAGCAAGTGCATCGTCAGACTATACCATTCAATTATATGATACAGGCACAAATACACGAATCCGCACGTTGTTTGGTCATGCGGATGATGTAGAAGCCGTCGCTTTTGCGAAACAGGATACTTTGCTTGTATCGGTATCCAGAGATAGAAGATGCTTAGTCTGGGATATCGAAACGGGTGCTATTTTAAGAGAATTCCATGGCCATAGCAAAGATGTGTTAGCTGTATGGATACATGGTGATAAAGCTTACACAACAGGTGATGATGGATACGTCCTTGTATGGCTGTATGAGACCGGAGAAATTGTAGGGGAAATCGGCCCGTTTGATTATGAGCTGGATACGATCAGCGGCAGCAATCAAAAAGAAGTATTCGCACTTGGCAGAGATGATGGCACCGTTATTATTTACGATGCGGCGACTTTACAGGAGAAGAAAATCATCAAAGCCCATTTACAGGGCGTCAAGCGCGTGAATTTTTCTCCAAGCGGCAATTACTTGCTGACAGCAGGCTACGACCATTTAATTAAGCTGTGGAATTATGAAACAGGTGATTTAGTCGATACGCTGCTGCCTCATAAATATCAGTGGGAGCGCTCGCTTGTCTGGACAGAGGATGAGAAGTCAATACTAGGAGCCAGCTTTGGAAAAACATATTGTGAATGGTCGATTGAAAAGGGCAAAGTCATATCAGATGAGATCGAAATGGCGACACCATCTATCAATGACATTGCGCTGACTGATGCAGGTGATATTATTACCGCATCAGATGATGGAAAATTCAGAAAAAATGGAATAGAAATTGCTAAATCAACGGGCGTTTTAACGAATGGAGTAGCTGTTGCACGGGATGGAAGCTATTATGCGTGGGGAGACCATGCAAGTCAGGTGCATATTGTTCATGAATCATTACAGCAAATGGTTTCGTTTGATCTCAACACAGGTCCGGTCAACAGCGTGTATTTCCACGAGGAGGATCGTCAATTTTATATTGGAACTTACGGCGGTTATGTCCATGTCATTTCAACAGAACACTTAAAGGAAATCGGCCGTTCCAAAGCACACGATTGTGCGGTCAAAGCATTAAAAGTAGAAGGGGATCATATCATCACAGCAGCGGTTGAAGGAACCATCTGTCTTTTAGATAAAAAGAGTTTATCCTTAAAAGCGGAATACATCGGTGCGACAGAGCTGTTAAATGATGTCTTTATTGATAGTAAACGAGACCGTATCGCCATTGTCAGTCGTGACAAGAATGTGAGATTGTTTGATTTGCATACTGGAAGAATTTTAGACCAGCATAACGAACACCAGTATTCGATTAAATCGGTCACAGTCACAGACTCTGGCTATATTGTAAGCGGCGATTATTGGGGCTATATCGTAGTGTGGAATCCAGAGCTGGATGTCAACACCGGCCCAATTAGAATTGCCCAAAATGGGATTAGTGCCATCAGACAATTAGGCAATGATGTATACGCAAGCTCATACGACGGTGGGATTTATCACGTTCGAGAAGATGGGACGCATACCGAAGTACTACGCTTATTCGAACAATTTCCGAAAGAAGTAATCTCTCATTAAGAAAAAGAATGTAAGCGGGGGATTCTCATGATAAGTGTTTGCAAGGAACATATGAAAAAAGGTCTGTCTGTACTCAATTGTCCGCATGTGCTCCTCATTAATAAATATGAATGTCGCAAATGCTGTTTTTGTAAACAACGAGCATCTTATAAACTTTTTTATTCCTTGCCTTACTATGATCGATCTGAAAAGAAACGGATGGAAAAAATATAGCACATGAGAATAGAACTCCTTCATTCCCTGAAGGAGTTCTTTCCCTTGAAAGAGAGGAAAGGAGACTTACATGAAAGACGATGTTTTTTATATGAAGCTAGCGATTGCCAACGCAAAGGCCATGAAAGGACAAACCTCACCAAATCCGCTTGTCGGGGCAGTGGTAGTCAAAAAAGGTGAGATCGTTGGAATTGGTGCTCACATGAAGGCGGGCGAACCGCATGCTGAAATTCATGCGCTGCAAATGGCAGGAGATAAGGCGAAGGGAGCTCATATGTATGTGACGCTCGAACCTTGTTCGCATCATGGAAAAACAGGGCCTTGCTCAGCAGCGATAATAAAGAGCGGGGTGAAACGTGTGGTCATTGCCACTGGGGACCCAAATCCGCTTGTAGCAGGTAAAGGGGTCACGATGTTGAAACAAGCAGGGATAGAAGTAGAAGAAGGGATATGTAAACGGGAAGCGGACAGCTTAAATCTTCCTTTTTTTCATTCCATACAATCAGATCTTCCATATGTCATATTAAAAACAGCCATTTCGTTAGACGGGAAAATTGCTACAGCTCACCAAGAAAGCAAATGGATTACGGGAACAGAAGCGAGGAATGAAGTGCAGCAATTACGTCAAGAAGCAGATGCTGTGATAACAGGCGTCGAAACCATTATTCAAGATGATGCAGGTCTTATTGTAAAAGATTCATTCGTGACACAGCCTATTCGTGTCATTTTAGATTCCACCTTAAGGATTCCGCTTCATGCGAAATGTTTAAACGATCATATGGCAGAAACCATTATTTGTACCTCAAACAAGTACGATCAAAAAAAATACCATCAACTGGTGCAAAAAGGACATCAGGTCTTTATCACAAGCGGAGAAAATCGGACAGACATCCATGATGTGTTACGCATGCTGAAGAAGCGTTCTGTCATGTCGGTACTTGTGGAGGCGGGGGGCAGTGTGAGCGCGTCCTTTTTAGAAGCGTCACTTGTGAACGAAGCCATTATTTATATGGCGCCGTTATTCATTGGAGGAAAAGATGCGCCTACTTTCTTTGAAGGAGAAGGGATGAAAACATTAAAGGAAGCCATCCGTCCGGTAGATATTGATTATCGTATGGTAGGAAAAGATTTGAAAATGACGATGAGACTTCAATGAAAGAAAGACCTTGTGCATAGAGTGCAAGGTCTTTTTATCTTTCTAAATAAAAATAAAAATGTACATACACCTTTCTTGGTCGTGATGAATACGATGGATGGGGGTGATTCTATGAGAAGATGTAGACAATGCGGAAAGACATATCCAACTCATTCGACAGACCACTACCAAAAAGGAAGCTGGTATGATGCGTATAAGGATGATGGCTGGGAATGTGATAGTTGTAAGAAAGGAAGATCAGGGAAGCCAGGAAAATCAGTGAAAAATCCTTGCTGCGGAAAAGATCCTTGTGTTTGTGTGATTCAAGGTCCACCAGGCGGGAGAGGAAGAAGAGGCCCAGCAGGTCCAGCGGGTGCAGTGGGTCCAGCGGGTCCGGCAGGTCCAGCAGGTCCAATCGGTCCAACAGGCGTAGGTTTAACAGGCATTCTGGCATTTGATCCAGCAGTAGCATCAGCCTACCCAGTAGGGCAAGTGGTGACATACGATGGCAGTACGTATGTGGTCAATTCAGCACCGCCATTAGGGACGCCTGATACATCACCGGACTATACGCTTTTAGCTGCTGCAGGAGCAACAGGTACAGGACCAACAGGTGTTACGGGAGATCCCGGTCCGACTGGGGCAACCGGCGCTACCGGTGTAGGTCTAACTGGAGTTGTTCCGTTTGATGCGGCAGCGGCACCAGGGTATCCAGTAGGTCAAGTGGTGACATATGAAGGCGAGACGTATCTTGTAAACACAGCATCGCCAACGGGTACACCCGATACTTCCCCAGATTATACGCTTTTAGCTGCTGCAGGAGCGACAGGAGTTACGGGCGCCACCGGCACAGGAGCAACCGGTGCAACAGGTGAAACGGGAGCGACCGGCGTCACAGGAGCAACGGGGGAAATTGGTCCAACCGGCGCCACTGGAACAGGAGCAACCGGAGCCACAGGTGAAACGGGAGCGACTGGCGTCACAGGAGCAACGGGGGAAATTGGTCCAACCGGCGCCACCGGCACAGGAGCAACCGGTGCAACAGGTGAAACGGGAGCGACTGGCGTCACAGGAGCAACGGGGGAAATTGGTCCAACCGGCGCCACTGGTACAGGAGCAACCGGTGCAACAGGTGAAACAGGAGCAACCGGCGTCACAGGACCAACAGGTTTAACTGGGGTAACTGGTGAAACAGGGGCAACAGGAGTGACCGGAGCGACTGGAGTCGGTTTATCCGGAGTCGCAGCGTTTGATCCAGCAGTAGCGCCAACTTATCCAGTAGGTCAAGTGGTGACATATGAAGGAGGAACCTACCTTGTTAACACGGCGCCACCAACAGGCACACCAGATACGTCACCAGATTATACGTTATTGGCCGCTGCAGGAGCGACTGGCGTTACAGGAGCAACCGGTACAGGAGTCACGGGTTCCACCGGCGCAACAGGAGTGACAGGACCAACGGGAGAGGTTGGTCCAACCGGAGTCACTGGCGTCACAGGAGCAACAGGAGAAATTGGTCCAACCGGTGCCACTGGTGTTACGGGAGCGACGGGGGAAATTGGTCCAACGGGAGCTACTGGTACGGGAGCCACCGGTGAAACAGGTGCAACAGGGGTCACAGGAGCGACAGGAGAAACTGGTGCCACCGGCGTCACAGGACCAACAGGTGCAACAGGGGTAACTGGTGAAACCGGGGCAACAGGAGTGACTGGAGCGACTGGAGTCGGTTTATCCGGAGTCGCAGCGTTTGATCCAGCAGTAGCGCCAACCTATCCAGTAGGTCAAGTGGTGACATATGAAGGCGGAACATATCTGGTCAATACAGCGCCTCCAACAGGTACACCGGATACTTCTCCAGACTATACGTTATTAGCAGCCGCAGGTGTTACCGGAGCCACCGGAGTAACAGGTGCAACTGGTGTAACCGGTGATACTGGAGTCACAGGAGTAACTGGAGCAACCGGAGCAACTGGGGTGACGGGTGATACAGGAGCAACTGGAGTCACAGGTACAGGAGCGACCGGAGCAACAGGAGCGACTGGAGTCACAGGAGTAACCGGAGCAACAGGAGATACGGGAGCCACCGGAGCAACAGGAGCCACCGGAGCAACTGGGGTAACGGGTGATACAGGAGCAACAGGAGCCACCGGGGTAACCGGAGCAACAGGAGCCACCGGGGTAACGGGCGATACTGGTGCGACCGGAGTAACCGGTGTAGGATTAACTGGCATCCTGGCGTTTGACCCAGCTACAGCCCCAACCTATCCAGTAGGTCAAGTGGTGACATATGAAGGTGGAACCTATGTTGTGAATACAACACCACCAACAGGTACACCAGATACGTCCCCAGACTATACGTTATTGGCCGCCGCAGGTATTACCGGAGCAACAGGAGTAACCGGGGCAACTGGGGTAACAGGTGATACAGGAGCAACGGGAGCAACAGGAGTAACCGGAGCAACTGGGGTAACGGGTGATACAGGAGCAACGGGAGTCACGGGTACAGGAGCGACCGGAGCGACCGGAGCCACCGGCGTCACAGGAGTAACAGGAGCAACGGGAGTAACCGGAGCCACTGGTGTTACGGGTGATACAGGAGCAACGGGAGTCACGGGTACAGGAGCGACCGGAGCCACCGGCGTCACAGGAATAACAGGAGCGACCGGAGCCACTGGCGCCACGGGTTTAACAGGTGCAACAGGGGTAACCGGAGCAACAGGAGCAACGGGAGTAACCGGAGCCACTGGTGTTACGGGTGATACAGGAGCAACGGGAGTCACGGGTACAGGAGCGACCGGAGCCACCGGCGTCACAGGAGTAACAGGAGCAACCGGAGCCACTGGCGCCACAGGTTTAACAGGAGTAACTGGGGTAACCGGAGCAACAGGAGCAACGGGAGCAACCGGAGCCACTGGTGCTACAGGTTTAACAGGTGCAACAGGAGTAACCGGAGCCACCGGCGTCACAGGTACCGGAGCGACCGGAGCAACAGGTCCAACAGGTGTGACAGGATCGAGTGCGATCATTCCGTTTGCTTCAGGTACACCTGCCGTCCTGACAACAATTGCAGGCGGACTTGTTGGAACATCCAGTTTGATCGGATTTGGTAACTCAGCGACAGGTGTCAGTATTGTAGGCGGAATCATTGATTTAACAGGCGCTGCGGGTACACTAATCAACATGGCGTTCTCAGTTCCAAGAGCTGGAACAATCACGTCATTTGCCGGCTATTTCAGCACAACAGCAGCTCTTTCTTTAGTTGGCACGAGTGTTACCGTAACGGCTAGTCTATTCGCTTCACCGACACCAAATAACAGCTTTACACAAGTAGCGAGTGTCACATTAGCCCCAGCTTTAACTGGAGTTTTAACACTGGGTGCTATTTCAAACGGTATTGCGACTGGTCTAAATGTACCAGTCACACCGGAAACACGATTGCTTGTTGTATTCTCTGCATCAGCTACAGGTCTATCCTTAGTGAATACCGTAGCAGGCTATGCGAGTGCTGGTTTATCGATCACGTAATAGGCATACAGGGATGACTCGATTCTGAGTCGTCCTTTTTTGTTTGAAAGAATTTTCTCTTAACTTAGTAAGAAAAAATGATATCATTTTCTTAGAGTCTATTCGGGTGAATCTACTGAATTAGGGGTTGTGGCGGTGAGGATGGGCAAAAGGAAAGTTACTTTACAAACGAAAATTTTGGGGTTAATTATCGGGCTTTTGCTTGTTGTCATTGCATTATTAACCATTTGTTTTGGTTTTCTGCAGACATCGGAAAGGCAGGGACAAGCTGAACAGCTGGCGGTGCAGACCGCTAGAACGATATCATATATGCCGCCCATTAAAGCATCGGTGGCCGTGTCAGCTTCCAAAAATGAAGAACAGGCAGTGCTTGAGCAAATGAAGGAGCAAGTAAGAGCACATGCCATCTTTATTACCAATCGAAAAGGAAAGGTTCTTGTTCATACGAATCATGAGGACGTAGGAAAAACCATCAGTGTATCGGAAGGAAGAAGTACCCTCTTATTTGGAGGAACTTCTATATCCACTGATGATTCTAATGGTGAAACCGTTGTCAGAGGCAGTGCGCCCATTATGAAAGAAACAGAAGGGCATGAAGAAATTATTGGGACAGTCACCGTTGAATTTTTAAAAAAGGAAATCGATCAAGCGACAGCTCATCAGCTATTGAAGCTTAGCTATATTGCCCTTCTTGTGCTCTTGCCTGGCATATTCGGTGCGATTTTTTTAACAAAGAGTATTCGCAAAGATACATTAGGGCTTGAGCCGCATGAAATTGCTTCGCTGTATCGAGAAAGAGAAGCGATGCTGCTCGCTATAAAAGAAGGAATCATTGCGTTTGACCAGAAAGGCGCGATTACGATGATGAATACATCAGCTGAACATATGCTGCGCGTCTCATCAGAACTGCCCCTTCATATTGATCAAGTCTTACCAAATGCCAAACTTCTTTTCTATTTAAAGGCAGAGACGATTGAACCTAACATCGAAACCGTCGTCAATGATAAAACCTATGTTTTAAATGTGAAAAAGGTAATGCAGGACAATCGAGTATTCGGAGGGATTGTGAGCTTTAGGGAGAAAACCGAACTGACGAAGCTGCTGGATACATTAACAGAGGTCAGCCAGTATTCAGAAGACCTGAGAGCACAAACGCACGAATTCTCAAATAAGCTGTATGCCATCTTAGGCCTGCTTGAGCTGAATCAAGTCGATGAAGCCATCGACTTGATTAAAGAAGAATATCATCTGCAAAACCGACAGCACGATTTACTCATGAAGCAGATTCGGTCTCCTAAAATACAAGCGATCTTACTTGGCAAGCTAGGGAAAGCATCTGAGAAGAAAGTCCATTTCCACATTGATGAAAATAGCTCACTAGAGCCGCTCCCAGCTCATTTAAGTCTATCTCACTTTATCACCATCATTGGCAATCTCGTAGATAATGCTTTTGAAGCTGTATTAAATAAGGAGAAGCGCGAGGTAGACCTATTCATCACAGATATTGGGTTTGATATTATCATAGAAGTGTCAGATTCAGGTGATGGAGTGAATGAAGAGGAAATGTCACAGATTTTCACAAGAGGCCATTCGTCAAAGGGAGAAGGACGAGGCTACGGGCTTGCGAATGTGAAAGAAGTATTGGACGAGCTTGGGGGCTGGATTGAAGTTGCGAACCAAAAAGAAGGCGGTGCCATCTTTACTGTATACATACCGAAAGGCACAAAGGGGGAATAGATGGTGATTAAGGTACTCATTGCGGAGGATGATTTTCGAATCGCTGCCATTCATGAATCTTATATACAAAAGATAGAAGGATTTAGGGTCGCCGGAAAGGCAAAGAGTGCAAAGGATATGTGGGAGGCGCTCCAAAGGGAGCAATTTGATCTCATCTTGCTTGATGTCTATATGCCTGATGAGCTCGGTACAAACCTGCTGCCGCTTTTAAGAGAACGCTGTCCTGAAGTAGATGTGATCATTATCACGGCTGCAACGGAAACGACGCTTTTAAGAGATGCACTTCATTACGGAGTGGTTCATTATTTAATCAAACCGGTAACTGCACAAAAGTTTGCACAAGTTTTAACCGAATATAAAGAAAAGAAAGACATCATCAATTCAAAGGATGAAGTCAATCAAACGATGATCGATCTGTTCTTTGGGCAAATGCAGGAAGAGCCAAAACAAAGGGATGACAGAGATCTTCCCACGGGCATCAATTCACTGACCTTGGATAAAGTGAAAACATTGATGGCATCAGAAAATAGAGGAATTACAGCAGAAGAACTCGGGGAAAAGATGGGCGCATCACGTACAACTGCGAGACGCTACGTAGAGTATCTCGTGACAACAGGGGAATGCCGGGCAGAGCTTGCATACGGAATCATTGGTAGACCTGAACGGAAATATTATCCTGCTAAACAAGCGGAGTCATAAAAGATGAGAAAAGGAATATTTTTTGTTATTGTGCTCTGCCTTTGTATCACGCTCACTTTTAATGAAAAAAAGGCCGGAGATTCTTTCCTTCAGCAAAGCTCCTTATATATTGTAGTGTCAGGTGTACCAGAGGGAGGATTTGACCAAACGGCTCAGGTGATGAAATCAGTGCTTGAACAAGAGAAGCTGGTGAAACGGCCTGTGAACATTCTTTATCAAAGAGGCGGAACGGTGGATAAAGGATGGACCTACATGATGGAGCGAGAAGCCAACTATATCAGTTTAAATTCAAGCTTATTGTTAAGCCGTAACTTGCTTGGCAGCAGTAACGTGACGATGAATGATGTGACACCGCTGGCAATCCTTGCAGAAGAGTGGCAGGTCGTCGCAGTCCCAGTGGATTCTCCTTTTTCAAATGGGAAGGAGCTGTTACACACACTCAAGAAAAAACCAGATTCCCTAAAAATTGGATTTGCCCCTGACTTTGGAAATGATGATCAAATCTCATTCGCCCGGGCAGCAGAAATGGCAGGGGTTGATCCATATCGCATTCAATTTCTGAAATTTGACAGTGCAGACGATTTATTTCAAGCGCTCATCAACCATGAGGTAGATGCAGCAACGACTACTATTACAGAGGTTCGTCATGATTATGAAAAAAAGAGGCTGAAGCTCGTAGCCACGACAACCAGCGAGCGCTTAGATGGATTTGAAGATGTGCCGACATGGAAAGAGCAGGGCATTCCGCTCATCTTTTCCCATTGGCGCGGTGTGATGGGCCCTAAACAAATGAGTCAGCATGACATTCGTGAATGGGATCAGCTTCTTCAAAAAATGACGAAAACGAGGTTATGGAAAAAACGATTAAAGCAAAAGGGCTGGACAAGTCGTTATATGAACAGCAAAGAGGCAAAGATCTTTATGGAAGATCAATTAAGGCAATACGAGCAATTGATACAAGGAGAACAAGCGGTCGAGTGAGACCGCTTCCAGCATGTAGACAAACCCTTGCATTCGTTGTCATTCCTGCGTGCCGGTGCTCATGAATCTTACATTCGCTCCGCTCTAGTACTAGACTTCAAAGGTTTTCTATTGCGCTGAAAAGAAGACAAAGGGCTAAAATAAACCCTTTGTTTTTTTCATGGAATGAAAAAGGCCAATGTTTGAACAAAATGAACAAAAAGCATTTATCGACCGAAAAAGAATTAAAATTCATAATATTTACTTCAATTCTCACCTCAGATATGATGACAAAAAGGGTTGGAAATGGGATACCAACACATTAATGAAAGCGTATACAACATAAGGGGTGAACAATATGTTAGCAATCTTAGGATTTCTTATGATGATAGTATTTATGGTTTTGATTATGACGAAACGTATGTCTGTTTTAACGGCACTGGTGTTAACACCGATTGCATTTGCTCTTATCGCAGGTTTTCATTTTACTGAAATTTCAGACATGATTGTCAAAGGCGTGCAGCAAGTCGCACCGACAGCGGTCATGATCATGTTTGCGATTTTGTACTTTGGCATTATGATTGATGCGGGTTTATTTGACCCAATGGTGGCGAAAATTTTAAAAATCGTTAAAGGCGATCCATTAAAAATCGTGGTCGGAACAGCTGTCCTGACGATGCTTGTTGCACTTGATGGTGATGGAACAACGACATATATGATTACAACAACAGCGATGCTTCCACTATTTACACTGCTTGGCATCCGACCAATTATTTTAGCCGGAATTGCCGGAGTTGGCATGGGAATTATGAATACAATTCCGTGGGGAGGAGCAACACCTAGAGCGGCGAGTGCACTTGGGGTCGATCCTTCACTTTTATTTGGCCCGATGATTCCAGTCATTGGTGCAGGGGTTCTCAGTATGATTATTGTTGCTTATTTTCTTGGAAAAGCCGAAAGAAAACGTCTTGGTGTCATTGAACTTGACCAGCCGATTCATGCAAATGAAATGGCAGCGGCACTGCAAGATGACATCAAACGACCGAAGCTTTGGTGGTTTAACCTGGCGCTGACTTTGTTATTGGTGCTGCTGCTTGTATCAGGTAAAGTCAGCTTAACTGTTCTATTTGTTCTTGCTTTCTGTGTGGCAATTATCGTGAACTATCCGAACTTGGACCAGCAGCGTGAGCGAATTGCGGCTCACTCAACAAACGTTTTAGCCATTGCCTCGATGATTTTTGCGGCAGGTGTTTTTACAGGTATTCTAACTGGAACGAAAATGGTTGATGAAATGGCGATTTCGATTGTATCTGCAATTCCAGAGCAGCTTGGCGGTTTTATTCCAGTCATTGTCGCATTAACAAGCGGGATCTTTACTTTCTTTATGCCGAATGATGCATACTTTTATGGTGTACTGCCGATCCTATCAGAAACAGCGGCAGCATACGGTGTCGATAAAATTGAGATTGCCAGAGCCTCTATTATTGGTCAGCCGATTCATATGTTAAGTCCACTTGTTCCATCGACTCATTTACTTGTTGGACTTGTTGGCGTATCACTGGATCAGCATCAGAAATTTGGGATGAAATGGGCTGTGCTGGCAGTCGTCGCTATGACTGTCATGGCAGTTCTCATTGGGGCTATTTCCATCTGGTAAATAAAAAGTGTCTGCTGTGAGCAGGCACTTTTTTTAGGTCATATTGCTGGGGAGGCTCCATTCATTTGCCCTAGCCAAAGAGATGCCTGTTCCTCCAAAAGATTTATTTTTGAAAAATACTGACACTTTTGCTGTTTTTTTCTTTATAATGCAAATCAACGAAGGGAGAGGATAGCATGTCCAAACGAAAAGGCACGATTCTTTTTGCTGCTGTATGCCTCATGGCAGGCAGTTTGTCGATGGTGAGCCCAGCTTCAGCTCATGCAGAAACCCCTTATTACGGAAAGAATTATGAACAGCCGGCTTCAGTGAAAAAGCTATACCCTGAGCCTGACGAGACGTTTGATACCCCTGCCTTTCAGAAAAAAGAAGAAACATTTACAACACAAGAAGAGCTTCAAACTTTCTTACGAGACATTGTCCACAAAAGTCCTTACGCCACGCAGAAACAGATTGGAACATCCATTGAAGGCAGGTCCATCCAGGCCCTGTACTTTACAAAGGATCGCTCGATTACTCCACTTTCAAAAAAGCCAACAATCTGGCTCCAAGCACAAATACACGGAAATGAACCAGCCTCCGGTGAATCTGCTCTCGTCATTGCAAAACGATTAGCAGGTAAAGAAGGAGACCGTATACTTAATCATGTCAATATCATCATTGTCCCAAGAATCAATCCTGATGGTTCTTATGCGTTTGACCGCAGACTGGCAAACGGATTAGATGGTAATCGTGATCATATGACATTAGAATCTCCAGAACTGACAGCCCTGCATCAAGAATTTAATCGGTATGCGCCAGAAGTGGTCATTGATGCCCATGAATACGATGTGGGTCAAAAGCAGTTTGAAGATATCGGTTCATCAGGCGCTCTCAAATATCATGATTTGCTTATTCTATCAGGGAAGAATCTAAACATTCCTGAAAGCATCCGGCTGACATCAAATGAGTTATATGTTAACGGAGTTCGTGAAACGCTGACGAATAAAGGGTTTTCTAACGATTTGTATTATACAAACACAAGAGGAAAGGATGACAAGATTGACATTTATGAAGGTGGAACGGATGCGCGAATTGGCCGTAATGCTCTTGCACTTTCGCCAGCCTTGTCATTTCTTGTAGAAAGCAGAGGGATTGGGATTGGGAGAGAGGATTTTGCCCGCCGCGTCGCTGCGCAAGTAGCCACCCATGAAAAAATCATTGAGACCACGGTGAAACATGCCAAGCAGGTGAAGCAGCAAATGGTGACGGAGCGGCTGAAGCTTGTGAAAAAAGGGCTTCACCCAAATGATGACGATCAAGTCGTCATTCAAGATGCTTTCAAATCACCTGTTGATGACACGCTGGAAATGGTTGATATTGAGAAAGGACAGACCACCAATGTTCCTGTACGTTTTCATAGTGCGAGCGATGCTGTTCCTGTCTTAACGAGAGAACGGCCGACAGCTTACCTCATTCTTCCGGGGCATGAAGGAGTAGAAAGGAAACTCAGAACATTAGGGTTAAAAAGTGTCACTTTGCCGGTTGGCATGAAGGTGCCGGTACAAGCCTACAAGGTGACAAAACGAGAGGAAAAGAGCAAAACAGATATTCAGCTTGAAACAAAACTCGTTGACAAGAAACGTCAGCTGCCAAAAGGAACAAAGGTATATGTCACGGCACAGCCGCAAACCAATTTGCTGTCACTTGCCCTTGAACCAGAATCAAAGGACAGCTATATGTCATCAGGGTTTATTGCTTCAAAAACAGGTGATGAACTGCCAGTCTATCGTTTCGTGCTTCCTCAAAAGACGTTAGGCATTCAATAAAAAGGGGCTAAGATTTTATCAAATGTAAAAGCGGCACTAGGTGTGCCGCTTTTTTATTTTCGTCCAGCTCTTATTTCATCAGTCATGCCTTCATATGGTGCTTCTGCGATAATGGTTTCGTCATTCACACCTGCATGATGGATATACGTAATGTCCGCAAATTCTGGGACAACATATTTCGGATAGGTTTCGTATTTTTCACGAGATTCTTTCATGAGATCGATGTAGTCATTTTGATAGCAGACGGTGATGTCTGGACGTTCATGCACCCATTTTGGGAAGAAGATGACGCCATGCATGCGTTTTTCTTCAGGCATAAAGTTCAAAGAGACGTCTGTCCCAGTTGGTTCTGTCCAAGAGACTTTGTATACGCCTTTTGTCAGCTTCACAATATTTACTTCCTGATCACGGACCCAGCGTCCTCCAACCATTCCGCTATGAATGCGGTAATCAATGGTGTGATCGTTTTTAATGTAAATCTCATATTCCCAGCCATTTTCATACGTATAAATCATATGAAGTCCAACGAATTGATCCATGTTTATTCCTTCTTTCATTAGAATGATGTTTTTTCAAACATGTTGTGATTTACATGTTTATTTTAAAGTCTATGGTATACTATTGTCAAAGAATAAGCGTTGGAGGCACATCATGAGAGTACTAAAATATGCCATTCTTGGCTTGCTGGATCAGCATGAGCTGACAGGATACGATATTACGAAACATTTTAAGGACTCCCTTGGACAGTTTTGGAGTGCAAAGCACAGTCAGATTTACCCTGAGCTGAAGCGTCTCACAGAGGAAGGGTTTATTGAATTTGATATTCACATACAAGGAAAAAAGCTAGAGAAGAAGGTCTATCAAATCACAGCGGCAGGAAAAGAAGAATTGCGTCAGTGGTTAAGAACAAAAGATCCAATTCCAGAAACAACAAAGGATGAATTCATGCTCAAAACATTTTTCATCTCCTCCATGGACAAAAAAGAAGCGGCTGATCTCTTTGCATATCAACTTTTAGAGCGCACCAAGAAAGTAGATGTGCTGGAACAAAAGCTGCACGCTTTGACAGAGGAAGACCCTTCTGCTGAATCACTGCATTCAGCGCAATTTGGGCATTACTTAGTGCTGACAAGAGCAATCGAAAGAGAAAAAGGCTATGTCCGCTGGCTCCAAAAGACCCTTATACGTATTGAATCATCTATTGTCTAAGGACAATGGTCGGATGATTTGATAAAAAATGGTTTGAAACGAGTGAATTTATCAATAGAAACCGCTACAATGGATATATTCGTATTAAAGTGAGGCGAGTATGTTTGAGTAATCAAGAAGCGTTGTGGAATGAAGCAGAAGCTTTTATTTCTGTATGCTATGAAGAATTAAACAAGTCAAATGAAGAGAAAGCAGCACGTCTGCATGAAATAAAAAAAGAAATTGAGTCTGAAGGTAGTTATTCGCATACACTAGAGGAATTAGCTCACGGGGCGAAAATGGCATGGCGCAACAGTAACCGCTGCATTGGCCGTTTGTTTTGGTCGACCCTGCAAGTGCATGACTGCCGGCATGTAAAGACAGAGGATGAGGTGAAAGAGGCGCTCTTTCATCATATTGAGTATGCGACAAATGGCGGAAAAATCAAACCGTCCATCACGATCTTTCCCCCAGAGAGGAACAAGCAGAAGGAAGTCGTCATTTATAACCATCAGCTCGTTCGTTATGCAGGCTATGAGACGGAATATGGCATCATCGGCGACGAGGCATCCCTTGAATTAACAAAATTATGTGAAGCCCATGGCTGGAAAGGAGAGGGCACACATTTTGATATTCTGCCTCTCATGTTTCAGCTAAAAGGTCAGCCGCCTGTTCTGTATGAGCTTCCGAAAGAAATCGTCCAAGAGGTAGAGATCACCCATCCTGAATATGATGGATTCCGTGATTTGGGACTAAAATGGTATGCGGTTCCGATTATTGCTGATATGAAATTAGAGATTGGCGGTATTCATTACAACGCTGCACCGTTCAACGGCTGGTATATGGGCACAGAAATTGGCGCACGCAACCTAGCGGATGAAAACCGCTATAATATGCTAAAAAAAGTTGCTTCTCTTTTAGGACTGGACACGACCAAGAATTCGTCCCTTTGGAAGGATAAAGCCATTGTCGAATTGAATGTGGCGGTTCTCCATTCTTATCGCGAAGCAGGGGTGACAATTGTTGATCACCATACAGCAGCACATCAATTCAAGCAGTTTGAAAAGCAGGAAGAGAAGGCTGACCGCAAGCTGACTGGGGACTGGACATGGCTGATTCCCCCTGTATCACCAGCAGCTACCCATATATTCCACAAGCATTACGACAATACCATTGTGAAACCAAACTATTTTTATCAGGACAAGCCCTATCACGGGACAGAAAAAGCCTAGCGAGAGCTAGGTTTTCAGCGTGTAGACAAACCCTCGCATTCGGTGTCAGGTCTGCGCTCCGGTGCTCACGAATGTCAAATTCGCTCCGCTCCGGTACTCGCCCTTCCTAGACTGCAAAGGTTTTCTATCATGCTGAAAGGAAGACAAAGGGCTAAAATAAAGATCATTTTAGCCCTTTGTCAACAATCTGAAAGCCTAGCGCGAGCTAGGCTTTTTTTATGACCGTATTCGAAAATCCTTATAATGAGCCAGCTTGGCGAGTGGCTCCATGTGCATGTCGGTGACTTTTGAAAAAGGACTTCCTTTCCGAACAGTTTCTAAGAACTCAATCACTTTCTGCTGCTCACCTTCTACCTTTAACTCGACATGCCCTTCATCTGTGTTGCGTACCCAGCCTTTCATTCCACGATTGACGGCTTCTCCCTGAACAAAATAACGAAAGCCGACTCCTTGCACACGTCCTTTTACAATGGCGTGATAATGAACCATGGTCATCTCTCCTTTTTTCACATCGTACCATAGCCTGCATCTGATCTTCACGCCTCGACTTTGATTTGTTTGTCAAACGATGTAAAATAAAAGCCAGTAGACAACCAAAGGAGATGGCCATCGTGGGACAGAAGAGATATGCCATAGAAGGAATCCAAGTGGGACAACCTATCATCACCTATGCGAACGGAAAAGAAATCAAAACAGCCATCAACAAAAAGCGCATTCATGAGCCTGTGTATTTAAGTCAGATCAATTTTGAGGGAGATGGCCAAGGTGATTTGGTTCATCATGGGGGCTATGATAAAGCCGTCTGCGTCTTTCCGTATGATCATTATGCTTACTTTGAGCAATTTTTAGGAATTCCTTTACAGGAAGCTGCCTTTGGCGAGAATGTAACAGTACGCAAGCTAGTCGAGACGAATGTGCATATTGGCGATGTGTTTCAGCTTGGAGATGCATTTGTTGAGGTGAGCCAGCCAAGACAGCCTTGTGTGAAATTATCTGTTAAGCACGGCAACATGAAGCTTGTAAAGGAAGTGCAGAAAACAGGGTATACAGGCTTTTATTTACGCGTACTAAAAGAAGGCATGGTGCCGCCTGATGCATCGCTTGTACTCGTAGAAAAAGCGTCCCATCACATTACGGTCCATGAGGTCAATGAAGTCAAATATCGTCAAACAAGTCCAGAGAGACTGAAAGCCGTTCTTGAAGTAGATGCTTTAGCAGATGTGGTGAGGAAGTCTTTAGAAAAACGAATTCAGCACATTTAAAAAAAGCCGTACATCATCTTAAGATGTACGGCTTTTCAGCGCTTATGAGCTGCGTTTCTTTTGCTCAAGAAGATTTGCAAGGAAATATGTTTTTAAGCTTTGAAGCTTTCTTCCTTCATGCTTAGTCACACCAAGCTTCTTCAATTCTTCGACATACCAGCCTTTGCTACCATAATGCATGATAGAAAACTCCTTTCAATTGAAACTGCCTGCATTGTAACATCTCAAAAAAGGACGTGAAAAGCGTGCAGGTGTCATGAAATGAAAACTGATTCTATCTGCCTATGATCCATGTATATGCTGGAAATATTGATTTATGAATTTGGCGGGTTGAGGGTAACGAGGATCATGCCGACCGTCATAATCATGATGACAACACCAAGATAGGTCATCATGGATTGTTTTTTCTTAATCCCTACAACCGTTAAAATAATACTTTCGATGAAAAAGATAACACCTATGATGATGAACCACATATCAAATAAGACCCCTTTCGCATATCTTTGCCTATTTTACCACAGGCATTTTTGTTTAGTCGTGACAGATTCGTGAAACGGGTATGAAAAAATCCCCTCCAGTGAAGGAGGGGACCGCTGGCTTACAGCTTTGTTAAAATAATCGGTTCGTCTTTTGTGATCACAATGGTATGTTCAATCTGTGCGACTAGACTTTTATCTGGTGTTTTAAATGTCCAGCCATCATCAGCCTGATAAATCGATTCAGCATTTGTTGAAATGAAGGGCTCGAAGGCAATAACTGTGCCATTTTTAAACAAAGCATTATCGAATGGATCATAGTAGTTCAAAATATGGTTAGGTGCTTCATGCAGGTTTTTCCCAATGCCGTGTCCTGTCAGGTTTTTAATAACGGTAAACCCTTGTTCTTTTGCTGTATTGTAGACCGCACGGCCAATTTGGTTTTGTCTTTTACCGGCTTTTGCATGCTTTAATCCTTCTAGGAACGCATCCTCCGCACACTTACATAATGCTTCAAGACGAGCATCACCTGTACCTAAAACAAATGAAATGCCTGTATCGGAATAATAGCCGTCAAGCTCTGCTGAGATATCAATGTTCACGAGGTCACCCTCTTGTAAAATCGTTTTTTCACTAGGGATACCGTGTGCCACTTCATCGTTCACGCTGATACAAGTGGTACCAGGGAAGTCATATTCCTTTTCAGGTGCTGAATTGGCACCGTGCTCTTCTAATATTTTTTTCCCAATCAAATCTAATTCTTTTGTAGACATGCCTGGTTTCGCTTGGCTTTTCATTTCTTCTCTTGCCAAAGCGACAATTCGGCCGACTTTTTTTAAGGCTTCTAACTCATGATCATGTTTGACAATCACTGTTCATTCCCGCTTTCTATAACTTCATTCTATTCAATAGCTTACCACATTTTACGCAAAAAGAGTAAAGAGCGGAATTCAAATGGATGTGGACAAATTGGTATAGATAACTAGACGTGCATATGATATATTTTTTATGAACATCATGAACGATTTAGTCATGATGATGACAAAGGGGGGAGAAGTCAGATGGTGTTTCAGTTTTTTCAAAAGCTAGGAAAATCATTTATGCTTCCAATCGCTGTGCTTCCAGCAGCAGGGATTATTTTGGCCATTGGGCGGGAGGATGTATTCAATATCCCGTTTATTCATGCGGCAGGGAATGCAATTTTTGCGAACTTGGCTTTAATTTTTGCAATGGGTGTAGCGATTGGTATTTCAAAGGATGGGAACGGGGCAGCGGCATTATCAGGTGCAATCTCTTATTTTATTTTGTCAGCCGGTACCACGTCGATCAACTCAACCAACAATATGGGGGTATTGGGCGGTATTTTATGCGGGCTTTTGGCAGGTTATGTTTACAATAAATTTAAGGATACGAAGCTGCCGGAATACTTAGGTTTCTTTAGCGGAAGGCGGCTTGTGCCTATTATGACGGCACTTTTCACCATTCTATTAGCAGCCGTTTTCGGATATGTATGGCCGCCGATTCAAAGTGTGATCAATGATTTAGGGGAATGGATTTTAAGTCTTGGTGCAACAGGGGCAGGGCTGTTTGGTTTCTTTAACAGGCTGCTCATTCCATTAGGACTGCACCATGTTTTGAATAACTTATTTTGGTTTCAATTCGGGGAATTCAGCGGGGCAACAGGGGATTTAGCGCGATTCTTTAAAGGAGATCCAAGCGCGGGTGTCTTTATGACAGGATTTTTCCCAGTGATGATGTTTGGTCTGCCAGCGGCATGTCTAGCCATGGTTGTGACTGCAAAACCTGAGAAGCGAAAAGCAACAGCTGGTCTGATGATTGGGATGGCACTTACATCATTTATTACAGGGATCACTGAACCAATTGAATTTTCTTTTATGTTTTTATCTCCACTTTTATATGGTGTCCATGCTATTTTAACAGGGCTTTCGCTTTTTATTGTGAACACCCTCGGGATTCATAGCGGCTTTGCCTTTTCAGCAGGTGCGATTGATTACGTCTTAAGCTTCGGTATTGCGCAAAAGCCGATCTTGCTTCTTGTAGTAGGAATCATTTATGGCGTCGTGTACTTTGTCGTTTTCTATTTCCTCATTAAACTATTAAAGCTGAAAACACCAGGCAGGGAAGATGATGACATGGAAGATATCGCAGCGGATGATGTGGTGACAACAGGAGGAGCAAGTATGCTCGTAGAGGGACTTGGGGGCAAAGACAATATCACCACGATTGATCATTGTGCCACACGTCTTCGCTTAACAGTAGAGGATACAAATTTATTAAATGAAGGTACATTGAAAAAAGCAGGCGCCAAAGGGGTGCTGACTTCTGGAAAAACATCCGTACAAATTATCATTGGAACGAATGTAGAATTTGTCGCAGATGATCTCCGTAAGGAAGTCGATCGAGATTAAAAAAAGCGTTCAGCCAGGTCAAATGGGCTGAACGTTTTTTTGTTTACGCTGTTCGATCACTAGCACAATACTGATCACGACGAGTAAGAACCATGAACTAATTTTCCCTAGATGAACAATGGACCAAGCATGCTGCTGATTTGGATATTGCCATGCGCCTAAAAAGGTGGTGACATTTTCGGCAATCCAAATGAAAAAGCCAATCAGGAAAAATGAAACAACAAGCGGCATTCGAAAGGAAGATGGACCAACCTGAAACGAAACCGACGTTTTCCAAAACACAACAACAAGCAGACATGTCAGCCACCACCTGACATCATAAAGCCAGTGATGCGTAAAGAAATTGAGATAAATGCACAAACTGATACCAATTGAAAGAAATGGATGAGGCCAGTCGGTCACTTTTACATGAAGTCGTGAAAATGCCTGATAAATATAACTAGCCACACTTGCATACATAAAGCCGCTATAAAGTGGAACCCCGAATATTTTTGTATAAGCTTCTTCTGGGTAGGACCAAGAGCCCATATGTACTTTATACACTTCCAAACAGATTCCTATGAGATGAAATAGACAAATGACCTTTAGCTCCGCCCAACTCTCCAGCCGCAGCGCAAGCATTAGGATTTGAGCTGCGAGGCAAAGCAGTAGAATGAAATCATACCGGTGAAGAAAAGGAATAGACACCGTCTTTGATAGGGCAAGCGCCGCAAAGATCATGACGGGGAATAGACATGAGATGGCCTGTAAATAAGCAAAATGAAATAGTGTTTTCATACAAAATTAAACCCCTTTTTACTGTCTGAAATGACTTAGACGGTTTTCGCAAGGGAAAAGTTTACCTCTATGAAGCAGAAAGAACAAGATAAGATGAATTCTGGTGGTGACCTGTTCAGTTTTGACTCAGCTCAAAGAACACCCTCTTAATAGAGGGTGTTTTTATAAAGTTTAATCAAAAATACCTCATAAACCCTTATTTTACGATAAATTAGAAGAATCCATTTTGAAAAAAGTATGATCAAAATGGATTCTTCTCGAGCATATTTAAGTTTTGGTTTTATAAAAAAGTTTGATCATTTTTTATAAGGAATTTAATTAAATTTATAGTAATCAACCATTATGGCAACTTTCAAAGCATGATCAATCTCATTTACTCTTAATTGTAAATGGATTGTGCTTCTTCTTCCTAAACTGTGATGTTTCTTTTGCTTCCTGTTTTATGCGGGAACAGTTTTTTTCCTTAAGAAACGTCTTTCTACCAAATATACGACGAACATAGACAACAAGCCGACACCGATCGGTATGCCGAACGCTTCGTACGAAAATGGTGATCCTTTAAGCTTAAGCTGGCTTGTGGCGCGGTACTCGAGCCGCTTGACGGCGAATTTCGCCGTCAAGATATCTTCTTGCTTCGCCAAATCTTCAAACGCGGGTTCCATCGCGAACCGCTCTGGCGAATCACTGTGCAGGAAAAGCTGCTCAGCCTTTCCACCGTTCACGTTCCAGTTTCGGATATCATCTGCAGCGCGCGTCTTCACGTCCGATCCCACAAAAATCATTTTGTCGAGTTTTGGAGCATCGTCTATTTGATATCGGGCGATCAGGTTCAGACCGTGCCGAGTAACAACCGGCTCACCTTTGTTGGATATCGTCAATGTTGTTGTCGTTCCGGAAGCCCCGTACGTGTCAAAAGCCGAGGATAACATCAGCTCGTCGGCACCATCATACAGCAGGACCCCGTTCTTTTCCTTGCTCCATTGAAACGCATTGTTCAAAATATAGACGATATCGCTCAATCCGGCCGTGAAAGGCTCCATTTGCGGATGCTGAACAAAATCGTAGGAAGGGTAATTCATTTCCTTCGCCACTTTCTCCGCTACAGGATCTCCCATTTGCTGGGATATAACATACAGTGTGGCATCAATCCCCGAAGTCAGGCCGGCGGAGGAGACTATGTTACCGTCATGCACGTAACGCTGATCCCTTTTCCAAGTAATCTCGGTATATTTCTTTTCCAATCTGCCGATATCTCCCCAATGTGTTGCTGCAGATTTCCTGTTCAGCAGGCCGGTATCCGCCAAATTTTCCGCCCCATTGCAGATGGACAACAATAGCGTTTCCTTGCCGGAGTGCTTCCTTATCCAATCGCGGACGGGTTTGTATTTCGCTTCATCCAAAATCGGCATGAAAGGGATCACAATTATATCTGGGCTTTTGCCTGTCAATTTGTCCAACTCGTCGAAAGAGTAATGCGGTACGACATCAAGCCCGCCCGTCAACGATTTTATGTTTTTGTTGGGAGCTGCCGCAAATACATTGTACGAACCCGTCATGGAGAACATTTCGTATGGTACGAGAAAATCAAACACCTCGGTTACTTCATTCGCCAAAATAACGACCACTGTTGGCTTTTTCGAATCATAGGTAGGAGTTTGGATGCTTTGTAGAGAAGCAGGAACTGGCTTATCATAAACCGACATAGCCTCCTGCATCGTGCTCATGAAACCGATCGCTCCGGTTCCTCCAACAACCAGAACGAAAACGCATACATACACGATGAAACGCCATAATTTATTCAACTGTCTTCTCTCCCTTAATGTTCTCTAGTTAATTGTGACGTGTTACTTACTTTGATAATAAAGGGAGAAGGAAATTGATTAAACCCGCCCGAGGCTTATATTTTCTCTGACTAAGGTCTTAGTAAAGGACCTTTTTCTCGAACAGCAGACGAAAGCTTATTTTAAAATATTAACTGACCGGACAGGTTGTTAGAGTATTACTTCTGGTTCTTTAAAGGTACACTTCACTACTAAGCAATTCCTCATCCCTATCGTACTTTGACACAGCAGTTGAGTTGTTTGAAAACCATGAAACGCGTCACACTCCAAAAGTTTATTTCTACAAGCTGCACACACTTTTGAGATTTGCATAAATTAGATATTCATGAACAATTTGTGAATATATATGTGAAAAAGATCACAAATAAGAAATAGCATAGTATAATAAGATCATAAAGAAAATGTGAAATATTTCACATAATTTAAAAGGAGGCATCATCATGTTTACAAAATTCTTACAAACGAATGTATGGGCAGCCGTTATTCTTTTGGCAGCAAGACTTTATATCGGATGGACTTGGCTGACATCTGGTATTGAAAAACTAACAGGTGGATTTGATGCATCAGGCTATTTGCAATTTGCGATATCTGAACCTGTCGTCAAAGATGGTCATCTTGTGTATCCATTCTATGTATGGTTTTTAGAAAATGTCGCTTTGCCGAATGCCGGATTATTTAGTGCCATGGTCATGTGGGGTGAAATCTTAGTAGGCCTAGGATTAATTGTCGGATTATTCACAACAACGGCAGCCTTTTTTGGAAGCGTGATGAATGTCTCTTTCTTACTAGCTGGAACCGTCTCTGTGAACCCGCTGCTTCTTCTGATCGCAGTCTTCATCATGGCAGCGAAAGGAAATGCCGGAAAACTTGGTCTTGATTATGTAGCAGGTCCAGTCCTCAAACGAAAACTGAAAAGAAAGCCGCAATTAGAAGTGGCATCATAATAAAGAAAAGCATCCAGAGCATGTGCTCAGGATGCTTTTTTATTTAAGAATTGGCTTTTATCAAGTTGATATGCAGCACGGTGAGTTCATGCTGGCTAATATCAGGATCATGTCCAACGATAAATTCGAGCTCATAATCACCGGTTCGATACACATATTTTTTCTCTTTTGTTTGCGGGATGGTGCTCACTGAATCCGCTGATCCAAGCTGTTTCTTTAGTAGAGCAGGGGTCATTCCACCAATATTCGTTTCTTTTTCTACATTCGTTCCGAAATAACGGATTTCATCAATCTTGCCTTTTGCATCATAGTGAAAAGTAAATCCAGGATTCCCCATTTCAGCGTGATAGAGATCAAAGCTGCTTTGACCTGTTTCTGGGTATGGATTTCCGAGCTTATGATGAACGTCTTTTTTTGTTTGAACGCCTATTTTAAGCCCTTTTGCATAGTAAGGCATCTGCCCTTTATGTGCCAGCTCATAAATGCTGGTAAGCGCGGCTTTTGGACCTTGAGGAACGGATTGTTCTGCTGCTGGTTTGGCCATGGCGTGTGCTGAGACAGCAGGGCTGAAACCGAATAGGGCAGACGAAGCAAGTGAGGCAGTCACGACAAAAGCTGCTGTTTTCTTCATGATAAATCCCTCCTTCTTCTCCTATACCCGGTGCAATCATGATCAAACGTAAAAAGAACCAGCTGATCAAGGATCGGCTGGTTCTTAGCATGAGAAAGTTATTTTGAAGAAGAGCTGGATTCATCTTTGGCGGAAGAGGAATCCTTTTCATCCTGTACTTTCTTTGTATAGTCATAGTCGTTGCGGTCAATCGGTGTAAAGCCTTTAGGCTTGTAGAAACGGAGTAAATCTTCGGTGACAATCTTATCAGATGTCTCCAGCATCTTTTTCACCGTTTCATTTTCTTGTGATGCCTTGTCAGTTGGCTCGATTTTCTCGCCTGTTTTGTTGCTGTAATAGTTATTGCCTACTTTTGTGTAGTCTTTAGACACGAAGTCACCGTTTCTAAATGGCACAAGCTCTTTAAAGTTCTTCGATAAGATATCAGAACCAGACATTAAATAGTTCTTCGTATCATCGCCAAGCAGGTGCAGAAGGGTTGGTGCGACGTCGACTTCACCAGAGTATTTATGAATCTGACCACCTTTTACGCCAGGTACATGGATAAAGAGCGGCACACGCATGAGCTGTGCATTTTCATAATCTCCAATTTTTTGTCCTGTCACTTTTTCCATCGCTTCATTATGGTTTTCAGAAATGCCGTAATGATCTCCGTACATAATGACGACTGTATTGTCATAGAGACCTGACTTTTTCAAATCGTTGAAGAACTGTTCAATCGCTTCATCTAAATAATGAGCCGATTGGAAGTAGTTATCGACGACAGAGTCACCGAAGTCACCAGGTTCGAAATCAGTGTCACCTTCGTCCATTCCAAATGGGAAATGGTTCGATAAGGTAATGAATTTCGAATAAAACGGCTGCTTCAGGTTTTTAAGCATTGGCATCGATTCTTTGAAGAACGGTTTGTCTTTCAGTCCGTAGTTCTTCGTATCCTGCTCGTTCATATCGTAGTACTCAGAATCGTAAAATCTGTCATACCCAAAGGATTTAAACATTTCATTACGGTTCCAGAAGGTTTTCGTATTACCATGGAATTCTGCTGACGTATATTGATCCTTCTTTAAAATACCAGGAAGTGCTTGATATGTGTTTTGCGCTTTGTTAATAAAAACAGAGCCCTGTGATAATGGGAATAATCCAGTATCCATCATAAATTCAGCATCAGACGTTTTTCCCTGTCCTGTTTGATGGAAGAAGTTATCAAAGTAAAACGTTTTGTTGTCGTGTGCCAATGAGTTAAGGAACGGCGTTACTTCTTTTCCATTCACTTTATAATCAATGACAAAGTTTTGCAGAGATTCAAGAGAAATTGTAATCACGTTCATGCCTTTCGCTTTCCCGTAATAAGCCGGGTTAGGATCAGCGCTGTTCGCTTTTAAATAATTCTCTACATCTGTCACGTCATTTGAATTTGCGAGAGCACGCTGGCTGTTTGATTTCACATTTTGAATGGCATCAAACACAGTAAAGTTATAAGCACCTAAATATTTAACTAAATAATTGCGGTCGAACGATCTTGATAAAAGCTCTGGACGATCGATCTCTGCAGCAACTAAGTTTAAAACAAAGATCACAACAGAGGACACAAGGACGAGTCTAAACGATTTTGACTTTTGTACAGGTACAGTCGTGGCTGTACTTGTTTGCTGCTGCCTTTTCATGCGGACTGCAAGTACGATCAAAATGATTGTATCAATAAAGTAAAACACATCAGTCCAACGCATGAGTGAAAATGCACTATCACCTAATTGTCCGCCATTCGTTCCTGCCTGCATCACTGTAGGCAGCGTGATAAAGTCATTGAAGAATCGATAGTACACGATGTTTGCGTATAGTAAAAAAGACATGAAAAAGTGAATCACAATGATAGCGGCAGGCTGCCATTTTTTCTTGAACAATAAAGCAAAGCCAAGAAAGAACAAGCTGGAGCTAATAGGATTCACGAAAAGCAAAATATGCTGAAGCACATTTGATATACCAAGTTTAAATTCGATTAAATACGCTGAATACGTTTTGAGCCATAGTAAGATGGCTGCAATCAGAAAGAAGCCGAGGCCTCTTTTTTGAATAAATGTTTTCATATAAACACTCCTTTTCTCCGATACACGGAAGAGGCGGAACGAAAGAAAACGAACCATTAGAATATACCACGAAATGCACAAATAGAAAAGTCATAACCGGTGAGGCGCCTTTGCAAGCCTGTCCGAGCAATAAAAGGAGAGAAAATGAAAATATTCGCCCATCGAAAAACTTTTTATGAAAATCGACCTATTATTGACAGAAAATTCAGCAATTTTCCAGTTGCTATATCAATAAAACAGGTAAAAAGGCATAAGTCTAAAGAATTAATTTAATTTCTACAATGGTCATTTAGAGAGTTTTTCCATTGTTTATTAATGTTTATGCAGGTTAAGCAAAAAAAATGAACAATGGAATGGAACAAGATGATGGATAAAAATTCCTCTCATACGATATATCAATATATTTTTGTATTTCATCAACATAATGCTTTTAATGTGTTTTTTAAGGGTTTTATTTATTTTAATAAGTAAACAAATTATCTAGATATACTTAAGTGAACATATCGAGACTATAAACTTCTGAATTGGGGTCGATATAGACAGTGACAGGAAATCTTCCATTGAAAGGATTGATAGTATATGACTGTACGAGCAGAGAACCTCGTTCAGAACTGGTTTCCGAGTGAGGACGGAAATGCAGGAGAGCGTAAAGAACTCGTCAAATTGATGGAGCAGATCATTTCAGGGGTCGATGACCTGAAGGATCCCAACCGTGCACACCTTAAAGGTGAAAAGAATCGTGGGGAGGACTTTTACAAAAAGCTCACTGAAACAAGTCAAATTCCGATGAACGGCCAGCAAGCGGAACTTGTGAATGAAGAATTACTGAAGCTTTTACATAACCATCCATACCACACCAAGTATTTCTTCACGAACATTTTGCCAATGGCAAGTACACCAGGAATTTTAGGCATGCTGACAGCTATGCTGGTAAACGGAAACAACCTATGGGATGTTTACGGGCCAGCAGGTGCGGAAGCTGAGGTCAGAGTGGTCTCAATGATGTCTAAGCTCATCGGATATGATCCAAACGTGAGCGGGGGATACACAACATGGGGAGGTCAAGGAGCGATTTTTTCAGGACTTCGTTTAGCGATTGCCAAAGCAGCGCCGGAGTCACTGCGAAAAGGAGTTCCGCAAAATCTTTATGCGTTTTGTTCTGATGCCGCACATTACAGCTTATTTAAGTCAATGGAAGCAACAGGACTTGGCACAAACAACTTAATCAGAATTAAGACGAATAAAGATCATTCAATGGATATGGAAGATTTGCGTTGTCAAATGGAACGTGTTGCACAGGATGGCGGGATTCCCGTTTATATTGTGGCAACAACCGGAACAACAGATGCCATTGCAATTGATGATGTAAAAGGGGTACGTGAAACAGCAGAAGCGATTGCTGAAAAGTATGATCTGAAGGTGCCGCATATTCATGCAGATTCGGCGCTGGGTGGATTCTTTGCTTTCTTTAATGAGTATGATGTATCAGAAAACCCGCTGCAATTCTCAGACGGTGTTCTTCGTATGCTAAAAGAAATCAAAGCGAAATTCCAGCATCTTTCTCTTGCAGACTCGATGTGCTTTGATTTTCAAAAGCTCGGCCAAACACCTTACACATCCAGTTTATTCTTAGTGAAAAACGCTGCTGACTTAAAGCGTTTGGATCTAGAAGAACAAGAGACGCCATATGTTGGCCATAGAGGCTACGGGGAATACCATACGGGTTATACACTTGAGTGCTCAAGAATGGGAAGCTCAATCAGCATGCTGAGTGTGCTGTTAACGTTTGGGATTGAAGGCTACCAGCGCTTGCTCGGTCAATTCTTAGAAGTAAACCTTGCCTTCAGAGAAGCACTTAGTAGGGAAATTCCGCAAGCAGAAGTCGTGAATGATGACAACGTCGGAATGGCTACATTATTTAGAATTTACCTAGACGGCTCACCGCGTTTTCAAGAAGAGATTTCTGGCGAAGCGACTTCAATGGAAATTGAGCGAAACAATGAATTGAACAAAATGCTGTTTGAAAAACTTGGAGAGAAAAGAGACGAGATGTTCTTTGGCGATACAACGAAGTTTTTACTTGTTAACTCAAAAGAAGGTCAAGAATTCTATCTAAGTGTTAGTAAGTTTTTTGTCATCTCACCTTATACGTTACCAGAGCATATCCCTCATATCGTATCTTATTTAAAAGATGTGATTGCATCTGTTTGTGGACAATTTGAAAATGTACATGCTTAAACCAAATCTGAGAGTGGAGATGTAGGAAAAAATGGCGAAACAAAGGAAATTTGGAGGATACACGATATCCTCTAAAATCATGTCAGTCGTTACCGTAACATTACTCGCAACCGTTGCATTATTCGTTCTAACATTTTATCTAGTCAGCCAGGATTTATCATCCCAGTTATTAAAGCAATTTGATTATCGATTAACAACAGATATTGATACCGCCAAAAAAGAAATCGATAACATCGATGGAAACGTGCTCAGCATTAGCGGGAAGGATGATCCCATTTATGTCGATATCAAAAAGAAATTCACAGAGCTTCAAAAAGATCATACGCTTGAGAACTTATACGTGTTATCTAATAAAGGCGGTAAAGAAAGAATTATCGTATTAACTGGGGAAGACAATGATTTTGACCAGGATTATGCATTCTCAGATGAGATGAAGCAAGCTCTTTCTGAAGATAAAATGGTCAAAAGTGATATTTACCATGATTCATATGGAACACATAAATCAGTCTTTTTGCCAATCAAAGATTCAGGCGGTGAGCTGACAGGGATTTTAGGGATTGATCTAGATGCATCAATTGTTCCAGCCACTACGAAGAAGCTGACAATCTACATTACGGTTGCATCGGCTATTGTGCTCATCGGTGGATTGCTCTTCTCCTTTATCATGGGAAGAAGAATTGCGAAACCAGCACGTTCATTGATGGAATCAGCGAACCGAATTGCTGACGGTGATTTAACTGGAATGGTAGAAGTTGAGAGTAAAGACGAGATCGGCCAGCTTGCCGCATCCTTCCAAAAGATGCAGGGGCGGATCAAAGAGCTCATTTCGAAGATCTCGCATTCATCTAGTGAAGTATCAAAAATGTCTTCACAGCTTCGCACGGTAACGAACGAATCAAGTCAAAGTGCGCAGCAAGTGTCAGAAGCCATGACGAATATGAGTGAAGGAATCAATGATTCTGTCGCAAATATTACGGATTGTACGAGATCTGTTGCAGAGATCGATACTCAAATCGAAGGCGTCACAAAAGAAGTCGATGAAATGAAATCTGTTTCATCTGATGTACAGGAGCAGTCAGAATCTGGTCAAAAACTTGTGAACCATGTGCTTGATCATCTGAACTTGTTACATGACAAGATGACCAACTCGAAGCAGGCAGCAGAAGAATTACAATCCCATTCCACGGAGATTGAAAGTGTGATCTCGATTATTACGGACATTTCAGCACAAACGAATCTTCTTGCACTGAATGCTTCCATTGAAGCGGCACGTGTTGGGGAAGAAGGAAAAGGGTTTGCTGTTGTGGCAGATGAGGTACGTAAATTAGCAGAGCAATCAGCGGATGCAGCTAAAACTGTTTCAGACCTCGTTATCGGTACACAGGAAAACAGCCAGCGTGTTCTTGAAAGCGTAGAGGAAAGCAGTAAAGCAGTGGAAGAAGGACGTGAGCAAATGGAAGGCACGTCACAAAACTTCGCTGTGATTTACGACGGCGTGTCTCAGTTTGCAAGAAGAACGAACAACTTGCTTGAATCCATCAACCAGGTAGAACGTGCATATCAAACGATTTCTACATCGATTGAACAAATTTCGGTGGTATCGGAAGAACAAGCAGCCAGCTCTCAAGAAGTAGCAGCAGCAACAGAACAGCAAAGTGCTGGCATGCAGCAAATTTCAAGTGCGATTGAACAGCTCTCTGACATGTCAGACGACTTAGCACAAATGGTCTCAACTTTCAAAATCGACAAGAAATAACAAGAAAGGGCTAAAATATTTTAGCCCTTTTTCTCTTTTCAGCGAAAAAGGGACGAGCACCGAATGCGAGGGTTTGTCTAGACGCTGAAGCTGGTTCTTGTGAGAGAGCCAGCTTTTTTGCTATGCTTAATTACATACTTGCGGTGAAAGGAGAAACGCTATGGATTTTGCGCAGAGATTATCAGAAGAACGGATCAAAAAAGCGATGGATAATGGGGCTTTTGAAGGATTATCTGGCTTTGGGAAGCCTCTGCCAAAAGATGACGCTGCTCATGTACCAGAAGAACTTAGAATGGGCTACCGCATTATGAAAAATGCCGGATTTGCTGGGGAAGAAACAGCGCTGAAAAAAGAACTTATGACTGTCAAAGAATTACTTCAATCGAGTATAGATGGAGAGGAAAGAAAGAAACTGTCTCTCATATGTGAAGAAAAACAAAAACGTCTGGATGAACTTACATCTAAGCGTCAAACTTTTGCTCGCCCAGCCTCCTCCTTTTACAAAAATAAGGTCTACGAGAAATTAACAGAGCATAAAAAAAGATGATGACACGCTGCCTCTCCCTGAGCACATTGAGGGAGCTTTTTTTATGTAAGCGCTACATTTTATTGTTGACTACATGTATATACAAATATAAAATATGAAGTAAACATGTATATACAAGTTTTTTGGTTCTTTTTTCTTATATAAAAAAACGATCTCGGAGGGGATAGTATGGCTGATTATCAGGCAGCAGCAGATCAGATTGTGAAAGCCATCGGCGGCAAAGAAAATATCGATCAAGCGACACATTGTGTAACAAGGCTGCGCTTTGTGCTGAAAGATGAGGGCAAGGTGGATGAGAAAGCACTTGAACAAATTGATGAAGTGAAGGGATCTTTCTCAGCGAACGGTCAATACCAAGTGGTTATCGGCCAAGGGGTCGTCAATCGAGTATATGCCGAAATGGTCAAAAGGACGGGAATTGGGGAAGCCACAAAAGAGGACGTCAAGCGTGCCTCTGATCAAAAATTGAACCCATTGCAGCGTGCTGTGAAAACGCTTGCGGATATCTTTATACCGATTCTTCCTGCTATCGTCACAGCCGGTTTATTAATGGGGATTAATAATATTTTAACAGCTCCTGATATTTTCTTCGATCAAAAATCGATTGTGGATGTGTACCCAGCATGGGCTGATTTAGCGAATATGATCAACTTAATTGCAGGCACTGCCTTCACGTTCCTGCCAGCATTAATTGGCTGGTCAGCTGTGAAGAGGTTTGGGGGGAATCCGCTTTTAGGGATGGTCCTCGGTCTGATGCTCGTACATCCAGACTTGTTAAACGCATGGGGCTATGGAGCGGCAGAGAAGACAGGTGACATTCCTGTTTGGAACTTGTTTGGACTTGAAGTGCAGAAGGTAGGCTATCAAGGACAGGTTCTTCCGATACTCGTTGCCTCCTATTTACTTGCAAAGCTCGAATTATTTATCACAAAACGGACACCTGAAAGTATTCAGCTGTTAGTTGTTGCACCGATTACGTTATTAGTCATTGGATTTTTATCATTCATTGTCATTGGACCTGTTACATTTGCAATCGGTAATGTTTTAACATCTGGACTTGTAGCGGTATTCCAGCAATTCGCAGCACTTGGCGGTCTATTATACGGCGGACTGTATGCAGCATTAGTCATTACAGGAATGCACCATACGTTCCTCGCTGTTGATATTCAATTGATTAACTCAAAGCTGCACGGCACGTTCCTATGGCCAATGCTTGCCTTATCCAACATTGCACAAGGATCAGCTGCCCTTGCGATGATGTTTGTCTTAAAAGATGAAAAGCAAAAAGGACTTTCGCTGACATCCAGTATATCTGCTTATTTAGGAATTACTGAACCGGCCATGTTTGGGGTAAACCTGCGTTATCGATTCCCATTTATTTTTGCTCTGATCAGCTCAGGATTAGCCGGTATGTTTATCGCCTCTCAAGGGGTGCTGGCAAGCTCAGTTGGTGTTGGAGGCATTCCAGGAATCTTCTCCATTATCCCGAAATATTGGGGTGCATTTGCAATCGGGATGGTGATTGTACTCATCCTCCCATTCATCGGTACTCTTTTATATGCAAAACTAAAAAAGAAGAAGGATTTTTCAGACGAACTTAACTAGTGGTGGTGAAGGAATTTGAATCAGCAATCAAATGAACCGTGGTGGAAAAAAGCGGTGGTCTATCAAATTTATCCGAAAAGCTTTTTAGATACAACCGGCTCTGGGACAGGTGATATCAATGGCGTGACGAAAAAGCTTGATTATATCAAAGAGCTTGGGGCGGATTGTATTTGGCTCACGCCAATGTATGAGTCCCCGCAGTATGACAATGGCTATGATATTAGTGATTATACAAAAATCCATGACATGTACGGCACAATGACAGATTTTGAACGCATGCTGAAGGAAGCGCATGAGAGAGGAATACGAGTCATCATGGATCTAGCCGTGAACCATACATCCATTTTCCATGAGTGGTTTCAAGCCTCGCGTGAGTCAAAGGATAACCCTTATCGAGATTATTATATTTGGAAGGAGCCAAAAGCGGATGGATCTCCGCCGAATGATTGGCAGTCGAAATTTGGCGGTCCAGCCTGGGAACTCGACGAAGTAACAGGAGATTATTATCTTCATTTATACGATGTCACTCAGGCGGATCTCAATTGGGAGAAGGATGAAGTGCGTAGGAAAGTATATGACATCATGCACTTTTGGTTTGAAAAAGGAATTGATGGGTTCAGGCTGGATGTCATCAACAACATCTCAAAGGATCAGCGTTTCTTAGATGATGCCGGACAATCTGTGCAAGGCGACGGCCGCATGTACTATACCGATGGTCCGAGAATTCATGAATTTCTGCATGAAATGAACCAGGAGGTTTTTTCGAAATACGATAGCATGACAGTGGGAGAAATGTCTTCAACGAATATCGCAGACTGCATTCGGTATACAAGACCTGATCGGCAGGAGCTGGATATGACGTTTAACTTCCATCATTTAAAGGTGGATTATCCAAACGGTGAAAAGTGGGCGATCGCACCATTTGATTTTCAAGAATTGAAGTCGATTCTGTCTGAATGGCAAACGAAAATGCATGAGGGCGGCGGCTGGAACGCGCTGTTCTGGTGCAATCATGATCAGCCGCGTATCGTCTCAAGGTATGGTGATGATGACACGTATCATCAGCAATCAGCGAAGATGCTGGCGACCACGATTCATCTCATGCAGGGGACTCCTTATATTTATCAAGGTGAGGAAATAGGCATGAAGAATCCTCGCTTTGAGGACATTTCGTCTTATCGTGATATCGAATCACTCAATATGTATGAAGTCATGCTTGAAAAGGGAAAATCAAAGGAAGAAGCACTCGCCATTTTACAGGTCAAGTCAAGAGATAATGCGCGAACACCAATGCAGTGGACTTCAGAGAAGAATGCAGGTTTCTCAACAGGAACGCCTTGGATTGAGCCAGCCAATAACGACATTTCGGTCGAGGCTTCATTAAAAGACCGGACGTCCATTTTTTATCATTACCAAGCCCTTTGCAGACTGCGTAAAGAACTTGACGTGATCACATATGGCAGCTTCTCCTTACTCCTAGCAGAAGATCCAAAGATTTTTGCTTATGTTAGAGAAAGCAAGGATGAGAAGCTCCTCGTGATCAACCACTTTTATGCAGGGGAGACGGACTTTACGCTTCCTGATGAGCTTGTGCAGGCTGTTGATGAGATGGAGAGTCAAGTGCTGTTATCCAATTATGAGGATGTGCCGGCACATATCAAGGGATTTACGTTGCGTCCATATGAGTCAATCGTTTATCATTTAACCAAACGCTAGAAAATGGGGCGGAGGGAAAATGAAAGAGAATAAGTTTCGAGTGATTTATGATCAGCTCGCAAGACGAATTGAACAAGGTGAATGGCAGGATAAAGGTATCCTCCCATCAGAGCATGAGCTTTCGATCATGTACGACACGTCCCGGGAGACGGTGAGAAAGGCATTAAATATTCTTGTGCAAAATGGCTATATCCAAAAAATCCGCGGGAAAGGCTCTGTATTGCTGAATCGGGAGAAAATGCAGTTCCCTGTATCAGGTCTTGTCAGCTTTAAAGAGCTTTCCAAAACGCTTGGCCGAAAGACAGTCACAACGGTTCATGAATTTGGTTTAATCAAACCGGATCAGTATATTCAGTCTCAGCTGAAAATTGACGAACAGACGGACGTCTGGAAAGTCATTCGCTCTCGCAATATTAGCGGGGAAGAAGTGATTTTAGACAAGGACTACTTTTTGCAAAAGCATGTTGAAGTATTGTCTAAAGACATATGCGAAGGATCAATCTACGAGTATATTGAAGGAGAACTCGGTGTATCAATCAGCTATGCTCAAAAGGAATTTGTGGTAGAGCCATGTACAGAAGAGGATGCGAAGTACCTTGATTTAAAGGGATTTGACCATGTCGTCGTGGTAAAGAATTATGTGTTCTTAGAGGATACGAGTCTATTTCAATACACAGAAAGCCGTCACAGGTTAGACCGCTTCAGATTCGTCGATTTTGCTAGAAGAGAAAAAAAGGACAGAGCATAGGCTCTGTCCTTTTCTTTTAGGATGATACATTTTTTCTTGTACGCTTACGCTGGTAGTAATAGAGGATACCGCCTGAGGCAAGCATGAGTACGCCAATCAATACAGCTGTATACATCATTGTTGCTGTATTCGGCAGTGTGCCGCCTGGGAGTCCGGTTCCATCTTGGTTTGGATCTGTACCTGTACCTCCGCCTGGCGCTGAACTTCCGCCGTCTCCACCAGTTTGATCTGGCGTTGTTCCAACTGCCCCGCTTTGGTTGAGTACGGTGTATTCGCTGAAGTGCTTAGTTTGACCTGAAACGGCCCCATTTTCGAATGATCCATTACTTGTTTTGGCATAACGATTTTTCTTGCGGTCTACATAATATACACCAGGTTTCTTTGCCTTTTGAGGCTCATCTAATGTAAAGGATAGTGTAACAGGATCTTTAAAGGTAGAAACCTTTTTCTGATCTTGTTTGATTTGGAAATCATACGTATTCGTTAATGCATTTTTCACCTTATCCGTCTTTGTCATCGATATTTCTGCGTTTTTCTCGGACAAGTTAGAGAGCGGTAATGCGAGTCCCACTTTGTCATGATAAATAGTGACGTTCGGATCTTGCTCTCTTTTCTTCAGCTCGGCTACCTGTGCTTTTGATAGTGACAATTGAACGTTTTTCGCTTCGCTCGCTTTGTCTAAATAGAGCAATGCTTTGTTTGTATGCTGCACATACGTTTGGAATTTCTCATCATCTTGAATGTCATAAGCGCCCTTTCCTTTCGCACGTGGAAGGAACACTTCTTTCACTCGATGATCGATGACAGGAGAAATATGCCCGCCGTCTGCCTGTTCAATTTGCTCTTTGAAGATTTCATAGTCAACATAGCCTAAGTCTTCGCCGTGAGAGGCTTCTGTAAAGACGCTGTAGCCATCGCCGCCTGTCCCGACAAATGCGTTTGTTGCCACGCGGTATGTTTTCTTATCATCAATGTCTGTTAGTTTGCCGTTTTTGTCTTTCAGTTTGACATCAATGAGTCTGCTGCCAGCTGGTTTACTCAGTGTAAACGTATATTCAATGCCGGCTACATGAGGGAATGCGCCGCCGCCTTCCTCAATGCCTGAAAGCCCTTGTTCGAGCGCTTTCTTTATTTGGCTGCCTTTTAAATCCGCAACATAGAGTGTGTTTCCGAATGGCATGACCGTTAAAATATCACCTAAAGTGATATCTCCTTTTTCAATGCTGCCTCGAATACCGCCGCCGTTTGTGATGGCAAGATCAGCACCAGCAGATTCCTGCGCTTTCTTCAGCATGCCGTCAGCAATAAAGTTCCCAAGGTTCGTTTCCTTCGCCCGGACGTGCTCTCGTTGTCCGTCTAAGAGGACATCAGTAGACCCGACTTTTTCCGTTTTTAAATCTTGAATATCTGCCTTGTACTGATCGAGGATCGCTTTTGCATCGGCATCTTCTTTGACAGAGTCATCGATGGTGATGAGGTCAAAAGAAGATTTCTTTGGCTGTACGACTCCTTTTTGATTAAAGGCCACATCTACTTTCCCTAAGAATTGTCCGTAGTCTTTCACCTGCGCGACAATCGTTGGTTCTTTCTTATTGACGACCTTTAATTTTTCTACAAGGGTGTGCGTGTGACCGCCAATGATTAAATCAATACCGTCTACTTTTTGAGCCAGCTCAAGGTCACGGTTATAGCCAATGTGTGTTAAAGCAATGATTTTATTGATTTTTTCTTCTGTTTGAATGGTGTTGACTGTTTCCTTTGCTTTCTTGTATGCATCCTTGAATTGAATGTTAGGGCCGCTGCTGGATGTAATGGCCGTGTCTTCAGTGGTTAAGCCAAATACAGCCACCTTTTCACCGTTTACATCAAGCAGGATGTATGGGTAAATCCCAGCTTCTTTTTTCTCACCAGCTTTAAATGTGGCTGGCTTTTTCACTAAGCCGCTCAATTGTTTTTCCTTAGAGACATCAACGTTTGATGACACAATCGGGAATGCAGGCTTTTCAAATTGGTGACGGTTTTTCGCATCTACATCTGATGCATCACCTGTCAGGAATTGACGAAGAACAGAAGGACCTTTGTCAAATTCATGATTACCAAACGTCATGGCATCATATTTCATTAAGTTCATCAGTTTGAGGTCGGCAAGTCCTTGCCATTTTGTGAAATATAGGTCACCAGAGAAGACATCTCCAGCATCTAATAAAATGTTGTTCTTGCTTTCTGCCCGAACTTCTTTAATCTTTGTGGCACGTCTTGCCGCATCATCAAGGTGTGCGTGTGTATCGTTTGTATGCATCACCGTTAAATTCCAGTTGTCTGATGCAGGCGGTTCTGTTGTGCCATCCTCTTTAAAGGCTAGCTTGTACACACCAAGACCATCTGTGCTGGCGTTACGAACAAAGTCTACACTGCTAGATTTTTCAGCAAACGGCTTAGCTAAAAGAGAAGATTCGAATGTGACTGTTGCGCCTTTGATTGGTGCAATGGACCAGTTTTGATCCGCACTTGGGTTGATGGTTTTTTGTTCGATAATATAATCCATCAGCACTTGGCGGTTCTCATCGGCTGAGGCAAGCACCACTTTATCTTGCGTCAGATGCGGGAAGCCACCGCCGCCAGAAGCTCGATAGTTGTTTGTCACGACTAAAAATTCTTGATTGTCAGAGACTGGTTTCCCGTTGTAGGACAGGTTTTTGATACGGTTTGCCTTCGCATTGACAAGAGTGCCTGTTGTGCTGTACTTAGCAGGCTGCGTCACATCAACTTGATAGGTGACACCATCGATCACATCAAAGTTATACGAGCGGTATTCTTCGTTTAAAATAGGCTGTTCATTTAAATCGTTTGGCTTGATCTGATTAAACTGTCCGGCAGACATCTCGAGCCAGTCTTTCACTTCACTGCCTTTCAGTTTGACAATTTGCACGGTGTTATCGTAAAGGTAGAGATCGCCGATGTTTTTAATCGCTAAATCACCTTTTGCGATATTTGTATAATAATTTACACCGTTTCGGCCGCCGGCTTTAAACGGGGCGCCTGCAGATAAAATCGGTAAGTTTTTGTATGACGTATCCTTCATTTTTTCTTGTGCATACCATTTTTGTGCATCCGTCACAATTTGAATAGAAGGGTCATCCATCACTTGAGCAAAAAAGCTGTTAATGTCTGCTTCTGTTTTACCGACAGGCTTTCTTACATAATCAAGTGTGTTTTGATGCGTCGTTTGAATAGCATCTTTTACAGTGCTGTTTTGAGAGGTGACTCCTGCAACAGATTCAATCTTTCCTGTTCCATCTGTGACTTTCCAGTTGCTGCCGTCAGGCTCTAATGTTAAATCAATGACGCCGAGGTAGCTTCCCCAGTTTTTAGACATGACGACTGGAATGCCGTTGATGGTTCCTTTTGAGACATCGAATTTGTCAACGCCGCTATATTCAGCGCTTGGGAATGTGCCGTGCTGGTGGCCAGACACGATCGCATCAATGCCTTTCGTTTTCGTGGCAAGGTCAAAGATCATATTTTCTGATCCTTTAGGCGAAGCGGTTTTTTCAATTCCTGTATGGGCAAGAGCGACGATGATATCTGCTCCTTTTTCCTTCATTTCAGGAATGGTTTCATTGGCAGATTCGACGATATCCTGCACTTGAACTTGTCCATCTAAATGCTTCTTATCCCACGTCATAATTTGTGGTGGAACGAATCCTATGTAACCGACTTTCACAGTTTGTGAGGCTCCGTTTGCGTCTTTAAATGTTTTTTCTTGAATCACATAAGGCGTAAAACGGTGTTCTCCATTTAACTTTTTGACGTTCGCATTGACAATTGGGAAGTTAGCCCCGGCAATAGTACCGTCAAGAAATGATAATCCGTAGTTAAATTCATGATTGCCAAGTGTTCCTGCATCGTACTTTAGTTTGTTGAGTGTATGAATAATGGGGTGAACCTTTGTTTGATTGATGATGCTGTCTTTCTCATTTTTGTAAACGTATTCTCCAAGAGGGGTTCCTTGAATCAGGTCTCCGTTATCAACAAGGAGTGTATTTGGATTTTGTGAACGGTGCTTTTCAATTAGCTCGGCTGTTTTTGCCAAACCAAATTCATTTGTTTCTTTGTCGCTGTAATAATCATAGTTCATCATGTTCGCATGAACATCCGTTGTGGCTAAGATGCTGACTTTTACGGCATCGCCGTTTTCTATTGCTGCATGAGTAGGTACTGCTGGGAGAATGAGACTAATCATCATAATGGAAGTGAGCAGAATAGACAGGTTTTTCCTTCGTTTAGACCTATGTGTTTGCTTCTTCACCTGATCTCCGCCTTTCTAATTTTTTTGACCACAATACCTATTGTAGAAATGTTTCGTTAACTTTTGTAGTTATTTTTTGCAGATTATTGTAAAGATAACATAAATCATACGAATTACCTTGTTGAGGAAATATAAATAAGTCTAAATGCTTATTTTTATCATAAGGGGTTTTCTGATCGGGATAGGATGTTTGATTTCAATGTACCCGGGTATAGTGTGTAGTGTAAACGATAATCAAGCAGGAGGGTTTCTACATGGGTAAGAAAATTGCAGTTGTATTAACAGATTACTTTGAGGATGTTGAATTCACCGAGCCTGCAAAAGCCTTTAAAGATGCAGGCCATGAGATCACAGTAATTGAAAACGAAAAAGGTAAAACAGTGAAAGGGAAGCAAGGAGAAGCAGAAGTGAGAGTGGATGCGTCCATTGATAACGTGAAGCCTGAAGACTTCGATGCACTACTGATTCCTGGCGGTTTCTCACCAGACATTCTGCGTGCAGATGATCGCTATGTCCAATTCACAAGAGCATTTATGGACGAGAAAAAACCAGTATTTGCGATCTGTCACGGACCGCAATTGCTCATTACAGCGAAGACGCTGGAAGGCAGAGGCGCGACTGGCTATACATCCATTCAAGTAGATATGGAAAACGCAGGCGCCAAATTCAAAGATGAAGAAGTTGTTGTTTGTCAGGATCAGCTTGTGACAAGCCGTACACCTGATGACATTCCAGCATTTAACCGTGAATCATTAAAACTGCTCGCAAAATAAGCAGTTTTTGACAGGATAAATAAAGCCAGCACCTTGCGGGGTGCTGGCTTTTTCTGTGCATGGATGGAAGAAAGCGGCGTAAACCGCAATCTGGTTTCCTTTGCACGTTTATTTTCTTAAGTTTTTTAGTTCGCTTGCGATGGCTTGCATTTCACTTGGGCTGAATGAAGATTTTTTCATCACCATTTGGTGTAGAAATTCAATATCTTCGTACTTGTCTGGACTGAAGTCCTCGGCTTTGATGACTCCAATGTTCAGCATATTTAACTTTTGCGAAATGTCTTCAATCAGCTGATTGACTTCAGCCGCTTTTTGCTCTGACAAGGGCGGCACGTCCTTTCCTGCATATGTGTTGAATAACATGTCTATTTTAACAGAAATGCAAAAGAATAAAAGGGCTATTAAGACGACACGGAGATGTTTTTCTCCTTTTTCTCCTGCTTGATCTTATCAATGATTCGTTTAGATTCAAACACGACAACTCCTGATAAACCGATAAGGCCGATTAAGTTCGGAACAGCCATCAGTCCGTTTAGCATATCCGCCACGCCCCAGACGAAATCATTCTTAAACACGGCACCGAAAAAGACAGCAATAACAAACACAACACGATAATACATCACATACGAATCTTTTGCCAAATATGTAAAGCATTTTTCACCGTAATAGGACCAGCCAATAATGGTGGAATAAGCGAATAAAAGTAAGCCGATTGCAACAATGATTGAGCCGATTGGTCCAAGGAAATGAGCAAAGGATAACGAGGTGAGTGCATCACTTTTTTCTGTGACGTACATATCGGCCATGACAATTGTGATCCCTGTAATGGAACAAACAATCATCGTATCAATAAATACTTGCGTCATTGACACAAGCGCTTGACGAGCAGGCATATCTGTTTTGGCAGCAGCTGCAGCGATTGGTGCAGAACCAAGACCTGCTTCATTGGAAAATACCCCTCTCGCCACACCCCAGCGGATTACGGTACCGATCGCACCGCCTGCAACGGCTTGACCTGTAAATGCATCCGTAAAAATGAGCCCGACTGCACTTGGGACAAGATCCGCATTCATGACAAGAATGATCAGCCCGCAAATGACGTAGAATAAAGCCATGACCGGTACAAAAATAGCCGTCACCCGGCCAATGCTTTTAATCCCGCCTAAAATCACGAGCGCAGTAAAGGCCGTAATAATAATGCCTGTGATCCATGTTGGAATCTGAAAGGTTGAATTCATGACACCAGAAATCGAATTTGACTGCACGAGATTCCCAATTCCAAAGGCAGCCGCAGCACCAAAAATAGCAAACAGCACCCCTAGCCATTTTTGCTTCAAGCCATGCTCCAAATAGTACATCGGCCCGCCGGACATTTCACCTTTTTCATTTTTGACACGGTATTTCACTGCGAGAACAGCTTCAGCATATTTTGTCGCCATTCCAAAGAACGCTGCAAACCACATCCAAAACACAGCGCCTGGTCCGCCGGCAATGACAGCAGAGGCGACCCCTACAATATTTCCCGTTCCAACCGTTGCAGCAAGAGCTGTCATTAATGCTTGGAAGTGAGAAATATCACCTTCTGATGTCTTGTCTTGCTTTGAAAATGCAAGCTTCAGCGAATAGGGGAGCAGCCTAATTTGAATAAAGAGTACGCGAAAGGTAAGGTAAATCCCAGTCCCCACGATCAAAAACAAAAGCGGCGGTCCCCATAATACATCATTAATATTGCTGACAATCTGTTCTACCCATCCCATATGTATCCCCCTTTATTTGTGCAATTCTCCTAAAGTGTCCCCTTTTTTTGTATAATGTGTCAATGCCGATGGGAGTTTTTCTTGCAAAGTTTTCAAAAGAAAAAGGGCTTGATATGATAGAGAAAAGGTTTTCGAAAGCAGTTTCTAGGGAAAAGATAGGAGGAGAATGAAGGATGATTCATGTATTATTCGTATGTCTTGGCAATATTTGTAGGTCACCGATGGCAGAGGCCATGTTTAGAAAACGAGTAGAAGATGAAGGACTAAGCGAGCACTTTGTCATTGATTCAGCAGGCATTGGCGGCTGGCATCAAGGCAGTCCTCCGCATGAAGGAACACGAAAGCTGCTTGATGAAAAAGGGATCAGCTATGAAGGGATGTCCGCAAGACAAATCATACATGAGGACATCACAGCATACGACTATATCATTGCGATGGATGCTGAAAATGTAGGGGCACTTCGCAGTATAGCCGGTTATGGGAAACATCACTTTATTGGCCGTCTTCTTGACTTTGTTGAAGACGATGATCGAGATGATGTGCCAGACCCTTATTACACTGGAAACTTTGAGGAAGTACATGATTTAATTGAAACAGGAATTGATCGTTTTTTGACGTATGTAAAGAAAGAGAAACACCTTTAACTGAAAGGAGATCAGACGAGATGGAAGAGAAAAATCAAATCATGCTTCGAGGAGCTGTGATAGGAGCAGCTTGCGGCGCACTGCTGACATTATTTCATCGGCCAACGAGAATTGCGCTTAAAGACAAATGGGATGACTGTCAGGAAAAGCTGGCGGAATACCGTCAGGAGCCAGCCAGAATTTCTGCTTGCGTGAAAGAAAAAATGGAAGAAACGAAGCAGCTGATGAGAACAGTCTCAGATGATTTGTCATTTTTAAATGAACAAGTCAATCAGTTAAAGGAAACAACCCCAAAAGTATTAGAGATTATTGAAGAAACAAAGGATCACTTTCGATCGAAATAGAAAGATTGATCATTGGAGATGAAGCGTATGGGTTTTATTAAAGCGTTAATTGAACGCTTTTTGCTGCATGAAGGACCAGCAAAATCTGCTGAGCTTGCTTACTTCTTTTTGCTTTCATTATTTCCGTTTCTCATCTTCGTGCTGACACTCGTTGGATATTTGCCGCTGACGTCGAAGGATGTCCTGAGCGTCATTTCTGGTTATGCGCCAGAAGGAGCGCTTTCGATGATTGAATCCATCGCCGAAGAGACACTGAACAGCCGCAACGGCGGATTGCTGTCATTCGGGATTATTGCCGCCCTTTGGTCTGCATCTAACGGGATTAATGCCGTCGTCAGAGCATTTAACCATGCTTACGAAGTTGAGGAAAATCGTTCCTTCATTCTCGTACGTTTAACATCAATCATCTTAACTATAGCGATGGTTCTTACGATTATTTTTGCCTTAATGCTGCCTGTCTTTGGAAAAGAACTTGGCTTATTTGTCGCAAAATTAATTGGGCAGTCAGATGCCTTTCTCACCATTTGGACGGCCATGAGGTGGATCATTAGCCCGCTGATTTTATTGATTGTGTTTACAGCCTTGTACTATTTCGCTCCAAACATCAGACTGAAATTGAAATTTGTTCTGCCAGGCGCCATTTTTGCATCGGTTGGATGGATTTTGGTGAGCATGCTGTTCTCATTTTACGTAGGCGAGTTTGCTAATTACAGCGCGATGTACGGAAGTATTGGGGGAATCATTATTTTAATGATCTGGTTCTATTTAACCGGCATCATGATTATCCTTGGCGGCGAGCTTAATGCGCTTTTACATAAGCGTAAAATCGTACCAGGCAAGGTGTGAAGAAATCCGGGCATCCTAAAGAAGAACGAACATGTTCAATCTTGATGGATGGGGGAATCACATATGTCCAAACAATCGAAAAAAGGCGGAAGCAACACGAAACAAAACAAAGGCCATCAGCCAAAGCACAAAACAAGCGGCAGTGCGAACGGGCAAAATGGTTATCATTAAATGAAAAAAACTCCTCTGCGGTGCAGGGGAGTTTTTATTTCGACAATCGTATATACCGCTTAAGGATAAAAGCTGTATCAGGTTTTGACTGGTAATGAGAATCAAGCTGAAACCCTGCGTTTATCGCTACACGTTCACTTCTGACATGGCCAACAGGACAAAAAATTTCAAATCCATCGACTTTAGGAGCAAAGGTATCTGTCATATATTTCACGATGGTTGTCACAATGCCTTGTCCTTGAGCGTCTTCATCAATCCAATAACCGATATTGCCTACTTGTTGATCAAACGTCAGACGGAGCACACCGATTAATTGCTCGTTCAGCTGAATGCCAGCTTCCAACCCTTTTTGTTCAATGTAGGTGGTTTGAGTTGATTGAATAAACGTTTTGACTGCTTCTATGCTTTTGCAGTGATGAACCCAAGGCAGCCACTCCCCTAAATGAGCCTTATTTTTTTGAATAAGGCTAAATAGTGTGTCCGCATCATCTATTTGTAGAGATGCCAAAGTCAACTCATTTGTGATGTTATAGGTAAACAACGATTGACTCTCCATTTTAGTGACTTTCCACCACTGCCGTCGTTCTCCCAAACCGAACACAGCAAAACACAAATAATATCACGATACTGACAAGGTAAAGTAAATTCATTCCTTCAAACGTTTGCACAAAGAATCCTCCAAGTACCGGCCCGAGAATACTGCCTGCACTAAACGCCATCCCGCACATCAAATTCCCGGCGGGAAGCAGATGCTTTGGCAATAAGTCGGTCATATAACTGATGCCAAGTGAGAAGGTAGAGCCTACAGCCATTCCGGCGATAAAGAAACAGATGGCGACAGCCAAAACGGATTGAATGAAGATCCCTGCTAAAAGGAAAAAGAATGATCCAGCGAGTGTCACACATAAAATGATGCGGCGTCTGCCAAACCGGTCACTGAGCATCCCAAGAGGAAGCTGAAAGACAATGCTCCCAATGGCAAACGCAGGTAAAATAAACGCAACTGCATCTACTGTCACCCCGCTTCTTAGCGCATATACAGGGAAGTTACTATTAAGCGTCGTTTCTAAAAATCCATAGCAAAATGGCATCATAAAGGCGACCCAGCCAAATTGAAAGGCCTTTTTGAAGCGCTTCAAACTGTTTGTCTGCTCTGACGTTTGCACTTCGCCCGTATCTGGATATGTATTTTTTAAAACAAACACAAGCAGCCAAATACATAAACTAACGGCACCAGAAACAATAAAAGGCAAAGCTGGATTGATCTCAATGAGCGGCGTTAAAAAAGGGCCGGCGGCAAAACCGAGTCCAAACGATAATCCATACAGTGAAATGTTTCTTCCGCGATTTCTCGAGGATGAAGCATAGGTCACCCACGTCTGTGTAGAGAAATGCAGCATATGGTCACCAATCCCGATCATAAGCCGGAGGAAGAACCAGACGACATAAGATTCAAAAAACACAAAGCTAAACAAGCTTAAAAAGACAGCGGCGCCTCCAATGACGATTAACGGCTTAAATCCAAATCGGCGAAGCGGTGCTTCCATAAAAGGAGACGCAAGCAGTACTCCGAGATATAAGCCTGTGGCATGCAGTCCGTTTAACGTAGGAGAAGTACCGGCATGTTCAAAAATAATGGAAATGACAGGAAGTAATGCACCCTGTGAAAAACCAGACACGGATACAAGTAAAATTAAAATCATAAAGTGAATTCTCGACATAAGATGCTCCTTACAAGTTCATATTTTCATCGTACAATGGAACCATAGGGGTTTCAATAGAAAGGTGGAAAAGGAATGAAGCTGACATACGAAAAGGATCATTGGATCGCACATAATGAGGACAGGCAGCTGCCTATTTCAGGAACAGAAGAAATGGGGTACCGTCCATCTCAATTGTTCACCTCAGCCATTGCAGGCTGCTTTGGAGAAATGCTCATTCATGTGTGCCGTAAAAAGCGAATATCCTATAAAGGGCTGACGATCACACCTGAAACGACAAGGGCAGGAGCTGTAAACAAGATTTCCTGCATTCATTTACATATCTTATTTGAAGACATTAATACATCTGATGAACAAATCGATAAAGTGATCACCCTTGCATTGAAGCATTGCTCTATGGTGCAGTCCGTGAAAGGAAGTATTGATATCACCTTCTCACACGCACGAATCTAAAATGTATATGATGCCGGCACTCACGAAAGAATAACAGTCAGACATATGTAAAGGAGAATGGCTGTATGAATCGTTTATTTCTTGTGATTGTCGCAATCGGTGTTCCGCTATCGGTGATTGGCAGTTTTCTTCATTTCCCGCAGGTTCTCATGTTTGCGGTTTATTGTATCGCCATTATTGGTCTTGCTAGTTTTATGGGAAGAGCCACAGAAAGTCTTGCCATCATTGCGGGGCCCAGAATTGGCGGACTTTTAAACGCTACATTTGGAAATGCGGTGGAGTTAATCATTTCGTTTTTTGCTTTAAAGCAAGGACTGACGGCCATCGTACTTGCATCATTAACAGGATCGGTCATCGGAAATTTACTGCTTGTGGCTGGCTTGTCTTTTTTCGTTGGCGGATTAAAATATAAGCGCCAAGTATTCAATGTCCATGATGCAAGGCACAATTCAGGCTTGCTCATGTTTGCCATTATTGTAGCGTTTGTCATTCCAGAAGTGTTTTCGATGGAGATGGCAGAGAATAAACAGTTTGTTTTAAGCATTGGGATTAGCATTGTCATGATTTTGCTTTATGTCGCGGCGCTCTATTTCAAACTGGTCAGCCACCGCGGGGTGTATGTTGCCAAGCAGGAGAGCATGGAAGGCGAAGCAGAGACGGAAGAAGAAACACCTGAATGGTCTGGCAAGTTTGCCACTGTCATTTTGCTGCTTTCGACAATCGCAGTTGCGTACATTTCAGAGCGTCTTGTTCATACATTTGATACGGTAGGAGAACAATTTGGCTGGAGTGAGCTGTTTATCGGTGTCATTATTGTGGCCATCGTCGGCAACGCAGCAGAACATGCCTCAGCTGTCATCATGGCGTATAAAAACAAAATGGATGTAGCAGTAGAAATCGCCTTTGGCTCCACGCTTCAGGTTGCCATGATGGTCGCGCCAATCCTTGTCATCAGCTCTCTATTTTTCGACAAGCAGATGCCGCTCATTTTTTCCTTACCGGAACTCATTGCGATGGCATCCTCTGTGCTGCTCACGGTCATTTTATCAAATGATGGTGATACAAACTGGTTTGAAGGCGCCACATTACTCGCTGCCTATTTTATTATGGCGATTGGATTTTTCCTTTTATAATCTTTTGTGGATAAGGGGCGTCTTTCGGGAAAATACTATGGAAAAATGAATGAGAAAGAGTGATGATATGAAAAAGATGCCCCGCATCATGTTTGTTGTTCTCTTATCCTTAAGTTTTCTATACAGCTTTCCAGCGGAGGCGGCAAAGCCATTTAAAGTGCCATCCTCTGTCGCAAGTATTTCAAAGGAGAATACGTATCCGAACGCGTCACAGGATCAGCCGCTGCTCCAGCCGAGCGAGCTGACGGCTGAATTGTTCAAAACAACAAGTGTCCCGATTGAGAATACTCATTTGATTAAAATGCTGAATGAATCCAGCATTTCAGGGACGCCATTAGCAGTTGGATACCGCGCGACCATTTTCCTTGGGAGATGGGCACTGAGCTACGATTCAAACGAAACAGTCGCCAATTGGGAATACAAAAAGGTGAATACGAACCATATTGATAACAGAGGCGGCAATAAAACAGCCATTGGAAAATACGTTCAAAAGCAGCAAGTGAAAGTAAGCGGCGGACTCACAGCAAAAGTACCAAACCCAGAAGATGTGAAAACATTGATGATGCAAAAAGCCATTCAAAAAACAAAGCTGCCCCTCGCGTTTGACACCGTAATTGGTGCAGGAACAAAACGAGATCAGTCTTACCATGTCTCTCCAAAAAAAGCAGCATCGCTTCATGCCTATGCACCAGCGATTAACGAAAAAGGTAAGGTTACTTACGGAGAAGTGTACCTTGTGCTAAAAGGAAATAAACGCAAACTCGTCGTAAAAAACGTGACTTCGCAAGGAATCGGCGCTTGGATACCTGTTCAGGATCACCTGACGTTTGGGTTTCAAGGGATGAATTAAAACAGTCATCTCCTCTTATCAACAGAGGAGATGACTGTTTTTTGCTAATAGGGTTTCTCTTTTTTTCTTTTTAGTTCATTTTTGTAAAAGTCAAAGGCGTTATATAAATACCAAATGATAAAAAGAAAGAAGATAACTTTAGACAATATCGGTAAGTCGTTGAAAATAAGACATAGGCCAAGATAAGGGATGATCATAAATCCATAATAAGAAAACCACCATGTTTTAAAAATGAAACTCATCTCCTTGAAAATTGTAGACATTAACACATTATACATATATTACATTTTATTGAGAAAATAAAAAAGCCATAGTAGAAGTTGAATGAACTCAACGACTACTATGGCTTAAGTTTTTTATTCCCCTATATCCACATTATGATAAACCTGCTGCACGTCTTCAAGCTCTTCTAATACATCGATCAGCTTTTCAAATTGTGCTTTAGATTCATCATCTAACGTCACTTCGTTTTGCGGTAGCATTGTGATTTCAGCGACAGTGAATTCTTCAACACCGGCTTGTTTGAATGCTTCTTGTACTTGATGGAATTGATCTGGTTCAGCGTACACAATCACCGTTTCATCTTCTTCCATGATGTCACGTACATCAACATCTGCTTCCATTAAAAGCTCAAGTGTTTCTTCTTCGCTTTTCCCTTCGACACCGATGACAGCTGTTTCGTCAAACATGTAAGCAACAGAGCCGCTTACGCCCATGTTTCCGCCGTTTTTCCCAAATGCTGCTCGAACATCTGAAGCTGTACGGTTCACGTTATTGGTGAGGGCATCAACGATTACCATTGATCCGTTTGGACCAAATCCTTCGTAGCGCAGCTCATCGAAGTTCTCTTCCGCACCGCCTTTGGCTTTTTCAATGGCACGGTCCACAATATGTTTTGGGACACTATATGTTTTTGCACGTTCTAGGACAAAACGAAGTGCTTGGTTTGATTCTGGGTTTGGCTCACCTTGTTTGGCAGCCACATAGATTTCACGCCCGAATTTTGCGTAAATACGACTTGTACTGGCATCCTTTGATGCTTTCTTTTCTTTAATGTTGTTCCACTTACGACCCATCTTATTCACTCTCTTTCACTTAGAAAATACACAGTATGAGGGTCCCCATGCTGCATGAAATCATTCTGCTATCTATTATACATGAATCAGTCAAGAGGATAGAAGTAAGAGGGCTGAAATGAAGAGAATTGTTAGCTGATGTGCCCAAGCTGTTCAAGCATTTCATGTTTTTCGTGAGCCCGAGTCAGCTCGTCGCACCGAATGATCCTGCCATCTGATAAGGTGAAAAGAGCTGTGACATCTATTAAACCCCCGTCTCCGCTTGCAAGGTCAACATGTACCGTGTAACGAAAACACGCTTGCTGCGTTTCTTCATCAAATAACACATCATGAAAGGCGGGGATCGCAAGCTGTGTTGTCATTTCTTTTAATGTGGATAGATGCTTTTTAAACTCATTAAGCGTGGACACCTTCCCATCGGTCACTTGCTGATAGTCAGGAGAAAAATAAGCCTCCACCTTTTTTTTATCGAACTTGGTTAACACCTCTTGATACATCTCCTTGATGAAAGAAATTGCTTCTGTTTTTGTCATTCCATACATCCTCTCTATTATTAACTGATTAACTAAATAACATTATAATTAACCGGTTAACAAAATACAAATAAAAAAATAACCCCATATAGAATGAGGTTATTTTGCAGGCTGGGGATAAGCGAGATCTTCAAGCAATTTGACATCATGCTGATGAAGTTGCTTGATCATTTCTTTTCGCACAGCGAGAGCGGCTTCGAAGTATTTTTCGTCTTCGACCATTCCCTTAACTGTGATTTCAATCCCGCGATTCAGCTTATTCAAGCCCATAATTCCATGAACTTGAAAGGGTTCAATGGCATTTTGGAATTCATCTTTTTTAAGTAAATCATGATGCATTTGATTTAAATTGTCACATGCTGATTCAAGTGCTTGGAAGGCGATATCTGGGTTTTGATTCGCGCTAATTAACACAGATTCCGTAATCCGCATATATTGCATGTTATAGTTTTGGATTTGCCTGATATCCCCGTTAGAAATGGTTAACAGCTTGCCGCTCCATTCTCTAATTTGCAGAGAGCGGAGACCAATCTCTTCAATGGTTCCATTAAAGAGGTTATTCACCGTCACATAATCCCCTTTATGAATCTGGCGTTCATAGATGAGAAAAATGCCTGCTAAAATATCACGAATGAGCGTCTGGGCGCCAAAACCGATGACGATCCCAGCGACACCAGCACCCGCAAGAATTTTCCCAAAGTCATGAAAGAAAAGAGAAATGACATAGAGCACAAAGCAAATCGAAGCGGTGTATTTCGTGACCGATTTGACCAAGCTCTCGATCGTTTTCTTCTTTTTATCCTCTATAAACTCAGTTCGTTTAAAGAAAATTTGAAGGGCTTTGTTGATCATAAAGACAGCAAGCCAAAGAACGAGCCCAACAAGGAGAATTTCAATGTATTTGTTTTTGACCACTGTCAGAAATGTATCGTCCATCTATCGATTACCCCCTGGCTGTTCGAGAAGTAAAATCAACATCTTGATAATAGCTGTTTTTCACTAGAACATTCGGACCGAGGCACTGCACGCTTGGGCAATGACAATTCAGCTCTTTTGCTAATTTCGTGTCCATCCAGCGTGTATAGGCTGATTGCAATGTATCAGTTGCAATGTTTCCAAGCGGCGGTGTATCGCCAAAGTCTGTCACAATAATATTCCCATCAAAAATATTCACATTCAACCGTGAACGGCCGTCAGGGTCATTCCGTACTGTGACATTTTTCTCCTGGCGCAATCGATTAAGGAGACGCTGGTCTTCTTCATCTGTGCTGCATGAATAAAATGGCAGGGTGCCAAACAGCATCCATGTGTTTTGATCGCGAATATCAAGCAGCTGATGAATCGCATCCCGCATTTGCGGAAGCGTCAATGATTCAAGGGCGCTGGCGAAATCACTTGGGTACATCGGGTGAACTTCGTGGCGCTGGCATTTCATCTCCTCGACGATCTGCCGGTGGATGTGCTCAATATATGGAAGCGTGCGCTTATTCAGCATAGTTTCAGCGGATACGGTTACGCCCGCTTTGACAAGTGCCTGACTATTTTCAATCATGCGGTTAAATAATTTCTCGCGCTGCTCAAAGGTTGGTTTACGGTCCATCATGGCAAAACCGACTGTTGCAAACTCTTCGACAGTGCCCCAGTTATGTGAAATGTGAAGGACATCTAAGTATGGAATAATTTCTTCATAGCGCGCCAAATCAAGGGTTAAATTTGAATTGATTTGTGTACGCACGCCGCGTTCATGGGCATACTTTAATAAAGGAACGACATATTCCCGTACAGATTTAAGAGAAAGCATAGGCTCTCCGCCTGTAATACTGAGTGAGCGCAGGAGCGGAACTTCATCTAAACGGCGAAGTAACAAATCTATCGGCAGCGCATTCGGGTCTTTCGGCTGTAAGGTATAGCCGACCGCACAATGCTCACATCTCATGTTACACAATGTTGTTGTCGTAAATTCAATATTAGTCAGCTTCATTTCTCCGTAATCCTGCACATCGAGATAGGCTTCCCAAGGGTCGTATGCAGGTGTGATCGGACGAAGTGCTGTTTTTTGGTTCATGGTATCTATCTCCTTTTCATTCGGGCAAACGTAGACCCGCCAACAGTTAATTTTAAGCCTCATCACGGTTATACGCAAGAGGGACACAATTGATTTACAAGGGAAAAAAAGATAAGCTATAAACAAACGCTAAAGGGAGTGTATCGATGGGCAAGGCAGCAGACAGCAAAGAACAGCAGGTTGATTATTTAAAGAACCGATTAGATATGTTTATGAATGTGATTGATTCATTAGATCCCGAATCAACAGACGTTGAGGATATAGACAGACTGATCCAGATGATTGACGACCTGGAAGCGAAATATGAACGGTTTAAAAATGATTGGAAGGAAGAATAGCTCGCGCAATGCGGGCTTTTTTCTTTAAATTGGCAGGTGAATCGGTGTATGAGTCTCGGTCTTATTCTGCACAATAGAAGAAAAACCGGGAAGTGACGTAAATGAAAAAATTCATGCTGATCTGTTTATGTGCGCTTTTTGTTTCCATGCCTCTTTCAGAAGCAGGAGCCGTGTCTAATAAGCCCATCCACTGGGGATTTGCGAAAAGCAAAGAGCACAGGCCGCCGGATGCGGGCAAAGAATTGACGGCACTCTTAAAAAAGTATGATGCCTTCTATTTAGGCAACACGAAAAAGAAAGAGATTTATTTCACCTTCGACAACGGCTATGAAAATGGGTACACACCCAAGATCTTAGACGTGCTGAAAAAACATCAAGTACCAGGCACCTTTTTTGTGACAGGTCATTTTGTAAAGGACCAGCCCGGGCTTGTCAAACGTATGGCAGAAGAAGGTCATATCATTGGCAACCATTCCTATCATCATCCAGATTTAACAACAAAAAGTACGAAAGAAATCAAAGAAGAACTGGACCGTGTCAATGAAGCTGTGTACAAAATCACAGGAAAGCAAGATAACCTCTACCTTCGTCCGCCGCGCGGTGTGTTCAGTGAAAGGGTACTAAAAGAAACAAAACAGCTCGGCTACCAAACTGTTTTCTGGTCAGTAGCGTTTGTAGACTGGCATATCCATCATCAAAAAGGAAAACAGTATGCTTATGATCAAATGATGAAGCAGGCGCACCCAGGTGCCATTTACTTACTTCATACCGTCTCAAGAGACAATGCAGAAGCGCTGGATGATGCCATCACCGCTCTGAAAAAACAAGGATATTCCTTTAAAAGCCTAGACGATCTCATGCTTGAAAAAGTATGGCATCTGCCTCAGCTATAGAAAGAAGCCTGCAGAAGACCTGCAGGCTTTTTGATTATCCTTCTCTGATTTTATGCTGAAACAAAAGAGGGGGATGACGTGAAAAAGAGTCAATCAAGCCCTCACCGAAAATTGTGATGCTTTGCTCCCAAGGATGTCCTAGCAGCCCCCAATTCATTTCTTTTGATAAAAAGAAATAGTAATCCCCATTAGGGAGAACAGGAACTTTCCATTCTCCAAATTCATCTTTTTCAAACGAGCCATATGGTGTGATCCAGTAGCATTCGTGCTGCCAATCAAGTGCCAGCATATATTCGTCTGTTCCGGTGATATTCTCCTGAAAAGAGAGCAGTGCCTTTTTTTCAAGATCTTCATCTGCATGTAGAAGAGAAGAGTCCTCAAAATACGCAGAGATGTCATATGTGATGTAAGGAGAGGGTGCTTGAAAAGCGGGAAAGCGAGAGATGCTTGGTTTAAATTTGAACTCTCGCGCAAAAGTCTTCCAGGCGAATTTTAATTCTTTGTCTTTCAGTGGAATCCAGTTTTCCTCCCAAGCACTTCTCTCAAAACATTATTTAAAAATCCTAAACCACCCTTTATGTTTAAACCATAAAAGCATTCCCGAGACGAGCAGCCCCATGAAAATCAGCACGCCAAAATAGCCGTATTTCCAATGTAATTCAGGCATGTTGTCAAAGTTCATTCCGTACACCCCAACAATAAAGGTCAGTGGAATAAAAATGGTCGACACAATGGTCAATGTCATCATAATCGCATTCATCCGGTTGGAATTCAGCGTCTGATAGCTGTCTCGTAAATCCGCTGTCATGTCCCGGTTCGACTCAACGATCTCTGTTAGTTTCAAAAGATGATCGTAAATATCATTAAAATACGCTTGGCGGTTTGTATCGCTTTTCATCGTATTTGTGTTCACAATACGATATAAAAGGTCCCTCATCGGGATAATCGTTCTTCGCAGTTTGAGCAAATCGGATCGGATTCCGAATACTTCGTTCATCAACGTGCCATACGTTTTATGACCTTCTTCATCCTCAATTTCATTCAGCCTGTCCTCTATTTGATAAATAATAGGGAAATAATCATCAACGAGCTGATCAATCAGCATGTAGGCAATATGCTCGGGTCCGCTGTTTCTTTCTTTATCAGACCCCTTGAGCTTTCGAATGACACGATCAATGTATGGCGCTTCCTTTAAATGAAAGGTCACGATATAGTTTTCACCAACAAACAGATCAACTTCCTCAGAACGCAGCGTTTTTTGATTAAGGGCATGTAGCACGAAAAATAAATACCCCTCATAAAAATCAAGCTTAGGCCGCTGCAAATAATGGAAGCAATCCTCAATCGCAAGCGGATGGAACTGAAAATATTCCTTCAAAAGCGCTGCTTCCTTTTCCGTTGGTGCATGAAAATCAATCCAATACCAGGCGATTTCGGGGCTTGAAAGCTGCTGCATTGTTGCATGTTCAATCAAGTCGCCGTTTTTTGTCACTGCAAGTTTTCTCAGCATGTGCACCCCTCCAGACTTGCATTATATCATGAAGCAGCGCCGGTGAACTTATACGTTTTCTACATAAAAAAGCCGATCTCAGAAAGAGATCGGTTAAATGTGCGTGTATGATTGATGGATAAAACCGAGAATTAAGGACGATGGAACGTAACGAATTTATCTTGACGGTCAAACCAGCCTCTAAACGCCCAGTTATCCCAGCCGCCATCGCCGTTGTTTTTAAATGTACCGCTTTCGAATACCCAAATTCCGTAAACAACATTACCAAGATTAGCAGTAGCGAAAGTTTTGACGCCGTTAAAACGGTCTTCGTAGTTCTGGCTTAGGTTAAAGACCATGACATTATATCTGCCGCCAGCAGCGTAGAATGTGCTTTCCATGACGCTTTTCACGAATCCAGAACGGTTTGCATTTGCGTTTACTGCGTTTACAATGGCATTGGCAATCCCAAGAACATCAAAGTTTACGTTAACATTAGGGCTAGCCGTAGTGCCAGCTTTACCTTCAGCAGCAGCTTTGTTTAAGACAGTTTGCTGAAGTGTAGTAGAAACAGGTGCTGAAGTTTTTGGCTCAGCAGCGTCAGCGAATAATGGCAGTGTCGAAGAAACAGCAGTGGCAAGTGCAACAGAAAGAATGGTTTTTTTCATTGGTCGGATCTCCTTTGTTTTTTAATTTTGGGTCTTCTTTTTTGTAAAATGTGAAACTAGGTGAAGCCGGTTATCAATGAGGTAAATATGTTCTTGCAAGATAAAACAAATGATTGCCTAATCCGCTAATTCCTTTGTTCACCTCCTTGATATGCCATAATTATACAAATATATTCAGGGAGGAAGATATCACCCAGAGGTTCTATTTCTAATTTAAGGAAAATGATCCTAAAATGTTGAAGATTGCTGTCGAATGTTAGCTGAATTCGACTAAAAACTTTCGTCTATCCAAAAGGAGAATGACCACAAATAAGGAAGATATAACTGATAAATTCTTGTACTCTTTATGTTAAAAAGTATTCAATAAAGAGAATCATTCATGCAAAATGAAACAATTACATCTGCGTATGTTGGCAGAAAGGAAGAGGACATGTATGTGGGAAAAACAGCTGGTGATAGAGCCGCCGTATCATTTCGATCAAGTGCTTAGACGCTTATCAAGTGATCCATTAAAAGCAGTCGATTTGAGTCAAAGAGAAATCAAAGTGCCGATCAGATTGGAGCAAAAACCGTATGTGGTCATCGTTCAAGCTACTGGAACAATAGATGCGCCTATGTTCCGGGTGCGATCAAACGGCCCAGAGGAACCCCTTCTTTCTGAGGTAAAACGGATATTTGGCATGGAGCATCAATTACACATGATTCAAGACCATTTTTCTCAAACCAATTTAGCGCCCATTTTTGAGGAGCATATCGGAACGCCACTCATGCTGGATTTTCATTTATATCATTGTTTCATGAAATGCATCATTCATCAGCAGCTGAACCTTTCGTTTGCTTACGAGCTCACGAAACGATTTGTTCATACGTACGGCGAGCAAATAGAAGGTGTATGGTTTGATCCTTTACCAGAAACCATTGCCTCTCTTGAAACAGAGGATTTGAGAAAGCTGCAGTTTAGTCAGCGAAAAGCAGAATATGTTATCGATGTATCGAAACGAATTGTGAGCGGCTCTCTTTGTTTAGAGGAATTACACGATTTATCTGATCTGGAGGTAGAAGAGCGATTGCTTCCGATTAGAGGGATTGGACCTTGGACGGTTCAAAATGTGCTCATGAATGGGCTTGGAAGACCAAATCTCTTTCCAATGGCAGATATCGGCATTCAAAATGCAATCAAACAGCACTTCGACCTGCCTGAAAAACCGACAAAAGAAGAGATGGCAGTGCTAAGCAAGGAATGGACCCCATATTTAAGCTACGCTTCTTTATATTTATGGAGAAGCATTGAGACAGATAAATAAATGAAAGGCATTTTCTCTCTTTGTCCAAGACGTGATATACTAAGGAGATGGAATAAAATGAAGACAACCTATCAATGGTTTAAATAGAACGGAGAGAATAAAGTGAAAGAAAAACAGCAAGGTGCCCTTTTGCAAAAGGGACAGCAGTTCCCGCTTACCATTAAACGCCTTGGCATTAATGGAGAAGGGGTCGGTTATTTTAAAAAACAAGTGGTCTTTGTCCCAGGCGCGCTTCCAGGTGAGGAAGTGGTGGTTGAAGCAACGAATGTCCAAGCAAAATATGCAGAAGGTACGGTCAGGAAAGTGCGAAAGCGCTCTGAGCATCGAGTCAAACCGCCATGCCCAGTATACGAAGAGTGCGGCGGCTGTCAGCTTCAGCATTTGGCGTATGAGCAGCAGCTAAATGAAAAGCGTGATATTGTCATTCAATCAATGGAGCGCCATACAAAGCTATCGGTTGAAAAGCTTGATATCAGGCCAACGATCGGCATGGAAGACCCGTGGCATTACCGAAACAAAAGTCAGTTCCAAGTAGGACGTTCTCACAGCGGAGACATCATTGCAGGACTTTACGGACTGAATTCTCATAAGCTTGTACCGATCAAGGAATGTATCGTGCAGCATCCAAAAACGAACAAAACAACGGGTGTTGTTCGCAAAATTTTAGAGAAGTTCGGCGTATCTGTTTACAATGAACGGACAAGAAAAGGCGACGTGCGTTCGATTGTCGTGCGTGTCGGCTTTGAAACAGGGGAAGTACAGGTCGTTCTTGTCACATCAAAACCTGAATTTCCAAAGAAAAAAGAAATTGCCGAAGCCATTCAAAAACGTCTGCCTGAAGTGACGTCCATTATGCATAATATCAATGGCGAAAAAACATCAGTCATCTTCGGCCATAAAACATCTCACCTAGCTGGCAATATGGTCATCCAAGAATTTTTAGGAGACGTCTCTTTCGAACTAAGTGCACGTGCTTTCTTCCAATTGAATCCGAAGCAGACGCTAAAGCTTTATGATGAAGCGAAAAAAGCGGCCAAACTGACTGGCAAAGAAAAGGTTGTCGATGCGTATTGCGGCGTTGGAACCATTGGGATGTGGCTCTCAGATGGCGCAAAAGAAGTAAGAGGAATGGATGTTATCAAAGAATCAATTGATGATGCTAAGAAAAATGCCAAAAAACACGGCATGAAAAACGCGACCTATGTGACAGGAACAGCTGAACATTGGCTGCCAAAATGGGTCAAAGAAGGCTTCCGTCCTGACGTCATCGTCGTCGACCCGCCAAGAACAGGCTGCGAGCGCACCTTCTTAGACACCGTCAAACAAGTCAAACCAAAACGCTTTGTCTACGTCTCTTGCAACCCATCCACACTAGCAAAAGACCTTGAATACATGTCAAAAGACTACAAAATCGAATACATGCAGCCAGTTGATATGTTCCCGCATACGGCGCATGTGGAGACAGTTGTATCAATGGTAAGAGTGTAAAAAGTGAAGTGAATAAACAGTCCGTGATTTGAATACTGGTGGCTAACTGGTAGGATGATCACGGATTTTTTTATCAACTGAGTAAATCAAGTTCATAAAATAGAGGAGGATAACGATGAGTCAATTTGAAATACTGACAAAATACATACCGATGCTTCACGAGGACCATATCGGAGAATGGGTGATCGATCAAGAAAATGATGGAACAGCTGAACGCCCAATCCAGATGCCCTTTGTGAATTATTCCGAAACGGTCCAACGCTTTATTGAAGATGTCTATACCTTTGCAGAACAGCATCAAGAAATGGAACTTACCCGCTATAGTGAAATCCTCTCAGAAAATGGAATTGATTGGGGAACGAACGATATGGAGCATGTGGACATCTCAAATTTAAATGCGCAGTGTGTACTTGCTCTCATCATGGGGGCTTTGAGAGCTGAGCGATTTAGTGAGGGAGCCATATTCAATTTCTTTAAAAGTGGAAACATGTTGAAGTGTCTTGAAAGATTAGATTGTTTGGACTAAGAGCGGTTTATTTCAATTATTGGAGTGATCATATGAAAAATAAAACAGATGCAGCCGATACTTTTCCTCCTATGAAAATAGAAGAAATTGATCAAATTTTATTATATGATCTTGATGCAATAAAAATTGAAAAAGAAGATGAGCGTATAAAATTCATTTTACAAGATCCCTATTGTCCTGATAAAAGTCATATTCACAGTGTGTATGTCATTTATAAGAAGTCTATACTCAATTTACTTGAAGGTAGGATTCGTTCTATTCATAGTCATGAATTCATGAGTGCTAAGAAAAAAGATCGAACGATTTCTAAAGAAGATATAGAATATGTATTAGAGATGGCTACAGTTGTGGTTCTTGCAAGTGAAAATAATGGAGTAGTGACGAATTATTTTTATAGTGGAGACGGAGAAAGGTTAGATCGTATTTTTAATATATGCTTAGGTTATTCAACAGACTTACAAAAAGAGAATAAAGTAAGTTTGGAACGATTTATGAATGATATGAAGATTGTTGAGCAGATGGGATTGTTAGAAAAAATTTTAGGATAATGGGCAAAGCCTAGATTTTAGAGAAATCTAGGCTTTTTGCGCTTTTGAAAAATTTATTCAACTTCATCAAATGATTATGCAAATGAAAATCTTCTATTGACTTTCCCCTTAACTGAAAGGTTTATACTTTGATCAGATCAACAAAACGGAGGAGATCAGGATGTTCAAGATTGGCGATTTTTCTATGTTAAGTAAAGTCCCTGTCAAAACCTTAAGGTATTATGACCAAATCGATTTATTAAAACCTAAACAGATCCATCAAGATTCGGGATACCGGTATTATTCAGCTGAGCAGCTGCTTGAGGTCAATCGGATTTTTCTATACAAGGAATTAGGTTTTACGTTAAAGCAAATGGGTCAGCTTCTTCGTGAAGATATTTCTGTCGAACAGATTCAGGGGATGTTTCTCTTGAAAGAAAGTGAGATTCAGCAATTGATCGATCGAGAACAGCAGAAATTAGCCCGTATTAAGGAGCGGATGCACCTCATCAAACGAGAGGGGTGTGTTGAAAAAGAGCAGGAGGTCATCATCAAATCGGTTGAAAGCAAACACATCATGTCTTTTCAATCCAACGGAACTGTTGACGAAATCCCATCATTCTTTGAAACGTTTCATCATTTGTTACAAAAACATCCGCAAGAATTGAACTCTGAGCCACAAATCGTGCTGTGGAGGGAATCACTTGCTCAAGAAAGTGAGTTCGAATTTGAGGTTGGGTATTCCGCTAAAGCGTTAAGGGGCTCTCTTCCTCAGGGAATTACGATGCGCACGTTACCAGCTGAAGAAACCATGGCGACGCTCTTATTTCATTCAGATTCTCCATTTGCACAAACTGCTTGTGTTGACCTGGCGACATGGATCGAAAATAACGGATATCGCGTGAAAGAAGATCAGCCGTAAACATTGCCCAAAGGAGAAACGTCACGATGAAAAATAAAGCCGTTGTTTATTTACTTGCTTTAGCAGCCTTCTTAATCGGAACAATCGAATATATCATTACAGGGATTATTCAAATGGTCGCAGATGATTTACAGGTCACGACATCAGCTGCTGGTTTATTGGTCACATCCTTAGCGCTCTCAGCAGCAATCGGCGCACCGATTGTCATTGCACTAACCATCAATATCGACCGCAGAAAAATATTATCATGGATGCTGATCATTTTTACTTTAAGTAATATCGTCACAAGTGTCAGCCATTCGTTTGAAATGGTGCTGATGACAAGGGTTTTACAAGGAATTAGTGGAGGGACGGCCATTGTGGTGGCAATGGCTGTGGCTACTCGGCTTGTAGAACGAGAAAAAAGAGGAACAGCGATTGGCATCATTTTAATGGGACTCAGCAGTTCCTTGGTTTTAGGTGTGCCAATCGGGACATTTCTAAGCAGCATGATGGGATGGAAAGCATTATTTGCAGCCATTGGATTGATCACGCTCATTCCGCTGATTGTTGTATATAGGCGCATCCCTTCTATGAAAGAACAAGAACCGGTGACGCTAGGTATGCAGTTATCGATATTAAAAGATAAGAGAATTTTGCTTGCGGTGGCAGTGACACTCTTTTATGTAGGTGGATATTCTACTTTATTTACCTATTTAACGCCATTCCTGCAAGAATCAGCAAACCTTAGCATCACAGAAATCAGCGTCATTTTATTGCTAGCGGGAATATGTAGCTTTTTGGGCTCCAGTCTTGGAGGGATAGCAGCAGATAAAAAAGGCCCAATATTCACGATTTTCTCCGGAATTATTCTACAAATCATCATGCTTATGCTGCTAGCATTTGTGACAGGGAATCTCGTGGTCATGGTAGCGGTGATCATGATATGGATGATTGCTACATGGAGCACATCGCCAGCTCAGCAGCTATATCTTGTCACACTTGTACCGAAATCTCCTGATATCGCATTAAGTGTCAATACATCATTTATTCAATTCGGATTTGCTTTAGGCTCTGGTTTAGGAGGACTTGTACTAAGCAGGACATCTATATTGAACCTCAGCTGGATCAGCGCTGGAACGGTTCTTCTCGCTTTACTCATGACCATTCTGATGGTGGCGTTTGATCGAATCTCTCAGCATAAGAGTTTGAAGGTAATGGAGCAAGGAAGGTAACATAGATTCACTAGTATTGAGGGAACTACTTATTTCGGTAGTTCCTTTTTTTGATTTGAAGAAGAACCAGTTGAGGGAGTTTATTTGCTACAATGGGAGTGAATATCCGAAGGTTTTTAAGCGTTAATAACAAATGACTCCAAAAAATAATGCCAAAAATGTACTGGTAGACGGGAGAGAATACATAATGCCAATAAGCGAGGACATCATCAATCGTAAAGGCGCTCGAAAGGGGAGTGACATTCCTCATGACGTCTTGATTCTTTTGAATCAGGGAGAGTTAGAGAGTGTCAATTTAACTGAATGGTTGGCTGTCAATCACGTGACTCTATTACAGCATGTTTTGCCGTCTATTGGTTTAGACAAACATTTAATCGATCTTTCAGAAGAAATCGCCAAACAAAAAGCGGAGTCAGGCATGAAAGCGATTCGTCTCATAGGTCATTTGTTAGATGGAGTGCTGCAGGAAGAAAATGAGGAAAAAAGAGTGGAAGTCATACAGGCATGCAGTTGTCACATATCTGATAGCGTCCGCTGCTGGGCTGCTTATATGAACAAGCAGCGTTCATCCTCTTTGGAAGAGAAACTGGCGTACATTCAGCCTTTCGCAGCTGATCATCATTTTGGTGTACGCGAAATTGCTTGGATGTCAGTGAGAGAAAGTCTAAGTCAGCAGCTCGATCAAAGTATAAAATATTTAACAGAATGGACAAAAAGTGAGGATGAAAATATTCGTCGATTCTCTGTAGAGGCAATCCGTCCAAGAGGTGTATGGACAAAGCATATTGAGTTATTAAAACAGGAGCCAGAAAGAGCACTGCCAATTCTAAATCACCTCAAATCTGATCCATCAACATATGTTCAAGATTCTGTAGGAAACTGGCTGAATGACGCTAGTAAAACACAGCCTGATTGGGTACGAAATCTGTGCGAACAGTGGTCAAAGGATTCTAATACAAAAGCGACAAGCAGAATTGTTAAGAAAGCCAAGAGAACGATTGTGAAGGGGAATTTGTGAAAAAGAACATGAACTAAATTTCCTTTTTTGAGGGAATTTTTATCTGAATGATTCAGGAGAAATTCTTAGAGGTATGCAGGTATATTCTTCAGAATGGTATAAATTAAGTTTTGTTTGAGTCAAATATTGTTTTTGTAACCATTCAATAGAGCATATTAATTCTTCTGAATATCTATCTATAAAGAAAACAATATACAGAGAGAGTGAGTCGTACCATTGATGAATCAAGATACTTTTGCTGATTGGTTGAGAACTTATACAAATATAAAACCATACTCTATTGGAAGATACTCTAAAGCGATCGGCACTATATCCTCAGAATTAGGAGACTATGGATTACAGAAGATTAATTTATTTAATCTAACTGATGCTGCCTTTATCGATGAAATTCTTAGTAATCCAGAGTTCAAAAAGAAGAATGAAAAAGGACATAGGATGTATAGTGTAGCTTTAAATCATTTTAAAAAATACATTGAATATTATGATGATTCTGAGTTGCAAGCAGAGCTATTTAAAGAGGAGCAGGAGTTTGAAAAGTACCTAATAGGAGATCCTGCTGATGTCGGTAGAGCTGATATTGAGGATAAGCCAAGAGATAAGCCTGAACATAGGTTAGTGAAAAATAAAAAGGTATGGAGTAGAAATCCTAAATATGCAGTTTTAGCTGTTGCTGATGCAGATTATTTATGTGAGTTCGATAAACAGCATAAGCATTTTATTTCTAAGTTTAATGGAGAGAATTATGTAGAGGCTCACCACTTGATACCAATGCAATATCAGGATCAATTTGATCACAGTTTAGACATCCATGCTAATATTGTTTCAATTTGTTTAGTCTGTCATAAGAAAATCCATTATGGACGATTTGAGGACAAGAAAGAAATATTAGATAAGCTATTTCACAGTAGGAGAGAGAGACTTCTTAAAGGTGGAATTGAGATAGAAATTTCACAGTTATACACGTATTATCAGGATTGAGAAATCTAAGGGAATTATGGCTGGCTTAAGATTACTACCTACATTAGGATGCTAATTGAGTATTTAGGGCAAATTGATTATAGCCTGAGTAAAATCACTCAAAATGCCATTTTAAAGAATGAATTTCATTAGCTTTACTCAAAATAAAGCTTTACATCATCCATTATCATCATGTAAGATATGGAGAAATTAAAAGCGAAGAAAAGGACATGAGCCATTTTTACTGGTTATCAGAGAGGGAAGTCACGCTGAAATCTTCCTAACACAGAAAAGTTGTCTTACCACCTTTGAGCTGTATTGGGGAAATTACAGTATCCAATATCGTTTACGCCACGTTACGGCACCAGAGCCATAAAGCGAATACGCATTATGGGAATTTGGGTGGAACCACGGATCACACATTCGTCCCTCTATGAGGGATGGGTGTGTTTTTTTGTACACTCATATAGGATCATTGCTTTGAAAAGGACATGAGCAGCTTTTATCGGTTACCAGAGAGGGAAGTCACGCTGAAATCTTCCTAACGCAGAAAAGCTGTCTTACCACCTTTGAGCTGTATTGGGGAAAATTGCAGTATCCAATACCGTCAATGCCGCGTTACGGCACCAGAGCCATAAAGCGAATACGCGTTATGGGAATTTGGGTGGAACCACGGATTACACATTCGTCCCTCTATGAGGGATGGGTGTGTTTTTTTTATTTCAAAAAATAGGAAAGGTGTGTCAGTTATGAGAGAAAACATGGTGAAGATTCAATTTCTAGATGGAAAGATAAAGGAGTTTCCCGCAGGTACGACTGTTGCAGATGTTGCCTTCCATATTAGTCCGAGCTTAAGAAAAAAAGCGGTGGCGGGAAAGGTCAATGATCAAATGGTTGATTTAAGTGAAAAGCTAAACAGCGATGTTCGGCTGTCTATTGTCACACTTGATTCAAAAGAAGGGGTTGAAGTGCTGCGCCATACATCTGCACACGTATTAGCCCAGGCTGTGAAAAGGTTATATGACAATGTCACACTAGGAATCGGTCCTGTCATTGAAAATGGATTTTACTATGATATGAAGCTCGATCAAACATTAAGCGTAGAGGATTTGGAAGAAATTGAAAAAGAGATGAAAAACATCATAAATGAGAATCATCCCATCCAAAGAAAAGAGGTCTCTTACAAAGAAGCAGAAGCGCTGTTTGCACATGATCCATATAAGCTGGATATTTTAAAAGGGTTACCCTCTCAAGAAGCCATCACAGTTTATCAGCAAGGAGAATTTGTAGATTTATGCCGCGGGCCGCATGTACCTTCTACAGGGTACTTAAAGTCATTTAAACTAACACGTGTTGCAGGGGCTTATTGGCGGGGAGATAGCAATCAGGATGTCTTGCAGCGAGTGTATGGTGTAGCGTTTCAGCATCCAAATCATCTAGCTGATTATCTTCATTTCATGGAAGAAGCAAATAAACGTGATCACCGGAAATTAGGGAAGCAGTTATCCCTCTTTATGTTTTCAGAAGAAGCACCAGGCATGCCGTTTTATTTACCAAAAGGTCAGATTGTCAGAAATGAATTAATGGCCTTTTCAAGAGAAGTGCGAGGAAAAGCGCAATACGAAGAAGTGAGTACACCGTTTATGATGAACCAAGAGCTTTGGGAAAAGTCAGGGCACTGGGATCATTATCATGAAAATATGTATTTCTCAGAAGTAGACCATACAAGCTTTGCTTTAAAACCGATGAACTGTCCAGGGCATATGCTCATGTTCAAAAACAGCTTATATTCATACAGAGACCTCCCGATCAGAATGGCTGAGTTTGGCCAGGTGCATCGTCATGAATTTAGCGGAGCGTTAAATGGATTGTTCAGGGTCAGGACATTTTGCCAAGATGATGCTCACATTTTTTTAAGAGAAGATCAAATCGAAGCTGAAATCAAACGGATTTTCCAATTAGTTGATCATGTGTATCGGACATTTGGGTTTGAGTATTCCGTCGAGCTATCCACTCGTCCAGAAAAAGCCTTAGGGGATGATGCCATTTGGGAAATATCCGAAACAGCACTAAAAAATGTGCTTGATCGTCTAAAGGTCGACTACCAGCTAAATGAAGGAGATGGGGCATTTTATGGACCGAAGATCGATTTTCATATTAAAGATGCCCTGCAGCGGAGCCATCAGTGCGCCACAATTCAGCTGGATTTTCAAATGCCTGAGAAATTTGATTTAACATATATCAATGAAAAAAATGAAAAGGTACGACCAGTTGTGATTCACAGCGCCATTTTTGGTTCTCTAGATCGTTTCCTAGGCATTCTCATTGAGCATTTTGCGGGTGTCTTTCCATTATGGCTAGCACCAGTACAAGTACAAATCATCCCAGTCTCAACTATTCACCTTGATCACTGCTTAAAGGTGCAGCAGCAATTAAGAAGTATCGGAATAAGAGCAATAATCGATGAGCGTGATGAAAAACTTGGCTATAAAATGAGAGAAGCACAAATGCAAAAAATCCCTTATATCGCTGTCATTGGCGATACAGAAATGCAAGACAACACACTAAATATTAGACAGCACGGAGAAAAGACTTCAAAGCAAATGTCTGTTGAGGATTTTAAACGTTTGGCAGCTGAGCAAATAAAAGACAGAACAGCTGCTCAAGAAATGATGTGATGATTTCATTACGAAGAATGAGACGTCCATTGAATGATGGGCGTCTTTCCCTTTCCATTTCTGCAATGGAAAGGGAAAATATTGAAACATTTTTTCGGTAAAATCGTAATAAAGATAGAGCGTTCAAAAGAAACATTTAAAACGGAGAGGAGTATTACATGGATCAAGCTGCACTGAAAAAGATGAGGACAAAACAAGTAGTTATCTCTAATTTACTATTCGGCGTGATGATCTTGATTTTTTTTGTTTTGATTCAAAAAGTTGAGATTCAATTTACATATTTCTTTCTTTGTTTAGGAATCTTCATGCTCCTTCAAGGCATTTACGGCTTGATCAAAAAAGGATCAACAAAGTCTTTCATTCCCATTTTTGAGCAGGTAGCCATTTATGAAAAAGAAAAATTGGGAAAAGAGTGGGAGAAAGAACAAAGAGTGGAGAACATTTGGAAATTGATATTGAGCGGGCTTATGTTCTTCCAATCATTTAGTTTACAAACAATACCAGATTCATTCTTTGAAATAGAACTTAAGTTTCTCATTTTCTTATTTGTTATGGCTCTAGCCATTATCAATATAAGCATGCTCTTTCGCTTTAGAAAAATCGATCGGTCGACTGAAGCGCACGGATTAAAAGGCTTTACAAAGGAATCAAATATGCTGGCAATGGCATTAGGATTATTATCAGTGATCGTCATATTCGGCTTTATCGTCATCTTTCTTCTTCCATAAAACTGAATTTTGAGGTGAAACAAATGAATGCAAACATACAACAACTGATCGATCAGACAAAGGCGAAATTTGGCTTAGATCTTTACTATCTAAAAAGGCACAATTTTCATCGTTACGTCAATATGTTCAATGAAACGGTGTATACATTGAATATGGAATGGTTTCCCACCCATGAAGCTGAACCAGAGGACGATGATCTAAACCCGGACGGCACTGCTGTGATTGACGTGAATTTGAATACAGGGCAGGTTGAAACGGTTATTTTTGTCATGGATAAAACCTTCGCGAAGAATGGTGTCACATTTAAGAGGCCTTATCCAGCTCATGCCATTCAATGGATTGAACAAGAAACAGGGTTGATTGATGGTGAGCATTTTCACTTGCAACAAAAGGAGAAAGGGGAACTTTTTTTCGAAGAAGCAATAGATGGTGTGAAAGTGACGCCTTCAGGCAGAATCGAGGTGAAATGGAATGAACATGGGCAGCTCATTCACTTTATACATCGAGGGCCATTTATGGCAAAAAAACGACTAAGAGCTGAAGAATATGTGCTTTCCATTGATAGGATCGAGGATTTAGCTCAGCAGCAAGTGCAGCGGTTTGATTGGCCCTCCTTCGAGCAGAATCGAATCCGCCCTATATTTGCGTTAGAAGAAATTTATGTCAAGAACGATGGAACAGGAACGATACCATTTGAAATTGGACGTGAAGAAACACATTGTATACACATGAATCAGGTCATGGAGTGGAATGAACCTTTAACCAAAATCTTTGAAAAAAAGGAAATCAATATAAACGAGGACATTACTGCTGAACAAGCCTTCTCACTGGAGCCTTCACCAGATACATTCCCGATCTCAAAAGAAGAGCAAGCGGAGTGTATCAAAGCGGTTCGCACCTTTTTGGCGCAAAAATATTCAAAGGATACAGGGAAGTGGGTGCTTAAAACACTCCACCGTGATCATGGCTATATCGAAGCGATATTAAAAACGAATGAGCAAGAAGGCTGTGGATTTATGGATAAGATCAAGGTCTTCATTGATCCCAGCACTTTTGAAGCCATTAATTACATAGATAAAAAAGAGATGTTTCAAGTATGCGGGATACTCAATCCATCTCAAACAGCTAGTGAAATCACCATTTCTCAGAAAGAAGCCTTTGAAACATTGAGAGAACGCCTCGAACTTACACCCATCTACGTCTATGACGATGTGCAAAAACAATATGTTTTATGCGGCAAGCTTGACTGTCATGATGGCGTTGATGCAGTGAGCGGCGAAGTATTCTCTTTGACAGACCTTTCATAACTTCTAAAAGAACAGTGAGTAGCTGTTCTTTTTTGTCCTATTTTCCTCTTTTTAGAATAAAAATGGAATTTTGTAGAAGGAAGTTGTCGTTTCATCACGAAAGAAACAGATAAGAATATGATCATAGGTCCATCGGTGGGAATTCGTATTTCATACAGTAAACGTCATACATATGGAAAACTCATGACAGTAAAGTTGATCTACAAATCTTTTAGAAGAAAAAATGACATTGTGTCTCTAGTAGTATGCGAAAATAGGCGGACTGAGATCATAGGGTGAGTTGAACATGTTTGTTTTAGGTAAGCTTAAAGCTATAAATAGAAGAAAGTGAGGATATCTAACTTGAGTACATTGGAAGTGTTTCGTCAGTTTTTGGTTGACCATTATCCTGCGTTACAAGATGAGCTTTGGTTGCAAGATGTTGATACCCTTCGAATCTCTCCTATTCTTCATCCTTTTCTGAAAAGCAAGCTGCCAGAAGGAATCGAAAAATTCACTTGTGTCCTATTCACGCAGCAGACAGATCAAACTGCTGCACCGCTCAAAGTCTACCTTCTATTAGATGAATATGAGCAATCGCTTTATGCTATTGATTTGATGAATGAACAAATAGCGCTTCATTAATACAGAAGCAAAAAGCTGCTTGAGAGAGCTCCTCAGCAGCTTTTTTTGGTGAATCTTAGTTTGTCATATCAACCAATCTTGAGTGCAAGTTGTCCACTTCTTTCTTTGTTGGAAAAGAGCTGATCAGCAGCGTAGACCGTCCTAATTGATTAGGAAGTTCAGTATCGGTCACAATCATATCAATCCCAAGTCGATCCATTGTCTGTTCATTTAATGTATTTTCTGGACTTGTGAAAATATGAATGAGAGGAGGCAATCTTAATTTAATTAAATCCGCAATAAACAAACTATGATTATAACCTAATGTTGAAATGACAAAAATGTTCAACACGTTTCTCCGATCCATTTCCAAATGAACAAGCCCCCTCCAGTTAGAAGTAATGATACGAATCAATTCTCGTTCATTTTTCACAAAAGAAGCAAGTATATCGTCTGTTTTTAACTCTTGGATGATATGAGTAATCCTCGAATAGAAATAAGGAAGCTGTTTTTTTACCTCTGATAAATACCTCGATTTCTTTTTGAAAAGGAATCCATCTCTTACGGTAATTTCCCTAGAATACACATAATATTGGAGAAGAATCAGTGTCATCGCCTTGCGATTAGCCACCTCTTGATGAAATATCAACTCCAGTTGGTTGATAAAGGAATGAATGGCTTCGAAGAGGTGTGGTGTATGCGATTGAAAGAACGTCAATTTTTCTTCGACAGTTTCAATTGATTTATAATGGCCAATAGCTGGTTCAATCAATAGTAAAAAGACAAATTCGTGACGATCCAACGTAACACCAAAAGTGTCCTTTGTCATTTGGCAAACGTGTTCTTCCAAGTTTTTGATTTGATTATAGATACCTTTAGCTGTAGATGTTTGTTTTTCCTTATCCATTGAGTACCTATAATTGCGTCGTATTGAAAAATTTTTCCTCACTCGGTGTATGGAAACGGCGAGCCATAGGCAAAATTTATCTATAGCCACATCAGGTAGATTGACTTCGAGCACCTGAAATAGCTTTTGTAAAAAATCAACTGCATCTTGCTTTTGAATATCATCGAATGGCCAAAGCCTGCTTCCATAGACTTCAAACAAAAATTCCACAAAAAATTGACGAATCTCCTTCTCATTTCCATGGAACTGCATACTATCTGGTCGTAACTCAATGTCATACGAGATAAGAAGCGAATTGATTTTATGAATGGTGTTATACAATGTGGATCTACTGATATTCAGTATGTCCATCCATTCATAGAAAGACCTGTTTTGTTCAAAGAAAACGCCGTCAATCAATCGAATTTCAATCGTATCTTTTAGAATTTCTTTGATATAGTAGTCGACTCGTATCGTCTGTGTATAACAAATGGATATGCCTTGTCTTGGCTTTATGTGGATTAACGGCTCTCCGTTTTCTGTTTGGAACGACTTCATTTGTTCTAAATCGCTTTGAATGGCACGAACCGAACCGATTTGTTCATTCGATATTTCTTGAAGGCTCCACCACTTATCTTTTGATACAAGCAGTTTTAAAATTTTTATCCATCTCTTTGATTTATTATCAATGAGCTCCATTAAACAACTAACTCCTTCCCTTGGCTTGCCTCTATATTATGAAGTTCACTTAAAGAACATTTGATTTTCTAAATAGGCATAAAATGATTTTAATGTTTAGGCTAAATCGTTTTGTCTTCACTTTTCATGATAAAAGAGAAAAAAATTAGACGAAAACAAATATTATTCGTTAATTCTCCATATTTTTCTTTTAAAAGGTGATAATTATGCCATGAATCCTATAAAAATGGATCATTTTAGATATTTTGTTTATTTTTTTGCTGTTGAAACGGTAAATGAAAGAATAAAATGCAGCAGATTTTTGATTACCATATGAAAGGGAGTAGAAAGGAATGCGGTCTATATGATGCTGAACTGTCTAACCATACATACCATATGATACATGCTTGTTTCATATGAACGAACTATATGTGAATACATGCTTATATATGCATGTACACATCGTTTATTGTTCATTCAAGTATCAATAGAAAAATTCATATTTATTCTTTCATGATCCCTCTCACTATTCCCCATTTCTATGGACCCCAATCCAGTTATTGAATCCACTATCATGATTGATCAACTCATTTTATTCATAGGGTCGTAAGGTGCAATTTTTTAGAAAATATTTGATCAGAAGCGGAGTGATTGATCGGACAGTATACAACTGATTTTTTATCATTGCTGAAAATTAATTTTAGAAAAGGGTGGATGTATTGAAAAGAATATTGTCGCTGGCACTCATTACAGTGCTAGTCATACAGTCTAGTATATTAGGAGTCTTGCCTTTAGCAGGGGCACAAGCAAAAGAAATTCAAGAAAATATTTATGGGGATATTGAGTTTGCTGATAGCGAAGGCAATAAGTTATCAAGCATGGAAGATCAGCAAGTAAGAAAGGCCACTGTGCATTGGTCAATAAAAGGAATTGATCTAAAAAAACAATATCCGTATGTTCTCACTCTTCCTTCAGCCATCCAGGTAGAGAAGGAGCAGAAGGAACCCATTACTGTAGGTGACATACCTGTTGGCGAGTATACCGTTTCAAAACAAAATGAAGTGACGGTAAAATTTAAAGAAGATGTTGAGATCGATCCAAATTTAGAAGGATCAATTGACATCGATGTCACCAGTATAACTCAGCAAGAAGAGAAAACAAAGCAAAATGAGGGTGAAGAAAGCCTTCCAAAAGATGACTCAACCTCATCTGAGAAAGATAAAGCTTCTAACAATCAAGAAGCCGCTCAAACGAAACAAAATGAAGAAGATGAATTACTAAAAAATAAAGTGAGCGTGTCTAAGCGTGCAGGGCTGCAAAGTGTTACAAAACAAACGCTGATACAAGAAAATCTCCTCACTGATGCGAAATTAATATTTGAAGATCCGGAAGGAAATTCAATTGAGAAACCTGATATCAACTCGCTGATTTCCATTAACTATGAGTGGGCCATCCCGAATGGGCATAGCTATAATGGCGGAGATGAATTCCATTTCAAGGTTCCAGAGGAATTAGTGATTTACGAAAAAATCGATCGTCTCGAGATGAAATTTAATCAGGCAACCGTTGGTTATTTCTCTGTAGATGAGAGCGGAAATGCCTCCATCGAGTTCACCGATTTTATTAAACAATATTCAAATATCCATGGAACACTTCAAGTTTGGACGCAATTAGATCAACAAACAGTCATCACGGAAGAAAAAGATGTCATCATTACCCCGATTGAAGGCAAGGATACGGTATCTATTCCGATTCAATACATTCCAAATGGTCCAAACGTCTCTAAAAAGGGAAAACCAAATCGATCTTACAATGCTGAAACCATTCAATGGACAGTAGATTTTAATATGGACTTAGACGATGTGAAACAAGCGAAGCTATTAGATCCGATTCAAGAAGGTCAGGCATTGAAAAAAGATTCAATCAAGCTTTATCGTATTGATACAAAGCTAAATGGGGAAACATCGATTGGCCAGCTGATTGACGAAAACCACTACACAATCGGCCAAACAGCAGATGGTCAAGATTTCACGATTGAATTTAAAGATGACGTGCATCTAGCTTACCGTTTAATGTATGAAACGGACATTACAAATCAAGATCAGTCTGCATTTCGTAATAAAGCGTCCCTAGTTTCCGGTGATAAAGTGATCAGTTCAGCAGAAGGCACAGTGAATGTGACAAGAGGCAGTCCTTTAAATAAAAAAGCCGCTCACTACGATCCAGTCACACAAACGATTACTTGGGAAATTCGATATAACTATAACGAAAAAAAGCTGGCTCAAAAGGATGCTTTGTTAGAAGACTACTTTAATGGCACACAGGCGCTGATTTCTGATTCATTTCAAGTCAAAGAAGTCACAATTGATCAAAATGGCAACGAAGCAGGGACAAAAGCGTTTGAAAATTATGTAGTTCAACCTCAAAAAAAGGATGAGAAAAACGGGTTTACCTTGCAATTCAATCAAGATATTCAATCAGCTTATCTCATCACCTATGAAACAAAAGCAACCGAGCGGGTTTTTGAAGCTGAAGAGATCATCAATACCGTAACAGCTGGCAAAGAGAGCAAACAAGGGAAGCAAAGAATTGACCAGCAAATCCTAACGAAAAATCATGGAACACCAAATTACAAGACCAAGACTATTCCATGGCGTATCACCTTCAACAAAGATCAACAAACGATGAACAATCTAATATTAAAAGATACGTTTACAAACGAAGGATTGACGCTGCAAAAAGATAGTTTAAAAGTGACGACAGGCAATTCAGTGCTTGAAGAAGGCACAGATTACCTAATAATTGAACATGAAAATGGATTTGATATTCAATTTACGAAAGAAATTAAGACAGAACATATCGTCACATATACAACGTCTTTTGATTATGAAAAAAGAGCAGATAAAGACCAAAAGAATCTGCGTAATCATGTAAAGCTTGAATGGATAAATGAAGATGGCAAGGATTTGACGAAGGAAAATCAATCTGTCTTCACGCCTGACACATACACGCAGTCAAATGGTTTTAAGAACGGAACTTATGATGCAAAGAAAAAAGAGATCACATGGAATATCGGTGTGAACTATAATTTGAAACATCTAGAAGAGGCGAGAATCGAGGATTTCATTCAAGGAAATCAGCGTTTGCTTAAAGATTCAATCATCGTCTATTCGCTTGATTTACAAGGCGGGGAAAATGGAGCAGAAGAAAAAGAGGTATTAGCGAAAGAACATTATGACATCAAATTCCTTGAAAATGAAAAGGGAGAAACAGGCTTCGAAGTCATCTTCAAAAAAGCCATTGATTCCCCATACAAAATCACGTATCAAACAAGTGTTGAAGGAATGGATTTAGTACAGAAAACCTACGAAAATAAAGCGACCCTTTATGATGGACAGACAAAAGAATCAGATGTGAATGCTGTGGTGTCCATTCCAAATGGAGGGAAATACACGAGCAAATCAGGAAATCAACAAGGGAAAGTTATTGATTGGAAAGTAAATATCAATTTTGGTCAATCAACAGTCCAAGATGCGACGATTATAGACCATCCAAGCAGTAACCAAGCCATAATTGAAAACTCATTTCATCTCTATTCGACGACAATAGATGAAAAGGGGCAAGTGACAAAAGCAGAAGAGCTGGAAAAAGGGAAGGATTATGAACTAGACCTTGAATTCGACCCAGATTCTTTTCAAATCAAATTTAAAGAAGAAATCACGAGACCATATATTTTGGAATACCAATCTCTCATTTTAGATAAGGTGGGAAGTACACTTCAAAACGAAGTAACGTTTAGAGGTGAAAATGTAAAAGAAATCAAAAAGGAATCCGAAGCCTCAATTGTGGTCAAACGCACAGCTGGCATGGGGGACGGCACAGGAGCGATTGGTGCTTTAACCGTTAAAAAGGTAGATGCGAGTACTGGAAAAGCGCTAAAAGGAGCAACCTTCTCTCTGACAGATGCTGCGAGCGGCATCGTCATTGGTACAAAGACAACAGATGAAGAAGGATCTCTTCGATTTGATCGTCTTCTGTATGGTGATTATATCGTGACAGAAGAGAAAGCACCTGATGGTTATATTAAAACCAAGGATCCGATCCATATAACGATTGATCAGCCTTACGAATCTGGAGATCAAGCGAAAACAGGAAATAGCATGACGGTGCAAAACCAAGAAATCCGCCAGCATGTCAAGTTAACGAAAAAAGACAAAGAGACGGGTGCAGCATTAGAGAATGCAGAATTTGAACTGAAAAATGAATCTGGAGATACCGTCCAAACCGATTTGAAAACGGATGAAAAAGGAGAAATCCTTTTCAAACATCTTGAGCCAGGTTCCTATTATTTTGTTGAGACAAATGCACCGAAAGGCTATCAATTAAATCAGCAAAAATGGCCGTTCACCATTAAAGAAAATCAAACAGAAACAACAATTGTAACTGCAGTAAATGACATCATCAAAGGCTCAGCAGAATTGAGCAAAATAGGTGAAGGCGGAGAGCGACTAGAAGGTGCACAGTTCAAGCTTTTAGATCAAGATGGGCATGAGCTAAAAGGTTCGCTTGTCACAGGAGAAAATGGCAAGATCACGATAAACGAACTAAGGCCGGGCACGTATCAGCTCATTGAAACAAAAGCACCCGATGGTTATGTATTAGATGAAACGCCAATCAAATTTGAAGTACCACTTGATCCAAAGGAACCAGTCGTCATTTCGCAAAAGAACTTCTATGAAACAAGTGCATTAGAAGTGAAAAAAGAAGGGGAAGATGGCAAGAAGCTTCAAGGTGTTCAATTTGAAGTCTTGGATCAAAATGACAAAGTCGTACGTAAAGATTTGACAACAGATGAAGATGGGAAGCTTTTGGTTGATGACCTCAAACCGGGCAAATATCAGCTCGTGGAGACAGAGAGTATTGATGGTTACCAAAAGAAAAATAAATCTTATCCTTTTACCATCGAAATCGCACAAAAAACACCGGCAGAAATCAAAGTGATCAATGATCTCAAAACTGGATCTGTCCAGCTCACGAAGCTCGGTGAAAAGGATGATGTGCTTGAAGGAGCAGAATTCAAGCTTGTAGATGCAAATGGAAAAGAGATGAAAACAGGTCTTGTCACTGATCAGAACGGGAAGATCATCGTCAACGATCTGAAGCCTGGAACCTATCAGTTTGTTGAAACGAAGGCGCCATTTGGTCACGAGCTTGACGAAACACCTGTCACTTTTGCTATTCCATTTAACCCTGAGAAGCTGGTCAGTGTGACAAAAGAAAATAGCCGCAAAACAGGCGGAGTGCTGCTCCACAAAAAAGGCGAAGATGGGAAATCATTAGAAGGGGTTGTCTTTGATCTATCTGATGATAAAGGAAAGATAGTGGCAGGAGGAGAAGGAATTACAACCAATCAGGATGGAAAGATCACCTTCACAGGGCTAAAACCTGGAACCTATCAATTTGTTGAAAGAAAGAGTCTTGAAGGCTATGAATTGAGTACGAAACCACTTGTCTTTGAAGTTGAATTAGGTCAAAAAGAATTGATTCAAGTGGAGGCAATCAATCAGCTTAAGAAAGGTTCTGTAGAACTCACAAAAATAGGGGAAGAAAAAGAAAGATTGAAAGGCGCAGAATTTACACTTTTCAATGACGATGGCAAAGAAATGATGTCAGGTTTAACAACAAACGAGAAAGGCATCATCACTGTCAACGATTTGAAACCAGGCGCTTACCAATTGGTTGAAACGAAGGCTCCGTTTGGACATAAACTAGATGCAGAACCAGTAGAATTTAAGATTGATTTCAACCCAAATCAACTGGTGAAAGTGACAAAAGAAAATATTCGGACGACAAGTGCTGTGAAGCTTCAGAAAAAAGGAGAGGATGGTCAGTTGCTGGCTGGGGTGACCTTCGATCTGATGGATGAGCATGATCAGCGTATTCAGAAAGACTTAAAGACAGACAAAAACGGTCAACTGACAGTCGATCAACTGAAGCCAGGAACCTATCGATTTGTCGAAACAGCAAGCATTGCCGGCTATGAATTGGATCAGACACCTGTCTCATTTACGATTCGTTTAGGTCAAGACAAACCAGCAAAAGTAGAAATGATCAACAAACTGACGCCGGGAGCAGTGGAACTGACCAAAATCGATGATGAGGGACATCCGCTGGAAAATGCAGAGTTTGCTCTTCTGAGTAAAGAAGGAAAAACGTTGAAGAAATCACTTGTAACGGATCAAAAAGGAAAGCTTCACATCAACGATCTAAAACCGGGAGAATATCAATTCGTTGAAACGAAAGCACCTCATGGTTATGAATTGGATAATAAGCCGATCCTGTTCACAATTGAGAAAAATCAGCAGAAGCCGCTTCAATTAACAGCGAAGAATCACTTGATCTTAGGAAGTCTGCGTATCATAAAGGTAGACCAGCAGACAGATAGAACCTTAAAAGGGGCAGCCTTTGACATTCGTACAAAAGCTGGGAAAACCATAAAATCTGTGACAACAGGAAAAGACGGAGAAGCCATTGTCAAAGGGCTTAAACCTGGAGAGTATCTACTCACAGAGACGAAAGCACCAGATGGTTATGTAGCTTTAAAGAAACCGCTCGCTTTTACAATTCAAATAGGCGAAGTGGAGATCAAGACAATGATTGTGAAAAATGCACCTGTGAAGAGTGAAGAGGACCACACGAATCCTCCAGCCTCAGATAAAGGGGATCAACATCCGCCTCATGACTCAAACGGAGAGCTGCCAAAGACTGGAGAAGAATGGCTGCGTTACTTGATGTATGCAGGGATTTTACTAGTAGCTTCTGGAACTGTTCTTCTTGTTCTTAGAAGAAGAACCATTCAGTAAGAGGAAGGAACGAGTGTATTGATGAAAAAAAGAACCTTATTAGGCAGCTTTTTGGTGGTCACGGGGCTGATGCTCATCTCCGTTCCTTTTCTATATGAGTGGCGAACTTCTCAAGAGACAGCAGCAATGGAACAGGCATTAAAGATGATTGAAGAAAATGAAAGTGATGCCCTTTCTTCAATTCCACATTTAACTGTGTCAGAAGAAGACCTGCGAGATGTGATGGAGCTAGAGATCCCGTCAATTGATTTAAACGAAAAAGTGCTGCCTGTTACAACAAAAGAAAATTTAGGCATTGCACTGACTCAAATCAAATCTCATCAAATGCCAGGTGAAGGAAATTTCACGATTGCAGGCCATAGAGGGTATAGAGGCGACCGGCTTTTCCGGCAGCTGCCAGAGGTACCTAAAGGAGAAAAAGTCGTCTTACATCATCAAGCTGAAACATACGAATATAAAATTGTCAGCTCTGCTACGATAGAACCGACGGATGTGGATGTATTAAAGGATCGCGGGAAAAATGAACTGACATTGATCACTTGTACACTTGATGGTCAGAAACGCTTTGTCTTAAAAGGAATACGAATCAACGCTTCAAAGGGTGAACAGCTGTCGGATGTATAACACCAACATAATAAATGATGGATGCGATGGAAAAGCAGCGCTCACGACCGATATGTTACACCAATTGTTATCAGAGCAATATCCAACTTTAAAAAACGAATGTTGGGATGTTGATGTAGATACAATTCGGGCTTCACCTATTCTTCACCCTTTATTAAAAAGAAAGCTGCCAGTTGGTATTGAAAAATTCACATGTGTTTTGTTCACGCAACAGACAGCAGCTTTTGGAGAACCTTTGATTGTGTACTTTCTGTTGGATGAGAAAGGCGAATCGATTTACGCAATGGATCTATTGCTTGAGCAGCAAGATACCCATTAAACGAGAAAGATTTTAAGGTAGAAAAATAAAATCAGTCATATCATGAGGACTCTAATTCGTATACGAATTAGAGTTCTTTTATTTGTTTATATATAGGCGTTTTACTAACTTTATTATCTACTAAAATTAGCATATCAATTGGTAGAAGTCCGCTGACTAGCAGGTAGTCTCCAATGACTGCATCATAAGAAATAGTAGAAAATGCTAAAGATCATAATGTGTTGACTCCTAAATACTGATAAAATTTATTTGGATATTCCTTAATTATAGGTGTGGAGGTAAAAGCATGCGAAAAGAAGACCCCCAATATATTTTTCATCATGATAAACGACCAGAAGTTGTTCATGATTTAGCCGATGTAGATGAAAATTCTACTGACTTGTTAATTACAGGGAAAACAATAAACATTGAAAGGTTAAAATCTTTTTCTAACCTGACGAAATTGTGGATTTACAAAGTGGACCAAAAGGAATTCAATACGATCTTGAGTTTAGTTAATCCAAAAATGCTCTTTGTGCATGAACTGAGAGTAGAAGATTTATCAATGATAAGTTCTCTTAAAGATGTTGAGGTATTGGCACTTGAATGGAATACAAAGGCACAAAGTTTATGGGATCTATCAAAAAACACGTTTTTAAAAGCTTTATCCATAACAGATTTTTCAAAGTTGAATGACATAGCCCCTTTGCAAAAAAACACTGGTTTAGAATTGCTGCAATTGTCAGGCGGGGTTTGGAATTCATTAAATTTAAATACGCTTCAACCTTTAAGATACCTCAAGAATTTAAAATATCTGTGCTTATCAAATATAAAAGTGAAGGACGAGTCTTTAGAGCCAATATCGGAATTAGACGGACTCAAGGAACTTGAAATCTCGAACCAATTCCCGACAGAAGAATATGCTAGATTATCCGTAACCCTCCCAAATACGAAGTGTGATCGTTTTGCACCGTACATCTTTTTATCAAGTCCTATTGTAGATAAAGATGTGATGGTAATTGGAAAGCGAAAACCGAAATTAAATTCAAAAGTGGATGGAGCAAAGTTGCAAAAATACGAAGAACAATTTAAAGCGTACCAACAAAAGTATATAAATTAACTCAAAAAGCAATGGGAAATCAATTCCATTGCTTTTTCTATTACGCAAACAACTTCAGCCCAACCACACCAATCACTATCAGCAGCAAGCTGAGTATACGAATCATGTTTTTCGGCTCTTTAAATAGAATCATATTAAATAAGACAGAGCCCGCCGTTCCAAGCCCGATCCATACCGTATAAGCGATGGATACTTGAACGGACGAGAACGAGGCGTATAAAAACAAAAAGGATAACGCAAACCCGCCGACAAATAAAATGCCTGTCGTGATTTGCTTTTTCTTACTAAACATATTGAGGCCAATGGTGCCGCCGATTTCGCAGGCAGAGGCTAACAGTACAAAAAACCAGCCCATGTTATACCGCTTCTCCTTTCTGCTCATGTGCATCTCCATCAGACACTTTCAGTCCAATAATTCCGAGAATTAAAATACCCATAAATAAGAGCTTTTCTAATGAAAATGAACCGCCAAACAGGGCATAATCCATCAAAGATGTCCCAATCGTTCCAACACCGGCAAACACGGCGTACACGGTCCCTGTCGGCAGCTTTTCGCAGGCCTTCATTAAAAAATAAAAATCAACCGGGATCAGGCAGATAATGATGGCCCACTCCCACAACGCATCTGCTCTATTTAAACCAAACACCCAAAGTAATTCGAATAAACAAGTGAGTGCAACATACATCCAGCTTTTTTTCATTGTATTTCCTCCTAAAACTCAAAACTGACGATTCGTCATTTTAAAGCCAAAAAAGAGCGTACAGCAAGTGCTGTACTAAGTTAAGGTGTCTCTATGCCAAGTGCGTAAAGAAGAAATTGCTTCACCTCTCGCTTTTGAATCAGAACCTCTTCTGTATCTGTTTCCGTAAATAAGTACATTTGCTCAGCAGACGATTCGAGTAAACCGATAATGAATTTCGCCGCGTAATGACAGTTCAAATTCGCACGGACTCGTTTGTCCTGCTTTGCTTTTTCTAGAAAAGCAGCGACCCATTTGTAAATCGGCTCATAAATATCTTCCCATTCCTTTAAATGCTCGGTGGCGGCTAAGCCTGAGTAGGTGAGGGCAAGGACATCACGGTATTGCCTTGTAAAAGCAAAAATGAATTCAACAAGTGCATCTGCTTGATCGAGGACATCTGCATGCTGAGTGAGTTCCTTTTCGATCGCAGGCACCATCTGAGCGATCAGATGTTCAGCGATCGCAGGCATGACGGAAAGCTTTGAAGGAAAATATAAATAAAACGTTCCTTGTGCTACTCCTGCTGCTTTCACAATATCCGAAATGGTCGTCTTTTCAATGCCTTTTTCTTTAAACGCATCAATCGCAGCAAGCATAATCTTTTGTCGTTTCGACATATCATCACCGACCTTAAATGACTGAATGTCATTCAGTCTAGCGAGAAAATGACGATTTGTCAATATGGTTTTCTCTTCATTGAATGTGAGAATAAGTGATGAATAGATGCGGGCAAGCCTGAATAAGCTGTAAATATGGTCAAGCATCATCATGTGAGAAAGGGGCAGCTTTCTGTATGACATCCAGTGCTATGTTTTCCATTGCTTATTTTCTCCTGCTCGTCCCGCTCTATTTACATATGAGATACAGACAGGCAAAAAAGCAACATCGTTTTATCTATTTACGAACAGAGTTGGTCCTTGCCTGCCTGTTTATTTATACGAATGTTTTATTATATTTGACGGTCTTTCCAAATCGTTTTTCCGCCCCAAGGGATCAGGTGAGTGTGAATCTCATGCCTTTGCAGTCCATTTATCAAAATCTTCACGCCTACCATCACGGCTATCCAAATCTCGTCTTTTTAAATTTAGCAGGGAACATATTGTTATTTGTTCCACTCGGTTTTTTTCTTTATCAAGCCTTTCGAACGATGCGCTGGCAAAAGGCGGTTCTTGGCGGCTTTCTCCTGTCAACCATGATCGAAATGCTCCAATGGATGTTCTCGCAATCTGGTATCATTACAAGAAGCAGCGATATTGATGATATTCTTTTAAATACACTTGGCACAGCGCTAGGCTGTATCGTGTTTCAGATCTATCGAAAAAGGAAGGAGAAAACCTGAGTGAAGCGAGTTTGTATCATTCCATGTGGCGCGAAGAAAATTTGGGACGTCGATCCAGAGGCGGGGAGCCAGCCAGCGAACCTTGTTTATTTAAGTCCCCTGCATCAGCGTACGAAAAGCTATGCTCAAACGTTCTTTTCAGACTGGATGATCTTATCAGCGAAGCACGGATTCTTAAAGGCAGATGATATCATACATGAAAATTATGATGTGGCTTTTGGTATACCGCATGCTAAGCAGATCACACGAGAAGAACTGAGCCAGCAATTTCATCAAAAAAATCTTTTCGCATATGATGAACTGGTAGTACTAGGTGGGAAGAAATATCGAAAAGTGATCGACCCTTTATTACATCCTCATCAAAAAGCGAATTACCCGCTGGCTCCATATAAAGGAATTGGCTATATGCTTCAGGCGTTACATCAAGCAGTGGAATCAAAAATAGAACTTCCGCCGCATATTTAACACATTCACATCTATCGGTAAGCAGGGTTTTGATCATTAAAAAGAGAATAATTGAAATAGCGATGCTGATTGTTTCATATCTTTTCAGCAGGCACTAGGATGCCCGTATCGCTCGGGTGAAGTGGCTCAATGAAAAAGGGAGGCGTATGAACATGACAACCATCTATTTAGCTGGTGATTCGACCGTTTCATCTTATCCAGATCGTCCTGTTCAAGGAGGATGGGGAGAGTTTTTACACCGCTATACAGCGCACGGCGTTCACGTCGACAATCGTGCCATTGGTGGAAGAAGCTCAAAAACATTCATTGAAGAAGGACGCCTTGATGACATATTGGCTGACATTCAGCCTGGAGACTGGCTTTTCACACAAATGGGGCACAATGATGCTTCCAAGGAGAAGCCCGAGCGCCATACAGATCCTTTCACGACGTATAAAAGCTACCTGTCTCAATATATTCACGGAGCAAGGGCAAAAGGGGCAACACCACTTTTACTCACTCCAGTCGGCCGTTTTCATGAAAAAGACGGAGAATATATCAACGATTTTCCTGATTACTGTGCCGCTATGAAAGAATTAGCCGATGAAGAAGAAGTTCTTCTCGTCGATTTAAATACCGCAAGTCTTCAGTTTTATCAAATTTCCGGCATAGAGAAAACGACCTCTTACTTTATGCTGTCAACAGGAATTGAGGATCGCACGCACTTTACAAAAGAAGGCGCAGATGCGATTGCAAGACTTGTTTCTCTTGAATTAAAAGACCTTGGTTTAACGATCGTGTGATGAATGACAGGACGAGTGAGCGCTCGTCCTGTTCTTTTTTTTGCAGAAAGCTATTGATTCCCTTCACTAGAGTAGACTACAATAGATACATATGATAATGAGAATCAATATCACTGATAAATAGATCATTCGATGGAAAACTGGAGGGACTCAAATGTCAGATCAGCTTGAATTGTTTGACGTCACCATTATTGGCGGCGGGCCAGCAGGCATGTACACCGCCTTTTATAGTGGGATGCGGGACTTAAAGACGAAGGTACTTGAGTACAACGAAAGCCTTGGCGGGAAAATCCTTCTGTATCCTGAAAAGGTCATTTGGGATGTCGGCGGTTTGCCGCCAACAAGAGGAGAACAGCTGATACAGCAGCTGGAAACTCAGGCGAAAACATTTGAACCAGAGATTGCACTGAATCAAAAAATCACGTCATTCGAGCGAGATGAACATAATCATATCCTACTGACGGCTGAAAATGGTGATCGTCATTTGACAAAGACCCTCATATTAGCGATGGGTCACGGCATTCCAGTTCAGCGGAAACTTGAAATCGAGCATGCAGACCGCTATGAAGTGACAAACCTTTATTACACTGTCCAGGAGCTCAAGACATTTGCAGGGAAGCGGGTTGTGATTTCTGGAGGCGGCGACTCAGCGGTTGACTGGGCCAATGCCCTTGCTCCAATTGCTGAAAGTGTCACCGTTGTGCATCGCCGTGACATGTTTGGCGGACATGAGAAAAACGTCGCCAATATGAAGGCGACTTGCAAACGAATTTTAACCCCGCATGAACTGACAGAACTGCATGGTCAAGGTGACAAAATTGATGCTGTCACCATTCAAAACATAGAGACAGGTGAAAAAGAACGAATCGAAACAGATGCTGTGATCGTTAATCACGGGATGAAAGGCGATTTAAGCGTGCTATCAGAATGGGGTCTCAAGCAAAGTGAATGGGGACTGATCGAGGTCAATGAAAAAATGGAAACCAATTTACCGGGCGTCTACGCAGTAGGCGACTTGTGTACACATAAAAGCAAGGTCCGCTTAATTGCTGGTACGTTTGTTGATGGAGTCAATGCGCTGAATAGCGCAAAGCTTTACATCGAACCAGAAGCCGAAAAAGTGGCATACGTTTCCTCTCATAATGAACGCTTTAAGGAGAAAAACAAAGAATTACAAACAGCTGGAGCTCGCTGATGAATATCCAGTCAAACATTGAAGTGCTAAAATTTTAGCACTTTTTTTATATGGAAGGAGAAAGAGAAAATGACAACCCGTACTCATACCATTCTGCGCATGAAAGAAAGTAAAGAGCGATCTCTTTCTGTCAAACAAACAGTCTCCTGGCATACATCTTTCCCTATGTTCTTGACATGCGACGGATCTGTGAGAATTGAAATGGAAGGATTGCAATATCAGCTAAACGCAAAAGACAGTATGTTGATCCGCTCAGGTATCAATGTCATGCTCCAATCTTTATCCAACGAACAGGTGGCGATTTATACGATCACATTTGATCAGTTTATCCTGACAAATGATGCGCAAAATGAATTGGTTTTTAAGATGAGTTATGATGATCTGCCGGATAATGGAGCAATGGTCAAAGGCTCTGCCGTGCTGTTTTCTTACATCAAACAAATGAAGGTGAGTCAGTGCATCCGAGAACAGGAGAAAAGGCTGGAGGACATCATGCACATTTTTCACCGTCAATCCAAGCCATACGCTGAGAAGGTGCATTATTCAATTGAAATGATTTTGCAGTATATGGCGCAGCATTATGAAAAAAAGCTTACGAGAAAAGACTTAGCCCATAAGATGGGTTTTCATGAGAGTTATTTTTCGACCTTTTTCAAACAAAGTATGGGACTGAGTGTGAGTGACTATATTGCACAAATTCGAATAGATGAAGCAAAAAAACGGCTTCTGCAAACAGATGATCAAATTCAAATGATTGCGCGGCAAGTGGGCTATACAGACAGTTTATATTTCAGCAGGAAATTCAGGCAGAAGACAGGAAGGTCCCCTAGTCAGTTCCGAAACAATCGAAGACCAGAGCGAATTGCTGCTTTTCAATTTGTCGGGTTATTGGGCGCGCTAGGCATTCGCCCTGTCTGCATTGACCAAGATACCTTTCACCATTCAGATATACTCAAAGATCAGCTGGCCGGTACGCTGGTCATAGATGAACACACGCCTGATGACGTATTCAAATCACTTCAACTAGATTTAATCATTATTCCTAACTATTTTTATTCGAAGCCTGCGTTGATCAAGCGGTTTGAGCGAATTGCCCCTGTCCTTGTTCTGCCATATGCCGGTGGTCATGTTGTACAAGAGGTCTTATCTACAGGGCGCCTGTTAGGAAGAGAGAAAGAGGCAGTTGATTGGGTGAAACGCTTTGAACATCTGAGTCAAAAGGCAAGAAATGATCTATCTTCCTTTAGGGAAAAAGGAGAGACAGTGGCGATTTATGAAATGAGAGGACATGACAAAGTGTACATGTGGTCCTATGATGCTAGAGGTGCCTTCTACCTTTACGAAACGCTTGACTTAAAGCCTCCGAAGACGATTCTAGAAGAAGTTCTTCTCCCCAATCAACATACAGTCATTCCTTTAGAAAGGTTAAGAGAATACGAGGCGGATCACATGTTTTTTATTGTAGGTGTTGAACATGGGTGGTATGAACAAATGGATCAGCGGATGGAGGAAAGCGATGTTCTTCGTCAATTGTCCGCTGTGAAAAATGGAACCTTCTACCCATTAAAGCTAGAGGATTTTCGATTTGATGAAGGGGAGCGGGCTCTTCATTTGATTGACCGTTTTGTCTCCCGATTGACTGCGGCAGCCAATCCAACAATTATCCATATGTAAGTTGCGAGAATCCTCCATAGACCACTTCGTATGAGGTTGGTAGAATACATGAGACTAGTAATTGATAACTATTCTCATTTGTATCTAGGAAATGAAGGAGGAATACTCATATGAAAAAGACATATTGGATATGTGCTGTCATCTTCATGCTGGTATTGTCAGCCTGTGGCAAAAAAGAAGAAGCCAAAACGGCAGAAACAGAGCAGCAAACGAAAACCATTGAGACTGTTAAAGGAAAAATCGACATTCCAGCAAACCCAAAACGCGTTCTCATAGATGGATATTTAGGCAGTGCAATTGCATTGGATGTTCACCCTGTAGGTGCAACGACTCAAGATTTAAAGAATGTACACTTGAAGGACAAGATCAAAGGTATAGAGGACATTAGTGACGAGCGTTCAGCTGAAAAAGCACTCAGCTTAAAGCCTGATCTAATTATCACCGCAGTACAGGATGAAAAAGTCTATGATGTGTATAAAAAAATAGCACCAACACTCGTATATCCTTACAATTCATTCAAAGACGCACATGAAGAAATCACAACTTTGGCCAAGGTGTTAAACAAAGAAGAGGAAGGAAAGGCGTTTCTCGCCTCCTTTGACAAACGAATCGAAGCAGCTCGAAAAAAAGTAAAATCTGTATTAAAAGAGAATGAAACAGTTTCTATCATGGGCGCATTTAAAAATGATGTGTTTGTGTATGGGAACGGAATTTACCGAGGTGGACAAGCACTATATCAACAATTGAAAGTGAATCCGCCAAAAGAGGTCAAAGATACAATTTTAAATAGTAAAACAGGCTATGAGGTACTCTCCTATGAAACCCTTCCGAAATATGCAGGGGATTATATATTCATTGATGAATCCAATGGCGGGACATTTGATAAAAATAATTCTATCTGGAAGAGTTTAAAAGCTGTCAAAAAGGAACAGACCTATCAACTGGATGCAGAATTCTTTTGGCCTTATGATCCCATTGCAGTCATGAATCAAGCTGAAAAGTTTGCTGATTTATTGACAGATTTATCTCATCATTAGGAGGTCTGTCAATTGTTCAAACGTTTTTTTTCATACTACAAACCCTATATGGGGCTGTTTATATTAGATTTTTCCTGTGCGGTACTAGCGGCCTTACTCGAACTATCCTTTCCGCTAGCCATCAGTAAAGTGATGGACGATTTACTGCCAAATGGTGATTGGGAAGCCATTTGGTTCTGGGGCAGTTTGCTGCTCATTTTATATGTCATCAGTTCCACCATGCATTACGTTGTGACTTATTTTGGCCATAAGCTGGGGATCAATATTGAGACCGATATGAGGAATCAACTATTCTCTCATGTACAAAGAATGTCCTTCCGTTTCTTTGACCAAAAGAAAACAGGCAAGCTCGTTTCCCGCATGACCAATGATTTAATGGATATTGGAGAGATGGCACATCACGGCCCAGAGGATTTATTTATCGCCATCATGACATTAACGGGTGCGTTTGGCCTCATGCTATCGATTAACTGGCAGCTTGCGGTTCTCACATTTATTGTCGTTCCATTCCTGATCGGATTATCTGTCTACTTTACGAAAAAAATGTCTGCTGCTTTTGATAAAATGTTTTCAAGCATTGGACAATTCCATTCACGTGTGGAAAACAATATTAGCGGCATTCGTGTGGTGAAAGCATTCGGGAATGAGTCACATGAAATGGATCGGTTTATCGAGCATAACGAGCAGTTTAGAAAAACAAAACTGACCACATATCAAATGATGGCACTGCATACAGCAGTGAGTCATTTACTCATTAAAAGTGTCACCGTATTTGGGCTCGTGTGTGGTGCATGGTTTGTGCTGCAAAAAAATATGACATATGGTGAATTTGTTTCATTCGTCCTTTTAACAGGTATTTTCTTAGGACCCATTCAGCAAATCAATGCAGTCATTGAAATGTATCCAAAAGGTGCAGCTGGCTTTAAACGATTCGCATCACTGATCGATCAAACACCAGATGAAAAGGATGATGAGGATGCAATCGAAGTCCATGAGTTAAAAGGGAATATCACTTTTGAGCATGTATCGTTTCAATATGAACCAAACAAACCTGTGCTGCATGACATCAATCTTGAGGTCAAACAAGGAGAGAAAATTGCCATCGTCGGTCCATCTGGTGCCGGGAAATCGACCCTTTGCAATCTGCTTCCCCGTTTTTATGAATGGCAGGAGGGGAGCATTACAATTGATGGCATAGAAACGCGAAAGATGACACTTGCATCGCTGCGCGCACAAATTGGTGTCGTGCAGCAGGAGATTTATTTATTCCATGGGACGATACGTGAAAACATCCTATACGGCAAACTGAATGCATCTGAAGAAGAGATTTGGCAGGCAGTAGAGAAGGCTCAGCTGACGGACTTAGTCAATAGTTTGCCAAAAGGACTTGATACGATGATCGGTGAGCGTGGGATGATGTTATCTGGAGGACAAAAACAGCGTATCTCCATAGCACGTATTTTCTTGAAAAATCCGCCGATTTTCATTTTAGATGAGGCGACCTCTTCGCTTGATACTGAGACAGAGTCATTTATCCAAGCATCATTAGAAGAGCTGGCTGAAGGACGAACGACCTTTATCATTGCTCATCGTTTAGCGACAATTCAGCATGCCGACCGCATTATTGTTCTCACAAAAGAAGGCGTAAAAGAGCAAGGAAAACATGAAGAGTTACTCAAAATAGATGGTCTGTACCGTCGTTTATACGAAACACAATTTAGAATGTAAGGTTCGAAAAGAAGACAAAGGGCTAAAATAAACATCATTTTAGCCCTTTTTGATGTTAGAAATTAACTGCGCGGCGCAAATAATATCACACTGACTCCAGCCAAACAGATCAAAGACCCCATCCAGTCATATAGATCAGGTGTTTTTCGATCGACCCACCAGCCCCAGAATACAGCAAGAATGACAAAAACACCGCCATAGGCAGCATAAACCCGTCCGAAAGTCGGAAACTGCTGAAAGGTCGGAATGACGCCATATGCGACTAGGATAAGGCTGCCGGCGATCCCGAAGCTGACAGGCTTTGCTTCACGGAGCCAAAGTCACACCAAATAGCCGCCGCCAATTTCTGCTAAACCTGCTAATAAAAAAAGAACTATCGTCACCATCATATATGGACACTCCAATTTCTCCAATTTACACCCTATTATGACATGCGGAAAGAATGCGTTCTACCTCAATTGAATGGAGAGATCAACTGATTAGAGAGTGGTCACACATGGATTCTTGACTTTTGTACCATGAGTGATCCAAATGGTCTGTTATGTCGTAAAGTAAGTACATTCTCATGAGGAGCACACTTCCTTTTTCAGCGCTCTTTTTTTCTCCTTGAAAAAAGAGTAAAGTACAAGGTAGGCTTATTTCAGTAAATCGAGTGATAAGCAATACGTGAAGGATTTCATGATGGATGCGCATGCTCTTTCTCATGAAAAAGGAAGGAGATGACCATGGACACACTGAAAGATTTTGAGCTGTATCACAAGATCAAATATGATCGTCACAAGCCCTCGCTTGAAGTGCTGTACGATCGCTATGAACGTGTATTATATTCGTTTATTTATAAAATGACTGGCAACCGTGAGCTCGCGGAGGAAGTGCTTCAAGAGGTCTTTATCAAGCTCTGGCGCGGCATAGGAGAATATCATACGGATAAAGGGAAATTCTCCTCGTGGTTATTCATGATGTCACGCAACACGGCCATTGATCTTTTAAGAAAGCACCGGAATGAAACGGCTTTGGAAGATGAGCATATTGAATATTTAGCCGATCATCAAGAAGATGTATCAAAAGAAGTGGAATGGAACGAGGAAAAACAGATCATACGTGAAGCAGTATCTACATTGTCAAAAGAACAGCAGACTATTATAGAAGATGTCTATTTTAAAGGGATGACACAAAAGAGCATCGCGGAAAAGCTGGGCATCCCTATTGGTACGGTAAAGGGAAGGGTTCGATTGTCATTGAAGCATTTGCGATCAAAACTGTCTCGCGGAGGAAAGGAGGAAGAGGCATGACTCAGTGTAAACATCAAGTGATTGATTATTTCAACGGGCATTTACAAGGAGAAGAAAAAACGCAATTTGAAGAGCACATCAAGCACTGCCCAGCTTGCAAAGAAGAGCTTGAAGAATTGACAGCGCTCATGTCTGACATTCCACTTCTAGCCGAAGACCAAACACCTCCGGCAGGGATGAAAGATCGTATTTTATCTCAGGTGTTTGAAGAAGAGACAGTCGAAGAAAACAATAGCGATAGAAAAGAGCTCAAGTCTGCACCTGAGCCAAACGAAATCAAACCGCTGCAAAAGAAACGAAACCAATGGCTCTTACCGCTCGTTGCCGCACTGCTTCTTATTTCAGCAGCTGGAAATGTGTATTTATTATCGAATGGAAAAGAACAAGCGGAAGAACCTGTCAGGGTTGTTGCCACAAAATCACTGGCTTCTGCCGCATCACCAAAAACGACAGGTGCTTTCTCAGTGATAGAGCATAACGGCAAAAAAGAACTTGTTGTGAGTGCAGACGGCTTAAAGGGTCAGCTTGATTCATCTGCTGTTTATCAAGTGTGGCTCATTAAAGGAGATCAGCCGGTGCCAGCCGGTGCTTTTAAAACAGATAACAAAGGGGAAGGAACCGTCACCTATGCGTTATCTGAAAAAGAAGCAAACGAATCATGGGATACCGTGGCTGTTACCCTGGAACCAAAAAAGGATAACAAGCTTCCGCAAGGTCCAGTCGTACTAAGCGCTGCTTTTTAAGTTTGATTCATCAAGGATGCCTTTTTAGGGGTATCCTTTTTTTATAGGTTTGGGAAACTTTTCGGCAAATGAAACGTAGTTCATATGGAGGTGAAACAGATGAAAACATCTATGGAAAAAGTCCTATTTCTCTTATCTGTCAGACACGCATTGATTGCCTGTTATTTTTTAGTCTTTCCGTTCGTTGCACAAGTCCTTTATACCCCATCACCTTTATTGCTCGTCCTCATCGCTCTTTTTATGATTCATAACCTAACAGAAAGTATTATTTGGTTCTACAAATCGAGAAGGATCAGAAAGCACCAGTCTGGTGATCTAACAAAACGCGGGCATGTCTTTAGCCAGCTCGTGCAAAGAGTTGAACAGCTCCTCATCGTCGGTTTTGTGATTCTTTTGATCAATGAATGGATACAGGGAAGAGTAGATCTAACTACTCTCTCATTCACTCTTTTTCTATTAATCATCGTTTTTCTGCAGCACATTCAGTTTTACTACGTTCAGCTATTTTTTAAATCCAACAGCTGGTTCACTTATGTTCCTTCTTTGCAAAAGGCACGTCCTTCATACATGGCGAGAGAGCGAAAGGCCCTGAAGAGGTCATAAATGTGCCATCACTCGTTTGACCCAGCCATAAACATCAGAAAATTATGATAAAATGTGGAAAGAAAGAATGGAGAAAGGGAGTGCGAGCGAGTGAAAGCAGTTGGACTATTGGAGTATTTACCGATTGAGCATGAGCAAAGCCTGATGGATCAAGAGGTTGAAAAGCCTAAAGCGTCTGGCAGGGATGTACTGGTGAAGATAGAGGCTGTGTCCGTGAATCCAGTTGATACAAAGGTGAGATCACCGAAGGATCAGAAGGAAGAAAAACTGAAAATTCTTGGCTATGATGCAAGCGGTACGGTTGTTGAAGTGGGCGAAGCGTGTACATTATTTCAGCCAGGCGATCACGTTTACTATGCGGGAGATATTACGCGTCAAGGCTCGAATAGTGAATACCAGCTTGTGGATGAGCGTATTGTGGCGAAAAAGCCTGCTAATCTATCCTTTGCAGAAGCAGCCGCGATGCCCCTTACAACAATTACGGCTTATGAGGCTTTATTTGACCGGATGCATATGAAGCGGAATGCAGAAGGCTCAACCTTGCTGATCATTGGTGGTGCAGGCGGGGTTGGTTCAATTTCCATTCAACTAGCCAAATTAGCGAAGGCAACTGTGATCGCAACCGCATCAAGACCAGAAACAAAAGAGTGGTGTCTGTCATTAGGTGCCGATCATATCATTGATCATCATCAGCCGCTTCTCGCGCAGCTCGAGGAAAAAGGAATCGGCGAAGTGGATTTTATTTTATGCTTAAATGATACAGATGGACATTTCAAAGGCATGGCTGAAGCTATCAAACCGCAAGGCACGATCTGTACCATTGTCGAGAACAAGCACAACCTAGACATTCAGTTACTCAAAAATAAAAGTGCGGCATTTGTATGGGAATTCATGTTCACACGTTCTATGTATGAAACAGCGGACATGATCAAACAGCATGAGCTTTTGACAGAGGCGAGTGAGTTATTTGAGCAAGGAAAAATAACGCATACCTTAACAAAGGTTCTCAGTCCGATCAATGCTGCTAACTTGAAGCAGGCACATCAAACACTTGAGCAAGGAAAGATGATTGGAAAATTTGTTCTTGAAGGATTTGAGAGAGGAGAGAACGTATGACGTCATTACAATATCCGATTGGCTTATATGAACCAGTAGAAACAAAAACGAAAGCACAGCTGGAAGCATGGACTGATGAGCTGGCTGCAATCCCCGAAGAGTATGAAGCAGTGACTGCACCGTTGACAGATGCTCAGCTTGATACACCTTATCGGCCGGGAGGATGGACTGTTCGTCAGCTCATTCACCACGTAGCAGACAGCCATCTGAATGCATACTTACGATTCAAACTTGCTCTCACAGAAGATACACCGGACATACGTCCATATGATCAGGAGGGATTTGCCTCACTTCCTGACAGCAAGGCGCCCATCAGTTTATCCCTGCCTTTGATCAGCAGTCTGCATCGCAGGTGGGTCACTTTACTGCGGGGAATGTCAGAGAAAGACTTCAACGCTTCTTATTATCACCCTGCCGATCAACAAACGGTGTCCTTATATGATGCAACGGGAATGTACGTCTGGCATTCAAAGCATCACCTTGCCCATATTACGGAATTAATCAAAAGAAATCAGTGGAAGTAAAGGAGTAAACGCATGTCTGGAAGGAGAATTGTCGGCGCCATGTTTATCTGTATGGCGGCATTGTTTTATATAGCGAAATATGTTCTTTTTGAGATACGCTATAGTAACAGCTTAGGCTCAGAAAGAACGATTGAGGAACTTGAACAGCTGATTCCTGGCGGTACGTGGATCAGTATCCTTTTTCTCATTATCGGCTTAGCCTATCTTTTATGGGATGACAGGGAAGTCATTCGTAAAAATCTTTTCACCCCAGATCGACAAATAGAAGAAACAAAAAAGACGGACCTCAAGTGACCGTCTTTTTTCTTTTTTACTTTTTTAGCCGCGTTCAGGACGCAGTGCTTTTTCTAAGATAGCAAGGCCTTCATTGACTTTTTCTTTTTCCTCGTCATTGAGCCGTTGCAGGGAATTTTTGATTTTTTCGTGTCCTTTTTGATAAATACTTCTGAAAATATTTTTCGCTTCCTCTGTCAGCTCTACGACAATGATTCTCCGGTCACGCTCAGAGTGCTTTCGCACGACAAAGTTAGACTGTTCTAACCGGTCAAGCAGACCTGTCATATTGGACAAAGAAGCGCCCATTTTTTCAGCGATTTCGGATACTTTGAGAGAGCCATGGTTATTGAGCAGCATGAGCACCTTCATTTGAGGCATACTCATATCAAGCTTCATCCATTCAGAAACATCTCCAAGACCTGCAGCTGTGAGCACTTTCATATAAAGAACCCATGTCTTTTTTTCCTCTGGAGATAGAATCTCTTCTTTTAATACGGTGGTGTCATGAATATTATATTCCACGCTTGTTCACTTCCTTTAAGCGGCTCTTTTTCTTTATATTACTGATTTTTACTTCTAATTGAAAGGTTCGTCAAGCTTTTGAATGTTAAACTGCATGAATCAAGTGGTATTTGTTGTATAATAATGTTCAGTTGAAATAATTGAAGCAACCTAGAAAGTTGGGAAAAACATGTGGAACAAAAAAACGGGTATGACGATCTTAAAAATGCTTTTTCCGATCGTGATTATCCTTGTATTGATCTTTGTCGCGAAGCAGGAGCTAAGCGGACTTTCCATTAAAAAGACGTTTTATATTATTGACAGCTTGAACCGAATGGATTTGTTTATTCTTGTCTTTCTTGGACTTGTTGCGGTTTTATCGATGTCCTTATATGATTTTATTTTACGAAAAAGCCTAAATATGCCGATCAGCGGTTGGAAAACGATTCGCATTTCCTGGATTGCAAACTCCTTTAACAGTGTTCTTGGATTCGGCGGTCTATCAGGAGCAGGGCTTAGAACGCTTCTCTATAAGGAGTACATAACAGATACGAAAAAACTGCTGAAAGGCATTGCCCTTTTGACTTCCTCTGTCCTTTTGGGCTTATCTATTTTCAGTGATCTGATCTTGGTCAGGGTGCTTCCTGTTGAAAGTATTATCAGCCAGGAGCCGTGGCTATGGGCATTTGTCATTATCTTTGCCTGTATTGTACCAATATATATCGTCATGGCATCTATTCGAAAAAGCTCGATTGAGAGCGGTGAAAATGGACTAAAGCATCCAATTTACGCTTATATCGGTGCATCATTTTTAGAATGGCTGGCAGCTGGACTTGTTATGTACATGGCTGTCGTCTCTATGGGAATGAATGTCGATGTCCGAATTGTATTAGGTGTATTTGCGATTGCATCAATTGGCGGTTTAATCAGTATGGTTCCGGGCGGATTTGGCTCGTTTGACCTCATCTTTTTACTGAGCATGCAGTACATTGGTTTTGATAAAGAGATGGTTCTGACGGCGCTCGTCTTGTATCGCTTCGTGTACTCAATCTTCCCGTTTATCCTAGGGCTTTGTCTAGCTGCTTACGATTTAACGGGCACGACGCTTAGACGTCTTGAAGGCAATCCGAAAATGGCACCTGCCATTGAAACAACGAACGTCTTAATTGTTTTGCACCGTGCTTTATTAATCCGGTTATTGTACGGATCTTTATCGATTTTAACCTTTGGAAGCGGCTTGCTTATCATGGCATCTGTTGTGCTTCCAGTCGATCGATTAGGTGTGATTACCAGCATTCCGCGCTTTCTTTTATCAGGATTTAATGGTCTTTCTTTAATGTTCGGAATCATTCTCATGATTTTGTCCATTGAAGTGTATAAAAGAACGAAAAGATCGTACGTGCTGACAATGATCTCCTTAGCAGGCGGTTTTGTGTTTACTTTGTTAAAGGGATTTAACCTCAGTCTGATCTTTATTTTGCCAGTCATCATGGCTGTGTTTTTCTCTCTTCGAAATCAATTTGTGAAGCAGCAGGCACCTTATTCTTTGAATCAGTTTGTGGCGGCTGCCGCTGGATATTTATTCGTGCTCTTTAACTATAATGTCATTGGCAACTATATTTGGACAAAAATAGGGCATTTCTTGAGTAAGGATTATCTCGTTCACAATGAACGGCATATCACGATGACAAGCATGATTGCTCTCATCGGTGTCCCGCTTTTCTTCTTCATTAGTAAATTGATTTTTAATAAGAAAGCATTTCCGATTGGAGAACAAGCAGATGAGGAAAAATTAAAAACGTTTTTAGAAGAAAAAGGCGGAAATGCCCTCAGTCATCTTGGCTTTTTAGGCGACAAAAAACTATTTTTCTCAAGTGATGGAGAAGCGATGCTTCAGTTTGGACGAATTGGCCGCTGCGTCATTGTGCTCGGAGATCCATCTGGACGTGAGGCGTCTTATCCGCTTGTACTTGAAGAGTTTTTACAGGAGACAGAAAAAGCCGGCTACCGCGTCGCTTTTTATCAAGTAGAACGAGAAGGGATGGCTCTTTATCATGACTTAGGCTTTCACTTCTTTAAGCTTGGGGAAGAAGCCATGGTCGATTTAGAAACGTTTACTCTGTCAGGTAAGAAAAAATCAAATTTACGAGCTGTGGCGAATAAATTTGAACGAGAAGGCTACACCTTTGAAATGCTGGAACCTCCCTTTTCAAATGAGTTGATCTCAACTTTAAAACAAATCTCTGACAGCTGGCTCGGAAAGAAAAAAGAAAAAGGGTTTTCGCTCGGTTATTTTCAAGAAGACTATCTTCAAAAAGCACCGATTGCGATTTTAAAGGATGAACAAGGGCAAATCATTTCCTTTGTATCATTAATGCCGATGTATCAAGAAGGGGAGATTTCCATCGATTTAATGCGTCATATGCATGATGCACCGAACGGGATGATGGATGCGCTGTTTATCCACCTGTTTCAATGGGCGAAAGAAAAAGGCTATAAATCGTTTAACATGGGAATGGCACCTTTATCGAATGTGGGGACGTTCCATCAGTCCTTTCTCACGGAGCGTTTGGCGAGTGTTATTTTCAACAATGTCAGATATATGTACAGCTTCAGCGGTTTACGGTCGTTTAAACAGAAGTATAAGCCTGAATGGCGTGGGAAATATTTAGCGTATAAAAAAAATACGTCACTGCCTGTCACAATGGTGCTTGTCACCAAGCTGATTGGGACGGACCCAAATCGAAATCGGCGTCGATAAACCAAAAGACCTTTACCTTTCACTAGGTGAAGGTTTTTTTAGACAAAAGAATAGCAAAAGTGGTAAAGTTGAAGGGTAAGGGGGATGTTCATATGACATTAAATGAATGGTTTACAAAGGGATTAGCTGAACGTACATATGTACACAACATGGAGAAAAACCGGGGAAATCTACTCACGGTGTACAACCAGTACGCAATTCATCAAAAAGAAAAAGAGCTGCTTCAAAAGCTGCAAAAGAAAAAGCTCAGAGCACTTGTCATCACAGCGGATTGGTGCGGGGATGCAATGGTCAATGTCCCGATTTTCATGCGTATTTCAAATGAAGCACTCATTGATGCGCGCTATTTCATTCGGGATGAGAATCTAGACCTGATGGATCAGTATTTAACGAACGGGACCGCAAGATCGATTCCGATTATCGTCATCATTGATCAGGACGGGAATGAAGTGGGGAAATGGGGACCTCGCTCAGCAGAAGCACAGCGCTTTGTGGACGAGAAAAAACCGGACAAAGATGCACCTGATTATGAAGAAGCTTTTCAAGTATTTGCGAAAGAAGCCGCACATCACTATACGACAGACCGTTACTTATGGAAAGATATTGAGAAAGAAATAGTAGAAGTTTTGGCAAAAATATAAACCAAAAGACTACTTCGCCGCAATGGGAAGTAGTCTTTTTTTATCTTGTTTTTGCGTTTTACCTACAAAACCACCGCATAAAGGTGTAGAAAACCGCAGAATTCTATCAAAAACCGCAGAAAACCGCAAAGCACCACGATTTTCCCAACCACTTTTAGTTGAAAAACCTCATATATGCCATGAAATCAATGATTTTGCCCTTATCCAAAGGCTCATATAACGCACAAGGGTTGGCTTTTTCCCAATACAAGAGGCCCAGCAACTATAGTAATCTAGTTGTAATCTCCTTTGAACGAACTAAAAAAATGACAGAAAAGGACAGGCGATCAATTTATGAAAAAAATCATTTATCTCGATCAAGAAAAAAAGAAGCTCGCTGAATCGAAAAAAAGAGAACAGCGTTCCATCAAATCACTGAGACTGCTTGTGTTTTATGATGGACAAAGTCCTTCATGTGCAAAAATGATTGATTTGTTAAAATCACTCGATTGGAAAAATCGGATTCACTTTGAATCCTTTAGACACTCGCAGCTGCTCAGGCTGAATAAAATCAGTGAAGAGAAGGCGGAAAAACGAATTGTGTCTATTTCCCTAGCCAAAAACCAAAAGAATTCAGGGATCTATACTTGGCTGCGTATGGCTTGCCATATCCCTGCATTATGGGGAACGGTCCCATTCATCATGCTCAGTATTTGGCTTGGCTTTGGACAGCATGCGTACGATTTTTTTGCAAAAAGACGGTATATTCATTCTGTCAAACGGATGAACCATCATGACACAGATCAACAAAAGACTATTTAATAAATAGAAAAAGCATGACCTTCGATCGGCAGAAGGTCATGCTTTTTTGTAATAGGGAAGATATACTGTTAAATGATCTAGCAGCTTCTTTGTGTAGAACTTATAGGCCTGATCATCAAGCTCAGCACCTGCATAGGTAAGCAAGGTTCTAAGCGCAAACAAATATTCACTGTGCAGCTCATTGTGTTCAAAGTAAGGAAGGGCTGCTTCGATCAAATAGGTTTTCAAATCAAGAGGATTTTCCTCAATCATCAATTTATAGATTTTGATCATATATAAACAGTTTGGCTGAATACGAGGCTGTTTTAACAGCTCATGTATGTAGGGAAGTGCCTTTTTGCGGTCATATTCAGCATATAGTGTCGCAATTTCATATAGCGTTTCACAGTAGCGATCTTCTATCTGTTCTTGATTAAAGTAATTGAGTGAATCTAGTAAATAAGGCACAGCTGAAGAGAAATCGCCTTCACGTTTTAAAAGCACCCCGTAATAAAAATAAGCGGACATTTTAATATAGGCATCAGGGTAAAGGGAAGTGTGCAAAATCACTTCCTTTATATATTTCTTCGCAGTTTGATAGGCTTTTAGTTCAAGTGAGATCACGCCGTGAATAAGTGTACAGTGAATAATCCGCTTGAAATTGTTCTTTTGTCTATATAAATCCATCGCTTGATGTGTCGCTTCAAGCGCGTCACCGAGCTGTCCCATGTTTCCGAGTGCTTTTGCATAGTGATAATACAAATCACTTTGTTCAACTGAGGCGTAGGAAAAGCAGCTTTCAAGCTTTTTCAGCCCATCCTCAAGCTGACCAATTTTAATTTGATGAATACCGTCTAGATATTCAAAAATTTCTTTTTCCGTTTCAATAAACGTTTTTTCGAATTTTTTGAGCACGCGGTGTGTTTTTAAGGCAAGCGGCTGTTTTTCCGTTAATAAATAAAATTGAAATAAAGACAAATGATACTGAATGCCTAAATCCAGTGAAAAGAACTGCTCCTCGTGCTGAATGATCATTTCTGCATTTTGTTCAGCCTGATCGAGAGCATAGAAGTACATATTCATTTGAAACTCATCCAAAAGTGACAGCAGATGACGTGCCTTTTGTGACAGCTTTTCTTGGCTGATACCAAGCCGTTCAAGCAGCAGATTGATCGTATCTTGATTGGCCTCCTTTGAGCCATTTTCAATTTTACTTAAATGAGAGACAGAACAAATTCCTTCTGCCAATTCAGATTGGGTCATATTTTGTTTATAACGATAGAGTTTAATGATTTGTCCAATATTAATTTTCATTCCATCCAGAAGCCTCCCTTCCAATCATGGTTGAAAGCCTTTTGACAAAAAAACTGAATCAGACAAAATGGGAATACTTGAAAATCATTTCATCATCTTGGCTTTTTTCTCAAAATTTGTTTAAAACGTAATATGATTGTAACATTACTTGAAAAAGTCAAACAACTATTTAGCAGACGGGGAGGAGAGATACTTGATTTGCAACTGCACGCGATGATGTTTATAATGTGAATGAGAATCAATTTCAATTAAGGTTGATTGAGAGGATGACATATATGCCAGAAACGAAACAACAAACAGACGCGTTAACGGTTCGAGACGCTGTCAGATATAGACGATCGATTCGCAAATTCAAAGACACACCGGTGACGATTGAACAGCTTCAGCCGCTATTAGAGGATGCAGTCTATGCGCCGAACCATAAAATCACGGAGCCGTGGCGCTTTTTATATGCGGTGACGGATGAAGCCAAAGCCACATTTGTAGAGCGCTTCATTGCTTTCTTTCAGCGCAACAACCCAGATGCAAAAGAAGAAAAGATCAATCAATACAGAGATTACTTTTCTAAGGTCCCAGCGCTTTTACTTGTCGTACTAAAAGAAGACGAGAACCCTGTGGTGAGAAATGATGATTTTGCCGCCGTGAGCGCGCTTATTCAAAATCTCCAGCTGCTTGCATGGGATCAAGGAATCGGTATGGTATGGAAGAGCGGACGTATTTTATACGATAAAGGCTTTCAACAAGACATGGGATTAAAGGAAAACGAACGGTTTGCTGCGATCCTTCATATAGGTTATCCAGAAGAGGTGCCTGAGGAAAAATCACGCCAGAAAGCATCAAGTCTTCTTACTGAAATCAAATAAAAGAAAAGCAGACCGCTGAATAAGGTCTGCTTTTTTACTTATTGTTTTTTGGCGCGCTGATCGGCTGCTTTCATACGTGCCATTGCTTTTAAGTCATTCGGATCTGCAAGTTCTTTGGAAAATTCAACATATTCGCCATCCGTCTCTTGTGCTGCGAGCTCGTGGTTGGATTTTTTGTGTTGGTCTTTTTTCAAAGCCTTTCCCTCCTTTACAAGATCACTTTAGTTATGTGCTTGTTGGAGGGGAATATCCGTCTTATTTGTTTCTTTTTTCTGCTGCTCTTTCCGCTTTTTTGAATTCCTGCTGATACAGGACTTCCTGAGTTTTTTTCAGCTTTGAAGTTGGCTGGTGTTCTTTTTTCTTCATCAAAATCGCCCCCTCATATCATTTCTAATAGGATGGGTGTTTTTGACAACATTTATTCCTTAGAATGCAAAATCGCTTCTTTTAGTTCAGGGTGCAAAAAGTCATAAGAAGAGAGCAGTGCTTTTTTTGGCAGAGCACGCTGGCCTTCTAAAACAAGCAATGACATTTCACCGAGTGCCGTTTTGATCACAAACGATGGCACCTTCAGCCAATGGGGACGGTGAAGGGCAGAAGCAATGGTTTGTCCAAGCTGTTTCATTTGAACAGGATTCGGTGATGTCACATTGAGCGGGCCTGAGAGGTCGTCATTATGAATCGCATAGGCAATGAGATGTGCTACATCCTCAACATGCACCCATGAAACCCATTGCGAGCCAGCGCCAATTGTCCCGCCGGCAAACAGCTTGTAAGGAAGTGTCATCAGCGGCAGTGTGCCTTTTTCTCCTAACACGACGCCAAAGCGTGTGTAGACCGTACGAATGCCGAGGGCTTCAATCTTTTGCCCCTCAGCCTCCCAAAGTTTTGATGTATGACTTAAGAAATCAGTATCTGCAGGAGGTGACTCCTCCGTAAAATCTCCTGTTTGAGATGTGCCATAAATCCCGACAGCACTTGCTTGAATCAGCACAGATGGTTTTGATTCCTGCGCTTCTATAATGCGTCTTACCTCTTGTGTTGATTTGAGACGGCTGGAGAGGATGCCTTCTTTTGCCTTGTCTGTCCAGCGTGTGAAAATGGATTTTCCAGCAAGGTTAATCCATACATCGATGGCAGGCAATTCATGCTCAGGCGCAGCACCTTCGGTCAGCCACTGCACATAATGTAAATGATTTTGTTCGGATTCCTTTGGATTTCTTGTTAAAATATATAGATGATGTCCCTCAGCAGCGAGCACTTTTTTAACATGCTGGCCGATAAAACCGGTTCCTCCGGTAATGGCGATATTCAATTGACATCTCTCCTCTCATATACATACCTATATCTTTCACGATTTTGAATCAGAAGAAACATCCTGACTGTTTTGGAAAAGGAGTGATCACAGGATGCCCTATATTACAAAAATTTCTGCTCAGAAAAACAATACAGAGCGGGTCAACATCTTTCTTGATGAAAAGTACGCCTTTAGTGTTGATTTAGATGTGCTCGTCCAGCACGATTTGAAAAAAGGCAAAGAGCTGGACGAAGCAGATATCATTGAGATTCAATTCGGTGATTCGGTGAAAAAAGGATTTCAGCAGGCCGTTGATTATTTATCCTACCGTATGAGATCAGTGAAAGAAGTCACCGATTATTTAACGAAAAAAGAAATCCCGGCACCTGCTATTAGTGAAATTATACACAAATTAAAGCATTATAAGTATGTAAATGATCTTGAATTTGCAGAAGCCTATGTCAGCACCCATCGCAAAACGAACAGCAAAGGACCGTCCGTCCTAAAAAAAGAATTGAAGCTCAAAGGTATAGACGATGACACGATTGAACGGGCGCTATCGCAATACCCTGATGACTTACAGCTAGAGGAAGCTGTTAAGCAGGTTCTCAAGCTTGTTAAAAAAGAAAAAAATCGTTCTGCAAAAGAGATCGAGCAGCGCATTAAGCTGCAGCTGCAGCGAAAGGGTTTTTCGTTTGAGATCATTGATAAAGCCCTTCAAGAAGCCTATGATGGACAAGAAGAGGAAAAGGAAGAAGAGGCCCTCCTTTATATGCTGGAGAAGGCAAAACGCAAGGTAGGATATGACGGATCATTTGAAAAGAAGATGAAAGTGAAGCAATTTTTATTCAGAAAAGGCTTTGATCTCGATACAATTGATCACGTTTTAGACAAAGGGGAATGACAGATGGAAAAACGCTATAGTGAGATGACAGAATACGAATTGAAGCAGGAGATTGCCGCCCTTTCTGAAAAAGCACGAAAGGCTGAGCAGCTTGGCATTGTAAATGAATACGCAGTTTTAGAACGAAAAATCGATATGGCAAAAGCCTATTTATTAGATCCAGCCTCGTTTCAAACGAAAACGACTTATCAAATCAAAGACACAGAAGAAGAGTTTTATGTGGAATATTTAAATGGCGTGTTTGCGTGGGGATACAGAGTATCGGCTCCAAATAAGGAAGATGCCCTGCCGATTTCAATGCTGACGCAAAAGGACTGATCCAAAGAGATCAGTCCTTTTCTTTACTTCGAACGTTGTTTACGGACGTTGTTCTGAAGTACGATGTCGTGCTGCGTTTGCTGCGTTTCTCCGTTGACCTGAGAGGCAGAATGCTTTGCATTTGCCCATGGTTGAGGGTAAGCGGTTGTCCTTAATTGAACAAAGTCTGCCATATACGATTTCCCATTTGAACTCATATCTCAAGCACTCCCTTTGGAAAAATTAGCGTTTCCCTGATGCCCTCATACGTTCCTGTGGACGTGTATTCGTTTCACCATTCGGCCGTTTAGACGCATAAGCATCTGTAGCGCCTGGTTCGCCTTCAAACTTGTGATTTACCTGATTTGGAAAGCCTTTTGCTTTATTACGCATATCGATTCCCTCCAAACAATACAAATCATTTGCGTCTTTTGAAGACGTAAGGGTAGTATATGAAAAAAGAAGTTTTTTTAAAAAGGCACTTTCTGCTAGATGAAGGAGGAACAAGCATGGAACAATACTTTGAGCGATTAACAGAACAACTTATGGAAAAAAACAATATGCTGACATATGACGAAGCACGTACATGGGTAGAGCTGCTTTGGAGTGATTTTGAAACGACTTATGCAAAGGCTGGCCGCAAGTATAAAGGACAGGAAACAACAGAACGAATTGTCCAAGAGTGGATCGAGAGCTACGGCGCACAGCTGCATCTATTTCAAAATAAACAATCAAAGGCAAACGAGCATCTGCAACAAAACAATCGAGGGCTGCTTCATTAAAAGGTTGCCCTTTCACTTCATTCATCTTTTTCAATAAATAGGAAAATATACAAATGAACAAATAACTTTATGAAACAATACCCAGTCTGTGATCGAAATTACAGGCTTTTTACAATGATTAAACTTAAAATTACATTAAATTCATCCTGCTGAAAATCACTGGAAATAAAACTCTGATATAATGAAACGATTAAAGAGACATGTAATTTATGGATAATAAAAAAGGGTTTCGTTTTCTGACAAAAAAGGAATAATGAACATATCAGACTATGTGAAAAAAGTGAAGAGAAGGTGCGATATGGAACGGGAATTGCTCTCTGTGATAATTCCTTCTTACAATGAAGGTGAAAACATCAGACGAATCTTTGAGGCACTCGAGGAAGAGTTTCGCGATTTTCATTATGACTTTGAAATCATCTTTGTGAATGATGGAAGCAAAGACAATACGCTTCAATACATGAGAGAGCTCTCTCGCAAAAGTGCAAAGGTCAAATATATATCCTTTTCGCGTAACTTTGGAAAGGAAGCCGCTATTTTGGCAGGTCTTGAACATGCAAAAGGAGCAGCTGCGATTATTATGGACGCCGATCTGCAGCACCCGACGTATTTAATTCAGGACTTTGTCAGAGGGTATGAAGAAGGCTACCATCAAGTCATTGCCAAACGGAATCGTAAAGGTGACAGCAAGCTGCGCTCTTACCTGTCATCCATGTACTATAAGGTGATGAACAAGGTAGTAGAAGTGGACTTGCGTGATGGCGTCGGGGATTTCCGTTTAATTTCACGCCAAGCCATCGATGCACTGCTTCAGCTGAAAGAGGGAAATCGTTTTTCAAAAGGGCTTTTTTGCTGGATTGGGTTTGAAGAAAAGGTCATCTATTATGAAAATGTAGAAAGACAGCATGGTGATACAAAATGGTCACTGAAAAAATTATTTAACTATGGCATAGATGGCGTCATTTCTTTTAACAACCGCCCGCTGCGAATTTGTTTTTATACCGGCATACTGATCTTATTTCTCTCATTGATTTACATCGTGGCCACCTTTATTCAAATCGTCAGAACGGGCATTATGGTGCCGGGTTATTTTACTTTAATATCAGCTGTGCTGTTCCTCGGAGGTGTCCAGCTTTTGAGTCTAGGCGTGATTGGAGAATATATTGGCCGTATCTATTATGAAACGAAAAAGAGGCCGCATTATTTAATCCAGGAATCAAATGTGATGGAACAAGAGACAAGCTCAAAGGAACAAGACCGAGTGTTAACGCAGTTATTTAAATAACGTGGAGTCAAATAACCGGCAAGCACGAATCGCTTGCTGGGTTGTTTTGTTTCAAAGAACAGTGGATCTTTTGTGGAAAGGATTTAGATGATGAAACGTAGATGGATAATCATAGGAATGTGCCTCATTCTCGCTTTATTAGGACACTCCTTTTTCTTATATGAATATACGCAAGGCCGGTATATGACAGGAGATGGAGACGGGATCTCACAAATGCTCCCATTTAAAAAGCTGCTGTACGATGAATACGTCAAAGGGAACTTCTTTTATTCCTATCAATTCGGTCTAGGCGGCGGTACATATACGCAATTAGGTTATTATTTCACAACGTCGACTGTCTTTATGGTCACGGTCGCTGTCGTCTGGCTGATGAATGCACTTCATCTTATCCAGTCAACGGACATCCATTTCTGGGCAAATGCCGTCATTTGGCTGAGTGTGATCAAGCTGACACTTATTCTGTTCATCGCTTACCGTGTGCTTCTTTCAATGGTTCAGCATAGGCTGAGCGCATTAACAGGAGCCGCAATTTACGGATTGTCTATTGTGTATTTTCGGCATCAAACGTTTTGGGAGTTTTTCACCGACAGTATGATGTGGCTCCCGCTGCTTGTACTTGGGGTTGAACGGATTTTCAAAACGGGTAAGCCGGCTTGGTTTATTGCGAGTTGCAGCCTGATGCTCATCAACAATTTTTACTTTGCTTATATTCATTTTATCTTTTTAGCGATCTATCTTGTCTTCAGATATATCATCAAGCTGCGAAGTGAGGAGAACGGGTGGAAGGTATTCTGGACGCTGGCGGTCTCTACGCTGTTATCCTTTGGTATCAGTGCTGCCTTTTTTGTCCCGTCTGTCTATGGATTTCTTAATAATATAAGACCGCCATATGATCAATCTATACCTTGGTTTGATCTGCATGATCATCTGCTGTTTACAAGCAGGGTGTATTTATTACCTGTGATCTTTCTCATTTGTATGTTCCTCGTTCCGCTCTATCGGAACAGGTGGTTTTTTATGTTTACATCGATCAGCGTTCTGCTTATTGTTTTTCACTACAGTCCAAAGATGGCGAGCGTGTTTAATGGTTTTTCAGCACCGCAGTACAGATTTGAATACATTCTTGCCTTTACAGTTGGAGCGGTCGTAGCCATCACCATCAAGCATTTCTCGCAAATCGAGTGGAAGTGGAAAAAGCGTGCGGTCTTAGGCACTTGGATCGTGTTTCTTCTCGCAGTCATCTTATCAGAACGAGCAAAGGGAAATATGGATGTTGTTGTATTTACAGCCATAGGACTGCTTGTGATCAGCGTGTTTTTCCTTGTGATTCATGCGGAAAAACGCCAGCACCTTCGTCTCTTTTCAGCTGTGCTCATCGTTGTCAGCTTACTGACAGCAGGCGTGTATCAGCAGGGCTACTTATCTGAAAGAAGCAATATTAAGAGCGTATCAGATACGTATCTGAATAGTGAGGCATATGCTGGACATGAGCAAATGAAGCTCATTCAGCAGATTCAAAGCCGCTCTTCAAAAGATCCGCTTGCCCGGATTGATTGGATGAATGGCGTGCGCAACAATACCCCGTTATTTGAAGGCTTTCAAGGCATGAGTGCGTATTCAAGTATATTGAATCAGCATTTGCTCAATTTCTACTGGAATGACCTGCAAATCGATATGGGACGTGAAAGTGTCAGCCGTTATGCAACAATGGGGGACAGGGTGAATTTATACAGCCTGACCTACGGAAAGTATTATATGAGAGACAATACGATGCCTTACTCACCACCAGCTTATTTTAAGCCAATATTGGAAAGCGAGCATTATAAAGTGTATGAAAATACACGGCCGCTGCCATTTGCAAGAACAACAAGCGCCGTTTATTCAGAAGAATCCTTAAAAAATGCCTCAGCGCTTGATAGAGAGCATGCAATGCTGCAAGGTGTGATTTTAGACAAAAAAGGAAACGCTGAAATTGAGCGCACGCCAAATCGAGTCAAGGATACAAATATTCATACCGAACAAGCTATATACGAACATGGTGTGCTTGATGTATACGGAGAAACAGGCGGCCTGAATATCACGCTGCCAGATGATATGGCCCGCGCTGGAGATGTGTATGTGAGCTTTTATGTGAAGCGGACAGACCGAAACGAAGGATTTCAGTTATCCGTTGACAACTACGTCACCTCACGAAAAAGCAATACATCCATCTACAAAACAGGCGTCAATGAAGTGACGATTCGAGTCCCTGCGGAAAAAATCCTTTCCATTCGAGTACCAAAAGGGACGTATGAACTCGATCAACTGAAGCTGTACCAAGAGCCTTACCGCATTCTAGAAAAAGCATATGAAAAAGAAAAACAGGACAATGGCAGCCAGCAAGTAAAGCTCGAAAACAACCGCTTTACGATTTCATATGATAACAAACGCGGCGATGATTATATGATCTTGCCAGTACCATATGAAAAAGGCTGGGAGCTCACGGTAAACGGAAAGCATACCGATATTGAACAAGCCAATTACGCCTTTATCGGTTTTCCAATAGAAAAAGGCAAAAATGAGATTGTGCTAACCTACTATCCGCCTTATATCAGAATTCTCGCGTTGATTTCACTCGTCAGTTTGATCGGTGCGATCCTATATGCACGAAGAAAACACAAGAAACACCACTTTTCATCATAAGTGGTGTTTTTTTATCTTCCAAGGACTTATCGAGCATGATATCCATCATATGAAGCAAAATCACTAAGCTTCCTTCTCAAACGAAAACGTCGCATAATCAAACAAAAAATGAAACAACCAAAGGCTTAGGGCAAAGAGAATTTCCTCAGAAGTAGACAGTAAAATGCCGCCCACCAATTCATCTGATAAATAGACAGCACCCCAAATAAACAAAAGATGCATTGAAATGGCATAGAAAACGATGGAGCGTTTTTTGGAACGGCACTTTCTAACAACCCTAATGAGCATATGCTCCACATGCTCAAAGGATATCCCAAGTACCACATAGATGCCCATAAATAAAAGCATCGATAAAATCGATTGATAAAAAGCACCAGTTAAATGAAAGAACAGTACACAAAACAACAAAAATATGTAACAGACAGCCGACGCCGCCATGAACCATTTCAGCCCTTGCCATAAAGCGTGAACAGATTGCTGCATAGTTGAACAAACACTCCCTTACATGAAGATACCTGCAAAAAGGACAGCCTTTTTGCAGGAAGTCATACGTTAATCCTCTTTTTTAGGTGCAGCGATCACAGGATGTTTTTCAGCATCAAGCAGTTTTAAGAAATCTTCGCCTTGATCTAAATGATCAAGAACAAGCTGTTTCGGTGTGACCGCAAGCCACTGATTAAGTGAGATATCTGCATAATGATCGCTCTTAAAGATTTCTAAGAAATAAAGCGGTTCGTCGCCTGTATTTTCTACATAATGCCCCATCGCAAATGGGACATATCCAACGTCTCCCGCCTGATAGTTGAAGGTTCTCGCATGTCCATCAGAAGCAAATACCGTCATTCGTGCTTTTCCAGAAATGAAATATTGCCATTCATCCGTATTTGGATGCCAATGCAGCTCGCGAATGGCACCTGGATCAACTTTCACAAGAGCGGATGCAATCGTTTTAGACGCTTTGAAATTGGTAGAGTCCGCAATCCACACTTGTCCGCCGCTTGACGTAATCGGCTCCTGTTTTAACAGCTCATATTTAAAGGAATTCGGGACTTCTCCTTGCTCTGTTTTCACCTTGTCACATTCAAGGGAACCAGGAATTCCTTTTTGGAAAATATATTTTTCTTTCTCTGGCAGCTTGTCAAACTGCTCTTTTGTGATACCGAAGTTCTTGAGCACGACTTCCTCTGGCGTGTGGGCAAGCCAATCGGTTACTTGGAACGTACTATTTTCTGAGAATGACCCATCATCAAACACAAGCAAGAATTCAGCTCCCGGTTCAAGTGCTTGGATAGAGTGCGGCAGGCCAGAAGGGAAGTACCACAAATCACCCTCTGTTACATCCTCTGTAAAATTGCGCCCCTCTGCATCAACCGATGTAATCCGGGCTTCCCCATAAATCATGTACGCCCATTCTGCTTCCTTATGCCAGTGCAGTTCACGAATCGCACCAGGCTTTAGCCGCATATTGACAGATGCAAGACTTTTAGAGATCGGCAGTTCGCGGACTGTTACCTCACGAGCGTAGCCGCCTTTTTCTAAACGATTGTGTGTATCAGAGAAAGAATATTTCAGATTGGAGACCGTTCCATGATCGGTTTCTGGCGGCGTGAGCATATCTGGGTTTTGTCTATCCCGCTCGAGATTACGTGGAATTTTGACCGTTGCTCCTTTTTCTCCTCGAATCGGCTGTGGTATTCCATTTTGCTTTTCACTCATGATAAAATCCCCTTTCAACATCGTATTGTGTGAGGTGACCAAAAGGCCTTTCATTTCGCCCTCGTTTTCATAAGGTGAAACGAATCAAGCAGATGTCAATCTGATTCATCATTTTTTTGAGCAGCGACTAATCGTTGGATGAGCTTGCTTAATTCATCAAACTTTCGTTCAAAGCGTGTCAGCAAGTAAACCGTCAAAATGGCAGGGAAGCCAGCCTGACCGAGCTGCTTCAACCATTCCTCTGAAAAAAAGGTCTCCATTTGTCTCACCCCCCAGCGGATACTCGTCTTCTATATAAGTGGTATGAAAGAAGAAAAAGGAAAGCAGAGGGGGATAAAATGAACCATTAGACCCGTTTCACGAAGTTTACTTTTTTTAACTTTTGTCCACTTAATGCTAGTAGAGGGAACAAAGGGGAGGATGCACATGGATTATCGGCTGTTATTGAAAGCAAAATGGAAAGAAATCATTGATCACCCGCTCATTCAGCAGTTTTTAAGCAACCCGAAAAACGAGCAGCTGCTCCGGCAAGTCATGGAAGAGCCAAACGAGGAAAATGCCAAAAAACTAGATTCCGAGTTCAAACAGTTCTATCAAAAAATCCGCATCATCAAGTATATCTCCACAATGATACGCATCTTTTCAGTCGACTTTGACAAACGAGTAAAAAAGAAACAGCAGCGCTTTCCGCTCATACTCGATCATCCTGATACGCAAGAAGTGAAAGACCCTGTTCAAACAGATACGTATGAAGCCGTGCTCTTCAACCAGCAAGACCTAGGGGAGCATCTGCAAGACCAAACATTGTACAAGGCCTACCAGCAGCTCACAGAAAAACAAAAAATGGTCTTAACCCAAATCTATGTCGAAGGCCAGACGATGAAAGAAATAGCCGATCAGTTAGGCGAAACAAGACAAAACATCTCAAACATTCACAAAAAAGCACTCAATAAACTAAAAGAAAAAACAGGGGGAGATGTCCGTGCACGAAGACAAAATGACCAATGGAGAAATGGAAGAACTCATTGAAACCTTCACACCCATGATCAAAAAGAAACTACAAAACACGGCATATCAAGAAAGAGAAGACCTCGAACAAGAACTCTATATCAAACTCATCGAAAAAGTAGACCGGCTGATTTACCAAGAAGGACCTGGCTTTTGGGAGTTTATTGTGGAATATATGACGAAGTTGTAAAAGTGAAGCACAAAAAAAGACTCGCTCACACAGAGCCGAGTCTTAATTTTTTTTGCAGTTTTTCTTCACTGAAAATCCAGCCGGTATAGGAATTTTTGATTTGGTGGTCCATGTCGATATGGCAGATCGCGACAAAAGGATAATGACCTTTGCTGCGGTAGCGTAAATCAATGAACCGCACCTCATAATGATCCTTGTATTTATCCACTTCCCACCGGTAGACAGGGGAGAAGGAGAGAAAGGCTGAAATATTTTCATCTTGCTTAGCAATTTTCATAATTTCAGTATCAGGGACCGGCACTCGGTTAAAGGTGTCTAAAATGACGACTTCTCCATTCATGCTGCGCCCAACATGGAAAGAGGATTTACATTTCACGGCAATGCGCCATTGTCTGAACTTCATTGTAGGCGAAATGATAATCTCTTCAATTTCATCGAATCGTGCACGCAGTTGACGTTTAATTTGTAGCTGCATAATGACCCTGACGATATAGTAACAGAAAATCACCGCATACAGCGTAATAAACGTATAGCCGGGATGTCCGCCAATCGCCCAAACGACTATGGCGACAAGGTGTGTAAAAAAGATAAACGGATCAAACGTATTAATGATCCCTAGCGCTACCCACTTCTTCGAAAATGGACGAATGGCCTGCGTACCGTATGCGTTGAAAATATCAACAAACACATGAAGCACAACAGCTAATAATGTCCATAACCAAAGGTGAAGTAAATTCGCCCCCGGCACAAATGGAAAAATCACAGCCGGAATCAGCAATGACCAAAACAGTACAGCCGGAATGGAATGTGTAAATCCTCGGTGATTTCTTATATAAACCGCATTATTTTTTAGTTTTAGCACAGTATCAATGTCTGGTGCTTGGGAGCCGGCGATGGTCGCGATCATCACGGCGTGTGCCATGTGTGGATCTGCGCTGACGGCTGGATCTAAAAGTGCAAGTCCCCCAAGAGAAATGCCCATTACTACATGAGTACCAGTGTCCAATTGATTACCTCCTAGTTGTCATGCTTAGGAACAATCATACAAAGTATACGTCTCCAATCAAGACTATGTGCAAAATCACTTTTGCTTTATCCCGATTTAATGTAACATGTTAACGTATCTACAAACAGTATACAACAAATAAGGTTCTATTCAGAACGTTAGCCCTCGGTCCAATGAGAAGGAGTATAGATATGAAAGACATTCAAGAAAAGCTGGACCGCAAAGATATTGCGGGCTTTCAGCATGATTTAATTGATTGGTATGAAAAAGAACAACGAACATTGCCATGGCGTGAAAATCAAGATCCATACCGCGTCTGGGTATCAGAAGTCATGCTCCAGCAAACGAGAGTGGATACGGTCATTCCGTATTTCAACCGGTTTATGGAGCAATTCCCGACGGTGAAGGATCTCGCTTTAGCTGATGAAGAAAAGGTCATGAAAGCATGGGAAGGTCTTGGCTACTACTCAAGAGTGCGTAATTTACAGGCAGCTGTGAAAGAAGTATATGAATCCTACGGTGGCATTGTCCCTGATACGAAAGAGCAATTTTCAAAGCTTAAAGGTGTAGGCCCGTATACGAGCGGCGCAGTGCTGAGTATCGCCTATAACAAGCCGTATCCTGCGGTAGACGGCAACGTGATGAGGGTCATTTCTCGTATTTTGTCCGTATGGGATGATATTGCAAAACCAAAAACGAGAAATATTTTCGAATTTGCGGTCGATCAGCTCATTTCCCGGGAAAAGCCGTCAGAATTCAATCAAGGGCTGATGGAGCTTGGTGCGCTCATTTGCACTCCAACTTCCCCTGCCTGCCTCATTTGCCCTGTGAACATGCATTGTTCGGCACTCGAGGAAGGCGTTCAGCATGAGCTCCCAGTGAAAAGCAAAAAGAAAAAGCCGACTGCAAAATCAATGGCAGCAGCGGTGTTATTTGATGACGCAGGCAACCTATATATTCATAAGCGGCCAAGTACAGGCCTCCTTGCGAATTTATGGGAATTCCCTAACATTGAAACCATGAAGGGAAGAAAAACGGAAAAAGAGCAGCTGATTGATTTCTTAAAAGAGGAGGCGGGTGTACAAGCGGAGCTTGGTGATTTAGAAGGCACCATTCAGCATGTATTTACCCACCTCATCTGGAATATTTCTGTTTTCTTTGGACGAGTTACCTCTGTATCTGATGACATGATGCTGAAAAAAGTCACAACAGAAGAATTTGAGGCGTATGCTTTGCCAGTCTCACACCAAAAAATTTGGAAACTGGCACTTGAGCAGCCTAGTCGTATTTAACCGTTGTACCGTGGGTATAATCAGCTTCATTTCGGTGCAGACCCCCGCGGTCTTCGATTTCAGAAATGATTTCTCGATACTTAGATTGCCCTTCTTCGTTCAAATAAGGTAAAATTTGTTGGAAAGCATGATGAAAGTAAGCAAGCTCAGTATCTTTCCATTGATCCTTGGACATCATGCCAAGCTGGCTTAAATCGCGTCCGACATACATGAATGTAACCTCCTAATAGGAACTTTCCTATTAGTGTGAAGCGAATGAACGAAAACTATTCAAATCAGGAGATGAACCATAATGAGTCAACGTAAATGTGCATTAATTACAGGAAGCAGCAGAGGAGTAGGGAAAGAAGTGGCCCTTCGCCTCGCTGAAAAAGGATATGACATTGTCATTAACTATGCGAGAAGCAAAAAAGCCGCACTTGAAACAGCGGAAGAAATTGAAGCGATGGGCGTTAAAACATTGGTTGTTAAAGCCAATGTTGGCCAGCCTGAGAAAATCAAAGACATGTTTCAGCAAATCGATGAAACCTTTGGCCGTTTAGATGTATTTGTGAACAACGCGGCATCAGGGGTTCAGCGTCCAATTATGGACCTTGAAGAAAATCATTGGGATTGGACGATGAATATCAATGCGAAAGCTTTGTTATTCTGCGGACAAGAAGCGGCGAAACTAATGGAGAAAAACGGGGGCGGACATATCGTCAGTATTAGCTCTCTTGGCTCTATCCGCTACCTTGAAAATTACACAGTAGTCGGTGTATCAAAAGCAGCACTAGAAGCTTTAACACGTTACCTTTCAGTGGAGCTTTCACAAAAAAATATCGTCGTCAACGCTGTATCAGGCGGCGCGATCGATACAGATGCACTTAAGCACTTCCCGAACCGTGAAGAGCTTTTAGAAGATGCGAAGAAAAACACACCTGCCGGCCGAATGGTGGAAATTAAAGACATGGTCGACAGCGTGGAATTCCTTGTATCAGGCAAAGCAGACATGATTAGAGGCCAGACGATTATTGTCGATGGCGGACGTTCTTTGCTTGTTTAAAAAATTCATGAATAGGATGTACACCTTCTGCACAAATTAATGTGCGTGGAGGTGATAATGATGGATCAACAACAAAACAAAACAAACGCACAACAAGTGAAGAAACAAAACCAAGCTGCTGCACAAGGTGGTCAATACGGCACTGAATTTGCTAGCGAGACTGACGCACAGCATGTAAAAAAATACAACCAAAAAGCTGAGCAAAACAAACAACAAAACAGCTAATCACTGAAACAAAGGAAAGCACTTCATATACGAATGAAGTGCTTTTCTTTTTGCCTCGCACCACCATCCGACAAAACCTGTAAAACCTCTACATAAACAGTCAAAGGATTTCCTCCTTCTTTCAAGAAATGGTATACATACAAAAAGTGGATTAGATGAAAAGGGAGGAGTTAGATGTCTGATTTCGATCAGCTTGTAAAAGAACAAATGCAGCTCATGGATCAGCTGCTCGACGTGCAGGGAGAACTCGATCTATGCTTAGAAACAGAAAAACAATTGCTGCAGGATGAAAAAAAAGAAGAGTGGCATAGGCTTTGTGATCAGATCAAACAGAAACGTGAGGAACTGCAAAAAGTGCAAACCTTATTTACAAAACAGACAGAAGAGGTCATCAATTCATATAAACAGATGGAAAAGAGTTCTAGCGTGATGTAAATCAGTGTGCCGTTCAATTGGGTTGAATGGCTTTTTCATTTCATTTTTTAATGATGTAACGGTATAATATAATAGAGACATGTTTAGTTGGGAAATTAGGTCTTTGGACTGTTAGGTTTGTTTGTTATAGAAAGTAGGGGAGAAAATATGGGCTATCCCAAGGAAGGAGAAACCATCCAAATTCAAAGCTATAAACATAATGGCTTGATCCACAGGATTTGGAATGAAACCACCATTCTGAAAGCAACGGAATTGTGTATCATTGGTGCAAACGACCGTACAATGGTGACTGAATCCGACGGCCGTACTTGGATGACGAGAGAACCGGCTATTTGCTATTTCCATGCAAAACAATGGTTTAATGTAATTGGGATGCTTAGAGATGATGGGGTATATTACTACTGCAACATCAGCTCTCCTTTTGCGACAGATGATGAGGCAATTAAGTATATTGATTACGATTTAGACGTCAAAGTCTTTCCAGACATGACGTACAATATTTTGGATGAGGACGAATATGCAGATCATAAGAGGCAGATGAATTATCCAAAAGAAATCGATAGTATCTTAAGAGAGCATCTAAATACATTACTGCATTGGATTCACCAGCGGAAAGGTCCGTTTGCTCCTGAATTTGTGGATATGTGGTATGAACGTTTTTTACATTATACAAAATAAGCAAGAGCATCAAAAAACCTGTTTGGCTTTTTAGGCTAACAGGTTTTTGACTGCGTACGGATAAGAGGCACTGATAGATTGGGAAGGAGATTTACATGGGGGTCATTAAACGCTACATGGCTTTTGTAACACCGTATAAAAAACAGATTGCATTGACAATGGTCATCGGGATGATTAAATTCTCGATTCCGTTAACATTGCCTCTGCTTTTAAAGTATGTCATTGATGATGTCATTCAAGGCTCGGGGTCGCCTGAAGAAAAGACATCAACTCTACTGATCATAATGGGAATCATGCTCGTATTATTTTTAGTGATGAGGCCGCCTGTTGAATACTATAGACAATACTACGCGCAGTGGACAGGCAGTAAAGTATTGTTTGATATTCGGGAGAAGCTGTTCTCGCATATTCAAAAGCTAAGTCTTCGTTATTATGCCAACACGAGAACAGGAGAAATTATTTCAAGAGTGATCAACGATGTGGAGCAGACAAAGGAATTTGTTATCACAGGTCTCATGAACATTTGGCTGGATATGATGACTGTACTGATCGTGATCGCCATTATGTGTACACTGGATCTGAAGCTCACGATCGTGTCTGTCATTATTTTTCCACTATACGCGTTTGCAGTAAAGTATTTTTACGGACGGCTGCGCAAGCTGACAAAAGAGCGGTCACAGGCGCTGGCTGAAGTGCAAGGACACCTGCATGAGCGGGTACAAGGAATGCCGGTCATTCGCAGCTTTGCGATTGAAGAATATGAACAAGAGAATTTTCATGATGAAAACAAAAATTTCTTAAACAAAGCAATCAACCATACGAATTGGAACGCCAAAACATTTGCTGTCGTCAATACCATCACCGACATTGCGCCGCTGTTAATCATTGCATTTGCGGGCTACACAGTAATTAACGGATCGCTGTCGATCGGGACCATGATCGCCTTTGTCGGCTATATTGACCGGATGTACAATCCGATTCGCCGTCTCATTAACTCATCTACGACGTTAACCCAGTCCGTTGCGTCAATGGATCGGATCTTTGAGTTTATTGATGAGCCATATGAGGTCACAGACCGGCCGAATGCAAAAGAAGCCAATCATTTAAAAGGAGAGGTCGAGTTTAAAAATGTGTCGTTTCGTTATGAACACACGCAGGAAGAGATTCTGCACAATATCTCCTTAAAAGTAGAAAAAGGACAAACGGTTGCCCTTGTAGGAATGAGTGGCGGAGGAAAATCGACACTCGTCAGCTTAATTCCAAGGTTTTATGATGTCACAAACGGGTCACTTGAAATTGACGGCATTGATATAAAAGAGTACAAAGCAAGAAGTCTTCGAAATCAAGTCGGAATGGTGCTGCAGGATACATTCCTATTCAGTGACACGATTAAAGAAAATATTGCGGTTGGTGACCCTGAAGCACCTTTTGAAAAAATCGTGTCGGCTGCAAAAGCGGCAAATGCGCATGATTTTATTATGTCTCTTCCTGAAGGATATGACACGAAAGTAGGAGAACGGGGCGTAAAGCTGTCAGGCGGACAAAAACAGCGGATTTCGATTGCAAGGGTATTTCTAAAAAATCCACCGCTGTTGATTTTAGATGAAGCAACGTCTGCACTTGATTTAGAAAGTGAGCATTACATTCAAGAAGCGATGCAAAAGCTGGCGAAGGATCGCACAACTTTTATTGTCGCACACCGCTTATCAACCATTACACACGCTGACCAAATTGTGGTCATGGAACAAGGCGAAATAGTGGAAAAAGGAACACACGAAGAATTAATGAACCAAGACAGTCACTATCGTCATTTATTTACCATTCAAACATTAAATTAGTAGAAGCCTATCCAATTCTAGCGGATAGGCTTTTTTATGCTTGTCAAAAACATGACATATTTCCCAGCTTGTCTCAATACAATTTTAAAAAGTATGACGGGGTGGTGAATATGTGAAAGAACAAGACGTGCTGCTAGATGTCAAACAGCTGTCCATTGCGTTTCAGCAGAAAAAGCAAAAAGTGCCCATCGTCCATCACATATCGTTCTCGATACAAAAAGGGGAAACGTTAGGAATTGTGGGCGAATCTGGCTGCGGGAAAAGTATCACAAGCATGTCATTAATGGGTCTGAATCAGCAAACAGATACAACGGGCGAGGTTCATTTCGAAGGACAAAATCTGCTGTCACTTTCAGAGAAAGAGTGGCGAGAGATAAGAGGAAATGACATTTCGATGATTTTCCAAGAGCCCATGACCTCTCTGAACCCATTAATGACCATCGGCAAACAAATGACGGAAGCCCTTTTCACACATCAATCAATCGGTCAAAAAGAAGCAAAAGCGAAGGCGATTGATCTGCTTCAAACAGTTGGGTTGAAGCAAGCAGAATCGCTGCTGAAAAAATATCCACATGAATTATCAGGCGGTATGCGCCAGCGTGTGATGATTGCAATGGCAATGCTTTGTCACCCAAAGCTCATGATCGCTGATGAACCGACAACTGCACTTGATGTCACCATCCAAGCGCAAATCCTTCGTCTGCTCAAAAAGCTGAACGAAGAGATGGACACTGCTATTTTATTTATTACTCACGATCTAGGCGTGGTGCGGCAAATATGCCAGCGAGTCATGATTATGTATGCCGGTCGAATTGTAGAAGAAGGAACCGTTGACCGTATTTTTCAAAAACCTCTGCATCCCTACACGAAAGGTCTTTTCGCCTCAGTTCCATCGTTTAAAGAGAAAAAAGAAAAACTCATCTCTATTGCAGGTCATGTGCCTAAGCCAGGTGCCATCCGGTCCGGCTGTCAATTTGCACCACGCTGCCCATATCAAATGGCGCAATGTCTTGAAAAAGATCCAGCCTTACAATCCATTGAACAGAATCACCGCGTGGCATGTTTTCTAATGGAAGGAGGAGAAGACACTGAGTCACCCACTTTTGCAAGTGAATCAGCTGACAAAACGGTATGACACAGCTGCTTTTTTTTCTAAACATAAACAATCGACTTTGGCTTTAAATCAAGTCTCCTTTTACGTGAAGGAAGGAGAAACGCTTGGCATTGTTGGTGAATCAGGCTGCGGGAAATCAACACTTGGAAAAAGCTTGATGAGATTGACTGAACCGACGTCAGGCTCTATTCAATTAAAAGGGCAGGAGATCACCCTTCTGAAAGAACAAGACATGCGTTCCTTAAGAAAAGATATTCAAATGATCTTTCAAGATCCTTATGCTTCTTTAAATCCGAGAATGAAAATCAAAGATATTTTAGAGGAACCGCTGATTGTTCATCATCATGGGACGAAAGCAGAAAGACGGAAACGGGTTAAAGAGATGCTGCACATTGTTGGATTTGATCCTTCCTACGGGGAACGTTATGCGCACCAATTCAGCGGCGGACAAAGGCAGCGTATTGGCATTGCTAGAGCGCTCATTACGCACCCAAGTCTTGTCATTGCCGATGAACCAGTTTCGGCTTTAGATGTATCCGTTCAAGCGCAAATTTTGAATTTGATGCTTGAATTACAAAAGACGCTTTCTCTGACGTATCTATTTATTTCTCACGACCTTGGGGTTGTCAGATATATGAGCGACCGGATCGCCGTCATGTATGCTGGGCGCATTGTCGAGATGGGGCCTGCCGAAGAGGTGTTTCACAGCCCGCTTCATCCCTATACGTCGCTGCTTCTGAAATCCATTCCACATATGGATCACGTACTAGAGTCGCAAGATGTGGCAGCAGAAGAGACCACAATGGCGGAACGCGGCGGCTGTCCTTTCTACAAAAGGTGTCCAAAAAGATGGGAGAAATGCCTGAAAGCAGTTCCTGCTTTGTATGAGAAGGAATCGGGACATGCGGCTGCATGTTATTTATATCAAAAGGAGGAACACAATGAAGAAGACATGGTTATTCAGTAGTTTCATTTTTGTGCTGGCACTGGCGCTCTTTTTAGGGGGATGCTCATCATCACCGACATCGGAAGAAAAAGCAACAAAAGATACCCTCGTATTTGGCAGAGGGGGAGATTCCACTTCACTAGATCCAATCACAACGACAGAAGGCGAAACCTTCAAGGTCACAGAGAATATATTTGAAAAGCTTTTGAATTACGGTGAGAAAGACACGACCATCCATCCTGGCCTCGCAACAGAATGGGATGTTGCAAAGGACGGAAAATCATACACGTTCTACTTAAGAGAAGGTGTGAAATTTCATGATGGCACAGATTTTAACGCAGAAGCAGTGAAATTCAATTTTGAACGCTGGATGAATGGAGACGCAGAAAAATTTCCTTACTATGGCATGTTTGGCGGCTATAAAAAAGATAAAGGGCATGTCATTAAAGACATCATCGTCAAAGGCGAGCATGAAATTGAATTTCAGCTAAAGCGACCGCAGGCGACATTCCTCAAAAACATTGCCATGTCACCATTTGGCATTGCCAGTCCAGCGGCCGTTGAAAAAAGCGGTGATTCATTTAGAGAAAATCCGGTGGGGACAGGACCATTCAAGTTTAAAGAGTGGAAGCAAAACGACCGTATTGTGTTAGAAAAGAACGAGGATTATTGGCAGAAGGGTAAACCGAAACTGAATCAAATCATCTTCCGCTCCATTCCAGAAAACTCTGCTCGTTTAAATGCCCTTAAAACAGGCGAGATCGACTTAATGGATGGCGTGAATCCGTCAGATTTAGATGGCATTAAAACCGACAAAGCACTCCAGCTCATTGAAAGACCATCGATGAACGTAGGCTATATCGGACTGACCGTCACAAGAAAGCCGCTCGATAACAAGCTGGTTCGTCAGGCACTCAATTATGCGGTCGATAAAGAATCCATTATTGAGTCATTTTATGGAGGACTTGCTGAGCCAGCAAAAAATCCATTGCCGCCAGCTTTAGAAGGCTACAACGACGACATTGAGCCATATCCGTATGATCCAGAAAAAGCGAAAGAACTATTAAAAGAAGCGGGCTTCCCTGATGGCTTTCGCATCAAACTTTGGGCGATGCCTGTACCACGTCCATACATGCCAGATGGGATGAAGGTAGCAGAAGTCATTCAGTCAAATTTTGAAAAAGTCGGTGTCAAAGCAGAAATTGTGACATATGACTGGGCGACCTATTTAGATAAAGCAAGTAAAGGGGAAGCAGATGTGTTCTTATTAGGCTGGACAGGAGACAATGGCGATCCTGATAATTTCATTTACACACTGCTGGACAAAGACAGCATTGGCGGTAACAACTATACATTCTTCGAAAACGATAAAATGCATGACATCCTCATTGAAGCGCAAACAGACACAGATCAAAAGAAACGAAATGAGCTGTATAAAAAAGCGCAGGAAATCATTCATGACGAAGCGCCTTGGATTCCATTGGTGCATTCAATCCCAATGCTTGCCGCATCTAATGATTTAAAAGGCTACCAGCCGCATCCAACTGGTTCAGAGGCTTTAACTGACGTGTATTTCGAATAAGCAAATAAGGGAGATCTTGTATCTCCCTTATTCAAACAAAGATGAAGGCGGTGAAAGCTGTTTGTTTGCTTATTGTATGAAGCGGGCAGGAATGCTCATCCCAGTACTGATCGGAATGACATTGGTCGTGTTTTCAATTATTCGTTTTATACCTGGAAATCCAGCGCAGGTCATCTTAGGACAGCGGGCAACGAAAGAGGCAGTAGAACAATTAACGATCCAGCTCGGTTTAGATCAGCCATGGTACGTTCAATACGGTCATTATATGCTTGGCCTTTTAAAAGGGGATTTAGGGACTTCCATTCGAACAGGAGCGGCTATTGCCCAGGAAATGAAGCCTTACTTATTTGCGACGTTAGAATTGACCTTTTTTGCCATGGTGCTGGCGATTGTTGTAGGAGTGAATGCCGGAATCATTAGTGCTTGGTTTAAGCATTCTTTCTTTGATTATGCCGCGATGTTTATTGCACTTATCGGAGTGTCCATGCCGATTTTCTGGTTAGGCTTAATGGGGCAGTGGCTGTTCTCGATCGAATTAGGTATTTTGCCGACAACGGGTCGAGAAGACGTAAGAAATCCAGTCGAATCGATTACGTATATTCACACACTGGACACGCTTTTGCAAGGCCGGTTTGATCAATTCGCTGACAGCATCAAGCATTTGATCTTACCAAGTACAGCACTCGCCACAATCCCTGCTGCGATTATTGCGAGAATTACAAGGGCAAGTATGCTGGAAGTGCTTCATTCCGACTTTATTCGAACAGCAAAAGCAAAAGGAGTACGTTCATTTTTTATCATTTATCAGCATGGCCTGAAAAATGCGCTCATTCCGATCTTGACGATTATTGGTCTTCAGACAGGCCTCTTACTTGGTGGAGCGATTTTAACAGAAACCATTTTTGCTTGGCCGGGAATTGGCCGGTATATATATGATGCCATCAGTTATCGTGATTACCCAGTCATTCAAACAGGCATTCTCGTCGTTGCGCTTATATTTGTCCTAATCAATTTCATTGTGGACATCTTGTATGCGGTCATTGATCCAAGGATTAAATATTAGGGAGGGAGAGTGACAATATGGAAGCACAAAAAGAGCTTGACTCACCTCAGCCAAAAGATGAACGCCCTCAATCATTGATTCTTGAATCGATGAAGCAGTTCTTTCAGCATAAGCTGGCGGTCATTGGCAGTGTGATTGTCTTTTTATTTCTCATCCTAGCGATCTTTGCACCGCTCATTGCTCCTTATGGAATCAATGAACAATCACTCGGTGAGCGATTTAGTGCCCCTTCAGCTGCACACTGGTTTGGTACAGATGATTTCGGTAGAGATATCTTTTCAAGAGTTGTGCATGGAGCACGGATTTCCTTATGGGTCGGTTTCTTCTCGGTTCTCGGGTCTGTCATTTTAGGCACACTGCTTGGATTGATAGCTGGCTATGGCGGAAGAGTGCTAGATGCTGTGATCTCGAGATTGTTTGATATTTTACTTGCTTTTCCTAGCATTCTCTTAGCGATTGCTATTGTCTCCATCCTAGGCCCCTCCTTACAAAATGCCCTTATTGCCATTGCGATTATTAATGTCCCAACCTTTGGACGGCTCGTTCGTTCAAAAGTGCTGAGTATTAAACAAGAAGAATACGTGCTGGCAGCAAAGGCGGTAGGAATGTCACACCGCCGCATCGTGCTGCGTCACATTCTGCCAAATAGTATGGTGCCAGTCATCGTACAGGCAACGCTTGCGATCGGAACGGCAATTATTGAGGCAGCCGCTTTAGGCTTTTTAGGATTGGGTGCACAGGCGCCAAGTCCAGAATGGGGGAAAATGCTCGCCGACGCGAGACCTTATCTCGTTCAAGCCCCTTGGACATTATTCTTCCCAGGGATAGCAATCATGCTGACGGTTCTAGGCTTTAACCTGATGGGGGATGGATTAAGAGACACACTGGATCCTAAAATGAAGAAAATAAAATAAGACCGATTCTCAGAATCGGTCTCAGCGCACTGACAAACCCTCGCATTCGGTGTCAGTCCTGCGTGCCGGTGCTCACGAATACTCAATTCGCTCCGCTCCGGTACTCGTTCTTCCTAGGGCTGCAAAGGTTTTCAGGTCACGCTGAAAAGAAGACAAAGAGCTTAAATCAGAATCATTTTAGCTCTTTGTCAACAATTTAAGACCGATTCTAGGAATCGGTCTTTTCTGTTTATGCTTCTTTTTCTTCTGTCTCGATTTCACTATCTTTTGGGTGATATGTCTGGAAGCTTGTAATCAATGTATCTAAATGCTCTAATTCATCACGGTATTCAATGATGCTGGACATGACATTCAGCATGTTGTAATCGAGCAGGTCATTTTCTTGGTTTTGCTGATGCTGAATAAATGATTTCGTTAACGTCTCAAGGCGAAGAGAGCATTCATTTTGAAATTCATCGTCCTGCGGCTTCATTTTTCCGACGAATTTCATCAAGGTGCGCTCATGCCAATACAGTAAATAATCAATTTCATCCGTTAAGCTTTCCCTGAAATGCTCTGGCATCAAATGAATCTCATTTTCTAATTTATGAAGCTTTTTCAGCAAATATAGCGCGCGATTTGATGCCATAATGGCCTGCCTGAACAAAACAAGCTTTCTTGATTTGACATAGGTGGTTTTCTTTAAATAGCTTCGTTCTTCTTTGTATAACAAGTAAATGTGATCTAATTTGATCATGCGTTCTTTTATTTGATCGATGTCATCCTTTAAAGTGGAATGATCAGTAGACTGTCTGGAGGTCAGACGGATCCATTTTAAAATCTCCTCCGTATTTTCCATAATGTGATGAACAAGCTTTGTTTCATACTTTGGCGGCAGGAAGATTAAATTCACTAGAAATGAAGAAAGAACCCCTAACACCACAGTAGCTGTTCGAATTAAGGCAAAGGAAAGGAAATGATCCCCTGCACTTTCTAAAATAGCGATGACGGTTACAAGTGCAATTGGAATGGTGTGTTCAATCTTCAGTTTTAAATTAATGGCGATGACCATGACGGCCGTTAAACCGATAATGACTGGTCCTGTGCCAAAAAGCAGACCGAACGTAATGGCAAGCGCTGCACCAATAATATTGGCTTGCACTTGATCAACAATGGTTAAAAAAGATCGATAAATAGATGGCTGGATAGCAAATACAGCTGCAATTCCCGCGAAGACGGGCGTTGGCAACCCAAGCCATGTTGCCAGGTAAAGCGCGAGTACAATGGCAATACCAGTTTTTAAAATACGGGCTCCAAGTTTCATTGGTTTTGTCCCTGCATTCCTTTCTTTTCGATAATAGATGATCACTCGTCATTTATCATTCATATTTTGATGAAACAACTAAGTAATATACAGCGGTCTTCCGAAATATTCAAGTGATTTTTGAAAGTTCATGAAAACATCTAAAGAAGGTATTGAGAAGAAATGTAACAGATTCGCACGCTTTTGACAAACAAGAGCTGGTCAATAAAAAAACAGGCGCATGTTTTTACGCCTGTTTTGGACTTCATTATGATTGTTTTAGCTGTGCAAACGCATGATCTACTGCTTGCAGCGTCTCGGAAATATCTTTTTCAGTATGTGCGATTGTTAAGAACCAAGCTTCATATTTAGAAGGAGCGAGGTTAATGCCTTGCGCTAGCATTAATTTGAAGAAGCGGGCAAACATTTCGCCATCCGTATTTTCAGCCTGCTCGTAGTTCACAATCGTTTCTGTTGTGAAATAAATTGTGAGAGCACCTTTTAAGCGATTTACTGTAATATCTACTTCATGCTTTTTGGCATGGGCTAAAATGCCTTCTTCTAACATAGCGCCAAGCTGATCAAGACGTTCGTAAACGCCGTCTTCTTTTAACACTTCCAAGCAGGCAATACCTGAAAGAATGGATGCAGGATTTCCTGCCATTGTGCCAGCTTGATAGGCTGGTCCAAGCGGAGCCACTTGCTCCATAATTTCTTTTTTACCGCCGTAAGCACCGATAGGAAGTCCGCCGCCAATAATTTTTCCTAATGCAGTAAGGTCCGGTTTTACTTGAAGCAAGTCCTGTGCACCGCCATACATAAAGCGGAAAGCGGTAATGACTTCATCATAAATCACCAGTGCGCCTTTTTCATGTGTGAGGTCATTGACCTGCTGCAGGAAACCGTCCTTAGGTTCCACGATGCCGAAGTTCCCGACAATTGGCTCGACAAGGACAGCAGCTACTTCATCGCCCCAGCGATCTAATGCTTCTTTATAGCTGTCAATATCATTAAATGGAACGGTAATGACTTCATTGGCGATACTCTTTGGTACACCCGCGGAATCAGGTGTTCCTAAAGTGGAAGGACCAGAGCCTGCTGCCACTAGTACAAGATCAGAGTGGCCGTGATAGCATCCGGCAAACTTAATAATTTTTGTTCTGCCTGTATATGCGCGAGCCACTCGAATCGTTGTCATCACCGCTTCTGTACCTGAGTTGACAAAACGAACTTTGTCCAAAGCAGGCATGGCTTCCTTCAGCATTTTAGCAAAAGTGACTTCATGCTTCGTTGGTGTTCCGTAAAGGACACCTGTTTCAGCCGCTTTCGTGATGGCTTTTGTAATATGCGGGTGGGCGTGTCCTGTAATAATTGGACCGTATGCTGCTAGATAGTCGATATAGCGGTTTCCGTCAACATCCCAAAAATAAGCGCCTTCTCCTCTTTCCATCGCAACGGGTGAACCGCCGCCTACTGCCTTATATGAACGAGACGGGCTGTTGACACCTCCAACAATGTGCTCCAGCGCCTCTTGATGTAATTTTTCTGATTCTGTGAATTTCATAAATAGCCTCCTATCTCAACGTATCACGTCGTCTATCATTATTTTAACATGCCGATGCAAGCGTCCTTAGTTGAATATCCTCTCAAAATTGGATAGGCTAATTAAAAAATAGGTTGGAGGGATTGTGTCATGACAATCGAAGTAGGGCAGCAAGTACCTGACATTGAATTAACCGGTGACAATGGGGAGAAAGTAAAGCTTTCTGATTTTAAAGGAAAACATATTGTTCTTTATTTCTATCCAAAAGATATGACACCAGGCTGTACAACAGAAGCATGTGATTTCCGCGACCGCCATCAAAGCTTTGCAGAACTAGATGCTGTCATTATCGGCGTAAGCCCAGACAGTCAGGACAAGCACCAAAAGTTTAAAGAAAAACATGATTTGCCGTTCCTGCTTCTTGTAGACGATGAACAGAAATTGTCTGAAGCCTTTGGCGTATGGAAGCTGAAAAAGAACTTTGGCAAAGAATATATGGGAATCGAGCGTTCAACGTTTCTTATTAATAAAGAAGGCACGCTTGTGAAAGAATGGCGAAAAGTAAAGGTGAAAGACCACGTAGAGGAAGCGCTTGAGGAATTGAAAGCTCACGCTTAATATCCTAACAGGATGAGATCGGCAGTCATGCCGGTCTTTTTTGTAAGGAAGAATAGGTAAAAAAGAGGATTGTAATTGACAAAGTTTCGGCTCTGGGGGTACACTATTTATAAAGATTACAATATAAGAATATTTTTGAAGAGAGGTGCATGATGAAATGGCTGCTCACGAACTAAAAGACGCTTTAGATGCTCTAAAAGAAACCGGTGTTCGAATTACTCCGCAGCGCCATGCCATCTTGGAGTTTCTCGTAAATTCTATGACTCACCCAACCGCAGACGATATATATAAAGCACTTGAAGGAAAATTTCCAAATATGAGTGTCGCAACGGTTTACAATAATTTACGAGTTTTCCGGGAATCTGGATTAGTAAAGGAATTAACGTATGGTGATTCCTCAAGCCGATTTGATTTTGCGACATCTGACCACTACCATGCGATTTGTGAAAACTGCGGAAAAATCGTGGACTTTCACTATCCTGGCCTTGATGAAGTTGAACAGCTTGCATCCCATGTGACGGGCTTTACAGTTAGTCATCATCGCTTGGAGATCTATGGAACTTGTCAAGAATGTGCGAAAAAAGAAAATCATTAATGAAAAAAGCTGACCGGTTAAATGGTCAGCTTATTTTTATGACTTTTTTCGATTGTAGGATTCATCAAACTCTTTACCTTCTAATGTTGGATCAAGTGTAAGCGGCTCCCTGCAATGCATGCACATGTCCACACGCCCAAGCACTTTTGTTTCTTTCTCACAGCCTGGACAAACGACACGTACTGCCTTCGTAGAAAGCATACCAATCCAAAAGTAAACGGCTGTACTTAATCCAATCGATAAGACGCCGAGCAGCATGAAGAAAGTCGACAGCCAGATCGATTCCTTGAAGAACACACCGATATACATGATCAGAAAGCCAACAAAAACCAAACTAAGTGCAAATGTTCTGATTTTATTAATCTTACTGGAGTATTTCGCCATCCCTAGTCCCCCTTGTCTCCAATATAGCACATTTTACCTTTCCGTTTGAATTAGTTATAGAGTTTTGTGAATAAATTGCTTATAATGATTCAATGATCTTTTTTCATGTATTGAAGGAATTTTGATTCTATGAGGAGAAATACATAGCATTAGAGAAGAACTTTACACCCGAGTATTGGAGGAATCACTATGGAAAATCTTCTCCGTCCTATTTATCAAGAGAGAGCAAGCCATCCAGATACATTAGCTGTGATTATAGTAGAAAGAAGACATAAAGTATCTTCTGAGACGGATAACTTTGATGCAGCACTTTTAGTCATCGTAAAAGAAGCGGAAGAGCCGTTATTTATCAAGCACTATGAATCCGATCACCAAACAGCTTCTTTAAACGTTGTCACAGATGATCAACTGAAGGAATGGATTACCCTTGGTACTAACCGACGAATCATCGATTGGATTTTGAATGGAAAAGTCCTGTTTGATCGAAATGAATATATTTTCAACTTAATTGATGAACTAAGTACATTCCCGTTTTCAAACCGCAAGCTCAAAATCGGTTTAGAATATGGCAAGCTCATTCGCAGATATATAGAAGGAAAAGCATTTTTTGAGTCAAATCAATTCCTTGATGCATATAATTCCATTGTGCATGCCCTGCACCACTTAGCACGTATTGAAGTAATTGATAAAGGCTTCCACCCAGAAGTGACCGTTTGGAACCAAGTGCGTCATATGGAGCCCGAAGTATACAAACTTTATTCAGAACTGATTGAAAGTCATGAAAGTCTGCATAAGCGTTTAGAACTTTTATTTTTAGCAAATGATTTTTTGATCCATTCAAAAGCAGAAATTGGTGCCGCTCATTTGCGTCATGTCATGGAACAGAAGGATATATGGCTTTTTGGTGAGCTTCTTGCACACCCTGATCTAAAGTATTTCACGCCTGACCTTAGCGTGATGATTGATTTCTTTGTGGAAAAAGGAATTGTTCAAGTAGAGCCGATTGAGACAAAGGGACAAAAAATCTATCATCGAGGATATTTTGTGAAAAAAGATATTGACGCATGAATATTATGATGGTATATTATTAAACGTCGCTAACGAGCAACTGAGTTGCTTTGAAAGAAAAGCTGACAAAAAGAAATTCTAAAAAACACTTGACGCACACGGTGCTCAAATGTTATATTAAGAAAGTCGCCTCTGAGCGATAACGAACATGATCTTTGAAAACTAAACAAGACAAAACGTACCTGTTAATTCGAT
>NZ_JBYEGB010000004.1:0-437116 GCF_057592095.1 Bacillus sp. SRI_025 | reverse complement strand
AGTAGCTCCAGTGCTGCCCGTTGCCCCGGTAGGTCCGGTAGCTCCAGTAATACCAGTGGCACCGGTAGGACCCGTAGCTCCAGTGCTGCCCGTAGCGCCAGTAGGACCAGTATCTCCGGTAATACCAGTGGCACCGGTAGGACCAGTATCTCCAGTGCTACCCGTTGCACCAGTAGGTCCGGTAGCTCCAGTGATACCAGTAGCACCAGTGGCACCAGTAGGACCCGTTGGTCCAGTGCTACCTGTAGCCCCGGTGGCACCAGTAGGACCAGTATCTCCAGTGCTGCCCGTTGCCCCGGTAGGTCCGGTAGCTCCAGTAATACCAGTGGCACCGGTAGGACCCGTAGCTCCAGTGCTACCCGTTGCACCAGTAGGTCCGGTAGCTCCAGTGATACCAGTAGCACCAGTAGGAGCGGTTGATCCAGTAGCACCTGTTGCACCAGTAGGACCAGTAGGTCCGGTGCTGCCCGTAGCCCCGGTAGGTCCGGTATCTCCAGTGATACCTGTGACGCCAGTAGGACCCGTTGGTCCAGTGCTACCCGTCGCACCGGTAGGACCAGTATCTCCAGTGCTGCCCGTTGCCCCGGTAGGACCCGTTGATCCAGTGATACCATTAGCTCCAGTGCTGCCCGTTGCCCCGGTAGGACCCGTTGATCCAGTGATACCATTAGCTCCGGTGATGCCCGTAGCGCCAGTAGAACCGGTAGCTCCAGTAATACCAGTGGCACCAGTAGGACCCGTTGGTCCAGTGCTACCCGTTGCACCAGTAGGTCCGGTATCTCCAGTGCTACCTGTAGCGCCAGTAGAACCAGTATCTCCAGTGCTGCCCGTTGATCCAGTAGAACCTGTTGCACCAGTAGGACCAGTAGCTCCGGTGCTGCTCGTAGCCCCGGTAGAACCGGTAGCTCCGGTAATACCAGTGGCACCGGTAGAACCCGTTGGTCCAGTGCTACCTGTAGCCCCGGTAGAACCAGTAGCTCCAGTGCTGCCCGTTGCCCCGGTAGAACCAGTATCTCCAGTGCTGCCCGTAGCGCCAGTAGGACCAGTATCTCCGGTAATACCAGTGGCACCGGTAGGACCGGTTGATCCAGTAGAACCTGTGGCACCAGTAGGACCGGTTGATCCAGTGCTACCCGTGGCGCCAGTAGGCCCAGTAACTCCGGTAATACCAGTGGCACCGGTAAGACCCGTTGGTCCAGTGCTACCTGTAGCCCCGGTAGAACCAGTAGCTCCAGTACTACCCGTGGCGCCAGTAGGCCCAGTATCTCCGGTAATACCAGTGGCACCGGTAAGACCCGTTGGTCCAGTGCTACCTGTAGCCCCGGTAGAACCAGTATCTCCAGTGCTACCCGTTACGCCAGTAGGACCGGTTGATCCAGTGACACCAGTTGCCCCAGTAGCTCCGGTGATGCCCGTAGCGCCAGTAGAACCGGTATCTCCAGTAATACCAGTGGCACCGGTAGGACCAGTATCTCCAGTGCTGCCCGTTGCCCCGGTAGATCCGGTAGCTCCAGTAATACCAGTGGCACCGGTAGGACCAGTATCTCCAGTGCTGCCCGTAGCGCCAGTAGGCCCAGTAGCTCCGGTAATACCAGTGGCACCGGTAGGGCCAGTATCTCCAGTGCTGCCCGTTGCCCCGGTAGGTCCGGTAGCTCCAGTAATACCAGTGGCACCGGTAGGACCCGTTGGTCCAGTGCTACCTGTAGCCCCGGTGGCACCAGTAGGACCAGTATCTCCAGTGCTGCCCGTTGCCCCGGTAGGTCCGGTAGCTCCAGTAATACCAGTGGCACCGGTAGGACCAGTATCTCCAGTGCTGCCCGTTGCCCCGGTAGGTCCGGTAGCTCCAGTAATACCAGTGGCACCGGTAGGACCAGTATCTCCAGTGCTGCCCGTAGCGCCAGTAGGCCCAGTATCTCCGGTAATACCAGTGGCACCGGTAGGACCAGTATCTCCAGTGCTACCCGTTGCACCAGTAGGTCCGGTATCTCCAGTGCTGCCCGTTGCCCCGGTAGGACCCGTTGATCCAGTGATACCAGTAGCTCCGGTGCTGCCCGTAGCCCCGGTAGGTCCGGTATCTCCAGTAATACCAGTGGCACCGGTAGGACCCGTTGATCCAGTGCTGCCCGTAGCGCCAGTAGGACCAGTATCTCCAGTGCTGCCCGTTGATCCAGTAGAACCTGTGGCACCAGTAGGACCAGTAGCTCCGGTGCTGCCCGTGGCGCCAGTAGGTCCAGTCGCGCCAGTAATACCCGTAGCACCTGCAGGTCCAGTTTCACCTGGTGCTGCTAAAAGTGTGTAATCTGGCGACGTATCTGGCGTACCTGAAGGTGGTGAAGAATTCACAAGATAAGTACCCCCACCATAAGTGACCACTTGCCCTACTGAATATGTTGGTGCCGTTACAGGATCATAGGATTCAACACCACTTAATCCGATCCCAGTAGGACCCGTAGGCCCAGTTTCTCCAGAAGCAGCCAAAAGGGTATAGTCGGGGGAGAGTCCAGGTATTCCTGATGGAGCGTCTACATTGGCAATGTAAGTACTGCCATCAAACGTGACCACTTGCCCTGCATCGTAATCTTGTGATTGTGAGGGATTAAAAGGAATAGCGCCGGTTAACCCGCCAGCTGGTCCAGTAGGTCCGGTTGGTCCGGGGGGACCTGCTGGGCCTGCCGGGCCTCTTGGTCCAGCTCTTTGATTTGGTTTTGATTGCTTTATTCCTTTTGCAATGTGGCAGGGGTGATCCCCTTGAGATATATTTTGTTTTATATATTCTTGTTTAATGAATGGACAGTCTCTTTTTAGAGGACGGTCATGACGTGATCTTTTGTAATGAGGCTGTTCATGGTATTTACCGCAAAAGGGACATTTGTGTTCGAATTGATTGTACAAATTGCCCATCTCCTAGAATTGATATTTCATTCTATGTGCAAATTTTTAAATTGGAAGTAAAACCTAAAAAATCATCATTTCGAAAATCATCGAATCAAATTATTTAAATCTTTCATGGATTTATGTTATGGTGTTGAAAGTATAAAATAGTATGATATTTGACAGAAATGGGGACATCATTTATGAGTCAATCAGTTTTACAGGGCAAAGCCTATTCCGTTTTAAATTTATCCTCTGTGACAGAAGGAGGCACCATTAAAGAATCTTTTGATCGTAGCATGGATTTAGCAAAAAAGGCGGAGAAGTGGGGCTATCATAGATACTGGCTGGCAGAACACCATAACATGGAAGGGGTTGCGAGCTCTGCAACGTCCGTTTTAATTGGATATATTGCGGGAGGAACTGAAAAAATTCGAGTAGGATCTGGTGGGATTATGCTGCCAAATCACTCTTCACTTGTCATAGCCGAACAATTTGGCACACTTGAGACATTGTATCCGGGGAGAATTGATTTAGGTCTTGGCCGAGCACCAGGGACGGATCAGTTAACAGCAAGAGCGCTTAGACGTAATCTTCATAACGGAGAAGATTTCCCTGAGCAGCTTGAAGAACTGATGCAATATTTCAAGCCGACCGGTCAGGTTAAAAAACATGTAAGAGCTGTTCCAGGAGAAGGCCTGGACATTCCAATTTGGCTCCTTGGTTCAAGTGGTTTTAGCGCCAGACTTGCAGGAGAACTTGGACTGCCATTTGCCTTTGCAGCACATTTCTCACCTAAAAATACAATTCCCGCGTTAGAATTGTACAGACAGTCATTTAGACCTTCTGATGTGTTAAAAGAGCCTTATGCCATGGTTGGTGTGACGGTTTTTGCTGCAGATCAAACTGAGCGTGCTGAATATTTGGCAACCTCTCATTATCAGCGGTTTTTAAGTCTCATTCGTAATACACCAGGAAAACTGAAAGCGCCTGTCGACAGCATGGACGGTCTTTGGAGTCCATATGAAAAGGCGATGGTGGATGAACAATTAAGCTCGACTATCATTGGGGATAAAGAAAAGGTGAAAACAGAATTAGAAGCCTTTATTGAAGCTACTCAAGCTGATGAAGTGATGATTAATTCGGATATGTTTGACCATCAAGAAAGAATGCGCTCGTATGAAATCATCGGAGAGATCTTTCAAGAGGCGCAAGAAAAATAAACAAAAAAAGAACTGCACAGCGCAGTTCTTTTTTATTTATGCTTTTGTAAAAATGCGAAATGGTTGTCCAATTGGCAGAACAATACGGCCAAAATGTGTATTTAGCACAACAGCTGCAGAACCATAAAATGAAAGCAGGGAAATGATCAATTCTGCAATACCTGCCATGGTATGAGTCACATCGTACATCACACCAAACGTGCTAAGGGAAAGACCAATGAATAAGAAATCAATAAAGACGAAAATCAAAAATAACACTTTATGTGTTTCCATTGCACCAATCGTCATAAACAAGCTGAAAATCAAATAACCAACAAATGCAAAACCTAGCTGTTTTGGATCTGCTGCTCCCGCAAGCGTTTTCCCAAAAACGCCGGCTTGAATGAGCCAAGTCGTTCCAACGCCCATCCAGAAAAGACCGAATGCGCCAAAAGCAGTGGCTCCAAAAATATTATGATGCTTTGAATCTTGTATGGACGCGATCAGCTGCGCGATTCCTCCAAGGAAGATAGCCCAAGGTAAAATAAGGGAAGTGCCATCTGTGATTCCTAGTTTTTGTGAGGACGCAACGAGCGTCACCATTGCTAAACCAAACAAACCAAGCGGTGTTGGGTCTGCAATTGATAATCGAATTGCTTGAACATTCTGTTTTTCCATAATGACCTCCTACAATTTGCACTTACAAAAGATACTCGAATTCGATAGAAACGTCAAGCTCTTTTTTAGTAGACACTTGCATCGTCTTCCAAATAAATCTATATTTAATACATATCAAATGTGATAGAAAAAGAGGGATAATATGAGTAAAGGCTTATCTGGGAAAACGATTGCCATTTGTGGAACGAGAAAAACAGAAGAAATGCGTACACTTGTCGAAAAACAAGGAGGACAAGCCGTTATTCGCTCTCTTCAAGGAACCGTATTTTTAGCAAAAGAAGAATTAAAGCCAGGCATAGAGACCTTTGTGAAACAAGGGGCAGACTGGGTCATCTTAACAACAGGCATCGGTACAGATACATTAATTGAGAGTGCAGAAGAGCTGCAGCTTGGTAATGAATTTATGAACATTCTATCAAATGCCCATATTGCTTCAAGAGGGTACAAAACCTTTGCTGCGCTGAAAAAACGCGGGATTCACCCGGAGGTCTCTGATGAAGACGGTACGGTTCGTGACTTAATTTCAAAACTTGAAGACAAGGAGTTTCAAGGCAAACGTGTAATGGTTCAGCTTCATGGTGAAAATGCACCAGCTCTCATTCAGTTTTTACATGACAAGGGGGCAGATGTTTTGCCGCTTTTACCATATCAGCACACACCACCTGAACCAGAGGCTGCTGAAACGCTTCTGCAAGAAATGAAAGATGGACAAGTTCATGCTGTCTGTTTTACAACCGCTGTCCAGGTTCACGCCTTTTTCAAACTGGCCGCAGAATGGGGCAGAAAAGAAGAATTGCAAGCATTATTCGAGCAGGACGTTCTGGCAGTAGCTGTTGGAAAAGTCACTGCTGAAGCTTTAAAAGAAGAAGGAATAGACCGAATTCTTGCCCCTTCACTTGAGAGAATGGGTGCAATGATTATAGAATTATCACAATATATGAAAAAACAATCAGCACACTCATAAAAAAACGCCTTTCACCAGATCAGTGAAAGGCGTTTTTGTTAAATTGTCCGTTTTCGATTCGTCCGAATTTTTTTGAGTACAAAATAGAGAACAATCAGGACAATAGCAATGACCATAATAGGGGTTGTATAAGTATGAGCAACACTTTGAATATGATCCCATTTTGTCCCAAGCTGCATGCCAAGATAGATAAATAAAATAGACCAAGGGATGGCAGCTAATCCTGTCAAGAAAACAAATTTTAAAAAAGGCATCTTGGCAATACCTGCTGGAATCGAGATGGCATGGCGCACAACAGGGATAAAGCGCGCGGTAAACACTACACCGGTTCCATACCGGTCAAACCAGCGCTCTGCAGTCGCGATATGATGTTCATGGATGAATAAATACTTTCCATACTTTGTTAAAAAAGGTCTTCCGCCGTACAGACCGATCCAGTAAATAAAACACTGGGCGAGCGTACCACCGATGACGCCGGCAATAACAGCTCCAACAAAACCGATTGTGCCTGTTGACACCATATATCCGCCATAGGCAAGTACAATTTCACTCGGAATGATTTCAATCATCAGCCCTAGTGCTACCCCCACATAACCAAGGCTTGTCAGCCAGGTTAAAATTTCATTAAAAAAGGTTCCCATTCATTTCACTCTGCCTTTAAATACGAATTTTCTTCAAGCATCCTTATAAGAGCCTATGCTTGTTTTGCTTTTCTCATGAGTATGCTTTCTATATATGCCAGCATGGCTTGCGGCTCATAGAGTCACCACTGAACCTGGCTTTTTCACCAAATTTATGTTGGCAAGCTCTCATCTAGCAGATTTTATCATACCATATTTGCCGGCATCTAGACGATCTACTTGCTATATGAAGAATGGTCACCAGAAAAGAGAATAGGCTGCATCCGTTTTTTCAGCAGATCATGATATAATTTGATAGATGAAACGAACGGGTGGTGCACAAGCATGTATTTAACAATCGCAGAAACAGCTGAATACTTGGAAGTATCAGAAGCGTATATTGAAAAATTGATCCAGCAAAAAAAGATCCGTTACGTATTTGACGGGGAATCTTATCTTATTTATCAAGGGCAGTTTCAAACGCATTTAAAGCAGCTCGAACAATATAAAGAGCTCGTCCAAGAGATCTTAAATGAACCGATTCCGGAAGACCCCGATGTAAAGGATGAAGATTAGAATATCTTTTCAATTGAATCAACATGGTTCAATGGCCGCGGATGATAGAAAGATTAATCTCTATTTCACCTCATGCTTTCTCGAATGATAAAAGCAGAATGATCATTCATTTGCAGGAAAAGGAAGTGGAATTTTTGGGGACAACTACTTTATGTGAAGCCTGTCAAAAAAATGAATTGGACATTTTAGAAGCGTCTGATGAACCGAAACAGCCTTATGAATTATGCCGTCAATGCCACGAAAGACTACTTACCTATTCATTACGGCCTATTGAATGGTAAAACCTAGCTGTTCTCCATTCTTCTAAACAATTTTTACTGCACGATGATTTTTATGGAGAGGACGGACAGGCTTTCCAATTAGAGGAGGATGTTGTCATCACCAAAAGTGAAAAAGCACCAACATTACAAGCGGTTAGGCGTGATTTTGTGTCTTTATTAGACTTTTCAATCACTAGATGGTTTCTTGAGGATGATGTCATCGTTGCTTTGAAACAGCACGATCAGCAAAGAATCTTGGATGCTGTTCAAAGTAGGTTTGATCAAACACATCATGTCGAAGTGAAATCGCGCATGTTAGAAATTACGGCTGATGTGTTAGGTACCTCTGCTGCTGGGTGGGTGAGGGAACTTTTGGATCAAGCGGATGAAGAATTTCTTTATCCGCTTTCGTGGGCAGCCGCCAGCAGTTTGCCAAAAGATGAGGGATTACAACGTATTCTAGATAAAATGAAATCTGTCAGTGAAAAAGAATTGTGCTTTTATTTGCCTGCACCGTTTCCGTTCTAATAAAATATTGGATTGGATGGAGTCAAATTGCACCCATTTTCACGATCAGTGGGGAAGGCTGGCAGCCGTCAGCTACCCAACCTGGGAGAGAATGAAATCTTGGCTAAACAAAGGAAGACCTTTCAGCTTAATTGTACTAGATACAATGGCAAACTGTGCAAACGGGAATAGACCGGCTCTAGTGGAACAATATTCACCTAAAATCCTTAAAACTGATAAAAATGAAATAGAAAAGATTTTAAATGAATATTATCAAAAAGATCATGTTCCACGAGTGAAAATGAAAGTGTGCAAAATCTTGGAGAACAAGCAAGACATATTTGAATAAGCCTTTTTATTGGCTGACTCCCGTTTGAACAATTTTCATGTGGCATTTAACTTGTACATCTGCATCAGGATAAATGTTCTTCCATTTTTCTGGTGTCACTGCTTTGTCTTTTGATCTATACCTAAGGCCCAGCCCAAGAGGATCTATGTTTTGCTTTTTAAAGGATTGAACAAGGTCTTGTCCTTGCTGAGCGACACGTTTTTCTACTTCTTTTTCAACATGGTTCAATATAGAAGGTTTATCAATTTTTTTGGACTTCATGAATTCTTTTAATTCGCCTTTCAGCTTGATATCAATCATGATATGAGGCTTCTTTGTTAGGTTTTTCGTTGGTTTGATTCGGTAAGACACATGAGATTTGATATTTTCAATGACGACATGGGTCTTTGCTTGATCTGCCAATTGAAACTCATAGATGCCATTTTTATGATTTTCAATCATCGCTTTAAATGTGAACGTGTCTTTTCCAGGTATATGACTGACCATTTTTTCATGATCAAACAGAGCGACTCCTGTGATCTTGATGCCACTGTTTGTTTTCTTGATGTAAGGGAGGTATGCATCGACCCCTTTTGCCAGCATCTGATTCATAAAAATATGCTGATTGGTGACAGGTTCATTGCCATTTCGCATATTTTGGGTGAGCAGATCAGAGAGATATACACCTATATTTAAGTTCGTTTGATTCATTTTTGTGTATAATAACTCTTCCACTTCTCCGCCTACAATTGCAAACACTTGGCGTGAACCAATAATAGGATCACGATAAATATAATTCATTAAATCGATCATGCCGACTTCTTTTGCTAACTTTTCACTGACTAAAATAACGAGCACCTGGCCCATGACGACTGGAAAAGGCGATTTTTCTGATACAAGAAATTGAATATTGCTAATGGTGTTTGACCTTGCACTTAATATTTGATAACTTCCTTGTTCTTGACTTTTAAAGACAGGGAAGACAAAGAAACCCTTCATTTCTCCATCTTCCACTAAATCAAATCCCGCCGCCTGGGAGATATTTAATTCATCTAAAAGGCGGGGCTCTGCACAGCTGGTTAACAAAAGACTACACAACATGAGGCCCGTAAGTATATAACGTTTCATGCTCGTTTTTTCCCCCTCCTTTTTTTCAGCATCAGTCCAATGACCATACAGACAATCAATCCATAGATCAGAATGAATCCACTAAATTCCACCCATTGATTAAAGGTTTCAAAAGAAGTTGCACTGGCAAAAAACGAAAACATGATCAGAATGAGGATGCTGAGCCCGATGAACGTGACGCGCTGGCTCGTATGAAGCATTTTTTTTGCCATTCGGCTCGCTGCCCATAATGGAATCGTGATATTAGGAATGATCAGAAGCAGCCAAAGAGACACTTCAATAAATTCAAAGCGCTGGATAAACGGAAGCTTCACAATGCTCGTTAACGTTAGCGTCGGCCATTTTGTTAATTTGAGCTGAGCACTTGAGTAATACGCTATAGAGACGAGAAAAGTGAGCAAGTTTAAGCATGTCGTAAATAATACCCCCATGTGAGCAAATTTTTGAGATGTCTGAGCTTGTTTAATAAAGGGATAATAGACAAGCAGCGTGCCAAAACCAAACATGGATAAGGATGCATCTTTGACTCCCACAAGCATTTGCGAAAATGTATGATCAAACATTGGGAACATGAAACGAAGGTGACTATATTTCATGGCATAAAAACAGATAAATGTCATCCAATACGTCAGTACAATGCTAAAAAATGCCCAGCCAGCAATGGTTCTAAAGCCGCCAGTATGAATGTAATACACAAGCAGCAGCAGTACAGATGCAAACAAAAGACCAGGAATTTCTTTAAACAGCCATACATGGATCACATCCATGTAATGGATAAGAACGGTCAGCGACAAAGAAGCAAAATATAAGATATAAAGAATGTTTAATAATTGCCCAATCCATTTGCCAAATACATATTGCGTGATATCACCAAATTCATCCGAAGGTGCCTTTTTAAACATCAAGTACATGAGAAAGATCATCACATTGACGCTCATGCCAGAAATCAAAATAGCGATCCATCCATCATTATTGATAGAACGAACAAGGTTTGTTTGAAAGTTTAAAATGCTGACACCGACTTGATTGGCATTGACGAGAAAAAACACAAAATAAGGAGATACTTGAAATTTCTCTTTGACAGAAGAAGAACTCATGCCTTCACTTCCTTATTCATAAAAATCATTTTTCCCCTTGCGGCCTTGCTTTGGCTTAGAGCGATGGATGGTTTCATTTTGCGGTCGTAAATTTTCCGGCCTTTTGTTCAAAAAACGGAGCTGAGGACGAATCAAACTGCCCTTTAAATCAGCAAGGCGCATTGGAAAAATAGGCTCTAAATATGGGCGGCCAATTGAAGTTAATTTCATTAAATGGGTGAGCAGAAAAGATCCCATCACAGCAATGCCTAATGCGCCCCAAACCTGTGCTGCGAGTAAGAAGGGAAATCTCAGCAGCCGAATGGTACTGCCCATTTTGTAAATAGGCGTGACAAATGAGGCGAGAGCAGACAGGGCAACAATAATGAGTAAAATATTGCTCGTTAAGCCTGCTGCTACAGCCGCCTGTCCAATGACAATCCCTCCAACAATCCCGAGCGTCTGACCGACTTTAGCCGGGAGCCTTGACCCTGCTTCTCTTAGTAATTCAATCGAAGTCTCTAAAAATAGTGCCTCAATGATCGGAGGAAATGGAACAAGATAGCGCGAGGATACAATGGTTTCTAATAAATCCTTTGGGATCAGCTCATAATGAAAGGTTAAAACGGCGACATATAAAGGTGTCGCAAAAATGGAAAATATCACAGCAAATATGCGTAACAGCCTAAAGCAAGAAGCCGCAATCCATGACATATTGTAGTCTTCCATAGTGGAAAAATACTCAAGTAAAATAGTTGGGGCAAGCAAGACATGAGGCGAGCCATCCACTAATATGGCAATTTTCCCTTCTGATAAACCTGAAGACACGCGGTCGGGTCTTTCTGTATTCAAAAACAACGGGAAAATCGTATTGGACACATCATAAAGCATTTGAGCGAGGTAATTCGCATCTAAAATCTGATCATAATCAACGTCCTCAATTCGCTGAAGAACCGTTTCGATGTTTTCTGGGTTAGCGATTTCTTCAATATATAACACGGCTACTTTTGTTTGAGAGAGCGTACCAACCGTCTTTTCCTCAACTTTCAGGTTAGGCGTCGGCAGCCGCCGCCTGACCAAATTTAAATTGGTATCTAAAACCTCCACAAATGCTTCCTGTGCACTGATAATGCCAAATTCAATCTCAGGCGGACCAACTTGTCTGCCTTTCTTTTCTTCAATCGGCAAAAGAAGCGTTTTGCCCCAATCTGTCTCTAGTCTAATGGCAATGCTGCCCCGGTGAAGGGCTTCTTCCACTTTTTGAAGATCGTTCGTGATGACAGCCTGCTCAATGGGAATTTGTTCTTTCAGCTCTTCAAGAGTAGGTGTCAGGTGCATTTGTTTGAGAGAGGGGAGAATTTGTTCATGTAGAAGATGTCCATTAATTAAAGATCGAAAAAAGGAAATCTTATACAGAAAATCTCCATTTCGAGACAGCTCATTTGTAAAATCAGCAGAACGTGACAATGCTTCAAATACTGAATTCGGGTCCTTTTGTTGTTTGTTTTTCTTCAGCATTTGGACCAGCTCCTTCGGCGATTTGGCTCTATTATCTAACCGATTGTCTAAAGATATGCATGAAAAAAGCGTTCAGCTTGATGGGCTGGACGCTTTTTTTCCATATTGAACGGCTTCTAATAATAAATCAGCTAGATGGACGGCACGCATGGTCGGCGAGTGCTCCGCGCGTTTGATGCCTGCTGCCATTTGCAGCTGACAGCCTGGATTAGATGTAACAATGGCAGCAGCCTTTGTTTCCCTTGCTTCTGTCATTTTATGATCTAAAATTTGCATCGACATCTTTGGCTGCAAGATGTTGTAAATGCCAGCTGAGCCGCAGCACCGGCCCGAATCCTTCATTTCTTTAAATGATACGCCTTGAATGGCCTTCATCAGCACCCTTGGCGCATGCTGTACACCCATTCCGTTCCGCAAATGACAGGAATCTTGATAGGTGATGACCTGCTCTGGCAAAGCAAGCGGCATGCGGCGGTGAAATTCCAGCTCCACTAAAATGTCTGATATATCGGTGATTTTCTTTGAGAAGATTTCACTTCGTTTTTGAAAATCCAGATCATCGTGAAGCAAATGATCGTAATCACTTAAAAAAGCACCACAACCGCCCGCATTCATGACTATGGCATCTGCATCTATCTTTTCAAATGTTTCAATATTCCGCTTTGCTAGCTGTTTCGCTTGCTCTTTTTCTCCGCTATGACCATGAAGCGCTCCGCAGCACGTCTGAATAGGAGGGACGATGACGTCACAGCCTGCCAACTGCAAAAGCTGGATGGTCGCTTCGTTTGTACTGGAAAAAACGGTATCCATTAAACAGCCAGTAAAAAAGGCGACACGTTTTCTAGCTGGGCCTGCGGCTTTATATTCCGACAAACGGCTTTTTTGTTGACGCGGCACCGTTGGAAGCGCCTGTTCCATCAGGCGTAAGTGCGGTGGAAGCACCTTCAGCATGCCAGTTTTACGGGCGGCTGTTTGCAGACCAGATGTTTGATAAAATCGAAGAAGTCCTGCCGCTTGCCGCATTCGGCTTTGTGAAGGAAAGAGTCCTTTGAATACTGCACGTCTCACAAGTTTGACAGGGATGGATTGTTTTTTGTGCTGCTGAATGATGTCTCTTGCATCCTCAAGTAACCGGCCATATTTGACGCCAGAAGGGCAGACCGGTTCACATGCACGGCAGCCAAGACAAAGATTCAATGAATGCTCGACATCTTCATCTGGCTCAATGACGCCGTCTCTTACCGCCTTCATTAAAGCAATTCGGCCGCGGGGAGAGTGTGTTTCTTGTTGACCAGATTCAATATAAGTTGGGCAGGAGGGAAGGCAGAAGCCGCAGCGCATGCAATTGAGCAGCTCTTTTTCGTCCATTTGCTGCTGAAATGATTGCTGAATCTCTGTTTGTTTAGAGGAACTCATGAGACCACCACCCGCTTTCTTGCGCCTTTTCCAAACACTTTATCAGGGTTCATCATATTTTCTGGGTCTAGCGCTTGTTTGATCGCTTTCATTGCTGCAATGCCTTCTTTTTTGACCTTTAGTTCCAAGTATGGGGCTTTCATAAGTCCCACACCATGTTCACCCGTAATGGTGCCGCCAAGTGAGACGGCTTTTTCAAAAATGGCCTGAAAGGCTTCCTCCACCCGTTTCATTTCTTCTTCATTTCTTGCATCTGCTGCACAAGTAGGGTGCAAATTGCCATCACCTGCATGACCAAATGTACAGATTTTCACTTTGTACTCCTTCGCAATATCTTCGATTGCCCGTACCATGCTGGCAATTTCAGACCGGGGGACAGTTGCATCTTCTAAAATGGTCGTTGGGCTTAACCGGGCGAGGGCAGATAAAGCGGATCGTCTCGCTGTTAAAAGGGCATTTGCCTCTTCTTCAGAATGAGCGATATTCACTTCTTTTGCTCCGTGCTGCTGGCAGACTTTTGCGATGCTCTGCATATCACGGGAAACCGCCTCAGGATGGCCGTCCTGTTCGATCAACAGCACCGCTTGAACGTCCGTCGGCAGACCAATTTTTGCAAAGTCTTCAACGACTTCCAGGGTCGGCTGATCCATAAATTCTAATGTGGCGGGGATGATACGCTCTGCAATAATCGCCGACACTGAAGCGGCTGCTTCCTCTAGGCTTTCATATAAGCAAAGCATCGTTTGTTTTGTTTCTGGAAGCGGCAAAAGCTTCAGCGTAGCTTCAGTGACAATCCCGAGCGTTCCTTCTGAACCTACGAACAAACGGGTCATATCATACCCGGCCACGTCCTTTGCAAGTTTGCCGCCTGTTTTAATGATGTCACCGTTTGGCAGAACCACTTCAAGTCCAAGTACATAATCTCTTGTCACGCCATATTTTAAGCCCCGGAGACCACCTGAATTTTCATTAATATTTCCGCCTAATGTAGAGATTTTCATAGAGCTTGGATCAGGTGGATAGAAAAGCCCTTTTGCCTCTACTTGGCGAATGAGTTCCTGTGTGATCAAACCAGGCTGCACCGTTGCTGTCAGGTTTTCTTCGTCTATTTCTATTAATTGGTTCATTCTTGTAAATAGCAGCACAAGTCCGCCTTGTGTGGGACATGTACCTGCACAAAGGTTCGTTCCTGATCCTCTTGGCACGATCGGTATATGATATGAGGCGCAGAGCCGGACAATTTGCTGGATTTCCTCAGCCGTATGCGGGCTTACGATGACATCTGGCATCTGCTGAAAATTTGGTGTTGCATCATAAGAGTAGGCAAGCCGATCGGCTTTACTGTCCTGTACGTAAGGCGCACCAACAATCTTTTTCAATTGATTTAAAAATTCAGAATTTAACATGCGCATTCAACTCCTACTGATTAGACGTATCGTTTCTTTCAGTATAAAAAAAGAATCGCCTCATGCCTATGGACGATTCTACAAAATATCGGGCTGTTCGCTTCGTTTTTTTGGATCATGATCTAAAAGCATGAAGGCTAAATAAAAAAGCATTGCATCTTGCATGCGCTTTGGATCAAGTGTCGTTAAATCTTGGATTCGTTTTAGCCTGTAATGCAGTGTATTGATATGAACATGCATTGCTTCTGCGGTATATTTCAATGAGCAATCTGATGTCATGAGTACCCGCAATGTTTTCACTAATTCAGGATAGGGGAGAAGAGGGGCGATCGTTCGATCAAGAAATACTTCCTTTGTTTCCTGACTCACTTCCTCCATAAAAAGTTCAAGCGTTAAATCTTCATCAAATACAATCGGCGTATCAGCATGTGCCATTTTTAATGCACGAAAGGCTTGTTGAAAGGATTGCTTCATCAAATGAGCAGCTGCTGGTTTTCCCGCCCCAATCAAAACCCCTGGCGTGCTCTGCGCCGTAAGGGAGGCATGGATGTGAAATAGGCGCTGCTGCAGTGTTTTACGATCATCTGCTGTTGTTTGCAGCATAAGCAAAAAGCGTGCATGCCCCCAGCGGACGATGATCTCCTGACTAGTGAGATTCAGCGTTTCCTTTAATTCTTTGTATTGATTTTGTTTCATAAACGATTCATCCTGACAATCGATCAGGACGACTGTGCGCTCCTTGTTGATATCAAGCTGAAGCCGCGTTGCTTTTTCATTGAGATCAATCGCTGTCTCTGGCAGATGGAGCCAGTCGAATACAAACGCTTCGAGCTGACGTTCATCCGTTTCGGTTTCTTGAAAAAATTCATGTTCATGAATGAGCAGCTCGGTCATTTTTCTTAATATTTCGCCAAAAGGAGACACATGTAAAGGATCTCCTGTCATCCCAATGACTCCGATGACCTCCTGCTTAAAATAAATAGGTAGATTGATGCCAGCTTTGACGCCTTTCATGTGGTGCTGGTCATCCTTTGTGAGAATTCGTTTCTGTCCTTCAAAAGATGTCAGATACGCTCCTTCATGAAATTGTCCGATGCGCTCTGGATCTGTTGCTGCAATGATGGTGCCGTTCGTTTGTGCGATGATGATTTCCTCAGTCAGCACCTTTTTCACTTCGTCTACAATCTTTTCTGCCAGTGTCATTGTGAGCAAAATGTACCCCTCCGAGATGTTTCTTTTGACACTATCATACCATCATATGCTAAGACATATCTTTCTTTTCCTGAGTTATGCTAAAATAATAAACGCACATGAAGGAGAAGAAAGGAGACATAGCCATGTCACTGCAAAATCGCTTACAAGATTTACTGAAAGAAGGACAAGCGCTGACAGACTTCGAATATGATGAAGCGGCGAGCCGCAATTGGCCTTTAGAAGGGGCGAGAATAAAAGAAGAAGCGCGCTTTGGCGATGTATATATAGAGCGTGTAGACAAGGAATCAGAGGACATGATTCAAACAGAAGACGCCTCATTTTTAAACACACCGCTTACATATGTGAAAAAACATCAAAAAGAATTTATTTATATCGAATCAAAGTGGTTTGATGTCGTGAAAGTTGATGGCTTGGCCATTGAATGGGACGAAGTGTTTCAAACGTATACCGTGTTATTCGGTTTCAAACGTCCTAAGAAAGACACGAATATTTTAAAGGACTTGCTATCGCCATTAAATGGTGCTCAGCTTCAATTTAATGGACAAGATGGCTTATTTGATGTGAATTTACAGCTTCTTGAGCTTGAGGACATCCACGAAGATATGGCTTTCATTGACGTTATCTCGGCTGTGTACCGATTTTTATTCCGTATGGTCATGCAGCTTGAAATCAATGAATCAAAAAACGGCTCAAATTCCTGAGCCGTTTTTTTTTGATCTATTCATTTGATGAAGGCGTGACAAACCGCACATCATGCTCTTTTCCATATTGAAGATAATGTTCATTTGGCTCCTGATTGGTCACGACGACATCAATTTCGTGCAAATCACAAAACGTGGTCAAGGCGTAATGATCGAATTTGCTATCATCCACTAATAAAAACGTTTTGGCACTTTTTTGAACGAGCGTCTTTTTAATATCGGTTTCAAGCGGGGACGAATTCGTGACGCCGTGATCAATGGATAAACCAGTTGATGCGATAAAGGCTTTATTCACATTGTAAGCTTTTAAGCGCTCTACACTTTGATAGCCAACGAAAGAATTTGTTTTCCTTTCAAGCATCCCGCCAGTAGAAAAGATGGTGAGATTTTCATAAGGCATCGCTTGTGTAATGAAATCAACATTATTGGTGACAATGGTCACCTGTTTCTCAGTCAAATAGGGGAGCATCTCAAGCGTTGTCGTACCAGAATCAATAAAAATCATATCCCCGTTTTCCACAAAAGCGGCAGCCGTCTGACCGATCAATTGCTTTTTACTGAGCTGACGGATCTTTCGCTCCTGATACACCACTAACGTTGAGTGGTTCACAGCCACTCCGCCATACACTTTTTTGAGCACGCCAGACTCGACCAATGCCTGTACATCTCGGCGTATCGTGTTTTTTGAGACACCAAAATGCGCCACAAGCTCATCAAGTGAAGCAGATTCCCGGTCAAACACATACTCTTTAATTTGCTGAATCCTTTTTGTTTTTATCATGCTTCATATCTCCAATCAATCCGAATGTCCTTTTTCCATTATACCAATAAATTCTCTTACATGGATTAGGTCAATTGATTCTCTTTTCTCCTTTGATATAAAAGCGTATGATAGAAAAAAGAACGAAACCAGAAAGGACTTTCACTTCTATGAATCAATCAAACAACCCATTTTCAAAGCTTGCGAATTTTAGAGAAGTAGGGGGACTTCAAACAACAGAGGGGATGGTGATCAAAGAGGGAATGATTTATCGATCCGCTGACTTATCACGTTTGACGAAACAAGACATCGAGATATTCTCAACACTCGGAATTCAAACCGTTTGCGACCTCCGTACAACCTCAGAACGTAAATCACATCCACCAAAGATCAAGGAACACGACAAAATCGTCCATATTCCGATGCAGCCTGACAGTAAGATGCCGAGTAAATGGACCATGTTTCGTATGCTGGTAACAGAAGGGAAGTCTCTCTCATTTACACCGATCATGAAAGATTTATATCAAAGCATGCTCACCGAGCGTAAAGAAGAGATTCGGCAGCTGTTCACACTGCTTTCAGATCAAAGCCATTATCCGCTGATGCTTCACTGCACGAGCGGCAAGGATCGTACAGGTTTTTTATCTGCCCTGATTCAGTTAATAGCAGGTGTACCGCTGACTGTCGTTTTAAGTGAATACATGCGTTCTAATGAAGGCGTGCAAATGCTTGTCAGAAGGCAGGAACGATTTGTCCGATGGATGAGTTTATACCGGGTATCAAAAGAACAAATTCAGCCACTTGTCGGTGTGCAGCAAGATTATCTTGAAGATGTGCTGCACGAAATGCTGGAGACATACGGGAGTGCAGAGCGGTATTTAATTGAAGCTTGCAAAGTCCCTGAATCTCAGCTCAATCAAATGAAAAACATTCTGCTTACACCATCTGCTGGCATTCCATCACAAAAAGCGGAATAAACTGAATATGAGGTGATGCAAAACATGCTGAAAAAGATCAGTATGACAGTTCTAACACTGATGTTAATGTTTGTATTCTTATTGATTCCTTCTAGCAGTCTAGCAGCTCGTCCAGTGCCAAAAGGGAAGCTTGAGAGCACTAGAGAGATGCGCGCGGTATGGATTGCATCGGTTTATAACTTAGATTGGCCCTCAAAGAAAGGGCTGCCCGTAGCAGAGCAGAAAAAAGAGTTCATTCGTTTGTTAGACGAGATCAAAGCGATGAATATGAATGCCGTCATTATGCAAATTAAACCAACAGCAGATGCTTTTTATCCTTCAGCATACGGGCCGTGGTCAGAGTATTTGACTGGAACGCAAGGGGAAGATCCTGGGTATGATCCACTTGAGTTTATGACAGAAGAAGTTCATAAACGCGGCCTTGAATTTCATGCTTGGTTTAATCCTTACCGAATCACGATGAATCATACTGATCTCAGCCGTTTATCAGCTGATCACCCTGCAAGACAACATCCTGAATGGACCATTGCCTACGGTAATCAGCTTTATTACAACCCTGGCATCCCTGAGGTTCAGGACTTCATTGCCCTCGGCATAGAAGAGGTTGTGAAAAACTACGATATTGATGCAGTGCATATGGATGATTATTTTTACCCAAATAAAATAGCCGGTGTGCCGTTTCCAGATCAAGAAACATATGAAACATATGGAAAAAAAGCTTTTACACATATAGAAGATTGGCGAAGAGATAATGTGAATCAGCTGGTGAAACAGATCAATGACACCATTAAGAAAGAAAAGCCGTATGTGAAATTTGGTATTAGTCCATTCGGGGTATGGCGCAACATAAAAGATGACCCGACTGGTTCAAACACCACTGCTGGAATGACCAACTACGATGATTTGTATGCTGATACAAGAGAGTGGATTCAGCAGCACGATATTGATTATGTCACTCCGCAAATTTACTGGAGCATCGGTTTTCAAGCTGCCGCTTATGACGTGCTGACGAAATGGTGGTCAAATGAGGTGAAAGGGGAGCCGGTTCACCTGTATATTGGTCAGGCGGCATATAAAATTAACCAAAACAGTGATCCTGCTTGGTCTGACCCGGAAGAATATTTTAGGCAGATTGAGCTGAACAGGCAGTCACAACTCGTGCAGGGAAGCATGCATTTCAGCTTGAAGGATCTCAATCGCAACCCTTTGAATGTAAAGGATCGATTGATAGAAGAGTCATACCGCAAACCAGCTCTCATTCCAGAAATGCCTTGGCTTCATCAGAAAGCGCCTAAAAAACCAATCATTCAATCTGTGAAAAAGACAGCGGATGGTGCGGCTTTGCAAATCAAAAATGATCCACATTCTACCGTATCCTATTATGCAGTCTATCGATTTACAAATAAAGGAACATATGAATTGCTGCAAACAGTTAGAAAAGAAAAAGGCGCCATCACAACGATTAAAGACCTACCAATCAATCAAAAGACGATTGATACTTACAAGATTACGGCTCTTAATCGCCTTCATCACGAAAGCAAGCCTTCTACAAAAATAGTAAAATAACGGAAAAAGCATGAATGAGGATTTTCTTCGTTCATGCTTTTTTTCTATTATTCTTGTTTTAATTTTCTGAATTCAATCAAGCTTGGCATGAAGCCGCTGCTTGATTAATAAATATGATAGAAAAGAGCCAAAGGGGGAAACAAGATGGATTTTGAATTAACGAAAGAACAACAAATGATCCGCCAGATGGTCAAAGATTTTGCCAAAGCAGAAATTGCACCACACGCTCAAACGATTGATGAACAGGCCGTATTCCCAGCCAAAACGTTTCAAAAAATGGGGGAGCTCGGCTTTATGGGCATCCCCTTTCCAGAGAAATACGGAGGCTCAGGAGGAGATACGATATCGTATGCACTCGCTGTAGAAGAAATCGGAAAACAGTGTGCCAGTACAGGTCTTAGCTATGCCGCAGCCGTTTCCTTAGGCGCAAGCCCACTTTATTACTTCGGTACAGAGGACCAAAAGATGGACCACCTTGTCCCGCTGGCTTCTGGGACAGCACTTGGTTCCTTCGGATTAACAGAACCAAACGCAGGATCAGATGCAAAAGGGACGAAAACAAAAGCAGTCAAAGACGGACAAGAATATGTCATCAGCGGGGAGAAGTGCTGGATCACAAACGCCAATTTTGCCAGAACCATTATCGTCACCGCTGTCACGGATCATGATGAAAACGACCGCCCGATCATCTCCGCCTTCATTGTGGAGAAAGGGCAAAAAGGGCTGTCCATTACAAATCCATATGACAAAATGGGCGTGCGCGGGTCAGATACAGCAGAAATCATTTTAGACGGTGTACGTGTACCAGCCCAGAATATTTTAGGAGACCCAGCGAAAGGCTTTAAGCAATTTTTATATACATTAGACGGGGGACGCATTTCAATTGCTGCGTTATCAGTTGGCATTGCACAAGCTGCACTCGATGCTTCGCTCTCGCATGCAAAGGAAAGAAAGCAATTTGGGCAGACCCTTTCTTCCTTCCAAGCCATTCAGTTTAAGCTGGCAGATATGGCGATGCAAATAGAACTCGCGAGACAAATGGTTTGGAAAGCCGCTTGGCTGAAAGATCACGGCAAGCCGTTTACAAAAGAAGCTGCTTATGCCAAACTTTTCGCTTCTGAAATGGCGACAAAAGCAAGCCTTGATGCTGTCCAAATTCACGGAGGAACAGGCTATATGAAAGAATGTGGTGTAGAACGGCTAGTGAGAGATGCAAAGTTGATGGAAATTGGAGAAGGGACCTCTGAAATTCAGCGTCTAGTCATCGCAAGACAACTGTTAGCGTAATCCGATAATGAAAACGCTTACTATCACTGGAGGAGGAAAGCCATCATGTCGATTCATCCACAGACAATCGGCTCCCTTTTAAAAGAGAAAAGGGAGCAGCATCCAGCACATGAAGCCATTGTGTATCCAGAACGTTCATTACGTTATTCATATGAAGCGTTTTATCGAGAAGTCAAGGAAACAGGGAAAGGTCTTATGGCATTAGGGGTTCAAAAAGGGGATCATCTCGCCATCATGGCGCCCAATGTACCTGAGTGGCTCATGCTGCAATTCGCCTGCGCGTCGATTGGAGCCGTTCTTGTCACTGTAAATACGAATTTTCAAGCACAGGAACTCGCCTATTTACTCAAGCATTCTGATAGCAGCATGCTGTTTATCGTAGACGGCTTTAAAGAGACATCCTATGTCAAAATGCTGGAAGAACTCATACCAGAGCTTCAAAACGCTTATCAAGGCGAGATCACATCCTCATCTTTTCCTTATTTAAAAAGTGTCGTCTATATTGGCGAGCACACGCCAAAAGGCATGCGCAGCTGGAACAGTATTCAAGTTGCTGCTAAAAGAATTGAGGATCACGAGTGGGAGAAACGAATGGATGAGCTTGCGCCAGATGACGTCATTAATATGCAATATACCTCAGGCACAACCGGCTATCCAAAAGGAGTCATGCTCAGCCATACAAACATTGTCTGCAATGCCAGCCAAATCGCAGATTGTATGAAGCTCACCCAAAAGGATCGAATGTGTATCCCCGTTCCTTTCTTTCATTGCTTTGGATCCGTTCTTGGCGTGCTTGCTTGCCTCACAAAAGGAGGAACGATTATTCCGGTTGAATCCTTCCACCCAGAGCGAGTCCTTCAAACCGTGGAAAAAGAGAAGTGCACCGTACTTCACGGCGTCCCGACAATGTTCATTGCAGAGCTTGACCATCCGAATTTTCACCAATACGATCTGTCCACATTACGAACGGGCATTATGGCAGGATCTCTTTGCCCATCCCATGTGATGAAAGCCGTCATTGAACAAATGGGACTGAAGGAGCTCACGATTGCCTACGGACAGACTGAAAGCTCTCCTGTCATTACTCAAACAAGAACGGATGATTCATTTGAAAGACGGGTTCAAACGGTCGGCCGGGCGCTTCCTCACATCGAAGTGAAAATCACCGTCCCAGGCACGCCGGAGGAAGTACCAAGAGGAGAACAAGGCGAGCTGTGTACAAGAGGCTATCATGTGATGAAAGGCTACTATAAAAATGAAGAAGCCACAAATGAAGTGATTGATCAGGACGGCTGGCTTCATACGGGTGATTTAGCAGAGATGGATGAGGACGGCTATGTGAAAATCACAGGACGGCTGAAAGATATGATCATTAGAGGCGGGGAGAATGTATACCCAAAAGAGATTGAGGACGTTCTTTATACTCATCCGGACATTCTTGATGCACAGGTTGTTGGTATACCTGACGAGACGTATGGAGAAGAAGCCGCCGCATTCATTCGGCTTAAGCAAGGTAGAACGGTGACGATTGAGACACTCACCAGCTATTGTCAGTCGCAAATGGCGCGCTACAAAATTCCTAAATATTTTTTCATCACTGACGAGTATCCGATGACCGCATCAGGGAAGATTCAAAAATTTCGTCTGAAAAAACAGGCGCTTGATCTAATAAAGGAGTGAAGGCAGCGATGTTTCAAAAAGTACTGATTGCCAATCGAGGCGAAATTTCTAGGCGAATTATTCGAACATGTAAAAGGCTCGGGATCCACACCGTTGCCGTTTATTCAGAAGCAGATCAGCATGCACTTCATGTGCAAGAAGCAGACAGCGCCTATCTGATTGGAGGCGCGAAAGTATCTGAAAGCTATTTAAACATGGAAGCCATCATTAGGGTAGCCAAGCAGACAAATACAGATGCTATTCACCCAGGATATGGCCTCTTATCAGAAAATGCGGCCTTTGCAGAACGCTGTCGCAGCGAAGGTATTGCCTTTATTGGGCCATCCGCACAAGTCATTCAGCGAATGGGGAATAAAATTGAAGCAAGAAAAACGATGGCTCAAGCAGGGATCCCCATTGTACCAGGAGTTTCAGCTCCGCTGCATGATGCAGAAGAAGGAGTGAGTCAAGCGCAGTCACTCGGTTATCCGATCATGCTCAAGGCATCAAGCGGGGGTGGAGGAATTGGTATGCAGCTCGTGCAAAATGACGATGAGCTGTACAGGGCTTTTGAAGGGAATCAAAAAAGAGCACAAAGCTTTTTCAACGATGGGACGCTGTATATGGAAAAGGTCATTGAAAACGCGCGGCACATTGAAATTCAAGTTCTCTTTGATTCCTTCGGTCATGGGGTTCACTTATTTGAGCGCGACTGTTCACTCCAGCGGAGACATCAAAAAATCATTGAAGAAGCGCCAGCCGCCTGTCTCGATGAACCGGTGAGACGTCAGATGGGGGAGATGGCCGTCAAAGCAGCCAAAGCGATTGGGTATGAAAATGCAGGGACGATTGAATGCTTAGTCGATCAGCATCAACAATTTTATTTCCTAGAAATGAACACAAGATTACAAGTAGAGCACCCTGTCACAGAAGAAATTACAGGTATTGACCTTGTTGAGGAGCAGCTGAAAATCGCTGCATGTGAGCCGCTTTCCTTTAATCAGGAGGATATTCATCAAATCGGGCATGCCATCGAGGTTAGAATTTATGCGGAAGATCCCGTCACCTTTTATCCTTCACCAGGAACGATCACTCGGCTTTCTACGCCTGAAGCTCCGTATATCCGTCATGAGTCAAGTGTGACAAAGGGAAGCATTATAACCCCTTTTTACGATCCAATGATTGCGAAAATGATCGTTTACGGTGATACACGAAAACTTGCAATAGAACGATTAAAAGGGGCATTACAAGCATATGAAATAGAAGGGATCAAAACCAACTTACCGCTTTTAAGGGAAATGGCCGGATCTTCTGCCTTCTTACAAGGCAGCATCACAACCGATTTTCTCATAAAAAAAAGGGAGGGAAACCGTTCATGAAAACTGTGACGATTCAAATGGCCGGAAACTTGTGGAAGCTTCTTGTGAAACAAGGCGATGAAGTGCAAAAAGGACAGGAGGTTGCCATCTTAGAATCAATGAAAATGGAAATTCCGATCGTTGCTGAAGAGGCCGGGATCATCCGCAAAGTGAATAAAGCAGAGGGGGAGTTTGTCGATGAAGGAGAGGTTCTTTTAGAACTGACAGAATAGGAGGGAGCCAGATGGCATTACCAAAGAGTGTGCTTATCAGGGAGGTCGGCCCGCGGGACGGACTGCAAAATGAATCAGTCTGGCTGGACACAAGCGAGAAGCGAACGTGGATAGATCTGCTCGCAGCAGCCCAGCTCCCTTATATTGAAGTCACATCATTTGTTCATCCTAAATGGGTTCCAGCCTTAAAAGATGCCAAAGAACTCACCCAATCCTTAAATCAAAAAGACGACATCACCTATGCAGCACTCATTCCCAATGAAAAAGGCTTAGCTCATTTTTTTGAAGCTAATCTTGACACAGGCGCTATGTTTATCTCTTCGAGTGAAACACATAACAAGAAAAATATGAATCAATCCATCCACGAAACACTTCCTGTCATCAAACAAATGACAGCTGATTTAAAAGCAGCAGGAAAACACACACGCGCGTATATTTCCACCGTGTTTGGCTGCCCGTATGAAAAACAAGTGCCAATGGATCAAGTCCTGCGGTTAACGGATATTTTGCTTTCTTATGGCATTGATGAAATATCTCTCGGTGACACCATCGGTGAAGCCCATCCGCTACAAGTAGAAAGGCGCTTAGACATTTTACTTGAACGTTTTCCTGCTGATAAAATCGCTCTCCATTTTCATGATACGAAGGGGATGGCTCTTGCCAATATTTATACGGCATTAAAAGCCGGAATCACGATATTTGACTCCTCCAGCGGGGGGCTTGGCGGATGTCCCTATGCACCTGGCTCCAGCGGAAATGTGGCGACAGAAGATGTGGTGCATATGCTTCAAAAACTAGGAATTGAGACAAATATTCACCTTCCTGCATTAATTCAAGCGGCAGAATGGATTGAAGCAAAAGTAGACCGAACCCTGCCTAGTCACTGTTTACGCGCTTTTCACTCTTAGACTACTTCATAAAGGATGAATAACATGACATCATTGGTCCATTTTTCAATACAAGATGAACAGATCGGCATCATGACCTTAAACAGGCCAAAACAAGCGAATTCCCTATCCTCTACAATGCTCGAGGAGATCAATCAAACCATCCAAGAAATCAAACACGATGAAAGCATCCGCTGTCTGCTCATTACAGGAGCCGGTTCAAAAGTCTTTTGCGCTGGTGCAGATTTAAAAGAACGACGATTGATGACAGAAGCAGAAGCAAAAGGCGCTGTTCTTGCAATTCAGCAAACCTTTATCGAGATTGAATCCATTCCTGTACCTGTCATTGCAGTGATGAACGGACACGCACTTGGTGGAGGACTTGAGCTCGCGCTCGCTTGTGATCTCCGCATCGCACGAGTCGGAGCAAGACTCGGCCTGCCGGAAACAGGACTAGCTATCATACCAGGAGCCGGAGGGACGCAGCGGCTTCCGCGCCTCATTGGACTCGGTAAAGCAAAAGAACTTATTTTCACAGGCGCATCATTACAAGCAGAAGAAGCCATTCAAATCGGGCTGATTGAGCATATTTCTGTAGCAGATTCCCTTATGAACGATGCTATCTCTCTTGCAAAAAAAATCATCAAAAATGGTCCGCTTGCCTTAAAAGAAGCGAAGCAAGCGATTCAATCAAGCCTTGATCACGATTTGCATACAGGTCTAACGAAGGAATACGAAGCCTATCTACGGCTCATTGATACAGAAGATCGAACGGAAGGTCTTCAAGCCTTCCAAGAAAAACGCATGCCTCAATACAAAGGCAGGTAGTAAGAAAGGGGAATGGGTATGATCGAAGAATATGAACTCAAAAAACAGCAGATTCTCAAAGGCGGGGCCGAGCGATACCATCAAAAAAACAAAGAAAAAGGAAAATTGTTCGTCCGTGACCGCCTCCAGTTGTTATTAGATGAGGATTCTTTCATTGAGGATGCCATGTTTGCCGAGTGTCAAGATGAACATTTACCAGCAGATGGTGTTGTCACAGGGACGGGGCGAATGAATGGGCAGACGGTTTGCGTCATGGCAAATGATTCTACCGTCAAAGCAGGATCATGGGGCGTCAAAACGGTAGAAAAAATCATTAGAATCCAAGAAACAGCCGAAAAACTCAACTGTCCGATGCTGTATTTAGTCGACTCTGCGGGTGCTAGAATCACCGATCAAATCGCCATGTTTCCAGGCAGAAGAGGTGCAGGCCGCATTTTTTATAACCAGGTAAAGCTATCTGGACGTATTCCGCAAATTTGTTTACTATTTGGTCCTTCTGCAGCCGGAGGTGCTTACATTCCTGCTTTTTGTGACATCGTCGTCATGGTCGAAGGGAATGCCTCAATGTATTTAGGCTCACCGCGAATGGCCGAAATGGTGATTGGAGAGAAAGTATCACTTGAAGAAATGGGCGGGGCGAAAATGCATTGCAGCATTTCTGGATGCGGCGATATTTTAGCAAAAACAGAAGAAGAAGCCATTCAAATCGCTCGCACCTATTTAACTTACATGCCTGCCAATTATACAGAAAAACCAAAACGAACAGCCGAAAAAGCACCTAAATCATCAGAGATTACCATTCAAGAACTCATCCCTAAAGGGCAGAATACCCCTTTTGATATGTATCAGCTTATTGATTTACTCATTGATGAAGGATCATTTTTTGAAATCAAAAAGCTATTTGCTGCAGAGCTGATCACATGCTTTGGCCGTATGAATGGTCAGCCTGTCGGTCTTATTGCCAACCAGCCGAGGGTAAAAGGCGGCGTTTTATTCCATGACTCGGCTGACAAAGCCGCCAAGTTTATTCAGCTATGTGACGCCTTTCATATTCCGCTCCTTTTTCTTGCGGATATACCGGGGTTTATGATCGGAACAAAAGTGGAACAAGCAGGGATTATTAGGCATGGGGCGAAAATGATCTCCGCCATGTCAGAGGCAACCGTTCCGAAAATATCCGTCATTGTTCGTAAAGCATATGGTGCAGGTTTATATGCAATGGCAGGACCAGCCTTTGAACCGGACTGCTGTCTCGCACTTCCATCAGCACAAATTGCTGTCATGGGGCCAGAAGCCGCTGTAAATGCTGTCTATGCGAATAAAATTGCCGAACTGCCTGTAGAAGAGAGGGCGGCATTTATACAAGAGAAACGCAAGGAATACCAGGAAGATATGAATATATATGAGCTTGCCTCAGAAATGATTGTCGATGGTGTCATCCCATTTGACCATTTGCGAGATGAGCTTTGTCATAGATTACAAGCCTATACCTCAAAAGAGATGACATTTACAAGACGAAAACACCCGGTTTATCCGGTCTAAAGGGGGCGGCCTCATGATGAACCAAAAACCAGCGTGGATCCCCGAAGAGCAGATGATGAAACAAACACGTCTTTACAAATGGATGCATTCACTTGGTTTTTCTACTTACGATGCGTTCTATCAAGCTAGTATCGAGCATACCGATTGGTTTTGGAGAGAAGCTGAAAAGGCGGTCGGCACCGTGTGGAAGGAGCCGTATGAAGCCGCATTAGGCCAAGATTCATTCATGTGGCCCAATTGGTTTAAAGGCGGCCGGCTCAACGTGGTCGAAACGGCTGTTGACAAATGGGCAGAAGATGAAGAAACCCAGCATCAACCAGCCGTGATTTGGAGAAATGAAGCGGGAGAAGAAAGAAGATGGACGTTTCTCGAACTTCAGGAAAAGGTCAATCGTCTCGCTGCTGGTTTTTTGAAGAAGGGAATTCAAAAAGGGGATGTGGCGGTCATTTATATGCCGATGCTTCCGGAAACGGCTGCCGTCATGCTTGCCTTTGCAAAGATTGGTGTCATCTTTAGCCCAGTTTTTTCTGGCTATGGAAGCGAGCCTCTTGCCGTACGTATTCGTGCATCGGGGGCAAGCATTGTCGTCACAGGGTCGAGCGTGACGCGCCGGGGAAAAACGATCAACATGCGGGAATGTGCGGCAGAAGCAATCGACAAAACCAAGACCGTCAAAACAGTCATTGTACACGCTTCCTCTCCTACTGGATATAAAGAGGATATCAAGCTAAACGATTTGTTAAAAGAAGAACCACTAAGTGAAACGACTTATCTTTCAAATGAAGATCCTCTTATGATCTTATACACGTCTGGAACAACCGGTACACCAAAAGGGGCTGTTCATACCCACGCAGGCTTTCCTGTAAAAGCGGCTTTTGATGCTGGTCTTTGTATGGATGTTGCAAAAGGAGACCGCTTGTTTTGGCTCACAGACATGGGATGGATGATGGGGCCATTTCTCGTTTTTGGCGGCTTGATCAATGGAGCTGCAATTGTTTTATATGACGGCGCTCCCGATTATCCAGATGAACAGCACCTTTGGTCATTCATCCACGAGCAAAAAGTCACCCATTTTGGACTTTCACCTACTTTTGTACGTTCTGCAATGCAGCAAAACCTTGCAGACATTGAGCTACCGCATGTCAAAGCCATCATTTCTACAGGTGAACCGTGGAATGAAGCACCATGGCAATGGCTTTTTGACACAATTGGTCAAAAGCACATTCCGATCTTAAATTACTCAGGGGGAACAGAGGTTTCTGGCGGTATTGTAGGAAGTACGCTGCTTCGTCCAATCAAACCGATCCTTTTTAATGCGGCAATCTTAGGAATGGCGGCAGATGTGTTTAATGAGGCAGGAGAGAGCGTGATGAATGAGGTAGGGGAGCTTGTTGTGAAAAAGCCATGGGTCGGTATGACATGTGGATTTTGGAAAGATCCGGAGCGATATGAAGACACATATTTCAAACGATTTGATGGGGTGTGGACACACGGTGATTGGGTGATGCAATCAGAGGATGGCGCATTCCATATCACGGGCAGATCGGATGATGTCATTAATACAGCCGGAAAACGCATCGGTCCAGCTGAAATTGAATCCATTCTTGTCGGGCATCCAGCCGTACATGAGGCTGCTGTGATTGGAGTCAAGGATGAGGTGAAGGGAGAAGCACTTGTTTGTTTCGTCGTAGCCAGATTACAGTCTTTCGAAGAAGCAGCACTCATTTCAGAGCTTAAAACTCATGTTGGTTCATATGCGGGGAAAGCGCTCACTCCAAAGGAAATTCATCTCATTTCAGCTTTACCGAAAACAAGAAACGGAAAAATCGTCCGGCGTTTATTAAAAGGCGCGTATGAGCAGCAGCCTTCACCAGATCTATCTTCTTTAGATAATCCGAATGTCTACAAATGCATTTGCGAATACTTGAAAAGGAAACAAAGTATATAAAAAAAGACAGGAGAGATCCCTGTCTTTTTTATTGCACATGAAAATTCGTGCCATCTGTTGTTGCTTTTACAATTCCTGCCCGAATCACAAAATCACCGAAATGTTCATCCTCTTCACGTTCTTTTGCATAGCGGGGGAGAAGAGAGCCAAGCTCGTTTAAAATGTCTTCTTCTCCAACATTTTCTCGGTACAGTTTACTTAATCTGCTGCCATCGAAAGCAGCGCCTAGATACATATTGTATTTGCCAGGTGATTTCCCGATAAAGCCAATTTCACCTAGTGCATGACGGGCGCATCCATTTGGACATCCAGTCATACGAATCGTGATTTCTTTATCACTTAAGCCGTTTTCTTCGACAATCTCTTCAATTTTGTCAATTAAGCGCGGGAGGTAGCGTTCTGCTTCTGCCATCGCTAAACCACATGTTGGAAGAGAAACACAAGCCATTGAACTGCGGCGCAGTGCCGAGTGCTGCTGGCCAGCTGATAAACCGAACTCCTGAATGAGCTGCTCGATTTGTTTCTTTTTATGCGTTGTGACATTTCCAATCATTAAATTTTGATTCGCTGTTAAGCGGAAGTCACCTGTATGAATCTTTGCGATTTCACGGATGCCTGTCATCAGCGGGTAGTCATCGTAATCCGTGATGCGGCCGCCTTCTACAAACATCGTATAATGCCATCTGCCATTGATGCCTTTTACCCAGCCATAGCGGTCACCGTTATGATCAAAGTGGTAATCTCTTGCGTCTAAAAGGGTAAACCCTAGGCGGCGTTCAAGCTCTTCTTTTACATTCTCAAGACCGAGACGGTCCACTGTATATTTAAAGCGGGCATTTTTTCTCACCGAACGGTTTCCGTAGTCACGTTGAATGGTGATCACTTGTTTGGCAATCTCTACAACTTGTTCCGGTGTACAAAAGCCAATCACTTTTGCAAGCTGAGGATAGGTCGCTGTATCACCATGCGTCATGCCCATTCCGCCGCCAATCGCGACATTAAAGCCGACTAATTGATCATTTTCAATAATCGCAATGAAGCCTAAATCCTGCGAAAAGACATCTATATCGTTAGCAGGAGGGACCGCCACACCAATCTTGAATTTTCTTGGCAGATAAAGTGGACCATACATCGGCTCAACCTCTGTATCAGGCGTTGCCGCTACTTTTTCCTCATCGAGCCAAATTTCATGATATGCTCTTGTTTGCGGAAGCAGGTCATCACTTAATTTTTTGGCGAGCTCGTATACGTCATGGTGCACTTCTGATTGATAGGGATTTGACGTACACATGACATTACGGTTCACATCGCCGCAAGCAGCGATTGTATCAAGCATAGTAGAGTGGATGTCTTGAATGGTCTTTTTCATGTTCCATTTTAAAATACCGTGAAGCTGAAAGGTTTCGCGCGTTGTCAGCTTTAACGTTCCATTTCCGTATTTGTGAGCAAGCTCATCCATCACTAGCCACTGCTTGGATGTGGCGATTCCGCCAGGGAGGCGGACACGCAGCATAAATTGATAAGCAGGCTCAAGCTTTTGTTTTTGCCGTTCATTTCTCAGGTCACGATCATCCTGTAAATAACTGCCGTGATGCTTCATCAGGCGGTTGTCATCATCAGGAATACCCGCTGAAATCGGATCAAGCATCACTTCTTTTAATGTACCCCGTAAATAATCACTTTTTTCTTTGATTTCCTCTACGTCGCTCGGAGGTCCATCCGGCGCTGTTAATGCTGTCTTCACCATGTAAGTAAAAGCTCCTTTCTCTCAAGCATTCAATCAATATACGTCACGCTGATAGCGTTTTTGCTGCTGCAAGTTGGCTAGATAGCTTTCTGCTTTCTCTTTGCTCATCGCACCTTCTTCTTGGATGATTGATAGAAGGGTATCATGAACATCATGCGCCATATGTTTTTCATCTCCGCAGACATATACATAGGCACCTTGTTCCAGCCATTCGAATAATTCTTTACTTTGTTTCTTCATTTGGTGCTGGACATATACTTTTTCCTCTGAATCTCTTGAAAAAGCCACATCCATTTTCGTTAACACACCATCTTTTAACCACTTTTGCCATTCGGTTTGATATAAGAAATCCGTCACAAAGTGCTGATCACCGAAGAACAACCATGACTTTCCATCTGCACCGACTTCCTCACGCTCCTGCATAAATGAACGGAAAGGGGCGATACCTGTGCCTGGTCCCACCATAATGATCGGTGCATCATGGTTTTCAGGAAGCTTAAAGTTTTGATTGTGCTGGATATAAACAGGCAGCTTATCACCTGGCTCTAAGCGCTCCGCACATAAGATTGAGCAAACACCTTGACGTTCTCTTCCGTGAGCATCATATCTCACAGCACCGATCGTCAAATGAACTTCTTCTTCATTTGCTTTAAGGCTGCTTGCAATGGAATAAAGGCGTGCAGGAATTTTTCTTAAAATCGCAGCGAAGTCTGCCGCTGTTCCTTCAAAAGGACCGAAATCACGAGCAGCATCTACTAAATCTCTTCCTGCTATATACGCTTTCAGCTTTTCTTCGCTTCCTTCTTCTAAAAGGGCCTGCAAGGCTTCGCTTTTTGTGAAGGACGACATCTTTTGAAGAAGAGGTTTTGTTAATACGGTAATCTCAAAATGAGAGGTGAGTGCTTCTTTTAAAGGAAGTGTGTCGCCGTTTTTATGAACGGTGACGGTTTCCTCTGCATTCCATCCACATGTTGTGATCAGTTCATCAACAAGCGCAGGATCATTTGTAGGATAAATACCAAGGCTGTCACCTGGCTCATAAACAAGTCCTGATCCTTCAAGAGAAAGCTCCAAATGACGGGTTTCTTTATTAGAGCCGCGGCCATTTAGGTTGATATTTTCAAGCACTTCAGCATAAAAAGGATTTGTTCTTGAGTATTCAGATGCAGCCGTTTGAGTGTTTACTCCTGCTGATTCCTGCTGGGTTGCTGCGGCTTCGCCTTCACTAAGTGAAGATGCCACCCCTTGAAGCCATTCAGAAAACGGCTCATCATAATCAAGGTCACAGTCCACTCGATCGACAAGACGCGTTCCGCCAAGCTCTTTTAAACGCTCATCAAATTCTTTACCTGTTTGACAGAAGAATTCGTAAGAGCTGTCACCAAGTGAAAGGACAGAAAAGCTTAAATGATCAAGCTTTGGTGCACGTCTGCCGTGAACATATTCATGGAAAGAAAGGGCATTATCAGGCGGATCTCCCTCGCCATGTGTGCTGACGATGATTAGTAAATTGTTTATTTTTTTCAGACTATTTGGTTTAAAATCTGACATAGAAGAGAGCGTCACTTGAAAACCTTTCTCTTCAAGATGCTGCGCTGTCTTTTTTGCTAACCCTTCAGAATTGCCTGTTTGCGAGCCATAAAGCACGGTCACATCTTTGCTGACAGGCTGCGCTGGTGCTGCAGCAGAAGGAGAAGGGGTTTGGGCAGTATTTTCTAATCCGGTTAAAGCTGCCTGTGCTGATAAATAACCGGTAAGCCAAATTTTTTGCTGATCTGTTAAAGTCGGAAGCAGCTGATTAAGCAGTTCTGCCTGCTGCTGACTAAACGGACTGTTCAATACATGAAGTTGCAACGATATCCACCTCACAAGGAATATAAACATAGATTAATTCGATAGGAATTATATATATAGGTTCAATTTGAACTTTACCGAAAGTTTGCCATTAAGTAAAATATATAATATTGATTGTCATGATTAAGATTTCTAATACCTTTGCAAAGTGAAATTAGTTTATTCTGTCAAGGAGGAAATATGAGTATTATTAGAGATTTGGAAGATCCAAAAGTTAAGTTTAAATTAGCAAAGAAGGTGTCTATCTATAGAAAGGAATTAGAAAAATTAAATCTGAATCAAGTTGCAGATCTTCGAATTTATGCGAAAGATAAATATGAGAGAGCTGCCAATTTTTCCGCAAAAGCTTCAATTATAACAATAACAATTGTGCCAGCATTTTTATTTTTGAACTCCTACTTTAATTCATATTTTAACTATGGATTAGATTTTATTACTAAAAAGCACAAAACTAACGATTCGAAATTGCAAAATGCTTTCGATGAAATTTCAATCAATATAATGGATACTTATCTGAATATCGCTTTAAGTATATTGTTATGTGTTTTTATTGTTCTTATCAGTAGAAGATTTGATGTTTCCAAAACAAATAAACTTTTTAATTTAATTGATGAAATATATGACATGAAATTAAAACGAGAGGAACAATTTCAAAAGGATTATAAACAAATGCAAAAGAGAAGAGCTATGAATTGGAAGATAATTTCTTGTGTTCATTATTCTGACCGTTTCGAGATTTTAATGAAATCTCCAAATCGAAAAGAAGCTGAATTTTTTATGTTCTATGAATTAGATCATATTAAAGAGGTTGAAGTAATTTTTGGGATCAGTGGAAAAGTGAATTCACGATCATTATTATAGTCACCACTTTAAACCCCAATGACTTTTTTATGTTCTGATTTAACGAAAGTAGATTCTAAAAAGCTGTCACAGGGTCAAACGATTGAGGTTTGGTTTGATGAGTTACAAGAATCGGCTCCTCCTAAAGCAACGGTCAAAAAATATCACATCATGATGGATAAGTAGGGGAGCAGGGGCAGATTCTTTCTATCATGAAAAAGGAGAAAAACCCTAAGGTTTTTCTCCTTTCTCAAATTATGCTGTTGGAAGTCCCATCACAGCTTTCACTTCTAAATATTCTTCGATTCCGAAGTCTCCCCATTCTCTTCCGATACCAGATTGCTTAAAGCCGCCAAACGGGGCAAAGTAATCTGTTTCGGCATTGTTAATGGTAATTTGACCGGCACGAATATGTTCAGCTACATATTTTAATGTTTTTTCATCTTTTCCAACCACATATCCAGCAAGACCGTACACTGTATCATTGGCAATCTCAAGGGCATGATCCAGGTCTTGATATGTGATCACACTCATGACGGGTCCGAATATTTCCTCTTGCGCAATGGTCATATCATTTTTCACATTTGTGAAAATAGTATGCTTGGCAAAATATCCTTTGTCTAGTCCGTCCGGCTTCCCAGTTCCCCCAGCAAGCAGATTGGCACCTTCTTGAATTCCTTTTTCAATATAAGACTGCACGGTATCCCACTGCTTTTTGGAGACAAGCGGGCCAGTGGCGTGATCTTCTCGCGGATCACCAACTGTAAACTTCGGCAGGGCATTCAGCAGCGCTTTTTCAAATGCGTCTTTCATTGATTCAGGAATCAGCACACGTGTAGCTGCGGAACATACTTGACCTGTATTCATCGCAATATGATGAACGGCTGTTTCGGCTGCCTCATCCACATCTGCATCATCTAAGACGATAAGAGGGGATTTACCGCCGAGCTCAAGAGCCACTTTCTTAATATTGTCTGCAGCGTTCTCCATTATTTTAGAGCCGACAGCACCTGATCCAGTAAATGAAACAAAGTCAATATCAGGGTGTGAGCTAATGCCGTCACCAATGACGTCACCAGTTCCGTTAACTAGGTTGAAGACTCCTTTTGGTACGCCTGCTTCATTAATGATGTCTGCAAGAATCATTGCGGCAAAAGGTGTAATTTCCGCAGGCTTTAAGACGACTGGTGAACCTGCTGCAATGGCACCTGCGATTTTAAGTGATGTTTGATTCGTTGGGAAATTCCAAGGTGTAATCAATCCGCTGACACCAATCGCTTCTTTTATAATGGTATGCCCGCCGCGGTCCTCAGTAAATGTATAAGATTTAAGTGCTTCCGCTGCTTTAGAAAAATGTTCATGTCCCATTTTGTAATGAACCTCTTCTGATACTTTCAGCGGTGCACCGAGCTCTTGTGTCATGACTTCTATCAGTTCATCCTTACGTTTTTCGTAGCCGCGCACAATGTTTTCAAGCATCTTTACGCGTTCATTTCGAGATGTTTTTGAGAAAGAAGGGAAGGCGGCACGAGCAGCTTTGACTGCCTTATCTAAATCTTCTTTTGTACCTAAACTAATGGTGCCAATGACTTCCTCTGTAGCAGGATTGATGACTTCCGTCGTTTCGTTTCCTGTTGATGCGATCCATTCTCCGTTAATAAAATGTTTCTCTTGATTTCTCATTCTGACATGTCTCCTTTTTATATGTGATTCCATTCAATATTCTGTTTTCAGGTGATATAAAACTGTACCCACTGTGAAAAATCTAAAACGATGAAACTGTAAAAGAAAAAGTTTCTGATATAATACGCAAAGTGGGACATATGTCCTTTTCAACATCAGGGCATCTATCATTTAATGGAACTAGACTGAAAAAAGAAGGAGCATTTGAACGAATGAAAGGTGTTATTTTCGCTTTATTAGGAGGCGCTTGTATTACACTGCAAGGCGTAGCAAACGCAAGAATCAGCCAGGATATCGGGACATGGCAGGCGGCAACCATCACGCAGCTGACCGGTTTTGTTATCGCACTTATCATTTTACTGATCGTACGTGACGGACATGTTCGAGAATATCGAAAGGTGCAGCCGCTTTATTTAGTAGGCGGCGCATTTGCAGCCATTATTATTTTTAATGAAGTCACTGCGATTCAAATGATCGGTGTCACACTGACGATCGCTGCTTTACTCATTGCACAGCTGGCATTTACCTTTGCAATCGATGCAAAAGGATGGTTTGGTGTACAGAAAAAGAAAATGAAATGGCCGCATTATGCAGGAATTCTATTGATGATCGCGGGTGTAATCATTTTAAAGCTATAAAGGAGGGCGTCAGATGGAAGAGCTTCATGATGAATGTCTATTTTCCTCTTATCTCAAGGCACATCAATTAGAAAACGTCTTTCATCAGAAACTCATATCACATGTCAGCTTATGGCGCTATGAGCAAGGTGAGCTGATTTGTTCAAAGGGAGATCAGAGGGAGCACTTGTACTTGTTAGTAAAAGGGAAATTAAAGATTTTCACCACCACAAAGGAAGGGAAGACCTTTATTCTTTGTTTTAAACATCCTCTTGAAGCGATTGGAGATATTGAATACGTTCAGCAGACAGATATGGTCAATACAGTGGAGGCTGTCACAGAAGTACATATGCTAAGGATTTCTCATCAAGCGCTCATGCGATATGCGAAGGATGACCCCCGCATATTAACCTTTTTATTAAAAGGGATTACAAACAAATTTTATACGAAATCAAACGATTTGAGCTTCCACCTTTTATATCCTGTAGAGGTCAGGCTCGCAAGCTACTTATTGTCTGTGTTAACAGGTGATAACAGTGCGAGCGCACTTCGTCTTACCGATGCGGCGAGCTTAATTGGTACAAGCTATCGTCATATTAACCGGGTGATTCAGCAATTCTGTGAAAAAGGGCTGATAGAGAGGCAAAGAGGCAAGATTACGATTCTTGACCGGAAAGGGCTCTTAGAAATAGCAGAGCACAACATTTATGAATAGAAGAAATGAAGGGATTCAGACATGATCATAGGAATAGGATTAGCCATCGCGGCTGGCGCACTCGTCAGCTTACAAACCATTTTTAACAGTAAGGTCAATGAGCAGACAGGCTCTTGGTCAACAACCACTCTCGTTCTAGGTATGGGCTTTATTGCTTCACTTTTGATGGGGCTTTTGCTAGAAGGAACCGGCATGTTTCAATTAAGACATATGGAAGCGTGGTACTGGATTAGCGGAGCCATTGGAGTAGGGGTGGTCATCTGCCTCGTTCAAGCAATCAAACGTCTTGGTCCGACTTATGGAATCTCAATTGTCCTGATTTCACAGCTTGGCTGCGCGCTTTTGTTCGATTCGCTTGGCTGGCTTGGGTTAGAGAAAGTGGAATTTTCGCCCGCAAAACTATTAGGTGTCATTGTGATTATTGCAGGAATCTTGGTGTTTAAATTGACCAAATTGGAACCAGCAGAAGAAGAGCAATCAGAAGAAAAAGGGCTGCCACAAGAGTAGCTGCCCTTTAGATCAACCGCCGCCATAAAACGGTTATCGCGGATAAACCATTTAAAAGGAGCCTTTTCATCAAAGGCTTTTTTTTCTGCCCATAGCCGTCTGCTTTATAGGCTGCTTTGTCCTTCGCGACGAGAATACTATAGGCGATTTTACGTTCGATTGCCTGAGTAAGTGATAGCGCAAACGGGGCACTATCAATGACCAAAATCGACTCTGTATTTAAAAAACTAGACCTCGCATCTAAATTATATGTTCCAATAATACTTAAATAATCATCAATGACCATCGATTTCGCATGAATGGAATACGGACCTTCATATTCGTACAAATGAACGCCTGTTTTCATCAGTTCCTTTTTCGTGCTTAAGTAGCCTGCAAAAGCTAAAGGATTTGGCGTGGCTGTAAGAGAATTCGTGACAACTGTTGTTTGAATCTCGCTAGCTAATGGAGTGAGGCCGTCCTTCATGGGTCGCGTCGGGATAATATAAGGCGTCTGTATGAGCACAGATCGCTTTGCCCGGTGAGCAAGATCGTTTAATTTTTTCAGTACAAGAGGACGCTTATTGAAGCGCTCCACTGGATTTGTAAAAAATGCAATCTGTTTTACTGAGGTAGTATCTGCTGCCCAATTAAAGGACGACATCACAAAAGGTTCTTTCGTACGCACTGCCTCCTGATAGGATCTAAGCAGTTTCTTTCTTAGTTTTAAGCCTTTTTTTGCTTTTTGCTTGGAGAACACGGCTTTTGTTTTTTTCGTAAAGTTATGATTCCATAAATAAACGAAATATTGCTCCATTTCATCTAATACTTTTCCTTTTTTGTCGTTATAAAGCAGCACATCGCGGTCGAATACAAAGTCTTTCGGCGGCTGATCTGCAAAGTATTTATCACCGATATTTCTTCCGCCCATGACAGCTACTCGGCCATCTGCCAGCAGCAGCTTATCATGAAGGCGGTTATGCCACGTCCATGGCTTAAATAACCGAAAGGGCTCATAAAAACGAATGGCCATGTTCGGATGATTTGCCACGGCATACCGTAAATGCTTCAGCGGTCCACGCAAACTGTGGCAGATGCCGTCTAAAAGCAGCTGAACTTTCACCCCTCGATCAGCTGCTTCAATTAAAGCACCTAGTACCCATTCGGCTGTTTTTCCCTTTTGAATGGAATAATAACTAAGACGGATCATCCTCTTTGCCTCACGAATCATTTGAATTCTGGCCTGGCCAGACTCAAATCCATCGTCAAGAAGCATCACTTGATTTGTGCCCTGATCGTCTCCTGAGATGGAAGAGGCTTTATAGATACAATGTTCTTTGCACGTTTTTTGGATCGGTAAATAAAACAAAACAAATGCGGTCAAAAAGACATAAACGACATAGAGAAGGATCAGATAAAACAAAAGATGAAGCATACGGATCAGCTCCTTTCACATAGACACAACTTTTCCTTAGTTTATGTCAAAAATAAAATTTCACTCATTTTCGCCTTTCACCTAAATACATGACAAAAGAATCATCTTGTTTTTATTGGGCATTTAATTATAGTATGAAATGAGTAGGGGGGAATCGAATTGAACGAATCATTATTTAACATCCCAAGCGATGTATATCAAACGTTAAGTGAAACAGAACGTTATTTACTCAATTATATTCACCAGCATTTAGAGGATATCTCCACCTTATCCATTGTCACTTTAAGCGAAAGAGCCAATGTATCAACAGCCACAATTGTCAGACTGATGAAAAAAATTGGTTATAATGGCTATACATCCTTTAAATATCGATTGAAACAAGAAAAGAAAATGACAGATGCAAGCGACCAGCTCAAGAATATTGATGAAGACATCAAACTAGCGATTCGGAAAAATGAAGAAGAGGTTTTAAAGACGATCCAGCTGCAAAGTATTGGACAAATTGAAGATGCCGTTCAAAAAATACATAATGCAGACAAAATTTATATTTTCGGCAGAGGCTTCTCAGAAATGATCGCCAAAGAGATGACCATCAAATTACAGCTCATCGGGAAAACATGTGAAGTACACGACGATCCAAATATCATTCGGCTGAAATCACGAGACATTGAAAAAAGTGAGCTTGCCATCTTTGTTTCATTAAATGGCGAAACAGCTGAGCTCGTTGAAGCGTGTCAAAACCTCAGCATGAAGCAAGTCACAACTATTACGGTCACGACAAGAATAGATTCTACATTAAGCAAAATATCAGATATGACACTAGTCGGATATAAAGGGGAACAATCTTTTTTCCCAGATTATGAAGTCAGATCCCGCCTGTCTCTCCATGTCATTGCCCGCATTTTACTCGATGCCTATGTGATCCGAATGAAATAACCAATAAGAAAGCCTTCGAGACTTTGATCTAGAAGGCTTTTTCTCATGAAAACCTTTACACATTCTGAAAACATTTTCACTGAATCGTATGAGATACTTTCTTTAGAGAAAAGAAAGAAGGTGAAACCAATTGATTTATACCTGCACCTTAAATCCTGCTATTGACCTATATATTGCATTAAAAGAAATGCGGGCAAATGCTGTCAACCGCACGGAAGATGAAGATTATCAGCCGAATGGAAAAGGCGTGAACGTGTCGATTATGCTAAAGAAATATGGCTTCACCAGCACCGCATTAGGATTTATCGCTGGGTTTTCAGGCTCTTATATTGAACAATCCTTAAAGGATCTCTCCATTCAGACCGATTTTATCTCGGTTGAAGGAATTACACGCATTAATGTTTTTATCAATACGACAGAAGAATACAAGCTCGTGAACCAGGGCCCTGCGATTGAAGAAAAAGCGCTTCACACCTTTCGTGAGAAAATTGCAGCTATCCCGCAGGGGGGCATCCTCATCATGTCAGGCAGTCTGCCAAAGGGCGTTCCTGCCAGCATTTTTTCAGAAGTAGCAGCTATTTGCCATCAACAGAAGGTCAAGTTCATTTTAGACACAAGCTCTGCAGCGGTTCTTGAGACGCTTCAATACAAGCCGTATTTATTAAAACCAAATGAAGAAGAAATTGCTGCTTTTTTCGGCAAAACACATCCTCTGTCAGAAAAAGAACTCATTCAATCAGGAGAAAAGCTTATTGAGATGGGTGCAGAGCAAGTGCTTATTTCCCGCGGGGGAGAAGGGGCTTTGTTCATTACGAAAAACGCCGTCTTAAAAGGAAACGCACCGACAGGCATTGTAGTAAACACAGCTTGCTCTGGAGATGCGATGCTTGCAGCTTTTCTTAGTAAACAGCTTGAAGGACATTCACCTGAAGAATGCTTACGATACGGCATTGCAACAGGAGCCTCTACCGCATTTTCGAAAGGCTTAAGTGATTTACATGACATTGATTCATTGATTGAGCAAGTACACATACAGAAAATATAAGGGGGAATACACATGAGCCGTAAAAAAATTGTCGCTGCAACCGGCTGTCCAACAGGCATTGCACACACATTCATGGCAGCTGAAGCATTAAAAATCGCTGCTGAGCAACTAGGGGTCGACATCAAAGTCGAAACGCATGGTCAAGTAGGAGTTGAAAACGCTTTAACCGATCAAGACATTATGGAAGCAGATGGAGTCATTGTGGCAGCCGACAAAGATGTGCATACAGACCGTTTTCACGGCAAGCCACTGATTGAAGTGCCTGTAGCCAAAGGCATTCGCACGCCGACTGAGCTGATTCAGAGCATTATCAATGGAGATGCTCCCGTTCATCAAGTGAAAGGAAGAGCTTCTGGAACAGAGAAACCATCTGCTCCTTCATCCTCTCAACAAAAATCGGCAAATAAATGGATACACACCATTTATAAGCACTTAATGAACGGTGTATCACACATGCTGCCATTTGTCGTTGGAGGCGGGGTCTTAATAGCTATTTCCTTTCTATTCGGAATCTACTCTGCTGATCCTCAGCACGAAACGTATCATCCGTTTGCTGCCTATTTGAAAAGCATTGGCGGACTTGGCTTTAGCTTAATGGTACCAATTTTAGCAGCATTTATCGCTGATTCAATTGCAAGACGCCCAGGGATGGTCGTCGGTTTTATAGGAGGGCTCCTTGCAAATGATGGAGGTGCTGGATTCTTAGGCGGTATTATCGCAGGTTTTGCAGCAGGATATATCATTTTATTGCTTCAATTCTTGCTTCAAAAATTACCAGCATCACTTGATGGATTAAAATCGATCTTCATCTATCCTGTCATCGGTATTTTCTTAATTGGGGCTGTCATGACCCCGCTATTGGTTCCAATCACAGGGCTAAATAATTCCTTAATGGATTTTCTCTCATCTGTACAATCCACAAATCCGCTGCTTTTAGGCTTAATTGTGGGAGCAATGTGTGGATTTGATATGGGCGGACCATTTAACAAAGCAGCCTATGTTACAGGAACGGCTTTACTTGCACAAGGCAACCTTTACTTTATGGCAGGTGTGTCTGCAGCATGTATCACACCACCACTTATCATTGCGATTGCTACAACCATTTTCCGAAAACATTTCACGCCACAAGAACGAAATGCTGGGGCAATCAACTATATTCTGGGGGCGACACATATTACAGAAGGAGCCATCCCATTTGCGGCAAAAAACCCAGTCGTTGTCCTGCCAATTATCATGTTTGGTTCCGCCATCTCTGCTATATTGACATATTTGTTTGGCGTACAGGTTCCAGCTCCGCATGGTGGATTCCTTGTCCTTCCAGTTGTCACAGGTGCATTCCAATGGGTGCTTTCCATACTAATCGGATCAATTGTAGGTGCGATTCTATACGGACTTTACCGTAAAAAAATAGACAAACCCGCAGTTTAAGAGGGAGGAAGAGAAATAATGGAACATATCTATATGAATCTTCACGAAACAGCTTCTTCACAGGCTGGCGTGTTCGCAGCCATTGCTGACATTGCCTACAAAGCAGGTATTTGCACCTCACCAGAGGATGTCAAAAAGGGCTTAGCGGAAAGAGAAGCACTGAGTACAACTGGATTTCAAGATGGATTTGCTATTCCGCATACACAAACAGAAGCCATCACGAAACCAGCACTTGTGATCGTCCGCACGGAAACAGGCATTGAATGGGACGCTTTTGATGGGAAACCTTGCTTTTTCTTCTTATCCTTACTGATCCCTAAAAGTGAAGCAGGGACGACTCATTTAAAGGCTCTTTCTGCCCTTTCACGAGGCTTAATGGATGAAACGAAACGTCAAAAACTGCTGGAAACAAGAACAAATGAAGACATGCTTGCTGTATTAGAAGCGGATATTTTAACTAGAGAGGATGTTTGATCATGCCTTTACTTTCAACAACACCAATGCTTGAGGCTGCGAAAAAAGAAAAATACGGAATTGTGGCATTCAATGTGCACTCCTTTGACAGTATCTATTGGGTGCTCGAAACTGCTGCAGAATTAAAGTCACCTGTGATATTGCAAACAACGGTTGGAACGGTTCAATCTCTTGGAGCAAAAGCGATTGCAGATACAGTGAAGGCGGCGGCTGATCAATATCAAATCCCAATCGGTCTTCACCTCGATCATTGCACAGACTTTGATGTGATTCTCACCTGTATCAGAGCGGGATATACATCCGTTATGATCGATGCATCTATGCATTCATATGAAGAAAATGTTCGTCGCACAAAAGAAGTCGTGGATCTTGCCTTAAAAGTGGGTGTAAATGTCGAAGCAGAATTAGGCAAGGTAGGCGGTGTCGAAGATGATATCGTTGTTGATGAAAAGGATGCTGAAAAAGCCGTTCCATCAGAATGCTGTCAATTTGTAGAAGAAACTGGGGTGCCCACTTTAGCGCCTGCGATTGGTACTGCCCATGGCATTTATAAAGGGGTGCCGGATATTGACTTTGCCCGCATTGAACAAATTGCGGACCTGGTCGATGTACCACTTGTTCTCCACGGTGGTTCTGCTGTACCGGATGAGGATGTGAAGCGATGCGTTGCACTTGGTATGGCAAAGGTGAATGTCTCAACTGAATTGAAAAATGCATACTCCGAGGCCATACGTGATCATTTCTCAAATGAACCTGAAAGCTTAGATCCGCGTATGTATTTACAAAAAGCAAAACAAGCAGCAAAAGACATGGTCCAATCGAAAATACGAATCGTTGGCAGTGAGGGCAAAGCCCATCCGCTATATCAATAAGAAAAAAAGCAGAGCTGCAATTGCTCTGCTTTTTCACATTATTCGTTTTCTTTCATTTCATTTGATGTACGTACTCGTGCATTTCCCATAAATATGACTGTAATCGCCGCAAGTGCAATCGGGAATAAAGCAAGCAAAAATACATACGTAATACTTTGTGACATTGCATCGATGACTTTATTTAAAATATCAGTCGGAATTTGTGAGCGGGCACCTTCTTGGAAAATAGCCTGTGGATCGCCTATTTGAGAAGGGGCTCCTTTCATTCCGCTAAAGGCATCAGCTAAACGATTTGTCAGCACATTGGTTTGAATCGTCCCGAAAATCGTGACACCGAGCGTCATCCCAAGTGATCTCATAAATGAATTGGTCGAGTTTGCACTGCCTCGATAGCGCGGCTCAAGATCATTCATTGAAGCTGACGGCAGAAGGGAGAAGCTGAACCCGACCCCAAAGCCTGATATCATCATAAAGAGTGTGAGCCACAGTCTTGCTGTATCTGGTGACATATTGGCAAGCAGCAGCATCCCAGCGAAAAATGAAATGACAGAGATGGTCATAAGACGTCTGAAAGGCACTTTCGTCTGCATCGTTCCGCCAATCATACTGCCAATGACTGATCCAATCATCATCGGTGTTAAAATAAACCCTGCACTTGTTGCAGATTCACCGTACACCGCCTGCACGAAAATAGGAATAAACACAGCAAGAATAATGAATGTCCCGCCATATAAAAACGCCAAAATTTGAGATGTCGCAAATAATCGATTTTTAAACATCCAAAATGAGATAATCGGTTCCTCAGCTTTACGCTCAACAATAAAGAAGATCGTACCGAACACAAGAAACACAGCAAAAAGTGTGAGGATTTGCACCGAATCCCAAGCATAAGATTTACCGCCAAGCTCAAGCGCGAACATTAAGCTGACAACCGCAACGACAAGTGTAATAGCACCTGACCAGTCGATTTTCTGCTTACGATGTTCAAGCGATTCCTGATAATATCTGGCGATCAAGAAGACACTGACAATACCAATCGGCACATTAATATAGAAAACCCAATGCCAGCCGATCGAATCCGTAATAATAGCACCTAAGAGCGGTCCGAGTACACTTGATAAACCAAAGACAGCTCCAAACATACCAGACATTTTTCCACGCTTTTCAGGCGGGAAGATGTCAAAGATAATTGTAAATGCGATTGGAAGAAGGGCACCGCCTCCAAGCCCTTGAATGGCTCGGTAAATAATGAGCTGATCCATCGTTTGTGCGATACCGCACAGCGCTGATCCAATTAAAAAGAAAATAAGTCCAAACAGAAAAAAACGCTTTCGACCATACATATCAGAAAGCTTTCCGTAAATAGGCATTCCCGCCATTACTGCCACCATATAAGAAGCCGTCACCCAAGCAAATTTATCAAAACTGCCCAAATCTGCTACGATGCTTCCCATCGCTGTTGCAACAATGGTATTGTCCATCGCTGCCATAAAAATACCTAACAGCAAACCGATGACAACAAAGCGAGTGGATGCCTTGCCTTTATCCACATGATTCATTTCATTTACCTCCTGCTTACGTTCTCTCCTTATTTTTGCTATGATCAACTTAAATATTAAAGTAAGAGAACATTTATCTTGATGATCAAGATAAATTGATTTTAAAGGGAGGAGAACAAGTTGTCAATAAAGAACGAGGCTGAAGACAGAGCAACCCAGATCATCCATACAATGAGGCGCCTCGCCACACGAACCGTATTATTCCACCAAGCGGCCGCCCAATCACTTGGCCTTTTTCCAACAGATCTTAAATCCGCCGATTTATTAAACGAACTCGGCCCCCTTACAGCAGGAGAACTAAGTGAAAAAACAGGTCTTAGCTCTGGTGCAGTCACAGCTCTCATTGACCGGCTTGAAAAAGCGGGCTACGCCAAAAGAGAAAAGGACCCAAAGGACAAACGAAGAGTTATCATCGTTCCATTAACGGCAGGGAAATCACAGGTGAAAGAACTCTTTCGATCCTTATCAACATCAACGAAGGAACTCACAAATGAATACAAACCAGAAGAATTAGACTTAATTATTCAATTTATAACTGAAGCAGCAGATATCATGGAGCAAGAACTTCAATTGCTTAAGTCTAAATCGTAAAAAGTACACTGATGCGGGTGTGCTTTTTCTAAGTGCATTCCTAATTCATGTAGGGATTGCCTCGACTAGTGACATCTTCCTTACCATAAAAGTGCTCTATAACTCTTTTTTATAATGGAGTAGCTCAAAAAATGTTCTATTTAAAAGATTGTTCTAAAAACTATATTATAATTGTTATGACAAAAATGGAGCTAATGAATTCTATAGTTTGCTTTTCAATTGAAACAATGTTCATTTACATAATCAGTATTGTTTTTGTATCTTAATGCCTATTTAATGACAAACTTTGTATTGGTAAAATTGACCTTGTCAATGAATAGGAAGGAGTGAATTCTGCTGGGGAAGATACTTGATGCAAAAGCACTAACAAGTGCCATGGACACAAGGGCAAAACACTATCAGGAACTCCGCGAACAAATGGTAGATTTAAAACAGGCATTACAAAGTGTTGCCAATCTTGGTGATGATTTTACTGGGAAAGGTGCCGATAACATTAAAAGCTTCTACAAAGAGCTCGCCGGAAATGTAGACATGTTTATCAGCTTCATTGATAAGCAAAAAGCCTTTCATGAAGGTGTTTCTGGGACACTTGATGATACGAGCTTTGGCGGCGATACCTTTGTAGAAGAACACTTTTTAGATAACGCAGTACATATGGGCATCAAAAATGCCAAAAGCATTGTAAAGGATCAAAAAAAGGCACTCAAAACGATTTTTGAAGATATTGATGACCTCATATCTCTAGAGGTATTTGATAGTCAAACCTTTGATGAGAAAATAGAAGATGCGGAAGATGAACGAAAAAAGACGGTCAAAGATCTAAGAGAGCTTGATCAAAATTTAAAAGATGAATATGCTTTGTCAGAGACAGAGCAGCAAGCTACAATGGCATTGTACGCTGAAATGATGAATGCGACAAATGACGGAAAAGTGATTTCGCCTATGAATTTTGACAAGAAAGCGTATCAAAATAGCGAAATCTACAAGGCAAAAAGCGATATTGAAAAGCAAACTTCTGAATATCTGAAAATCAAAAAAGAACAAGAAGAAGCCCGAAAGATTGCGAAGGAACAAGAAGCCCTCGCCAACCGTCCTTGGTATGAAAAAGCGCTCGATTACGGTGGAAATATCGTCAATGAACTGACTGGTGTGAACGATGCAAAACGTGCCGCAACAGGTGTTGATCCGATCACAGGCGAGGAACTCACCGCAGGTCAGCGAGTCGCGGCAGGAGGCATGGCAGCAGCCGGTTACATCCCAATCGTTGGCTGGGCAGGACGCATTTTCAAAGGCGGAAAGGCTGTCTATAAAACCACCCAAGCCACATCAGCCGCAGTCAGAGCAGTCGACATCTACAAGACATCACAAAAATCCTTTGACGCCCTGAAGACATCTCAAAAAGGATTATATGGCCTCACCGTCACCAACGGCTTCAGCGAAGCAATCACAGGCCGCGATATGTTTGGAAATAAGGTCTCGAAAGAACAGCAGGAAGCGAGTATGAATGCGGCGCTTGGAATGCTTTTGCCGTTCGGGGCGAAAGGGTTTCATGGGAAGATGGGGGTAAAGAGTACAGGTATACCTAATATCTCAAAAAGGCATGATGAAATTGCTCATAAAAGTTATTATGGTAGAAAAGATTTTAGATCTAAGATAAATAATGCAGTATATTCTCATCATGATAATAAACATTTAAAGGCTAGGACTGCTGAAGAAGCCAAACGTTTTAGTGAGACAGGGAAAAGAAATGCTCAATACCTGCCTGAAATAAATAATAAAGTCTTAGAAAAAGAGGCTCTTCAAAAAGGGCATATCATTGATAACGGCAACAATAATTTTTATTTCATTTATGATACAGGTAAAATTGTTGGTTATGATAATGGTAAATCTACTAGTTGGATTAGGGGAGAACTGACGAGTGGCAATGTGTATCACGGCCACCCGATTGCTGGAGACAGATTAACTAAATATTTAAATAAATTAGGAATAAAATAACTAGAATATTAACAAAGAGGTCAGATGATGATGAGAAAATATGTGAAACTTGATATTCCCGAAGTAAACATTCACCCTTTAAGAATAACTGAAGGTTGGATTGTACGCTATAATAATTTTAGGGAAATTGACCCTAAAAAGTTAGAAGCAGAAGATGATAGATGGTTTATGTTCACTGAAAGTTTATTACAACTTTATCATGAGAAATCATCAATAACATTGGATTTAGGGTGGTATCCTGATTTATCTTCTGATGGTAACTACCTTGTTCTAATAGTTAAAAATACAGATTGGGACAATCCTATTGAGGAATTCAGCTCGGATGACTATACCAAAGTGATTGATTTTATAGAATTTCATTTGAAAGAAATTACATCCAACTGGTGGAAATAAAATAATAGATACTTATTTACTAACAAATTAACATCGCTAGTTTCTTCAGTTTTACTCGTTTTTGATCAATTTTTGAGGCTGTAGGTACTCGAATGTGTTCTCAGAGTAATTTCATAATTAGGAGACTCTATATGTTTAGAGAATTAGATAATCTTTTATCTGCTGATACAACAGTAGATTCATGGTCTGATGACGGGTGTTTGATTGCTAGTGAGATACTCTCTGATTTTAGCCTAAACGACTGGGAAGAACTATCAAATCAGGTGCTTAATAAACCAATAGAGTGGCAGCGTAAAATCGCTTATTGTCTGGATAATGAGTGCAAAGAATATGAGTTAAATATTTTAATAGATTTGTTGAATACTAATGATAACGAATTATTTGAGATTTGTATTGATACTTTGAGAAGTTTCCCAATTGAAGAAGGCAAGAAATTGATATTGAACAAACCTCAAATTTTAGAACGTGTAAATCATGTAGTGGCTACTACTACGAATTCACCAGTAAAAGGAGTTCTTCAAGACTTTCTTTCAAACATGCATTCAAATTAGTTCATTTTTTTTAATGAGATTACGCAAAAAAACCTTGATTGGCTCAATGCCTTTCAAGGTTTTTTGTGTTATTGGACTTCAAATTGAGAAAAAATCGCCAAAAGGGAGATGAGGACCTTTTTTCCTGTGTGGGTCACGTATGATAGAGACAAGCCACTTTAACGGCGAACTTTTTCATAAGAAAATGAGGTTGGTACAATAAACAGAATAACATCCTCTAAATAGTGCATAGAGAATGCTGCTCTGTTTAGAAGGGGAAATAATTTCAATTTATTTGTTCAATCAAATTCACAAATTCGAGTTCAATATTCCCCTTTAATTTTAAAGAATGACCCACGAATCGTTCCAGCTAGTTTAGACTTCTGCCTAGCAAATTTAAATTTTCCTTCTAATTCCTTTGGTACGTCCATCCCTTCAGAAAGCTTAAAACCAACAGCACGTTTTTTCGGGTCATCCACTGTATACAGGACGTTAATTGCAAGACCATCCTCATAAAAGACGTAGGTCCATTTGATATTTTCCACTTGAAAACTTGCCGTTTCTAAAGGTTTGGATGCAAACTCTAGTTCACGTTCTTCTTTTAACACTCGGTTCACATAATCAAGGGTCTCCTGACTTTCGCTGGCAGGTAATACTGTAAATTCATGCTTATATTTGTTCATAAAGTAACGAGCCTCATTCGCTCGTAAGCCAGCAAGTGCTTCTGCTACAGGTGAAGACTCTAAACCAATCGTAGACACATGTTTAAAATCAACGATATAAGCCATTTCTATCCCTCCATATCCTTGTTATTTCCGTACAACAGGAATCCACATCTCACCAAGTAATAAGTCGTTTCGCTGTCCCATTTCTACCACTGCATTTGGTCCACCAACATAGGCAAAATTCTTTGCTTCAGGCAAGACTTGACCAAATGCAATACCAGTAAGCGTTTGATGCAATTCATCAGCGGTTTTAGCTTCCCCTTTAACGATTAGATATTCCCCTTTAGGAAATTGAATTACTCTGTCCGCTTCTGGTAACGATTCCTCTGTCATAACCCCTACATAATGCATCAGCTTGTTATTTACCGATTCGTTTACGATAAAAATATAGTCATTTGTGGCAATGGTTTTTAAGCTGTCAAGCTTACCTTCTTGGTTGACTGCTTGCCAAAAGTCTGCTTTTTCCTTCGTTATGCCCGCATAGTCTGTGTAATGACTCTTAAGTTCAGTTCCAATACCTAACACGTGAAAGCTGTCTTTTTCTTCTAGTATATACTCTGCCATATTCAACACTTCCTTTTGGTGAATTGATCAAATGTTTTTTTCACTTGATAAATATATAATAGGCTTAAACCATGTCAAAAAATGATACTGTTTAGGAGGACCAGATGAAAAAAGTTGAACGGATTAATACCATCATGCGGTATATTAACAACCGCTCCAACTTTACAATTACTGAAATCATGAGAGAATTTCATATCTCTCGTTCGACAGCAATTAGAGACATCAGAGAAATTGAAGCTATGGGGATGCCACTTGTCGCAGAAGTAGGAAGGGACGGAGGATATTTTGTAATGAACAATTCTGTCCTGCCAACTGTCCGTTTTACCGATAATGAGATTAAAGCTCTTTTTATTGCCTTTATGGCCACGAGAAACCAACAACTCCCTTATTTAAAGAGTCGCCAGTCTTTAGCTGAAAAATTACTAGGACTCATCTCTGAAACCCAGCAAGATGACCTTGTTCTGTTAAATCGCCTCATGCTATTTGAAGGGGCCAACCCGAATAATCCTGATCTGCTTGATTTGTCCGATCTCCCTCACCCCATGTTAGAAAAATTAATCCAATTGCTTATTTTGGATCGATATTTACTGATTACCATGAGAGAGGAGAAAGTGATCAAGTCCTATCCTATTTACCTTTTGAACCTTTATCGTGAAAAAAGCCTGTGGTTGATTGAATGCTTTGATGTAAAGGAAGAGAAGAAACGGATTTTGCCTGTCGACAATCTCACAGATGTAAAACCATGCTCTACAAAAAATAGATTAAGCAGGAAAAAGATTTTAGAAAAACTAAGTAAGCAGGAGGAGGTAATCAACCTTGTCCTTGAACTTGGTCCAAAGGCAATTGCACAGTTCAAAAAATACCATCCTTTCAAAATGTCAATTTCTTATACGAATCCTTACCAAACTACAGCCATTTTAAAGACTTTTATCAATGTTAATCATTCAGAAGAAATAACCGAAATAACAAATTGGCTATTTTTCCTAGGCGATGATATCAAGGTCCAGGAAATGCCTGTAGAAATCTTGGAAAGTTTACAAGAGAGACTACTCCTATATTGTCCATAATCAATGCTGGTTAGACCTCATATTAGATACATGAAGGTGAGTCGTATTTCGAATCAAATCTCAATGAACCACCAATCTTACTTCCATCTTCTGTAGATCTCAGCTGCGGAAGAAACGGTTAAAGATTTAATAGAACTCGATCAAAATTTAAAAGGTGAATATTCTTTGTTAGAGACAGAGCAGCAAACTACAATGGCATTGTAAGCCGAAATGATGAATGCGACAAATGATGGAACAGCGATTCCTATGAATTTTGACAAGAAGGCAGTTAAATACATTTTAGATAAAGGGGTTAATTTTATTGATTTCTTATGATGAAGAACTAATAAAGGATTTGGAATTAAAAGACCTTCTTAAAAGTGTCAAAGTACATAAAAATCCCGAAATTTATTTAGATTTAATAGAACAAAAATTTGATTTTGCTGGTTCAAAAATAGATTGGTTACAAACCAATAAACATTATAGTAAGAGCTCAAATAATGAATCGTTACTTCCTGATGCTCTTCTATTTATAACTGAATTAAAAGGCAAATATTTAGATAATCACTTACAAGTAATTTACATAGGGGATAACCTTACAGAGTTTGGGTATCAGTTTGAATTAAAACATTTAGAAGAGCTACTAATCTATTTTTTAAATATCCCTCAGCACCACTACTTTATATCATTAAAAGGTGATTGGTGTATTTGTATTTCATTTGAAAACGATTTGGATTTCGGATTTAGTTTAAACAAAAAATAATTTTAAACGTCACGTATAGGAAAAATAAAAGATGATAAGAAGTGAAAAAACCTTGACTGGCTTTATATCATTCAAGGTTTTTTGTGTTTATTGGTCCTCAAACACTTAAAAAAAGACAAAGGATTCTTTGCCTGAAAGCACACTCAAATTGTGTGTTTTTCTTATGAAAAGAACACACAATCGCTGCACAGCACGTGCTGAAGACATTTGGACTTCTTTGATGCATGTGAGTTGATTAGACTTATAAGCAAAGAGAAGAAAGGAGGAATTCCAACTGTACTTAACCAAAAGGGGCACGACTTTACTATCTATGCTGCTTCACACGACATCTTATCTATCAATAGAAGATTTACAGAATCGGATGAAAGTCTCGACTCGAACCGTTTACGCTGAAATCAAACGAATGAACAGCTGGCTGGAAACTCATCAGCTTAGTGGTGTGCAGCGAAAAGGTCAACTTGGCTATTATTTAAATCCTCTGGAAAAAGAAATCATTATTCAAAAAGCTGATACCATTCTTGTTGGTCACGATTATGAACCATGTAAAAAGGAACGAAGGGCTATCTTGCTTTTATCCATAGCATGCAGTGAGCATTGCCTAAGAATTGATGATTTCATGAAGATGACAAAGGTGAGCCGAAATACATTGCTCGAGGATATGAAACAGCTAAAAGAGGCGCTTTCAAAGCAGGAGATCACACTCCGCTATCAGGCAGCAAGCGGCTATGTGATTTCAGGAGACGAAAGGGTCATTCGATTGGCACTCAAACCTTATATACATTTCATTCGCACAATGATAAAAAACGATAAAACGTTTCCGTCATTTTGGTTAAAGGGACCTATTTCGTCCAAACGGGTACACCATCTCCTCCAGCAGTCAGAACAAGAACTTAAGCTTGAATTTGCAGATGAGATGCTGGATCAGCTCTCTTTGGATCTCTTTTTCTACTTCAAGCGGATGAAGCTAGGGCATGCTGTACACATTTCAAACGAAGAAAAGCGAACATTGCAGGAAACAGAGGAATGCTTGGCGGCTATTCGTTTCATGGCGAAGATTCAAAAAGAGGCCAGTCTCATTGTTCATGATGATGAGATCTATTTTCTTAGCACCTTATGGCTCAGTGCCAAAAAACAAAAACTTCCATCAATTAAAAAACCAGAAGAACATCTCATTCGCACCATCGCCAGACAAATGATATTTGACTTTCAGCGATTTGCTTGTATTTCCTTTCAAGAACCAAAAGCATTGGAGCAAAACTTAACCATGCATTTAATTCCAGCTTATTACAGGCTCATATATCACATTGGTATAATTAACGAACTGACGGAGTCTATAAAAAAAGCACAGCCAGAAGTATTTGAAATCACTCAAAAAGTTGCCTGCCATTTAGAAAAGGCGGCCTGTTCCAAGTTGAGTGACCATGAAATTGCATATCTCGCCATGCATTTTGGCAGCTGGATGAGAAGGGAAGGAATTTCATCCATTGTTAAGCGTTCTGTATACATTGTCTGCGGAGAAGGAATCGGCACAAGTAACATGCTGAAAACTCAGCTCCTCGAATTAATCGGCTACATCGAAGTACGCGGGCTGTTATCAAAGCGTGCATATGAAGAATTAGCAGCCGTTGATGCAGATTTCGTTGTGTCCACAACACCTATTTCGTTTAAAGGAAAACCAGTTCATCTCGTTCATCCTATTTTAACTGCCTATGAGAAAAAAACATTACTTCAATACGGGAAAGACTTAGAAACGATGGTTGACGAGCAGCATGTAAACGCTTTATTCAACATCATTCAGCAGCATACCATCGTACAAAATAAACAAGCACTGCTTCGTGACATTCAGGAGCTGCTTCATCCCACATATGTATCCTATCAGAAAGGGTGGAACCCAGTGTTAAACGATTTATTAACAGAACAAACCATTAAGCTCCACCAAACAGCAGACACATGGCAAGAGGCGATTACAAAAGCGGCGCAGCCTTTACTTGACCAAAATGCCATTGAACCAAGTTATGTAGAAGCCATGATTCAGTCTGTTCATCATAATGGTCCTTATATTGTGATTGCACCACAAGTGGCCATTCCACATGCAAGGCCCGAGGATGGCGTGAACAAATTGAGCATGACACTCATGTCATTCAAACAGCCCATTTCGTTTTCAAAAGATGGCAAAAAGCAGGTGCGGCTTGTCATTGTGTTAGCCGCTATTGACAGCATGAGCCACTTGAAAGCACTCAAACAGCTGACCATGCTGTTAAGTGAAGAGAAACGGACGAAACAATTGATTGAAGCAGAAGATTTAGCATCGGTTCAAGAATTAATTGATCAATTTTCACAAGTATAAAGGGGGAAAAAGAGAATGAAAAAAATTCTAGTTGTATGTGGAAACGGGTTAGGGAGCAGCTTTATTGTAGAAATGAATGTCAAAAAAGCATTAGAAGAATTAGGTCTTGAAGCTGAGGTGGATCATACCGATCTCAGTACAAGTAAAAATGAACAAGCAGACCTTTATATCGGGGCAGCTGATATTATTGACCAACTGAATGACGGCACAAGAAATGTGGCTGGCTTAAATAATTTGTTAGACCAGAAAGCCATTAAGGACGTCCTTCGTCAACACATTTAAGTCATGAAAAAGGGGGATTCACATCATGATAGAACTGATCATGAACGATATATTGGGCACACCTGCCATTCTTATCGGTTTATTTGCTCTAGCCGGTTTACTTTTGCAGAAAAAATCAGCCGCAGATACTGTGTCAGGCACCTTGAAAACAACCATGGGCTTTTTAATATTAGGGGCGGGCGCTACAGTGGTTTCGGATTCACTCGGGGTTTTTCGAAAGATGTTTGAAGCAGCCTTTCACATTCAAGGGGTTGTGCCAAATACAGATGCTATGGCCGCCATTGCTCAAAAAGAATTCGGTACACAGACAGCACTCATTATGATTTTTGGCATGCTGGTCAATTTGTTACTTGCAAGATTCACACCCTTTAAATACGTCTTTTTGACTGGGCATCATACGTTGTATATGGCAGCTATGCTCGCCGTCGTTCTCTCAACAGCCGGCATGCACGGGTGGCTGCTCATCTCAACTGGTTCAATGATATTAGGGGCAGCTATGGTCATTGCACCCGCAATCCTTCAGCCGTTTACGAGGAAAGTCACCGGAAGCAATGATCTCGCGCTCGGACACTTCAGTACTTTCGGTTATTTTACTGCGGGAATGATCGGCAAATGGGTTGGTTCTCCAGAAAAATCAACGGAAACCATTCAAGTGCCTAAATCACTCGGTTTTCTAAGAGATACATCTGTTGCCATTTCGATTACGATGGCTTTGCTGTTCTTTGCGATTGCACCGTTTGCAGGAATTCCTTTTATAGAACAAATTAGCGGGGGCACGAACTTCGCTGTCTTCATTCTCATTCAGGCGATTACGTTTGCTGCTGGTGTGTACATTATTTTAGCAGGGGTACGGATGGCCATTGGCGAGATCGTGCCTGCTTTCAAGGGGATTGCCGATCGATTCGTGAAGGGAGCAAAGCCGGCACTTGATGCGCCAACCGTTTTTCCATTTGCGCCAAATGCGGTCATTATTGGTTTTTTATGCAGCTTTGCAGGAGGCATCGTATCCATTTTTCTTTTACCTTTGTTTGGTTTAACTGTCATTGTCCCTGGTCTTGTCCCGCACTTTTTTTGCGGTGCTACAGCAGGAGTGTATGGCAATGCAACAGGAGGGGTAAGAGGTGCTGTCGCTGGGTCCTTTGTAAATGGGTTGCTTCTTTCCTTTTTACCTGCTTGTTTATTACCTGTGCTCGGAACCCTCGGCTTTGAAGGGACAACGTTTGGAGATACAGACTTTGGTATCATCGGAATCTTAATTGGATTGATCAAGTTTTTATTTCAGCTGTAAAAAGGAGGAGACTGAGATTGACAGCCACTTTTTCACCTTCACTGATGTGCATGGATCTCACGCATTTCCGTGAACAAATTCATCTTCTCAACACGAGAGCAGACCGGTACCATGTCGATGTGATGGATGGGCATTATGTGAAGAATATGACGTTATCACCCTTTTTCATTGAACAGCTTCGGAAACTGACAAATTTACCGATTGATGTTCATCTAATGGCTGAACACCCCCAGGAATTTTTAATCGATGCATGTATTGATGCTGGCGCAACGATGATTTGTTTACATCCAGAAGTCGTGCAAAAAGATACCTTTCGAATCATCCGGCATATTCACCAAAGAAAATGTGAGGTTGGCTTTGTTCTAAATCCCACCACACCAGTTGCAGCATTAGAGTCCTTTATTCATTTAATAGACCGAGTGACGATCATGACGATCGATCCAGGCTTTGCCGGACAGCCATTTATTAAAGAAATGCTTCAGAAAATTAAACAGGTGAAAGATATCAAAAAACACGGAGGATACTCGTTTTCAATTGAAGTAGACGGCTCTTGTAATGAGAGCACGTTCCGGCTGCTTGCTGAGGCTGGAAATGAGATCTACATCATCGGCACCTCAGGTTTATTTGGACTTCATAAACAACTCGACACTGCTTGGGAAACAATGAAGCAAATATTTTCAAAAGAAACAGCTTCAATCGAATCACGTTAGTAAAAGAGAGGATGAAACCCATCCTCTTTTTTACGCAATTTTACTAAAACAACATTTACTCACCAAAACTTACCCAAAAACAAAATAAAAATCGCAAATCCACAATTGAAAGCGCTTTATTAATATGTTATCCTTCAAATATCTTTAGTAAATATTTAGTCAAATAACGATGAGGAGTTTGCCTATGACCACACTCAAAGATATTGCTCATGATGCAAAAGTGTCCGTTTCCACTGTATCCCGTGTGTTAAATGGCGATCAAACGCTTGCCGTTTCACACGCAACAAGACAAAACATCCTCGACATTGCTAAGAAGTTAAACTATACCCCAGTGAGAGCAAGAAAAGCCGATCAAGCAGAAGAAAAAAGCCCATCTGAATCCCCAGTCATCGGTATCGTTGTCGCTCAATCCATTGACGAAGAATTAAATGATCCCTTTTTTTCATCGATTCGAAAAGGAATTGAAAAAGAATATGCCAAACAAGGATTGTCCACTCTCCATACCTTTCGCCTAAGAAGCATGGATAAAGGGGCGATGCTAAAGGATATTGACGGCTTGATCGTCATTGGACGAATCAGCCCCGATACGGTTGAAAAAATGACAAATCGAATGGAACACATTGTTTTTATCAATCATTATGCAGATGAAGATTTGTATGATTGTGTACATGTGGACTTTGTCAGAGCGGCAGATCGCGCCATTCGTCATCTGCAATCACTCGGCTATACACATCTAGGCTATATTGGCGGGAAAGAGCGGGAGCATTATTTCGAAGGCAACGCTGTGATTGAGGACGAAAGACAAACGACGTTTATGAAAAGAATGCAGGAAGCGGGCGCTCTTCATATGGAAGACATCCACATTGGTGAATATTCCATGCAAGAAGGCTATTCGCTTATGCAGCAAGCTATCAAAAAAGGAAAACTGCCGCAGGCCTTTTTCATTGGAAGTGACTCTATGGCCATCGGGGCAATGCGCGCTCTCCATGAAGCCGGTCTACACGTTCCTTCAGATGTATCCATTGTTGGATTTAATGACATTGAAGCCGCATCATTTTCAAGCCCGCCGCTTACGACTGTCAAAGTATATACAGAAGAAATGGGGGAAGTCGGTCTGAAGCTTTTGCTTGAGAGAATAAACGGAAGAAAACTTCCTCTAAAAGTCGTCGTGCCAACAACACTCATCGAGCGAGGCAGTACATGTCTCATCCATGAAAGGGGGTGAACCATCTATTTCAGCAAACAAAAAAGAGACAAAAAAGCAGAAAGCAAGCTGCTTAGCATGATGGCCAGATCATGCTAAGAACAAGGCAGCCTGCCAGTATGCTCTCTTATCTCTTTGAAAAGAATAGAATTCCAGTATAATGGACTTCTTTTGTTTCCGCAACTGCATGAATTCTACCGATTATCGTCTGAATTTTCAGTGATCAAAAGGAGGAAACCATGAATAAAAAAATCATGCTGCTGATTGCAGCCATTTTCTTGACCATGATTTTGTCTGCCTGCGGCAATAACGGTTCTTCTGAAGCAAATGGAAAGGTCACCTTGACGCTATTTTCAACGATGAGCAACAGTGGGGAAAGAAAAGCGTTTGAAGAAGTAATTCGTGAGTTTGAAAAGGAGCATCAACACATTCGAATCGATGCCAATTTCCCAGGCAACAGCTATGAAGATATGATCCGCGTCAAAATGGGGGCAAACGATATGCCAGACCTTTTTGATACACATGGCTGGGCCAAACTGCGCTATAGCGAGTATGTGGCTGATTTAAAAGAGATGGATTGGGTCAAACATCTTGATCCTTCACTCGACCAGATTTTAAAGGACCAAGATGGCAAAGTGTACGCCTATCCGCTGAATCAAGCAAAAGACGGGCTTAGCTTTAATGCCAATCTATTAAAGGAATATGGCATCGAAGCCCCTAAAACACTTGATGAATTAAAATCGGCTTTGCTGACAGTGAAAGAAAAAAGCAAAGGAGATGTTGTGCCGCTCTGGATACCAGGAGGAGATAACTCAAATATTGCCCAAGTCTTTGATGAGCTGGCGACGCCTTTATTAATCACCGATCAAAAACACCAATACGGAAAGGAACTTGAAAACGGATCATTTGATTGGTCTCTCTATACACCGCTTGCACAATTCATGAAAGATCTGAAGGATCAAGACCTTTTAAACAAAGATGTCCTGACAGCGAAACTCTCTCAAGCACCGGAACTCATGGCGCAAAACAAAATCGCCTTCACCTTTGTCGGAGGTTCGTTAGGACCTGAAGCAACAGAGCTGAATCCATCAATCAAAGTAGGCACGATGCCTGTTCCAGCCATTCATGAAGGAGATAAACAAAGCTGGATTGGCGGAGAACGGTTTACTGTCGCTGCTTGGAAGGACTCTAAGCATCTAAAAGAAGCAAAGCAATTCATCGATTTTTTAGCAAAGCCTGAAAACGCCAAAAAAATCGCAGAGGGCACATCCTCTGAAACAGCTCTAAAACAAGTGAAAGCGAAAAACTATTACTCTACATTTTACGATCAATACGAACAGGTGAAGATTGAACCGTATTTCGATCGAAAATACTTACCAAGCGGAATGTGGGCGGTCATGGCAACAACGGGTCAAGAATTATTAGCAGGCTCGATCACACCAGAACAGTTGTCAAAGAAAATGGAAGAGGAGTATAAACGTCTGAAAAAACAATAGCCGATGGATGCTGAAACAGGAGTGAAGCCAATGAATGACATCACAAAAGCAAAGCAGCCAGCCGCATTCACCTCTTTACCAAAACAAAAGATACAAAAACGCCAGAATTCATCACTTTGGTGGATGTACATGCCAGCTGTTCTCGTCGTCAGTACCTTTATCATTTATCCTTTTTTGAACGGCATTCAGCTTTCTTTTACGAATTGGAACGGTTTCTCACAAACTTATCAATGGATTGGTCTTGAGCAATATGAGCGGCTGCTTCAGGATCAAGCGACATGGCTTGTTGTCAAAAACACGCTTCTCTACGGAATTGGGAGCACCATCTTACAAAATATCATCGGACTTGGATATGCTCTCTTATTAAATCAAAGCTTAAAGATGAAAGCCATCACAAGAACGGTCATCTATTTACCTGTCATGATCAGCCCGATTGCGATGGGCTATATTTGGTATTTTGTGTTTGCTTACCAAGGCGGTGCCTTAAATGATGTGGTGACGCTTTTTGGATTTGATCAAATAAATGCGCTCGGCAACCCGCAATTTAACACATGGATCATTGTGCTTGTCAACACATATCAATTCGTCGGGATTGCGATGATCATTTATTTAGCAGGACTTCAAAGTATCCCTAAGGATTATTACGAAGCGGCACAATTAGACGGCGCATCGAGCTTTCAACAATTCAGGCGGATTACATTGCCGCTGCTTATGCCGTCGATCACCATTAATGTTGTGCTGAATGTCATTGGCGGGCTCAAGCTCTTTGATGTCATTGTAGCACTCACGGGCGGCGGACCTGGAGATTCCTCGCAATCCATGTCAACCTTTATGTATGATCTGTATTTCAAACGTCAGGATGCAGGCTATGCAGCGACGCAAGGGGTTTTCATGGCGGTCATCATCCTTATCATTAGTGTCGCAGCGCTGATTTATTTCAAACGAAAGGAGACCGAGTTGTGATGGATAACGCCTATAAACGCAAGAAAAGATGGTACTCCTTCCTCGCACTATTGATTACATTGCTACACCTCGTTCCATTTTATATTTTGGTGACGACTTCATTAAAGGGGATAGGAGATTTTAGTTCAAAATGGCTGTTTCCGAAAGCGCTGTACCTTGAAAACTTCCGCACAGCATGGACAGAGGCTCAGCTTGGCCAGTCCTTTTTGAATACAGTGATCATTACGTTCAGTTCCGCTGTATTGCTCATTATATTTGGATCTCTTGCAGCCTATCCGCTCGCAAGAAGGAACACCAAGCTAAATAAAGCAGTCTATGTTTTATTTATTGCCATTATGGTCATTCCGCCGCTCACAGCCCTTGTCCCGCTCTATAAAATGGTCGTTCAAATCGGGATGATGAACACCTATCAAATTGCTATTTTAAATAATGTGGCTGCTTTTTTGCCGCTGACGATTTTCTTATACGCGGGCTTTATCCGATCGACCATTCCAAAGGAGCTTGAAGATGCTGCCCGTATTGATGGAGCAGGGACACTCAGAGTTTTTTTCACTGTCGTTTTTCCGCTTCTAAAGCCCATTACCGCTTCTGTATTAATCATTGCCTGCGTGTATATTTGGAACGACTATCAATTTGCTATTTTCTTTTTGCAAGATAAAGAGATGCATACACTCACGGTCGCCTTATCCCATTTTTTTGGTCAAAATCAGCATCAGCTCCAGCTCGTTGGTGCAGCTGCACTCATTGCGATGCTGCCAATGGTTACGATGTTTTTACTTTTACAAAAATATTTTATCGCAGGTCTTTCACAAGGCTCTATCAAAGGCTAGCCCAATATGGATGTAAAAAGGAGAGTCGTCTATGTCTAAAATTACATTTATCGGTGCAGGGAGTACCGTGTTTGCTAAAAATATATTAGGAGATTGTCTGTTTGTTCCCGCCCTTGCAGGCTTTGAATTCGCATTATATGATATCGACCACAACCGGCTGAAAGAATCAGAAACGATGCTACGGCATTTAAAAGCAAATTACAGTGCAAATGTGACCATCCAGTCCTATCAAAACCGGAAAGAAGCCTTACAGGATGCGAAATATGTCATCAATGCCATCCAAGTTGGAGGCTATCGGCCAAGTACAATCATTGATTTTGAAATACCTAAAAAATATGGATTAAGACAAACGATTGCAGATACGGTAGGGATCGGTGGCATCTTCCGTTCCCTTCGAACCATTCCTGTCATGCTTGACTTTGCAAAGGATATGGAAGAGGTTTGCCCTAGTGCTTTATTGTTAAATTACACAAACCCTATGGCTACATTGACAGGTGCAATGCTGCGCTATACTCAGGTTCAAACAGTTGGTCTCTGTCATAGTGTGCAAGTATGTACTAAGGACCTATTTGAATCTCTTGAAATGGAACATGAAGGCATTGAAGAAAAAATCGCCGGCATTAACCATATGGCATGGTTATTAGAGGTGAAACGGGATGGAAAAGACTTGTATCCAGAAATCAAAAGACGAGCAAAAGAAAAGCAGCAATCGCGGCATCATGATATGGTTCGTTTTGAACTGATGGATAAATTCGGCTACTATGTCACAGAATCCTCAGAGCACAATGCCGAATACCATCCATATTTCATTAAATCACGGTACCCTGAACTAATCGGTCAGTTTAACATTCCGCTCGACGAATACCCGAGACGCTGCGAAGAACAAATCAACAATTGGAATACAATGAAACATGACCTTGTAGGAAACACACAGATCACACATACCCGCTCTAAAGAATATGGTTCCCGGATCATTGAAGCGATCGAAACGAACGTTCCCTTTAAATTTGGCGGAAATGTTCTGAACACTGGCGGGCTCATTGACAACCTGCCTGAAAAAGCCTGTGTAGAAGTACCATGTGTGGCAGATCGAAGCGGCATCATGCCATGCTATGTCGGAGAGATACCTGAACAATTGGCTGGACTCAATCGAACGAATATCAGCTCACAGCTGATGACAATTGAAGCAGCAATCAGCGGTAAAAAAGAACACATTTATCAAGCGGCTTTACTGGATCCACACACAAGCGCTGAACTATCAATTGATGACACCATTAAATTATGTGATGAACTCATTGAAGCACATGGAGAGATGCTGCCAAATTATATAGAACCAAATCAATATGCCGCATCAACCAAATAATATCAATGAACCAGCCTCTACCTGATGCACAGCGCATCAGGTTTTTCTTATGAAGCAAAAAGAGGATTGACTGAGGGCCATTTTCATATTATGATTTTTCTAAAGTTAACCAACAGTTGACCAGAAATACACCATGAATTTTTGGTATTCTCGTGTCATATGTCACAAACAAACCAGATGATCACAACGTAAACCAAAACTGCCGTTTGATTTGACAAAGAGTGTATACAGATGAATGCCCGTTAGATGAGACAATGACGATACATACACACCCTTTAAGCATGACATTCTTTAACAAAGAGGAGAGAGGGAACATGACCAAAACAGATGTACAAACGTTGAAAAATTATATTGGCGGACAATGGATTGAGGCAGAAACAAGTCAAACTGAAGCTGTGTATAACCCAGCTACTGGCGAAATCATCGCGGAAGTGCCGCTTTCAACAAAAACCGATGTTGAACGTGCGGTACAAGCAGCACAGGAAGCGTTTACTACTTGGTCTAAAACGGCTGTTCCCCGGCGTGCACGCATTTTATTTAAATACCAGCAGTTACTCGTTGAGAACTGGGATGAGCTGGCTGAACTCGTAACGATTGAAAACGGAAAAAGTGTAACAGAGGCAAAAGGAGAAGTGCAGCGCGGCATTGAATGTGTGGAATTTGCTGCGGGCGCACCGACGTTAATGATGGGAAAACAGCTGCCAGATATTGCGACTGGACTTGAATCAGGCATGTACCGCTATCCAATTGGCGTCATCGGCGGCATTACGCCATTTAACTTTCCAATGATGGTTCCATGCTGGATGTTCCCACTTGCCATTGCCTGCGGAAATACATTTGTTTTAAAACCTTCAGAACGAACTCCTATTCTTGCGGCACGGTTAGCTGAGCTGTTTGAAGAAGCGGGTCTTCCAAAAGGTGTTCTCAACATCGTCAATGGAGCTCACGATGTTGTCAACGGCCTGCTTGAACATCAAAAGGTCAAAGCCATATCATTTGTCGGCTCTCAGCCAGTCGCTGAATATGTCTATAAAAAAGGAACGGAGCATGGCAAACGTGTCCAAGCACTTGCAGGCGCAAAGAATCACTCCATTGTCCTCAAAGATGCTGATTTAGATGCGGCAACAAAACAAATCATCGGGGCTGCCTTTGGATCAGCGGGAGAGCGCTGCATGGCTGCAGCCGTTGTTGCAGTGGAAGAAGAAGTGGCTGATGAGTTGATTCAAAAATTAGTGGATGAATCAAACGAGCTCGTCATTGGAAACGGAATTAATGAAGAGGTCTTTCTTGGGCCAGTCATTCGAAAGGAACATAAAGAACGAACACTTCAATACATCCAGTCAGGGATTGAAGAAGGAGCAAGCCTCATTCGTGATGGCCGGCAAGACCACGAAACAAATGGAGAAGGGTATTTCGTCGGACCGACGATCTTTGATCATGTCACAAATCAAATGAAAATTTGGCAGGACGAGATTTTCGCCCCAGTCTTATCAATTGTCCGTGTTTCTTCATTAGCAGAAGCCATCGACCTGTCCAATCAATCAAAATTTGCGAATGGTGCCTGCCTGTATACGGACAGCGCATCAAGCATAAGAGAATTTCGCGAAAACATCGAAGCGGGCATGCTCGGTGTAAACATCGGTGTACCCGCACCAATGGCATTCTTCCCGTTTTCCGGCTGGAAGGATTCTTTCTACGGAGACTTGCATGCCAATGGAACAGACGGAGTGGAGTTTTACACAAGAAAGAAAATGGTCACCGCTCGTTATATGTAATCATAAGAAGAAAAAATGCAGCTCCCCATAGGAGACTGCATTTTTTTGTTGTCTTCTAGTCAAAAAGTAAGGGTTTTCAATGTGATTCCAGCAAGGATTTACACTAGAAATCATTCTTTATATTCATTCTTCATCAGTACCTATCAACATATTTTGAAATTGGGCCTAAACCCCAATATTAGGAAGATGAAAACAGGAGGAAATGAAACGATGAGGACGAGGATGAAGTGCGGCGTTGGTTTATTGATTCTTGCTTTGGTACTGAGCTTTTTACCGGTATATGATGCGAGTGCGGCAAGCACAACAATTGCAAAACGTGTAGGAAATGCCAACCCGCTCATAGACCACCACTTGGGCGCTGATCCATTTGCGCTCACCTATAACGGAAGAGTGTACATTTATATGTCGAGTGATGACTATGAATATCACAGCAACGGAACGATTAAGGATAATTCTTTTGCCAATTTGAATAGGGTCTTTGTCATCTCTTCAGCAGATATGGTGAACTGGACAGATCATGGCGCGATTCCAGTAGCTGGGGCAAATGGAGCGAATGGCGGCAAAGGAATTGCCAAATGGGCAGGTGCTTCCTGGGCTCCATCAGCAGCGGTGAAAAAAATCAATGGGAAGGATAAATTTTTCCTTTATTTCGCGAACAGCGGCGGAGGGATTGGCGTTCTGACAGCAGACTCCCCAATCGGTCCATGGACAGATCCTATCGGAAAAGCACTCGTCACGCCAAATACGCCAGGGATGTCCGGGGTTGTATGGCTTTTTGATCCTGCCGTTTTTGTAGATGATGACGGCACTGGTTATCTATATGCCGGCGGAGGTGTTCCAGGCGGTTCTAATCCCACGCAGGGACAATGGGCGAATCCTAAAACAGCAAGAGTCCTAAAACTAGGACCTGACATGACAAGTGTGGTAGGCAGCGCGTCAACCATTGATGCTCCTTTTATGTTTGAAGATTCGGGGATGCATAAGTATAACGGAACCTATTACTATTCCTATTGCATCAACTTTGGCGGCTCCCACCCAGCAGATAAACCACCTGGTGAGATCGGTTATATGACGAGCTCAAGTCCGATGGGTCCCTTTACGTATAGAGGGCACTTCCTGAAAAATCCGGGTGCATTTTTCGGGGGAGGCGGTAACAACCATCATGCTGTGTTCAATTTTAAAAACGAGTGGTATGTCGTATATCATACCCAAACGGTCAGCTCTGCCTTATACGGAGCAGGAAAAGGCTACAGATCTCCGCATATTAATAAGCTTGTGCATAATGCTGACGGCTCCCTTCGAGAAGTCGCAGCCAATTTTGAAGGGGTTAAACAGCTTTCCAACCTGAATCCTTATCAGCGTGTAGAAGCTGAAACATTCGCATGGAATGGACGCATTTTAACAGAGGCATCTTCAGCTCCAGGCGGACCGGTCAATAACCAGCATGTCACAAACATTCAAAACGGAGATTGGGTGGCTGCCAGTAACGTCGATTTCGGATCAAACGGTGCGAGGACATTTAAAGCGAATGTAGCCTCAAATGCAGGCGGGAAAATAGAAGTACGCCTCGGAAGTCCTGACGGCAGACTCGTCGGAACACTGAATGTCCCTTCCACAGGGGGAACAAATAACTGGCGAGAAGTAGAAACGGCAGTAAACGGAGCAGCAGGCGTGCACAACGTATTTTTTGTTTTTACTGGAACAGGTGCAAACATCTTTCAATTTGATTCCTGGCAGTTTACTCAAAGGTAACGAAGAAAGACAAGATGATAGGAGAGTGGAAGAATTTGATGTCAATGATCAAAAAACCAATCTGCACTTTATTGATCTGCTTCACCATGCTGTCTGTCATGTTCATCGGACCTGGCGTGACTGAGGTTTCAGCAGCAGATGCCAATATTAATATCAATGCGGAAAGACAAGTGATTCGCGGCTTTGGCGGAATGAACCATCCGGCTTGGATTGGTGATTTGACCGCACCTCAAAGGGAAACCGCCTTTGGCAATGGGCAGAATCAATTAGGATTTTCCATTCTAAGAATTTTTGTAGATGAGAACAGAAATAATTGGCACAGAGAGGTCGCCACTGCCAAAAGAGCAATAGAGCATGGAGCTTTGGTGATCGCTTCACCTTGGAATCCTCCAAGCAATATGGTAGAGACCTTCAACCGGAATGGTACATCTGCAAAGCGGCTGAGATACAATCAATACGCCGCATATGCTCAGCATCTGAACGATTTTGTGACGTATATGAAAAATAATGGCGTTAATCTCTATGCTATATCTGTACAAAATGAGCCTGATTATGCACACGAATGGACATGGTGGACTCCTCAGGAAATCCTGCGTTTCATGAGAGAAAATGCTGGCTCCATTAATGCCCGCGTGATCGCACCAGAATCCTTTCAATACCTTAAAAATATATCAGATCCTATCCTAAACGATCCGCAGGCGCTTGGAAACATGGACATTCTCGGAGCCCATTTGTACGGAACCCAAATCAGCCAGCTTCCGTATCCTCTTTTCAAACAAAAGGGAGGGGGAAAAGAGCTTTGGATGACAGAGGTCTACTACCCGAATAGCGATAACAATTCAGCGGACCGCTGGCCTGAAGCATTAGGAGTTTCAGAGCATATTCACCATTCGATGGTAGAAGGGGAATTTCAGGCATATGTTTGGTGGTACATCCGTAGATCCTACGGCCCTATGAAAGAAGATGGTCTGATCAGCAAACGTGGTTACAACATGGCGCATTTCTCCAAGTTTGTACGCCCAGGATACATCAGAATTGATGCAACGAAAAGTCCTGAACCGAATGTTTTCGTATCAGCCTATAAAGGAAACAATCAGGTCGTCATTGTCGCGATTAACAAAAACAATACAGGAGTCAATCAGCACTTTGTGATGCAAAACGGAACTGCTTCACAAGCGTCAAGATGGATCACAAGCAGCAACAGCAACCTTCAGCCTGGTACAGACTTAAATATATCAGGTAATCAATTTTGGGCTCATCTCCCGGCTCAAAGTGTGACAACATTTGTGGTCAAACGCTAGAATTTAATTGAACCACCAAAAGCCAATTTTCTCGTTTCAAAAGAAAATTGGCTTTTTTTATGCAAATAGGAAGTTGATTTTTTCACTATGTCCTTACATTGGGTATAATAATGGCAATGACTTCAGGAGAGTGATCAATGTATGCCAAAGCTTCAAAGCAAAGTATTAATGATCGATGACGAAAAAGAAATCTTGGAATTAATCAACACTGTATTAACAAGAGAAGGCATTGATCGCGTCATCACAGCTTCAACTGCCCGTGATGGGCTTGCAAAATTTCATCAAGAACAACCCGATCTTGTCATACTTGATATTATGCTGCCAGACGGTGAAGGCTATGATATTTGCAGACAAATCAGAGAGACTTCCCATGTTCCGATTATCTTTTTATCAGCAAAGGGAGAAGAATCCGACAAAATTGTAGGACTTGCCATCGGCGGAGATGACTACATTACAAAACCATTCAGTCCAAAGGAAGTCGCCTACCGGGTGAAAGCGCAGCTGAGACGGCTCTCATACTTGCAGTCAACTCAAGCCGATCCCGTGATCAAAAAAGGGCCGTTTGAGTTAAACGAGCAGCAAGCAGAACTGACTAAAAATGGAGCGGTCATTGAGCTCACGCCGAAAGAGCTTCTGCTGATGACCTACTTCTTGCAGCATCCGAACCGCGTCATCAGTAAAGAAACGCTTTATCAAACCGTTTGGGGGGAAGACTTCTTCGGTTCTGACAATACGGTAATGGTTCACATCCGAAGACTACGGGAAAAAATAGAGGATTCCCCGTCAACACCAGAGTTTCTCGTCACTGTCAAAGGGCTTGGTTATAAATTTGTTGTAAAGGATGCGTAAAGATGAAATGGCGATTAACAGGCAGATATATGGTCTCTGTCATTATCGTGACCATTATCACGGTCTTTATCAACTTATTCGGATTTATGATTTGGCTCGTACTTCAGGCAAACAGCCAGCATAACGAGGAAAATACACCCGAAACCTTCACAAGATCATTTGAACAATACGTCTCTTTTTCTGATCAAGGCATTACCGTAAACAAAGAAGGGCAGAAAGCCTTAAAACAACAGAATGCATGGATTCAAATTTTAGACGAAAATGGCCAAAACGTGTATCATGCGCAGGCACCTAAAGGACTAAAGAACAAATATACACCGATAGAAATCGTGAACTTACATAAATATAAAGATAAGCAATTATTATCGACCATTTATGCTGGCGGAAAAAAAGTAAAGGGCAAAGAATACAGTTACTTTATCGGATTTAAAGACCCTTCCATTGGAAAGTACCTATTCTCGTTTGACACGAAGGACTTAGTAACAAGATTCAATATCGGGACGATGATTTTATTATCAATTGATGCCATCATAGCGTTACTCATTGGTTACTTATTCAGCCGGCAGCTCACAAAACCGCTTGCCCGTGTCATTCATAGCATCCAGCGGCTGGCAAACGGCGATTACACGACAAATCTGCCTGCTAAAGGAATTTATAAAGATGTCTTCTATAATGTCAATCACTTATCAGAGCAGCTCGCTTCAAGCAAAAAAGAAAAAGACAAACTAGAGCAAATGCGGGAAGAATGGATCAGCCATATTTCTCATGATATTAAAACGCCGCTAGCTTCTATTCAAGGCTATGCAGAAATCATGAAAGACCAAAAGTATCCTCTTTCAAACCAGGACATTAGACATTACGCGGGCATCATTGAGAATAAATCATTGTATATCAAAGATGTCATGGAGGATCTGAATTTAACAACAAGGCTGAAAAATAACGGCGTCATGCTAAATAAAGAGCTGGTCAACATTGTGTCACTGTTGCGGGAAACGTTAATTGATATTTTAAACGATTCAAGATATGCCGATCAGACGATTGAGCTTCAAACGAATGAAGACAAGCTCATGCTGAATATTGATAAAATCCTCATTCGAAGAGCGGTCACCAATCTGATTTTAAATGCCCTCGTTCACAATGATCCTGATGTGACGATTATTGTACAGCTTGAACAAAAAGAAAGAACCCATATTACGATTCAAGACAACGGCAGAGGAATAGAAGAGGCAGAGCTGGAAAAAGTGTTTGACCGCTATTACAGAGGGACGAATACAGGAGTTTCGCATGCAGGCTCTGGTCTTGGGATGGCTATTGCAAAGGATATTATCGTCAAGCACGGCGGGGATATCACGATCCGTAGCAGTGTAGGAAAAGGAACAACAATTGACATCCAACTACCAGCATGAAAACATACAAAAAAACGGTTCTGATCAACAACAGAACCGTTTTTTCATCTATTATTTATTCTGAAAACACTTTGATCCCTTTCACAATGTTCCAAATGAAGAAGTAGATAGCAACAAGGAATGTTACTGCATATGTCGCAATTAAGAAAGGCCCCGCATGGCTGATATCTTTCATACCAAGTAAACCTGAACCAAGGATGCCAATACCAAAAATCAAATAAGGAATAATATGCGTCCATAATGATTTCTTCGCATGATATTTCACGTCGTCCTGACCTAAGAAATAGACGATAATTGGGAACAAAAATGGTGCAAAAAAGATACTAAAGTAACATAATGAAGACAAGATTTTATTTTCTCTCAAAACGTTTCACCTCTATGATTTATTCACTACAAACCCATTGTACTATCTGAACCTTAACCTGTATTAATCCGAACCTTACAGCAACCTTAAACTTATTTACCTTTTAAAATAATTTATAAACGACATACTATAATATAGGTATTTAAATCTATCTTACCGAAAAAAATAGTTGACTTTGGTTTATCCTGTGTTTACAATAAAATCGTAACCGATGCAGGAGTGTTACTGATATCATCAGGCACCACCAAGTCAGGTAAACATGTTGTACATTTGTACGTTGTTTGCTGAGATTTTGGTGTTTTTTTATGCTTTTTTTAGCAGTTCTAGGTAAGGTGGGATGAAGATGTTCACCGTCGTTAAAGTTTTAAACAATAATATCGTATTGGCTCTAACAGACACGCAAAATGAAGTAGTTGTTTTTGGTACAGGAATAGGCTTTAAGAAGAAAAAAGGTGATACTCTTGATGAGAGCGCTGTCAGTAAGACATTTTATTCTGATCAGACGTCTCCATTAGAATCTCAACTTGCCGCTATCCCAACTGATATTCTTTTATTAACTGAAAAAATCATTCATATGGGCGAAGAGATATTGAATAAAAAATTAGGTTCCAGCATGCTGTTTTCGCTATCTGATCATCTTACCTTTTCAATTCAAAGGCATCAAGAAAAAATGGAATATGAAAACCCTATCGTATGGGAAATTCCACATCTATATTTTCAAGAATATCAAATTGGGAAAAAAGCACTTAAAATTATTCAAAAAATGATGGGAATTTCCTTTGAAGATACAGAAGCTTCACTCATTGCCCTTCATTTTGTAAACGCTCAAATAGATGGTCAGTCTATGGGAGATACGATCAAAATGACCCATCTCACGAAGGAAATCGTTAAGATTATTCAAAACATTTTCGAGATGGTATTAGATAAATCATCGATAGATTATTCGAGGTTTATCACTCATTTGAGATATTTTATTGTCAGACAAGAAACAAATCAACCGCCTCAGCAGATGGATGATTCATTAAAAGAATTAATTCAGGATCGTTATATGAAGAGCTATGCATGCGGTTTGATTATTAAAGAAATGTTAAAGCGTGAATTTAATTGGAATGTCACAGAAGACGAACTTGTTTTTCTAGTCATTCATATTGAAAGAATCACAAAGAAACATCAACAGAATACATGATTTCTTTTAGGCGTGTTATGAAAAAGCATTAACCTAAACAAATCTCCATTTAGAAGAATGGTCTTTCTAATGGTGGATTTTGTTTAGGTTTTTTTTGTGAAAATGAAGGGGTGAAGACATGAACAACAAAGAATTGGCGCAAGAAATTATCAAATTAATCGGCGGAACAGGCAATATATCTCAAAGCTGGCATTGTATTACGAGGCTGAGATTTAATATCAACGATGAAAAACAGGTAAAAGTAGATGAACTGAAAACAGTAGATGGAGTGCTCGGAGCGCAATTCCAAAGCGGACAATTCCAAGTCATTATTGGAGCAAAAGTTGCAGAAGTCTATGAGGAAATCGACCAATTGATTGGTGACAGTAGCAATGATTCTTCTACTGCTAAAAATACGTCAAAGATGAATCCAATCGAAGTCGTATTCGATGTCATTAGCGGAATTTTCACACCGATTTTGCCGGCGATTGTTGGTAGTGGATTGATTAAAGGGATCATGGCTTTGTTCGTTAGTTTAGGCTGGCTGACGGAAAAAAGCTCTACCTATGCTGTACTACAAATCTTTTCAAATGCTGTCTTTTACTTTTTACCTTTCCTCATTGCTTATTCTGCAGCGAAGAAATTTAAAACGCGAGAATCTCTCGCGATGGCACTCGCTGGGATTTTATTGTATCCCACGATGGTGGAAGGGGCAGCAAAAGGGGCAGATCCACTTAGTTTTTTAGGATTGAGTATTCCATTAAATAATTATACTTCTTCCGTTTTACCGATTATTTTAGGAGTACTGCTACTTAGCTTTATCGATAAGTGGATAACGAAAGTCATTCCAAAATCCTTAAGCATCGTATTTACACCGGTACTGAGCTTAATGATCACAGCGCCTCTTACACTAGCTTTCATAGCGCCTATTGGAAACGTTTTCGGTCAGTATTTAGAGATCTTTTTCACTTCTTTATTCCATTTTGCTGGACCGATTGCAGGTTTATTAATGGGAGGCCTCATGCCTTTAATTGTGCTAACTGGGATGCATTATGCATTCTTCCCTAGCACGTTTGCCAGCTTTGAAAAAGTTGGATACGATGTCATGCTGCTTCCGATGAACTTTATTGCCAATATGGCACAAGCAGGCGCCGTTTTAGGAGTCATCATTCGCACAAAACGAGTAGAAACAAGGTCTTTGGCATTATCAACATTGCTGCCGAGTTTCTTTGGTATCACAGAACCTGCCATTTATGGAGTCACACTGAGATTGAAAAAGCCTTTCTATGCTTCATTAATTGGCGGGGCAGTTGGCGGATGTTTTTATGGTTTATTTTCAGTCAAAACGACAGCATTTTCAATTCCAGGTATTACATCTCTGCCAACTTACATTATGAAAGGCACAAACAATTTCCAGCTCGCTTTAATTGGAATAGCGCTGAGCTTTTTGGTCTCACTGCTTGTCACTATGTTCCTTGGTTTTAAAGAACCTGCCACAAAAGAAGAAGGTCAGCCGCTAAAACAAGGAAAGTCATCTAAAGATTCAGAGCATGCAGTCAATCAACAAGCTGCCAGACAAGTAAATCCTTATGAAGTACAAGCACCTATAACTGGTCAGGTCGTTCCTTTATCTGAAGTCAATGATGCCGTCTTCTCAAGCGAAATGATGGGCAAGGGAGTAGCGATTATGCCTGATAAGGGGGTGGTACAAGCACCGTTTTCCGGAAAAGTAGTGACCGTTACACCTACTAAACATGCAATAGGTTTGGTTTCAGATGATGGGATTGAATTATTAATACATGTAGGGATTGATACCGTCAGCCTAAATGGTCAATTCTTTGAGGTATTGGTGGAAGAAGGAGATGAAATCAACATTGGGGATCATTTATTATCATTTGATATAGAAGGAATTCAATCAAAAGAATTAAATGTCGTGACACCTATTATCGTCACTAATTCCTCGAAGTACCTGGATGTCATCCATACAGGTGACTCTTATGTCAACGCAGGAGAAAATAAACTCTTAATGCTCATTCATTAATCATAAATAGAAGGGATGATTGAAATGAAAGAATTAAAAAAAGGTTTTTCAGATAATTTCCTATGGGGTGGCGCAACAGCTGCCAATCAAATAGAGGGCGCATATTTAGAAGGCGGGAAAGGGCTGTCAACTTCAGACTACGCGGCATATAAAGATCCCTATGCACAAGGAAAAGTAAACAACTTTACATTCGATGTTAGTTCAGCTGAACTAAACAAATACAAGGAAAATCCTGATGCATTTGATTTCCCAAAAAGACGCGGAATTGATTTTTATCATCGTTATGAAGAAGATATCGCACTGTTTGCAGAAATGGGATTTAAAGTCTTTCGTTTGTCCATCTCATGGGCAAGAATCTTTCCAACAGGTTTAGAGGACAAGCCGAACGAAGAAGGATTGGCTTTTTACGATAAAGTATTTGATGAATGTGCGAAATATGGAATTGAACCGCTAGTAACGATGTCTCATTATGAAATGCCGATTACTTTAACAGAGAAATATAATGGATGGATGAGTAGAGAACTTGTCCCATTGTTCGAAAAATACGCACGTGCGATTTTAGAAAGATATAAAAACAAAGTGAAATATTGGATTACATTTAATGAAATGAATATGAACCTCAATAGTCTTTATACAGGTGCTGGCATTTTAGAGGATTTAGTAGACCATAAATTACAGGCTGCTTACCAAGCATCTCACCATCAATTTGTGGCAAGTGCATTAGCAGTGAAGGCAGCGAAGGAAATCATTCCAGATGTCCAAATTGGCTGTATGATTAACCAAATCGAAGCCTATGCAAAAACAACAAAACCAGAGGATCAGCTGCAGGCAGTTAAATCGAATCAATTGAATATGTTCTATCCTGATGTTCAAGCTAGAGGCGAATATCCAACATACATGGTGAAATATTTTGCAGATAATCAAATTAAGCTGGATATTGAAGAGCAGGATGAACAAATTTTGAAAGAGGGCACTGTTGATTTTGTTGCAATCAGCTACTATATGTCACACGTAGCAGAAGCGCGTGAAGATGCCGCTGAGCTAGCGGGTACGTTTGACAGTCCAATTAAAAATGAACACTTGGAATTATCACAATGGGATTGGCCGATCGATCCAATGGGTCTGCGCATTTCATTAATTAAACTGTATGACAGATACCAAAAGCCTTTATTTGTTTGTGAAAATGGACTTGGCGCAAGAGATACATTGACACAAGATGGAAAAATCCACGATGATTATCGAATTGATTATTTGAAAAAACATATTGAACAGATGAAAGAAGCAGTAAAAGAAGGTGTTGACTTAATGGGATATACACCTTGGGGCTGTATTGACTTAATCAGCTGCGGAACATCTCAAATGACTAAACGCTATGGTTTGATCTATGTGGATCAAGACGACCTAGGAAATGGGACACTGAATCGTTACCGTAAAGATTCATTTTTCTGGTACAAAAATGTAATTGCATCAAATGGAGAAGACCTATAAAAGCAGATTGAATAATGAAAAACACCATCTCAGGGCGCCTTAACCGGCTGCATGCGATGGTGTTTTATTTTTCACGAAAACATCTCTTGACCTTGAAGTATAGTTCAACCTTTATAATGTAATTATAGTAAGACAAAATCACGAAAAAGGAGTAACAATGGAGTTGATGACTAGAGGTGAACTTGCCAAACAAACTGGAATAAGCCCTGCCGCAATTCGTTACTATGAAGAACACAACATTTTACCTGTCCCGAGACGCCGATCGAACGGTTATAGACTATACACAGAAGATTACATTGTGAAAATTCAATTGATCAAAGATGCCAAATCATTAGGTTATTCACTAAAGGAAATAAAAGAAATATTGGAAATGCTGAGTCAAGACATAGAACTTGATACTTTAAAAAGAATCGTAAAACATAAACATGAAGAAATTGAAAAGAAAATTAAAAGCCTGCGCCTCATTCAAGACCTTTTATCTAATTTATTAAAGACTCCTGAGAAAGAAGTACAAGTGTATCTCAAATCATTTCGTGTGATGAATGAGGATGACGAATAAACATATCTGCTTAAAGGAGAGAAAATACAATGAGTGTCGAAATTTTTAACGGAGAACGTTCTGAAGAAAGTATTCAATTTGAAACATTATTCACGTCCCAAAGTAATAAAGAGAGTTTTGCTAGTGTCGAAAAAACCAAAAACTTTCTATCTCAAATAGAAAATATGAAGCCTTATGCAATCGGAGACGATGTAAAATTAGTGAGTGAAATAAAGGAGCAAATTTTCGAAGGAATGCAGGTTTTCACATTGAACGACCAAATGTCGAAAAAGCAAAAGGTGATTCTCTATATACATGGTGGCGCTTGGGTAAACCAGCCTCTTAATTTCCATTGGTGGTACATGGATAAAATGGCTCAATCCCTTAATGCCAAAGTGGTCGCTCCTATATATCCTAAATTACCTCATTATAGCTACCAAGATACTTATCCGAAAATCTTATATCTATATAAAGAAATACTAAAGACGGTTGAGAGTACCGATCAATTAACAATTATGGGAGATTCAGCGGGCGGAAATATCTCACTTGGCCTGGCGCATCTCTTAAAGATGGAAAGTCTGCCGCAGCCGAAGGATATTATTTTATTATCTGCATGTGTTGATATGAGTTTAAGCAATCCTCTTATATCTGAATATGCCGATAAAGATCCCATTCTAGCGCCAGAAGGAATAGATGTCATTACAAAAATGTGGGCAGCAGATAAAAAGGTAACTGACCCATTAATCAGTCCAATTCACGGGGACTTTCATGGTCTTGGGAAGATCACTCATTTTATTGGAACACATGATATTTTATATCCAGATGCACTAAAGCTGGATGAAAAGCTAACAGAACAAGGAATTAACATGAAAACCTTTGTTTACCCAGAAATGCTGCATGTGTTTGTCGTCATGCCAATCCCTGAGGCACAAGATGCTCAGGAAAAAATCATTCAGGTGATAAATAGTTAGGTCTTTTTCACACATCAAAATGCTCTGACTTAAATATTCGAAAAAATAGGCTGCTTATTGAAAGCAGTCTTTTTCCATTCAACATGAATACATTTAGATTGTCAATTTACCTCAGATTAAAAATTCCTTAAATTCCATTTTTTGTTTACAACGCGCGGATTTCCTATTAATATGATACATATTCGGTTCTTTACCGGTTCATAAAGGAGAGTGACATGATGAGTGTTTTCTTTCTTCATCCTATGGCGCTGATCTTATTTACATTGCCTTTGTTATCTTTGATTTGGGGGATTGTTGGCTACTGCATCTTTAAGCGAGTTTATATCGTTCTTATCATCACATTTGCCATCTCCACTATTTTCATATTTGCCTATACTGGGTTTGACATGTCAAATATGTATTGGGTCGTGTTGATGACCTTTTTATGCATGTGTACCTCTGTCATCACAAAAATCATTCGCTATATGTATGGCCGCTATAAAAGAGCATAACGAAAAAGCTGATATTCACAAAAATCAGCTTTTTTTGGTTCCATTCAACTCATCTTCAAGAAACGCTCATTATCTGAGTTTGGTATAATAGATCAGTATATTCAAAACGAGCATAGAAGGGGGGAAGGGGACACCATGCACACATTTAATCTTACTTCAAAAGATGTAGAGTTAATAGACGAAGCAAAAAAGAAGATTACGAGCCTTTATGAAGAGGATAAACACCATGTAGGAGCCGCTATCCGCATGAAAACAGGAGAAATGATCTCGGCTGTCCATATAGAAGCGTATATCGGACGGGTAACGGTTTGTGCAGAAGCCATTGCAATTGGCAGTGCTTTATCGAATGGCTATAAAGATTTTGATACAATTGTTGCCGTTCGGCATCCATATTCAGATGAAGACGATAGAAGATTGAGGGTCGTAAGCCCTTGCGGCATCTGTAGAGAGCTTATTTCAGATTTCGAACCAGAATGTTTTGTCATCTTAGAAATAGATGGCGAACTAGTCAAAGTGAAAATAGGGGAACTGATTCCACTCAAATATACTCGAAGTTGATGTACGACCTAAACTTAGCAGGAAGAGGGACATCAAGCGTTCTCTTCGTTACATTCCAGATAACTGAAAAATCGCTCCACATAATCAGCCCCATGTATTTTCTCCATATGCGCCGTGTTAAAAATATATTGTTCCATATGCTCAAGCTTGCGCATGCTGCGTACTAGTACTTTCCGATCCTCGTCAGAAAGGTGAGGGTCATGATTTATCTTCAGCAATGCCTGTTTGACACGCGCGGAGACCTTTTCAACATATAGATGGTTTTTGGAAGCTGGCGGAATACATTGCGACAGGTCACAGCCTGTAAAGCGAACACCGTCAAGAATGCAGTTTTCAAAGTTGGCGATCAGCTTTTGTTTACCATTTCCCTCAAACGTTATATCCACTAGCTTACCTGTAAAAGTGCAATGAACAATATTCGCTGCTTGTAAAATGCGGTCATTAAACCTACATTGATAAAATGTACAGTTGATAAACACAGCATTCTCCAATGTCATTCCTCTCATATCACAGGAGGAAAATTCGCAATTCGTAAAAACAGCCTCGCCTTTAGCAATCCCAACAGAGCGCAAATCGGAACGAATAAAAGTACAATGCTCAATCGTACTACCTGCAAAAAATCTCGCATTCGTCAGATCACACGTATTAAATACAAGATGACGCAGCTGACAGCTCCAAAATATAGGCGAATGAACATTCGAGTTGCTAATCGTCGATCCGCTTATCGTTTCGTGTTCATACCTGACAATATCAGAAAATATTTCATTGTCTACTGACATACCAGACTCAAGCCTTCTCATTGTGATCACCTATCTTTTAATCTTTAACCAGGATGAATACCTTCCAAAAGTTCATTTCTGTTTCACTAAACGGCTGGCATTGACAAGTTATTATATCATAAAGCTCGAAACATAAAGAGAGCGGTCATCATTTTGAGAGCCCTTATCTTGCAATGGTCTTTCACACTCACTTTAAATCATAAGGGGGACAAAAGAATGAAAAGATATGACGCATTCCCAGAACCAATCGGCGGCTATACTGCCGGACGCACACAGAAAGTCTATCATACGATGGCGTGGACTTAATTAAGAAAACGAGCAGAAAGTGATCTAAAATGAAAAAAGCCTTGAGAATTAGGCTTTTTTTGTTTCTCCATGGTATATATCCGTGACGATTTTTAAAAAAGCCTTCAAAGCACGTGTTTTATATCGACCTTTCTTCACGACAATGCCAATTTTCCAGGGAATATATTGACTGCTAATTGGTTTTACACAAATGTCCTCTTTATACATGTCCGTTAAAGGACTTGGAATGATCGCAACTCCTAATTCATCACGAACTAATGTCAAAAGCAAATCCCATTGTGTTGTGCTGTAAGCGACATCGGGAACAAAATGTTCCTTACGGCAGCTTTCTAAAATCACTTGACTTAACGCAAATGAAGAATCAAACAATATCCATTTATCCTCTTTAAGCTGTTCAAGCGAGAGCTGTTGTTCATCTTTTAAAGCGTGATTTTTTGGTAAACAAGCCACAAACGGCGCTTCAAAAATGAGTTGTTCTTCTAATTCATGACTTTGGGCAGGTATGACAATAAAGGCCGCATCTACTTCGCCTTTCTCAACGAGTTTTTCTACATGTAAGCCGCCCTCCTCAATCATTTCGAGCGTCACATCTGGATGCTTTTGAGTAAAAGCTTTTGCCACTTTCGAAAAGAAAAAGGTACCAATTATTTGCGGCAGACCGATCTTTAAATGGCCGCGAATATGCGTGTCGGTATCACCCAGCTCCATTTGCAATTCATTCATTTGCTGCAGTACCGCAATCGCTTTTTCATATACAAGCTCTCCTTCATCCGTTAACTTGAAAATTCGATTTGACCGATCGAAAAGGATGACACCCAGTTTTTTCTCTAATTTTTGAATGGTTTTAGAGAGGGAAGGCTGGGCGATAAAAAGCTTTTCACTTGCTCTTGAAAAACTTCCACAATCCGCAATCGTTTTAAATATTTCAAAGTCCCGTATGTTCATTTTACCCTCCATTATTCCAATAAGGCATACTTATTATGATGATGATATATTGTACATGATAAACGTTTATTTTTACACTGAGAATAAGGAGGGGGTAAGATGTCAACATGTAGAGTTGCTGTTGTGCAAGCTGCTTCTGTCATTATGGATAGAGAAGCATGTACTGAAAAAGCCATTTCGTTAACACTTGAGGCCGGAGAAAAAGGAGCCAATATTGTTGTATTTCCTGAAGCTTTTATACCTGCCTATCCTAGAGGACTAGCTTTTGGCGCCACAGTAGGAAGCCGTTCTCCAGAAGGAAGAAAGGACTGGCTTCGTTACTTAGAAAATTCAGTTCCAGTTCCAAGTAGAACAACTGACAGATTAAGAGAAGCAGCCCGCAAAGCTGGTGTCTACCTCGTCATCGGTGTCATTGAAAGAGATGACGAATCAAGTCGTGGGACTTTATATTGTTCCGTATTGTTTTTCGGACCAGATGGAACCTTACTTGGAAAGCACCGTAAACTAAAGCCGACAGGTTCCGAACGACTCATATGGGGAGAGGGGGATGGCAGCACACTGCCGGTTTTCGATACACCGTATGGTAAAATAGGCGCTTTAATTTGCTGGGAAAACTATATGCCATTAGCTAGGGCAGCGATGTATGCAAAAGGCGTCCAAATCTATATAGCCCCTACGGCAGATTCCAGGGAACTATGGCAATCTACGATTCGCCATATTGCCGCAGAAGGCCGATGCTTCGTTCTATCTTGTAATCAATATGTGAATAAAGAGATGTATCCTAAAGATTTAGCCTGCTATGATGAATTAGCATCTTCTCCTGATGAGATGTGCCGAGGGGGGAGTGCAATAGTCGGTCCTTTAGGCGAATATATAAAAGAACCTGTCTATGGTCAGGAAGAGATACTGCTGGCAGATCTTGATTTGCGTGATATTTCTTCTAGTCAATTCGACTTCGATGTAGTGGGGCATTATTCAAGACCTGATATCTTCCAACTTGTCGTCAATGAAGAGAAAAAAGAAAATGTAAAGTGGATGAATCGATGAAATCACACGAAAAAAAGAGCAGCCATCAGCCGCTCTTTTTTTCGTGTGTCAACCTTGATGAGTTTTTAATGGACCTTTTGTGATATGAGTAAGAGGAGCATTTATGTTAAAGATTTTAGCGTTGATGTCTGTTATTCCAAAGCTAGTGATTCTTTTAGAATGCATCTCAAGATAGTTTTCAGCTGCTTCTTTTGTTTCGAATAAGTAGATTCCGCCAGCCTCATTCTTCTCCGGATTTTCCGTCCATATTTTCCATATGAATCCGTCTTCCTCATTTATACTTTTCGCTAAATCAGCAAACTCTTTTGCCATTTCATCACCGAAAGGGCCTTTCATCTTAAAATCCACCTGTAATAAATGTGCCATCGTCATTCTCCTTATGTTGAAGTTGTAAAATACCGTTCTCCCATCACTTCTTTCATTTGATACTGCTGCTGCGGAAGTTCTTTCTTTATAAAAGACCGTACATCTGATTGGTCAACATCGTACATTACTTCAATTTCTTTAGAAAATAGAAGTTTTTCTTTTTCGAGCAGGGTAGAAACAGCTGGGCGTTTTTTCGGTTCAAGTTCTTCAGTGTTTAAAGCTTGCTTTAATCCTTCAACATAGACTTCAAATGAGCGGCCACCTGTGATTTTGACTCCTTTATTTTCTTCGTTGACGAAGATGATCGTTGGGAAACCTCTAGCACCAAGGTCTCGAACTAGCGTAAAATCTTGATTTAATAATTCCTGGCCGCTTGGCAGCTCCGCTTCATGGACAATCACATCTCCGTTAAGTCCAAGATCGTTGACGATGTCAATTAACACCGTGATATCCGATATATTTTGATTGAATGCAAATAGCGCTTCTCTCGCACGGCGTAAAAAAGTATAGGCTAGTGCATCATCATGATGTTTTTGAATCACTTTGAACACGCGAGAGGGCGGGTAGGAAGATTGAACAGGATTGTCAATCATTAAGGACCCATCAATTGGCATGCGGGAATGTTCTCCAACCTCTCTCCAGTGACCAGCCACATCAGCAGGTTTGTAAATTCCGTTTGCAGGATCAATTGGACCGCCATGCCATTTCTCTAACAGTCCACCCAACACAGTCTGGAAATGAAAATAATGTCCATATTGCTCTTTAAATCGACGCAGCACAGGTTCAATTGCCCAGCAATGCGAACAAATCGGATCTGTTACATAATAGAGCGTTATTGTTTTTTTAGGTTGCTGAAAATCAATGACCTGAATATCCTCTTCTTCACCTACACCACATACACCTGTTTCTATATCACAAAACATCTCATTGTTTTTCAATTTCATTTTCCTCCTCAAATTTTGTAGGAACGCTATTGCCTATCAGTTTGTTTGAATCAAGCAATGATTTACTTTACAATTAAATCTTAAGACACAATGAGTGAGACCAACACCAATAATTTCTTCAATTTGTTGTTTATCCAACAGATTGATAGATGTGTTGAAAAAGGAGGAGGGATAAGATGCCACAGCCAAAGACAGACCCTCGGGTCCTAAGAACGCGTAAGTTAATCATGGAGTCATTTATTAAACTTTCATCGAAAAAGGAATTTAAGGATATTACGATCAAAGATGTCACGGCAGAAGCCATGATCAACCGCGCGACGTTTTATTATCATTTTGAGGATAAATACGATTTGCTGGATAAAACACTATCAGAAGTATTATCGATTAATTTAGAAAGTATAAATTTCAATCATCGTAAACTAGATGAAGATACGATTATCAATATTTTTAAAGCACTAACGAATTTCCAACAATCTCTACATAACCGCTGCCAAGTAGAATATGAAACTGAACTTGCTCCTATTGTGAGGGAGCAGCTTGAAATTATTTTTTATCAATTGTTAATCAATCAATATACAAATGTCGAAAAGCAAATTCTGAAGGTCACAGCTGTTTTTTTAAGTTGGGGAATTCACGGAGCTTCTGTTGAGTGGAGAAAAAATAGTTCGCACTTATCCTCAGAGGAGTTTATCAAATCAGCAGTGCCATATATCTTGTCAGGGATTGATTTTAAGCAAGCAGATGGATGATTTGACAATTTTCAAAGGCTCCACTAATATAAATGCTATAGCATATAAATTTCATAGAGGGTGTTTACATGGATTTACAAGATTTAATAGGTTATCTCGTTCATCGTACCGATCTCAAAATGACAAATTATTTTACGAACAGGTTAAAGCCTTATGGCGTCACGCCTGAACAATGGAGTATTATTAGCATCCTGAGTAGTGAAAAGGGGACAACTCAAAAAGAATTGGCAGAAGGAATTGATAAAAATCAAACCACTGTCGTCAGAATGATCCAGTCTATGGAACGAAAAGGGCTTGTCAAAAAGATCTATAATGAACAAGACCGGCGCTCACATCATCTGCTTTTAACGGAAAAAGGGGACGAGGTCAAAAAGGCCATTCTTCCTGTCGTCATGGATGCACATCAAACGGTGACAAAGCAATTAAACGATGAAGAGATTCAACAATTAAAATTACTTCTAAACAAATTATTTCATTCACACTATGAATCTTGAAATGTCTAATCTGTAACGAACTGTTTATGTCCGATATATGCTATGACATATAAATTGTATCAGCTGAAATTTTGTCAATTTGGACGGATTGTTTCAGTCAAATAACTTAGAAAGATGTGATCACGATTTTCATACTTATTCTGCAAATGATAATGGCCGCTTTCTTTTTTGTAACAGGATCGAAAATTATATCAGGGAAAATGGCAGAAGAGTTCAAACGATTTGGTTTACCTGCTTTTTTTAATGTTTTAACCGGAGCCTTTGAGCTCATAGGCGCAGCTGGAATGCTGATCGGCATATGGATGCCAACAATCGCAATATTATCAGGCTTATTGTTAGGAGGCACGATGCTGGCAGCTGCATTTACTCTGATCGTATTGGCCAAAGATCCCTTTAAAAAAGCAATCCCGGCACTTGTGTTATTCGCTCTTAGTATTTGGATCAGCTTGTACCACATTCTTTAAGTTCATATCAAGGTAAGTCACAAAACCTAAACAAATCTCCACTATTCTAATGGTGGATGATGTTTAGGTTTTTTAGCGATTGAATTGTTTTCGAAGAACTAAGCATGAGACAGCAAATACTGCAAAAGCGCCCGCTGATCCAGCAGTAAACACGAGCTCAGCTTGTTCTAGTTTGGACTTGAATAACAAAGGGACAGAAAGAATGAGAGCGGCACCACTAAAGCTCAATCCTAATATCAACATTGCTAGTAATTTATACATAGAAACACCTCTTACACTCAAAATGAAAACAATCGAAAAAAATCATATTTGGAGTGTATCATATGGTGACGGGCGATTGCTTTCTTTTCATTAAAGCACTCGTAAAATAAACTTTTTTAAACGAACACTGTTCTTAACGAACGGTGTTCGTTATAATATAAATGAGATGTGGCTTTAAACAATTTTCATAAAGAAGAGGAGATGCATACGATGACGGCATTATCTAAGGATCAAAAGCAAATCGCTATCATTGGAGGAGGACCTGGGGGATTAACGCTCGCCTTAATACTGCAAAATTACGGTATACAAACAACCATCTATGAACGAGAGATGCATGACAAGAGTCTAGAAAGAGGGGGCTCACTGGATATTCACGAAGAAACAGGCCAAAAAGCTTTAAAAGAAGCGGGAATTTATGAGGAATTTCAAAGGAACGCACGCTATGAAGGAGAAGATTTCCGATTACTTGATAAGTCAGGAAAAATTTATTTAGATGAAGAAACGGAACCAGATCAAAAAGGCACCCGCCCTGAAATTGATCGTGGTATTTTGTGCGAACTGCTGTTAAATCAAATTGATGCTGAAAACATCAAATATGGTTATAAACTAGAAAGTTGCGTTTCACTAGAAAACGGCATGACGGAGCTTCATTTTGAAAACGGAGTTGTCGAGACAGTTGATCTTTTAATTGGAGCAGATGGTGCTTTTTCTCGTGTGCGTCCTCTGTTAACAGATATTGATATTGAATACGCCGGACTCACGATGCTGGAACTGAATATCCTCAACGTAGAGGTGAATCACCCTGATTTAGCTGCATTTAATAAACGCGGGAAGATGTTTGCTTTAGCAGACCACAAAGGACTGATTGGTCAGTTAAACGGGGATGGACGAATAAAAGTGTATGCAAGCCTTATGGTTGAACGTAACTGGATTGAGGCTTGTGGTATTCCTTTTCATCAAGCGAAAGAAGCAAAAGAACAATTATTAGAGTTATTTAATGATTGGGACGATCAGCTGAAAAATTATATTCGTTATGCAGAAGATGCCATCATTCCAAGACGGATTTATACGCTTCCTGTCGGTTTTAAATGGAACCGCCATAAAGGAGTAACGCTTATCGGTGATGCAGCTCATGTCATGTCGCCATTCGCAGGGGAGGGCGTAAACATGGCGATGTTTGATGCAATGGAACTCGCACTTGCGATTGTCCGAAATCCTCATCATATCGAAAAGGCTATAGAAGAATACGAAGACATGATGTACGAATATTCATCGGAGAAAGCTCATGAATCGGAGAAAAGTTTAAAACTGTGTTTTTCAAAAAACGCTGCGGTCAAGCTTGCAGATATGATGAATTCTTTTCAAGAAAACGGAGATTGATGCTCAATTTACTATTTGACTTTGACATGTTATAAAGAGAGTATGAACAATTCAAATCGTCGTATTATCAGTCGTCGGTCTCAGCCGGCTAAAGAGCCCTTAAGCCGTGAACTCATTGTGAAAACTGCCTTTGACCTTCTTAAGGAGCAAGGGTTAGAGGGCATGAGTATGCGTAAAGTGGCTAAAGCATTAGATACAGGACCTGCATCCTTGTATGTCTACGTGAACAATTTTCAAGAACTAAGTGCTTACGTATTAGATTATGGTCTCGGCCAAATGGTTTACCCAAATTCAGCGGGTGGCACATGGAAAGAACAGTTATTTGACATATTGCATACTTATTTCCTGCTGCTATACGAAAAGCCTGGTCTTGCTGAAATTTCTCTTTCCACCATCCCGCAAGGAACGAACTTTTTACAGTTGACCGAACATCTTCTCGCTGCACTGCATAAAGGCGGAATCAAATCTACATCCGCTGCATGGGGAGTAGACCTTTTACTGTTATACGTATCTTCCGTAGCATACGAAAAGGTCTCTTGGAAGAAACACGGCTCTTCGCAGATTTCAGATACAAAAAAAACATTTCATGATGCAGACAAAACGCGGTTTCCTTTCATCAATAGCCTGAAAGAAGAAATGTTTGCAGGTGATACCGTATCGATGGAACGGTTCAGGTGGGGAATTGAAGTCATTTTGTCTGGGATCCAGCAAAAAATCAATTAGAAAGGAGCAAAAAAAGCAGTCAATGGCTGCTTTTTTATATTTTCTCCACTTTTTCAAAACGTATAAAAAAATCTATATATTGTTTTTTCGTATAAAAAATTATATAATCTAGTGGAATAAACAAATGAGGTGCTTAGGCATGGAACATATAAAGAATTTATTACAGAGCTATATTCCTTTAGCAAAATCTACTGCAAAAATGTTTGGACCAAATTGTGAAGTCGTGATTCATGATTTAACGAATCCTCAAGCATCTGTCATGTTTACAGTCAATCATCATGTGACGGGAAGAAAAATCGGTCAATCATTTGATCATCTGGTAAAGACTGTTTTACAATCAGAAGATTTTAAAGAAGATTATCTCGCTGGGTATACATTTAAAACCGAAGACAACCGTACCATTCGTTCTTCGACTTCATTAATTCGTGATTCCGAGCAAAAGGTGATTGGTGCATTCTGTATCAATTTTGATGTTGAAGCATTGAATCAAATGCAGCAATTTATGGATACTTTTCTTTCTACAAAAGTTGAAGTTCAAGAGAATGAAACAACAACAAATGATGATCTTGAAAATGTGGAAGAAATCGTAGATCAATTGATTCAACAGATCATTGAAAACAGTGTTCACCCAGTCATGAAACGCCATGAAAAAATTGAATTAATAAGGTTCATGGATGAAAAGGGAATTTTTTTAATGAAAGGTTCAGTTGAGAAGGTCGCATCTATGTTAGGTATTTCTAAAGTCACTGTCTATAGCTATTTGGATGAGATCAAACATAAATCGAATGAAGGAGAAACGAAATGAAAAGCATCCTTGAGGTAGGGAATCTAAAAGCCAACGGACACTATGCATTCGCAACCATTCATCAAAACACCGTTTATGTTTCAGGACAATTTGCCATCAATCCTGAAACGAGAGAAAAAGAATTCGGCCCCATTGAAGAAGAGACATTACAAGCGCTTAAAAATGTCGAGATGATTGTTGAAGCGGCTGGAAGTAAAAAAGAAAAGATTTTGCGAATGACATTATACATTTCTGATATTGAACTATGGGACAAGGTAGATGCGGTTTACACTGAATTTTTCGGTGAACATCAACCAGCACGTACTGTTGTACCAACGAATGAATTACATTTCGGTTTCAAAATTGAAATTGATGCTATTTCTTATATTTAGAATATTTTTTTGCCTATGATATATAAAAAAGTATATTTCGTATAAAAAATTATTCGAAGGGGATGATGATCGATGAATCAATTGATTTGTAACGATTGTGGGAAAAAATATGAGATGACAACAACCCTATGGAAATGTGACTGTAACGGCGTATTAAACCTGGTGAAAGATACCCCTAAAATAGATATGGCGGCTTGGAATCACTATCCAAACTCATTATGGCGTTATGTTGAAACCATGCCCTTTTCAAAGGGTTCTAAGACTTGGGAATCTGTAACAATGGGTGAAGGTCAAACTCCTTTAATCCTTTTAGATCCGAATGAGCCAAATACTTATGTAAAAGTTGACTATATGATGCCTACACTCTCCTTTAAAGATCGAGGAGCTGCTGTTTTAATGACAAAGGCAAAGGAATTAGGGGTATCAAAAGTCATTGCGGATAGCAGCGGGAATGCAGGAACAGCGATTGCCGCTTATGCAGCTCGTTGCGAGATTGCATGTGACATCTATTTAAGCGATGAAACTTCACCTAAAAAGGTCGCTCAAATAAAAGCCCATGGAGCAACGATTAAAGAAATTCGTGGTACACGCGAGGACATTGCCGCTGCAGCCCAAAAAGCAGTAGACGACGAAAACGTTTTTTATGCAAGCCATGTGTATCATCCTTATTTTTTTGAGGGGACAAAAACATACGCATATGAAATCTATGAACAAATAAAAGGAGCTCCAGATGCTGTAATCATTCCGGTTGGAAACGGCACTCTCCTTCTAGGAGCGTATTATGGCTTTAAAGAGCTATTTGAAAATGGTTTGATTCATAAAATACCGAAAATCATTGCCATACAAGCGAAAAACTGTGCACCTCTTGTGAAAGCTTATCAAAACGAGGAGGAATCAGAATCGCCTGTTACGAATACAGGAACCTTAGCAGAAGGGATAGCCATTGCTGCCCCGGCGCGCTCCAAACAAATTCTACAAGCTGTACAAGATACCAATGGTACATTTATAGATATTGAAGAAGATGAAATATTGAATGCACGCTCTAAACTAAGTGAAAAAGGATTTTATGTGGAAGTGACATCTGCAGTCAATTTTGCCGGCTACTTGAAATATAAAAAGGAATCAAAAGAAACCATCGTCATACCTCTTTGCGGGGCAGGGATTAAGTCAAAATAAGCCGTAGAATACAACTTGAAAGATGACATCATCCCATTGCTGGAACAATCCGATTCTGATAGTTACTTATCACCAGAGGTTTGTCAGACCGTTGCTGCGAGATTGCGTCAACTGATCCGCCATTGGCTAGTAGATGATGACATAGATAAAATGAACGCTCTCTATCTAGCAGAAGGTATGGAACTAGCGCATGAACAAAATGAGGTATTGGGATTTATATAGGAAGAGGTCGAAAAATAGCTGTTTCATTATCATTCTAAGAGTATCTCAAGAGAGATGCTCTTTTTCTTGCCTGAATGCACAATCTCTTTTGCCCAAAAGTACAATTTCACTCAACTTCTAACTATTTTTTCATTTGTTCTTCTCCCCAATAACAAATTGCATCTAATACAGGTATCAATGATAATCCCTTTTCCGATAAACTATATTCTACTTTTGGAGGCACTTGAGGATATTCTTTACGATTAATTAATTGATCCGCTTCAAGTTCTTTTAGTGTATTGGTTAATGTTTTAAAAGAGATAGTCCCGAGCATTCGTTTTAACTGATTATAGCGAATAGGACCATTGTTTGCATATAAGGCATACAGTACCGTCATCTTATATTTCCCACCAATTAAAGATAAAGTATACCCAAATCCAGTTTCTTTTAGGTCAACATTAGCTGTAAAGGATTCTTTCGTCATTTCACACTCTCCTTTAGGTTAGTATCGCACTTTAATTACCGTACTTGTAGTACGTTATAGCATACAATAAAATGAATGTACATCAAAATATGATGAAAATAACAAAAAAGGGTGAATGAATAATGAAAACGATTGTCTATGCACATCCTTGGGACGGAAGCTATAATCATGCCATTTTGACATCCATTACAGAAAATCTAGAAACAAAGAGAGAACTATTTCAAGTGATCGATTTATATAAAGATGGGTTTAATCCCGTTTTTTCAGCTGAAGAATTGAAGTATTTTATTAAAGGCGAAACACCTTATCAATTAGTTAAGGATTATCAAAAGAAATTAAGTCAGGCAACTGAATTAATATTTATATTTCCTGTCTGGTGGTGGGATTTACCTGCAATTTTAAAAGGATTTATTGATAAAGTCATGTTAAGAGGTTTCGCATTCTTAGAAGATAAAAACACTGGGGCTTTAAAAGGTTTATTGACAAATATTAAAAAAACAACTGTGATCTCAACATCTACAACAGATAAGGATTATATAGAATCTGAAGGTGGGAATGCGATTCAAAGCGTTTTTATTAACAGAACTCTTGCTGACTTGGGACTTAAAAATGAAGACACCCAATGGATTCATTTTTCAAGAGTTAACTTAACAACAGATGAAAAGAGAAAAATATTTTTAAACGAAATATCCCAAAGTATTTAATTTACTGTTGCAGCCAATAAGGAAAGGCACAACCTTTACGACCAATCTAATTTATTGAGAAGGTGGTAGAGGTTGTGAAAAATTAAATATGTATTCTCATTTCTTAGTTTACATAATATATATTCTAGGAAGTTAAACAACAAACGAATTTCCTTTGTCTCAAAACTAAGTATACTTATCTTATTGAGACAAAAAAGAAAAAATCAATTTTAAATTGATTCATCTAAATGCTTTGATGATATTCTGACGATTTCATGGCCATAAACATTTCGCTGCAACGTTTTTGTCACAACAACGCCAGATGCTATGAGCTTTGTATCAAGCGTTCATTATAGCTCCAGTTGATGTTCGATTGTGTGTTTACCAAATCAATGCTTTTTTCGTTCTAATATGTCAAAACATCTAGTCCAACATTACACTTGAAACATGCTCATTAATCATTGTATCCATCAATTTCACCTCTCACCAAAAGAAATTTCTTTTGACTAACATTTTTTCATTACGTTCCTCCCTCCTGTTATTTACGAATCAGCAAGTCTCATTTATAATCGAGTAGATTTGTTTAATAACATATATATCTTTAAATGTGAGGGATTAGATGGAATTAAAGTGGTATAAAGCAATTATTGTGATCTTTACGATGTCTGGAATCTCCATTTCTACATGGTTTTCACGGACACCGGAAGTTAGAGATTTATTACAAGCAAACACAGGAACAATGGGACTTATTTTACTCGGTTTATCTGTTGGCTCAATTGTTGGGCTTGTTCTTTCAAATGTATTCGTCCGCAAAAAAGGCGGTCGAGTGGCGATTGTGATCAGTGCTTTTTTGATGTTCCTTGGATTCACTACTCTTGCCATTGGTTCAACGCTCTCTTCTATCTTTGTCGTCACTTCTGGTCTTTTTCTTTTTGGAGCAGGCTCTGGCATGTGTAATGTAGCGATGAACTTAGAAGGAACAGAGATTGAGTACAGCATCAAGAAAACCATTCTGCCTATATTGCACGCTTCCTTTAGCATTGGGACGTTAATTGGAGCAGGTGCTGGTATTCTTTTTATCCATCTAGGGGTTTCTGTATTGATACACCTTCTCGCTATTGCCCTTCTATTCTTCCTCAGCATATTGATTTGTACACGGTTTATCCCGCATGGGACAGGAAAAGATCAGCATGAGATGCAGTCAGATACAGTTGAGCCTACTCAAACGGCATGGCTGAACAAACGAACGATATCTCTTGCGATGATCGCCTTATGTCTTGCGTTTGTCGAAGGCTCGGCCAATGATTGGATTCCACTTGCAATGGTGGATGGCTATCAAGTTTCACATTCCATGAGTACGGTCATCTATGCTTTGTTTTTGTGCGGCATGATTAGCGGCAGACTGATCAGCGGACGATTGATTGATCGCTTTGGCAGAGTGTTATTGCTAAGAGTGGCCATTTTATCAGCAGCTGCCGGACTATTCTTAGTCATTTTAAAGATTTCACTTGTTGTATGTATGATATCGATCTTTTTATGGGGACTTGGCGCTTCTTTAGGCTTTCCGCTGACCATTTCTGCAGCTGGCGATGATAGCCGGTACGCTGTCAAACGCGTCAGTATTGTGACCTTATCAGGTTACACAGCCTCTCTTTCCGGCCCTCCTATTTTAGGGCTGCTTGCTAATCAAGTTGGACTGCTTCATGCCTTTATCTTTGTTCTATTTGCCATATGTATTGCAGGAATCTTTACTAAAGCTGTAGCAAAACCACATTCATTACAAGCACACTAAACGTGTCTGATCCTTGATCATGGCACTTTTTTTAAATTTAAAAAATAAAATTGAAACCTTTCATGAAGTGAAACAGTCCTATAGATGTCCTGATGTTTATCGTTTTTTTAAAGAGGGAAAGTAAAAAAATAAGACTTTTCAAATAACTGAAAACGTGGTAAGATCATGAAAATAACCAGGAAGGGGTGAGAAAAATGAAAAAAAATATGCTATTAAAATTAGGTGTTTTGTGCATAGCACTTGCAAGTTTTCATTTGTTCTCAATGCCTCATTCCGTTCAGGTATACCATCATGCGAAGGTGGTTGCCGATCAAGAATCACATGAAATGAAAATCGTCCAGACAATGGGCGATGAAAAGAAACAAAAACATGTGAGCGCAGTATTTGCCGCATTTACAGCACTGCTGATTATTGGCAGTATGACAGCTGGATTTGCGCGCATCACTCATACTGATCGATTTGACCGGAAAAAGAAGCATTTACTTGCAGTGTTCTATCAATCTTCTTATTTCCGACAAGCTCGTGTTTAACCCAACCATCTAAATCAAAACAAAAATTGGGAGGTTTTACACGATGTTATTTTTCTTAAGAATTTTCATTCTAGGTCTATTCTCTGTCACTTCACTTTCTCTTTTCGTTTACCAAGGAATTGAAGTAGTTCATGCCATTACAAGCATGTTTGGCAACCACGAGAGCTAATTGACCTGTATATAAAAAGAAACCCCCTGCCAATCGCAGGGGGTTTTCGTTTGCTTATTTATTGTCATCTGGTGCACGTTCAGGAGTCAGAAGGACATGAGTCACTTCTCCCTGCTCTTCCTCATCTACAATAAATGACCCATTGCTATAGCGGTCATTCGCTCTTAAAGTAGAAATATCTAGTGGAATCGTTGTGCCTTTTTCGGTATCTATCTCAAGTGTATCGTGCAGCGCTGCAGCGATCACAGCCACAATACGGTGCGGGTTTTTCTTTAACTCTCTCAGCATAAGAACTCCGCGTTTCGCTCTTGATGTTTTATCAAATTCAGAGAGGTTCATTCGCTTTACAGCCCCTCTTTGTGTTGTGAGCACAAGGACATCGTTCTTCGGATCAATGATCTGGCCAGAGACTACCTCGTCCCCTTCCTTCAAGTTGATTCCTTTGACACCTGCCGCTCTCGGTCCAACAACACTTACTTCTTCTTCATCAAACCATAAACCGTAACCATTTTTCGTTGCAATAAACAATTCCTGCTGTCCTGTTGTGACATGAACATCAACGAGTTCATCGTCACCTTTTAGATTCAAGGCGACAAGCGGTTTCGAATATCGCTGCGCTTTATATTGAAGAAGCTCTGTTTTCTTCACCATTCCACCTTTCGTAAAGAATAAAAGATATGACGTTTCATCAAATTCTTTTATTGGAATGGCTTTTTGGATTGATTCCTCGCGATCAATTGAAATGATGTTTGTAATATGCTGCCCCATGTCTTTCCAGCGTATATCTGGCAGCTGGTGAACAGGACAATAAATGTAGCTTCCTTTATTCGTAAACAGCAGAAGAACATCCGTTGTATTCATTTCAAACTGATGAATCAAACGGTCAGTATCTTTCATGCCAAAGTCTTTACCGTTAGAGGCAGCATAAGAGCGCTGGCTTGTTCGTTTAATGTAACCATCTTTCGTGACTGTCACGTAAACATCCTCTGATGCGATCATCACTTCAAGGTTAATCTTAATTTCTTCGATTTTTTCCTCAATCACGGATCTTCTCTCATCAGCATATGTCTTTTTGAGCTTTTTCAGGCTGTTTGTAATGACCTTCAGTAGCTTTTTCTCGTTCGCTAAAATGTCTTCAAGCTCTGCGATGCGCACATCAAGCTCTCTTGCTTCGTCTCTTAATTGCGTAATATCTGTATTCGTTAAACGATATAACTGGAGTGAAACAATCGCTTCTGATTGTGCTTCTGTAAAATCATATTTCGCCATCAAGTTGTTCTTGGCATCTCGCTTATCATTAGAGGAGCGGATTGTGGCAATGACTTCATCTAAGATAGAAAGTGCCTTAATTAAGCCGTCGACAATATGGTGGCGTTCCTTCGCTTTTCGAAGCTCGTACGCTGAGCGGTTCGTCACCACTTCCTTTTGATGGGCAATATACGCATCTAGTACAGTTGTGAGCGTCATTAAGGTCGGTCTTCGATTATGTATCGCTACCATATTAAAGTTGTATGGGATTTGCAGATCTGAGTTTTTATATAAGAAATTCAGCACACCATTTGCATCTGCTTCTTTTTTCAGCTCTACTACGATTCGAAGCCCAGTACGGTCTGTTTCATCTCGGACCTCTGAAATACCTTCTACTTTTCTCTCAATTCGGAACTCGTCCATCTTTTTGACAAGGTTGGCTTTATTCACTTCGTAAGGAATTTCTGTGATTACGATTTGCTGGCGTCCGCCGCGGATGGTTTCAATCTCCGCTTTTCCGCGAATCATGATCTTCCCTTTTCCTGTTTCATACGCTTTCTTAATACCGTCTACACCTTGAATGATACCGCCCGTTGGGAAATCCGGCCCTTTGATGACTGTCATTAAATCCTCAACCGTACAATGCGGCTGTTCAATTCGCTTAATGACGCCATCAATGACCTCTCCAAGGTGATGCGGTGGGATATCTGTCGCATAACCAGCTGAAATCCCTGTTGATCCATTCACGAGAAGGTTTGGGAACATTGCTGGTAATACAACTGGCTCTTTGCTTGTATCATCAAAGTTTGCAACAAATTCGACCGTTTCCTTGTCTAGGTCCTTTAAAAGCTCTGAAGCAATGGCAGACAGTCTTGCTTCCGTATAACGCATGGCAGCAGGCGGATCTCCATCAATACTCCCGTTATTTCCGTGCATCTCAATCAGCACATTTCGTACTTTCCATTCCTGACTCATTCTTACCATCGCTTCATAAACAGATGAGTCCCCGTGCGGATGGTAGTTACCAATCACGTTACCGACTGTTTTAGCGGCTTTACGGAAGTTTTTATCCTGCGTATTTCCTTCTGCGTACATCGCATATAAAATTCTTCGTTGTACGGGTTTTAGACCATCACGTGCATCTGGAAGCGCACGGTCTTGGATAATATATTTACTATAGCGCCCAAACCGGTCGCCGATTACTTCTTCTAATGGTAAATCATGAAATCGTTCTTGTTGTGCCATGTTTAAACCTCCTCAGCTAGCGACAAGTTTTCATTTTCAAGAATGTTGCTTTCCTCATCAAGTCCAAAGGCGACATTCTTTTCAATCCATTTACGGCGTGGTTCTACTTTGTCACCCATTAGAGTTGTGACGCGGCGTTCCACACGTGCAGCATCATCAATTTTGACCCTGACAAGTGTTCTCGATTCTGGATTCATTGTCGTTTCCCATAGCTGGTCGGCATTCATTTCACCTAACCCTTTGTAGCGCTGAATCGTGTACCCTTTTCCAACTTTCTTCAGTACGTCATCCATTTCTTCATCAGACCATGCGTACTCAATAATCTCTTTTTTCCCTGAGCCTTTGCTGACTTTATATAAAGGCGGAAGTGCAATAAACACTTTGCCATGCTCAATCAGCGGCTTCATATAGCGGTAGAAGAATGTTAAGAGAAGCACTTGAATATGCGCTCCATCCGTATCCGCATCTGTCATGATGACGATTTTGTCATAATTGATGTCTTCCACATTAAAATCGACACCGACGCCTCCACCAATTGCATGAATAATGGTGTTGATTTCTTCGTTTTTGAAAATATCAGCAAGCTTTGCTTTTTCAGTATTGATGACCTTTCCGCGCAACGGCAGCACCGCTTGGAATTTACGGTCACGTCCCTGTTTAGCTGACCCGCCCGCTGAGTCACCCTCTACTAGATATAGTTCATTTCTTGCTGGGTTTCTAGATTGGGCTGGTGTTAATTTTCCGCTCAGCGTTGCTTCAGATTTTTTACGTTTCTTGCCGCTCCTCGCTTCTTCACGGGCTTTTCTAGCAGCTTCTCTTGCCTGCTGCGCTTTAATCGCTTTTTTCACAAGAAGAGTGGCTGTTTCCCGGTTTTCTTCAAGAAAATACGCAAGTTTTTCAGAAATAACAGCATCAACAGCTGAACGAGCCTCACTTGTCCCAAGCTTTCCTTTTGTCTGTCCTTCAAATTGAAGCAGCTCTTCAGGAATTCTGACAGAAATAATAGCAGATAGTCCTTCGCGAATATCAGTGCCTTCTAAATTTTTGTCTTTTTCTTTTAAAAGGGCCACTTTACGTGCATATTCGTTAAAGGCTCTCGTCATGGCCGTTTTGGCGCCAGACTCATGTGTTCCGCCATCTTTTGTTCTGACGTTATTGACAAAGGAAAGGATATTCTCCGAGTAGCCATCATTAAATTGAAAAGCAAAATCTACTTCAATGGACTGATGCTCTCCTTCAAATGAGACGACTTCACTTAGAACATCTTTTTCTTCATTTAGATAAGCAACAAAGGCTTCAATGCCTGTCTCATAATAAAACGTCTCTTGTACATCATGCCGTTCATCGATCAGCTCTATTTTTAACCCTTTTAATAAAAAGGCAGATTCTCTTAAACGTTCTGATAATGTATCGAAATTATAGGTCGTAACACTGAACATGGTTGGGTCCGGCTTAAAATGAATTAGTGTTCCCGTTTTTTTCGATTTTCCGACTTTTTCAAGTGATGTGACAGGTTTACCGCCGTTTTCAAAGCGCTGATGATAAATAAATCCGTCCCGTTCAATTGTGACAGTAAGCCATTCTGACAGCGCGTTCACAACCGATGCCCCAACTCCGTGAAGTCCACCACTTGTTTTATATCCACCTTGACCAAATTTTCCGCCTGCGTGCAGGACCGTTAAAATGATCTCAGGTGTCGGTTTTCCAAGCTTATGCATACCAGTAGGCATTCCTCGCCCTTTATCTTGGACGGAAATGCTGTTATCTTTATGTATTTTGACAATGATATGATCTCCATGGCCAGCGAGCACTTCATCGACAGAGTTGTCTACAATCTCATAGACAAGGTGATGAAGACCGCGGGAATCCGTAGATCCAATATACATCCCTGGACGTTTACGGACCGCTTCAAGCCCCTCTAGCACCTGAATAGAATCATCGTTATAATCTACTTGCTGCTTTTTAACCAAATGCTTAATCCCCTTTCACTAACAAACATAACCGGCTAATCATCAAATGACCTCTCTAGATTTTAATGATGATCATGCTGCTCATTACTGTCCACTTTAATAAGCTGCATCATCACCATGCATGTGGGATTCACCAATACATGCTCTTTTGCACAGCTATGAGAATCATTCTACATTCTGCAATCAGAACTAGAAGTCCATTATAAACAAGACTGTTTCATAAGCCAAATGCAATCATATGATGGTTTTAGTAAAACAGAACAAATGTTCTACATTTATCTTATCGCTCTTTTTCTTGATATGCAAGGCCGCCGATATGTCCCTGTCGCCTTATTTTATCGCTTTCTTCAAGAATCGCAAATATATTTCTGCAACAAAAAAGCAAAAATCCTTGAAAAACCAAGGATTTTTGACGAATTAATGAGTTTTTGTCAACGCATGAGCCACCTTGATACATAAATCCATGATGGCGACCTTGCCATTTTCCTCAATCAGCCTTTTCGCTTCATCGTGATATATGCCTTGCTGCGCCCAAAAAACAGGTGCGTCTATTTGGAGAAACTCTTCTGCCACCTCTGGCAAAAACTCTGAACGTCTAAAGACATTGACGATATCAACAGGCTCTTTTAAGTCTTTTAAAGAAGCGACTGCTTTCACACCGAGTGCTTCATCGATCGTTGGATTCACTGGGATAATCTCATACCCGGCATCCTGCATCGCTTTAGACACCATATAAGACGTCCGGTGCGGCTGATCTGATAATCCAACAACAGCAATTCGTTTACTGCTCTTTAATATACGGCCGATTTCTTCTTTCGTAGGATTGTTCATCAAGACACTCCTTTTCCTCTATTTTAGCGAATTTCTGCTTAAAAACAAAGCTGAATCCATCTGCTTTGGATTTTTTCAAAAAAAGTTCCCCATGTTTTTCACAAGATCATGTTAAAATGTAAGACAAGAGGGAGAATATAAAGGAGTTATGCAGATGTTAATTGCTTTGATGTTTATTTTGGCTTATCTTCTCGGCAGTATTCCATCCGGTCTCATTGTCGGGAAAGCTGCAAAGGGTATCGATATCCGTGAACATGGCAGCGGAAACCTAGGTGCGACGAATGCATTTCGTACACTTGGCGTAAAAGCAGGGTCTATTGTGATTACTGCTGATATCCTAAAAGGGACGCTTGCTTCAGCTTTACCGTTTTTCATGCAGCTGGACATCCATCCCTTATTAGCAGGAGTTGCTGCTGTTATCGGTCACAGCTTTCCTGTCTTTGCAAAATTTAAAGGGGGAAAAGCAGTCGCTACATCAGGCGGTGTACTGCTATTTTATGCCCCATTCCTATTTATCACGATGATCGCTGCTTTTTTCTTATTTTTATACATTAGTAAATATGTTTCACTATCATCAATGCTGACCGGGATCTATACATTCATTTACAGCATATTCACCAAAGACCTATTCTTAATCATTGTTGTTGCCGTTCTTGCTGGCTTTGTGATCTACAGACACATCGCCAACCTCAAACGAATTCTCAACAAAACTGAACCGAAAATCAAATGGCTCTAGCCGTTTCATCCATTTAAATATGTGGTAAAAGTAAAGAAAAGCTGTTTTTGCATCCTGCATTTTAAAAACAGCATGACTTCAAAAAGGGGCGATCACATTGAAATTAACAATAAAAGAAGATGCACTCAATTGGTACAAGGATGAATTAGATTTAGAAAAAGGTGATCAAGTTCGCTTTTTTGTGAGATATGGCGGGTGCAGTAATGTTCAAAAAGGCTTTTCTCTCGGCGTCGCAAAAGATGAACCTCAAAATGCCGGCGCAACTGCTGAAATAGAAGGTATTACTTTCTTTATTGAGGAAAGTGATATTTGGTACTTTGACAACCATGATCTGCATATTGATTATAACGAGTCCGTGAAAGAACCAGAATTTCATTATGAATAAACAAAAAAGATACCTCATCCCTCGGGTATCTTTTTTGTTTTAAATCTCAATATACAGCCCATACTCTTGAATGTTTCCTAAAGACCGTTCCTTTTGCAGAATTCTTTTTTGCGGCTCACCGATCAAGTCAAAATGAGGAAACCCTTCGCGGTCATGAATCCATTCTTTTTTTAGTCCATGTCTTTCTCCCCACTCAACTAAACGCTTCATATCCTGACAGGCTGCTTTTGTGACGGTATTGGCATTTGGAAAACGGTCATCGAGCCAGTAGTGTGTTAAAAAAGCAACTTTTCCTTCCTGGACAGCTGTTTTCCAAGCGTTTAAATCGCTTCGTTTAATACCAAAAGCCATAAATTAAACCTGCTTCTTCGACTGTTCATATACTTTATGCCAAGCAGGAAAGGCTTTTCTAAATTGAATAGGTCTAAAGGTGTCTTTATCTACACAAATATGTGAGGTTGTCCCTGTAATCGCTGTTTGTCCATCAGGTTTTTGAATTTCATAGCCATACACCGTTTTGACACCATTATATTCTTCAATCCATGTATGAACGGTTGCTGTTTCACCATACAGCAATGGTTTTTTATATTGAACCTGCAAGTCTATAACAGGTGCAAGAGCACCGTCTGCTTCTAGCTGCGCATAGGAAAACCCTAATTCTTTAATCAATGCTGTTCTGCCGACTTCCATCCAGATTAAATAATTGGCATGATATACGATGCCCATTTGATCTGTTTCTGCATAACGGACTTCTATTTCTTTTTTGGATACATACACGTTTCATCGCTCTCCTATCAAAACCTAAGGTCTGTCTCTGCCATTTTACCACATTCCAAATGGTTCTTCTAAAAAGAGGCAATAAAATAAACCAGGAATCCCTGGTTTATTCAGTATAGCCATTCTTTCTTGCTGCTTCTTCGTCCTTTATCTCAGAACGCATCGCGTCAATACTCATTTTGCGGTTTTCGTTTTTTTGTTTGATTATTTGCTTTTCTGTCTCAGTCGAAACGGACATCGCTGCTTCAGATTCATCGATATTGTCAAGTGTGTTCTCGATCATATCTTGCAGCTTTTCAACATTATCAGATCGATCATCTGGATTGGATTGATATGACTCGTTATTCATGATGATTCCCCTCCTTATTCGCCCTTTGTCTGTATCACATCTGGCTGTTCATTTGATTTATTATGCATCTTTTTACCTTTATTCCGTTTGTATGCTACAGGTTTTGTCCCTAAATGGTCTGGCGTAAACTGCGCTTGTTTATCATGCTCTCTACCCATTATTCATCCCTCCCTCTTCTTTAGGATGAACGAAAACGGATAATTCATGACTTATTTTTGTCTAAATCGTTCTTCCAACTTTTCTTCAAGCTGGTTTAAAAATTCCTCATTGCTTAATAATTCTTTTTTATTTTCAAGCACAAGCTCTTCAAATGTGCGTCGTTTTCTTCTTCTCATTCCACTCACCTCCATATATGTATGGTTACATTTTCGCCAAAACATTTGGAAAATAAGCAAAAAGAGCTGAATCATTATAGATCCAGCTCTTTTTCAATTTCTTTTTTTGTCAGCATTTGATGCTTCACAGACATGATGCGTCCTTTTTCATCTAATATGTAGGTCGTTGGGTATGAAAGAACCTGATATCTTGCTTGAATGCCTTTTTGGTCCAATAAAACAGGAAAGCTCAGCTTTAATTCTTTTGTGAATGCTGCCACATGATCCACACTCTTTTCAGTGGTCGTCAAATTCACCGCTAGTACTTCAACTTGGTCATTTTCACTCCTGATTGCGTCTAGATCCGGCATTTCTGTCCTGCACGGCTTACACCATGTCGCCCAGAAATTGACGAGCACCTTTTTCCCTCGGTAATCAGATAACGAGGCGGTTTTGCCATCAAGGGTTTTTAGTTCGAAATCAGGGGCTTGATCCCCTTTTTCAAGACCGATTGCGGGCTCTTTTGGCCCAAATAAATTCCACGCAAGTAAACCAATCAACACAAGTAAAACAGCGCTTGCCATTCCTTTTTTCCACATGATTGATCCTCCACTATTTTAAAAAAGAAGAGAAAGCTGTTGAATCGCCTTCTCTTCTTTGCTGTATTAGTTGCTTGCCAATTTTTCGCGAAGTACCATTTGAAGGATACCGCCATGACGATAGTAGTCAATTTCAACTTCACTGTCAAAACGAACGACCACTTCAAATGTTTTCTCGTTGCCATCTGTGTCAATTGCTTTCACAGTGACGAGATCACGCGGACGAACTGTTTCGTCAACATGAACTTCAAATGTTTCTGTTCCTGTTAGACCATGAGTTTCTGCACTTTCTCCGTCTTTAAACTGCAAAGGAAGTACGCCCATGAAGACAAGGTTACTTCTGTGGATACGCTCAAAGCTTTCAGCTAGAACAAATTTAATTCCAAGAAGGTTTGTTCCTTTTGCAGCCCAGTCACGTGAAGAACCCATTCCGTAGTCTTTACCTGCTAAGATCGCAAGACCTGTTCCATCTTCTTTATAGCGCATGCATGCATCATAAATGGATGTCACTTCACCAGTTGGCCAGTAAGTTGTATAACCGCCTTCTGTTCCTGGTGCAATTTGGTTCTTAATACGGATGTTTGCGAAAGTACCTCTCATCATGACATGGTGGTTACCACGGCGAGATCCATATGAGTTAAAGTCTCTAGGCGACACGCCTCTTTCTTGCAAGTATTTGCCCGCAGGTGTGTCCTTACCAATCGCTCCAGCAGGAGAAATATGATCAGTTGTAACAGAGTCACCGAACTTCGCAACTACGCGTAAGCCTTTAAGCGGTTCAACTTTACCAGGTTCAACTGATAGGTTTTCAAAGAATGGCGGGTTATCAATGTATGTGGAATTTTCATCCCATTTGTACAATGCATCATCCGTCGTTTTAATTTCATTCCAGCGGTCATTGTTGTCAAAAACAGTTTCATACTCTGAACGGAATAGCTCAGGTGTGACAGTGCTTTTAACGACGCTGTTGATTTCGTCCATTGATGGCCAAATGTCATTGAAATAAACGTTTTCGCCATTTTTATCGACACCGATAGGATCTTTTGTTAAATCAATATTCACCGTACCAGCAAGTGCATAAGCCACAACTAATGGTGGAGATGCAAGGTAGTTTCCTTTCACAAGCGGATGGATACGACCTTCAAAGTTACGGTTACCTGATAAAACAGAAGTGATCAGCAGATCATTTTCAGAGACAGCATCTTCAATTTCTTTCTCAAGCGGTCCTGAGTTTCCGATACAAGTTGTACAGCCATACCCTACAATGTTAAATCCGAGGTCTCTTAAATATGGAAGAAGTCCTGAATTCACAAGGTATCCTGTTACAACTTTAGAACCTGGTGCTAGTGACGTTTTCACGTAGTTTGGCACTTTCATACCGAGCTCACTTGCTTTCTTCGCAACAAGACCTGCTCCGATTAACACGTATGGGTTCGATGTATTCGTACAGCTCGTAATCGCTGCAATCGCAATCGCACCTGTCTTCATCACAGCTTTTTCACCGTTTGCAAGATCAAATTCGATTTGTTTATCAAGCTCTGATTTATCTAAGCCAAACCCTTGGTTACCAGCTGGGCTTTCGATGTGTTTATGGAACGTCTCTTTCATTTGAGAAAGTGGAATCAAATCTTGTGGACGTTTAGGACCAGATAAGTTTGACTCAATTTTAGAAAGATCAATTTCCACAACATCAGTAAAAATTGGTTCTTCTGCATCTGGCGTATAGAATAAGCCATTTGCACGAGAATATTCTTCAACGATATTAATTTGCTCTTCATCACGTCCAGTAAGGCGAAGGTAAGCAAGCGCTTCTTCATCTACTGGGAAGAATCCACAAGTAGCACCGTATTCTGGCGCCATGTTCGCAATTGTTGCACGATCTGCTAGCGGCAATTGTGCAACACCAGGTCCGAAGAACTCAACGAACTTGTTCACTACGCCTTTTTCACGAAGGACTTGTGTGACTTTTAATGCAAGGTCAGTTGCAGTCGTTCCGTTTGGAAGCTCTCCAACTAATTTAGCACCAATAACTTCTGGTACTGGGAAGTATGAAGGCTGACCAAGCATACCAGCTTCCGCTTCGATACCGCCAACGCCCCATCCAAGTACACCGATACCGTTAATCATCGTTGTATGAGAGTCAGTTCCAACTAATGTATCTGGGTAAGTGATGATCTCGCCATCTTCTTCAATTGCATGAACAACACTTGCAAGATACTCTAAGTTCACTTGGTGAACAATTCCTGTTGCAGGCGGAACAGCTTGGTAGTTGTTAAACGCTTTCTTTGCCCAGCTAAGGAAGTTATAACGCTCTGCGTTACGTTCGAATTCTAAATCCATGTTAATGTTTAATGCATCTTCAGTTCCAGCTTTATCAACTTGTACTGAGTGGTCAATAACAAGGTCAACTGGAATTTCAGGGTTAATTTTATCCGGATCCCCGCCCACATCTGCCATTGCTTTTCTTAAAGAAGCAAGGTCAACGACGGCTGGTACACCCGTGAAGTCTTGTAAAATAACACGAGAAGGTTTAAATGGAACATCAATTTCTTTTACCTCGGCAGTTCCCCATTTTGCCAAGTTCTCAACGTGTTCCTTCTTGATCACTCTACCGTCTACTTGGCGAAGCACTGATTCTAAAAGTACCTTAATGGAATAAGGCAGCTTAGAAACATTTCCGATTCCTTGTTTCTCTAGTGCTTCTAACGAATAATAGTGATACGTTTTCCCATTTGTCGAAAACGTTTTTCTAGATTGAAAAGCGTCTTGTTTAGCGACTTGCTGCTGTTTCGACATGTCCAAAATCCCCCTTTTGATGATCAAGATCAATTTCAATTCTCAGAAAAATCGTCGTATTTCACCACAATTTTCTCACAATTTCATCTTAAAACAAATTCATACATAAGTAAATAACAATGCTTTTATTAAATTCAATAAGTTTAACTTATCATTAGGAAATGATTACTCTTCATAAACGAAGCGCAGCGGGTTCATACTACAAATGAGGTGAAAGAACATGACAAAACGCAAAGCAAATCATGTCATTGACGGCATGAACGCAGCCAAAAGCCAAGGTAATGGCGCAGGCTATACGGAAGATGATCAACTCGTTTTAACAGAAGAACAAAGACAAAACAATAAAAAACGCAAAAAGAATCAATAAGAAGGAGCCAAACATCATGACGAATAAAAACACAGGGAAAGACATCCGTCAAAACTCTCCTAAGGAGCATCAAGGCGGTCAGCCTGAGCCGTTATCAGGCAGTAAAAAAGTGAAAAACCGCAACCATACAAGACAAAAGCACAATTCTCATCATGATATGTAATCATTCCCCTCTCATCCCGTGACCACACGGGATGTTTTAGGTCTTTCACACATTTCCATTTTCATCATATGATTTATTATGAGATGTGATGGAGGAGTGTTTATGGAGAATGAAAAGCAATCGAATTCCTCTGATTTCCTTGAAATAGATGATTGGCTCAATGTTTTAATGGATGATCCATTTGCCTGGTATGATGAACACCTCCCAATTGATCTTTATGAAACAAGCCGTGATTATATTATCGAAATCGATGTCTCCACCTTATCGATCACTGATGTAAAGCTGACCTTCGCTGGACATGAGCTGACGTTGACTTACACAGTACAAAAGCCAAAAGGTGAAGGCGAACAGCCAGTTGAAAAAAGCGTGATGCTTCCTTTTTATTTAAACGACAAAGACATTGCAACAGATTATGAAAACCAAATCATATCGATAAAAATTAAAAAATGTTCCGATCATCCAAGCGGTGCATTTTCCTTTCAAATCCCCCACTTCAAACATTAAGAGCCCACCTTCATATAGGTGGGCTCTCTTCCCGTTCGTTTCAAGTCAATACCTTTTGCGAACCACCATGGCCAAATAGTAGAGTCGCTATATGATAATGTATTCTATTTCTACTAATAGGTTTGGGTCATTCTAGTAAATGGGCGGCTATTAATGAAAAAGGGCGTTTATAGAGATAATAGACATACATTTTTGTTATTTTCTTCTATCCTCTCTTCATGTAATATAAAATAGAGAGATAAGGGGTATAAGGAGTGAGAACATGTTAAGCGGCTGGTTTTTGTGGTTCATTTTATTTTGGGGTACAGTGATGATCGGATTACTCGCAATCGGTGGCTTTTTTATGTTTCGCAAATTTTTAAAACGATTGCCAAAGGAAGATGGGAAATCAGAGCTTGATTGGCAGGATGAATATATTCAAAAGAGCCTTCACCTATGGCGGGATGAGGACAAACAATTGTTAAATGAACTCGTATTACCAGTTCCAGAGTTGTTTAGAGATGTTGCCAAAGAAAAAATTGCGGGTAAAATTGGTGAGCTGGCATTAAAAGAACAGGCTGCCAGCATTAATCTAGACTTAATCATTCGCGGCTACATTATGGCTACACCAAAGCGGGATCATAAATTTTTATTAAAGCGCCTTCAAGAAAAAAACATTGATCACTCGCCATATGAATCGTTATTAAAATAACCTCCTTTTTTAAAAAGGAGGTTTAATTCATTTGAATCTGCTGCGGATCTAATTGTTTAGACAGCTTTCTAAACGACAAATACATGGCAACCCGCCAAGGCACGATCATGCCAAAGGCAAGAATCCAAAACATCCCGCTTAATGAGCCATAATCAATAGAAGAACTTAGGATGGTCTTCATCCCGATACGAAGGACAAGAAGTCCAATGAGAATAAACACAAATGCTTTTGACCGCTTTAAGTAAATGTCATTGCCTCTAATTTCAAACTTCGATGTTTTAATTAAAAATATAGAGAAAAACATCCCCACTGTGATCGCTTCTAGAAATTCAGCTCCAGTTACCCGAAACATTGGAACAAAAAACATCAGTGCACCAGTGCTCATGAAAATAGGAGGTAAAATAATTTTTTTCGCCGTTGCAGGTTTTGCAGATGACTTAATGCGAATAAACATGACGGCCACCGCCATACATACCGCAATTATAGAAGAGATCAAGATCATCATATCAAATCATTCCTTTATTCTTTAAGGTCAGCCTATGTATAATATACTCCAATTGACGAAAAAAAACCATTCGCCGCGACTGTAGAAAACGATTTCAAAAGCCTGTAAAACCGCCAAACAATGATGAAAACATAATGATAATCCATGTCAGAAGATCAAAGAACAGCAAAATCCCTACCACAATCATGATAAACCCGCCCACTCGCATGATGAGCTGCTGGCGCTTTCTGATCCACCCCATTTTCGTAATGAAAAAGGAGAGAATAAAAAACGGGACGGCAAATCCAAATATATACGCAATCATATACATGACAGCCGACTCAGGATTGTTACTCGCCAGTGTGATGACAGCGGATAAAATAGGTCCAGTACAAGGTGTCCATCCAGCGGCAAAGCCCATTCCGATGAGAATGGATCCAAAAAAACCAGCAGGACGATTTTTGAACTGTATTCTCTTTTCGCCCATGAGGAAAGAGGGCTTGAATACGCCAAGAGTCATAAAACCAAAGAAAATAATAAGGATGGCTCCAATTTGACGAATCGCTTGATGATAATCATTAAAAAACTTCCCGACAAACGATGTCCCAAACCCAATCGCAATAAATATAATAGAGAAACCAACTAAAAAGAATAAAGTATGAAGAAGACTTCTTCTTCTCAGCATCACCTTCTCAGATTTCACTTCATCTATACTAACGCCCGTAATATACGATAAAAACGCTGGATAAAGCGGAAGACAGCACGGTGAAATAAAAGAAAGAAATCCTGCTCCAAATGCTAAAAAGTAATTCAAATCTGTCAAAAGAACACCCCCTTCTTACAAATATACAATAAGAGATGACAAAATCATTTCATTTTTTTTACATCACCTCAATAAAGATGGTCTATTCTCTTAAAACCTTATATAATTTAATTTGACATCAAGATAATGAATCCTTTAAATTTGAAAATAAACCTTAAAATGGATATAATAGAATCGATTCTTTTTATCAAGATTTGCATGAAAGGAACATGACTTTGGTAAAAACATCATTATTAACTCAAATCGAAGAAAAAAGAGAAGAGCTGATGAAAGTTGTCTTGCATAATGGGATGACATCAACAGTGACCATCGAACATAGCCAGCAGCTAGATCATCTCCTCTTACAATATCAACGACACTTACACTCAAACTCAGCCAACTAATTATACTTCATGATATCAAACATGCCGAACCATTGTAGAACAGTTGATATGTGTGACCATAAAAGAAACGAAAACCTCTGATATAGGGGTTTTTTGTTTTTCATGCTGTTTGACGCAATAATAAAAACCACCTTCCCTGCTTCATTCATGCAAGTACAGTGGTTTTAAGCGTCTGATGAAGGTGAATTGAATAAAGAAAGGACAACGCTTGTCCATTCTTTATAACCATGTTCCATCTATGATCATAATATCGTACGTATTATTTCGCTTGGTTGTTCATGGCTTTCATCATTTGATTGATTTTCTTCTGGGACGGTTTCATGCCCATTTGCATCATCATCATTCGAAGCATTTGTTCATTAATCGGTGGATTCTTTTTCAAATAGCTCATCATATACTTACGAGCAATAAAGAATCCGAGTGCAACTCCTGCAAGCAGTGCAACAACGCCTACAAGGATGCCAACCCATAAATCCATAATTCTTCCTCCTTCATGTTGTCTCGTATAAAGTGTACTAAACAAAAGGCTATTATACAACATTTCACGTTCAATTTTATTTTTTTAAACAAAATTCCTCACTTTTACTGGATTAAGCCACCCGTGCTTCTTTGAACTAAAGTCCATCGCAAGAAAACAAGGGCTGATTTTTCTCAGCACTTCAAAAAACACCGCTTCTGCTTCATAACTGCCAGTGGCAGACATTTGGATATACCGGTCTTTAATAATAAATGCTGCGGTTCCTTTTCCATCTGGTAAGGAAGCGCTGTAAATCGAGCCTATTTGTGTATAGTGAATGTTCGTTAAGTTATTCATGAGACGCTGGTGCATATGAAAAGCAGGGATTCGTTTCGTCACATAATCCACTTGCTTCACAAGCATAACTAACTCATCGTCAGTGCGATTCGTCCAGTGTAACGACTCAAACAAATGAAACAAAATCGATTCTCTGCCAAAATAGTGATGTGCAAATTCATCCTCAATCCAATAAATATAATAATGGCGTTCCATGTCTATCCCTTCCTTTCACATTTCGTCAATCTCGTTTATTGCTTGTATTATACAAAAATGTGAAAGAAAGAATTGTCTATATATGAAGCAAGAAGAAACTAGTTTTGTCAAAAAAACAAGAAAAAAGAAAAAAGTTTGCAGAGCGGATGAAAATGCTCTGCAAACAGATAGCAAAAAAGCATGATGCTTGGAGTTCGTTTATTTATTCAGCTTCGCTTTCACACGGCTGACTACATTGCTGACAGTAAATCCGTATTTCTCGATAATGGTTTCACCTGGTGCAGATGCGCCAAATTTATCAATTGCAATCACGTCACCGTCAAGGCCAGTGTAACGCTCCCAGCCAAGTGAAGCACCCATTTCAATCGCAATACGTGCACGTACTGCTTTAGGAAGAACGGATTCTTTGTATTCGTCTGACTGCTGATCGAAGCGATCCCATGCAGGAAGGCTGACAACAGATGCGCGGATACCTTCTTTTTCAAGTGCTTTTTGGGCTTCAATGGCTAAACCAACCTCAGATCCTGAAGCGAGTAGAAGTGCTTCTGGCTGTGCATCAGCTGCTTCAACCACAACGTAACCACCCTTTTCTACTCCCTCATATGCCTTCTCTGGTGCCTGGTCAATCGTTGGAAGGTTTTGACGAGTAAGAACTAGTGCAGTCGGTTTATCAGTTGAAGATACAGCTAGTTTCCACGCTGCAGCTGTTTCATTTCCATCTGCTGGGCGAATAACGGAAAGGTTAGGCATCGCACGCAGTGAAGCAAGCTGTTCAACCGGTTCATGTGTTGGACCATCTTCACCAACAGCGATACTATCATGAGTAAAGACGTATGTGACTGGAAGTCCCATTAAGGCAGCAAGACGAATCGCTGGTCTTAAGTAATCTGAGAAAACAAAGAACGTTCCGCCGAATACACGAAGACCGCCGTGAAGCGCCATACCGTTGAGCGCCGCACCCATTGCAAATTCTCTCACACCGAACCAAATGTTTTTGCCGGCATAATTATTTTTTCCGAAATCATCCGTGTTTTTAATCGTTGTTTTGTTTGATCCAGCAAGGTCAGCAGACCCGCCAATAAAGAAAGGTACTTGCTTTGCAATGCCATTTAACACTTCGCCTGAAGAAGCGCGGGAGGCAAGGCTTGAACCTGCTTCATAAACAGGAACCTCTTGGTCCCAATTTTCAGGAAGCTTTCCTTCAATCGCAAGCTTCAGCTGTGCTGCCAGCTCTGGATATTCTTTTTCGTATTGCGCAAACAGCTCATTCCAAGCTGCTTCTTTTTTCTGACCAGCGTCTTTGACAGCTTCTTTGAAATGATCGTACACTTCAGAAGGTACATGGAAATCTTCTTCAAACGTCCAAGAGTAAGCATCCTTCGTCAGCTTAGCTTCCTCGCTGCCAAGAGGTGCACCATGCACACCAGACGTTCCCGCACGGTTTGGCGAACCGAAACCGATTGTTGTTTTCACTTCGATTAAAGTAGGTCTGTCTGTGCTTTGTTTCGCCTTTTCAATAGCAGCTGTTACTTCTTCGATGTTGTTGCCGTCTTTCACGTAAAGAACTTCCCAGTTCATCGCTTCAAAACGATTCTTCACATTTTCAGAGAATGAGCGATCTAAGTCGCCATCTAAAGAAATGTCATTTGAATCGTAAAGAACGATTAAACGGCCTAAGCCTAAATGACCAGCAAGTGAAGCAGCTTCTGAGGAAATCCCCTCCATTAAGTCTCCATCTCCGCAAATGCTGTATGTATAGTGATCTACAACCTGAAAGTTGTCTTTGTTATACGTTTCCGCAAGATGTCTTTCTGCAAGTGCCATCCCTACTGCCATAGCAATTCCCTGGCCTAAAGGACCTGTTGTGGCATCTACGCCTTCTGTGTGTCCAAATTCAGGATGTCCAGGTGTTTTGCTTCCCCATTGGCGGAATTGTTTTAGATCATCGATGCTCAGATTGTATCCGCTTAAATGAAGCATGCTGTATAGAAGCATAGAACCATGTCCCGCAGATAAAACAAAGCGGTCTCTGTTAAACCATTTTGGATTTTGCGGACTTACGTTTAAGTGATTCGTCCATAAAGCGTACGCCATTGGTGCAGCACCCATCGGCATTCCTGGGTGACCGGAATTCGCTTTTTCAATTGCGTCTATGGAGAGAGTACGTATTGTTGCAATAGATTTCAATTCAATCGTTTCCATATAAATCCCCTTCCGTATCTTGTGTACACCATTATCATAAATCTACTGTCCTTTTTTCACAACTATTTCACGCTGAAAAAGAAGGATTTTGTCACATTTAGTTTATCGATCACCTAAAAAGTTATGCAAATATGAAAAAAGACGAGAATAATCTTCCCATCTTTTCAAAATTCAAGAAATCACAGCCTTAATGAAGGTTCTGATCTTTTTCTCTTTTTAATTTTTCTGGTGTGACATCGTTTCCTTCAGGATCAACGATCTTGACAGTTTTAAGTGTATTTTTCATAGAAGAACGAAAAGCTTTCAAATACTCTTCTCTCAACTGCTTTTGTTCTGTTTTTTCAGCGTCTGATAAACCGGTCTCTTTCGACTTTTTTGAAAGCTCATTTATTCTTGCAAGCTGTTCTTTAGAAATCATGACAAACTCCTTTAAAGCATTTTCTCTACATACTACTAAATATCAATCATTTTGACAACAAATCACGCTTTAGGTGGTAAGGTCTTTTTCATATTCTTGATACCTTCTATGCACCGTTGCTTTTGAAATGTCAAAACCTAATGCCTGAAGAGTTGCGGCAATTTCGGCGAATGTCATATTGTTTTTTCTTAATCGAACAATTTCTGAAATCGGCACTTCAATACGCTCACGGCCAGGTGCATGGTCCTGCTGCCTTAAATTCAGTTCAGGCTGATATCCGCGCTCAACTGCCCTTTTCATTCCCCGCTTGATTTTCAGGTTATGAATTTTCCGTTGGTATTCTTCGACGACTCCTACAATCTCAATGACCATTTCATCTGCTTCTGAAAGCTCAAGCTCTCCTCTATGAAACACGCTGTATACCTTTACGTTCTCTTTAAATAAACAATGAAGAAGTGCAATTTTTGCTTGTCCTCTTCCAAGACGAGTTTCATCCTGGATCAAAACGGCATCGATTGACTCTTCCTTCAGTGCAGCAAGCATTTCAAACACACCATCACGATCTAAATCATATCCACTTGCTTTTTCTTTGATGACTTTGACCACATTCATCTTGTGCATGGCAGCTAACGCCAGCAGTTCTTCTTCTTGTCTTTTCAACGAGGTTTCCTGCTCTTCTTTGACAGTGCTTACTCTCGCATAAATGATTGCGTTCATGTCTAAAATCGACCTTTCTACTGTACTGTTGCAAGCTGATATACGACTGGATGCTCTTTTTTGACGGGTATAACAAGAATGTCGCCAGGCTGGATTTCAGTTGAAGCAAGATCATTGTGTTCGGTAACCCAATCAATAAATGCATTTTTGTCGATTGATTTGCTGTCGTTTACTTGATCAGCTAACCCCCAAAGAGTATCACCTGATTGAACCTCTATTTTAACATACTGATTTGTATCATTATGGCTTGTGACTGCAATAAGTGAGAGAAATATGCCAACGATGAATGAGAATACCCCAATAAAAATAATAGATTCTTTTAACCTCATAATGTCATCTCTCCTAATAGAATATGTGTTCGCTCTTTCTGTCACTCATTATAAATACGAACAAATGTTTCTGTCAAACGTTTTTTTCGAACCTATGTTTGTACTGTTAGGAAAAACATGCTATAATTTCTTTAAAATTGACGTTTTGAGGTGCAAAAGATGACGAAGCTATCAAAAAGACAACTCGATATCCTGAAATTCATCAAAGATGAAGTAAAAAGCAAGGGTTATCCCCCATCCGTCCGTGAAATTGGAGAAGCTGTCGGTCTAGCATCCAGTTCAACGGTCCATGGACATTTAGCTAGACTAGAAACAAAGGGCTTAATTAGAAGAGACCCGACAAAACCGAGAGCGATCGAAGTACTAGATGAAGAGGAAATGAATATTCCAAAGAGTGCTGTAATGAACGTTCCAGTCATCGGAAAAGTAACGGCCGGCCTTCCTATCACTGCTGTTGAAAATGTAGAAGAATACTTCCCCCTTCCAGAGACTTTTGCAGCACCAGATGAACAAGTGTTTATGCTTGAAATTATGGGAGAAAGTATGATTGATGCAGGTATTTTGGACAAGGACTATGTCATCGTGCGTCAGCAAAGCACCGCTAACAATGGTGATATTGTGGTCGCCATGACAGAGGAAGATGAAGCGACAGTCAAACGCTTTTATAAAGAAGATACACACTTTAGATTACAGCCAGAGAACCCATCAATGGAACCGATTATTTTACAGAATGTGAGTATACTAGGTAAAGTGATTGGCGTATTTCGAAATATTCATTAAAAAAAGCCGGTATTTCATCAGCTGCTGATGAGAACCGGCTTTTTCTTATGCACAAGAATAGGCAAGAATACTTGAACTTGGGAAGGAACCAAATGTAAAGTTCGGCCATATAAAACCAGTTGTTCGGCCAAAAGGCTGTGAGGAAAGAACGAACATTAAAAATACTTGACCGTTTCTCAAAAACACAATTGTCCATCTTCTATTACATCCCGCTGCAAATTGTACAGTTTGATGACCTCCGCCAACACCGTGCCCAGATATAAGCGACTGCATACTCTGTGGCTGCGAGAGTGCTTGTTGATACTGCGAAATGATATGCTGCGGCGGTGCCGGCGGTGCAGATTGTCCGCCTGAACCTTGCCCTGGCCAAGTACCTCCTCCGATCGGAAACCCAGGAAACCCTCCACCTTGAGGAATACCAACAGATGGAAATCCTTGCATCTGCCTATCATATGAGTACCCATTCCACACACCTTCATACGGATGATACATAATAAACACCACTTTCTTTAGACATTCATCACGACAGTATATGTCATAAATAAAAAAGTGTGTTAAACGTCTAAATAGAAATTTTTCCAAAAGACGTTTCGTTCTTCTTTAGAACGGTTAAATAATCATTAAGAAGAAAAATAAAAAAATGAAAACTTTTTGTCTCCCTCAAACGTTATATAATTAGAAACAAAAGAAATAAAAAAACATTTAGATTTAATACTTGTAATATCACTGTAATTATTGTAACATTTGTAACATAAGAAGTTTTCATTGAGAAAAGGAGGCAATTGCCTTGAAAAAATTATTTGTTTTATTAACTGCTATTATGCTTATGATCTCATTACAAACTACAACATTGGCCGCTTCCAAGAAATCAGCCGCTTTGACAAATAAAGAAGCGTTACATATTGCCCTTGATGCAAGAGAACACTTTTGGAGTGCAATGTCAGGCTACAAAATTAAAGAACATTCTAATTACAAATTAAAATCATTTACCTATAAAGATATGACATACAACTATCTTTCTAAAACATTTGATACAAAGAAAAAATTAAACAGCTACCTATCTCAAGTGTTCACTCAAGATGCCATCAAACATGGTTTAAAAGATTATCAGTTTATTGTTCATAAAGGCAAAATGGCTGTTCCAGTCGGTGACGGAGATAACATGCTCAATTGGGAAAAAGCCACACCTAAACTTGTTTCTAAGAAGCAAACAGTCCGCACATATGAATTTACTGTCCCAACACTTGATGGACGCAAAGTAAAACGAACTGTTACGTACGAAAAAGTACAAAAAGATTGGAAAGTCACACAAATTGACGCTGTCATCTAAATAAAAAACCAGGCCTCTCATCGGCCTGGTTTTTATATTGGAGAAAATTCAGTCATGCGGTCCAGCGCGTGAGCAAGTGATGATGCCGTGCGAAATTCATTAAAAGGAAGCCCGAGCTGTACTGCTGTTTGAGCAATTTCTGGTCTAATTCCTGAAATGGTCGTCTCTACTCCAATTAACCGAAGTGACGTAACAAGGTCAAAGATTTGATGAGCCACCATTGTATCAATAATGACAACACCCGATAGATCAATACATAAATGCTGAACCCCTTTTTGCGAGCACTGTTTTAGCGTATTTTCTAAAATAATCTTTGCTCTCGCTGTGTCAATATCACCTACTAAAGGCAACAACGCAATCTGGCTTTTTAAAACAATCACCGGTGAACTCAATTCATAAATCATATCTCTTTGAGCCACAAGCTTCTTCGTTGTATTTTTCACATATTGCTGGATAAACACATGGATTGAAATATTAAACGCTTCGGAAATTAAATCATACCAATAAAAAATGCGGTCAATATCAATGTCACCTTGACGCTGTTTAATAAATTCTTTTAAGTAATGCAGAACGACTCTTTGATTAGACATGTATTCTCTTACGACATAATCTAATGGTGTATTTAAATGCTTCGGATCACTGGCTAAATCCTCAGACCATTTTTTAAATTCAGTATGTAAATATGTCTTGTCTTCAATAATAGCTCGTATAAAGTGCTGGTAATAATCTTGATTCTGCCGTTTTAGCTCTGCAATGATGCTGGAATCTGTTGAACGATATATCGATTCTGGATCATCGTCCTCAATTGATTCATACCATGTTTCAGTCAGCTTCTCTGCATGCTGCATAAAAAAATCGTATAATGCACGGTTCTTATCCATAAGCAAATGTCCCTTCACATTTTCTTCTTGTCAGTCTTTGTACCTTATAGATTGATTGTACCACTGAATCTTTTTTCCCTGCCAGCTCGGATACGCTCTGCCATAAACAAAAAAGGCACCCGCTCGAGGGGTGCCTTTTCCTCAGATTTATTTCACAATGAATAATATTCTTTTCCCATCAGGAAATCCGCTGATTTGGTGCCCGACCCATGAGCCTGCTCCCCTATTATCAGATGGACTGACATATTGAACGCTTGCGCCTTTTCCTCCCTCAAGACAAACCGCCATCGGCCATTCATCCCGGTCAAATCCAGGTTTTGTCGGAATCCCTTTTAATGATTCTTGCCTGCGGGCATCTGCTCCATTCCTGTCAATGGTACACACATCTGAATGCCCTTTTCGAATGGCTTCTTGAATATGACTGCCTGTTTCAGGGTACCTTTCCTTTGGAAATTGAACGACATGATCATATCGATCAGCCCCTTTTGCTGCCTGCTTCTCTCCAAATCCACCTAACAACATGCCCATCCATATCACAAAACATAAAGCGACAGCAGCGATCCAGCCTCTTTTCATCTTCAAAAGCGCGTGACCTCCTCATCCATCTCAAGCATGGTTTTGACTTAAAGGAAATGTGACATTTTAATGTATGAGTGGTTCGCGAATGACATGTGAAAAAATTGATGTAGCTCTCAATCTCAAATCCACAGGTTAAAAAAATGAATCCTCTATTAAATGAATTCATACAAAAAAGCTTGTCCCCTATGAAGGAAACAAGCTCTATTTTTTATTGCGCTTTCGCATAGTTTATAAACTCAACAAAGGCAGCTGTCGCTTTTGGACCGCCATTCATCGTTCCGTTTGAATACCCAGCGTTATGAACTCCAACAATTTGCTGGTTTTGATCTAGCATGGCAGAACCTGAATTTCCGCTGAATGTATCAATCGTATAGTATGCTAGATTCGTATCTTCTCTCGTCACAGGACCTGACATCTCCCATTGTGACACCTTGCCAGTCGATCTCATTTTATCACCAGGATATCCTGAGATTTTAATGGTTGTCCCAGTCAAGTTTGTCACCTGGCGGATGGATCGGTAGCCGACCGTATTGCCAATATTCGTATCGGTTTTGATTACGGCAAAGTCATATTGACTTGCACCAGTATTAATATACCCGCTTGGCACATAGAACTCAGTCATTTTTGCTGAACCGTTCACCGCAGTACTATCATTCATACCTGGATATACGGTTCCTTTTTCACTATAGCTTCTCGATGCCGTATTGTACACGCAGTGTCCGTTTGTCAAAATTTTATTAGGAGCAATGAGTGTCCCTGTACAGCTGGAGCCGCCAAATGTAATATAAGCAATCGAATTGTATGGTGCTATTCTTGTATTTGCTACTTTGGTTCTACCATCGTCTCCAATGACGACTTTTGTTTGAAAATCTTTTAAATATTTTGATAGTGGTTTTACTTTTTCGCCAACAGTAGAAGAAAGATCATCCACTTTGTCAAAGGATGAGGGGGCTTTCGTATCATTGTGGAAATCACTTGAAGAAATCACTTTTCCATCAGAAGTCACCATGTCATAATCAGACGTTAGTACTGAATCCGATGTGGCTTGGGCAAAACTAGGCACACTTAAAGCACCAAAAACGAGAAGAGAAGGGAGTAACATTTTCACCTTTTTCATCATATTCCTCCTTTATGTCCTATATCAAAAATCATACGATTGTTTCATATTGGAGTAAATGAGAGAATATTCTTATTTTTTACAAAATATTTCATTTTTAAATTAGGTGTTTTGTATCTTCCCACCCCTTCATTCTATCGATCTCTTTCTATGAGAATAGAAAAAAACCGCCTAATTGGCGGTCTTTCCTTTTGTCAGCTCCACACATCTTTTACATATCTATTGTCATTTGCAAGGGCTGTCAGCCAATTTTCAGCTGTTTCCTTCGAGCATTGTTTCTCGTTTTGATAGAGATCGATTAGTGTAGCCTCTACATCTGGGGCCATGACTTTTCCGTCTCCGCACACGTAAAGGTAGGCACCTTGATCAAGCAATTCGATGAGCATGCCGCCTTCTTCTTTCAACAAATGCTGGACATATACTTTTTGCTCATCGTAACGAGAATAAGCACGATGGATATGGATAACTCCGTTTTGCGCGGCAAGCTGCATTTCATCAAAATATAGATCATCTTCCTCAGGGTGACGGCAGCCAAAATATAAGTGGGCTTCGCCTAGCTGCTTCCCTTCCTTCTGCCACACTTCTCTTGCCTGAACAAATCCTCTAAATGGAGCAATTCCTGTACCTGGTCCGATCATGATCATCGGCACTTCTGATGAAGGAGGCAGCTGGAATCCGTCTTGCGCTTCATGCAGGAAGCAGGCTACTTCTTCTCCTTCTTTTAGACCACATAAATAGGTTGAGGCAACTCCGGCATATTCTCCTCTGCCACTCCACGCTTTATCTTTTACAACTGCTACTGTGATACTGACTTTTTCTGCATCTACCTTAGGCGAGCTAGAGATCGAATAATAACGCGGTTTCAAACCTGGTAAAAGCGCCAAAAAGTGTACAAACGGCAGCTCGCACGCTTCATATTGATCTAATAAATCCAGCATGGTTACTCGTTTCTTTAAAATGGCTTCTTGATATGCTTCACCAGCCATCTCTTCAAGCTCCACGCGGTGAGGCGGACATACCGTATGTGCTGCGAGCTCTCTTAGCTGTGTACGTGTCGCAGGCTCTTGAAGCTCAACATGTGAGGCGAGTAATTCTTTGATTGGAATTGGCTGATCTAATGGTAAATGACTTGCCTCTTTCTCAGATGAAAGCTTAATATGCTGCTCTGGATTTAGTTTAAAGCGGCGGGTCACACGCTCAACGAGTGCATCACTATTTTTCGGTACAACCCCGATATGATCCCCTTCTTTGTATGCTTTTCCAGCAGGCAATTTCAATTCAATATGTCTTGTCTGCCTCGTGCTTGTTTCTGATTGTAATTCTTCATTTTTCAATACAACAGCTGAAAAGGCATCATATATTTTGGCTACAGGACGCTCCACTAGCTCATTCGTATAAGCAACTGATAGGTTTGGTTTTTCCTTCCCCTTTTCTTGGAAGGTGAGCTTAAATTCTTTTGCAAGCTGTTCAAAGACAGTTTTCTGGAAGATTTCTTTATCCTCATCCATATCACCGCCTGCATCACCTTCTCCTAAATCAGCTACACGTTTGGCACCTTTTTTTTCAAGGGCCTCATCAATCAGACGGGGGATCCGCTGGTACGTACTCGCCCAGTTTCGATCTCCGCATCCAAAGACCGCAAATGTCACGTTTGATAAATCCTGCTCCTCATCTTGCGCCAGCCAATCCACAAATTGCTTCGCATTGTCAGGCGGATATCCGTTGTATGAAGCGGTCACGATGAGGACAGCGCCTGTATCTGGCAATTGGCATGTATATTCATCAAGCGGCGCAGTGGTCACATCGAATCCTTTTGCTTTCCCGTCTTCCGCCAATTCGTTCGCTATTTGCTTTGCTGTGCCAAGATTCGATCCGTACAAAACTAGCAGCGGTGTACCGTGACTCGGCACTTTTGACTCACCAGATTGGTTGCTTTTTTTCGGTTCTTCTTTCGGTGGTGCCATAAAGAATTGTTGCTTCCTTGGCCGCACCTTGATTTTGAAATCGTTTGGTTTAATCGTCAGAGATTCTTTTAAATCAAGCTCATAAGATGTGTGATCAATTAACTCTAAATTATGCAGAACCATCGCGAGAACCATCGTAGCTTCATGCAGGGCAAACTGCATACCGATACATGCACGCTGTCCATTCCCAAAAGGCTTGTAAGCATGCTGCGGGATTTTCTCAGGATGCGTAAACCGCTCTGGTTTAAATTCTTCAGCATCCTCGCCCCATACCGCTGGATCACGGTGTAATTTAGGGAGCAGAACAGAGACACTTTGATTCTTGTGAATCGGATATTTTCCCCCGATTACTGTGTCCTCTTTCGCATAAAGAGAGAACGTAGGCGCGGTTGGCCAGAGGCGAAGGGCTTCATTTAACACCATACGAGTGTAGCTTAGCTTTTGCACTTGTTTAAATGTCGGCAATCCGCCTTGCAGCACCTCATCTGCTTCTTGGACAGCTTTCTTTAATTTCTCTGGATTCTTTAGTAAGAAATAAATCGCAAAGGATAGCAGTCCGCTTGTTGTTTCGTGCCCTGCAATTAAGAAGGTGATGATTTGATAACGGATATTTTCATCAGATAAACGTTCACCTGTTTCAGGGTCCTCTGCATGCAGCATAAGTGACAGTAAATCATCGCCTGTTTTATCTTGTTTTCTTCGTTCCTGTATAATGTCATCTACTAATCGCTTCATAAAATCGACATGCTGATCAAATTCTTTTCGTCTTTTGATCATGAGTTTATCGGCAATCGGCAATCGGCTCGACTGCTCCATTGCTTCATTTAAGCCTTTCATCATGCTCTCTATAAATGGATGCTGGTTTTCTTTATAAAAGCTGTTAAAGCGAAAATCAAAACCGCAAAGGCCGATCGTATCTAAAGTCAGCTTTGTCATATCCTCAGCTACTTCAATTTCTTCATCACGGCCTGTTCTTTGCCATTTTTGCACGAGTTGTGTGGCAATATCGAGCATCATTTCATGATAGCCCTTCATGGCCTGCTGGCTGAATGCTGGCATCAAGATTTGATGAGCCTTTCTCCAGTTCGGTTCTTCTGTCCAGCTCGTAAATAACCCATCTCCTGCAAAGGCTCTTACTTTACTGAGACTAGTCCCAATAAATTTATCAAAACGGCTCTCATCAAATACTTCTTGGACAAGCTCATGGCTGGAAACAAAAATACTTGTTGCATTTGAAAATTCAAACTGAAAGATCGGTCCTAATTCATCTGCCAGCCGCCAAAAGGATTGAGAAAGCTCCCCTTTTTTTATATGGGGAATATTTTTAAAAGGTCCGTATGTTTTTGGTTTTGGAATGATTGATGTTTGCTTCATATGCCCACTCCCTTTATCTCTTTATGATGCAACGCTGATGGCGCGCCATAAACATTGCTCAATCTCCTCTAAAAATTCAATTGTTGGCTCTATTTCTTCTGCAAGAATTTGTTTATGCAGCTGCACAAAAGCACCAAATACAATCGATAAAATGGTTCTGCCAGAGAGGTTTGGATGAATTCCATCCTTTTTCCCTTCTTCAAAGATAAGGAACAGCTCATGTAACAAATGCTGCATTTTCTCTTTGCTCGTTTCGTCTAAGTAATGGGACCGTTTATCAATCTCTAAAAAATACAGCCCGCTTGGATTCTCCTTTGTAAACAAAACCAAGCAATAAAATACATGCTTAAAGTACGCGCGAATACTTAACTTTGGATCTGGACTGTTTGTGTTCATTTTTTCGATAAATGCTGAGAGGCTGCGCTGGTACAAAATATTGACGAGTGCCTCTTTGCTGTCGAAATAACGGTAAATGGTGCCCGCTCCGACGTTTGCTCTTTTTGAAATCATCGGCATTGTGGTGCCATCAAAGCCTCGTTCTATAAATAGTTCCAGCGAAGCTTTCATGATCTGTTCTTGTTTATCAGTCACTGCTGGCATTTCATCCCCTCCTTTTGAAATATAGGAATGAACGTTCATTCCGAAAACGGTATATTATATTAATATTTCAATTTCATCTATTTATACTTAAACACACTTATTTTACTCCGTCACCACATTTTCTGAAAATAATAATAATTGAGAAATGATACCTAGGCAGATGACATCCAAAGGACTTATAAAGATTGTCAAATGTGTGTCATGCAGGTGTCATCGGCACTACACATTCATTCCTGATCGATTGGTGACTGAATGTGGTCGTCATATGTATCAATATACAAGCTTCCATTACTTGAACGGACAGCATAAACAATGTCCTTTAAGGACAGCTGCCTTTTTTTAAGCTCTTCTTCTATCCATTGCTCTGTTAAATGATTTTCATGTATGTTTTTTTGGATGAGTTTCCCGTCCATGATGACTTCAATCGGCATGTAACGCTCTGCCTTCATGAATAAATGAAGATCCTTCCGTGTGACATTTTCAAACGAAGGGTATTTTTTCACTGACATATGCCCATCTGTTTCAATCATGGCAAATTCAACTTCACTAATATCAAAGATGTCTTTTTCTCTCAGCTGCTGATTTAAATAATCAAGGGTATATCTCATTCCCTTCATATTTCCTTCAAGAATTTTTCCATTTTGTATGACAAGAGTTGGTTTACCAGCCATCAGCCCTCTCATCTTCCGGCTTCTTAATGCAATCAGGGAAATCACATAAATAATCATGACAAGTGACACAAAGGAAATCGTTGTGTGCTGTAGCGGCAGCGTTGTATTAAACGCCAGGTTTGCAGCAATTGAACCTAAGCTGATGGCTGCTATAAAATCAAAAATATTCATTTGCGCAATGGTTTGTTTCCCTAAAAGACGTGCTCCTCCAAATAAAATCGCAAAAGCAAACATCGTCCGAAGAATCACTTCAATATGTTCAGACATGCAAGTGTCCACCTTTCATTTGCATCAAAAAAAGCCTTTTCCTTAGAAAAGACTCTTTGTTAGACTATGCATTTATTTCATCATTATTCAATTGGGCAGTACTGCTTTGTTCAAATTGTGATCGCAGTTCAATAATTGAGCTATTCCTCACATGATCTGCTTCTTGCTCAAGAAGCCACGTATAGAACTTAGCTTGCTCCGCTGTTTGCAAAGCATGCATATATTTTTGCGAGGAACGCTTCTCTGCAACGCGCTGCTTGATCCCGCGCATCTGCTTCCAGAATTGATAATAAGGGAGCTTGAGTTTGGTCATAAAGCCGCGAGCGTCCTCCATGACATATCCCTCTTCTTTCATTGTGTCATCATGAGAGACCGCTTGATACCATTTATAAAAAGACGTCCAATCATGGAAAACAGCCACTTCCTGCTTGCTGGATATTCCCAGCTGCTTTCTTAATCTTTTCACTTCAGCGAATGGTGCTTTTTCGTAGCTTAACTGCCGCTTCACTATATCGAGTAAAATGAGTTGATCTTGTTCATATGTGATAATATGCGGATCTTTTTCTGGCAAAATGACTTCAAACACCAGAGATACATGCTGGTCACGGACGTATGATTTGATGTAGTCAGCTTGCACGTCATCGAAGGTCTTATAAAATAGCTCTTCGACCCAGGAGGCATGCTGATTTTGTTTCACATGTGATGTATACGATTTGGACGTAAACACCAATTCATCTTCCATTTCGTTATACCCAACAGTTCCTAAGTATCCATTTGCTTTATCATATACGGTGACAGGGAATTGTAAATGGTTCACTAAATGCTGCATTCTTGTCTCCGGACGCTCATCAATGTTAAAAAATTTATTGTAGCTTCTAGACACAATCTGCTTTGAAACCATGTTGACAAACAAACCTCTTGCCTTCACATTCACATCGTCCCACTGCCGCTCACTAAAAGCCTTTTTCGTAAAATTAAAAGATGAAATATGGTGTGGAAGCTTTAATTCCTGTACATATTCATGCTGATCTAAATGGGCTAAAAAATCATCCAGTGAAATATCTGGCTGAACAGCAGCTGATTGTTTTTTCTCAGAAGCTCTGTAGACTGGATTGTCAATTTCATGAGTCTTAATCCCTTCAGCCGTGATTTTCAACACCCGCAGCTGCCCCCCAAATTCAACCTGACCTTCTAGGTTATAAGATCTTTCCGCTGCGTGAATTGGCAGTCTGTATAAATTGCGATGACCGTGAATTTGGATGACATCCAGCCCAGCCGTGTTTTGAACAAACAAGTGATCAATGTCATCTGAATATTCTCCTACGCCGTGAATGAGCTGCTGTGTTGAGACATGCAGAAGCTCTTCTGGCAAATGAGCAAGCCCCCCGTGGGTAACAAGAAATGTCTGGCCATGGTATGTAAAATACGTAAGCTGGTGAAATGTTCTAACAAACTTTCGTACTTCTTTTAAATCAAAATCAGCTGCTTCGATTTCAGGCGCAGTATGACGATTAAACATATTGCTTTTGACCTTTTCACCATGCGCAAACCGGTATAAATGCTGATCATGATTGCCTTCAATGACGATGACATTCCGGCATTCTCTATGGGCAAGCATCCATTCTAATACTTCTTTGTTTTCTATTCCTCTATCAAGAAGGTCACCTGCGAAGATATAAAGTTCGTTTTCTTTGATATCTCCTTGCAAATAAGTGGTAAGTGCGGTGTAACAACCGTGAATATCCCCGAAAACATGAATGGCCTCATATTGATCAAAGGATCGAGGCTGATAGGTCATCACTTGCGGATATTCCTCCGGCTTCAAAACAGTCACCCATGACGGGACCTTTTCTGTTTTTAACCGCTCGTTCATTTGATACAAAACAGATTCACGCACCACTTTGTGAGATTCACGTGAGCGATTTTGTAAAAGAGCGGTCTCAAGGGGCACCTGCGTGAAATCGACGACATACACCCTATAACGATACGATGTCGCTAAAGACTTATATTGAGAAATTGATTTGCTTGAAATATGTGTCGCATCAATCACAGTAAAGTCTCCGCGCTCCATACGGGCTGTGAGTAAATCGAATAATAAAGACCAAACTTTGTGGTCATGCTTGCTTGAAATGTCTAGTTTCCCATTGACTGATAGCTGCGGCGGCTGGGTTAACAGCCGGATTTGATCCGCTGATAAAGTGTAAGGCTCTAAGCCTTGTTCTTTGATCCATGTTGATTTACCTACGCCTGGGAGACCTCGTAAAAGGACTAAAGTTCTCATATTGGTTCTCCTTTAATGAGTGATATTTTACCTATTATAGATAAATTATGGATAAATCTCAATCTTTTATTGATTATGGTAATATATAGATAGAAAGGGAGGTTTTACGTATGTTTAATGGAGAGAATATGGCATTCAACATGGGAGATCTTCTATTTCAAGTGTTCTCTCTTCTATTCATTGCCTTTATTGTGACAATCATTGTCCTCGCATTTCGAATGATTAGAAGAAAACGAATGGAATTGAAAAAAATCGAGGCAAGATTAAACAAAGTGATTGAAAAAAACGATCTAAAAGAGTAAAAAATCCGGGAGTTAACCGGATTTTTTTGTTTTCATCACGATTCCTTGACGCTGCTGCATCAAAAAGAAAAAGACACCTAAAAGAACAAGCAGACCGCCAAGCATTTGGAGCAGCGTGACTTTCTCTCCAAGAAGCCATACAGCAAGGATCGTTGCCCCAACAGGTTCTCCTAGTATACTCATTGAAATGGTTGTCGCATTAACATAAGTTAAAAGCCAATTATTAATGACATGAGACATAGTGGGAATGATAGCGAGCAATAAAAAGATTCCCCACTCCTTAGCCGGATAGCCTATAAAAGGGGTTTGCTGAAGCAGATTGAATAAAATTAAAAAAAGACCAGCAAAACCAAATACACAAAAACTATAAATCCAATGAGATATTTTTCTTACAGCCTGTTGACCTATTAACAAGTAACAAACAACAGCGATCACACTCAAAAAGGATAAAATATCTCCTAAGATGGCTTCCTTGCTATGACCAATATCTCCCCAGCCTATCATGAGGGCACCAACAATCGCTGCACACATCGTCAATAGAGCAGACATCGTCGTTCGTTCACGGAAAATGAGGAATCCGCCTAATAAGGACACCATCGGTTGTAGAGCGATAATAATGGTAGAGCTTGCCACTGTCGTCAGCTTCAGTGAGCCAAACCACAGCACAAAATGGAGGCCTAAAAAGAAGCCTGACATACATAAGAAAAACCAGTCTCTGCGTTTTATTGAGAGAAATTCTTTTTTTCTTGGCAGGATAAATGGCAGCATGAAAGCCGCCGCAAAGATCATTCGATACATACTTAAAATAGCAGCAGGTGCATTTGACCATTTCACAATGATTGCAGAAAACGAAATAGCAATTATCGAAATCACAAGTGGCAGTGCAATTGATTTCGTTTGAGCAGTTGTCTTGATTTCCATTAGCAGCTTCCTTTACATCAGCAGTAGATGAGCAGTTCATCTTATATGTCGTCATCTTACTATGTCCATTCACCTAGTGGCAAGATGATTTTTTAAAACTGGCGTCAACTTGTTGGATGAAAAAAAGCTTTCATTACGAAAGCCTTCATTCATCATCTATTAACAGATAAATGGCCTGAACTGGACCATGAACCCCTACCACTAAATTCATTTCAATATCGGCAGAATTACTTGGACCTGATATGAAATGGATGGCACCTTTCGCCTGCTCCCCCTCTTCTACTGAGCGATTAAGAGCCGAAACAGCCTGAATCATTCGCGGAATAATCGAGCTTTTCTCTATACACACGATATACATCATTGGCAAAAAATGCAGCGCTCTCCCTTGACCTTGATGGGATGAAAGGACAACTGTACCTGATTCTGCAAGGGTATAATCACTGAACACAACTGCATATTTCGCTTGTTCTGCCTGCCTTATGTTTTCTTCTCTTGATAGATCTGTATTCCAGCAGGCGATGGAAATCCCATCTCGTTGCAAGCTGTCAAACATAGGGCTGAAACCATATTGTTCAAAGCGATGATCACACGATGTCATCACAGCACCCTCACCATATTCTGTCATCAACAATCGTAATACCGAGGGCGCTTTCTCCGGTGTTGTTTCGACTACTCTTGTATGAATTTGCTGACATTGCTTTTTCAATTGCTCGACTAATTCATCTTTAGACAAACTTCCGTTTGTATCCCACTGGACTTGATGCTTCCATGCCGGCCGTTGAATAGAGGCAGATGGGGAAGAGTTTTTGCCTAATTGATGCTGGATATGAGATAAAAACGACTCTCGGTGAGAAATGGTCCCCTTCATCACTTCTCCTCCTTTTGTCTCTTTTTAAACCAATCCCTGAATCTTTCTTTACTTGGAACTGGCAGGTCACGAATATCTGTCCAATTCTTTAAAGGACCTATTCCTTTTGAAATTTGTCCGTTTGTCGCCATACGATTCATCAATGCAGGGGCTGCTTTTGTTCCAAATTGATACATCCCGGGAGACGCTGCCCCCATGCCAAACATTTTCATCGCCAGCATTTCAGCTTTAGGCGCTCTCCCCTCTTTTTCAACGATTACCTGTCTATGTTTAATCAATAACTCATGAAGTGGAATCTTCACTGGACAAGCATCCGTGCAGGCTGCGCACAGACTTGATGCAAAGGGGAGCTCCTTGTAGTCATCATAGCCGCCAAGAAGCGGCGAAAGAACAGCTCCGATTGGTCCTGGATAAATCGAACCGTACGAATGTCCGCCAACATGCCGGTAAACGGGGCAGACATTGATGCAGGCTGCACACCGGATACATTGGAGAACAGGCTGAAAGGCCGTTCCTAATATATTTGACCGCCCATTGTCCACAATGACCAAGTGGAATTCTTCTGGTCCATCCACTTCACCTTCTCCTTTTGGTCCCACTACAGAAATATAACTAGTTAATTTCTGGCCGACTGCGCTTCTGCACAAAAGACCCACAAGGACATCCAGTTCCTCCATCGTTGGAACAAGCCGCTCCATTCCCATAACGGCAATATGCGTCTTCGGTATAGCCGTGACAAGATCCGCATTCCCTTCATTTGTTACAAGGCAGATGGACCCTGTGTTGGCCACTGCAAAATTACAGCCGGTCACACCAATATCAGCTTCTAGGAATTTTTCACGCAAGATGGCTCTTACAAAATTCGTCATTTCTTCGGGTGTTTCTGACATCTCATACCCTAGCTTCTCATGAAATACTTCCCGTATTTGTTCTTTCGTCATATGAAGGGCAGGTGCCACAATATGTGAAGGCGGTTCATGATCATCCACTTGCAGAATATATTCGCCAAGATCGCTTTCTACTACCTCACAGCCGATCTCTTCAAGCGCTTGATTCATCTCGATTTCTTCTGTGACCATTGATTTTGATTTGACGACCTTTTTGGCTGCTTTTTTCTGTGCCACCTCTTGAATATATGCTGATGCCTCTTCCTTTGTTTTTGCAAAAAAGACATGGCCTCCTCGTGCACTTACACTTTCACTTAATTGATATAAGTAGTCATCAAGATGCGTCAGCGTATGCTGCCGGATTTCCTCACCAAGCTCACGCCACTTTTCCCAATTGCCAAGCTCCTCACTTGCAGTCAGCCGCCTTTTATACAGACGTTCCTGTGCTGAGGAGACAGCACCTCTCATGACAGCGTCTTCTAAACCTTTCCCGATCCGTTCTTTAAAGGCCTTTTCTCCAATTTTCATACTCATGTGCTGTTCCTCCTCTTAAAGTCCGCGGCTGTTTAATACTTCTGCGATGTGCATCACTTGGATGGGTTTATCAAGACGGTTCAGCCTCCCGCCAATATTCAGCAGGCAGCCGCAGTCAGCACCAATGATATAATCAGCGCCTGTCTCCTCTATGCTTTGTACTTTTTCGTCAACCATCTGCTCAGAAATAGGGGTCATTTTCACTGAAAAGGTTCCTCCAAATCCGCAGCAATTTTCTGCGCGGGGCAATGGTCTCATCGTCAAATCTTTGACATTTGACAACAGCGTAAAAGGCGCCTCCTTAATACGCAGCAGTCTCGTCATATGACAGGAGGTGTGATAGGCTGCGTTCCCTTTCAGGCTTGCTCCTACATCTGTCACGTGTAATATATCAACAATAAACTCTGTTAATTCATATGTTTTTGCGGCAAGTGCCTCAGCTTTGGCCGACCACACTCGGTCTTCTTTTAAAAGATGAGGATATTCTAAAAACATCGCCTTACACGAACCTGATGGTGTCACAACATATTCAGCTGACTCAAAGGCTTTGATCATGTTTTTCGCTGCTTTGATTGTCTCCTTTGTATAGCCGCTGTTAAAGGCTGGCTGTCCGCAGCACACTTGTGCTTCTGGAAATTCCACTTCAACACCGAGTCTTTCCAATACTTCCACTGTCGCCTTTCCTACATTTGGCTGCATCGTGTCGACTAAACAAGTAACGAATAAATGGACTTTCATCGGCGAACTTCCCTTCTATTGCTGCATTTTGATTCATCATTCTGATCATCTGATGATTAAATAACAGGCCTTAATTTCATTTTAATCCCAAATTTCTGAAATTTCAACGAAGTGATTTGTCTAAAATTTGTACTTATGGACTGTGTGACTAAATAAAAAAACGCCCTTTTCATAGGGCGTTTCAGCATGTAGACAAACCCTCGCATTCGTTGTCAGGTCTGCACTCCGGTGCTCACGAATGTCAAATTCGCTCCGCTCCGGTGCTCGCCCTTCCTAGACTGCAAAGGTTTTCTAACACGCTGAAAAGAAGACAAAGGGCTAAAATAAAAACCATTTTAGCCCTTTGTCAGCAATCTAAAAAACGCCCTTTTCATAGGGCGTTTTTGATGTTTATTTTGAAATCAATTCACGAATTCTTTCTTCAATAGGTGTTAACGGCCGTCCTAGTAATGTTTCGAAATCTTGGCTTTCGACAGCTAATGCACCATCGCGAATGCCGCTTTGAATGGCTTTGACAAATGGCACTGCTTCTTTTGGTACACCATTTGAAGCTAAAAATTCTCCAAATGTATCTACATCTATTTTTTCTACTTTGATTTCTTTTCCGCTCACCTTGCTGACAATTTGTGCAAGATCACTATGTGTCCGAAGCGGGCCTGACAGTTCATATATCTCCTGATCATGTACTGGAAGTGTTAACGCATTTGCTGCCGCTTCTGCGTAGTCATTTCTTGTTGCCCAGCCAACCTTTCCTTCGCCAATAGGGCTTAAAAATGGTGCGCCGCTGACTGACGCCAGAATCGTATCTTTTTCGTTTTCAACATACCAGTTGTTTCTTAAAAATACATGAGGAATGCCAGAGGCCAAAATGGCTTCTTCTGTTTTGGCATGGTCATTTGCAAGGACAAGCTGACTCTCTCTTGCATTGACAACACTTGTATAAGCAATAAAACTCACATTTGCTGCTTTTACCGCTTCGATTGCCGCTTTATGCTGCTGCACGCGGTCTCCATCTGCCGTTGAAATGATCAACAGACGGTCAATGCCCTCAAATGCTGATGTCAATGTGTCTGGCTGAGTAAAATCTCCACGGCGTACATCCACCCCAGCATCCTTCAAATGTGCTGCTTTTTGCGGATTTCGAACACTGACTGCAATTTGTTCAGCCGGTACTTTTGTAAGCAAATGCTTGACGACGAGCGATCCAAGTTGTCCCGTTGCGCCTGTTACTAATAATTTCATTTGTTGACCTCCTCATTTTTCGTTCAACGGTGATGTGCATTCGTTATAATCGAAATGGTTACAACAAAGGTGTAAAAAAAGCTCTAATGTACGAGCTTTTTTATTCCGCCTCTGTTAATAATTGCTGAATTGTCACTTGCTTTAGGTGATTCTCAAGTGCAGCTTGTGCTTCTTTTAGTTCATGCCGAAGTCTCGTGTCCATCGCTTGACCAATCGGGCATGCGATGACGGGCTGATGAAAGTTAAACAATTCTTCATCCTCGCTTACATCCACAGCACGATACACATCTAACAGCGTAATATCGCCGGCCGCTCTTTTTAAATAAGCACCGCCTACTCCGCGGCGAATCTCAATGAGACCCGCCCGTTTGAGCATTGCCATCATTTTTCGAACAATGGCTGGATTTGAATTCACGCTCTCTGCAATAAAATCACTAGTACACTCTTTTGGAACACCTGCAATAAATGACACAATATGAACAGCAATCGGATACCTGCTGCTAATTTGTTTCACAATCTTTCACCACCGTTGTAATCAATATAGTTACAATAAGTGATTTTGTCAATCAATAAACGGATTTTTCTTTCGTTCCCAATCCTCATACGTCATGATATCGTAGTCTTCTCCTGTATCAAGTTCAAGCGGAGCAATGCATTCAAGCAGATTCTCATCTGGGTCAAGAAAATAGATCGCTGCATGAAATTGCGGCGGATTATCGAGAACTAAAGGCTGCTTTTCTTCTGAAAAACCAAACATTGGGTGAATGCTGATGCCTCTTTCGATCAGCCAAGTCTTGATCTGTTCGATACTAGACGTTGTAATTTGAAAGGCAACGTGCCGAGTCGAGGGATGGTATGGAAAATGGTTCATATCTACTTTCCACAGGCCAAGCCAGCTCTTTCCTTTCTCAATCCATAAAAAAGCAACTCGTTCATTTTCATGAGCAAGTGTCAATTCCAATTTTTCATAAAACGCAATAGATGCCTTCAAGTCACTCACAGGTAAATGTGCTTCATATAAACCTTTCATCATCATCAAAATCACTCCTTTTCTACCTTCTATTCTGCAGGAGTTGATGATATTCTGCCTCAGCAAAACGATGTATTTTATCCCTAACATTAGTTTGAGAGACATCGTATGTTTGACCCTTTGCAGATGGGGGAAGGTGTTCAAATAAAATAACAGAAAGGAGCGGTTCATATGCCTTGGACGATGAACGATTATCCAGCTTCATTTCAATCATTAGACAACATCATTCGGAAAAAAGCACTTGAGATTGCCAATAAAATGATTCAGGAAGGCTATGAGGAAAATAAAGCCATTCCAATTGCAATCAGTCAAGCGAAAGAGTGGAAAAAGAATGCCACCGAGAAAGAGATAGAAAATTTCTCATCTCATGGTTCTGTCAAACCTTCTGAAGGCAGCAGCTCTGCGAGACCAGAGCTCATGGATCATGCGCAGCATGTAGTAAAACACGAGAAAGGCTGGGCGGTTCAAACAGAGAAAGCGAAACGAGCAAGCGAGGTCAAAGAAACAAAACAAGAAGCAATTGACCGGGCAAAGGAGATTTCAGCTAATAAAGGAACATCCGTTGTCATTCACCGAAAAGATGGGACGATTCAGGACGTGTTAAAGCCGCAATAAGACCGCTCGTCAGCGGTCTTAGCGTGTAGACAAACCCTCGCATTCGGTGTCAGTCCTGCGTGCCGGTGCTCACGAATGTTAAATTCGCTCCGGTACTCGTTCCTTCCTAGACTGCAAAGGTTTTCTATCACGCTGAAGGAAAACAAAAGGCTAAAATAAAGATCATTTTAGTCTTTTGTCAACAATTTAAGACCGCTTGTCAGCGGTCTTATTTTATGCATTCTTTTCTTTTTTCGCTGGAGTTTTTCTTTTCTTAGGCGCTGCTTTTTTCGCTTTGGCTGGTTTTGATCGGTCGATTGATGCCTGTAGTGCGGCCATTAAATCAGTCACATTGGATGCAGGATCTTTTTTACCTGTCGTTTCAGGTTGAACGGTATGTTCTCCAGATATTTTATCGCCAATTAAATTCATCAGCTGTTCTCTGTATTCATCCTGATATGCCGCTGGATCGAATGTCGTGGTCAGCTGCTCGATTAAAAGGAGCGCTGTATCTAACTCTTTCTTGACAATGTTCTCCTCTTGGGGGATATTCGGCACATCTGATACTTGTCTAATTTCGTCAGGGAAATGAATGGTTTCCATCAGCAAAATATGTTCATAGCACCTAACGATTGCTAATTGCTCCTTTGAGCGAATCATAATCTTAGCGACACCAATTTTTCCCGATTCCTCTAAAGCTTTTCTTAATAATGAATAAGCCTTCGCTCCGCCGGTATCCGGTGATAAGAAATAACTTCTTTCATAATAGATAGGATCAATCTCTTCAATCTTTACAAAATCAATGATTTCAACGGCTTTTTCTTCATTTTCTTTTCGAAGTTTTTCTAGCTCTTCATCGTCCAATTCAATAAATTTATTTTTCGCATATTCATACGCCTTCACAATTTGTTCTGGCGCTACCTCTTCACCGCAATTGGCACATACTTTCTTGTAGTTAATGGGCGTGTGACATTCTTTATGCAGCTGTCTTAATTTAATGTCTTTGTTCTCTGTAGCGGTAAACAGCTTGACTGGAATATTAACCAATCCGAAACTAATGCCGCCTTTCCATACTGTATGCATCGCGCTTCCTCCGTTCTTTTCTCCTTACTATGTAATGTTTTCACCATACTTATGTATGTGATTGAAAATTTCATCCCACTCTAAGAACACATGATATAAGGAAGTGACATGCACAATGAAACCTATGCGATTAACACCTGCACATGATATACCTGCCGGTGCAGACTGGGTGTATGAATTAAAATATGATGGCTTTCGGGCTATTCTTGTATGGAAAGAAGACGAGATTCGTTTAGAAAGCAGGACCGGAAAACAGCTAAATGAGCAATTTCCTGAAGTGATGGATCAGTGCGAACAATTAAGAGACGAATTTGCTCCCTTTTTACCACTGACACTTGACGGAGAATTGGTCTTTTTACTAAGTGAAGAGCAAAGTGAGTTTGCGAAGGTTCAACAAAGAGGCCGGCTGAAAAACAAAGAAGCCATCCAAAGACAGGCTGAACGATTTCCATGTCATTTCATTGCGTTTGATCTATTAAGATATAAAGGGAAACCTCTCGTTGATTTACCGTTGACGGAAAGAAAAAATCAGCTGCAACAAGTTTTCCAAGACGCAAAGCTCCCTTCATCAGTTCAGCTGAAGCACCCTTCCCTTCTGCAGGTCATTCATACAGATCCAGACTCTGAATACATGAAAAACTTGATGACGATGTATTTAGCAGAAGGATTAGTAGCGAAAAAAAAGACGAGTAAATGGCATGACAATACTCGTTCAAAAGAATGGCTGAAAATAAAAAACTGGCGGTATGTATCTGTCATTGTAACCCGTTTTGACAAAGAAAATGGCTATTTCCAAGGCTCCATTTATCAAGATTCGGCTCTCATAGAGGTTGTCCAATTCAAGCATGGATTTTCTAAAGAAGAAGAACAAACACTGCGCACGCTATTTCAGACAAATGGCCAGTTAACAGGAGGATCAACATATGAAATCCCTCCTTCTATCGTTGCCAGCATTGCGTGTATATCCTTTGATGGATCGGCTTTAAGAGAGCCGCGTTTTTCTTCCTTTTTACTAGATGCAGATCCAGCAGCATGTACAATTCAGCAAATGCTCAAACAGCTGTATCCACTCCCTGCTGTTATAGACGTCACTCACCCTGAGAAACCGATTGTCCCGGCCCTTCAACTGAACAAGGCAGATTACTTACTTTATTTAAGACAAGTGGCTCCCTATCTTTTGCCCTTTTTACGTGAAAGGCGTCTTACTTTAATTCGGTATCCGCATGGCAGTGGAGACGAATTCTTTTATCAAAAGTCAACTCCTGATTATGCGCCGGATTTTGTTTTGACAGATGAAGTTGATGATATTTCTTACACGGTCTGTAATGATCCTCGTACGCTTCTTTGGCTTGGCAACCAGCTAGCGATGGAATTTCATATCCCTTTTGAAACAAGAGATACGGATCGGCCGACAGAAATCGTCTTTGATCTGGACCCGCCATCTGTAAATGAGTTTCATCTAGCTATCGAAGCTGCTAAACGAATCAAAGTGCTTTTAGACGGACTTTTTCTCACAGCCTTTATTAAAACAAGCGGAGGCAAAGGGCTTCAAGTCTATATTCCTTTAAAGAAAAACGCCTTCACTTACGAAGAAACAAGACAATTCACTGCGTTTATATGCCAATTTTTATGTGAGCAAGCACCGGATCTATTTACTCTGGAACGTCTTAAGAAAAATCGCGGCAATCGCTTGTATTTAGACTACATTCAGCATGATGCTGGAAAAACAATTATCGCTCCATATTCCCCGAGAGGAAATGAGCTTGGACTTGTTGCGACACCGCTTGAATGGGACGAACTCTATCATGATGAGCTTCATCCTACTCTTTTTACGATGCCAGCTGTCATAGAGCGTTTAAAGGAAAAAGGCGATCCGTTCCGCCGCATGAGGCACCTTGTGAATGATGATGCTTTTAGACAAGTCTTACATCAGCTTGCACACATGTGACCTTCTCATCAGATGGACATCCGCGGTCATGAAGCGTTACACTTATTCATTAGAGAGGAAGAAAGGGATGACGATTTTGACCGCACATTCATTTCGTAATACAGCTTTGATTTGCTTATGTCTTTCCGCAGGAATTGTGGATGTAATTGGCTATTTAAGCCTAGGGCATGTGTTTACAGCCAATATGACAGGTAATATTGTGCTGCTTGGCATTGCAGCAGGAAGCTCCTTGCAGCTAACGGCCCTGCATTCCATCATTGCTCTAAGTGGATTCGTTTTAGGGGTTTTACTTGCAGTTGTGGTAGGCGGGAAGCATGAGAAAGCGTTTTGGCCAAAAGCCGTGACACGCATTTTTATCATAGAAGTGATGATTTTGCTTCTATTTGCTCTCATGACCATTTTCCCTTATACACAAGGTGCTTACTTTATGCTGATCATCCTTTTAAGTATGGCCATGGGCATGCAGACAGCAGCCGCTCGTAAATTGAATGTTGCTGGCATTTCTACAACTGTTCTCACGAGTACACTCGCTAATCTATTTGAAGATGCAGCTCAGCGCATATCATACAGGGAAAAAAGAAAAGCCCCTATTCAGCATGTGAGCTTGCTGCGAATTGGATCTATTGTCTTTTACTGCCTAGGTGCGGCTATTGCTGCATACACAGATCGTTACGACCCGTTTATCATCATTTGGCTGCCTATCATCATCCTAGGAATCATTGTGATAACAGCTGGATTGAAGCACTTTCACCAATTGAAATAGCCTCTCTTTAGAAGGCTATTTCAATGATTGTGATCTTACACTAATAACTCCTCACATAAAATCCAGGAGGGCGCCCCATGATGAACGTAGAACCATATGGATATCCAGAAAATGTCCCGAATCCTCCGTACCCGGGAAAACCGCCTAAGCCAGAGAATACACCAGGGCTCAAATAATATCCGCCAAAGCCGATATGGGAACCAACTGGCCCAATATGTGCCCCGCCTCCGCTAAAACCGCCTCCATGAAAACCACCATAAACCCGTGGATACATACAATCACCTGCCTTCAAATCAGACCTTATCTCATCATATGCATGACAAAAGGGGCGGTGCTCCTGCTTTTTCTTTTCCTTCTATGTACATTAGACCAATTTGATAAAATTTGAATGAAAAGTCCTGCAAAAAATTAAATTAAGCAAAGAAAAGTGACCTTTTTAACTTGTTGCTCTGCCCTATGTTTATTTAGAATAATGGAGCAGGTAATAAATTTGCACACCCCCTTTGTTGCGAATTCTTCTTATTAAACGTTCTTGTAGCGTTTAATAAGAAGAGCCTATTAAAACACAAAAAACCCTTGCTGACGATATCAACAAGGGCGAGAGATACATGGTATTAACCACCAATGATTTTTTCTGCAACTTCGAATGAACCCGCAACGTTTTGCGATAGAACAGTCGCAGCGACCGCTAAACCGACAACAAATAATACTTTTAATCCTGTTTTCATCTTAAATCAACCCCATTCTTTTCATATGTAAATCCGCTTCTAAACTTTTGTTCAAGTAAAAAACAGACTGCTCATAAAGTGCTTGCTTTTCACAATATTTTGCTGCAAATTGTGATAGCTCTTTTACTTCATGATATTCATTCTTCTGTTCTAACTTTCTTAATTTCTCATCAATTTGCTGAAATCTTTGTGGCGCATGCGTTAAGTAAAGATCATGTACGATGCCTATTTTTAGCTGAAACACTTCATGCGAAGCATCCTTTATTCTGGCATATGCAGCCTCTATATATTGGCTTGCACGCTGCTTTTCACCAATCACACAGAGTTCCCGGCTGATCAGATACGTAGAATGGAAAAAGAAATCTGAATCATAGTACTCTTGATGGGACAGTGCTTTTTCAAGATGACGTATCGATTCCTTGGGTTTGTTCCAAAATGAATATAAAATGGCCACATTGTGATGAAGCTGAGCCAGCATAAAATCATCCTGCTCACTTGTCAAAACTTCTTCTGCCAGACGATAATTCTCAAGCGCCTCTTCATACCGGCCGATCTCTGTTAGATTCGCTGCTATAAGAGAGTATGAAAGGGCCGTTCTTCTTTCATACTGCTTGTGCCGCTTATAGACGTGGAGCGCTCTGCGGATATAGCTTAATGAGAGCATGATATGACTAAGCCGGTAGTAAAGCCATGCCACTTTAAAATCGAAATCAGCACGTTCTATCTCACTTGGAATTTTATCTAAGAGCTTTTCAGCACTTTGATACATTTGCAATGCAACCTCATAATTACCTTGATGCTGCTCATACACACCCTCATAGAAATCGAAATAATAGGCAAGACGATTAGACAGGTCATCTTCTTTTTTTCCATAATGACCCTCTATACTTTTCGTTGAAACATTGCCCTTTTGCCCTCTTAAATTGTACATAAGAATGTGATGTCTTTTCTCAAGAAGAGAATAGTATATGAGGATATCCGCATCGTCAATTTCCTCTACTGCTTGTTTCGCTTTGGCAAATAACCGTTCTGCCTCATCTGCATGATCTTTTTTGATTTCCATGTTCCAGTCATTTAATAATGATGCCAATTCCGCAACAGGAACTTTGCTCATTCTACACCCCCAATCACCTTCAGCTACAGCACATGATTTCACTAAATATGGAACTTCTATTAGCAATTGCTAATTCGTCCATTTGACATCATTTTAATATGAATCACTTGAATCTTCAATAACCGTTTCCATTGAAAGTGCGTTTCTTTCTTCTAGTCAATGATATTTGCCTAAAAATTTAGCCTTTTTTTAAAAAAGAACATCTCAAAATGAAAAAAGCCCTTTTTGGGGCTTTTTGATCTTATTCCAATCGTATGATGGTTAATGCCGCTCCAACCGATCCTCCTCCAAGTAAGACAACTGTTGCGACCACTCCGAAAATTTGGAGAGAAATTTGGTTACCTGCTGTAAGCGTTGTAATAAGTGATACATTGTAGGTAGATGCCGATAAAGCGGGTGATAAAATAGAGCCTGGAATGGCAGATCCGCTGTTGACAATCCTCGTTCCAGCAAGCAGTGCTACGCTTGTGTTCACTTGATACGTGATGAAATAGCGACCTGAGACTGGCACTGTAAATACCGTATTTCCACCACTTGCCGTAAAACCATCTAAAGTCTGATTATTAGACAAAGAAACAGCTGTTCCGCCTAAGACAACGAGAACTGTACTTCCCGACGTATTGGACGCGTACATTGAGTTAGCCGTTACACTTGTTCCGGTTGGACCGGTTACTCCCGTCGAGCCGGTGGCTCCGGTTGGACCTGTTACTCCCGTTGGGCCGGTTATTCCCGTCGAGCCGGTTACTCCCGTTGGACCGGTTACTCCCGTCGAGCCGGTTATTCCCGTTGAGCCGGTGGCTCCGGTTGGACCGGTTACTCCCGTTGAGCCGGTGGCTCCGGTTGGACCTGTTACTCCCGTTGGGCCGGTTATTCCCGTTGGGCCGGTTACTCCCGTTGGACCGGTTACTCCCGTTGAGCCGGTTATTCCCGTTGGACCCGTTGGGCCGGTTACTCCCGTTGGGCCGGTTATTCCCGTTGGGCCGGTTATTCCCGTTGAGCCGGTTATTCCCGTCGAGCCGGTTACTCCCGTTGGACCGGTTATTCCCGTCGAGCCGGTGGCTCCGGTTGGACCCGTTGCTCCCGTTGGACCGGTTACTCCCGTTGGACCGGTTATTCCCGTCGAGCCGGTGGCTCCGGTTGGACCCGTTGCTCCCGTTGGGCCTGTGGCTCCCGTTGGGCCGGTTATTCCCGTTGGACCGGTTACTCCCGTTGAGCCGGTTATTCCCGTTGGACCCGTTGCTCCCGTTGGGCCGGTTACTCCCGTTGGACCGGTTATTCCCGTCGAGCCGGTGGCTCCCGTTGGACCCGTTGCTCCCGTTGGGCCTGTGGCTCCCGTTGGACCCGTTGCTCCCGTTGGGCCTGTGGCTCCCGTTGGGCCGGTTATTCCCGTTGGACCCGTTGCTCCCGTTGGGCCGGTTATTCCCGTTGGACCCGTTGCTCCCGTTGGGCCGGTTATTCCCGTCGAGCCGGTTACTCCCGTTGGACCAGTTATTCCCGTCGAGCCGGTGGCTCCGGTTGGACCCGTTGCTCCCGTTGGACCCGTTATACCTCCACACATATTAAGTTGGGCGCACATGTCTCTCACTACTTTCAATCTGTGGAATCTTCAAGACATACACACTAATACTGATAATTGAGAGAAAAAGAAACGACAATACTTCCAGTCGAGGTCCCGCCAGTAGCTACAATCCCAATGGAGTTCAGGTCATTAAGCGTAATGGATTGACTCTCCCCTGGAGGTACTGTGAAATCTGGAACAGCCGCACCGTTTACCTCTAATGTCACAGTAGGTGCTACAGCTGCGATCCCATTGTTTTCCACCATAATGGTCCCGTTTATGACAAATGGTGTTCCGTCTGTCCAGACAACAACTGCATCAGCAGCTGCTGCTAAATCGACCGTGAAGCATACTGCATCATTCACAAAGCCTGTTTGCTCATTACTACACCCGCCTAAAATAGCCATTATAACCCTCCTTCAACCTATTCTTGATAGACTATGATCTAGTGATCTACGAAGATTGTGCGATTATCCCAAACTTAAAGCCTTATTTTCTTCCTTTGTACCATGTTTAATTGTATTTCTAATCGCGCTTGCACGTTTTCAGCAGCTTGATTCTTTAAAATCAACATCATATCTTTCACCGTAACCGCCCGGCTTTCTCCCTTTTGGACATAGATGTCATGACATGTTTTTTTTGTTTGAATGGTGATAGAAACTGGCACATTTTGATCATCATGATGATGCAAAACCACTGTTGCTGTATTCAGTAATTTTGTTCCATTACGCCATATTTCAACCGAACTGGACGATGCTGAAAAACAAAGAAGGATGTGATGAGATTCAATGTTCTTTAATATGAGCGCATCATATACAGGCAGCTTCACTTTCATCAATCCGCATAAAAAAGACAGGTCGACAAGGATTTTTGAGCTGGATCGATACAAGACTTTCTGACAGCACGACGATCTCATGCAACACGGAACAAGAAGCTCTAACACCACACAATTCTGTTCTTCATTGATGGAAATCAAAGAAAAATAACAAGTCTTAAATATACTTCTCTCAAAGAACACCCATGAGTAGAAAGGTTCCCCATCTTCCATGATGAGCAAAAAAGGAGAACTCAATGAACGTTTGTGAGTAAAGCCATCATTTTTTTTTTGATTGTTTATCTCTTTCAGTTTACTCATCAACAGTTTTGTCACTTTCCATCAGCCCAATTCAATGCTGTATACAAATCCATATGGTCTTTTATCATATGTGCCTTTGACTATTTTGTGCGATTGCCTAAGGACCATCGGCACCAGTCATCAGCGCAGCTTTTCATTTATCCAGTTTCTTTATATAATATGATCAATCACTTACACGCCTCAGTAGCTCTAGAAGGGAAGAGCGCCGTAAAACAAATTGTAGCTGGCGGGTCGCAAGGCAAGGGTTTCAGAAGCACCGAAAAGCACATGAGCTGAGACAGGTGAGATTCCTGTCGGTGAAATTCCGTAGGGAAGCGTGTTGCCCCTAGCCTATGCTTACGAAAGGAGTGCGGGTTCGAATCCCGTCTGAGGCTTATGAGGTCGATGGAAATGGAGGATAAACATCATGCATGTGTTTGAAGAATATATCAGCAACATCGGTAACCCCGAGCTGAAGCAGCGCACTCAAGACATCTTACAATGGGTAGAAGACACATTCCCTCAATTAGAGCCAAGAATTGCTTGGAATCAGCCTATGTTCACAGATCACGGTACATTTATTATTGGGTTTAGCGTCGCAAAACATCACATTTCTGTCGCACCAGAAGGAAAAGGAATTGATCAATTTTCAGCTGACATTGTACAAGCTGGGTACGATCATGGAAAAAAGATGTTTCGCATGAAAGAAAGCTTGCCAGTTGATTATCCTCTCCTGAAAAAAATCATTGAATTTAATATCGAAGACAAAGCGGATTGTTCAACGTTTTGGCGAAAATAAACAGTACCCCGATCTCAGCGTTAACAGATCGGGGTATTTTACTGCTTCATGTTATTTTGTTCTCTTCCCTACCAATTTCTGTTCAAGCCACTCATAACATGACAAGATGGAATTAACACTTTTTTGACATATCGGCAAATATACAACAGCAGCGGCTGTTAGACACGCTATAGCAGCTCCTGCGAAGACATCAAATGGATAATGAACACCTACCCAAATCCTTGAAAATCCAACAGCACACGCAATGATCAGCCAATAAAAATGGCGTTTATGAAACAGCCAAAAGATCAAGCAAATCGAAAAAATAAAGATGGTATGATCACTCGGAAACGAGTTATTCACTTCCTTTTGAATCAAAAGATTGACGTGGCTCATTTCTGCAAAGGGCTGCTGATTGAAATAAAACACCCCTGCGATTTTCCCGAGTAACTCTGCCAATATGAAGGTCAGTCCAGCAGAAACGACCATCGCCCTATTGTACCTGCTGCGATTTTGAAACCATACAAACAGACACATGAGTGCTGCCAGCAGCACTGTATATTCAGCTAGTCCAATAAATATCGGATTCAAGGAACCATAATCAATACTGAGCTGATTCACCCACCTAAACAAATCTTCATTAAATCCCCGCATCTCATTTCATCCTTTTTTACTTGATTTATGATAAGGATAATTGAAATGAGATGTCTGCCTCCATCGATCGAACGAACAAACCATGGAATCATATGACAGGTTTGTCACTTTTATGTCACTTGAACATCATGTACTAACTTGTTTAACGAGAGTGATGTTGCGCCCATTCTTTTTTTAGCAAAGCATATTGATATGTGTTTTCATATTTAGGTGTGCCGTCTTCATGGTTCGTAAATGAAATAAACTCAAGAAAAAGGCCTTCTTTCCGCATGCCTAATCGCTCACATAATGCCTGTGAACGGACATTTTCATCCTCTACATAGGCATAAAGACGCCTTGCTCTCTTTTCTAAAAATAAATAGAATAAGAATGCTTCAGCACTCTCACGCGCATATCCTTTCCCTTCATACGCTGCATTAAAATTCCATCCAATTGCATAAGTATCAGGCTCCTCTTTTAAATGAAACAATTCACCAATAACCTGCCCACTTTCTTTTAAACAAACCGCTACATACGAGTGATCTTCTTTTCTCTTTTGCACCTTAGCAGCCGCTTCCTCCAATGTAGAGATTCGATCATCAAGAAAACAATTGACTCTTGGATGAGCCAAGTATTCTAGCATTCCTGCCGCATCTTCATCGCAAAACGGTCTAATCATTAACCGGTTCGTTTCTAATAGATTCATATGTTACCCCTCACTGTTTCTGCTTGATTTCGCGTTTGCGGTCTCTCCATATTCTAGATGACATGTATCAACTTTGACAATCAGATTCATATTGAATTGTCTTCAAATAAACCCATCAAAAACATTTTGGCTATTAAATAACATGATGACAACTGTTATAATAGAACATAGGTTTGCATTTTATCAAAAAGGGGTTACATCATATGATCAAAACGGTAGATGGCAACATTTTAGAGGCAAGCGAAGACATTATCTGTCACCAAGTGAACTGTAAAGGAGTCATGGGCGCTGGATTAGCGAAACAGATCAAAAGCAAATATCCGAATGTGTACAAAGATTATAAACAGTTATGTACAGAACAAGGAGATGACTTGCTAAGCTCCATTCAACTCATCACAACAAAAGATGGAAAAACAATTGCCAACTTATTTGCCCAAGCTGGGTATGGAAGAACAAGAAAGCAAACTGACTACGATGCTTTACGCAGCTGCTTTCAACACCTAAAGGATACAGTTACACAATCACCTGAAGAGAAAAACCAAACGTCCATCGCCATTCCATACGGGATCGGCTGCGGCTTGGCCGGTGGCGATTGGACGATTGTGGAAGAGATGATTGAAGAAGAACTGGGTGATTGTGAGGTGACGGTTTATCGGTTTAAATAAAGAGAAGTTTTATTGTTAATTAAAAGTAGTCATTAAAGAATAAAAGCACCATTCTGCCTGGAACGGTGCTCTTTCTATGCAAGTAAACTAGTTATCATTCTTTTCTTTGTTCTTAATATATTCAATCACAAATTCTCGATCTTCCTGATCTTCTGGAAGTATTCCAATATTTTGATACATCCATATCTCCTGTTTTTGAACTTCATCTATTCCATCTTCTAATATATTTGAAAAATCATATTCGATGGAAAACTCCCCTTTGTTATTTAATTTTAATGTTGCACTAGTCCACACATCAGTATTAATTTCTTTATCATTAACCCACAATTCTTTAAACAAAGCATGTAAATTTAGAAGTAAATCTTCATAAATATTTTCACTTACATTAAACGTTTCTGGAATATCATGAGAATAGATATACTCTTTATCACAGTCTGTTTTAAAGAAAAAAAACACTTCTGATGAATCTTCGAGTACTTCAGCATAAAGAATAATTTTATACCAATCAGTTGGTATAATTTCATTAACCTCTTCTGCGATTTTCTTAAATAGATCTGCTTGATTTTGCACCTTTTTGTCAACCTCCTGCTTGATTCTGTATCACAACAGTTCTTTTCAATTTTCCCTCTATTGTATAATTTACTTTAAATTCTGTTGGCCTCAATGAGTCACTATTGTATAGGGGTTTAATTTCTACGTTAACTTTTTTGGGCGGGTTTGCACTTAGAGCCTTTATCCATGTTTGCTCCATCTTGTACCATTTCCCACCGCTTCTATTAATCTGTGAATTCATCGGAACAAGGTTATCAATATCCCCAGAACCTTTAAAAATAGAGGCAATCAAGTGACCTCCGTCATCATCTAGTAATCGATCAGGCTTTCCTGAATTGGATTGGGCATATTGGTTTCTTTTGACTTCTCCGTATTTTAAATCACTTGCTTCGACTTTGACAATACGTCCGTAGTGATCGGTGGTGTAGGTGTAACCTTGTTTGGTTGAATAGACAACATTAGGTTTTAGCACTTTTTTACGTTTCCATCTCACATAATGATCTCCGTAACTGACAACAGTTGGTGGTGATTTTGGTGCTGGTAAGCGTCTGCCTGTCTTAGAGATGCCATATCCTGAATTGTTGTCTAGACGCTTTGCCATGGAGAGGAGTTTATTTTTGAGATTTTCTCCGTCAAACACGTTATACGGCAGCTTCGGGCCACCAGCCAGTTGAAATTTTGGTGAGTACGGCAATAGATTCGGAATAGAGACTCTGTCTAATGATTTTGCTCCTTGTTCAAGGCCTTTCTTCACCGTTGTTTTGGCCGCTGTTGTCCCCGTTTTTGTAATGGCTCCTGCACCTTTAGAACCAAAGACAATTTCTGCTAGAGAACCAGTCGCATAGGCAAACCAGTGTGATCGAGAATATGCATCACCATCGATGACTTCTTTTTGGAATGAGTCCGAAATCGACTTTCCAATCGCTTTCGATGTTTCAATTGGATGTGAAACAGCCGTTACAACCGATTCAACGGCACCTCCAGGATCTGTCACAAGATCATAGATGCCAACTACTGTATCTTTGGCCACATCATATAGACCAACTGCTGCACCTTTTACAACATCAACGAACCCCTCTGAGGCTTCTTCCTGCGCTTTGATCTGGAGAAGCTGGCTGTAATACATTTTTTGATCGTAAGAAAGATTCTCATAACCAATTTCGTCTACAATCTCAAAGTATTTCTCTTCTGATAAACAAGAAGGATCGTTGAGCTTTTCCTTCAATTCTTTGATTCTTCGTTTCTCTTTTTCTTCTTTTTTCACTTTTAAATATGCTTTCACCTGTGCATCGATTTTATCATGATTCTTGTACACATCTGTCTCATGAAATGCTTTTGCATCGTAATACATGGGCTGCGCATTTTTTCCTTTTCCTGTAGCAGCCATCATCTTTGCATAAAAAGTTGAGAGGTGTTTTTCAATCGCTTCTGATTTTGCGTATTCTGTTTTTAGCTCATGATCTATTTTATGTAAAGCCTCAATTGCATCTTTTCTTTTTTTGTTCGCATCATCTAAATGCTCATTGACCTCTTTACTTGAAAATACATTCAGTTCTATGAGATCACTGATGTCGTCAAAAATAGTGGATAGGGCTTCTTTTTGTTCCTTGACCATATCCTTATTGTTTTGAAAGCCTTGTTTCAATTGAGCATCTAAAAAGTGCTCATCAATAAATGTACTTCCGCCTAACGATTCATCATCAAGCTTTCCTTTTACCCCATCTAAAAACGCTTTTTGCATATCAATAAAGTCAAGATAAGTATCTGTGTAAAGCGCAAGATCTTCATAAAAGGCCTTGATATTGTCTGCACCTTTTCCAGTAAATTCATCACCTAATCCCGACACACTTTTTAATGCTTTTTTCACATGCTGCATTTCGTCTCGAAGCTCCTGATAGACTTTTGACCTTTGTTCGACAGCTGAAAGTAAAGATGGAGCATCTAATATTTTCATATAAAAAAGACTCCTTTTATGGCGTATTCTTTTACTAGAATACCATAAGGAGTCTTACACTTTAATCCACTTTATCGTTTTTTAACCAATTATCCTCCGTAGTGTGGATTCCCTTTTATGATCCTGCACCTCTAGAGAAAAGCAACACTACCTCATTTTTAGCATCTGCCTGAGTTTGTTGTCCAGCAGGCATTCCAAGAATTGCACATAATAGCAAAGCAGTAGTAATCATCATCATTATTTTTTTCATGATCATATGACCTCCTTTCCTATTAGCGTACAAGATTTTAAAGCCAATTCCAAGAAATAGTTGCTTTCTTCATAAAGATTTAACTTCTTATAAATGGAGGCAACATCAGGAGCTAAAGCCTCTATATCAACATATGCTTTTCTTTCTTCCAAAAGACATAGCCCTTTCTTGATATCTTCATAGCTTTCCTGTGGTGTTGTATAACATTTCTCAAGGATATTGAATTTCAACATAAAGTTTGTGTTCTGCTGTTCTTTAGAGAAGTTTTTCCCCTCAGTAACCCAACTTATTGCCTGATCCAACTGATTTGATTTGTAGCTTGATCTTGCAAATTCATACGCACATTGTAAGTATGAAACAGGAGCTGACTGTTTTAGATCATCTGCCGAAATTGCTTTGTTAAAATATTCAATTGCTTCTATATGGTGGTCATCTTGAATTTTGAGAAATCCCAAATCATAATAAGCCAAAGCTAACAATCTCTTATCATTCTTTTCAATCAGTCTATCGACACAATCCAAAAGTATCCGTTCAGCTTTGTCTAGTCTACCGTCATCAATCAAATTCAGTGCCAACAACATATTACAGTTTATGGTCTGTATGCTGTAACCTTCATGACCTTTGTAGATGTCCTTTGCTGTTTGTAGATGATGGTGAGAAAGAAGCGTGACTTTATTGAAATAGTAGAGTGTGCCAATTTTATAATGGAACTCAGCCTTTTCAATTTCATCATGTACCTTGTCCAACTGTCTCTCAGCTACTCTGAATAGGACTAGGGCTTCTGAATAGTTATTCTTTGCACTCTCATACATACCTTTGAAAAGATAAAAGTAAAACCTTAGCATGTCATCTGTTTTGACTCTTTCATTTTCTGTTATTGTTGGTTGCCCCACTAAATCTTCCATCAGTACCTTAAATCTGTAATCAAGAATATTGAAATAGAGTAACACATCTTGATTTTCTTCCATTTCGCCTAACATTTCTTGAATCTCATCCCTCAGCTCTACTGCTTGTGAAACTTCCCTCTTTTTAATATGTAAATACCATTTGTTGAGCGTGTTTGCTACATCTACAGAAGAAATCAAATTCGACATCCCATTACCCCCTTGCTATCATTTCCTTTGTATAATTTTAACATGACATTTACAACATATGTAAAGACAAGGTGTTCATTTTAAAAGTTTTCGGTATCCCGCAAAATGCAAACATACTTATCTATAAAAGGTATTTTTTATGTAGAGTGCTTTAAAAGAGAATGACATGGGAGTACTAAACAATTTCAACATCATTCTTTTTCTCATCTCTTGCAAGGATAAGCAAGTCTTTAAAATAATTAACTGTGGCTTTGTTGAAGCTGTCCTTTATCACTGCCCATGAAAACATTAGATAAATAAAAACAGGAATAGTGTATATCATTGCGATAGTTCCAGCAATATCTGAATTTCTGTTTTCTAAATTCCTTAATTTCTCTATTTTCTTTCTGAATACTTTTAATTGGGTTCCATTCCACTTGAAATCACCTCGTGAATAATATCGACAGAAAGGGAAATATTTCAAACCGTTATTCTAAAGCATCATTAAAACGTTCAACGTACTCTTTTTTCTGTTTTTCTAGTGAGTCTTCGTCTTGAAATGTTGAAAATCCTTCTAGGGTACATTCTGCACTATACCATTCTTCCAAAAGTTCGTTGAATATTTCCAGTAATTTCTCTTTTTTCATATTTATCACTCCGTGATTTTGATATATTAAAAACATACTTAAATTTAGGGGGAAGATCATTGTCAATTAAAGAAGCATTATTTTTAACTGAAGAAGCAGAAAAAACTCTTAAAGAAATCGAAGAAATGCAAGAGAGGGCAATGTCAGAGAATCTAGAGAGGCCTTTAGCTTTTAAAATTAAATACTTTTTAGATTCTCTGAATTCCGCGTTGGATTACACAGCATATTATATTTTTGAAAAATTCTGCTTTGAATCAGCAACTTACAAATTAAATGAAACACAGCTTAGTAGAGTCAAAAGAAAAATATATTTTCCTTCATATAAAAAAGAAGATGTTTTTGTTAAAGAAATGGACAAAAATTTTATTGATTTGAAAGGAAATCATCCAAAAATATATCACATATTAAAAAGTTCTCAAGTGTTCTCATCTCAATCCCAATGGTTATTGAAGTTTAAGTCACTTGCCAATCAAAACAAACACATAAAACTAACAAGAAGTAAAAAAATGTTCGATGGAGTAATTAAAAGAGCAGATTTAGGTAATGGCGTAGTCCTTGAAAATAATGTATTTATTAATACAGGGCAACCAGTATCAGTAAATGGAGAACCGCTCGATGTCTTTAATCCTCATTCCCACAGTTATATTCACAATTTTGAAGGAGAATTCACTTCATATTATTGCTTGGAAGAAGGTCATATTCCTGTAGTCACAGTTTTAAAAGAATACTTAATCAATATAAAGAATATTGTAATTGAAATAGACAATTATTAATAAGACATTGATCAGATAAACCCTTTACTTGTTAAATAAATAAGAAAGGGTTTATTAGTTTAAATCAACTTTAGAGTTAATAAATTCTTATATCATAAAATTCTTAAGTCTAGTTGTTCAGGCAGATATTTTTTATTTGTTTTTAATCACAGCAAAATCCATAAAATGTAATAAGGAATTCTATTTTATATTTTCACCAATAGTCTTGACTTGTCGTTTGTTTTTTGACTTGATAGGTTGAAAACAATGTACAACGGCTGAACAAGTTGTCTGCCTGAATTTGCTTTTAAAAAAAGAAACAAACTCAGACAGGCTGATCAACTTAATAGTTTATCAAACTTATGGTATCCGTATGTTCACCCTATTTGCAGTTGGTTATTCCCCAAACAAGCTTACTGTGTCAAGTGACCCTAACTGTTTCTCATCCCACAAATTTGAGTTTTGATACTTGTGGCTTGTCCTGCATCGTCAGAACCGATACACCCATCCTACGTTCAGCACTTAATCACAGCTTTCGCCTTTCAGATACATGAGCAAATAGGGAAGCACAGTGGTATCCTATCCTAATGTAATGCATCGGCTGAGACACTCCCCTTTCAAGTTTAACGTGTGTTAGCGCATTCCACGTAAGCCTCACCCCTAAAATTTTGCATCACTAAAGGCAACACCTTGATCCAGGAGCATAGACTGATTCTATTCTGTTAAAGTAAGGTAAATTTACTTACCTCACAAAATGAAAGACTATGTTTAAATGAGGTCGTAATGCGAAATATTGAATATAGATTAAAAATTAGTTAGAATGGGCTGATTCTAATTACGAGTAGCAGGGATAGCCCTAAGATGCACATGATTGTTACAAATAACAAACTCATCTAACAAACTCATCAATGAGCCTTTTTATTAGCTCCCCCCTTAATTTTTAACCTGATTATAGCTAGTTGATCACGATCATAGAGCTCAAGCAAATTATTCCATACTGATTACAGAATAAAATTTCCCATTCAAATAAACAATTCAGAGCACTGAAAACTTTTCAAAAAAAACTTCTCAGTGCTTCATTAATAGAATTTTGAAATAGAATATCTACAGGTCTCAACATTTGGGACCGAATTTTGGTCATGATTTTATTCTAAAATACTTTAAGAATAATTTAATATATTGACAACTCTAATTATAGGCACAACAATTTGAAGAAGTTGTTTGTGGCTGTTTTGGTGGACAATCTTGTTTATTGATTACAGCCTTTGGTAATTGCAATGTCCCGCTTACAATTAAAGTAACACAATTATTATTACACACATTAACAGTTGTATCTTTATAACCTAACTCAATTAACTCAACATTTCTACAGTCTAGCTCAGGAATTGAAGGTGGAGTAGTGTATTTTCCAAGTGTTTCATCCACACAAAGATCACCTTTGCAACAGATATATCCTATTTTATCAATCTTTTTTGATTCCACTTTACAATTATCTTCATTTATAACAACATCCACTCCGCACTCTTTAACTTCAACAGGAACATTGACCAGATAAGGAATACAACCTATTATCTGTGCACAATAACAGTTTGCCCACACTGGCCCACACTCTGAAGGAAAACATTCTAAGTTTGACTGTATTACCGGTTTTAAGCAGGTTGGATCATAAAAAAACTTTATTGGAACATTCTTTTTAAATTTAAAGCATTTTGGTATGTCTATTGTACAGCAAAACTTAACTAGTTTATCTGTCTCCGTACAATGTCTATCTTCATTGGAAAAAACGGAATTTACATCGATTGAATCTGTACTATTTTTAGGGATTAACACATTTTCTTCACCATATTTTAGGTCAATCATAACAAACACTCCTTTTAGTTTCTGCAAAATTATTGTATGTAAAAGGGGCATTATGGAAACATGACTTTATCCTTATTTTTATAATTTTGTTAAATTTAAGTATATTCTTTCTTTATGTACTGATGATTCGTTTAACACAAGCACCATCTCATTTGAGCAATTTTCAGATCAATTGGGTCATTGAATACAAAAAAGACACCGTCAGATAGAACACATATGACCTCCACGAACGAAACATTATTTGATCATCCCCATCCCTACTTCAAAAACATCAAAATAAAGGATATTAAGCCGATTATGTGTAAAAAATTCTTAAACTATTTAACCAGTCAAGGATATAGTAATCGTACTGTGAAAAAACATACACAGTTTGATGTTTAATGCTTTCAGCAAAAGCTGTCATTAGGTAAACTCACAAAAACTCCTTGCTATATAGTGACAGCTGAAGTTTATTCACACATTAGTAAGGAACTTGACGAAAATAAACCCCCTGAAGCCAATGGCTCCAAGGGGTTTTCTTTATTAATACTGAGACATATACTGATCGCGTTCCCATGGGTGTACTTGGGTGCGGAACATATCCCATTCGATTTCTTTTGATTCGATGAAGTGCTCGAATAGGTGATCGCCTAGTGCGTTGATCATGACTTCGTTTGATTTTAGCAGCTCGAGTGCTTCTGCAAGTGTTGCAGGTAGGTCAGCGATGCCGTTTTCAAGGCGCTCTTCTTTATCCATGACATAGATGTTTCTGTCGATTGGTGCTGGTGCTTCTAGTTTATTTTTGATTCCGTCTAGACCTGCTGCAAGTAATACGCTTAGTGCAAGGTATGGGTTTGCAGATGGGTCTACGCTACGCACTTCTACACGTGTGCTGATGCCGCGTGATGCCGGGATACGGATCAATGGGCTGCGGTTTTGTGCACTCCATGCCACATAGCAAGGTGCTTCATAGCCAGGTACAAGACGCTTGTATGAGTTAACCGTTGGGTTTGTGACTGCTGTAAAGCTTGTTGCGTGCTTGACGATACCTGCGATAAAGTGTCTAGCAGTCTCGCTTAATTGTAAATCTGCTTTTTCATCGAAGAATGCGTTTTTACCATTTTTGAATAATGATAGGTTACAGTGCATACCAGATCCGTTTACACCGAACAATGGTTTTGGCATGAATGTCGCATGAAGACCGTGTTTTCTCGCAATGGTTTTGACAACGAGTTTGAATGTTTGAATGTCATCACAAGAACGGATTGCGCCTGCATATTTGAAATCAATTTCGTGCTGTCCTGGTGCTACTTCGTGGTGAGATGCTTCAATTTCAAAGCCCATTTCTTCAAGCTCTAGCACGATATCACGGCGGCAGTTTTCGCCTAGATCTGTTGGTGCAAGGTCAAAGTATCCACCTTTATCGTTTAGTTCGAGCGTTGGCTCGCCTTTTTCATCTAGTTTAAATAAGAAGAATTCTGGCTCAGGTCCAAGGTTGAAATCACTAAATCCTAGTTCTTCCATTTCCTTTAAAATACGCTTTAAGTTGTTACGTGGGTCTCCATCAAATGGCGTCCCGTCTGGCTTATAAATGTCACAAATAAAGCGTGCAACTTTACCTTTTTCTGCTGTCCAAGGGAAAATAACAAATGTGTTTAGATCTGGGTATAGATACATATCTGATTCTTCGATACGTACGAAGCCTTCAATAGATGAACCGTCAAACATACATTTGTTATCGAGAGCTTTTTCTAACTGGCTCACAGGAATCTCAACATTTTTAATTGTTCCGAGAATGTCTGTAAATTGCAGACGGATGTACTTTACGTTTTCCTCATTTACTAATTTTACGATATCTTCTCTTGTGTACTTTGCCATTTCGTAAAACTCCTCCCCTACAAAAGGTAAAATGTGTATAGCAATGCTTTTGCTAATTGGTTAACGGAAGAACCTTGACATATCCCCCTGCCTAAAGGTCGTTCCTTGTTGGAAACGTCCAGCCTGAATGAGTTCCTTCTTCAGTAGCTTCCTGAGTTCATCATCTGACAAGTTGTGCTTAGCTGTGGTTTTTTCCTCCGTCTTTTTATCAGACGATGGATTTTCTGCCTCAGCTTTGGCAAAAAGTTTTTTGATTCCTGCCATGTTTACACCTTGTTCGATGAGGTTTTTAATTTCTAGTAATTTATCAACATCATGAAAAGAAAATAATCGGCGGTTTCCATCACTTCTTGCTGGAAATACTAAACCATTTTCCTCATAATAGCGAATTTGTCTTGCAGATAATTCTGTTAGCTGCATGACAATCCCAATTGGGAATAAAGGCATTGAGCGGCGAATGTTATCACTCATCTCAACTGTCTCCTCCTCTTTGCTTAAATTTATTATATGTCATGTTATATTATGTGTCAACAACATGTTAGGAATATTAACATGGTTTTTTTATTGAGCAGGCACTTCAATAAAACCTTGATCCAATAAGGCATCGACAGCACTGCAAATCGCATTTTTCACATGGGCATACGTGAGACCGCCTTGCACATAGGCAGTATAAGGCGGTCTGATCGGACCATCGGCTGATAATTCGATACTGGCTCCTTGTACAAATGTGCCCGCTGCCATAATGACATCATCCTCGTAGCCCGGCATATAGCTTGCATGTGGTGTGACGTGACTGTTAATCGGAGATGCATACTGGATTGCCTGACAGAACGCAATCATTTTTTTAGGATCTCCAAATTCGACAGATTGAATTAAATCCGTTCTTTTCGCATTCCATGCTGGGTTTGTTTGGAATCCGAGCTTCTCAAGAAAACGAGCCGTAAATACTGCGCCTTTTAAGCTTTGAGCTACAACATGCGGCGCCAAGAAAAAGCCTTGATACATTTCCTGGAGCGCATACAGCGATGCACCCGCTTCACTGCCGATGCCCGGAGATGTCATTCGATAAGAGCAAGCTTCGACCCATTTTTCTTTTCCAACGATGTAGCCGCCTGTTTTGGCAAGGCCTCCGCCTGGGTTTTTAATAAGTGAACCGGCCATGAGATCAGCTCCGACATGACACGGCTCTTGTAATTCAGTAAATTCACCATAACAGTTGTCTACAAAAACAATGATTTCTTCATTTATCTCTTTCACAAATGAAATCATTTGCTCAATTTCTTCTATAGTAAAGGATGGCCTTGAAGCATAGCCTTTTGAGCGCTGAATGCCGATGACTTTTGTTTTAGAAGAAATCGACTCTTTTACTTTGTCGTAATCGACTGATCCATCTTGAAGCAAATCAATGGCTTTGTAGTCAATCTGGAAGTCTTTTAATGAGCCTGTCCCTTCTTTCCCGCGAATCCCGACAATTTCTTCTAGCGTGTCGTATGGTTTTCCCGTCATGTAGATCAATTCATCGCCAGGTCTCAGCACACCAAATAAAGCAATGGAAATCGCGTGTGTGCCAGAAATGATCTGCGGACGGACAAGGCCGCTTTCTCCTCCGAAGACATCCGCATAAATCTTTTCTAACGTGTCTCTCCCCATATCATCGTAGCCATATCCAGTTGTTGGATTAAAGTGAGAGTCACTGACTTTGTGCTTTCGATAGCTTTCAAGAACCCGCCACTCATTTTGTTCGCTCTTTTGATCAATTTCCTGATGCACGTGTAAAATCTCTTGTTCTGTTTCTGCTGCTGCTTTTTCTAAAATACTGCCGTGTTTTAATGTGTGAAACATCTTGATTTAATTCCTTTCCAACATATACTTCTTGATTTGACCTAAAATGGTCTGATCCTCACCACTATATCCGGTGATGTCGTAAATTTCTGCTTCTTTTTGAAATTCTAGTGATTCCACAAGCGTTTCTGATTTTAATGCGGAGATGAGCTTCCCTTCATACGCTGGAATCTTCACATGATATGGCTTTAAAAAGGCTTTTTTCAGCTCAGCCATAATATCCGCTTTTAACCTTTTTACATCTTCTTTGCGTCTAGCACTGATTAAGATGTGGCGATGCTTTGAAGATGGGATGAAATCTGGTCGGATTTGATCTTCCTTATTATAAACAGTCAGCATCGGAATACGGTCCGCTTCTAATTCTTCTAAAAGCTCATGAACCGTTCGTTCGTGTCCTTCATAATCCTCATTAGAAGAGTCGATGACATGAAGCAAATAATCGGCTTCCTTCACTTCTTCAAGGGTTGAACGAAATGCAGCGATCAGTGTTGTAGGAAGGTCTTGGATAAACCCAACTGTATCCGAAATGAGCACACTGTATCCGGATTCTAATGTCATCTTACGTGTCATTGGGTCAAGTGTCGCAAACAGCATATCCTCTTCATGACTATCTGCTTCTGTTAATTGATTAAACAAAGTTGATTTTCCGGCATTCGTATACCCGACAATGGCAATTTGGAACACACCATTTTTCTTTCGGCGTTCCCGGTATCTTGTTCGGTGTTCTTTGACTGCAGATAACTGCCCGTTAATTTCGTGAATGCGGTTTCGAATATGGCGTCTGTCTGTTTCGAGTTTTGTTTCACCTGGACCTCTTGCGCCAATTCCGCCTCCTTGTCTTGAGAGGCTGATCCCTTGTCCACTTAGTCTCGGCAGGGCATACTGAAGCTGGGCAAGCTCTATTTGCAGCTTCCCCTCTCTTGTACGGGCTCTTTTTGCAAAGATATCTAAAATCAATTGCGTACGATCAATAATTTTTACATCTAAAGCAGTCGCCAAAGCTTTTAGCTGGCTTGGAGAAAGCTCGTCGTTAAAAATAATGACATCACATTCGAGTTCCTCGCAAAGCACCTCAAGTTCTTCTACTTTCCCTTTACCGATATATGTTGCGCTGTCTTGTCTATTTCTCTTCTGCGTCATCACGCTGACAGCTTCACCGCCAGCCGTTTTGGTTAAGGAAGCTAATTCTTCCATTGAGTATTGAAAGCGTTCATCCGTTACATGCGGCAATTGACAGCCGACAAGGATCGCTTTTTCAGTCATTTCATGTTCATTCAACGTCAGTTGTTTCCTTTCTGTACTTAAGTTTTCAGTAGTACCATCATACCAAACAGATCACACGTATACCACTATTCGGATGGTTTATTTTAGTGACTCTTTATAAAAAGGATACGCCATTTCAAGAAGGCGTATCCTCTTTCATTTGAAGATCGTGACTTTTAATGGTTAGCAAATCTTTTTTATCATAATGATCCACAAGAAGCAGTCTCATCGCCTGGGTTCGTATGGCCTTTTCAATGGTGTTTCGCACAAACCTGCCATTGCTGAATTTTGCCGGGCTTGTGGTACTTTTAATGTGCATTAAATAATCCCGCAGCTTCCATTCGGCTTCTTGGGTAAAAACATATTCCCTGTCCGCCATCATTCGTTTAGCAATATCCATGAGTTGATCGACTGTATAATCAGGAAAGCTGATGTTGATTGGAAATCTTGATTGCAGACCGGGGTTTAAAGAAAGAAAATGATCCATTTCCTTGGAGTAGCCAGCTAAAATTAGAATGAATTCGTGCTGTTTGTCCTCCATATGTTTCACAAGGGTATCTATCGCCTCTTTTCCAAAATCCTTTTCTCCTCCGCGTGCAAGAGAATAGGCTTCGTCAATGAACAAAATACCGCCTAGTGATTTTTTAATTAAATCCCTTGTTTTTTGCGCTGTATGACCAATATACTCTCCAACAAGATCACCGCGTTCTGCTTCAATTAAATGACCTTTTGAGAGCACATTCATTTCAAAGAAAAGCTTCCCGACAAGTCTTGCAACTGTGGTTTTCCCTGTGCCAGGATTCCCTTTGAACATCATATGAAGCGCTTGTTTCCCTACCTTTAACCCTTGTTCCTGCCGTTTTTGATTAACAAAAATCCAGGCATAAATCTCTTTTATGTTTCGTTTCATTTCATCCATACCGACAAGGCTGTTCATTTCACGCTCTATTTCCCGTAAGATGCTGTGTTTTGCCTCATTTTTCTGCAAGGCTTCTAGGTATTCTGCCTCTGAGTCTGCATCAACCAATACTTGCTTTTGTCCGTTAAGTATAATATTGATTTGGCCGTTGTTTTTATATGTGACAGCTCGCTCCAACGTATTCACCTCTCGCTCTTCTCTCTTTATTCTATTCGGGTGGAGCTGTAATCGTGACAATCGCCCGCTTAAGCCCAAGTTTGCTGTCAAAATGACCCGAGATACCGAATATTGTAGGGATTTCTGCGGTTTCCCAGGAAATGATGTGCTATTTCCATTGTATTCATCCCGTTTGGGCGGACAAACCAACAATTTGCTTTTTCTTAGAAAAATGTAGCTTTTTGATCACAAATGATGCAGAAAAGAGTCTCAATGATTTCCGCATTTTGTACAGGCAATTCTTCTATTTTCTCATAAAATAAAGACGAGGTGATGAATAGATGGTGAAAATTTTTATTGATCCTGGCCACGGAGGAACAGATTCTGGAGCTAGTGCTAATGGACTTTTGGAGAAAAATATAACACTTCAAATCGCGCTTTTACTGAGAGACATTTTGATTAGTGAATATGATGGGGTTTCTGTCCGCTTAAGTCGTTCAACTGACCAATCCGTCACTTTGTCCCAGCGTACGAATTCGGCAAACAGCTGGGGAGCTGACTATTTCGTGTCTATTCATATTAATGCTGGCGGGGGTACAGGGTTTGAAAGCTATGTGTATCCTGGCGTTTCAGCACCTACCACCACGTATCGCAACGCCCTTCATGATGAAATTGTCCGCTCAGTTGATTTTGCTAACCGCGGCAAGAAAACTGCGAACTTCCACGTTCTTCGAGAAACTTCTATGCCCGCTATTTTAACAGAGAATGGTTTCATTGATACGACAGCTGATGCTAATAAGCTCCGCAACGCAACCTTCCTTCAAGGCATCGCTCGCGCTCATGCGACTGGCCTAGAAGAAGCCTTTCAATTGAAAAAAAAAGCAAGTAATCTTTATAAAGTGCAGGCAGGAGCTTTTAAAGTGAAAGCCAATGCAGATGAATTAGCAGCCACACTTAAATCCAAAGGATTTGACGCATTTGTTGTATTAGACGGAGGCATGTTCCGAGTACAGGCCGGGGCTTTCCGTACAAAGCAAAATGCAGATGACCTCGTCGCAAGATTGAAGCAGGCCGGTCACGACGCATTCGTTTTCCAATAAGCTGAAGCTGTTGTAACGAAACAAACCGGCTCAAGTCTTCTGCTGAGCCGGTTTGTTGTGTATTTATTTACGCTAAGATGTTGACGACAAATTGAGACCATGTTTCAAGACGATCGAAGTATTCAGGCTTTTTCAAATCGGCTGTTTTCATCCATTTTCCTGAGATTTGATCTGTTTCTTTTACTTCTACATGAGCACCTGGAGATAGTTCAAGCGCTGATAACAGTCCAATGTGCACACGGCCGACACTGTTGTCATCGTCATTGATTAATCCAAGGGTTTTCATTTCAAGTTTGTCTTCTTCTTGAATTGAAAGTTCTTCGTCCAGCTCACGATCCGTATTTTCTTTTAGAATCTCAGCAAAGTTTTTTCCTTCAACGAAATTCATATGCCCCCCAAAGCCAAGAGATAACTTATGATGTAAGCGAGTCTCTCCTCCGCCTTGAAGTCTTTCGTATACATATACTTCGTCCTCACGCTTAATCACAACATAAGGAATCGGCTGCTTGAAGTCAGGATTTTCTTCTGCGTCGCCTCTTCGCATCTGCTCGAAGTGCTCTTCGATTTCTTTCATAATGGTGCTGATTGTTTTCTCTTCACTGTTCACACCATTAAACGCAAGTGTTTCATTTTGGAACACGCGCGTACGCGGTGCAACTAAAATGATTTCGTCCATTTTTCCCATGTTCGGTAACCTCCAGTATGTAACACATTGTTAGAAATGGCAAAAAGCCAAAACGAGTAATGCGTTTTGACTTTTACGCTTTCCTTATGATTCATCTCCAAAGAAGAAGTCGTCATCTTTTAACGGCTCAACGGTTGCTTTTTTGTAGCCGTTCCCTTTCATTGAGAAGAAGTCATGCGACTTTGTTTTTGTATTGAGTCCGTTCAATACAATAGGGTTAATCTCTTCTTCTTCAAAATAAGGGGCAAATCCAAGGTTCATTAACGCTTTATTGGCATTGTAACGAATGAACTTTTTCACATCATGCGATAAATTGACTTGGTCATAAATATCTTCAGTGTAATGAAGTTCATTTTCATAAAGCTCGTTCAAGAGGTCAATTGAGAAATCATACAGCTCTTTTTGCACGTCAGGTGTTTGTTTGTTGTAAATTTCTTGTGCTAATAATCCAACGTACACACCATGAATCGCTTCATCACGCAAAATTAAGTTGATGATTTCACCGCTTTGCATGAGCTTTCCTTGCCCATAGAAATATAGCGGGTAGTAAAAACCACTATAAAATAGGAAGCTTTCTAAATAAACTGAAGCCACCATTGCTTTAAAGAGAGAAATAGGATCGTCCTTTTGAATCGAACGGTATAAACTGACAATCATATCTGCTTTCTTTTGCAGGAATTTATTCTTCTTGACCCATTCAAACACTTCACTGATCGTTTCAGTTGGTGCGAGTGTCATGAAGATATTGGAGTATGATTTCGCATGTACCGCATTTTCCATCATTGCCATAAAGTTGAGTACAGCTTTACGCTGATGGCCGTCCACATGTTCAGCAACAATCGGCATCCCTGTATTTCCTTGTTCTGTATCAAGTAAAGTCAGTCCAGCAAGTACCTTCATATACGTATCTCGCTCTTTTTCACCTAAATATTTCCATGTTAAGAGATCTCCGTTTAAGGAAATCTCTTCTGGAAGCCAGAACTGCTTCACATTTTGGTTGTAAAACATTTGTGTAAAATCGTCTTCGTGTTTTGACCAGTTGGCTGCATCATAAATTTTTGTCACGTTAAACTCTCCTTTAATCAAACAACACAAGAAAGACAGCCTTCCTGCCCTGTATCCTTCGTTCTTGCATAATAAAGTGTCTTAATGCCTTTATGGTGTGCATAAAGATCGATGCGGTTTAAATCACGCGTTGTCATCGTATCTTTTAGGAATAGTGTAAAGCTGATTCCTTGATCGACGTGCTGCTGAATCGTTGCGATCATATCGACCACTTTAAACATGTCCATATCGTACGCTTCTTTATAGAAGAACCAGTTTTGCGCTGATAGACCTGGCATTGGGTAATAGGTTTTGCTGTTGCCGTATGTTCTTTCTTCGATACGTTCCATAATTGGCATCACAGAGGCTGTTGCCGATTGAACATAAGAAATGGAACCTGTTGGTGCAATACATAAACGATAGCTGTGATACATGCCATTTTCCGCTACAAATTCTTTGAGTGCTGCCCAGTCTTCTTTTGTTGGAATGTGCATGCCTTCAAATAGTGCTGCTGCTTTTTCTGTTTTTGGTGTGAAATCATTTTCCACGTATTTATTGAAGTACTCACCAGTTGCATAGCCAGAGCCTTCATAACGATGGAATGTTTCTCCTTTTTCTTTCGCAAGCTCACTTGAGCGTTTAATTGAATAATAGTTCACCATCATAAAGAACGTATTTGCGAAATCTCTTGCTTCTTCACTTTCATAGGCAATTTGGTTTTGTGCTAAATACCCATGAAGGTTCATCGCACCAAGTCCAATTGACTTCATCGCTTTGTTCGCTTTTCGAACAGCCGGTGCATTGCGAATGTCTGTTGTTTCAGACACAAGCGTTAGTGAGTCTGTTGCAAGCTTAACCGTTTTTTCGATCGATTTATTTTTCATGACATTCATGATATTTAATGAACCAAGGTTACAAGAAATATCAAGACCGATTTCATCTTCTTGATCATAGTCCGTGTAAGAAGAAACCTCTGAAGCCTGAAGCACTTCTGAGCAAAGGTTTGAGAATTTCACTCGTGAAATATGGTTCAAAGCATGCTCTCTGTTTACATTATCTTGGAACATGATATAAGGATAGCCTGATTCTGAGCGTAGAACAGCCAATTTTTCAAGAAGCTTTCTCGGATTGACTTTTTCTTTTTTAACTTTCGGGTTTTCTACAAGCTCGTCATACATTTCTTCCATGTCCATCTCATCAAGATGCTGTCCATATTCTTTATAGACGGTATGCGGATAGAAAGTGTAAGCTGTTTTATCTTCTCTAGCAAGCTCGATAAATTTATCCGGGATGACAACTCCAATGGACAGTGTTTTCACGCGAACATCTTCATCGGCAGAGATTTTTTTCGTATCTAAGAAATCATTGATATCTCTGTGGAAAATATTCAGGTAGGCACTGCCTGATCCTTGTCTTTGCCCCATTTGATCTGCATATCTGAATGCATTATCAAGAAGCTTCATCACGCCGACGACACCTTTTGTCGCGTTTTCTACATCTTTGATTGCTTCGCCTTTTGCACGAAGTTTTGACAGGTTCAAACTCACGCCGCCGCCTAATTTTGACAGCTGCATTGAAATATCAATCGCTCTTGAAATATCGTTTAGTGAGTCATTTACTTCAAGCAAGAAGCAGCTCACAAGCTCACCGCGTCTTTTACGTCCAGCGTTCAAGAAGGTTGGTGTACTTGGCTGGTACTCTTGATTGATCATCAGTTCTACAAACTCAAGTGCTTTTTCTTTATCCCCACCCGCAAAGAAAAGTGCTACAACTGAAATGCGGTCTTCATAGCGTTCAAGGATTTTCTTTTTATCATTTGTTTTCAGTGCATAGTCATTGTAAAACTTAAATGCACTCATAAATGATGGGAATCTAAATTTTTTGGCATATGCAGCTTCAAAGACTTCTTTAATATCTGCCATGCTGTATTGTCTTAAAAATTCTTCCTCATAGTAGTCGTTTTCTATTAAGTAATCAATCTTCTCTTCTAGATTGTGAAAAAAGACCGTGTTTTGATTAATGTAATCTACGAAATAACTATGTACAGCTTCTTTGTCCTTATCGAACTGAAACTTTCCTTCTTTTTGAATCATAATTTCGTTATTTAATTGTATCCACTTTGGAACCTGATTTTGTGACAATTCTTTCTACCTCCTGTGTAAACAATTCAACATCCCTTTTTGTTCCGCTTAGTTCAAAGGTGTGCAAAATAGGAACTTGATATTGTTTAGAAATCGTATCGGCGCTTTTTGCAAAATTATCTCCCCACACTTTGTTGCCACTCACCGCAACACCTAGTAAAAGGTGAGCATTTTTTTCTAAAAAAGACTGAGTGGTACTAGGGACTTGTCCAAATCCTGTCGTAAAGGTGACGAGAATAAACGGCGTATCCAAAAACTCTTCTCCAGTCAATTTTCGTTTGTCTGTAAAAGGGGTCTTGTCCAAAAAGCGTTGAACATTTCCTGTTTTTGAATCAAATACGATTTGAATCAATTCCATCACGACCTAGTTTTTAGTATTGTTGATCATTTCGCTATTCACTATATATAGTATACTATGTTTTTTCAAAACACAACATATAGATGTTCGAAACGAAAAAAATCAACCAACCCGGCCGAACCTTCATAGCCGAACTCGTACGTTCAAATAAATAGAGCAGAACAGGATCTAAAAATAGACTGCTCTACTCCCTATTCAACTGAAACCGAAATCTATCATAACACGAAAAAAAATCGCTTAGTAGACTAGACTTTTTGTTTTATTTTTTGTAGGCATCGCACTGTAAATCTTCTGACACTTCTGTAATTTCCACTTCAACACCTAATTCTTTTAGCACCGCTTCAAGCGCAGAGACGATTGAAGCTTCTCTCACTAATTCTTTCCCATTTACAGAAACACTTGTTCCATATTCAAAACAGGAATCGTCTTCACAAGTTTGTTCCCAATGATTAATTTTAATTTTATGTGTCATGAACTCATCCTTTTCTGTCTAGATGTCTGATGCATGATTATAGTGTAGCGGCTTCACATTCATTTGTAAATTTACGTGCTTACTCTTCATCATCAAGACCATCATCATATTCTTCGTCATCCCATTCATCTATGTATTTCGTTGTAACGAGAGTCAGTTCTCCTTCTTTTTCATCAAATCGGTACACATGTACTTGATCATCTTTCACAACAGCAAAGTGATTATTTTTTAGTGCAGCAGATGATGGTAAAACTCCATCTGCATTTTCATGAGAATGGTTATTCCAACTTTCTTGTCTCGTTTCAATGTTTGAGATAGCACACGATCCAAACAAGACTACAATTCCAATCAAAAGGAGGATCACTCTAATCCTTCTTAATTCAAGCTCTGCATTTTCCATATGAATCCCCTCACCCTTCTAATATCCAATAAGGAATTATACGGAAAATTGGCAGAAAAGTTTCATTGCATACAAAATAGCCCCTCTGCACTGACAAAAAACGTAGCGGGTTCGGCCGGTTTATTCGCAGAGGCATGGGGCTATTCAATACAACCTATCCTATTCTAATTCCAGATTTACATTCTTTTGAGGTGCAAATGTAGAAATGGCGTGTTTATAAATAAGCTGCTGCTTTCCTTCTGTTTCAAGCAGCACCGTGAAATTGTCAAATCCCTTCACTTGACCGCGAAGCTGAAAGCCATTCAGTAAGAATACTGTGACAAATGTATTGTCTTTGCGGATCTGATTCAAAAACTGCTCCTGAATATTAATCGGTTTCATGTTTCGTCCTCCTTGATTCTGATAACTACAGTTTCGCTTTAAGTCCAAGCTTTCCTGCTATATATGCGAAAATTTCCTCTTTTTTGTCTGAAAAGTGGCAAGGTGGTGTCATATCAAACCAAGTGACCGCCATTTTATTACGGAACCACGTGAACTGACGCTTCGCATATCTACGGGAATTTTGCTTTAATTGCTGGATGGCTTCATCAAGTGAGCAGTCACCTTGAAAATAGGTATACAGCTCTTTATAACCAATGGCTTGAACAGACTGACAATCCTTCAAGCCAGATTGATAAAGTGCTCTCACTTCTTCAATTAAGCCCTCATCTATCATCATATCAATTCTTTGATGAATGTGCTCGTACAAAAGCTCTCGATCCATTTTCAGCCCAATGAAGGCTGTATCATAAAGAGGAACTTCTTGATGCCCGTTTTGCATTTCCGACATTTTCTGACCTGTTGTATGGATCACTTCCAGCGCCCGGATCACGCGGCGGACGTTATTCGGATGAATAGCATTTGCCGTATCAGGATCTACTGCTTTTAGCTTTTCGTGCAGCAAAATCGCGCCGTGCTGCTGTTCAAACAGCGCCATTTCTTCTCTAAAAGCAGGATCACTTTTCTCATCCGTAAATGTGTAATCATATAAAACAGATTGGATATAGAGGCCTGTTCCGCCGACAATCATTGGCGTTTTCCCTCTAGCGGCAATCTCTTTGATCTTCGAACGAACCAGCTGCTGAAATTCAGCTGTCGAAAAAGATTCGTCCGGCTGTTTAATATCAATTAAATGGTGCGGGATGCCATTCATTTCTTCGGGAGTGATTTTAGCTGTTCCGATATCCATCCCTTTATAAATCTGCATAGAATCCCCGCTGATAATCTCTCCATTAAATGCTTTGGCTATATCAATGCTCAATTTGGTTTTGCCGACAGCCGTCGGCCCTACTAATACGATTACTGGCTGCTTCGCTTTATTCATAACATCACTCTCTTTTACAAAACTGCCTACAGTATAGCATAACTTTTCTTACTCTCCTATATCCTGGCCATCACCAGCCAAGCGGTTCATTTCCGACCACTTCATATGTTTTTCCTTTTAAACGATGCTTATGTGTTGGCTGATTCTCATCTGGACTATAGACGACACCTCCATATGGGATGGGAACAGAATCGAGGTAGGCAGGATAGGTGACTTCCTCAATCTCGTGATAATGTGTTCCATCCACTCTAGGAATTGCAGGACCTGTGATACCGTAATACCTGTGGAAATGCCCTCTTTCAAAGGAGGTGATCCCGCGATAAAAATGAGTATGCCGGTCGGTACTGCTTCCATTCACAGGCTGAGAAATACCTTCTATTAAATGATAATGCCCCTCTGTTACATCCGTACGTGCTTTATACGCATGAGCATGCGGCGGACACTTTGCCCAATCAGATGGATACAGGCCCATTTCTAACATTCCTCCTTATATTAGGCGTTCACCCAAACATATGTAGGCAACTGGAATACACTGATGTCAGTTACAGTGATTTTATGAGAAAGGAGCCTTTTATTATGAATTATTTTGACGCACCTCCGTTTATTCAAGAAGACATGAGAAGACCTTTTGGTTTCGGATTTGGACGTCCTGGTTTTGGGTTTGGGAGACCCGGATTTGGATTTGGGAGACCTGGATTCTTTGGACCTCCATTTTTAGGTGGTTTTGCTGGAGGCTTGCTTGCTGGATCTCTGCTTGCGCCAGGATATGGTTATGGATACCCTTACCCGCCTCCTTACCCGCCGTACGGACCATACCCTTGGTATTAAATATGACGTTTAAGTGAAAACATCCGTTCATAAAATGAATCGATTGACACATTCTTTTTTCATGGGTTAACATTTACTTTACCGACTGTTCAGTAAAGTAGGTGTTTTTTTTATGTCTAAAACCACAAAAGAGCCATTTTGATGCAGCTCCCCACCTAATGATTAAGCTAGCTCACCCTTCATCAGATGGCAGAGCATGCTGGTTTTCAGAAATATTTCAGCTTGAACCGCTGAAAAGAGAGGATAAAAACCCTTTTACTTCATCGGATTTTACACCTATTAGAGGAGGGATGATGATGATCCTCGGATATCTTTTTTTGGCAGTGGCCATTTTTTCTGAAGCCATTGGCGCCGCGATGTTAAAATTATCTAATGGTTTTACACGCTGGAAGCCAAGCGCTGTCGTTGTGGCTGGCTATTCACTTGCTTTTTATATGCTGTCATTGACACTGAACATTATTCCGCTTAGCATGTCTTATGCAACATGGTCTGGGGTTGGTACGGTCCTCACGGCTATTTTTGGCGTGCTCTTTTTCAAAGAAACCTTGAACCAAAAAGCAGTCATTGGGATGGCGATGCTTGTCTCAGGGGTCGTACTATTAAATATGTCATAAAGGATGTGAGAGAGCATGAAAGGAATGCTCTACTTAACAGGAGCCATTTTAACGGAGGTTTTTGGCAGTACAATGCTGAAGCTTTCTCAAGGCTTTTCGCAGCTGCTGCCGAGTATCGGGGTACTGATCGGATTTGGATGCGCCTTTACTTTCCTCAGTTTAGCACTTAAAACCATTGAGCTCTCATCTGCCTATGCAACATGGTCTGGTGTTGGAACAGCTCTCACTGCTCTTGTAGGACTTGTCCTGTTTAACGAAACAATCAGCACGAAAGGCTTCATTGGCCTTGCACTTGTTATCTGCGGCGTGATTGTCTTAAATCAGTCCAAGAAGCAAAAGAACGAAACCGAAGCACAACTCGATCAAACCGAATGGACGTCATAAAAAAAGTCATTTTCTCCATATTTCAAGAGAAAATGACTTTTTTGTTTTAACGACCGGCTTGAATAGTTTCTTCTAAGGAAATGTTCACATTACCCTGAACAGCTCTTGAAATCATACATGAGCTTTCGGCTTTATGCGCAAGCTTTCGGGCCAGCTCAATATCTTGTGCGGAAGCGGTCTCTTTGAGGATGATGACAGGTCGATGAATGATTTCCTCATAAGTAAACACACCATTTGTCACATCTACGACAGCTTCAGAGCTCATCGATAGATCCTCTTTCTCTAATTGACTCCGCTCCATCATGGCTGCAAGTGTAATGATATAACACGTAGCCGCTGCACCTAAGAGCATCTCATCTGGATTGGTTCCAATACCTGGACCGTCCATTTCCTTTGGAATCGAAATCTTTGTTTTTAATTGTTCACATGCGATTGTACCCACATCGTTACGCAGACCAGGCCAGCTTGCCTGAAGATGAAAATGATGACGCGTCATATCCGTCTCTCCTTTTGTTATCACTGTTCATAGTGTAACAAGAATTCCCCTGCTTGTCTTAACATGTGCACGGCCCTTATGTATATTCTTCATCAAGCACTGTGCGAATTGCCCTGACATAACGATAGAACGTCTCGTTTTTTGTACTAGACCGCCTCCGAAAGTCGAAACTGTCAAATAAAGCTTCACGCTGACTTCTGCTAATCTCAAGCTGCACACTTTGCCCTGTTTTAGTAAGATTATTAATATTATGATTGCTTGTCCCGCTCAGGGTTGCGTGTGCGACAGCTAGTTCAGCAGAAAACCCGTTCCGCTCTAATGAGCTCACAATTTTCTCTGCACGGTCGTAATCTGTTCCGCCGACGAGAGTATGGTCAATTCCTTCCTCGCCTTTGTATCCATGCACTGCTAACACGTAATCATGTGCTTTTGCCTGCGCGACGCCGATTGGCTCATCAAAGTTTGTACTTGTAATATGAAGTTCTGATGCATTCTCTCTTAGACCTTCAAATAAATACGTCGAAAAATCGTTGTCAAAAAAATGGACAATCTCGCTCACGCCGCCTTCAATCCTCCCGCCATGAGGTGACATCACAAGAAGGCGGCTGCCGGGCACTGGGTTGGCTGTAATGTTGTAGCTGCTTGTTGATTCGTTTTCTTCCAGTTCTTTAAAATTTCGATAAATATCATTTGAACCGCTTTCGTCTTCCCCACCTGATGACACTGGCTCATCATGTTCCTGTGCTTGCATGGTATAATAAACGCCCCATCCGATCGCAAGCAGGAGAAGCAAAGCAAAAAACTTCTTCATTCCCGTTCTCCTTTAACAGATTTCTAAGCCGTTTCTATGATTTATATTGAATCATCATTTCTTATCATTTTTTCCACATTTTCTCTTCACGTTTGATCATAACACTCTAGATCATGAGATTCCTCAAAAATAAGATAATTGCATTTATATACACAGAAACGCCTCTCCTCTTTGAAAACAGAGTTAGAATAGTATGACAAAGAAATGACGTTATGTTTAATATGACCTAGTCCTATCCAGTCTGTTTTCTTTAATTCGGCTTTTTTTGATAAGGATTTGATTTTTTCCATCTGTCACGCATCACATTTATATGAGCATTGACCCTGTCTACACCCCTCCTTTTTCTGCAAAATCCTTTGATTCGCTGGTTCTCTTAGAAGAACTCTCCCACCTATCATCGGCAGATTCTACATGATTTCCACCTTTTTCTATTATTTTACAAAATGTAAGCGCTTTTCTTTTTTGAAAGGCATAAGCAAGCCGCCAATATAAAGAAAAGAAGGGACAAGAATCCGAACCAAGCAGTTCTCAATCACATAACGTAAGAGTGTACGAGAATGGATAGCTGGAATGGAGGGCATCACATGTTTGGATTTTCTATGGTGCAAATGGTCAGAACACATGCTAGTAAACTAGATCAGCCTTTAAGAGAAACCGTTCTTCACCTTTATAAACCTTTTAAATGGACGCCATGCTTTCTTCATCGTTTTTTCGAAGGCAGGCTGAAGAAGAAAAAGAAGCTTCGTGTGATCATTGAATTTAAGGAAGGTGCAGCCGAGGCAGGGATTCAAAGCACGAAACAATTAATGAAAAAAAGCAGAAAAACAAATATAAAACGACATTTTTCACATATCGACTGCTGCGCTGCTGACTTAACGCCTGCTGCTTTAGAGGAGCTATTAGCAAACGGTGAGCATATTCGTAAAATTTATCTAGACCGGAAAGTACATGCGCTTCTGGACGTAGCCACACAAGCAAGCCATGCTGAAGAAGTCATCCGAAACGGGACAACTTTAACCGGTGAAGGCATTACGGTCGCTGTCATTGACACGGGAATTTATCCGCATGAAGATTTAGATGGAAGAATTCGTGATTTTGTGGATTTAGTCAAACAAAAAACAAAGCCTTATGATGATAATGGCCACGGTACACACTGCGCGGGAGATGTCGCGGGAGATGGATCCGCCTCAGACGGCTTATACAAAGGACCTGCCCCAAAAGCAAATCTGATTGGCGTGAAAGTGTTAAATAAACAAGGGGCTGGATCACTTTCTACTATTATAGAAGGTGTTGAATGGTGTATGCAGTTCAACGAAGACCACCCTGATGATCCGATTCATATTATCAGTATGTCGCTAGGCGGAGCTGCGCAGCGTTATGATGACGAACAGGACGATCCAATGGTGCGTGCTGTCAATACGGCTTGGGATCAAGGGATTGTTGTATGCGTCGCTGCCGGTAACTCTGGTCCTAACAGCCAGACGATTGCAAGCCCTGCTGTCAGCCAAAAAGTTATTACGGTCGGAGCCTATGATGACAGGAATACACCTGAATCAAGTGACGATATCGTGGCACCGTTTTCAAGCAGAGGGCCTACTGTTTACGGAGAAGCAAAGCCTGATATCCTCGCACCAGGAGTAAACATCGTTTCTCTCAGATCACCAAGATCCTTTCTGGATAAACTCGACAAATCAAGCAGAGTAGACGATGATTATACAACGTTATCTGGCACATCGATGGCAACACCGATTTGTGCTGGTATTTGCGCTCTACTATTAGAGCATTCACCAGATTTAACGCCAGATGAAGTCAAAACCCTGTTAAAAGAAAATACAAGCAAGTGGTCTGGGGATGATCCGATGATTTATGGAGCAGGTGCAATTGACGCAGAAAAAGCAATCAAAGAATAAAGAAAAAAGCCCTTTACGTTTATGCGTAAAGGGTGTTGTTTGTCTCATTTTTAAGTGTGAAGTCTTTCATCTACTTGAGCAGCTGACATGTTATGCTTCGTTCTCATACATCTCATCTCCTTTTTGAATGTGCGTACGCGCTTCGATCACAATCTCAAAAAAAGTGGAGGATTCCTTGTACATGTCGCGTTCCTTATAATAATTAGCCGCATCAAGTGCTAATTCCTCTAAATCAGCAAACATTTTTTTATTTCTCAGACCAAAAAGGGCCGACCTCAATTTCTCACAGCCGTCTTTCTCTATATAGAGCGCCTGTAGAAATTGGAATTTCAACTGATAAATTTCATCTTCCAATACACAAGCCTCTTTCATTCCTGTAGAGATGGCCTCGCCCGCCCGCTGAATATCTCCGAGTTTAAAACAAGTAAGGGCAAGTGAAAACAACGATTTGATCATCGTGGATGCTTGATCTTTCTGATAAAGTGAAATGGCTTGTTCAAAAAAGACAGTCGCCGTATGGTACGTTCCCATACTATAATGACAAGTGCCTAAGTTATTAAGAGCCATTGCTTTAAAATAAGATGTGCATTCTTTTTGTTCCATCGCTTCACAGACTTTTAACGCTTTTTCTAAATAAGGAAGCGCTTTTTGATACTGATTGACATCAATCCAATTACCTGCCATGACAAAATCACATTGAATGCTTCTTTTTCCATAAAGCTGATGTTTCTTATAGATGTCTCTCGCCTTTTTAGCATAGTGCATGGAGAAATAAGTTTGTTTCATATGATAGTATACTTCTGCGATTTTATAGTAGAATTCTGCTTTTTCGATCTCATCTGTCACTAAAATCAGTTGATGTTCCGCATGCTTGTAATATGAAATGGCCTCGATATACCGGCGCTGGATAAACGCATACATTCCATGAAAAAAATGAAAATAATAGCCTAGTAAGCCTGTCATCTCATCTTCTGCATCGTCAATTTCTTTAGGAAAGGACACTGCTTGAAGCGTTTCACTCCCTGCATGGACGGGCGCTAAGTGCTGAAGCATCATTTGATGGCGAAAATCCATTAGAGAATAATATAGGAGTAAATCTTGATCCTCTTCCATATCATGAATTTCTTCTTCAACAAGGCGCTTCATGCCGTTTGCTTGTTCAACTTCAAATTTGCAAATATGCGTGTACCATTGATTGATCTTTACACCTACTTCGGAAGATGGTATTTTGTGTGCCATCCACTTCAGCCCCATTCTATCATATCAAACTGATAACTATTATTTTACATAATTTATGTTTTTAAGGCAAATTGTAAGTTATTACATATTTTATGTTCAAATCGCATATTCCTATCTTTTTTACCAAGTTTAAATAGAGTACTTTTGCCCATCAAAACTTTTTTACGAAGACGGGTCGAATTCTCTTAGTACTTCTTTTAACGCATTGATATAACGTCTGAATGCTTTTTTCTTTCCTTTTCTCGTATCAAAATTGTCAAAAAAAGCTTCTCTTTGCGCTGTACTAATTTCTAGCTGAACACTTTCACCACTTGCATTTTGATTATTTATATTTTTAGGATCTGTACCAGAAAGCCGTTCGCCTTTTTGTACCATTTCTGCGGAAAATCCTCGATCTCTTAGTTCTCGCACAACCGCTCTTTGCATTTTTTCATTTGTGCCGCCAACGAGCGTGTGTCTTTTATCACTTTTATAGCCGTGGATGGAAATTGAAAAAGGATACGTTTTAATCATTTGAACCAAAACAGGTTCATCAAAATTAGTACTCGTGATATGCAGGTCCCGGTTATTGTCTTGCTTTGTACCTTCGAACAAATACGTAGAGTAGCTTTCTTGAAAGGCTTCTACAATTTCACTTGTTCCTGGTTCAATCTCTCCTCCATGAGGAGAAAATACGAGTAAATCACTTCCGCCCTTTTCGTGAAATTCTATCTCGTACCCTTCTTTTTCATGTCGTATGAGCTGTTTAAAGCTTTCGTATTGATCACCTTGTTTTCGCTCTTTTTGATACTTTTCTACCTCTTGATCATGCTTCTTTTGCTCTTTGTTTTCTTGAACAGAATGGCTGCATTTCACCATTAAAAGAGTACACAGAATAAGAAAGATGAATCCACATATTAGTAACCTTTTCATTTCACCGCTCCTTTTTCCTCTTAGGTGTCATCTTACCGCAATATTTTACTATCAATGGCTTAAAAAATTCAAAGGTTGTCCGGCTCATTTGAATGAATCAGGAAAACTTACCTGTTTTTAATGTCATCTAGGTATATCAGAGGTCTTTGAATTTTTGTTGTGCACATAAAAACTAAATCGTATGACCTCATTTCAATATTAGTTAAAACCACCTACAAAAATGCCAATATTACTCTTTTTTTCAAAACAAAAAAGCTGTAAACAAAGGAGTCTCCTCTTCTGTTTACAGCTAGTCTCTGTATATCATCATTACATTCTTAATTCATTCTCTAAAGCTGTCATCACTTCATCTTGCGACAGTCCCTGCGCAAGTGAAATCTCACTCACTAACATGCCTCTTGCATCTTCAAGCATCTTCTTTTCACTTGAATTTAATGCTTTCTTCTGATTTCGTCTCATCAGATCTTTAACAACGTCTGCACCATCTTCGATCGCACCTGTTTTTAGCTTTTTCAGATTTTCATCATATCTTTGCTTCCAAGTAAGCGTGTCGTCGTTTGTTTCTTCTGCAAAATTGTTCATCACAACTTTCAGCGTTGCTTGATCTGCTACCGGACGTATACCTAGTTGATTGATTCTGCCTTTTGGGACCATCATCTGCATATTCGGCATTTGAATCAGAAAATATTCCTGCGTCTTACCTAAAATCTCTTTTTCTTCCATTCCTTCAATCACACCGGCTCCATGCATTGGATAAACAATTTTATCACCTATTTGAAACAAATCCGCCACCTCCGAAAGTATTCACAATATCATTATAACACATTTCATCAGAGGATAAAAATTTATATTTTATCATGTTAATTTAGCACTAGTCAATTATTTTTATTTGAGTTTTTTCAGAAAAAGCCTTTTTTATAAAAGAAGTGAGAGCATCCAGTCCTCATGACTCTTTCTTGCATATACTAGCATTGAGTCACATTTAGGAGGGATGACAATGTGCAAATGCAAGTGCAAACATTCCCACTCAAACTGTCATAAAAAGCATGACGATCATCACCATGAGGATCCATGTAAAGAAAAAAAGTATTGTCATAAAAAAGATAAATGGTTTGAGAGCGATTTTTGGGATACCTCTCGAAGCTACGATCCCTGTTATTTTCCTAAAAGTGTCTGCAGCAGATGTAAAAAGCGTCGTAGAAGAAGACATCGCTACGAAATTTAAGGCTTGACGCTTTACCTGCTTTTCTTTTTCCCGGCTGAAAAGCCGGTTTTTTTCTTTCATATGGATAGGCTCATGAAGCAAATCTGTCTCATAGGATATGGCAACCTGACATAAAGGATGAGATATACATGAACGATATGAACAGCCAAATGAATCATTATCACCAAGAAAATCCCTATCACACATTTGAAAATGTGTATACAGCCAATCATGAGCATATGATCGCACCAAACATGCATGATCATATGAATATGCCAAACCATTATCATAGCGGCAAAAAAGATATGTATAATGCGCACCACCCACATCATCATTCACCCTATTCAACGTTTCCCAATCAGCATGATTACTTTTCAAAGCATGTTCCAATGAAGGATCACCATCATCTAGGCCATTATGGTGGATATGGGATGATGCCGCACCATCCATACGGTTATCAAGATATGCATATGATGATGCCAACAAACCAGCAAATGCCTGGCCATTTTTACGGAATGAATCAACCAAATGCGCTATTCCCCCGCTATTACTAAAGAATGACAAAATAAGGGTATAATATACCATTTAATACCATATGGTAATATGGTAACATTATAGGTAAATAATGGGTGTAATCATCTATTATTTACCTATATTCAACAAGGGGGAAGGAAAAAATGAAAAAAACATGGACGATTCTTATGATGGGGATGCTCACATTGGTTATGGCGCTGTCAGTACCACTTTCTGCATCTGCTGAAGGAGCCGAAAGCAAAGCATCAACCAATGTAAAGCCAGCTGCTCTTTACGCTAAAATTACAGGAGCTAGTAAGCAGGAATGGTCTTATTCTGACATTGAGCTGACGTACAGCCCAAATTCAGTTTTAAGTCTTGGTGCAGTTGAGTTCACACTGCCAAAGGGTTTCCAAGCAACAACAAAAGACATCTTGAACGGTAAAGCATTAAAGGACAGCTACATTTTGAACAACGGACAAACCGTTCGTATTCCGCTCAGATTGGATTTACTTGGAATTTCCCAATATACATTAAAGCTTTCTCATAAAGTACTTCCTGCTGCAGGTACATATACGTTCCGCGCAGAAAATCGAGCAATCAGCATTGGTTCCAAATTTTATGCAGAAGATACGATTGATATTAATACACGACCAGTTGTGGTCACACCGCCAGATCCTTGCGGATGCTAAAGAAAAAAGCGCTCTGTTAAGAGCGCTTCAGATTGTTGACAAAGGGCTAAAATGATCTTAATTTTAGCCCTTTGTCTTTTTTTCAGCGTGATAGAAAACCTTTGCAGTCTAGGAAGGACGAGCATCGGAGCGGAGCGAATTTGACATTCGTGAGCACCGAAGCGCAGACCTGACAACGAATGCGAGGGTTTGTCTACACGCTGAGCGCTCTGTTAAGAGCGCTTTTTTTATATCACATCACCCGTTTAAACATTTTCTCCATTTCATAAGTGGAGTGATGAATAATGATCGGCCGGCCGTGCGGACAGGTGAATGGATCCTTCGTTGTCCGGAGTTCATCTAATAAGGCTTTGATTTCATCATGACGCAAATGACGATTTGCTTTGATTGAGCCTTTGCAGCTCATCATAATCGCCGCTTCTTCTCTCAGTTTCTTGATATCAACACGCTTTTCATCAAGCACTTGCTCTATAATCTCTTCGATCAGTTCAGCCTCTTCACCTTTCGGAAACCACTGTGGATGTGAACGAACGATGTAGCTTCCTGAACCAAAGGGCTCTAAGAAGACACCCACTTTCGCTAGAATATCCTTATGCTCTTCAATGATCAGCATATCGTTTTTAGAGTAGTGAAATGTTAAAGGAACGAGCATTTCTTGCACTTCCTGTTCGATCTCTCCCACCTTCTCACGATAATACTCATACTTGATTCGCTCTTGAGCTGCATGCTGGTCAATGATATAAAGTCCTCGTTCATTTTGAGCCAAAATATATGTGCCGTGCATTTGCCCAATTGGATACATCACAGGGACGCGTTCGTTTTCAGGCATCGTCTCTGTCACATCTTCATATAGTACCGTCTCTTCATCTTCAAATGAAGCGGCGGATTCCTCTAAATGAATACGCTCAGATGATACTTCTTCATAAGATACTGGTGATGATGCTTCTGTCTTCTCTTGTTTAGGCATCCCATATGCATCGGTATAACTTGTCTCGTATATGACCGACTCGTGCGACTCCGGCTGATAGGTTAGCGGTGTTTCCGGTTGACTTTGGTTTCCTTGTTTCGCATCAAAGGTTAAGGATTGTTGCTCATTTTTCACAGCTGGTATTGGTGCTTTTTTTGGTACTGAGGCACTTGGAATGAGCTGCTGCTTTTGAAATACTTCCTTAATTCCTTGTTTAATCAGCTCATGAAGTTCCTGTTCTTTACTTAGTCTCACTTCAAGCTTCGAAGGATGAACGTTCACATCTACTAAAATTGGATCCATCTTCATCTCAATAAATGTAATTGGATGACGACCAATCGGAAGCAGTGTGTGATATCCTTCATGGATCGCTTTCACGAGCGGAAAATGTTTGACATATCGGCCGTTTACAACAGAAGACATATAATTCCGTGATGCCCTCGTCACTTCTGGTAAGGAAATATATCCTTTCACTTCAAAATCAAGTGATTGTACGTGGAGCGGCAGCATTTTTTTCGCCACGGCTGTTCCGTAAATGGCCGCAAGTACATGACGCACATCTCCATTTCCATTCGTTTGGAGGAGAACTTTCCCTTGATGACGCAAACGGATCGATACTTCGGGATGAGCTAGCGCAATTCGGTTGATCACATCCGATATATTACCAAGCTCCGTATGAACGGTTTTCATATATTTCAGGCGAGCTGGCGTATTGTAAAATAAATTGGTGACCACAATCTCAGTGCCGCGGCGGCCAGAGGTTTTTTTCTCTGAAATGATTTTCCCGCCTTGCAAAGCTAGGTGTGTCCCAGCTCCTTCGCCAGTACTTGTTTTCATTTCTAAATGAGAGACAGATGCAATACTTGGCAGTGCCTCTCCCCTGAATCCAAGGGTTCTGACACGGAACAGATCATTTTCGTCTTTGATTTTGCTCGTTGCATGACGCTGGAAGGCGAGCTTACAATCTTCAGCATCGATTCCAACACCATTATCAATAATCCTTATAGAAGAAAGACCTGCTTCTTCTACATCGATTTCAATCACTGTACTTTTTGCATCGATCGCATTTTCCACAAGCTCCTTTACAACAGAAGCTGGGCGCTCGACCACTTCACCTGCAGCAATTTTATTGGATAGGTCATCGGATAACTGAATAATCTTTGCCATTTCTGCTCACCTCACCTTACATTATAATTTCTTTTGCAATTCATACAGCTTTGTCATAGCTTCAAGCGGCGTCATATCCATTAGGTTGTATGATTTTAATTCATCGATGACCGCTTGATCTTTCTGTTTTAGAGCAGCTTTTGGCTGCGGTTTTTCTTCTACTTCAAAGAAAGATAGCTGCTGTTTTTCTTCAGTCTTTTCTACTTTTGGTGCTGGAGATACGTTCGGGGTCACGTCATGTGATCCGCTCTCAAGCTCCGTTAAAATGGTCTGGGCTCTATTGATGATGGCATCAGGCAATTCAGCTAGCTGCGCTACATGAATACCATAGCTTTTATCAGCTGCACCTTCTTTGATTTGATGTAAGAAAACGACTGTGCCTTCATGCTCTTCAGCTCGCACATGAACATTTTTCAGCTCGCTTAATTGAGATTCAAGAACCGTCAGCTCATGGTAATGTGTAGAAAATAGGGTTTTGGCCCCAATATGATCATGAACAAATTCAATGATCGCCTGCGCAAGCGCCATTCCATCATAGGTGCTTGTCCCACGTCCAATTTCATCGAATAAAATCAAGCTGTTTTTCGTTGCGTGCACCATCGCATTTTTTGCTTCGAGCATCTCTACCATAAAAGTACTTTGACCAGAAATCAAATCATCTGCTGCACCAATACGGGTAAAGATTTGATCGAAGATTGGTAGCGTCGCCTTTGACGCTGGCACAAAGCAGCCAATCTGCGCAAGAATCGAGATGAGAGCCATTTGTCTCATATACGTACTTTTCCCTGACATATTCGGTCCAGTGATGAGTAAGGTTTGTCTGCCTTTTCCCATATGGCAGTCATTCGGTACATATTCCTGGTGATCCAGCACTTTTTCAACGACAGGGTGACGGCCATCTTTGACATCCACGTCATCCTCTGAGAATTCCGGACGGATATAACGGCGCTTTTCACTAACAGTCGCAAAGCATTGAAGCGCATCAAGCTCACTCATTTGTTTTGCGAGCAGCTGTAATCTAGGAATATAGCCTTTTACTTGCTCCCTGAGAGCTGTAAATAGTTCATATTCCAATTCGTTAATATTTGATTCTGCTTCAAGAATCAGTGCTTCTTTTTCTTTTAATTCAGGTGTGATATACCGCTCTGCATTGGCAAGTGTTTGTTTTCTTTCATAACGCCCTTCCTCAAGCAGATGTGTATTTGCACGTGTCACTTCGATATAATAACCAAACACTTTATTAAACCCGACTTTTAATGAGCGAATGCCGGTATATTCTCTTTCCTGCTGTTCGAGACGTGCAATCCAGTCCTTTCCGTTTCGGCTGGCATCACGGTATTCATCTAATTTTGCATTGTAGCCATCTTTAATCAAATTGCCTTCTTTTATCGTCATCGGCGGATTTTCATAAAGTGCATCTTCTAATAAATCAAGCAGGTCGCCGCAAGGATCAATCTCATTCGCTCTTGATTTTGCCATTTCCTCTGGTAATGATTGAACGAGTTGTTTAATATCCGGTACTTGTTTTAAAGATTCCTTGAGTTGAATGAGGTCACGGGCATTCACGTTGCCAAATGCCACGCGGCCCGCTAGACGCTCAAGATCATATACTTGCTTTAATCGTTCGCGCAGATCCTCGCGCTCAAAGAAATGATCCATCAGAATTTGCACCATTTCCTGGCGCTCGTTAATTTGCGAAAGACGAATGAGCGGCCGGTCGATCCATTGCTTGAGCAGTCTGCCGCCCATCGCTGTTTTTGTTTCATCTAACAGCCATAATAAAGAGCCTTTTTTGCTTTTTGAACGAATCGTTTCTGTTAATTCAAGGTTTCGTTTTGAGTAAAGATCAATTTTCATCGTTTGTTCAAGCTCAAACACTTGAACTTTCTGAAGGTGATCCAAGCTTCTTTTTTGCGTTCTTCTTAAGTAGGCATATAGTGTTAAAAATGCCGTTTTTAACTTGTCGTCAAGATGGGAAACGAGCTGTTCAGCTTCCTCTAATAGATCATCACTATCTTCGTATGAAATAGTTGCTTGGCAGCGTTCTTTAAGGGTTTTGATTGTTTCCTCATCCAGCTGCTTTGACACCACAATTTCTTTTGCACCAACAGAATAAATTTCTGATACGACTTCATCTAATCGATCGATGAAAGCCGCCATGTTTTCACCTGTTGATAAATCAGACAGCGCAAGACCGTATCCATTTTGAAAGCTGGTAACAGACGCAATGAAGTTGTTCTCGTTTTCACTTAAACCTTTACCATCCATGACGGTACCTGGTGTAATCAGTTGAACAACTTCTCTTTTGACTACACCTTTTGCCGTTTTAGGGTCTTCCACCTGCTCACAAATGGCGACCTTGTAGCCTTTTGAAATCAACTGTTCTATGTATGCAGAAGCAGAATGATATGGAACGCCGCACATTGGAATGGTGCCGCCGTCTCTGCTTGTTAACGTAATTTCCAGTTCTTGCGCCGCTTCTTTCGCATCATCAAAAAACATCTCATAAAAATCGCCTAAGCGAAAAAATAAAAAGGCATCTTGATAATCTGCCTTGATCTTTAAATATTGCTGTATCATGGGCGTATAACTTGCCATATTTCTAATCCCTCACTATATTACTTTCGAATTCATACCATCTTCAATTATAGCATAAAAAATCACCTTTTTTCTCCTAGATCAGGCACAAAAAAACTAGGGGGATATGCGCCCTAGTCATTCCTTACTCTTCTGGATCACCTGCTAGGAACTCTGGATGAATATCCTCTAACTCCTCATCCACTTCCTCTTCCCACTCGTGATCATCTTTTTCTTTCCAGTCTGAATTGACCTCTACAACAATTTTTGTTTCACCGACTACCTCAGCAATGAACTCACGCTCTGCCTGAACGATAATTTTATTGCCATTTGGAGAAATGGTCACTTCTAAGCAATTGGGCTGCTGCAAAACTTTCGCAATCACTTCGTGCTCATCATCAAGGAAATTTTTATCTTTATATCTCAGTTTAATGATGTCTACATACTTCACACGCTCTGTGACGACTTCTGTTTTCGTGTTGTCAGCGTAAGAGTACCATACGTTAATATCAAATGTTCCTTCGATCTCAACCGTTTTACCGACCTTTTCAGCATCATACTTATGATTAATGATCCAACCACCTAAGATGCTGGTTGGTTTTTGCGATGGAGAAATGGTGTGTGTGCTTTGGGTGAATTTCCTCCCTTTTGCAACCACCGCTTTTGTAATAATTTCTCTGTATTCAGACATTCCGGCATGCCTCCTTGTTCTTGATCGTTTTATCTTATGCTGGGCATTCGTCTAGTGTGTCACGATTTTGAACTTCATGTTCAATTAAATTCATTTCTGTTTCAGTGTATGCATGGTCGCCCATAAACTTGCCTTGAAAATTGGAAAAGTTGGAGAGTGAGAGGTTTGGAGTTGATGAAACATGAAGAGAATGGGTAGTGCATTTCAATAGGAAAACAAAAAACCCCGCATCTGCGGGGTTTTCTCATTTAATGGAGCAACTTGGTGATGAGTTTTTCACTTTTGAACCGGTTTCTCCTAATAAGAGGTCACCGCCGGTTGAAAGAATGATTTCATCTGTTACTTGATTCGAAATTGTGTGCGCTACAAGCTGAAGCAGGGAATTGACTTCCATTTGTGATTCTTTGAATTCTTGAATGACTGGGATGTCATCCAGTTCTTCTTGCAGGGCATCGATTTTTTCTTCGACTTGCTTTAAGGCTTCATGTTTGCCGTAATGCTTTAAGTTCACAGCTTGTTTTTGAAGCGCCTTAATTTGATTAATGATCGTTGAAATTTTTGTATTTTCATTGATTTGCGCTTCTGCTTTTTTGAAGAAATCAACTTCTTCCGTTTCAGAAATCATTTTAGCGAGCTCTCTTGCGCGCTCGACAATCTCTTTCTTTGAATAAAGTGTCATTTTAATTCACCTCGATAGCTTCTCCAACCATTTCTCCGTCAAGAGACCAAGTTTTGGCTTGTGTGATTTTCACTTTGACGATGTTGCCAATCGCTTCTTTTGGTGCTTTAAAATTCACAAGCTTGCTTTTACTTGTATATCCGGCTAGGATCTCAGGGTTATTTTTACTTTCACCCTCTACTAATACTTCGACAATCTGCCCTTCATATTCCTTCATTTTTTTCGCAGAAATTTCATTCACAAGTGCATTTAAGCGCTGCAGACGTTCTTTTTTCACACGCATTGGCACGTTGTCTTTCATTTTCGCTGCCGGCGTTCCTTCTCTTGGAGAATAAATGAACGTATAAGCGGCATCAAACTCAACCTCGCGATAGAGGGAAAGTGTTTCTTCAAACTGCTCATCTGTTTCATTTGGGAACCCAACAATAATGTCCGTTGTTAATGAAGCATTCGGCATAGCTTCTTTGATTTTGCGCACAAGATCAAGGTAGCGCTCACGGTCATATTTTCTCGCCATAAGCTTCAGCACAGAAGAACTTCCGGATTGTACTGGCAGATGAATATGATCAAGAAGATTTCCGCCCTTGGCTAGCACTTCAATTAAGTGATCATCAAAATCACGCGGGTGACTTGTTGTAAAACGGATACGTGGAATATCAATTTTTCGCAGCTCATCCATCAGGTGGCCAAGCCCATACTCCATATCTTCAAAATCTTTTCCATATGCATTCACGTTTTGACCAAGAAGGGTAATTTCCTTATATCCTTCTGCTGCTAAACGTCTGACCTCTTGAATAATTTCATCTGGGCGGCGGCTTCTTTCCTTGCCGCGCGTATAAGGCACGATACAGTATGTACAGAATTTATCACAGCCGTACATAATATTCACCCAGCCCTTGATTTTACCTTGACGGGCTCTCGGAAGGTTCTCAATCACATCGCCTTCTTTTGACCAAACCTCAATGACCATTTCTTTTGAAAGGTAACATTCAGATAACAGCTCTGGCAGGCGGTGAATGTTGTGCGTGCCGAAAATCAAATCAACAAATGGGTGTTTCTTCAAAATACGGCTCACGACAGATTCTTCTTGTGACATACATCCGCATACACCTAAAATTAAATCTGGCTTTTCGCGTTTTAATGCTTTTAAATGACCAAGCTCTCCAAACACTTTATTTTCTGCATTTTCTCGAATAGCACAAGTGTTTAATAAGATGACATTTGCATCTTCAGTTGAATTTGTTGGTTCATAGCCAAGCGCCATAAAAATACCAGCCATCACTTCTGTGTCATGCTCATTCATTTGACAGCCATATGTGCGAATATAAAACTTGCGGCCGTTCCCTAACCCTTGAAACTGCTCGTCAATTTGAAATTGATTGTATTCGACTTCTTCTTTACCCCGTTTTTTTGCATCTTTTAAGGAAGGCGGAATGTACACAGCTTCAAAATATTTGCTGTAGTCCTTCTCGGATTTTTTGTCCGATGAACTTACTTGTCCGCTCGCTTTTCTCTGCTCTTCATTCATGAATTTGTACTCCTTTCAAACCAAGTTCCACCCTACAGTATAGACTATTTTGTGATGAATTGAAAATAAATCATATACGGTTCTTCTATGAAAATTGTCTATTAGTCATAACCATTTTTCATAAAAAGAAAAAGAGAGCGTGCGCTCTCTCAATCAAGTATGTTCAGTTTTTTTGCTTCTTCTTCAATGATTGTCAGTGCCCGGTCTAGTTCTTCTTTTGTGTGCTCGGCTGTGATGATGGCTCTAATTCTTGCCTTGCCTTTTGCTACTGTTGGGAAGGCGATGCCTTGAGCAAACACGCCTCGTTCTATTAAAGCTTTTGAGAAACGAAAAGTAAGTGCTTCGTCTCCAATCATGATTGGGATAATCGGTGTCTCTGTTGGGGCGACTTGGAATCCAAGGCTGATGAGCTTTTCTTTAAAATAAGCGGCGTTCTCCCAAAGTGTATCGATTCGCTCCGGTTCATCTAACAGTACTTCAATCGCTTCTTCACACGCTCTAGTCACAGCGGGCGGATGTGAGGTGCTGAATAAAAACGGTCTTGCTTTATGTTTTAAATAATCAATTAAAACCGCTGAACCAGCTACGTAACCGCCGAGCACTCCGACAGCCTTACTAAGGGTCCCGACCTGTATGTGCACTCTGCCGTCGAGTTTAAAATGGTTGACCGTCCCGCGGCCATTCTCGCCAAGCACGCCCGAGGCATGCGCATCGTCTACCATGACAAATGCATCATATGCTTCTGCTAGCCTGACGATTTCAGGAAGTGGCGCGATATCACCATCCATTGAGAAAACACCGTCTGTTACGATGAGACGGACGCGATAATTCATTGATTTTTTCAAAATCTTCTCCAGCTCTTCCATATTGGAATGACTGTATACCTTTTTATCAGCTTTGGTTAATCGGATTCCATCAATAATTGAGGCATGATTCAGTTCATCCGAAATGACAATATCATCTTTTGTCAGGATACTCGATAAAACTCCTTGGTTGGTCGTAAAGCCTGATTGGAACACAAGGGCTGCCTCTGTCTTTTTAAATGCAGCAAGCTTTTTTTCAAGACGTTCATGCATTGTCATTGTGCCGGCGATGGTTCGTACGGATCCTGTACCCGCTCCGAATTCATCAATCGCCTCTTTTGCTGCTTTCATCAGCCTTGGGTGCGAGGTGAGGCCTAAGTAGTTATTTGAGGAGAGTTGTATAACAGATTGTTCATTTAATGTAACAGTGGATGATTGTTTTGAGTCGATCTCTTTTAAGGTTTGGTGGGTGCCTTGCTGCTTCATTGTTTCCAATTCATCTTGTAAATACGTGAATTCCTTCATCATTTCTTCCCCCTTTGATATGATGGCATCATCAGTACGACTTTTCCGCACGTACCATTCCGCATGAGTTCAAAGCCCTTTTCGAACTCTTCAAATGGCAGTGTGTGAGTGACAACTGGCTTTACATCAATGGTATTCGTTCTTAACAGCTCAGATACTTGACGCCACGTCTCAAACATTTTTCTCCCCGTGATCCCTTGCACAGTTAATCCCCTAAAAACAATCTGGTTCGTAATATCAATTTTCACTGGCCGTTCTGGCAAGCTTAGTATATTGACTTTTCCTCCATTTGCACAAGCTTCGAGTGCTTGATTAATGGCAGCTGGATGACCTGACATCTCACACATTACGTCTGCCCCTTCCATCCGCGTGAGCTGCTTAATCATCGCGACTGGATCATCTTTTCCAATATCCACGATATGATCTGCACCCATTTTTCGGGCTAGATCGAGCCTGTATTCATTTTTATCAACGGCGAACACTTGAACAGCTCCAGAAGCTTTTGCGACAGCGATTGCCATTAAGCCGATTGGTCCGCAGCCAAAAATCGCCACAGATTTACCTGAAACAGGTGTGTGCAGTACTGTATGGACAGCATTTCCTAGCGGCTCTTGTATAGAGGCAAGCTCAACTGGCATTTGAGCCGGATTATGCCACACATTTTGTTCAGGTATTTTGACATATTCAGCAAAACAGCCATCAATGTCTACCCCTAAAATTTTCGTTTCACTGCACAAATGCTGCTGCCCTGTTAAGCACATATAACATTGATTACATACAACATGCGTCTCAGCCGATACAAAATCCCCTACTTTTGCTCGTGAGACCTGCTTCCCCACTTTGACAACTTCCCCTGTAAATTCATGACCAAAAATGTAGGGCGCTTTGACTCGCCCCTTAGCCCAGTCATCCCAATTATAAATATGCACGTCTGTTCCGCATATCGAAGTGGCTTTCACCTTTATCAATACTTCATGATCTTTGATTTCTGGAATCGGCATCTCCGTCAGCACCGCTCCGTAAGCGCTTTCTTTTTTAACAATTGCTTTCATCGTTCCACACATGACGTACAACCCCTTTGTTAAAAAACTTCTCCCAATCAGATTTTAACACGACTTATTTTAGTCGTAAACACCACTGTCTACTAGATAAAGACAAATGAACACCCCACATATTTTTTTAGATATTTTCTAAAAAAAAAGCAAATCTCCGGTTGAAAGGACATTTGCTTTCATCGTCAGCGTTTCTTTGAAACGGCAACATATAGGGCTGGCACAATAAATAATGTCAGAATCGTTGAGAAAAAGACACCTGATACAATGCAGATGGCCAGCGGCTTAAAGAGTGGATCATGACTTAATGCAACAGGCATTAATGCAACTAATGCCGTAAATGCTGTTAAAAGTATCGGTCTAATCCTTGCTCTTCCCGCTTCAATGACGGCTGTCTGTTGATCAAATCCTTGCTTGCGCCGCTGTTCAATAAATTCGAATAAGACGACCGCATTTCGAACGACAATACCAGCCAATGAGACAATTCCCATTGTTGCCATAAAGCTGAATGGCGTTTGTGTGACAAACAGTCCGATAATGGCTCCTGATACGGCTAAGTAAACCGTTCCTAGAACTAACAGTGGAAGCATCAATGAATTGAACTGGAATGCGATGGTCACGTAAATGAGCAGCAGGACAACCGCAAATAAGAGACTAATTTCAATAAAGAACTGGGTCTGATTTTCATTTTCTCCACCTTGTGAAATGGTCAAATCCTTCGCTGCCGCGCTTTTCCCCACTTGATTAACGACTTCTTTCATATCGTCTTTAAACGAATCTGATGCGCCGGGATACGCCTTTAGCGTAATGGTTGGAACTCCATTTTCATGTGGAATGCTTTCATACTGCTCTGTTTCTTTTTCTGTTACATATCGGCTAAGCGGCTCAAGTTGAGGCATACCACCCTCGTTTGTCTTCACAGGCACTTTCAATTCTTTTAGCTTTAAACCATTTTGATGTGTACCTATATCCTGTTTTACCACTAAATCGATATCATTTGTTCCTTGTTTAAAGGTACCTAATGGAATCCCTTCTGTCACAAGCCCAAGCTGTCTGCTGACAAATTGAGCACTGAGCCCATCCTCTGCCATTCGCTCACGGTTTAATTCAAAGGAGATCGTTTTTACCGGCTTATTGACATCATCTGTAATCAAGCTTGCTCCTTTGTCTTTCATTTCATTTGTCAGCGTTTCTTTGACATCAATGAGCTTTGTGAAAGAGTCACCTGCAACTGTTACTGTTACTGGCGCTCCAGTGGGCGGTCCTTGAACAATAGTTTTCATAAAGAGATCAGCCTCTTTGAATTTCTCTCGCAAAGGCTCGGTCATACGATCTATCAATGCCTTACTTGTCATCTGATCATTGTCTACTCTTACAACAATCTGACCAGTGTGGTCACTTGCATTTGAAATACTTTCATTAAACAGATTCGGCACCCCGCCGCCTGCAAAAATCGCCGTTTCTTCAATGCCTTTTTGCTGCTTAATTTCTTGTTCTATTTTCTTTAGTGTTTCATTTGTTTTGTCTAATGTTGTTTCACTTGGAAGCGTGACCGTGACGACCACTTCTTTCTTATTCGCCGCAGGGAAAAATTCAAATGGTGTGACGAAAATAAGTAAAAAAGCAAGCGTTGCAACAAGCAAGCCACTTAGTCCAATAACGAGCGGCCGCTTCACAATGTTTTTCAGCACACGGTCTGCATAGAAATCCGCCAGCTTTTTTAATGGTTTTCCTAGGAAGCCCGGCTCTTTTTGACTCTTCTTGTTCTTTCTTTTCCTGTTCACAGTATATTGATAGACCGGCACAAGTGTCAGCGAAATCACCATGGACGCAAGCACAGTCGTTACTAGAACAGACGGTAGTGCCCGAATAAATGAACCGTTTGCACCTGATAAGAAAAGAAGAGGCAGGAAAGCAAACACAACAGCAAGTGTTGATGTCAAAATGGACCCTGCGACTTCTTTTACGCCACCAATTGTTCCTTTAAGCGGACTTTCGTATTTTTTCATTTGTCTTAAAATATTATCATTGACGACAATCGCATCATCGACAAGTATCCCTAAGGCAATGATAAAGCCGATGATCGAAATTTGATTGAGATCCACTTGTAAAAATGGCAGCGGAATGGTTCCAATTGTAATGGATAGCGGAATGGCGAGTGAAACGATAAACGCCCCGCCAATCGTGAGTCCAAGTGTAGTAACGATAATGACAGCGATGACTGCAACAATGGCTTCTTTTATTAAATCATTGAAAATGGCATCCACTTCACTTTTTTGTGAATAGTAGTCTACCCACTCCACCCCATTTGGCAGCTGCTTTTCTTTCTCAATGACATCATTGACTTTGTCATACATTTTAGGAATATCAAGCCCTGGTTTAATATTCACTGTAAATGAATAGGCGGGCTTTCCGTTATAGGACACAATATCACTTTTCTCTTTTTCTACTTCTTTTAAGCTGCCAAGCTGACTAATTTTGACCGGCTCTTGTTTTGTTCTTGAGAAGAGCTCAATTTTTTTGACCTGATCTAAGCGGTCATATGTATCGATGGACAGTTTGACCTTCGCTTTACCTGTCCGAATATCGCCTAATGGAGATGTGTCAAATTCCTGATTGATGGCATTTGTGACATCAGTTACATTGAACCCTTCCCCCTCCAGCTTGTTTGAATGTAAGTTTAATATCGCTTGTTTGTCATTGAAGCCTTTGATAACGACATTGTCTACCCCTTTGATGTCCTCTACTTTTTCCTTCAATGCACGCAGCGATTTCTGACTCTTTGCTAAGTCCGATGATTGACTCGACACAATCATATAAGAACCAACGGGTACGCTGCCGAACTCATCCTTTACATCCGGCTCCATCACTCCCTCAGGAAAAGATGACGCAGCACTTGTCGTTTCATTCTTAATTTGACTTGCCACCTTTTGAAAGTCGGCTTGATCCTCAATTTCAAGCACAATATTTGAGAAACCAATGGCAGAAACCGAGCTCGTTTTCTCTACACCATTGATATCAGATAAAGCTGATTCCAGCTTATTGGTGACGTCTCTTTCCACCTGTTTTGCATCTGCACCAGGGAAAACGGTAGAAATCGTGACGAGATTCGCCTCGAATTCTGGCAGTTCTCGTTTAGGAAGCTGCGCGAATAAATAGCCGCCAGCAATGAGAACGATAAAAAATAAAATAAAAACAAGCTTTCCTCTTTTAAAAAAAGCTTCAAACATTATTTCACCTACTTAAATATTTATTTTTGATGAAGTAAATTCAACTTAATCTTAATTTATCATCATGGTGAAAAAATGCAAGCTCTAATATGTCATTTTTATCTATTTCACGAACTGAATATGTTATATAAGAAATGTATAGCGGTAAACAAAAACAACCTGCTTACATGATGTAAGCAGGTTGAAAATAATAAAATTAGAATTATCGTGGCTCAACAATCAATTTGATGGCTGTTCTTTCTTCTCCATCGATCAGAATGTCAGTAAAGGCTGGAATGCATATCAAATCCACTCCGCTTGGCGCAACAAATCCCCTTGCAATGGCGACAGCCTTAACCGCCTGATTCAGTGCTCCAGCGCCGATTGCTTGTATTTCCGCTGCACCGCGTTCACGTAAAACGCCCGCTAATGCTCCTGCTACTGAATTCGGATTTGACTTTGCTGAAACTTTTAAAATTTCCATTTCTGCTCCCCCTTAAATTTACAATGGATAAGTGAGTGTTCATTAGAACAATCTTTGTTAGATGATGCTATTTTTTTGAAAATCCATCCCCAAAATGTTTTTCAAAAATAGCAGGCTACCTACCATTTTTACTATATTCACGATAGAGGGCGCATATTCCTTCTTTCTGATTAATATTTTTCTGAAATAAATATGTGAACATTTATTCAAAGAAAATATGGTCATCATTTATCAAAATTCGATCAATTTTGACAGCTTTTTTCGACTGTTCGTCAATTTCTACGATGACTGCACTTAACGTCGTGCGGCCTTCCGCAATTTCAAACCGGACTGGGAGACTTGTTTTGAATCGTTTAATAATCGTTTCTCGGTCAACACCTAAAATGCCATCATAAGGTCCTGTCATCCCAACATCTGAAATATACGCAGTTCCTTTTGGCAATACGCGGTTATCTGCTGTTTGAACATGTGTATGCGTTCCAACGACACATGATGCACGGCCGTCTGTATACCAGCCCATTGCTTGCTTTTCACTTGTGGCTTCACCATGAAAATCAATAAAAATAAACGGTGTCCGTTTGGATGCTTCCGCAATTAATTCATCTACTTTTTGAAATGGGCAGTCAATTGGCGGTAAAAACGTACGTCCTTGCAGGTTAATGACAGCCAATTCTTTTCCTTGTTTTTTAATAAACGTGAGACCTTTTCCAGGTGTGCCTTCTGGGAAGTTAGCAGGACGGACTATATGGGCTGCATCATCGATGAAATCGAAAATGTCTCTTTTATCCCATGTATGGTTGCCCATTGTGAGCACATCAGCTCCTGCTTGCAGGAGCTCATGATAGATTTTTTCAGTCAGGCCTTTCCCGTGAGCAGCATTTTCTCCGTTGACAATGGTAAAGTGCGGCTGATATTTTTTCTTCAGCTTTGGCAAGTATTCTTTCAGTGTGTCTCTGCCAGGTGAACCGACGATATCTCCAACAAATAATATTTTCATGCGCTTTTGAACCCTTTCTCTTATAAATTGATCTTCTTATCAGTGTTGCATATTTACACAAAAAAATAAAGCGGCGCTAAGCGCACCGCTCTATTTTGCATACTCTACTGCGCGAGTTTCTCGAATGACTGTCACTTTAATGTGACCAGGGTAATCGAGCTCGTCCTCAATTCGCTTACGAATATCCCTTGCTAGACGGTGAGCTTCAAGATCATTAATTGAATCTGGCTTCACCATAATACGTACTTCACGTCCAGCCTGTATCGCAAACGATTTTTCAACACCTTCATAAGATTCAGAGATATCTTCTAATTTCTCAAGTCTCCGAATGTAATTTTCAAGCGTCTCACTTCTTGCACCAGGGCGTGCTGCAGATAATGCATCAGCTGCCGCAACAAGAACAGCGATAATAGATGTCGGTTCTTGGTCACCGTGGTGAGAGGCAATACTGTTGATGACAACAGGATGCTCTTTATATTTCGTCGCAAGCTCAACGCCAATTTCTACGTGGCTTCCTTCTACTTCATGATCAATGGCTTTTCCAATGTCATGCAGAAGACCTGCTCGTTTTGCAAGCTTTGCATCTTCTCCAAGCTCTGAAGCCATGAGACCTGCAAGATGTGCAACCTCAATTGAATGCTTCAGGACATTTTGTCCATAACTTGTACGGAATTTCAAGCGGCCGAGAATTTTGATAAGATCCGGATGCAGACCGTGAACTCCGACTTCGAATGTCGTTTGCTCACCCATCTCGCGGATATAATCATCGACTTCACGGCGTGATTTTTCCACCATTTCTTCAATTCGTGCAGGATGAATGCGGCCATCCTGGACTAGCTTGTCCAGAGCTATCCTCGCTGTTTCACGTCTAATCGGATCAAAGCCCGATAGGATAACAGCTTCAGGTGTATCATCTATGATCAAGTCAATACCAGTTAACGTTTCTAACGTACGGATATTTCGTCCTTCACGTCCGATAATACGACCTTTCATCTCATCATTTGGAAGATTGACTACAGATACCGTTGTTTCAGCTACATGATCAGCTGCACAACGCTGTAACGCAAGTGAAAGAATGTTTTTCGCCTTTTTGTCAGCCTCTTCTTTCGCTCGGTTTTCAGATTCTTTCGTCATGACTGCAATGTCGTGGGAAAGCTCATTTTCAACTTGATCCAGAATGATTTGTTTCGCTTCATCTCGAGTTAGACTTGAAATGCGTTCCAACTCGGCTTTCTGCAAACGAATCATATCATCCACTTTGCTTTCCATCTCTTCAATATGTTGTTGTCGTTCATTCAGAGAATGATCTCTCTTCTCCAACAGGGACTCCCGTTTATCTAAAGATTCGTCTTTGCGATCAAGATTTTCCTCTTTTTGAAGTAAACGGTTTTCTTGTCTTTGAAGCTCATTTCGTCTTTCACGAACTTCTTGCTCCGCCTCTACACGAAACGAATGAATTTCATCTTTCGCTTCCAAGAGCGCTTCTTTCTTCAATGCTTCCGCATCACGCTTTGCATCCTCAACAATTTGTTCGGCCATGTTTCTTGCGCCGGATATTTTTGCTTCTGCAATGGTTTTACGAACAAAGTAGCCAACAACTAAACAGATTAGGCTCAGCAAAATGGAGATGATCGTAAACATCGTAGGCGACATATTTTCACCTCCTCTTGCTATGAACTTGGTTTTACAAATAAAGTGTCGGCATGTACATTGTTTTGTGTCTCAACATACAGGGCCTTCACAGGGAATGAGATCCTCACTGCCCTTGTCAAGTTTAAATTAGTTATCAATCATGTTAAGAAAAACAAGTGATACATTCCCATTGTAATTGTGTCGGAAATACTTGTCAAGCTAGCTATCTTAGCGTTTGCAAAAGCAGATCAGAATTATTCTTGATTCAGCAGCTGATATACTTTATTGTTCACTTGGCCCAGTTTAGTGTTATTTTGTATATTGGAGAACAAAACAACGATGGTTTGACCAGATTTGCTAAAGCTGTTCAAAATGTTGAAGCCCGGCATGACACCATGGTTTGAATAGCTACCGGGAGCAACATAAAATCCCATTCCGTATGTGGAGCTGCTTCCTGGCGTAAACATCTTTTTATAGCTCTTCTGCGAATACAGTTTGCCGTCAATCAGGGCTTGGTCAAATTTGTACATATCTATAGCACTCATATAAATATCTCCAGCACCGTACAGCTGAGATAGATCGGGCATATACGGTGTAACCGCTTTGCTGCCTTTCAGCTTATACCCGACAGCAGGATAAGGTTCTTTTTTATATGTTTTGTAAAAGCCTGCATGCGTCATTCCCGCCGGTTTAAAAATATGATTCGTTATATATTGTTCATAGGACTCACCGCTTACTTCGGCAACAATATAAGCAAGAACAGAATAGTTGGAATCCTTATAGCCCCATACGCCCGGCTGACGATTAATTCCCTGACGTTCTATGTCTTTTATTAATTCGTCCGGAGTAATTGCGCCGTTTCCTTCAATATGTCCGTTTATTCCCGATGTATGTGTAAGCAGATTTTTCAAAGTAATTGTATGTCCGTTAGGGAAATGAGGTAAATACGTGCTTACCGGATCACTTGTCCGGAGTTTCCCCTTTTCCTCAAGCTGTAAAATGGCGGTTGCAATCAGCGCTTTTTGTGACGAACCGACATAAAAAGATGTTGATGGATTATTTCGAATTTTTCGTTTACGGTCTGCATAACCAAAACCTTTATTTGTTACGATTTCTCCATTCCTAACAATCATGGCGGTTCCGCTGAAACCAATCTCCTTTAAATAGCTGCTGATTTTGTGATTGCGGTCCACTGTTTTGATTTGTTCCTTTGATATTTTGGCGGTTTTCCTTTTGACTTCTTTTTTCTGGCTGTTTTCTAAAGCTACTGCAGTTTTTTGAAACGGGTTTTTTTCTTCACTAGTTCGATGAAGCACATTCCACATCGTAAAGCAAATCATCGCTGCTAAAAAAACAAGCACAAGTTTTCCCCTCTGACTTGGCTTTCTCCCTCTGCGTTTTGCAGTTCCTCTGCGGGTCGGGCTTGTCATTATTTTTTCCTCCCAAAATAAATTCCATTTTGTACACTTTAGACGGATGAAGTACTGAAAAAGTTGTCGAAAGTTTTTTGCAAAATAAAAAAGGCTGAGTTTTTCACTCAGCCTTTTTTATCATTTCATACTAATTTAATTTTTATTCTAATTCTAATTGTTCTAGCGCTTCTTCAGATTCCTGCTGCGTTACTCCGTTAGTATCCAAGCCGTAATGTTCTCGAATTTGCTCCTGGATCATCAGCATGATATCTTTATTTTCTTTTAGGAACTGTTTCGCATTTTCACGGCCTTGTCCAAGACGTTCCTCTTGGTAAGAATACCAAGCGCCGCTCTTTTGTACGATATCTAGTTCGCTTCCAAGGTCGATGATTTCTCCCTCTTTTGAAATCCCTTCACCGTACATAATGTCTACTTCCGCAATACGGAATGGCGGTGCTACTTTGTTTTTGACCACTTTAATTCTCGTTTTATTCCCCATAATGTCATTGCCTTGTTTCAGCTGTTCAGCACGGCGCACTTCTAAACGAACAGATGAATAGAACTTTAGCGCACGTCCACCAGGCGTTGTTTCAGGGTTACCAAACATGACACCAACTTTTTCACGAATTTGGTTAATAAAGATGGCAATTGTTTTTGATTTGTTGATAGCACCTGATAGTTTACGAAGTGCTTGAGACATCAAACGCGCTTGAAGACCAACGTGTGAATCACCCATGTCTCCTTCAATCTCTGCTTTTGGTACAAGAGCAGCTACAGAGTCAATCACAACAATATCAACTGCCCCACTGCGGACAAGAGCTTCTGCAATTTCAAGTGCTTGCTCTCCTGTATCCGGCTGAGAAAGTAACAGTTCATCAATGTTGACACCTAGTTTTTGAGCGTAAACTGGATCAAGTGCATGCTCTGCATCAATAAATGCAGCTTGTCCTCCCTGCTGCTGAACTTCAGCAATGGCATGAAGGGCTACTGTCGTTTTACCAGAACTCTCTGGACCATATACTTCGATAATACGACCTCGGGGATATCCGCCTATTCCAAGCGCAGTATCAAGTGCTAACGAACCACTAGGTACTGTTGAAATACGTGTATCTGTTTGCTCTCCTAGTTTCATAATAGAGCCTTTACCAAACTGTTTTTCTATTTGTTTAAGAGCCATATCTAAGGCTGCTTGACGATCACTCATTCTATTGTTTCCTCCTTTATCAATTCCACTATCTATACTATACCTTGTTTTACGTCATTTGCCAAGAAAAAAACGAACACATATTCGATTTTTTTCTCGACCGATTTTTTAAGAAAAGAGTGTTTTCTATTAGAAAAAAACGCTCTTTTATAAAGGAGTAAACCTAACAAAAAACAAAATTAACTCTCTTTTAATAAGTTGAGTAAGTGATGCAGACCATATTTCACAGCGCGCTTTCGAATGCCCGACCGGCTGCCCGTAAACATCCATTCAAACACGTCCGTCTGGTCTTTCGTGGATAATCCAATGAATACTTTTCCAACAGGCTGACCCTCTTGGGTATCAGGTCCTGCTACACCCGTAAAGCTAATGCCAATATCACTTCCGGTTAGCTTTCTAACCCCTTCAGCAAGCTCTAAAGCGCACTCTTTGCTGACAGCCCCATAAGAAGACAGTGTTTCTTCCCGGCAGCCAAGTACCTGCTGCTTTACTTGGTTTGTATAACAAACCACACTTCCGTTCAAAATGGATGATGCTCCTTCGAGATCTGTCAGCCATTCGGAGAACATTCCACCAGTCAGACTTTCTGCTGCTGCTACTGTTTTCCCATGCTCGTGCAAGGCTTTGGACGCTTCGCGGACAAGTGATGTATCCCCATATCCGTAGAAGTACTCTCCTACCCGAGCTAAAATTTTCGCTTCTGTTTCTTTTAACAGACGTTCTGTTTCTTTTTCATCCTCATGCTTAGCAGTCAGCCTTAGCGTCACTTCACCGTCAGATGCGAGTGGTGCAATCGTCGGGTTGGTTTGAGCATCAATTAAATCTTCTAGGTCTGTTTCAAGCTGCGATTCACCGATTCCGAAGAAGCGCAGAACAACAGACACAATTTTTTCCTTCAAGCCAAGCTTCTCAGAAATCAGCGGCTTTGCCTCGTTTTCAAACATCGGGTGCAATTCACTTGGCGGTCCAGGAAGAAGCATATAAAACGTATCGTCTTCTTGAACAAACATACCTGGGGCCATCCCGAAACGGTTCACGAGCACATCTGATCCTTCTAGAACGAGTGCCTGCTTACGGTTGTTCGGTGACATATCGCGGCCGGTCTTTCGAAAGTAGTCTTGAATCGATTCAAATGCTTCTTCATTTAGTACAAGCTCTTTACCGAGCGTGCTCGCAATTGTTTCTTTTGTTAAGTCATCTTTGGTTGGTCCAAGACCACCTGAGAAGATAATAAAATTAGATCTTTCCTGCGCCACCTGAATGGCCTGTTTTAAACGCTCTGGATTGTCACCAACTGCTGTGTGGTAATAAACATTCACACCAATTCCAGCTAGTTGTTTGCTGATGAATTGTGCATTCGTATTCGTAATTTGCCCTAGCAATAGTTCGGAACCGACTGCAATAATTTCTGCTTTTCTCTCTGACTTCAAAGCGTACACGTCCTTTTTAGTTAGAATTCTTTAAAGCTTCCCAGTTTTTTGCAAAGTAATCCCAGCCTGAGACAACAGTGAAGAACACCGCTACCCACATCGCTAGATCACCAAACGGGAATGATACAAGTTCAAACGGCAGGTTATGCAGTAAAAGTGCTGAGATCGCAATGATTTGCGCCCATGTCTTCACTTTTCCAAGCATATTCGCTGCCACTACTTCACCGCCTCCGGCTAATACAAGCCTTAGACCTGTTACAGCAAATTCACGGCTGATGATCACTATCGCCATCCATGCCGGTGTGAGGTTGTATTGAACAAGTATAATTAAAGCAGCTGAAACAAGCAATTTATCTGCAAGCGGATCTAAAAATTTACCAAAGTTCGTCACTAAATTAAGTTTACGTGCGTAGTAGCCATCAATCCAGTCAGTTGTTGAAGCGACAATAAACAGAAACGCTCCAACAAGGTGCGTTACTTCGATGCTGACGTCGCCAAAGCGTGCGACACCCCAATCAAACGGTGCAAGCATAATGATCATAAAAACAGGGATCAAGGCGATCCTAGAAAGGGTTATTTTATTCGGTAAGTTAAACATGAAATTCAATCCTCCAATAATGCAAATTTTTATGTATATATAATAGTAGGAACAAAAGAAAAGTCATCTACTTGCTTAAGATGACTTTTCCTTTCCTTTATTCACAATCACAATGTTTTGTGTCATGGTGTTCTTAGGGTCTAATTCGTACTTAAGTGTCTCGTCATTTACCTTGATATCAATTCCAGACGCATTGCCTAGACGAATATCGACCTGAGAAAGATCAGACAGGTCTGTTTTAAACGATTCGCCATCTTTTAGTTCACCCATCTTCAGCACTTTTCCAGATTCGTCTCTTACGCGCAGCCATGAAGCTTGCGAGGCAGAAATTGTTAACTCCATTTCGTCTGCACCTGATACTTCATACGTAGTCGTCGAGCCTTCTGTATTCGTCGCCTTTAAAGAGACCGTTTCATCGTCTTTTGATGAATCGTCTTTTTTAGATGATTTTTCTTTATCATCTGACGTAGCTTTTTCTTTTTTCTTTTGATCTTTTGCAAGAGATGAATCCTCAGATACTTCATATTTAGATTCTGATTGCTGAGGGGCCGCCTGATTATTCTTCTGTCCGCTATCATGATTGACCGCCTGCACGATCACATAAATGATGGCGATGACCACAATGATGCCTCCAATAATTAAAATTGTCGGCAATAGTTCAAGCACTTTCGAGGCAGGCTTTGGCAGCTCTCTTTGCGGCTTAATATTCGATAATTTATCAGATACTTCATCATTGTACGTGCTTGGAACATCTTTACGAAACTCTTCGAACAATTGTTCAGGATTCAGTCCAACGGCTTCGGCATATTGTTTAATAAACGCTCTGACGTAAAATTTACCTGGAATAATATCATAGTTTCCTTGTTCGATTGCTAGCAAATAGCGCTTTTGGATCTTGGTAACCGTCTGAAGATCCTCCAGCGACATCCCTTTTTCCTCTCTGGCCTCAACGAGCCGTTTTCCCAATTCAGTCAAAACAAACACCTACCATTACCATATTAAAAATCGAAGCCAGAAAAACCAGAATGATCAAACACTTGTGGTTCTTCAGCGTGTTCATATGTAATCTCTTCGTCTGCGCTATTACGCAATTCAATGATATAGTCGAAATCATCCATTGTATATTCTGAATTTTGAATAAAGATGTCTGGATGCTCGACCACCTTTGTTGCAGGCAGTCTCATAATTTCCCTTAAAAGCTGCAAATGCTTCTCAGAACCTCTTCTTGTCGACACAATTCCATCAATAATAAAGACGTTATCTGGGCTGTATTCATCTGCGATCAGCTGACTTCGGATCGTCTGTTTCAAAAGAGTAGACGATACAAACAGCCATCTCTTGCTTGCACAAACACTTGAAGCCACAATTGATTCTGTTTTTCCGACACGCGGCATACCGCGAATCCCAATCAATTTATGTCCTTCTTTTTTAAAGAGTTCAGCCATAAAATCAACAAGAAGACCGAGCTCGTCTCTTTCAAAACGGAACGTCTTTTTGTCATCCGCATCACGCTGTATGTATCTTCCATGACGAACAGCTAAGCGGTCACGAAGCTTTGGCTGTCTTAATTTCGTTACTTTTATCGTTTCCATTGTATTTAAAATTGATTCAAGCCGCTTAATTTGATCTGTGTGGTCACAGCGTAAAAGCATTCCGCGTCTTGATACATCAACACCATTGATTGTCACAATATTAATTGAAAGCATCCCCATTAGAGAAGAAATGTCTCCTAAAAGTCCGGGACGGTTTACCTGTATCTCATATTCAAAATACCATTCGAGCTTTGCCAAATGATATTACCCCCTTCATTGTGGCAAATTTTTACCTTCCTTTATCATAAAGCATTTTCACATTTTTAGAAAGCACAATGTTGTGAAACGGTTAAAATAAAAAGAGAGGCACAAACGACCCCTCTTTTTGTTTAGTGCGAGCTATTATTTTCAACTAACTTGACCATCATATTTGCAATGGCACGCTGCTCATCTTCTGATGCAACGCTCCAAAGGTCAGCAAGTACTCTTTCCTGCTCGTTCTTTGCCTCAACTTCGTTAGCTAGATATCCGCCAATTTCATATGCAAGGTTATTGATGGTCTCATCTTCTAAACCTTTATCCTGCGCATGATTTAAGCGATCACCTAAAAAGTTTTTCCAATGGTCCCAGTTCTCAAGTACAGACATGTCGATTCCTCCATTCGAAAAGATGAATTACAGCCATAGCTTTTGTCATGGAGAGACGAATTATACACGTTTTTTAACAGTACCAGCCGCCATTAACAGATAAAATTTGACCTGTGATATAACTTGACTGTTTTGAGGCGAGAAACCAAATGACATCTGCAACTTCCTCAGGCGATGCAAGCCGGCCAAGCGGGATTTCTTCTTCCAGCATTGCGATGTCTTCCTGCGTAAAACTACTCATCATGTCTGTTTTGACAGCACCTGGTGAGACAGCATTTGCTCTAATTCCACTTGGGGCAAGCTCTTTTGCTAATCCTTTTATAAACGCATTTTGCGCACCTTTGACCATGCTGTACAGCACTTCACACGATGCTCCCGTTTCTCCCCATATCGAGCTGACCGCAATGATATGGCCTGCTTTCTTTTGGATCATGGCAGGTAAAAGGGATTGGGTAAGCTCATATGGACTTGTGACATGAAGCTGCACCATACTGGCTAATACATCTTTTTCTGTGTCTGTCACCAATCCGACATGGCTCCTGCCGCTATTTAAAACAAGTATATCTGGACAGAGCGGCAGGCGGCTGACAAGCTCATCTGCTCCGCCCGTTATAGCTAAATCTGCTTGAACGACATGCGTCTGAATGTGATATGCCTCATCCAAATGAGCGGCGAGGCGCATAGCTGCCTGTTCATTTTTATGATAATGAAGCATTAGGTTGCAGCCTTCTTGGGCAAGCTTTTTGGCTGCTGCCTGCCCAATCCCGCCACTGGCACCTGTTATCAGCGCCCAACGACTCATCACATTGATTCCTTCTTTCTATATGGGATACCTATTCTTTTCGTTTAAATGGGAACCAGTTGGCTGATCCGAACAATTTCACCATTACAGGTACGAACAATGGTAGCACAACGAGTGCGTACAATAAAAGTCCTGTGAGGACAAGTGTCGCAATCTGCAAGAGAGACAGCACACCTGATGGAAGCATTGCGGCAAATGTTCCTGCCAGAATAACAGCAGCAGACATAATGACAGATCCCATATTTTTCATTGATTCGGTCATGGCAAACTGGATGTCTTTTGTTTTGTATTCATTGAATCGCTCCATTAAGAAAATCGAATAATCGACTCCGAGCGCCATTAATATGACAAATCCAAAGAATGGTACAGCCCAGTTAATGCCTGGATATCCGAAGAAATGGGTGAAAATAAATTCTGTTATACCGATTGCTGTAAAGTAAGTCAATATGAGTGAACCTACCAAGTACAGCGGCATAACAAGCGAACGGAACAAGATCACCAAAATAAGGAAAATACCAATCATCATGTAAAGCACCGTCTTATTGAAATCTTGGTCTGACAGCTGTTTCAGATCAGCGTTCATACTTGATACACCTGAAACGCCAAATGACGCATCTTTTAGGTTTGTTTCAGGAAGTGCCCTTTCAACAGAAGCTTCCACTTGTTTTATTGTCGACAGAGCTTCATTTCCATATGGATTTTTTTCTAAAATGACATCAATTTTTGTCATCTTGCGATCATCTGACATGTATGAATCAAATACTTGCTTGAACGCTTTATTTTTTAAGACGTCTTTTGGAATAAACCAGCCGGCCATGTCTTGATCTGGTGCATTTTTCAGTTCATCTAAGTAGTCACCTGCACCCATTAAGCCGCTCGAAATTTTCTCCAGTCCATTAACACTTTTGTTCAGGCCATCTGTCAGCTTTGTCAGATCATCCCCAAAGCCGCCAATCTTTTCTTTCATTTGCTTTTGACCATTAATGATGTCGCCCGCTCCATTTGCAAGCTTTGGCATATTATCAGCTAATTGTCCTTGGCCTTTAGACGTTTGATCCAGTCCAGTTTCAACTGCATCTAAGCCAGCAATGAGTTCATCGATTTGACTCGTCAAGACTTTTTGCTGCTCTGAGGCTTTTGCGATAAAGGCATCAGCTGCTTCAAGCTGCTTTCTAGCTTCTTTCGCTTGTTTGGCATAGCTGTCTGCCTGTTTCGCCCCTTCTTGCAAGGTCGCAGAAAGTTCATTGTACGAAGCTTTGATCGCTTGATACGATTGATTTTCTTTTACCTGCGGGATTTGCTTTTCAAGTGTACTAAATTGTGTATTTGCTTGTTTGATTAACGCTTTTACATCTGCTGCGGCAGAGGATGATGTATCCACTTGCGCTAACGCCGCCTTTAGTTCTTTAGAAATGCTTTTATACAGCGAAACTTGCTGATTCACTTGTGCGACTTGAGCCGTTAATTCCTTTTTCGCACCTTTGATTTCATTTTTAATGGCTTCTACACCTTTTTTATTTTGGTCGATGCCGTTTTGCAATTTTCTTAAGGATTTTTCAACATTTTGAATCCCTGTTTGCACAGATTCAGTACCGGAAATCAATTGATTAATCCCTTTTCCTGATGATTTGATTTGCGGCGTTTGATCCTCAATGGATTGACTCATTGTTGTGAGGGCATCCTGAATTTTTTTCAATCCTTCATTGCTTTTATCAAGCCCTGTGTTCAGTTCCTTGGCTTGTGATTTCACGTACAGATCACTCAGCCCTTTACCGACAGGACGGGTAGCACTTCTGACTTTGCTGACACCATCTGTTTGTTCAATTGCACGGCTGAGTTTTTCGATGGCAATCAGCCCTTCATTGTTGTCTAAAACATCAGCTGATTTCACGACCACTGTTGCCGGAAGTGCTTCACCCGGTCCAAACTTGTCAGAAATGGTATTGAATGCGTTGACCGATTCGTATTTGTTACCAATTTCATCTAAGCTGTTATAAGAAAGGGTTCCTTTATACATCAGAATGGGCGGAAGTGTAATGATTCCTACGATTATTAAGCTGAAAAGCGGTTTCTTAAATGAAAAGCGGCCTGCTGTTTCCCACATTTTTGACTGCGGGTGAGCAATATCGCCTTTAATCGGCCAAAATAACACCTTTCCTAAAACCGCCATAAAGAACGGTACAATCGTGAGAAGGGCCACAATGAGCACAGCAACCCCGACTGCTACTGCAACAGCTGATTTATAAAGCTGAAATTGTGCCAGACCAATACATGTAAAACCAATCAGAACCGCAATTCCGCTGAATAAGACGGTCTTTCCTGCTGTTTTATACGTAATGAGAATCGCCTCAATTTTATCTTTACCATGTGCGATCTCTTCCTTAAAGCGGCTGAGAAGCAGTATGCAGTAGTCCGTTCCAATTCCAAACATGATCGCGACCATAAAGATTTGAGTAAAGGTCGAGAGCGGAAAGTCTACATATTTTACTAAATAAGCCACGATCGATTGACTCACCAAGTAAGACAGTGCCACTGCGACTAACGGAACGAAAGGCGCCACAGCTGATCTAAAAACAAGAACAAGAACGACGAGAATAAACCCAATCGTAATGAATTCTGTTTTCTTCAAGCCTTCCTGCGAACTTGTGATAACATCATCATCAATTAACGGCTGCCCTGTCATTTCAAATTTCAGGTTTAAGCTTTTCAGCTTTTCATTGACTCTTTCTTTAAAATCGGATGCTTTGATTTTGTTTGAGTCATATGTAACTGGAACAAGAAGTGTCGTTTGATCTTTGGAGAGCATTTGTTTTTTAATATCTTTATTGGCTTCAAAGTAAGAAGTGATGTCCTCTATGTGGAGATCTTGACCCTTTTCTAAAATGTCCATTGCCTTTTTTAAAGAGGTTTCTCTTTCTTTCACAATGTTCTTTTCTTGAAAGACAATGACGATTGATTTTTCTGTATCCCCGTTTTCAGACATTTTCTTTAATAACTGATTGGCATATGAGGACGGATAGCCGTCTGGTACAGAAATTTGCCCCTTTTCTTTTGTTAATTGCGCCATATTAGGAGCGGTGATGAGTAACACTGCCGCTAATACGACCCACAGGATCGTGATCAGCCATCTACCCTTTATGATTGCTCTCATTAGTACTTTGTGCCTCCTCTTCGATGATCACTTGATAGATCTTTTCATATGTTTGAATAAATGATTCCATTTCTTTTTCTTCAAGCTTTTCAAAATAAGATCGAACTAGGTCTTGAAGCTGCTTTTCCATTCGGCTGACTACATCTTTGCCCTCTGGCGTGACATACAGGTGAACATTTCTTCTGTCAGCTTGATCATGTTCACGAAAAATATAGTTTCTCGTAAAAAGACGATTGGTCATAGATGTTACAGCACTTTTGTTTACATTACATACATAAGCCAGGTCCGTTGATGTACACCCCGGATGTAAATTGATGTATCGAAGGGAGTAATATTGATCAAGCGTCAGCTCTTTATCAAGCTTTTCTGTGATCATACTCGATACTTTTTTCTCCATCATGAGATAGACATCTGTATACCTCTGGATGAGCTGGGCAATTTTATTTTGTTCCATACGCTGCTCCTTTTTAGTTTAAGTGTTTAACTATTAAAGAGTTTAACTAACGAACAAAACAATTGTCAATGAATATCCTCGCAAATAAAGCGGCTTTTTCAATAAACATAAAAAAAGACAAACTCTGCCGATATGAGTTTGTCTTTTTACATTTATTTTGTTTTTGGGACGACTTTGAAAACGGACATCCGTTCTTCATCAATTTCTTCATCTAAAATTTGCTGAATATCAGCTAATTGAATTTGTTCCAGCACTGTGACGACATCAAATAAGCTCATGTCTAAGAATGCATATCGAGTAAATTGGTTCGCAATGTATTCTGGAGAATTCATGGCTTTTAAAAAGCTGCCGATTTTTTTCTTGCGGGCAAGCTCAATTTTCTCCTCTGTCATGAGGCTTTTTGCTTGAAGAAGGGTTTCTTTTAATACTTTTGCGAGTTGATCAGGATCATTTGTATCCCCGCCAACTGAAGTGAAGCCAAAGCCGCCTTCTTCTGTATAATCGTAGCTGAATGTTTCATCAATTAAGCCTTTCTCATACATCTGTTCATATTGTAATGAGCTTTTGCCAAACAGCGTCTCTAAAATGAGGTTCATCCCAAGCTCATGCTTTAGCAGTTGATTTCCTTTTTTATGCGGATTTTTTGTTTTCAACCCGAACATACATTTAGAGCCTTGTACGTTCATTGGTAGTTCGTATTCTTTCCGATATACACCTTCAGGCTCATTGATGTCTTTTCGTTTGATCTCCGGCTGATCTGTAAATGGCTTTTTCGCCTGATTCGCTCTGACTTGATCTAAAATTTGCTTCGGATCAACGGGACCGACAACGAAAAGAAGCATATTGCTCGGGTGATAGAACGTTTCATAGCATTCATACAAATGATCTTTTGTAATAGGGGCAATGCTCTCTACTGTTCCAGCAATATCTATTCTCACAGGATGCTCTTGATATAAATTTTCAATCAGACCAAAGAATAAACGCCAGTCCGGATTGTCGTCATACATGTTAATCTCTTGGCCAATAATACCCTTTTCTTTTTCGACTGTTTTTTCAGTAAAATAAGGCTCCTGAACAAAATCAATAAGTGTCTCAAGATTTTGTTCGACATTTGAGGTGCTTGAGAATAAATAAGCCGTTCTCGTAAACGTAGTAAAAGCGTTTGCGGATGCTCCTTGTTTACTAAAGGTATGAAACACGTCTCCATCTTCTTTTTCAAACAGCTTATGCTCTAAGAAATGGGCAATTCCGTCAGGTACTCGAATCATGTCTTCTTTGCCAAGCGGCACAAATTCATTATCAACTGAGCCATATTTTGTTGTAAAGGTCGCATAGGTTTTGTTAAACCCTTGCTTTGGCAGCACATAGACGTCAAGTCCGCTTTCCATTTTTTCGTGATAGACCGTTTCTTGCAGCTGGTCGAATTGAATTGTTTTCACTGTCATGAAGCACCCTCCGTTCCTTTAAGAAAATAGGTCGTATCCCACTCGATTTTCTGACCCACTTTGATGATGTCCTCTTTTGTCACTTGTTCTAATGCTTCCAAAAAGGAATCAAGGGTTTCCCCAGTTGGCACAACGGCATGCTGATACAAATATTCTGCTGTCCCATAAGATGTATCAATCGTTTCAAGCAGCTGGTTTTTGACGACTGCTTTTGTTTGATCAATTGCTTCATCAGAAAAATCACCTTTTTGCATCGCTTCAAATTGTTCTTTGATGATGTCTACTGCCTGCTGGTAGTTGCCAACTTCAATCCCTGACATGACCATCATCATGCCTTTAAAGCTCTCAAGTCTAGAAACAGCGTAGTACGCAAGACTTGCTTTTTCACGAACATTGATGAATAGCTTAGAATGCGAGAAACCGCCGAATATACCATTAAACAAATGCAGCGCCGGATAATCTTTATCTGCAATCGTTGTATGTGTGCGAAAGCCGATGTTCAGTTTGCCTTGTTTTACGTCCTCTTCATCAATGACTTCTTTTGGTTCATTTTGAGGTCTAGCTGATTCAGTCTGTTGTTTGATCGGTTCTCTTTCACTTGTTTTAAAGTATTGGGAGACCATTCGGCTGATGTCTTGTTCGTCAACATCTCCTACTACATAAAGATCAAGCTGGTTTGATTGAAGCGCATGCTCATAAGCTTCAAAGAGCGAGTGAGCGGTGATTGCGTCGATGTCTTCCATTTCACCATTGACGTGCAGTGCATATGGTTCACCTTTACACATTTCCTGCACGAGTCTTAAATTCGAATAACGCATTTTATCATCATAGACTGCCTGAATTCGCTGTTTTAACGTGCGTTTTTCTTGATCTACATATAATTGACTAAACACCCCATCTTCAACATATGGGTGGAATAATAGGTCAGATAGTAAGGCAATCCCTTTTTCTAGTAAAGGGGTTTGATCCTTTAGATATTTTTCATTCGCCATTTCTAGACGGAAGGTAATAATGTGATTCTCACCTTTTTTCGCCATGTCTGCCGAAACGGTTGCTCCATAGAGCTCATCAAAATAAGCACGCAATGCACCTGTTTTCGGCATCTTTTCTGTTCCTCTTAACAACACATGCGGGAAAAGAGAACGCATGGTGACGTCATCTTTGGATAACGGTGCAAGCATTTTAAAAAGGATTGTCACGGTTTTAAATTTTTCTGTTTTGACAATATGAGTATGAAGACCAGGTGTGTCCAGTGTCTTCTCTTGTAAGTACGTCATGAGAAACCTCCTTTGTTCATCCTATTTATTATGTATTAGAACATAGCTGATATATACGTGAAACAGCCATTTAATAGACATTATATCAATCAGAGGAAAGGATAGGAAATAAAAACGCCTCTGCTCATAGCAGAGACGCCAGTTGTTATTTCATTCTAAAAGGCCACCAATTCCATTTACCGAAAATACGAACCATAACCGGAATAAAGAGCGGCAATACAACAAAAGCATATAATAAAAGTCCAATGAGTACGACCGTTGCAATTTCAACAAGTGATAATACTCCCGATGGCAGCATAGCGGCGAACGTACCTGCCAAAATGGCCACTGCAGAAATAATGACAGAACCCATATTTCTCATCGCTGATATCATCGATGCTTGTACATGCTCTCCCTTCCATTCATTAAAACGATCCATGAGGAAGATGGAATAATCGATCCCGAGTGTCACAAGAATAACAAAGCTGAAAAATGGGACAGCCCAGCTGACACCATCGTAGCCAAAAAATGTTTTAAAGATCCATTCTGTTAACCCGATCGATGTAAAATACGTTAAAATCAGTGAAAGTGTTAAGTATATCGGCATAACGATTGACCGTAATAAAATAATTAAAATTATAAAAATACCAATTAACATGAAGATGACAGTTCGAATAAAGTCACCGTCAGACGTTTCTTTTAAGTCCACATTTAAGCTTGAGATACCAGATACACCGTATTTGGCATTTTTGAGTCCACTTACAGGTAAATATTGATCGAGGGTTTCCTCAATTTTTGCGACACCTTTCATCGCTTCATTGCTATATGGATTCACATTTAGGATGACTTCAAAAGTCGTTAATTTACGATCTGGAGACATATACGTATGAAAGATTTGCTTAAATTCTTGGCGTTTCAGCACTTCTTCTGGAATAAACCAGCCTGTTATTTCTTCATCTGGCGCTTGCTGAAGCTGCTTTAAGTAGCCGTCAGCCTCGGTGAAGCCGCTTTTGACCTGCTCAAGCCCTTCAATACTTTCATCTAATCCATCTGTTAATAATGTAAGTTTTGATGAAAGCTGGCCAAATCCTTTTTTGATGGCTTTTTGGCCGTCTGTCAACTTCTCTGCACCATCTTCAATTTTAGGCATTTCTTTAATCAATTGTTTTTGGCCCTCATTTGTTTGGTCAAGACCGTCATAAATTTGATCAAGCCCATCCATGAGCGCTTGCACTTGGCGTTTTACTTCTTTTTGCTTGCTTGATAAGGTTTGAATCACTTGATCTGCCTGCTTGATCTTTTGCTTAAAGTGAGAGGCTTCCTCTTCATATACACTCATTTGATCCCCTGCTTGATCAAGCATTCCTTTTGTTTCTTTGAATACTTTCTTGATTTCTTTATATTCTTCCATGTCTTTTACTTCTGGAAGACGATTTTCTAGTGCTTCAAATGATAGATTTTCATAAGATTTCTTTACTTTCTTAATGGTTGTCATCAGCTGCTGATTCGATTTCGCATGGCGTTCCAGTGTTTTCACCACTTGCTCTAGCTCTTGAATCATCGTTTCACTGCTGCGATATTCTTGCTCTAATTCTTTTTTCGCTTCTTTGATTTTACTTCGAATCGTACCGACGCCATCTTTACTGCGCCTCACCCCATCTTCTAAAGAGATAAGGGATTCCCTGACTTCTCCGATACCGCTTTTGATTGCTTTCGTTCCATCAATCAGCTTGTCAATGCCTTGAGCGGATTCTTCAATTTTTGGTTTTTGTTTGAGAAGGGCCAGATTTGTTTCTGTCAAGCCATCAGAAATTTTCCCGATTCCTTCATGTCCTTTGCCAAGTTCTCCTCCTAGCTCTTTCGCTTGAGAGGTGACATAAAGCTGGCTCAGTCCGTCTCCAACAGGGCGCGTGACACTGCGGACTGTTTTGACTTCGTCAATGTCATTTAATTTACGGGTCAGTTTTTCAATGATCACAATCTTTTTTTGATTATCTAGCTTATTGTCACTTTCAACAAGCACATTCAGAGGCAGCGCTTCACCAAAGCCAAATTGCTCTGATATCGTATTAAATGCAGACACTGACTCATACTTATTCCCAATTTCATTTAAACTGTTATAAGATAGGGTGCCGTCGTACATCAGAATAGGAGGCACCGTAATAAGAGCGACTAAACCTAAGCTGATCAGCGGCCTTCTAAATGAAAAGCGCCCAGCCCATTCCCACATTTTACTTTGCGGGTGCCGGATGTTTTCTCTTTTAGATGGCCAGAATAGAGATTTTCCGAAAACAGACATAAAAAAGGGAACGATGGTAACAAGGGCAATCAGCAGAACGCCCACTCCAACGGCAACACTAACGGCTGATTGATACAATTGGAATTTAGCAAATCCAATACTTGAGAAGCCGACTAACACGGCTAAGCCGCTGAAAAATACCGTCTTCCCTGCACATTGATACGTGACGATAATCGACTCTTTGACATCACGGCCTTGACCGATCTCCTCTTTAAAACGGCTTAACAGCAGGATGCAATAATCTGTTCCGATACCGAACATAATGGCTACCATAAAAATCTGAGTAAAATTAGATAGAGGAAATTGTGTATATTCTACAAGAAAAGCCACAATACACCGGCTGACAGCGTAAGAAATGCCTATCGTAATGAGCGGAACAACAGGTGCCAATATCGATCTGAAAACAATTATTAAAATAAAGAAAATAAAAATCATCGTGATAAGTTCAGTTTTCTTCAGACCTTGTTGAGAGCTTTTAATGACATCTGAATCCACAAATTTTTGACCCGTTATTTCATATGAGACATGATAGGGCTTTAAAACTTCCTCAATTTGTTCTTTAATCTTCACAGCTTTTGTTTCGTAGTGGTCGAATTTGAATGGAACAAGAAGTGTACTTTTATCTTTTGATAAAAGTTGTTTTTGAATGTCCGGATCTACATGAAAATATGAAGTAATTCCGTCAATGTGGAGTTCTGGGGCATGTGTCATGAGTGCAGCTAAAGCCTTTTTTAATTCCTGCTCTTTCGCAGGGAACAGATGTTGTTCGGAGAATACAAGCACACCTGTATCTTTTTTCCCGTTCTTATCTGATAGCTTATCCAATAGGTGAAGTGCCTCAGCTGTTGGTGTCCCCTCCGGAACCTTTAATTGCCCTTTTTCTCTTGTTAATTCCTCTAAATCGGGCGCAGTAATAAACAGAATCACAGCTGTTATCATCCACACCACTAATACAATCCATCTTGCTTTAATTATTTGCAACATAGCTGCTTCAAGCTCCTTCTAGTTCATCAATCAATTTGCTGTATTTGAGCGTGTCTGAAGTGCTGACTGCGTCTCCTTCAAATGGCAGGATGACCTATTCAATTGTCCTTACGTGTTGAAGAAACACATCTCCATCATCAGCACGCGTGCTCAATTTCTGCCTAAAGAAAGACAGAAAATGAATGTTTTTGAACACCTCCAATTTGGGATAATTTAAAAGATATTACTATACATTAGTTTAACTATCAAAATTTTACATGTCAATTTATAAAAAAGAAAAAAGATGGCAAAATGCCGTCTTTTTTCTATATTTAAACTGTTTTCAATTGTTCGCTCTCATCCTCTTCATCTGGCTGGATGAAAAAGAGGACCAAAAATAGTGAAATGAGACTGCAAATGGTCGAGAGAATAAAAACAATGGAGTCCCCTTTATCCATAAGATAGGCAAAAATCGGAGGCCCTAAAGCAACACCGATAAAACGCATACTACTATAAAATGACGTAATGGTACCGCATTGTTCTTTTTCAATACCTTCTGTAATCAGCGCATCAAGTGCAGGCAGCACAATACCGATACCAACACCGCCAATGCTTAAACAGATAAACAATACGTAAAAGCTGTGATTCCACCATAAAAAAATATAAGAAAGTGATAACAAAGCCATACCTGCGATTAAAAAGATTCTCATTTTCCCTTTTTCTTTTCCAATCGTTTTTCCAGCAACGAAGGAACTGATTGATAGAAAAAGGAGCGGAATACTCAGCAGGAACCCTTTTTTGACACCTTTTATTTGATAAGCTGCCTCTAGATTATCGGATAAGTAAAAAAGCACACCAAAAAGAAGAAACATAGTAAAACCGCCAATAGCAAAAATGGCATAAAGCCAGCGTCCCTCATGCTTAAAAATGGTCTTTGTTGATTTTAAAAATTCTTTAAATGAAGGCGGGTCCTCCTCTTTTTTTGCCGACTCTACCATGAACAGTACCATGAGAAAGCTGATGGCCGAAAAGAACGGAATGAACCAAAACGGCACATACCAAAACCATGAAGCAAGAAGTGCCCCAATAATCGGGCTTAGTACCTTTCCCGCTGTGTTAGAGGTTTCAATGGCGCCAAGTCCCGCACTGACCTCTTCATCATCATGAAACAAATCTCCTATAAATGGCATAACAACAGGTGCCGCTCCAGCTGAACCGACACCTTGAAGGACCCTGCCAAGAAGGATCCACATATACGGTTCTTTCATGATTGTTGAGGCGACTGCTGCCACAGCCCCTCCAAGTCCGGCGATTAAAAGACACGGCAGCAGTACCTTTTTCCGCCCAATCCGGTCTGATAAATAACCGGCGATTGGAATACATAAGATTGCTACAACCGAATATACCGTAATAATGAGAGAGACTTGAAAGGAAGTGATCGAGAGTTTCTTTTCTATCTCTGGCAATACAGGTATTAACATCGAGTTCCCTAGTGTCATGATTAGAGGGACTGATGATAACGCAATGATATTCTTTTTACTGACTGTTTTCTCGCCCAACATCATTCACCCAATTCTATATACTGTTACGTATTAGTGTGGCAAGTTTGGCGAGTATTATGTATGGGCAAACAAAAAGCAGCCGCCTATGGAAGCGACTGCTTGTTAAAATCGTTTGCGTATGACATGAAAGCTGAATTTATCCGCTCGAAAATAATTGAGGGAGTATAAGACCGGCTGATCATCCTGATCATAGTGCATTTGTTTGAGTAATAATAACGCCGTTTCAGGGTCACAATCTAGAATCGGTGAAACCTGATCGTGGTAGCCAATTGGTTCAATGTCCGCAACTGCATATTTGATCCCGCTGTGCGGTTCTCTTCCAAACAGCTCAAAAAGAGACTCTTCTTCATGTGTAAAAGAAGCGGGAAGGTGTTTGACTGGAATTTTATCTAAACAATAAACAACTGGCTGTCCATCTGCCGTTCGAACGCGTTCCATTGAAAAAATCCCATCAGATTCATCACACTGAAAACGAATGACATCATTCTCTGTTGGCTCCCCTTCTTGCGAGGATAAAAAGATGGTACCAGGCGTCATATTGACCTGCTCAATCATTTTCGTGACACTTGTCAGCTGTTCTATGCCTGTCGAAAAAAGTGGTCTTGAGTTGACGAAAGTCCCCACACCATGCCTTCTTATTAAATACTTTTCTTCTTCTAATATACGAAGGGCTTCACGCAGTGTCGCTCTGCTCACACCTAAAAGCTTTGAGAGCTCAAACTCAGAAGGCAGCTTTTCTTTTTCGGCATATACACCTGTTTGAATATCTTCTTTAATACGGTCAATCACTTTCAAATATAAATGGCGATTGTCTGTTTTGGTCGACATGTTTTCCCTCCGTCTAATCAATGCAAATGATAAGATGAGAAATCTCTATTCCGAGATAAGTTGAACATAACTATATCATGTTTTTGCAAATAAATAAATAGTCTGACATCCAGTTAACATAATCATACTATCGTTTACTATTTTTCAGGAAAGCTCTCTTCAACTTATGAAGAGAGCTCGTCATATTGTTCTTTTGAGAGAAGAACCTCTCTTGGTTTACTTCCTTCATATGGGCCTACAACACCTCGCTCTTCCATTGCGTCAATGAGACGTGCTGCCCGGGTATAACCGATGCGGAACCTTCTTTGCAGCATAGAGACAGAAGCCGTCTGCATGCCAATGATCAGTTCAACTGCTTCATCATATAGATCATCTTCCACAGCTGCAAGCTGATCCTGCGTTTCTTCGCTTGGAATCATTTCCTCTTGGTATTGTGCCTTTTGCTGTGTGATCACATGATCAACAACATGTTCTACTTCTTCATCTGATAAAAAGGCGCCTTGCACACGAACCGGCTTGTTTGCACCAACAGGTAAAAACAGCATGTCCCCTCTGCCCAGCAGCTTTTCTGCGCCCCCCATATCAAGGATCGTCCTTGAATCTGTTTGGGAGGATACGCTAAAGGCGATGCGGGACGGGATATTGGCTTTAATGACACCTGTAATGACATCGACAGAAGGTCTTTGTGTGGCGATAATCAAATGAATTCCCGCAGCACGAGCCATTTGAGAAAGTCTTGTAATGGAGTCTTCCACATCAGATGAAGCGACCATCATTAAATCAGCAAGCTCGTCTACAATGACAACAATATAAGGAAGTTCTGGCTGTTTGGCATCTTCTGTTTGATTCATTCGTTTAATGTAATCATTGTATCCTTCAATATTTCTTGTCCCCGTATGAGAAAACAATTCATAGCGGCGTTCCATTTCGCTGACTACTTTTTTAAGTGCTTGAGAAGCTTTCTTAGGGTCTGTTACGACAGGTGCCAAAAGGTGCGGAATGCCGTTATACACATTTAATTCAACCATTTTTGGATCAATCATCATCATTTTCACTTCATGAGGCTTCGCTCTCATGAGAATGCTTGTGATAATGCCATTGATACACACACTTTTTCCGCTTCCAGTCGAACCTGCTACAAGTAAATGCGGCATTTTATTCATTTCAGCAAGCACGGCTTCACCCGAGATATTGCGGCCTAGGCCAATAAGGAGCTTTGCATTTGGACGGTCATTTTGCTTCGATTCTAATACCTCTTTTAAAGAAACCATAGCAATTTCTGCATTCGGAACTTCAATCCCGATGGCTGATTTACCAGGAATCGGCGCCTCAATTCGAATGTCCTTTGCTGCAAGGGCGAGTGCTAAATCATCACTTAGATTGACGATTTTGCTGACCTTCACGCCAACATCTGGATATACTTCATATTTGGTCACAGCTGGACCTAAATGAACCTGTGTGACTTTTGCTTTCACACCAAAGCTTTGAAATGTTTTTTCAAGCTTTCTTGCATTTTCATATATATTTTTCTTATCTGTTTGCTGACCTGAATGCTGCGGCTCTGCCAAAATATCAAGTGAAGGCAATTCGTAATCTTTGTTTTCAAGTTCTGTAAATGTCATCGGCGGCGCCTCTTTAGGTTCTTCAGCTGTACCAGATTGAACTGGTGCACTTTGCACAGACTCTTGAAGAGGCTCTGTCTCTTTTGCCGCCTGCTTCTTTTGAACGGGCGGGGTGAGAATGTCATCTCTGTCTGCAAAGCTTGAAATAATCGGCTGGCTATTCTCAGAAGACGGCGTTTCCTCTTCGATCAAGATCAAATCATCCTCGTCCTGTTCTTGAATACGTGAACGTTTTTTCTTTTCACCTGTTTTCTGAGAGGACGCGCTCTTTTTCGCCTGCCTGATTCCTTTCATATCTTCAACAAACGCCTTCCACTGCTTCACCATAAATTGTGATACAGGAATCGTCACTTTTTTCACCATTTCCTGAAGGGATCGGTTTGTAATCAGAACAATTCCAATCAGCATCAGAACAATCGCCATGATTTGCGAGCCTGCTTGCGCAAATAAGAAATAAGAAGCAGCAAACAATACAGCTCCGATCATGCCGCCCCCTAAATCAGGTGACCCTGTTTCACCTTTCATATCCATCAAGAAAAGCTCAAATGTATTTCTAATCACACTTTGAGAGCCAATGACGCCAGCAGATGAAAGATGCTGAAAAAGCTTCACATGTGACAAAAGCAAGATACTCGCAATGATGCAGTAGAGACCTGCTTTTCTTCTTGTCAAAATATCTGGGATTTGTTTTTTCCAGAAAATCGTCACACCAAAAAGAAATAATCCGATAAGGCAGAGAATAAACCATTCACCTGCAAAGAATCGGAATAGATGTACAAAGGTTTGTCCAACAACGCCCAGCTGTAAAATGGCAATGATCGCTATGGCAATACAGACTAACCCATTTAATTCATATTTCAGTTTTAGCTGTTTATTTTGTTTTTTTCTCGTTTTCCGTTTTCTCTTTTTAGCCATACTCATCACCTTACTACGAAAGAAAATATAACCTACCGAAAGATCAGAAAGAAAGCAGCCTGGTTTTGGCTGCATCTTGTTGTAAGTTTTCCCTTTATTATAGCATAGAATCATTCATATGAGTCGGTTTGATTGGTGCCTAAATGTAACTTCAATCGCTTGCCTGGTGCAAGCTCTTGATTGAGAAAATCCATTGGATTGGTGCTCATGACTTGAACGATTTCTGCTTCATCTTCTTTCATTTCAACCATCACTGGCACACCTTGAATGTTTACCTGCTGGAGTTTACGTTCTCCCTGTTCCTCAGCGTAAATGGCTTCATATGGCATAGGCGTATATAAAATCATTGGATCAGCCCCTCGTTTTGAGATGCCCTGTCTCCGATAAGTTCATTCAACTTTTTAATCGCTTGTCCTACACCGCCGACTTCATTCATGAGTCCGTATTCCGCTGCCTCATGACCAACGACATTTGTTCCGATGTCTCTTGTCAAATTGCCTTTTGAGAACATGAGCTCTTTAAACTTCTCTTCTGTAATGTTGGAGTGGCTTGTGACAAAGTTAATGACTCTTTCCTGCATTTTATCTAAGTATTCAAAGGTTTGCGGAACACCAATCACGAGACCTGTTAATCGCACAGGGTGAATGGTCATTGTGGCTGTTTCGGCAATATACGAATAGTCACACGATACAGCGATCGGGACACCTATAGAGTGGCCGCCGCCAAGCACAATCGAAACAGTTGGTTTCGATAAAGAAGCAAGCATTTCTGCAATTGCGAGTCCCGCTTCAACATCTCCCCCTACTGTATTTAAGATGATCAAAAGGCCCTCTATTTTCGGGTTTTGTTCAACAGCTACGATTTGTGGAATGACATGTTCGTATTTGGTTGTTTTATTCTGCGGTGGAAGCTGCATATGGCCTTCAATTTGTCCAATAATGGTGAGGCAATGGATATTTGTATCTTGCGGCAGCTGCGGAACGGCTGTTTCACCAAGCTGCTGTATTTTGCTCATAATGCTATCTTTTTCTTCTGGCTTTCGCTCAGGCTGCTGTTCATTCTTTTCGTCCATTTGTCTCCATCCTTTCCTCAAACTCTTCTCCTATTATGAACAAATAGCCCATATTCCATCCGCATTCCTCACGCTACATCAAAAAAGCCCAAAGAGCTTATGCTCCTTGGGCTTAGCGTGTAGACAAACCCTCGCATACGCCCGCAGTCCTGCGCTTCGGTGCTCACGAATGTCAAATTCGCTCCGCTCCGGTGCTCGTCCTTTCTAGACTGCAAAGGTTTTCTATCACGCTAAAAAGAAGACAAAGTGCTAAAATAAAGTTCATTTTAGCACTTTGTCAATAATCTAAAGCCCAAAGAGCTTATACTCTTTGGGCTTTTCTCATCACACTTCCATAATAATTGGAATGATCATCGGTTTACGTTTTGTTTTTTCATAAAGGAATTGATTGAGTACATCGCGCATGGATTGTTTCAATGTTGACCATTCAACAATTGAGTTTTCCGTTTGCTCTTTGACAATCCCTTTGACCATTTCTGTTGCTTTCACAATCAGCTCTTCGGATTCTCTTACATAGACAAATCCTCTTGTGATGATTTCAGGTCCAGAAATTAATTGTTTCTTTTGTTTATCTAGCGTAATGACGACGATCAAGATGCCGTCTTGAGACAACAGGCGTCTATCGCGTAGCACGATGTTTCCGATATCACCAACGCCAAGACCATCGATTAAAATGTTCCCTTGGTGAACTTTTTCACCGATTTTGACGTTCTGTCCTCTAAACTCAACCACATCTCCTTTATCAATCAAGAAAATGTCGCTGCGTTTCATACCTACTTCTTCGGCAATACGAGAATGTGCTTTTTGCATACGATATTCGCCATTCACCGGAATTAAATACTTCGGTTTTAGTAAGTTCAACATCAGCTTTAACTCTTCTTGGCAGCCATGTCCAGATACATGCACACGTTTTTGTGCAAAAATGACTTGTGCTCCGCTTCTTGTGAGGAAATCCACTGTTTTAGAGTATGTGAGTTCTTGTCCAGGAAGTGGTGTAGATGCAATCACAACAGTGTCATCTTTTTCAATATGAAGCTGTTTGTGATTTTGCTTTGCCATTTTTGTTAAAGCAGCAAGCGGCTCTCCGTGGCTTCCAGCAGTCAGGATGACCACATCGTTTTTCGCCATTTTCTTCACTTCTTGAACGGGTACAAATAATTCTTCGTCTGCTGTCACATAACCAAGCTTGATCGCCAGCTGAAGGGTTGTCATCATATTCTTCCCTGCAACGGCAAGCTTACGGCCATTTTGATTTGTTGCATTAATGATCTGCTGCACGCGGTTAATATTTGATGAAGACACAGCAACAATCACACGATTTTCAGCATTGTACATCGCATTTGAGATTTCGTCTTGGACGAGCGCCTCAGAAGGTGTATAGCCTGGTTTTTCAGCATTTGCACTGTCTGAAAGCAGTGCTAAAACGCCATTGTTTCCAATTTTCGCAATCTCTCCGATGTCACAGGCTTGGTTAAGCGCTGGGGTTTGATCAAATTTAAAATCACCTGTGCATACGATTGAACCAAGAGAGGTTTTGAAGCTGATCCCAACTGAATCAGGGATGCTGTGATTCGTTCTAAAGAATGATACTTTTGTTGTTTCAAAAGTAATGACTGATTTTGCATGTACCTCACGCAAATCAGCTTTTTGATTGAAGCCATACTGCTTTAATTTTTCTCGAAGTAACGCAAGGGTCAGCTTCGTTCCGTAGACTGGTACAGACAATTTGCTCAAGCAATGGAATACGCCTCCGATTGCTTCATCATGTCCGTGGGTAAGAAAAATTGCTTTCACCCGATCAGCACGTTCTGTTAAATAAGAGATATCAGGAATGACGACGTCAATGCCCAGCATTTCATTTTCTGGATGCATTAAACCTGCATCTACTACATATATGTCCGAATCAATCTCAATGACATATAGGTTTTTTCCGATTTCTCCAACGCCTCCGAGTGCAATAATTCTTACGTTCTCTGTATTTTTCTTTTTCAAAATTCTTATCCTCCTAGTCTCAAGCCCGTCCATCATCGCTTAATGCTATTATAACTGAATCTAATTTTAGAAAACAAGATGAAGTCACATTTTAAGAAAGTGTTTATGTATAAAAAACGGTCATACTCAGGGACATCTGAGAATGACCGCTTACGAAATCTTTTGTTTTGATCAGCTGTTTAAAACGCTGCTTAAATCCAGTCTCTCTTCTTCTGACAAAGGCAAAAGCGGAAGACGAACAGATCCGACGTCTAGTCCTTTCAGCTGAAGAGCTGTTTTGACAGGCGTTGGATTTGGCGCTGAGAAAAGCTGTTTCATGATTGGAAGCAGCTTTTGATGGATCAATGCTGCATTCGCTGTTTGGCCTGAAGCATAGCTTTTCAGCATTTGCTGCATATCAAGCCCTACGATATGAGACGCAACAGAGACAACTCCTTTTGCACCAACAGATACAGCCGGAAGTGTTAAGCTGTCGTCCCCTGAATATACATCGAAATCTTCTGGCGTCTCAGCAATGATTTTTGTCATGGCATCAAGATCGCCGCTTGCTTCTTTGATGGCAACAATGTTAGGTATTTGCGCAAGCTTAATCGTTGTTTCTGGTGCTAATGAAGCGACCGTTCTTCCTGGTACATTGTAAAGCATGACAGGAAGAGATGTAGACTCGGCAATGGCTTTAAAGTGTGCATACATGCCTTCCTGTGATGGCTTGTTGTAATAAGGTACGACAAGCATCACTGCATCAACGCCCGCTTCTTCTGCTTTTTTCGTTAGTTTGATAGACGCATTTGTATTATTACTGCCTGTTCCTGCAATGATTTTACAACGACCATTTGCTAATTTGACCGATTGCTGAAAAAGAGCGACTTTTTCTTCATTCGATAAAGTTGGCGATTCGCCTGTTGTCCCTGCAACGACTAAGGAGTCACTGCCGTTTTTTAATAAATAATCAATGAGAATTGATAGCTTTTGGAAATCGATGTTGCCCTTTTTATCAAAAGGTGTAATCATAGCTGTTGCGATATTTCCGAAATTCATTTTTTTCACCTCATCATGATTCAATCACATTTATCTTGAAAGTTCAAACACTTCATGCAGGGCATTGACGGCCGCTCTCATGTTTTCTTCGTTCACTAACACCCAAATGGTCGTATGACTGTCAGCAGATTGTAAAATCGGAATGTTTTGCTCGGATAGTGCCGATACAATTTTAGATGTGACACCTGGTACACCCATAATTCCTGCGCCAACAGCTGATACTTTCGCACAATTTGTTGTCACAATTGGCGTATAGCCAAGATCTTTTAGGATCGACGTTGCCTTTTCAGTCATTGCACCTGTTACTGTATACACAATTTCACTCGGTGTGATGTTGAAGAAGTCGACACTGATTTGTGCGTTTGCCATTGCTTTGAAGACCTCTGTTTGTACGCTGTACTGACCTTCTTTTGCTGGAACTTTGATTTGCGTCACATCATTGACATGTGCAATACCCGTAATGAGGCGGTCGTACACATCATGGCTCATTTTATCTGAGTAGTGTGATGTAACGAGTGTGCCCTCATCATCAGAGTATGTTGAACGGACCCTCATTGGTACTTTTGCTTGCATCGCAATTTCGACAGCTCTCGGGTGAATGACTTTTGCCCCTTGATATGCGAGGTTGCAAATTTCCGTATATGTCACGACTCTCAGCGGTTTTGCATTTTCAACAATGCGGGGATCTGCTGTCATAACGCCTTCTACATCTGTAAAAATATCAATAAAGTCTGCCTGCAATGCAGCGCCTAAAGCAGCGGCGGACGTATCACTGCCACCTCGTCCGATTGTTGTCACGTCTCCATTTTTCGCGGCTCCCTGGAATCCAGCAACGACGACAACATCATGTTCAGAAAGTGCTGCCTCCAGACGTTCGCACTTCATGTCAATAATTTTCGCACTTGTATGCTCCTTATCTGTTACAAAGCCCGCCTGAGCTCCAGTCATCGCTACAGCCTTTAGACCGTTTTCATTCAGCATACTTGAAAACACAACAGCTGAGATATTCTCTCCGCAGGAAACAAGCAAATCTTTTTCTCGATTTGTCATATGCTGCGCGCTGCCGTAAAGCAGACCAAGCAGCGTATCTGTCGCATAGGGATCGCCTTTTCGTCCCATTGCAGAAACGACGACAACCGACTTATAGCCTTTCTCTTTTGCAGATAAGATATGTGCAAGTGCCCTTTTTCTACCTTGATCATCTTTGACAGATGTACCGCCAAATTTTTGGACAATTATTTTCACTGTTTTCACTCCAAGTTCATTCTGACGTAACAGAAGAGAGCAGGCGAAAGATGCCTAACTCTCTTCTGTTCGTCCTCATCATCCATTGAATGTTAAACTAATTTTAATGCTTTTAAGCTTTCTGCAATTTGAACTGAGTTCCATGCAGCACCTTTAAGCAGGTTATCAGATACAATCCACATATGGAACCCGTTTGGACGGTCCAAATCTTTCCGAATGCGGCCGACAAATACGTCGTTTTTCCCAACAGCATCTGCAGGCATTGGATAAATTTGCTGAGACGGATCATCTTGCAGCGTAATTCCTGGTGCATCTTTTAGAATTGATTTAAGGTCTTCCACTGTTGCATCATTTGATTCTAGTTCGACGTAGACAGATTCTGAATGTCCCGTTTCAATTGGAAGTCTCACGCATGTTGCCGCTACTTCGAGCTCTGGCATATGCATGATTTTTTTCGTTTCGTTGATCATTTTCATTTCTTCGAATGTATAGCCATTGTCTTGGAATTTATCAATTTGCGGAATCGCATTAAATGCAATTTGATAAGGCATAACTTCCGGTGTTACATCTTCTTTATTTAAAATGGCTTGTGATTGGCTGTATAGTTCGTCAATGGCCTCATGTCCCGCACCTGATACTGCTTGATACGTAGAGACAATGACTTTTTTCATTCCATACGCCTGACGAAGCGGTTCTAATGCCGCTACCATTTGAATCGTTGAACAGTTAGGGTTTGCAATGATCCCTTGATGATCATGCAAATCTTTTTCGTTTACCTCTGGTACGACAAGAGGGATGTTTTCGTCCATACGAAAAGCACTAGTGTTGTCTACAACAATCGCACCTCGTTTGACTGCTTCAGGAGCCAGCGCTTTAGAAACATTTCCTCCAGCACTGAATAATGCAATATTCACTCCTTCAAAACTTTCAGGTGTTGCTTCCTGAACAGTGTACTCTTGACCTCTGAATGTCACTTTTGTTCCAGCAGAACGTTTTGAGGATAGTAGAGTAAGTGTATCCATTTCAAAATCTCTGTCAGCTAGTGTTTTTAACATTTGTTGACCGACAGCTCCAGTCGCTCCAACTACAGCTACATGCAATCCTCTTCCCATCAGTAAAACTCCTTCCGACCCATCCATGATTCTTTTCTTTCGGATGGCCATCCTATGACTTTTTACATTTTATTTTACCATAGAAAAGCAAGGCTTGAAGCATCTTTTTTGAATCTTTAATGATTTTCTAGTGAATCTATTATTCGTTTGGTCCAATTAAAATCGGCTGAATTTGTCTATGCTGGAGTGCCTCTTCTACTGTTTGAGATAGCAGATCCATATTTGCGACCATAGAGGTCGGTTTTTTGAATGGATCATCTTGGCCAAACGGAATAAAGAAAATATTCTTTGTCGACATCAGTCTCATCAGATTTGTACCATTTAAGCCTAACGCATCATTTGTTGAGATACCTAAAACGACAGGTCGATGATTTCGAATGGTCGCTTTAGCAGCCATTAAAACAGGACTGTCTGTCATGGCATTTGCAAATTTCGCCATTGAGTTTCCAGTTAAAGGCGCTATGACCATACAATCAAGCGGCAGCTTAGGTCCAAGCGGCTCTGCTTTCACGATTGAGTCAATCGCCTTAAATCCAGTCAGCTTCTCAATCCGCTCGATCCACTCGGCTCCCTCTCCAAATCTCGTATTCGTGCTCTGCACCGTGTACGACACTACTGGACGCACCTCTGCCCCTTCTTTTACAAGCGCTTCGATTTGCGGAAAAACGGCTTCATACGTACAGTGGGAACCTGTTAAACCAAAGCCGATTCTTTTCCCTTTTAATGTTGTCATGATTCCATCCCCCTTTTTTCCTCCGCAAGTTCACATAAAAGCCCGGAAAGCACTTTTGCAATGATTTGTCCTGCTGTCTTTGGTGCAACAATCCCCGGGAGTCCTGGTGCAAGAAGTGCCTTCACTCCGTGCTTTTGTGCAAAGTCAAAGTCTGTTCCGCCTGGGCGGGAGGCGATATCCAAAATGAGTGTCTTTGGTGTCATGCTGACGATGACAGATGAATCTAATACAAGACTTGGAATGGTATTGATGATAATATCAACATCCGTTACTTCCTCTTTTAACTGGTCCATTGAAAATGGATCAAGCCCCATCTCAAAGGCACGCGCTAAATGTGCTGTGTCTGCCGCCCCTACTTTTACGTCTGCCCCTAGTGCCCGAAATGTGCGCGCAATGGTGAGTCCTGTTCTTCCAAGTCCGAGAACAGCGACATGTGACCCGTGAATCGTATAGTCCGTTTGCTGAATGGCCATCATGATAATTCCTTCAACTGTTGGAATAGAGTTATATATGGCAATATCATCTCGCTCAAACAGCTTCACAAGCTTCCGGTTCACCTGCTTTGCCAGATTGTCTAAGTACGTATTTGAAATACCTGAGTACAAGGTACAATGGGCAGGGGTTCTTTCTAAATATTTAGCTTCCAGCAAGACCTGCTCGTTTGAAAAAACTGTAGCAACAGCGCCTTCATCCGTTGCCCCTGATACTGGCAGGATCATACTGTCTACTTGTTCGAATGGAAGTTCAGACATTTTCAGCTTTTCAGCACCGATAAATCCATGATCCAGCTGATCAAATCCGACCAAAAACACTTTGGCATGCTGCTGTGACAACTTGCGAATAATTTCAAGCTGCCTTGCATCTCCCCCGATCACCGCAACCGTTAAACCGCTCAACATACTGACCGTTCACCTTCTTTATTTAAAAAAGTCTGTAATATTTTCTGAATCTCCCTTTCAGCATATGAGGAGAGGATTCAGCCTGTGAACGAATCAGAGAGAGAAAAGAAAAAGAGCACCATTATTGTGGGTGCTCTTTTTCTCCGTGCGGCTGAAGTTCTTCAGGCACATCGAGAATGATCATATCTGATCCTATTTTTTGAATGTGATTCCACGGGACGCGGATGTCATTTCCTTGTTTTCGAAAGCCAAACCACTTCACGGAAGGTATAATGAGTGCTGTAATTTGACCGTCCTGTTCATTGATTTCAAGGTCGGTTTGTCCAAGCACGCCAAGCCGCTCCGCTCTTTTAATATCGACGATCTCTTTTCCTGACAGTTCACTCAGCCTCAAAATCGCATCACTTCCCTTCCGTATCATATATGCATTAAAAGGCAGAAATAGACCGTCCTGCTCTTTTCAAGTTATGTGATGCGAGTTGGTATACCAAATAGGCTTAAGTTGATGAAAGTAATTATGATCTGTCAGCATTCTCTCCACTCGGTTTAACATGTCTTTTACATGTCCCGGATCATAGGAAAGTGTCCAGACAATAGAGGAAAAGCAGCTCATTGCTGTATAGATGGAAAAAAGAATCCAAAAATTATTTGTGGACTGCTTACTTAGGTATTCATCCAATTGTCCAACTGAAAACGGAATGCTGCTTTCTCGACTAAATAAGGACAATTTATAAAAATCATGAACCGGATCTCCCCAGTCGGATTGATCGAAATCAATCACACCGGCATACTGATTACCTTGTATGATGATATTCCCTAAATGAAAATCATCATGCTGGAACTGGTTAGGTCTCTCTTTTACCTCATCAGCATGCGACTTGATAAAATCTAATACAAACTGATCATTGGGAAACGACAAGCCACTTGATTGATAAGCATGTACATACCGTTCATGTTTTGCCATGACCTTCTCATTCCATGGACGAACATGAGAAGGTGCATGACATGCATGCATCAAACTTAGCTCTCTACCTGCCCGCCTCCCGATCTCATACTGCTCTTCATTCGTGAGTAGATGGATGGAATCTCTACCAATCTCGCCTTCAATATAGGAGAAAATACGATAGGTACAGTTTAGTTCAGCACTTATTCCAATCTCAATCAATTCAGAACAAAGAATCCCTCGATCTTTAAACTTCCGCTGCACTGATGCTTTTCTTTTAAAGCGGGAATACGTTTGAATGTCCGATAACTTAAGCACCATCTTTTCACTAGATGATATTGTAACCAAAAAGGTACGATCTCCCGAAAAACCAGATGTCATTCGTTGGAAGGAAATAGTTTGTGTCAGAAGTGGAGACAGCTGTTTCAGTTTTTCAAGTTCCATGAAAGCAGAACCCCTTTCTTCTTTACCTACAATAAAAACGGCAGACTTTTTTGAGTCTGCCGTGTTGTTTACATTATGATGGCTGATCACCCGTCGGACTAATAAGCGAGAGCGCATAATCTTCTGTAAAGATGCGTTTTGATAAGTTATTCACGCCGTCTAATGTGACGCTGTTGATTTCGTCAATAATTTCATCGAGTGTCCGATGTTTGCCAAGGAGCAGTTCGTTTTTACCGTTTCGGCTCATTTTGCTGTTTGTGCTTTCAAGACTCAGCATAAGGTTGCCTTTCATTTGCTCTTTAGAGTTCTCTAATTCTTTCTGTGTGATTCCCTCACGCTTTAAGACGTCTAATGTTTGTAAGATGGTCTCAGAGAGCAGGTTTAACTGCTTCGCTCCAGTTCCGCCATAAATCGTCAGCATTCCATTATCTGCAAATGAACTGTGATAGCTAAAGACGGAATAAGCAAGTCCTTTGTCCTCTCTTACATCTTGGAATAATCGGCTGCTCATGCTTCCACCAAGAACATTATTTAAGACGATTAAGTCATAGATGCCTTTATCTCCCGCTGGAAGGCCATTAAAGCCCAGGCATAGGTGAGCTTGTTCCGTTTCCTTTTTGCGTGTGAGCTTGTCATAATGAAATGCTGGAGCTTCGACAGGCTGCTTTTTGCCTTTTCCTTCATAAGAGCCGAATAGCTTTTCAACCTCACGAATAAAAGTCTCATCTACGTTCCCTGCAACAGAGATCACGACACGGTCCGGCGTGTAGAACTCATCCATATATTTTCTAAGTGAGTCACCGTTAAAGGTAGAAAGTGTTTCCTCTGTTCCTAAAATCGGATATCCTAATGAATGTTCACCATAAATGGCTTTGCTTAATAAATCATGAACGATGTCATCAGGTGTATCCTCATACATTTTAATTTCTTCGTACACCACATTTTTTTCTTTTTTCAGCTCTTCTTCATCAAAAGCAGAGTGAAAGAACATGTCGCTTAATACATCGAGGGCGTAGTCAGCATGTGAATCAAGCACCTTTGCATAGTAACAAGTGTATTCTTTTGATGTAAAGGCATTCACTTGACCACCGATGCGGTCAAAGGATTCTGCGATATCACGTGCAGATCTTGTCTTTGTCCCTTTAAAGAACATATGCTCTAAAAAATGTGAGATCCCATTAATTTCAGGTGTCTCATGTCTAGAGCCTGTTCCAATCCAGACGCCAATTGCGACAGACCTTACAGTGGGATTGTTTTCGAGTACAATTCTTACTCCGTTTTGGCAAGTATACGTTTTGACCAAGTTTTGCTCCTCCTATTCAACAAACAGATCGCATCACGGATGTCTTTTTTCACTTAGGAGGTCAGAAACCGTCCCTAATTCATATCCTCTTTCCTTGATTTGAGTGATAAGTGCGTCAAGACTTTTCGCCGTTGCATCTGTTGGATGCATTAATATCATCGCCCCATTGTGTATTTTCCCAAGCACCCGCTTTTGTAAAATAGCCGGTGATGGTTTTTGCCAGTCGATGGTGTCTACTGTCCACATAATGGTTTCCATGCCTTCTTGTTTGGCAAGCTTAACTGTTTCTTCTTTAAAGCTGCCGCTTGGAGGTGCAAACCATTTTGGTTTCTTCCCAAGGGATTCTTCAATTTGGCGATTTGTTTTCGTTATCTGCTCTAATGCTCGTTCTCTTGTCAGTGTGCGCATATCTGGGTGATTGTATGAATGATTTCCAATTTCATGACCATCTGCCACGATTTTTTTAGCAAGTTCTGTGCTTTTTTTCACCCATTTGCCTTCTAAGAAAAAAGTCGCCTTGACTTGGTGCTTTTCCAGCGTCTTTAACATGTTGATTAAATGCTCGTCACCCCAAGCTACGTTGATGAGGAATGCATTCATTTTTTTATCTGGATGGCCTTTATAAATGGGCTCTGCACCAAGTTCATGTAAATGAATAGATGGTTTTGTTTCATTCAAAACAAGCAGCTTTTCATCGAATGACCCCTGTTTCTTCATTTTTTCATAAGAGGCATCGATATCAACTGTCTGTCCATTTAAGCCAGGTATCTTTTTCCACACTTTATCAATCTTAGCATTTTGCGCCTTTACTTCATAGTCAGAAGACTTCGATTCGATCTCCTGATATAAAATATCTTTGGAAACAGATGCTACCTCGGCATGCTCTTTCATTGATTCAATATATGTAACAGCAGCCGGCTGCTTCATTGTTTGATATGACACGAGCAGTAAAAATACAAACACAATGAATGGTAACGTTTTTTTCAATGGTTGTCCCTCCCCTTTACCACAAATTATGATGGGGAGAAACAAGCTAGAACTATTGTTAGCGCAAGAAAAGAAAGAAGCCTGGCACGGATACCTGGCTTCTAACACATTTTATTTGATCTCATTAAGACTGCTTTTCTTCTTTTTCCTTTTCTTCACGTAAAACAGCTTTCCGAGAAAGGTTCACACGGCCTTGTTTATCGATTTCAGTGACTTTGACAAGTAATTCATCGCCAAGTTTCACAACATCTTCTACTTTGCCAACACGCTCAAGCGCAAGCTCAGAAATATGAACAAGTCCATCTTTTCCGCTGAAGATTTCAAGGAAGGCACCGAATTTTTCAATGCGTTTGACTTTACCTAGGTAAAGCTGTCCTACTTCAACTTCTCTCACAAGATCTTCAATGATTTTCTTCGCTTTTTGGTTCATATCTTCTTCTGTAGAAGAAATAAAGATTGTACCATCTTGTTCAATATCGATTTTTACACCGGTATCTTCAATGATTTTATTGATTTGTTTACCGCTTGGTCCAATGACATCGCGAATTTTATCCGGATTGATTGTCATCGTTAAGATTTTTGGTGCATAACGAGACAATTCTCCTCTAGAAGCAGGAATCGTTGACAACATGCTGTCTAGGATTTCCATTCTTCCTTTTTTCGCTTGTTGAAGAGCCTCTTCTAAGATGTCTTTTGATAGACCATCAATTTTGATGTCCATTTGAAGTGCTGTGACACCTTTTGATGTACCTGCAACTTTAAAGTCCATATCTCCAAGTGCATCTTCCATTCCTTGAATGTCTGTCAGCACTGTGTAGTATTCCCCTGATTTTACAAGTCCCATTGCAATCCCTGCAACTGGTGCTTTAATTGGAACACCCGCATCCATCATCGCAAGTGTGCTTGCGCAAATACTTGCTTGTGATGTAGACCCGTTTGATTCTAATACCTCTGAAACAAGGCGAACCGTATAAGGGAAATCTTTTTCGGATGGAATCACCGGTTCTAGTGCACGTTCACCTAGTGCGCCATGTCCGATCTCACGGCGGCCTGGACCACGCATTGGGCCTGTCTCACCAACACTGAACTGCGGGAAATTGTAATGATGCATGAAGCGTTTTGATTCTTCAACACCTAGACCATCAAGAATTTGCACATCGCCAAGTGCACCTAATGTACAAATACTAAGCGCCTGTGTTTGTCCTCTTGTAAATAAGCCTGAACCGTGCGTTCTTGGCAGGAGTCCTACTTCTGAAGAAAGTGGGCGGATTTGATCTACACCGCGTCCATCTGGACGTACTTTCTCTTCAGTGATCAGACGGCGAACTTCGTTTTTGACAAGCTTGTTTAATACATCTTTTGCTTGTTTAATCGTTGCTTCGTCACGTTCTTCTGCTTCAAACTTCTCGACTACAGCTTTTTTCACAGCACTGATTGCATCCTCACGCGCATGCTTCTCATGTACTTGAATCGCTTTCAGCAGGTCTGCTTCAGCAAGGGCTTTTACTTCGTCTGCTAACGTTTGATCTACTTCATATAAAGGAATATCGATTTTTTCTTTACCGACTGCCTTCACAATTTCTTCTTGGAATTCAATTAAGCGTTTGATTTCTTGGTGACCGTACATGATCGCTTCAAGCATTGTTTCTTCCGGTACTTCATCAGCACCAGCTTCTACCATGTTGATCGCATCTTTTGTTCCAGCAACTACAAGATTGATGTCACTTTGCTCAAGCTGCTCCACATTTGGGTTAATGATCAGCTTTCCATCCACTCGTCCTACTGTAACGCCGGCGATTGGTCCCTCAAATGGAATGTCAGACACACATAAAGCTAAAGATGAGCCAAACATTGCAGCCATTTCAGATGAGCAATCTTGATCCACACTCATGACGATACTAATAACTTGTACTTCGTTTCTAAATCCATCTGCAAACAGCGGACGAATTGGTCTGTCAATTAAGCGGCTCGCAAGGATCGCCTTTTCACTTGGGCGGCCTTCTCTTTTAATGAAGCCGCCAGGAATTTTACCTACTGCGTATAGTCTTTCTTCGTAGTTCACAGTGAGCGGGAAGAAATCAAGTGGTTTTGGTTCTTTAGAAGCTGTTGCTGAGCTAAGCACAGCCGTATCTCCGTAGCGTACGAGGACCGCTCCGTTTGCTTGCTTTGCAAGCTGGCCAGTTTCAACTGTCAGTTGACGTCCAGCCCAGTCTATGGTGAAGACATGTTTCTCTTGTCCCATTCTGAGATAAACTCCTCTCTTATCGTAAAGTTTTAGTTAGTTCTTATTATGAACAAAATGATTTTCACATATCAATGTGAAAGCTGTATGTAGAAGGGTTTTTGCCATTCTTTCAACATTTTAACCATAAAATATTAGTGATTATACGATAAAAAAGCGGGAATCCTCCCGCTTTTTACGATTATCGACGTAAGCCTAGTTTGTTAATTAACTCACGGTAACGAGTTACGTCTTTATTACGTAGATACGTAAGAAGATTACGACGTCTACCTACCATTTTCAAAAGACCGCGACGTGAGTGGTGATCTTTCTTATGAGTACGTAAATGCTCGTTCAAGTTGTTAATTGATTCTGTTAGGACAGCGATCTGAACTTCTGGAGATCCAGTATCAGATTCGTGTGTTTTGAACTCATTAATTAATTGCGTTTTACGCTCTTGAGTAATTGCCATCCTGTTTCACCTCCAAATCATGTTAGCCCCATCTACCTCGCAACCGTCGGTGAAGTCGGCCTGCCAAGTAAGTGGTTTTAAAGCTACAGGAATTATCATACTAAAAATATGCTAAATTTGCAAATGATAGAGCAGTTTTTCTATATTTTTTTTGTTTGCTTGTGTTGATCTTGAAAAAACTGAATCGCTTCTTCTTTATCTTGACTAATTTGAGCCGTCAGCTCCTGAATTCCGTTAAATTTACGTTCACTGCGAATGCGCTTGAACCATTGTAATTTAATCGGCTGGCCATATATTTCTTCGTTGAAATCAAAGAGGTTTACTTCAATGGCAGGCTGATCAGGTCGCTTTTCATAAAACGTTGGTTTATACCCAACATTACAAACGCCGTCATATACTTTGCCTTTCACTTCTGCTCTTACAGCATATACTCCTGTTGGCGGAATAATGTATTCAGCAGATAAGCCGACATTAGCTGTCGGAAATCCGATCGTCCGTCCGCGTTTGTCTCCATGGATGACAATGCCGCGAAGCTGATAAGGTTTTCCTAAAAGCTCGCTCACATATTCAACATCCCCATTTTTTAATGCGGAACGGATGAGAGTGGAGCTGACTTTTCGGTCTTGATTGGACAGCTTAGGGACGATGGTTGCCATGATACGGCCTTTTCCATATTCATCAAACGTTTCCATTGTGCCTGCACCAAAACGGCCAAACGTAAAATCAAACCCCGCTACTGCGTGCTTCACATTCAATTCATCCAAATATTGATCCACAAACTCTTGAGGAGATAGAGCTGCAAAGCTCTCGCTGAATTGTACGATGTATAAATAGTCAGCGCCCAGCTGCTTGATAAAATCAATTTTATCCTCAAGCGGTGTAATTAAGTCTTTTGGTTCCCGTGCCTTTTGCAAAACATGTGAAGGATGCGGATGAAAGGTCATGACCGCTAAGGCCAATCCTTCTTTTTTCGCAATGCTTCTTGCTTCATCAATGACTTTTTGATGCCCGAGGTGAACACCGTCAAAGTACCCTAAAGCCATGACAGATGGGACTTGATCCTTTTGATTCAATGTATGTGGGTGTGAAATATGTATAGTCTTCACGAGATGTCACCTTTTCTTTAAGATTGCTTGTCCTGAGATAAGATCTTCGCCGGCTTCATCAGGTTCGGTTTGGTCGGGTGCTTCATATATATCGCCAGACAACGACCTGAAGGAGCAAAAACAGCGACACGATCCTCCTCTGCGAAATGAGCAAATTCATCAGGCATTGGCAGGACTGCACCGTTTTCCACTTTACTTGCTAATGTATCATTTATCTCCCATTTCGGCAAATGATTGAGCGCACGCTCGATCGGGACAAGGTGCTCATCTACAGTTCCTTCCTCGCTTATCTCTCGCAGCTCATCCAGCGTGATACATTTATCAAGTGTAAAATCACCAGACCCTGTGCGAATGAGGTGTGACATGTGGGCTGGAAACCCTAGTTTCTTCCCGATATCAACCGCTAATGTTCTCACATATGTTCCCTTTGAGCATAGTACGGTGAATCTAAATGACACGCTGCCATCCTCATATGTGACAGGTGTAGTCCGCTCGATACGATGAATAGTAATTTTACGGGCCGGCCGCTCAATTTCAATGCCTTCTCTAGCATATTCATAGAGCTTTTTCCCGCCAATTTTCACAGCAGAAAACATGGGAGGAATTTGTTCAATGGTTCCTTCAAACTGCTTCAGCGCCGCATCAATGTCTTTTTCTGAGATCGGTTTTTCCACTTTTTTTTCTTCTACGATCTCACCTGTTTGGTCTTCTGTTGTTGTAGAAAAACCAATCGTGATTTCTGCATCATATGTTTTCGATTTATCTGTTAAGTATTCTACAATCTTCGTTGCTCTTCCGATACAAATAGGCAGAACACCTGAAACCTCTGGGTCGAGGGTGCCTGTATGTCCGACTTTTTTTGTGTACAAAATTTTTCTTACCTTAAACACACAGTCGTGGGAGGTCATACCTCTTTCTTTATGTAATAAAAGAACACCATTTATCATCTGCGTTCTCTCCTTTCATAAACGATGAAAAAGGACAGACGATCATCGCCTATCCTTATTTCAACGTCTTATTCTTGATCTTTTGTGTTTAATTCAGCAATCAGGCTTTCAATTCTGTTTCCGTAATCTACGGATTCGTCGAATTCAAAATGAAGTTCTGGTGTTTTGCGAAGTCTGATTCGATTGCCAATTTCAGAGCGGATGTACCCTTTAGCCTTTGCAAGGCCTTTTAAGGTTTCCTCTCTTTTCTTCTCGTCGCCAAGAACAGAAATGTAGACTTTGGCAATTTGTAAATCACCGGATACTTCGACATCGGTTACAGTCAAAAAGCCGATTCTTGGATCTTTTAGCTTTCTGCCTAGAATGTCGCCCAATTCTTTTTTCATTTGCTCACCCACACGGGTTGCTCTCATACTCATGATCTTATCACCTCTAATTAAAACCACTCAGTTTTCGTGATCGTTCGTTCAATTTCTGGAAAAGAATCGATAAAGCTTAATACACGCTGAAGTTCCTTTTCCACTTGAACCCGAGATGAGGAAATCACGGCGATTCCAATTGATGTACGCTGCCATGTATCCTGGTAATCCATTTCAGCAATGGTTACATTGAATTTATGACGCGTTCTTGTCAATATACGCTGAAGAACCGCACGTTTTTCCTTCAGTGAGGATGCATCATAGATCATGCACTCACATTCGGTATAACCGATCATTTTCTTTCGATTTCTTGCATAACGAATGATTCCATAACATCACCTTCACGGATATCATTGTATTTCTTAATGGTAATACCACATTCATAGCCTTGTGAAACTTCTTTCACATCATCTTTAAATCGTTTTAATACGTCAACTTCGCCTTCGAAAATAACGACGCCGTCACGGATTAAGCGGATTCCGCTATCTCTTGTAATCGTTCCTTCAGTCACATAGCCGCCAGCAATTGTACCGATTTTAGATACTTTAAACGTTTGACGAACTTCAACTTGACCGATGACTTTTTCTTCATATTCAGGGTCAAGCATCCCTTTCATCGCAGCTTCAATTTCATCGATGACTTTATAGATAATGCGGTGCAAGCGGATATCTACGTTTTCTGTTTCAGCTGTGCTCTTCGCATTTCCATCAGGGCGTACGTTAAAGCCGATTACGATGGCATTAGAAGCACTTGCTAAAATGATGTCTGATTCTGTAATCGCTCCAACACCCGTATGGATGATTTTCACTTTTACGCCTTCGACTTCAATTTTTTGTAGAGCTGCCGTTAATGCTTCAGCAGAGCCTTGTACGTCTGCTTTCACGATCAAGTTGATATCTTTTACGTCACCTTGTTTGATTTGCTCAAATAGGTCGTCTAGAGATAATTTTGCTTTGTCTGAACGCTGTTCGTCCAGCTGTTTAGAAGCACGCGCCTCACCAACTTGACGAGCTGTTTTTTCATCTTTGAATACGAGGAACTGATCCCCTGCATTCGGTACATCGTTTAAACCAGTGATTTCAACAGGTGTAGATGGTCCTGCTGTTTTCACGCGGCGGCCGATATCATTGACCATTGCACGTACACGGCCAAATGTATTTCCGACAACGATTGGGTCACCTACTTGAAGGGTACCTGTTTGAACAAGAAGGGTTGCAACAGAACCTCTTCCTTTATCAAGCTCAGCCTCGATAACAGTCCCTTTTGCCGCACGATTTGGGTTGGCTTTCAATTCTGCTACTTCGCTGACAAGAAGGATCATTTCGATCAATTCGTCAATGCCTTCACCTGTTTTTGCAGATAGTGGCACGAAGATCGTTTCCCCGCCCCAAGCTTCTGGTACAAGACCATGCTCAGTTAATTCCTGCATCACGCGGTCAGGGTTTGCTGTTGGTTTGTCAATTTTATTGACAGCGACAATGATTGGCACTTCTGCCGCTTTCGCATGGTTAATCGCTTCAATTGTTTGCGGCATGACACCATCATCTGCTGCAACAACCAGAATTGTCGTATCGGTTACTTCGGCACCACGTGCACGCATCGTTGTAAATGCTGCGTGTCCAGGTGTATCAAGGAACGTAATTTTTTTGCCGTTTTCTTCGATTTGGTATGCACCGATATGCTGCGTAATTCCACCTGCTTCGCCTTCGACGACTTTTGTCTTACGAATGCTGTCAAGAAGAGTTGTTTTCCCGTGGTCAACGTGTCCCATGATCGTTACAACTGGAGGGCGTACTTGCATATCTTCTTCTTTATCTTCAACTTCATACTTTTCAAGTTCAGTTTCTTCTAAAATAATGACTTCCTCTACTGGAACACCATATTCAGAAGCGATTAATTCAACTGTATCTTTGTCAAGTTCTTGGTTGATCGTTGCCATGACACCAAGCATCATCAGCTTTTTGATGATTTCAGCTGTTTCTTTTCCAAGCTCATCAGCCAGCTGGCCGACGGTCATTGAATTTGTAAATTCAATTTTTTCAGGAAGCTCTTTTTTAGGCTTCACAGGTCTAGCTTGCTGATGCTGCGGTTTGTTATTTCCACCACGTTTATTTTTGTTTTTATTTTGGTTGTTGTTTTTTTTGTTTTTATTAAATTGATTATTCTGCACGTCATTCTTCTTTCTATCATTGTTTTTGTTAGATGATTGTTTTTTTTGTTCTGCGGGTTTCTCGTTAGTTGTCTCTTTTGCTTTGGCTTTTTTATAGATAGCGTCTAGCTTTTTCACAGTGTCGTCTTCAAGCGTCGCCATGTGGTTGTTCACTTCCACGTTCATATCCTTAAGCGCTGCTATAATATCTTTACTTGAAACATCTATGGCTTTTGCGTATTCATATACTCTCACTTTAGCCATTCGTTCACCCCCAAATAAATTAATCGAGCAAGCTTATGAGCTTCTTAGCGAAGCCTTGGTCAGTGACAGCGACAACTACGCGAGCTTCTTTCCCGATAGAACGTCCGAGAACGGAACGGTCTTCAACTTTTCTAACCGGAACATTATAAAATTTGCATTTGTCAGATACCTTTTTTTCTGTGTTAGGTGAGGCATCTGCTGCAAGAAGAACCAGCTTAGCACGCGCATGTCTAATTTCTTTGATCACCAGATCTTCTCCTGACACGACTTTACGAGCTCGATTTGCTAGACCAAGCAAAGGATACCATTCAGATTCATTCATTAGGTTTTTTCACCTTTTCAGCTAGTTCTAGTAATTCTTCAAATATGTGTTCGTCAATCTGTGTCTGAAATTGCTGCTGTAAACTGCGTTTGTTCTTTGCCGCAAGAATGGTTTCTTTATCGAGAGAAAGGTAAGCCCCGCGTCCGTTCATTTTTCCGGTAGCGTCAACAGACACTTCTCCTTCTTTCGAACGAACAACACGGATCAGTTCTTTCTTTGGTTTCATTTCTCCCGTCACGACGCATTTTCTAAGCGGGATTTTTTTTCGGCTTTTCACCTTTTATATCACCTCTTATTCGTCAGATTCCTCAGCTACTGGTTCAGCCTCTAAGAAAAGAGATTCAGAGTCTTCAGTTCTTGGGAAAATACCGAGTTCCCTTGCATCTGTTTCGCTTTTAATGTCAATTTTCCAGCTGGTCAGCTTCGCTGCAAGACGAGCATTTTGACCTCTTTTACCAATCGCTAATGATAGCTGATAATCAGGGACAATGACTGTTGTCGCCTTGTCTTCTTCATTCACAATGACATCAAGTACTTTTGATGGACTCAGCGCATTGGCAACAAATTCAACCGGGTCATTAGACCAATGGACAATGTCAATTTTTTCGCCTTTTAGCTCATTGACAATTGCTTGTACACGCTGGCCTTTTGGTCCAACACAGGAGCCAACTGGATCAACATCAGGATCATCTGTACGAACAGATATTTTAGAACGGTCTCCAGCTTCTCTAGCAACCGATTTAAGCTCTACAGTACCATCATAAATTTCTGGTACTTCAATTTCAAATAAACGCTTTAAAAGACCTGGATGTGTTCTAGACACATAAATTTGTGGTCCTTTTGTTGTTTTTTCTACTTTTGTAATGAACACTTTAATGCGGTCATGAGGTTTGTATTCTTCATTTGGCATTTGTTCATTGACAGGAAGAAGGGCTTCGATTTTGCCAAGTGACACGTAAATGAATTTACTGTCAATTCGCTGAACGATTCCCGTCATAATGTCTTCCTCGCGGTCGATAAACTCAGTGTAGATCACACCACGCTCTGCTTCTCTTACTCGCTGCGTCACAACTTGTTTCGCTGTCTGAGCTGCAATGCGCCCGAAGTCTTTTGGTGTGACTTCAATCTCAACGACGTCACCCACCATGTAATTCGGGTTAATATTGGCTGCATCATCTACAGAGATTTCAAGGCGAGAATCATACACTTCATCTACAACATCTTTTCTTGCGAACACACGAATCGTTCCCGTTTCGCGGTTTAAATCAACACGAACATTTTGTGCTTGATTAAAATTACGCTTATATGCAGAAATGAGTGCAGCTTCTATCGCTTCAATTATAATTTCTTTACTAATACCCTTCTCTTTCTCAAGAACAGTCAGGGCATCTAACAACTCACTACTCATTTTTATGGTTCCCCCTTATATCAATGAAAAGGTTAATTGAACGAAACTGCTAATCTTGCGTTAGCTATTTTTTCGTATGGAATATTGATCTCTTTCTTTCTTGTCTTGATCTTCACTGTCACTGTTGCAATCTCACCATCAAAGCTTGTAAGCTCACCTTCAAATGCTTTTTCACCATCAATTGGTTCATATGTTTTCATGAAAACATTTTTTCCAAGTGCTTTTTCAAAATCAGCTTTTTTCTTTAATGGGCGCTCCGCTCCAGGAGAGGACACTTCAAGAAAGTAGTTTTGGCTAATCGGATCTGCCTCATCAAGCTTTTCGCTCAAGGCTTCGCTCACTTTGGCACACTCTTCGATATCGACACCTTTATCAGAGTCAATAAACACGCGAAGGAACCAGTTTTGACCCTCTTTGACAAATTCAACATCAACGAGTTCAAGCTGTAAGCCATCTAAAATTGGCTGCACCATTTCGCTTACGACATCCACTACTTTTTTGCTCATTCTCTTCCTCCTTGTGCTTTCGATAAACGCTCTTATCAATCATTCTGCATAAAAACCCTGCTTTATGTGAGCAGGGGGAGCAGAAAACGGATGAATAATGTCGAGACAAAAATTGCCTGTTCAATACAAAAGAGCGGGTTTCCCCACTCTTGTCTCGGTAATCGTTAGCATTTCCATAAAAACTATACCATATCCAATTTTTTTATGCAAATGAAGTTCCTCCTTATAATAGGTACTCGTTCATCAGTTACTACAGCATGTTCACTACGATTAATACCTCTCTCTTCCTTTATATATGAATGGAAACCACTCTGAACAGAACGGGCTGGTCATACTGCAGGTGTAAGCAATGAGCGAAGAACAGAGCTCCCTATGAAAGAAAGTAACATCTACACTAAGTCATTTCTATTTCGAAAAAGCATTTTGTATGATACAGAATGGTTATTCATATAGAAGAAAAGAGTGTTGCAGTGAACGGATAACCTTCACACGAAAGAAAGAACCATGTTTATATGGCGTTATTTATCCAGACTGTTTAATAAGCCATGCATGTAAAAGTAAAGGCGCATTCTGTGCTGAACTGTTATATTCACCTGGAACCTGTCTTAACGTTTGTTGTAAATTTTCATTTCCTATTAACGATAAAAATTCCATACTAAATGGGCTAAATCCTCCAATTATAGAAGTACCAATCTTATACGTCATATCCTTTCTAGTTTTGGTCATATAGGTGAGTAACTGCTCGAACTCAGATAATGTCAATGAGGCGTGATATTGATCATATAAATACAGCTCTTCTTCTTTGTTCTGAACTGAACTCAATCCACTTTCTATACTATCTCGATTTAAATCAACTATATAAATAATCGATTCATTTGATAAATAAGGAAGTAACTGTTCTAATAATGCTAAAGGATCTTCAAATAGACCAAAACACAGATGTATCAAAATCACATCATAACTTTTCGCATGTGATGAAAAATTTTTGATATCCGTACAAATAAAATTAGCTTTTATATTTAATTTTTTTGCACAATGTATGGCTTCTTCAGATGAATCAATTCCAGTCAAATCAGCTAGAGGTAATTGCTTAGATACATACTCAAGCATCTGCCCTTGTCCACATCCTATATCTAAAATAGAAGCAGGTGTTTTTTTGAATATTAGTTGATAATAAGAAATTAAAGTTTCAGCTGATAGACATCGAGTAAATGGTGTTTCTCGATTATCATAATTTGAACTTATTTTTCTTTTTTCTGGATCCAAAAACCATGACTGAGCCAGAGCTCTTTTTTCTTTAAGCTCTTTCATCTTTTCTTGTATTATCACAGGGTTTACCACCTTTATTAAAGCCTCACCAATCAGTTTCAGATAATACGGGAGGTTTCGTTTTGAAGTTCTTTATTTTGCGAGGTTGAAAAAAATGAATGAACAGATTATGTGAAATATGAAATGCTATCGCTGCTAAAATACCGAATGTTAAGTATGAAATAACTGTGATTAATGTAAAAAGCGACATATAAGCAATAGACTTAACACCGCCTATTGGTATATGCAGCAAGATAAATCCTATTGAACTGATACAGAAAGATACCGCTGCAGATTCCACAAAATTTGTTAGTAATAATAACGGAAGAAAGAACCGCCAAATTAATTCTTCTGATAGAGCAGTTAATGGAAGAAAAAAGATTGAATCAACATTGACAACATATCTGCCTCTAAATGCAACAACTTTCTTTTTTAATTTCCATATAACTGACGGTAATAGGATACCTAATAAAAAGAAGAATAAAATACCATACACATTTTGTTTATGAGAAATTTCAGCTAAGAGCTCTTGAGAAAATGCTCCACAGCATATAGAAGCTCCAATAATCGTGAATCCATCATAGCTCCTCTGAGGAGTGATATATGTTATGAACTTTCGAACGGATATTGGTTTATCTCTTTTGATTTTGATAACCATTTTTGAGCTTAAGGGACCCAAAAAGTGAATGAGGATCCCTAAAGCTGCTACCATTGAAATCATCTATTTAAGTACCCGCAATCAATGTATAAATTGGGGCATCATCTACTCCATTAAATCCACCAATCAGTTCCATTAACTCATCATCGATAAACCCTCCGAATGGTCGACTATTAATCTTCTGTGCAGTAGATAGCAAAATCATATTTTGCATGACATGTCCTGCCTCCATAAAAACGAAGCGATAAGAACGATGTCCATATTTAAATCGAGAACGCCAAAAATTAGCTGAAATGACTACAGCAAATGCAAAATCTTGAACGGATTCTTCTTGTAGCATTATTTTCTCAAATTCTTTTTCAGAGTAATCACCCATTTTAGTCAATCCTTTTCTATACGGATCGAAATGATAAACACCTTTGTCTAAAGAATCGACTTTGCTTGCTACAATAAATAGATCTAGAGGATAAAGTGCCCCGCCAGAGGGTATAGGGCGTCTAGGTCCTTCTTTACGTTCTACCAATCCATAACTCTTCTGTAAAACTGTTGAGAGTTGTTCTAATGAAACACTCCCCCCGCTAAAATAATCTGCACTTCTTCGTCCCTTAATGACATCGTCTAAAGAAATATTTGTATTTAATGGTTTAGGTAGTGAAATTAAAGGTAGATCATCAAACCTTTTACTTGCATGTGTAGCAATCTTTTGCAAAGTTTGAGATCGAAGCAGCCCTGCAACACCAGGTGCGTCCCATGCCATTGAGCCTCTATAGATTTTTGTTGCCTCAAACCAATTTTCAGAAGGATCATCAAACCGTAATGCTTCGTTTCCATACACAACATCAGCCAAATTAGTAGCATGTCTTTCAATACTATTCATATATTTAATCACCTTTCTACGATATTAAGGAAATGGATGCGGAATTGGATTCAGTTCTTCTAACTTAAAAGGTTTATCTACTAAACCTAAATGATAAGAATGTTTTAAAATTCGTTCTCCGCCCAACATTCTACCTCTATAAAGAACGTCAATCGGTTTATATCCAGGAATAATTGATTTTACGACATAGGCACCAGCATCTTTTATGTCAGGGCTGGTTAAATCAAAAGTTGCCACATGATATCCTTGGTTTGATAAATGACTGACAAGGTTAGTCCATAAAATGTCTGGAGAACGATCATCAAACGGTGCATAGTTTTTAACGTCCACTAATTTCTCACTCGCTGTTAAAAAATCAGCTTCTTTCACAATAGCTGTTCCCGCATATAGTTTAATATGATCTTCAAAACTGTTAATATCACGATAATAATCTACATCCACTAAGGCGTTCCCTAATCGTTGTTCTGTTTTCACCCAAGTTCTTGTATACATTCCCTCTATTGCAGCTTTCTCACATGCTCTTTCAATTGAATGAGCCGAGGCAGCGCCAATAGCAAATGGAGCTAAATCTGTATGAGGATTTCTTATTACTGCCAAAATAGTAGGAACACCAGAAAAAATGCTCATGTCTACTAAATGCAAATCAAGAGAAGTAGGTTTAATATATCTTTCATAGAAATGTTTTAATCTAGGGGAAGTATTAATATCAATCTTGGGTAAACTTAACTTATTGTACCAAGTAAGCATAAATGCATCTCTTTCAATTGTTTCAAATAAACCTGAGATTGCCGCTTCTTGATATGTAATACCACAAGCTAGGCCATTACTAGTTGCATGACCAATATTGGGGTCTCCTGGCCACTCAGTATAGTTTGCAATATGAATTAATTGAGCAGGCGTCCAAACTTCTTCATTATTTTCAGCAATATGACCTTTTCTCCACCATAATTTTGTATCTTCATTCCATCTATCATGAGGAAAATTCGGATCTTCATATTGAGTGACAGCATACATCTCCCACTTATCAAAACCAATTACTGATTTGCCTTCATTGACTAAGTCCTTTTGAGTACCAAAACATACAACATCAGAGTTTAAAGGTAAATAAGCGGCACTATATCTTTCCACCGTTTCACCTATTGCTGCTAATCTAGCTGCAGCTGGATTAGCAGATCCTCCCCCATTATAAGAATTCGATGGGACCCCGAATAAAATATTACTGTCTGTACCATGCGCTCCATATGAATGACCCCATATATCATCAACATCTCTGAGTTTTCTATACTCTCTACGGACTATCCCAACATAAGGATCTGCCAATTGGTCGAGTATTTCCCATGACTCTTCTAACGTTGTCCATTGATTAGCCATAATTAATTATTCACCTCACCATGAAACCAAACTTGAGGAAAACCTGTATCTGCAGCTGGGGAACACTTTGGGCATCTAGGAACTCGATAAACACGATGATGATTAAATGAAACACCTTTATCATCTAAATTAATTGTTGTAAATCCACCTGGTGTTGCACTTGGTGCGTAATCTTTTAGTGTGAGCCATTCTAAAATTAAATTACTTGCAATTCCGATTTGAACTAAATTAATCGGCATATGATAAACCGGTTTCTTTTCAGGATTTATAGGTTTTATTTTCATTAAGTCTGATCGCAATACTTCGTCAGAAAAGTTTGCTGATTTTCGAAGGTTATAGCAATGTAAACAAGCTGATTGATGGGGCAAGAAAAATGGACCTACCCACGATGTCTGTCCATCATATGGCACAATGCTTAACCAAGGGATGTGGTCTTCTAATGCCAGATCATTTATTTCTTCAAAAATCGGGTCTAAATGAGAGTTGCCAATAGCAACCCTGATATCTGGCTGCTTATTTAATTCTCCTTTAAGCACTACTTGTAGCCCCGCCTCTTGCAAATAACGAATGAATTCAGCAGCAACTGGGTTATGATCTCGCGTAATAACTTCAACAATCCCTGTTTTTAAACGATCTAGTATATCTTCAACCAATACTTGTCCACCGGCTCTTTCATAAGACAAAAGCGCAGTTAAATCAAAGGTCATATCCGTCTTAACACACATTCCGTTCGCAACTAAAAATTCGAGGACATGTTTTAATTGATCACTCTCTACTTCGAAATTCTCCTTAAGCTCTTTAATTGAAACCCCATTATCTTCCGTAAGATAATCAGAAATTTCTTGAATAAATTCAATAATTCCGTCACCTTCAATTTTGGTGATAGTTTGTGCTTTTAAACCAATCAAACTGTCTTCTAGTTTACCTAGCGTAATGTGTGGTGCTAATTTATACCTCGTCATTTCTTGGTCTTTGACAAACATATATTATTCCTCCTTAAGAGTAATTAATTTGTATTTTAGATAATTGTGCCCGATTTGGGGGATGACCAATTATTTGTTCCAGCGTGTTCGTAAATGGCTGTAAATGTTTTGAAGAAGAAGCTTCTTGAAATTCGGCTAACCATTCTAATACGTCTAAAGGCATATTGTTCTGGGACAAAATTGATATGACCTCTTCTTTACTTTTACAATACAATTCAATTTTCATGTTTAAATCCTCTTCAAAAATATCCTTCAGCCTACTCATACTTACTAACTCTGGTCCTGTTAAATCATATGCCTTTCCAGCGCGATTCCTAACATCCTGTTTAGGGATCAAACATGCCTTTACAACATCTTTTGTATTGATCCAATTAACTCCCTCGGGAGAAAATGCAGTTATTAATTTACCAGTAGCACCTGCCCATCCTCTATAAAGTTCTATATTAATATCAAGCGGTGATGTCCTATAAAGTATGCTATTCTGATAGATTTTCAATAATTCACTTTCAAGAGAACCTAGTTCATCCTCGACAGTATGCCTTCTATTAGATAAAATAATCGTTTCCGTTTGAAAATCAGTATTATTTATAAAGTATTCTTTGTCATAACTAACAGCTCCACCCAAATCAATTATTTGAACAGGATAGTCTTCATACTCAACTTTCATCTTCTCTAAATAGGCTTTTATTGGTTCTCTAATCCCGACATAATGAATACTCATAAACAGCCCCCCTCTTTTCTCTTTCTTGACTCACCAATGGAATAAAAAGGTTGAAATCTAAGGTAATCAACTTATAAAAGAAATTTCATTCTTCTATTAGAGTTCTTTATAACTAGTAATCTCAATATTTTCACACATTTACTTAACTTAATATCTAAATATCCAAAATATTCAACCCAAATAAACGTCACCCTTCCAACAAAAAACAACATTGAGACCATATAAATCCTTTAAATACATAAAATTTTAAATATAGTATTATTTTCCATAGTCATATTAAACCACACTCTCCTGGTCTTATCAACGTACTTTTCAGAAAACATAAAACTTTCAAACTTATACATTGACAAATAAAGACTTATGAACCATCATATGTAATATATCAACTACATATCTATGTTGATAAATTTTAAATAAGGAGGTCTAAAGATGACTAAAATTACAATCCCAACTGCTTTGGCTGCTAAGGTACATGGGGAAGGTCAACATTTATTCGAACCAATGGCTGCGCGCTGCACTTGCACAACAATCATCTCAAGTTCTTCAACTTTCTAATCAACTTTAGTTTTTTCGACATATCATTGAAAATATCGCTCGCCACCTAGCGAAGCAGACTTAGCTAGGTGTGTGGGCATCTTTTGTTTAAGCAAGAAATAGTGAATAAAACAAAATAAAAGGCTATTGAGATTTTCTCAATAGCCCCTGCTGTATTACATATCGATTACTTCCACACCACTTAAATTTGCCCCTTCTCCTTCTAAAATATGATAAGTCATTTTATCCATTGTCACTCCAATAAAATTTAATTTTTTAATCGTACATGATTTAAAATTCACATTTATTAATTTAGAATTCTCAAAAGAAATATTTTTAAAATAACAATTTTCAAATGAAACATTTATTAAAGATGATTCATCAATACTAACGTTGGGTAAATGACAGCCATATAAAGAGGAATTCTTTATCTCACAATGTTCAAAATGAGATTGATTCAAATCACTCTTTTCAAAGGTAGATGAGGAAATTTCAGAATCGCTAATATTCACTTTTTTTAGATAGCACCCATTAAACTCTGAATGACTCATCACTTTTTGTTCAATCGACAGCCCCTTAAAATCGCACAACTTATATTTAACATTTATAAATGTTAACCAATCTAAATCAGCATTAACAAATATTTTTTTCACATGCACTACGCGGTTATGATCATCAATTACTAATGTATGATTATCAGTGCTTATTTCGCCTGATTTCAGCTTTTCAATAAGCATATCCTGAACTTCTGCCTCTTTTAATCCATCATTTTCGAGTTTTAATTTAATGTCGCCAAGCAGCTCTAATAATTCTTTTTTCTTTTCTTCATATGTTTTGTCTTTTTTATATGGCCGAAAAAAACTTTCAACATACAGTACTAACTCTTCACTTAACATTGCCTCACTCCCTTTTTTACAGCCGGCATACTTGAAATTTAGATAAATGATTAAAATCAACTTTTAACTGAAATTTTTAGAGCCTAGCCTCTGGCTCTTTTTATATATTTTTTGTAGCCAACCAACGAAAGAATAAACCCTAACAGTGTATAGCCTATAAGAACTACTGTTACTAAGATTAAATTCTCTCCCCCGGGTAGTGTTGATACTGATTGCACTAAGCCTTGATGTGCCCAATACTGCGGGAAGAGCATACCAATTATTTTGAGATAACTAGGTAATTGATCAAATGGAGTCCATAAACCACAAGCAACTGCTGTCCCTAAAGCAATCATGTTTGTCATTACTAAGCCTGTATTCTCAGTTTTAGCAAATGCGGCGATGGCAACTCCCCATGAAGTCACTTGCATTGATAATAGAACCACTACTAAGAAATACGAGCTGTATTGTGTTATTTCAATACCATATAAATAAACCCCTAAAATGGTTAACAGCAAAACTTGAAATAAAATGATGATAAAAAACGGAACGCACTTTCCAAGAAAAAAATGATGCGGCTGTAAAGGAGTACTTGCTAGCCTTGCCACAATCCCTTTCTCACGATCTTTTACAAAACTAATGACAATTGAAATAATGACAAATGTGGAGAAAAACACGCTCATCCCTGTCACTGATTGAGAAGCAACCAATGTTTTTTGCGCTTGAGAACTACCTGTTGTGAATAATTCTATTAAAAGAATAATTGAAGCAACTGGTAATAAAATGGTCCAGAACAACAATGATCGGTCTTTCACCTGTTTTATAGATTCGATGCGGACTAGTGGCCACATAAAAATCACTCCCGTTATATTAATTTGATTCCCTTTCATCTATCACTCTTAAATAATCACATTTTTTATTAATTTTACCATTTGCAGATGTGATGAATTATAATTAGCCAAAAAATTTCGACTAATTACTTATGATTTTAAATTTTACGGTACACACAAATTAATTCTGTTCTTTAGATTTTGATGCTCTTTCTACATCAGTCACTCTTATAAGTAATTGAATACGAGAGTGGTTTTCATTCATAAAGACATTTTTATTGTAATTGATCACGTAAATCTGTTCCTGTTAATTGAAAAAAAACATCTTCAAGTCTCGGTCTGTACAAAGATAATTGTTGGGGAACCAGCGATTCCTTTTTACTTAGTTTAGCCAATTCTTCTAATGTATCTAATGGTTTTGCTGTTTTAACCAACACTCCACCTTGATAGGTTACAAAATCATACCCGAGAGTAGTTAATGTTTTACTAGGAATCTTAGATTCAAAAAAGACAGATGTTTCTGCGTAACGATTCAAAAGCTCACCTATTTTTCCTTCTTCAACAATTTTCCCTTTATCAATGAAAGCCACATAATCACATAAACTCTCTATTTCCTCCATATAATGACTAACATAGATAATAGTTCTTCCCTCTTCCTTCAATTTGTTAATGATGTCGAAAATATAACGTCTTGATTGAGGATCTACCCCCACTGTCGGTTCATCTAAAAGAATTAACTGAGGAGCGTGCATTAAAGCGCAGCCAATATTCAAACGACGTTTCATTCCTCCTGAAAAGCTTTCAACTATATCATTTGCTCTTTCCCACAATCCTACATCTTTTAGTGTTTGTTCTACTCTTTCATCTAATGTTTTCCCCTTTAAACCATAAATTTGTCCAAAAAACTCCATATTTACTTTAGCTGTTAATTTTTCCTCTAAGCTGATGTCTTGCGGGATGTAGCCGAGCGCACTTTTAGACTCACCAACATGCTCAACTTTGCCTTCATATGATTTAATGATATGAGATATAATTTTCATCAAGGTTGATTTACCAGACCCGTTTGGACCTATTAATCCATAACAAACTCCTTCTGGAATCGTTAATGTAACACTATTTAATGCTTGGGAAGTTCCGTATTTTTTACTAACGTTTTCTATTTTCAACATTCGGCACCCTTTCCTTCCATCTCATTTATTTTTTAAAATGGCTTCAATAACACTCAAGTATTCTTTGTAGGCGTGCTCTCCCAAATTCGTTATACTTACTATTGTTTTTGGTTTTTTATCCACAAAGGTTTTTGTAATTAGCACGTAGCCTGCTTCCTCTAATTTTTTTAAATGCGAGCCCAAATTACCGTCTGTTACAGATAAAGAACTTTTTAAGAAGCTAAAATCACATTTTTCATAAATCATTAATAAACTCATAATACCTAACCGAACTTTTGGATGGATTAAATCATTTAAACTATTGACATTACTCATTTCCTTGTCCTTTTCTTTTTAAAATCACACCAGTTAATAACAAACTTCCTCCACCAATAAAAGCGAAGATAATGTTCATTAAACTAGGAAATAATAAAAATGTAGTTACACCTAAAACACTTAACCAGAACCCCATAATAAAGATCTCTTTAGCCAAAACAATACCTAAGAGTAAATACATGATAGAAACCAATAAAACAATATAAAAGGGTAAATTATTTAATGTATATGGTAATAAACCAACACATATTAAAAAAATAAAGATACCTAAAATAATTCCAAGACCAAGCCATGTGTATTGCAATTGAGTTCTTAAAAACAAGGGCATCGGTATCATTTTCTTTTGTTTAAAATATGTAGTTAAAGTGATAACCCAGCCCGCAATGCCTAAAATAAGCCAAAAGACACCTGTAGTTATTGAATTAGCAAAAAGTAAAGGGATTGAATATCCCATTATCCAAATAAGGCCCCAAATGATAAAATAAATACTTGTTTGTTTACAATACTCTGTTTTATAATTTGTAATCGTCTTGATATGAGATAAATTCTCTAATATTTCTGAATTATTAATTTTTTCATTAGACATAAATAAACTCCTCTTTCACAAAGAACTCTGTACTACAGAGTATAGAATTAAATTTCCATTTAGTCAAGTTATTGGAAATACATTTTTTATGAATTAAGATTAAAAATAAATAACCACCTCCTTCCTCAACGCAATCTCATAAATACCTTCTGCTTGTTGATTTTTTCTGAAAACCTTGTTCATTGGTTGGTCTCATAACCGGTTCATATTTCAAAAAATTTAAATATAGTACTCTCATTCTCTACTTGGATAGTGAACATACTAAGTAAAGTAAGTTATATACACAGCTTTTTTCAGCAGGCATTTATCATCGGTTTCTTTCATTCATTCTTTTCGCATGTTCACTGATAAGTGCTGCCTCCCTGCTCCCTTTTATGATGCGGAATCCGTCATAATCCGGATAGAGCGAGTCATCGTCCTGAATGCTTGTTAAAATCCAAAATTGACTGCCAGCACCTCCGAGCCGCTCTACCGCTGACAGCCAGCTTTGATATACGTCGGGACGAGCTGATTGATTTTGGTAGCCAAACTCTTCTAGCACAACTGGTTTTCCGATTGAATTTCCGCGGGTGATATGGTCTTCGATCCATTTCACTCCCCAGACAGCAGACTTGTTCCAATGGTCTGGGTACAAATGATAGGTTCCATAATCGATATTAGGAAGAGATGTTAGACGGTCCCAATCGACGCCTTCCCCTCCTCCGTAAAACCAATCTTCATGTCCTGGTATACGAAAGAATCCTTCATCTCCTACTGCAACAAGATGGTGACGATCCAGTGATTTGATCCATGTACTCATTTCATCCGCCCATTTGACTAGTCCATTTCCTGTTGGATCTGACTGCATCCGCGGCTCGTTGGCTAATTCCCACGTCATAATAGCTGGATCGTCTTTATATTGAACACCTGTATACGTATTGGTTCTTTCTAATACATAGCGGACATAATTTTTGTAAGCTTTTTGAATACGAGGATCTGTATAAAAGGCATCATGCGATCCTGCCCCGAACCACTTCACATATTGATTCATACCACCAAAGTCATCCCAATTATTCACTAGTGGGATGACAAGCTTTATTCCTTCCTGGCCTGCTTTATAAATGGCATAATCTAGTTTTTGAAAACCCGATTCTTCATAGACCCCTGGACTAGATTGTAAGACTGAGTTTTCTTGAGGGGCCCCGTCGTGAAAGCCCCAAATCCGTATGACCTTTAAATTCATTGCTTTCATATCATCGAACACAGCATCTACCATTTTTTTAGATTTGTAATGGAAATAGTAATTATTTGTGCCGGCGAAGTAAAATGGTTGATTGTTCAGCGTAAATTGTGTACCAGACGTCTGCACATAAGCGGCGGCTTTAATCGTAAGCGAAAACCAGCCGGACCAAATAGCGGCCACAAGTATGAAGCAAGACACTCTTTGAGCCCACTTTTTCATTTATATTCTCCTCACAATCTATCTCTATCCTTCTTGAGGTAGGATCACATCTAGTTGGAGCGGTGTTTGTTCATTTGAATCAAGTTCTATCGTCTGCTGTTTCAACATTTTACTTTCTTTACCGATTCGAATCTCATATGTTCCGTGAAATGCTGGACATCTCACATGGCCATTATCATCTGTTTTTTCAACTCTTTGGGTCGTCCACTCATTTAGAAGCTTTTCATAACGTCTTCCTGCTTCATTTAAAGACCAATCATAATTCACGATGGCTGCATTTTCCCCTCTCCAATGGGCACCTGCCCAAAATCCCCACATCAGCACTCCTTTTACGGCTGGATGACTAAATGCGACGCGATATAAAGCTTCCAGGTTATCCGCTCTTCTATTAGGGTCAGGGTGAACAGAATCGTACTCTGTGACCCATATTGGAAGACCTAGCTCAGCAAGCACATCGAGTCTCTCTTTGACAATGACTGGATCGACCCGTTCTTCAAAATGGCCTTGAACCCCAATCGCCTCAATAGGTGCGCCTAACTGACGCAGTTCATTGATATGCGCTTTATAGGCATGGTGTTCACCATATGAGATCACATTATAATCATTCACAAACAATAGTGCTTGAGGGTCAATTTTTTTCGTTTCTTCATACATCCACTTCCAAATATTTTTCCCAAAGCGATCTTTAAAAAATGAACCATGCATCATTTCATTGTTTACATCCCAATGACGGAATTTCCCCTTAAAGTGATTACCCGCATGCTCAAGCCGGTTTTTCATGGCTTCATATACTTCGTGATTCGGCAGTGACCTTAGCCAGCTTGGATTCGCATCCTCTACCTCCCAAAACAAAGCGTGCCCCCTCACTGGAAGCTGATGTCGATCTGCAAAATTCAGCATCGCATCTGCTTTTTCGTAGGTGATTCTCCCTCTTTGTGGCTCATTCGCATACCATTTTGCCTCATTTTCAAAAACAGCCCAATTAAAATGCTTCACGAAAAAATCAGCATATTGTTGATTAAATAACACTTGATCATTCATCGCTGAACCAAAGGCGAATTCATGTCTGATTTGCTTTATTTCAACCTCTATACCTGCTATTGGCTTTTTTTCACCGTTTGTCACGTTGATCACAAGATCTCTTTGTCTATGCTCTGAGATTCGATCATCCGCCTCTTTTTTCCACAACAGATTTTCCTGCCCATTTTCGCCCCTATTGAATGAATGATGAAGAAAGCTTCTTTCTTTGACCATATAAACTCACCCTTATCTTCATTGGATTCTTGATATTTTCTATTCAAACTGCCGGCTAGAAGCCGACAGCTTGAATTCCTTTGATCTCTTAGTTAATCAGACGATGATATTCAGCATAGGCAGTGGCCATATCCACTTGAGACCAGAAGCGGTGATAAGTGAACACTGGTGCGCCATTCTCCCATTTGCCTGTAGCTTCATTAAATGAAGATTGATATTTACTTTCGAGTGAAGACCACGCTGGATCTTGTTTAATCTTCGGACGAAGGTCAGCAAAACTCGTATAGACCCCATTCCCTCCTCGCTGCGGGTCAGAAGGAACGGTGCTGGCTCCAGGAATCTGATTTCCTTGACCAAATGTCCCGTTCCATCCATTTGGGAAATACACTTCTTTTCTAAAGAAACGGTCATAGTCTTCTCTATCTTCCTCGGTCACTATGCCGACGCCATCATTGTAATTCCATGCAACCTCTAGGAGCTGTGCGGCTGCATCTTTCGCTCTTGCACCAAGCGCTGTATAATCACCTGTTTCTAGCTTGGTGGCTGCAGCAAAGAAAATCAAAGCTTTGGCAAGACTTCCTAATACGCCTGTATCCTGAGTTGGATCTTTTGTGACAGCTGTTAAATTTGGATTTCCTGTTGCAGACTGGAATCCATTCCAAGTATCCGGCTGTCCGCTCCAAGCAATATTTCCAGGTAGCCAAAACTCTCCAGGCGCACTTGTTGTAGCAACCGAAACGTTTGTTCCTCCTAGAATTCTTTTTCCTTGCTCATCTAAGAAATAACCCTCTTCATCCGACACAGGACGGCTGCCGATAAAAATGTAATCTAATGCATAGTTGACCCATTTTGTTATGGCAGATTTGGCCATTTGGACATTTTCAGATGTTTTGTCGCCATCTTTGACAAAAATATAATAAAGTTCTGCTACGCGCTCCATTGGCCACGCCTGCATTCCAAACCAGTTATTTGATGGCGGATCAAGGTAAACAGGCGCATCTTCATATGCCATATCGTAAAAAGTACTTCTTCCCGCCGGATAAGCGCTATAGTCTCCATTCCAGCTATTGGTTGCGCCTCCTGCTATGGCTCCTTCTTTCGATTGAAGCCATACGTAAAATTCAAGCTGTCTCTTTAAAGTTTTTTCCCAATCGCTTGCCCCGGTAGCAGAAGATGGCTTTAAGCCTCCTTTATCTGAGGATAAAGCATAAGCAGCGACAGGATTTTGATATCCCTGATGACAATGGCTCGCTCCAATACGCCATGACCAGTTTGCATACTCCCCAAGTCCTCCGCCCCAAGAGGTATACCAAGCCATTAAGTAATGACAGGCACCCTTTCCGTTTCCAGGATACGGATTCCCCTGCTTCCCGCTTCCAATCGTTTGAAAATATTTATCGTACATGCCGTAACGAAGGAAATCCCCCATTTTTTTCGCTTTATCAAGATAAGCTGACTGATTATAGCCGAGCTCCTTCGCCCAATACATCGCTTGTATCGCACGTGCATCAGCATCTGTTGCATTCGTATAACGCCACTGAGCAGCTGGAGCTTGATTTTCTTTTGTGAACAAGCTCATAAAGCCTTCATTCGGCTTACCAAAAGATTTATCGTCTTGTGATGGATGAGGGATGGACTCCCATACAGATTCCTGTGGACCACGCTGGAATGTGTTCACATATGCGGCTGTATGTGATGGGTTGAGCAAGTTCCCATAGCCATACCAGTTATCTACGTCAAGGAGCCAGTGCATTAAATACGTTTCATTCGATCCATAGGTTGATTTTAATTCACCATCAATTGGATCTTGACCAGCAGGACGGGCACCGGTTAATTGGCTTGGGTATTGATCCGGAAATGGTTTCTCTGCTGCATATGTGGCTGGACTGGACGGATTATAAGCATTCATATGCGGCTGCTCATCATGCCCATCTTCATTGACTGGGATGATGTACTTCTCCATATTGTCCCAAGCTGCCTCTAATTTGCTCCAATCCCCTGTGTAATGTCCGTACAGTACCTCAAGCCATAGCCAATAGCTATACGCTTCTGAAGTTGTCATATGTCCGTAATCAGGCGCTTCGCAAATGAGCGTCTCGATTGAATGATACGGAATTCCTTCTGGTGAAAAATATCCATTCGCATCGCTTTTGATTTGATGATAAAGCGTTAAAAACCGTTCTTTATTTGACAAGTCCTTCACCCTTTCAATAAAATCGTTGATTTTTATTTGTCTGGAAGTGTGCCAAATACTAAAGCACCATCGTCAAAGACAGGAATCTTGGTTGTTTTTTGCATAGTGGATGTTAATCCTTGATAGGAATAATCATTTGAGGCATCCCATATATTCGATCCATTTGGAGCAGATAATCGAAATTGTATTTCCTTCTTATGCTCAGATTCTCCTCTAGGAGAAATAGCTACGCCGGTAAAATCAATTTCTGCAAAATAGACGCGAGCTGATGCGTCATATACCTTTAAAGGCGATAAGGAAGCGCCTTCATTGTAGGCTGCTGTCACCTTAATATCCTTTTCAGTCAATCCCTTTGCAAAGACCTCGCTCAGATTAACGTAATACCTGAAGGAGAGTGTTTGACTGGTTCTTGCCGGCCAGCCGGACCTGTTGTACAGCACTGCTTTCACTTGAGTAGATGTTGTATCGTTATGCATCACAGCTGCCTCTACAAAAAACTCATCCTCCACCTGTTCTTTAGGCGGGAAATTTGGCAGCTTTGATTGGCCTTGACCAAAGAGCTGCACCATTTTGGCGATATTTCCAGTAAAGGCGGCATTATAATCAGTCGCCACTTCGTTAGATATATAATCAGAGATGTCATCGTCATATTGATCCTGTGCATTAGGACCTCCAACAAGCGCTCCATAAAGTGTGTGCCGGTGATTTGGAGGGTTTGTCAGCTGGTTAGACCATGAGCCATGTGCAGTACGATGGTGCGGGTGCTTCGGCGGATTCTGGCCAAACCCAACGACGTAGCTTCTATTCAGCGGATTATCACCTAACATATAGTGAGTTTGCTTGATCGCAAACGATTGGTATCGATTCTTCTTTTCTTGATCAGATACCCAATCAGCATAAACAAAGGCTAAAAATGCTGCATTGGCGGCATAACGAAGTGAACCCCATTGATCTAGCCATGCCAAACCACCAGGCGTATAGGTGATTCTTTCTACTTTTCCATTTTGAACGAGACCTGTGGTCCAGTAATCAAGATTGCGCTCAGTGGATTCTATAAATCTGTTCTCTTTCGTGATTCTTGCAAGTAAGATTTGTGAAGCAAAAAAAGTATTGTCCCATGACATGGTAAACGTATAATCCCAATCCTCCGGCCATTCCTCTACCGCTTTTAATGCTTGGTTTAAATAAGTTTCTTCATTTGTCGCCAAGTACAGCCAGATTCCGCCCCAAATCAGTTCGTCAACATAGCCGCTCCAGGAGTTGTAAAATGGCTGCGCATTGGTGACACAATCTGAATATTTGCCGCGATACTTGTCAGCAAATGCATATAGCTGTTTAGCGTGCGTCAAAAGCTTTGCCGCATAAGACGCATCTGTTTCTTTAAAAATGATAGAACCTGCTGCTAAAGCCGCCGCAGTTTGTGCAGCTACTTCTGTTCCAGGACAATGTTCATCAATTTTAAAAGCTGGCCGGTTCATCGGCATCACTTCTGCTGGTCCCCACCAAGCATGATCAGCATTTCCATCACCTACTTGCGCCCAAAATTCATTCGGGCCCGTATGTGCTTTCAAAAAATAATCCGTTGCCCACTTGATTTGATCTAGTATCTCATCAAGCAGCTCCGCCTCTTCATAAGCTTCCCGGTATTCATATACTGTCCATGCAAGCACGGCTGCTGAATAAGCCATCGGAAGTCCAAATTTCACATGATCTCCTGCATCATACCAGCCGCCAGTTAAATCATGCCCAACATCCTTCCCGTCCTCTAGCCCAGAATCTCCCCGCCAGTTAAGACGATTGTTTTCCGGAAGCCGGCCTGACCGCTGCGCTTCATAAAAAAGCATGGATTTTTGTAAAACCTCTACATAGTTGTAAGATGCCATTTCTCTATTGCTCACCCCTTCTTTTTAGTGAAACATTGATCAATAGACGCACCGCCTCCTTTTGATACTTCGTTTCGTGATCTGTACAGTTTTGAAAAGAATCAAATATGTTTCAAAAATAAGCATAGTAAACAGCAATCAGCTTTACGCTCATCGAAGTTTTCTCTTGATTCTCCTTCTGACTGTACCCAGAATGATCATATGTCGCTTAAGAACATTTCAGACGGCGAAATTCTCTTTTGAGCTCTATTTGGGTAGAAAGAATGACATACAATCTCTTCTCTTAAAACATCACGCTAAATCAAGATATATGAATGGATATGAAAATAATTCCAGTTGGTGAAAAATCTTTATTAGTTAACATAATAATATTATTATATATATATAGAAAAGAACGCCCTTTTAAGGGCGCTCTTATTCATCACATTAGAATAAAGAAAGCTGATTTTGATCAGGAAGTGCTTCTAAACAGCCTTGACGATCTAAATACTCAAGAATAGTCTTTGAGACTTTTCCACGCTTTTGTAAATCTTCTTTTGAAAGGAATTCCCCATCTTGCCGCGCGCGAACAATATTTAATGCAACGTTTGTGCCGAGTCCAGGGATCGAGTTGAATGGCGGAATTAATCCGTCTCCATCAATGATAAACTCTGTTGCACTTGAGCGGTAGAGATCCACTTTTTTGAAATGGTAGCCTCTTTCGCACATTTCAAGGGCAAGCTCTAGTACAGTTAATAGGTTCTTTTCTTTCGGTGATGCATCTAAACCTTTTGAATTAATATCGTCCATAACGGCTCGAATCGCATTCGATCCTTTTGTCATCGTTTCAATATCAAAGTCATCCGCACGAACGGTAAAGTAAGCCGCATAGTACAGAAGTGCATGATGCACCTTGAAATAAGCAATACGAACAGCCATTAATACATATGCAGCCGCGTGGGCTTTAGGGAACATGTATTTGATTTTTTTACAAGAATCAATATACCAGTTTGGTACATTATTATTCTTCATTTCTTCTTCCCATTCAGGAGGAAGACCCTTTCCTTTACGAACAGATTCCATGATTTTAAAGGCAAGTGACGGCTCTAAGCCTTGGTAGATGAGATAGACCATAATATCATCACGACACCCAATGACTTCACTTAGTTCACACGTTTTATTGTGAATGAGCTCTTGTGCGTTTCCGAGCCATACATCCGTACCGTGTGAGAGTCCAGAAATCTGAACAAGCTCTGAGAAGGTCGTTGGTTTTGTATCCTCTAGCATTTGCCGAACAAATCTTGTTCCAAATTCCGGGATACCGAGTGTACCTGTTTTACAGCCTATTTGCTCTTCTGTTACACCTAGCGGCTCTGTCCCTTGGAAAATCTTCATGACTTCAGGGTCATCTGTTGGAATCGTTTTTGGATCGATTCCGCTTAAATCTTGAAGCATACGAATGACCGTTGGATCATCGTGCCCAAGAATATCCAGCTTGAGCAAGTTATCGTGAATCGAATGGAAATCAAAATGTGTCGTCTTCCAATCAGAACCTGTCGCATCTGCTGGGTATTGAATAGGTGAGAAATCGTAAATATCCATATAATCCGGCACAACGATAATCCCGCCTGGATGCTGGCCCGTTGTCCGTTTTACCCCTGTACAGCCTTGTACAAGCCGGTCGATTTCAGCACCTCTCATATGAAGGTTATGATCCCCTGCATAGCCTTTCACGTAACCGTATGCTGTTTTTTCTGCAACGGTACCAATCGTCCCTGCTCGGTATACATACTCTTCTCCGAACAACTCTTTCGTATAGTTATGTGCTATCGGCTGATATTCGCCTGAGAAGTTCAAATCAATATCAGGAACTTTGTCTCCTTTAAAACCTAGGAACGTTTCAAACGGAATATCATGTCCGTCTTTTTTATACGGCGTTCCACATTCAGGACAGTCTTTATCTGGAAGGTCAAAGCCTGAACCAACAGATCCGTCATTAAAGAACTCAGAGTGCTTACAGCTTGGGCATACATAATGAGGTGCAAGTGGATTTACTTCAGTAATCTCTGTTAATGTCGCAACAAGAGATGATCCGACAGATCCCCTTGAACCAACAAGATATCCATCATCAAGTGATTTTTTTACGAGCTTATGAGAGATTAAGTAAATAACGGCGAAACCATGACCGATAATACTTTTTAATTCTTTCTCAATGCGGTCTTCTACGATTTTCGGCAGGTCATCTCCGTAGATACTGCGCGCCATTTGATAGCTCATTTCCCGTATTTCTTCATCTGCACCTTCAATTTTTGGTGTGTAAAGATCATCTTTGATAGGTTTAATGCTTTCGACCATCTCAGATACTTTTTGCGTATTTGTTACGACGATCTCTTTCGCTTTTTCGTCTCCTAGGAAGGAGAACGCTTCAAGCATTTCATCTGTCGTTCTAAAATGAACTTTTGGCAGTTCATGTCGGTTCAGCGGATTCGCTCCACCTTGTGATGAAATTAAGATTTTACGATAAATTTTGTCTTCTGGATGCAGGTAATGTACATTCCCAGTCGCCACAACTGGTTTATTCAGCTTTTCGCCAAGTTTGACAATGTTTGTGATGATTTCTTTTAACGCACGTTCATCTCGAACTAGCTCAAGCTGTAGCAGGTGCTGATACACTTCTGGCGGATGTACCTCTAAATAGTCATAAAATGCTGCAATGTCTTCCACCTCATCAGGTGACTTTTGCATCATTCCTTCAAATACCTCACCCTTATCACAAGCAGACCCAACAATTAAACCTTCTCGATATTTCTCAAGCTGGGAGCGTGGAATACGCGGGACACGGTAGAAATAATGAATATGAGAAAGTGAAACAAGCTTAAATAAATTCTTAAGACCTGTCTCATTTTGAGCAATCAAAGTTGCATGGTAAGGACGTGAGCGCTGGTAAGCATTCGACTGCCCCATGTTTTCATTCAATTGATCGTGATAGGCAATCTCTTTTTCAGCCGCATCTTTTAGCATCTTCAGCATGAGATAGCCTGTCGCCTCTGCATCATAAATCGCCCGGTGATGCTGCGTTAGTTCAATATCAAACTTTTTACAGAGGGTGTTCAGCCGGTGATTTTTAAATTCTGGGTATAGGAAACGGCCAAGTTCAAGTGTATCAATGACAGGGTTTGACGCTTTATCTGTTTTTAAGAGGCGTTTATACGCTGCATTTAAAAAGCCCATATCAAAGCTCGCATTGTGCGCAACAAGAATATCTTGTCCAATCCATTCTTTGAAATCCCGTACGACGTCGACGACATCTGGTGCATCTCTCACCATATCATCGGTGATACCTGTTAATTCGATGGTTGTCGCTGATAACGGGTGATGGGGATTTGCAAACGCCTCAAAGCGGTCAATGATTTCCCCGCCTTTGATTTTCACTGCTGCCAGCTCAATGATCGTGTCATAAACGGCTGAAAGTCCAGTTGTCTCTACGTCAAATACGACATATGTCGCATCCTCTAACAAGCGGTGCTCTGGGTTATACGCAATCGGTACCCCGTCGTCCACTAAATTGATTTCCACACCGTACATCATTTTGATGTCATGCTTTTTACTTGCTGCATACGCATCCGGGAAGGATTGTACAACGGCATGATCTGTCAGAGCAATGGCTTCATGTCCCCATTTTTTTGCTTGTTCAACAAGCCTGCCGATGCCAGTGACAGCATCCATTTGGCTCATAGGTGAATGTAAATGAAGCTCCACACGCTTTTCACCCTCAGGTGCTGTATCTTCTTTCAGCTGCGGTTTCATTTCATTGACATCATTAGCGATCATGACAAGATCTCTGACAAACGTATCATTTTGAATGCTTCCTCTTGCTTTCACCCACATGCCTTTTTTCAATGATTTCATCAGCTGAGCATCTTCTTTTTCTCTTGCAAACATTTTGATCAATATACTATTTGTATAATCAGTGATCTTAAAGATACAAAGCGTTCTCCCGCTTTTCAGCTCACGCGTTTCTGCATCGAATACGTAGCCTTGAACGGTGATTCTTCTTTCCTCGTCCATGATACTGTCAAGCGTACGAATTTCTTCATTGTCTTTGATTTGATAGCCAATCATCAGAGGGCCCGATGGAGCTTCATCCTGCTCCTCACTTTCTTTCTTCTCCATCTCAGTGAGGGCTTGCATGGCTCTTTCTTGATCTTCAGCAAGCTTTTGTTCTCTGAACTTCTGAATCTCTTGATCTGATACAAAAATTTCTGTATCGAATTGCAGCTCTGGAAAACCTACTTGTTTAAATGCGGCCTGGAGCATCGGGCTGTACTTCTTCTTAATAGCGAGTGCCTCTGTTTCGCTTTTCGTTTTAATGATGATTTTATGGCCAGACAGCGACGGTTTTTGCTGCTGAAGCAAACTGATGATTGGGGGAGAAATTCCTTGAAGTTCTTCCACACAATGTGACCAGTACGATTGTACGAGATCTTCAGAGATGTGCGGATCACTCACTTCAATCGTACAAGTAATTTGTGCAATATGAGAAAATGCATTTGTCAGTCTGCTGAGAAACATGGCGTATACTTTGTAAGGCAAAAGAGCCTTAAATTTAAAAAGGAAATGCCATGTTTTCGTCGCTTTGTGCACCGTCAATTTGACGATTTCCCCTTCTTCAAAGTAACGACTGAGGTCATCATCTGTCATTTGAATCTGATTGAGTAATATATGAAATTGCCGCCGTGTGATCGGTAATTGTTCATCCAAGACAGGACCCTCCTTTTTTCAATCAGAAAGGTACCTCTTTTCTACAGGAGGTACCTTCATTTTTTTGTTCGTTTTATGCTTGGCGTATAAATGAAATCAGATCATCAACAGATACTTCATGTGATTCACCTGATTTTCTAAACTTCACTTCAACAATACCTTCTTCTGAACGTTTACCGCAGCTAATGCGAATTGGCAGTCCAATTAAATCACTGTCTGCAAATTTCACTCCTGCACGCTCCTGGCGGTCATCGAAAAGTACGTCAAAGCCTTCATCTTCTAAGCGCTCGTACAACGTTTCAGCCAATTCTTTTTGCGCATCGTTTTTCATATTTAATGCAAGGAGGTGAAGGTCATATGGTGCCACTGTTTCCGGCCAAATGATTCCTTTCTCATCATGATGCTGTTCAACAATCGCTGAAAGAGTTCTAGAGATGCCGATGCCATAGCAGCCCATAATCATTGGCTGCGCCCGTCCATTCTCATCAAGGTACGTTGCATCCATTGATTCAGAATAACGAGTGCCGAGTTTAAAGACTTGTCCTACTTCAATCCCTTTTGCAAACTGGATGGTGCCTTCCCCGTCTGGAGAAACATCTCCTTCTTGAATCAAGCGAAGATCTGTGAATTCTTTCACTGACACATCACGTGCAGGGTTGACATTGACATAGTGATAATCCGTTTCGTTTGCACCAGCGACTGCATTTGTCATTCCCTTCACAGCAAGGTCCGCATAAATATCGACTTCTGCTTCCAGTTTAACAGGTCCAACAAATCCAGGCTCAGTTCCAATGACTTCTAGCACTTCTTCGCGTGATGCTAGTTCGACAAGCTGTGCTCCTACTAAGTTTTTCACTTTCACATCATTTACTTCATGATCGCCTCTAGTAAGGATGAGAACATACGCATCGTCTGCTTTAAACAAAACAGATTTCATGCATGCAGAAGGATCAACTTCTAAAAATCCAGCCACATCTTGGATTGTTTTCGCTTGCGGCGTGTGGACTTTTTCAAGCTCTTTGAAGTCCGCAGGATTTGCTTCTTCTCCGTGATATACAGCCTCAGCCATTTCAATGTTTGCAGCATATGAGGAAGTATCAGAATAAGCGATGGTATCCTCTCCGACCTCTGAGAGTGCCATGAACTCATGTGTATCTTTTCCGCCCATTGCCCCAGAATCTGCAATGACTGGTCTAAAATTGAGACCTACTTTTGAGAACACATTAGAATAAGCTGTAAACATTTTGTTGTATGTCTCGTCGAGGCTTTCTGGTGAAGAATGGAATGAGTATGCATCCTTCATAATAAATTCACGTCCGCGCAGCAGTCCAAAGCGTGGTCTCTGTTCATCACGGAATTTTGATTGAATTTGATATAGAGTTAAAGGTAGCTTCTTATACGATTTCACTTCACTGCGTACTAGTGATGTAATCACTTCTTCGTGGGTTGGACCAAGCGCAAATTCGCGGCCATGGCGATCCTTCATACGCATCAGTTCTGGACCGTATGTATACCATCTTCCTGACTCTTGCCACATTTCTGCCTGCTGGAGCACTGGCATTAACAGCTCAGCTGCGCCTGCCTTTTCCATTTCCTTGCGGACGATGGATTGAATATGCTGAATGACTTTATGCGCAAGCGGCAGATAATGATAGATTCCACTTGTATTTTGTCTAATAAATCCAGCTCTTACTAAGAGTTGATGGCTTTTTGCCTCAGCATCTGCCGGCACCTCTCGAAGAGTTGGAATGAAAGTCAGGGATTGTCTCATGTCGTTACACCTCATTTATGAAATAGGACTTCTCACAAAAACTCTTGTTTCCCGGAATGAGAAACAAGAGAGAATGGTTTTTATAAAAATAACCGCTGGATGTCATTCCACGTTACCACTAACATTAACAGCATGAGGAAAGCAACACCAATAAAGACAACAAGTGCTTCTTTCTCACGATTAATTGGTTTACCGCGAATGGCTTCAACAAATAAGAATAGTAAACGTCCTCCGTCTAATGCAGGAATCGGTAACAAATTCACGATGCCTAGGTTGATACTGAGGAACGCCGCAAACTGCATTAATGTTAACACACCTTGTTTGGCTACTTCTCCTGTCATGTCATAAATTCCAACAGGACCTGCTAACATATCTAGTGAAAATTGTCCTGTGACAATTTTTTGCAAGTTCGTTAAGATCAGACCTGCCGTTGAAATGACGGTTGTGCCTGAAGATGAAATGACTTTCAAAAATCCATTTTCCGTTGGCGGATATGATCCGAAACGGCCAATACTTTTTCCGTCAGCTTTCACAGCTTCTGGTACAACCTGCACAGTGCTTTCTTTGCCGTCTCGGTCAATGACGACATTCATTTTTTTCTCAGGGTTCTTTTGAACTGTTTGAACGACGTCTGTCCAAGAATTCATTTTCTCGCCGTTAATGGACACGATGTGATCTCCCTGCATCAGTCCAGCTTCCGCCGCTCGTCCGTCTTTTGTCAGCTTACCGAGTACAGGATCATCAACGGTTACCCCTTGGATAAAGCCTAAAGCAACCAAAATCACATACGCCAGGATAAAGTTCATAATTGGTCCAGCTGCGATGGCTTTAATTCGCTGCCAAACTGTTTTTGAACCAAATTGACGATTGTATGGTGCAATTTGAATTTCTTCACCATCTGCAATATAGAAGCTTGTTTGACTGACATTGTAGCCAGTCAGAATATCTTCATTTCCAGCTTCATATCCCGAGATTCTCATGGCATGATCTAAATCGATCTGCTCCACTTCGATGACAAGTGCATCAGGATATTTTTCTTTATCATTTAAAATGATCTTTTCTACTTCATTTTGCTCATTGAATAAGAGCCCCACTGTATGACCTGGTTTAATTTCGATGACTTCAGGGTCTTCTCCAGCCATTTTCACAAATCCGCCAATAGGGAGGAGTCTAATGGTATAAACGGTTTCCTTTCGTTTAAAGGAGAAAATCTTCGGCCCAAAACCAATTGCGAACTCGCGGCATAAAATCCCCGCGCGCTGCGCCATAATTAAATGGCCAAGCTCGTGGAAAAAAACGAGCGTTCCAAAAATAATAATAAACGCAATCACTGTATTCACGAACATACCACCTTATGTGAGGATTGATTGAACAAAGTCTCGTGTATCTTTGTCCACTTCATGGATATCTTGCAAACTAGGCGTTGAAATCACATGATGTCTAATTAGTGCCTTTTCAATCAATTCTTCAATTTGCAGGAACGTTACTTTGCCTTTCAGAAATGCATCGACTGCTATTTCATTTGCTGCATTAAGTACAGCAGGCATTGTCCCTCCTATTTTACCTGATTCATAAGCAAAATGTAAGCAGCGATACCTGTCAAAATCCGCTTTTTGGAAATTCAATTGTCCAATCTCCCAAAGGTTCAATGATTTCGCTTCTTGTAACGGCGCCCTGTCAGGGTATGTGAGTGCATATTGAATAGGCACTCTCATGTCAGGTGTCCCTAACTGAGCCATGACGCTTTTGTCGTGAAATTCCACCATCGAATGGATAATGCTCTCTTTATGTAGCAGCACATCAATTTGTTCATAAGGGATATCAAACAACCAATGTGCCTCAATCACCTCGAGCCCCTTATTCATCATCGTCGCTGAATCAATGGTAATTTTCGCTCCCATCGACCAGTTCGGGTGGTTCAGCGCTTCTTCAACCGTAACACCTTCAAGTTCAGTTCGTTTTTTATCTCGGAAACTACCACCTGAAGCTGTCACGATTAAGCGTTCAATATTTTTAGCTTGTTCACCTTGCAGGCATTGAAAAATAGCGGAATGCTCACTATCGACAGGAAGTAAAGGTACATCATATGTTTTAGCATACTCTTTTACTATATGACCAGCTGTTACAAGTGTTTCCTTATTTGCGAGTGCAATCGTCTTTTTTTGTTCAATGGCCTTTAATGTTGGAACAAGTCCAACACTTCCTACAAGTGCATTAACCACTACGTCCACTGCATCATAGGTCGCTGCCTCGATGTTGGCTTCATCACCAGCAGCCAGCTTCACACCGTATGCAAATGAATGATTTTTTAGCATGTGATAGGTTTCTTCGTCTACACAGCCAACGAATTCAGGCTGAAAGCGCTCAATGATCGGAATCGCTTTTGCTATATTTCTGCCAAAGGTCATGGCTTTCAGCTTAAATTTGTCCGGGTGCTGCCTGATCACATCTAACGTTTGTTCTCCAATTGATCCTGTTGCGCCTAATAGCGAAATATATTTCAAATTGCCACTCCTTCTCTCGTTCAATAAGTTTCTATGAGGTTAGCTGGCAAACGTTGCGAGCAGTAAGTATAAAAACGGCAGAACGAATAAAAAGCTGTCAAACCTGTCCAAAATTCCGCCATGGCCAGGGAGAATTGTCCCTGAATCCTTCACGTGATAATGACGCTTTAAAGCAGATTCCACTAGGTCGCCAAGCTGTCCAAAGATACTGAGTAAAAGAGTAATAAACATCACAAGCAGATATGATGGCAAAAATCCTGTAACCGCCTGAAACACAAGTGACAACACGACCGCTGTGACGATTCCGCCGATAAATCCTTCTACTGTTTTGTTTGGGCTGATTTCTGGCCAAAGCTTTCGTTTCCCCATAGATTTCCCAATAAAGTAGGCTCCTGAGTCAGTAGACCAAATAATCACTGCTGCGAAGAAGATCGCACTCATGCCATATAAGCCTCTAATTTGGATAAAATAATAGAAACTAACGCCAATATATAATGTGGCTAATACAACAAAAGCAACCTCATCGAATGTGAAAGAGTTTTTGCTCAAAACTGTATAAGTTAAAAGTATTAAGACTGCGAATAAAGCAATCTGCATTTTTGATGCGTCCACGTTTGGGAAGAAACTGTTGTCTCCGCCCATTAAAAGCCAAAGCAATATTAAGCTGACAATACCAGGAAAGCTGAAAATCGAGATTTTTTTCATTCTTAAAAGCTCAAAGAGAGCGACACTTCCCATTAAATAAATCAGCAGGGTAAATGGCATCTGTCCATATATCACAGCAAGTAAAAAGACTGCAGCTGCCAAAACACCCGTCAAAATTCTTTGTTTCATCTGCACCACCCTCTAAATTCCACCGAACCTCCGGCCGCGGCGCTGGTACTCTCCAATAGCGCCTATAAGGTGCTCATCAGAAAAGTCAGGCCAAAGCACATCCGTAAAGACAAACTCGCTGTAAGCAATTTGCCAAAGCATAAAGTTGCTTAATCTAATTTCTCCACTCGTGCGAATGAGCAAATCCGGATCTTGAAGAGATTCTGTCATTAAATAAGCTGAAAACATCTCTTCTGTGATGTCTTCTGCTTGAAGCTTACCTTCTTTGACCATTTCAGAAATTTGTCTGCATGCGGAGACGATTTCTGTGCGCCCCCCATAGTTGAGCGCAAAGTTCAAAACGAGTCCGTCGTTATTTGCCGTACTCTTTACTGCATTCTCTACCGCTTTTTTCGTATGCTGCGGGAGGCCGTCTGGATCACCTGTTAAACGCACACGGACATTTTCCTCGATGAGTTCAGGCAGGTAGATGTTTAAAAATTCTTCAGGAAGTTTCATTAAAAAGTCTACTTCTAGTTTTGGACGTTTCCAATTTTCCGTAGAGAAAGCATACAAAGTCAGCACTTTGACATTCAGCTCATTTGCAAGCTTTGTCATGCGCTTGACGACTTTCATTCCTTCATGATGACCTGCTACCCGTGGAAGAGCACGTTTTTTCGCCCATCTTCCGTTCCCATCCATGATAATGGCGATATGTTCAGGAATTTCTCCATTTAATATGTCTTCTTTTGTCAGGCTTTCTAAGTTGGAAGCTGCTGTTTGCTGATTCTTCCAATTTTTGAGTATATTGAGCATGAGATTCCTCCATCACCCAAAAAGGTTGCGTTCCCGCTAATAATATAGTCATCAACAGTATTAACAAAAAAACCCCCTGTAAACATGAAGAGGGTCTTTTCACTATTATCTATTGTACATAGTTTTTTCTTAAACTTCCATGATTTCTTTTTCTTTATCTTTCGTCACGTCATCAATTTTAGCGACATATTCATCTGTCAATTTTTGGACATCCTCTGTTGATGATCTTAATTCATCTTCAGTGATCTCCCCATTTTTCTCAAGCTTTTTCAAATCATCGTTTGCATCACGACGAACGTTACGAACAGCTACTTTTGCTTCTTCTGAGTATTTTTTTACTACTTTCACAAGCTCTTTACGTCTTTCTTCTGTCAGCGCAGGAATCGCAATGCGGATCACATTTCCGTCACTTGTTGGCGTGATGCCAAGATCAGACTTTTGGATCGCTTTTTCGATATCACCGATTGCTGTTTTATCGTAAGGTGTGATAATCAGCATACGTGCTTCTGGCACTGTGATTGACGCAATTTGGTTAAGAGGTGTTTGTGCACCGTAATAATCAACTGTCACTTTATCAAGCAGTGAAGCATTTGCACGGCCTGCACGAACAGTTGCAAGCTCACGTCCGTATGCTTGTACAGCTTTTTCCATTTTTTCTTTCGTTTGGTTCAACACTTCTTTTGACACGTTATTTCCCCCTCACGATCGTTCCGATTGATTCGCCATTTACGGCACGTTTAATATTTCCTTCTTCCATAATGGAGAAGACAATTAATGGAATGTCATTGTCCATACATAATGAGGACGCAGTAGAATCCATTACAGCAAGCCCTTCTTTAAGTACATCAAGATATGAAAGCTTATCATATTTTACTGCATCCGCATCTGTACGAGGATCAGCACTGTAGACACCATCTACATTATTTTTCGCCATTAAAATGACATCTGCTTCAATTTCTGCTGCTCGAAGTGCTGCCGTAGTATCTGTAGAGAAATAAGGGTTACCTGTTCCAGCAGCAAAAATGACGACACGTTTCTTCTCAAGATGACGGATCGCTTTTCTTCTTATGTATGGTTCTGCAACCTGTCTCATTTCGATAGAGGTTTGCACTCTAGACTGAATGCCAAGCGTTTCTAGGCTGTCCTGTAACGCCAGTGAGTTCATCACTGTTGCCAGCATACCCATGTAGTCTGCTGTTGCACGATCCATTCCTAGATCACTGCCTGTCTTTCCGCGCCAAAGGTTTCCTCCGCCTACAACGACTGCAACTTCAACATCAAGCTCTGCAATTTCTTTTACTTGCTTTGCAATGGATTGAATGACAGTTGGGTTAATTCCATTTCCAGCATCACCCGCTAGTGCTTCGCCACTTAGCTTCAGTACAATGCGATTATATTTCGGTTTGCTCATGATAACCTCCAAGTGTATACTATACCGTCTCTTATTATGCGTAAGAAACTGCCTTTTGTAAATCAATATCCTCTAAAAAATAGGGAACACAGTGCTTGTGCTCCCTAAAAAAGCCCCAGAGAGCTTTTCAAACATTATTTTTTCACTTGGCTCATAACTTCTTCAGCAAAGTTGTCTTGACGTTTTTCGATACCTTCGCCCACTTCATAGCGAACATAAGTTTGAACAGTTGCATTTTTCGCAGCTACAACTTGTTTCACTTTTTCATCTGGGTTTTTAACGAACGCTTGGTCAAGTAAGCAAATTTCTTCGAAGAATTTGTTTAGACGGCCTTCTACCATTTTAGCTACGATGTTTTCAGGCTTTCCTTCTTGAAGCGCTTGCTGAGTTAATACTTCACGCTCACGGTTTGCTTCTTCTTCTGACACTTGGTCACGAGAAATGTATTTAGGGTTTACAGCTGCAACGTGCATTGCGATGTCTCTTGCAAGTTCTTCGTCAGTTGTTCCGTTAAGAACAGCTAACACACCGATACGTCCGCCCATGTGCAGGTAAGAACCGAATGCAGCATTATCTTCTTTTGTGATGACAGAGAAACGACGTAGAGTGATTTTCTCTCCGATTTTCGCAATTGCAGAAGTGATATGCTCTTCAACTGTTGAACCGTTTTCCATTTTAGAAGCATGAGCTTCTTCAATTGTTGCAGGTTTAGCAGCAAGCAAATGATCAGCAAGTTCATTAAGAAGTGCTTGGAATCCTTCGTTTTTCGCAACGAAATCAGTCTCAGAGTTCACTTCTAGGATGACGCCTGTGTTGCCATCAGTTTTGATAAGAGTTAATCCTTCTGCCGCAATACGGTCTGCTTTTTTCGCAGCTTTTGCGATTCCTTTTTCTCTTAGAAGGTCGATTGCTTTCTCGATGTCACCATCAGTTTCTGTTAACGCTTTTTTACAGTCCATCATACCTGCACCAGTTTTTTGACGCAGTTCTTTAACTAATTGAGCAGTAATTGCCATTTTACATTTCCTCCTTCTATGTTAAAACACGGATTACTAGGTGAAAAAAAGGTGATAAAAGGCATTTCCCTCTTATCACCTTTTGAATAGGTTACGCAGTTGTTGTTTCAGTTTCTGTCGTTTCTTCTACAACAGCTTCTTCTTCGCCTTGTTTAGACTCAAGAATCGCATCTGCCATTTTAGCAGTTAGAAGTTTTACAGCACGGATTGCATCATCGTTTGCAGGGATCACAACATCAATTTCGTCTGGATCACAGTTTGTGTCAACGATACCGATGATTGGGATATTCAATTTACGAGCTTCTGCAACTGCAATACGCTCTTTACGAGGGTCGATAATGAAAAGTGCATCCGGAAGACTCTTCATGTCTTTGATTCCGCCTAGGAATTTTTCAAGACGCTCTAATTCTTTTTTCAGTTGAACGACTTCTTTCTTAGGAAGAACTTCGAATGTACCGTTTTCTTGCATTTTTTCAATATCTTTCAAACGTTTAATACGTTTTTGGATTGTTTCAAAGTTTGTTAAAGTTCCACCAAGCCAGCGTTGGTTCACATAGAACATACCAGAACGGATTGCTTCTTCTTTCACTGAATCTTGTGCTTGCTTTTTCGTACCAACGAAAAGGATTTTTCCTCCGTCAGCAGCAAGGTTTTTCGTGAAGTTGTAAGCTTCCTCTACTTTTTTCACCGTTTTTTGAAGGTCGATGATGTAGATACCGTTACGCTCTGTAAAGATGTAACGCTTCATTTTTGGGTTCCAACGGCGAGTTTGGTGACCGAAGTGAACACCAGCTTCTAGCAATTGTTTCATAGAAATAACTGACATTTTGTTGCCTCCTAATATAATGGTTTTTTTTCCTCCGCTTAAGTCATGTTCACATAAAACTGCGCCACGGCAGCACCTTCATACGAATCATTAAGCGTGTGTATTTAACACCAAGAAATAATATAACACATGATGGACTGACAATCAAGAATCCTTTACAGCTTTCCGCTAAATTTTAATAAAAGCTCAATTTCTGTCTTACCAGTTTTCATTTCTTTCGCTATTTCTTCTAGTGATCGCCCTTCATCATATAAGGTCTTCACTTGGTTCTCGAATGTTTCTTCTATTTCACTTTCAGAAGGCAGAGAAGCCTCTGTTTCAAGTTGTGGAACGGGTTCGTTTACCTTCTCTTCCTGCACCTCAACTTCGCTAAGGAGAGCCGACAGGTGCTCTGGTACGGGATCTTCACTTTCGACCGATTGCTGGGATTCAATTGGTGGTTGTGGCTGCTTTGGTGTCTGAAGATCCGATTTCAGCTCTTCAGCAGAAAAATCAGGGGAAGCGGCTGCCACTTTTGTTAATTTGTCATTCTCTTCTTTGACTTCCATCAAAAATGCAGCCAGGGTATTTTCCGTTTCTTCTAGAAGTTCTCGCTGTTTTTGTTCTGTTGCCTTCAGCGAATTCATTCTTGTATATAAAATAATCACAAAATAAATAAGTGCAGCATGAAGCATGAAGCTAATCAGCCATAACATATTTTTTCACTCACTAACTCTTTAAGATTGAATGGCTTTATCAAGCAGATGCTTAAGCTTGAACAAGGCCTTTGAATGAATTTGCGAAATGCGCGAGGTAGATAAATTGAGCACTTGACCGATTTCCGTTAATGTCAGTTCTTCTTTATAGAAAAGACTGATCACGAGCTTTTCTTTTTCTGAAAGCTCAGTGATTTTTTCAGAAAGCTGTTCAATTAATTCATCTTTCAGCATTTTCTCTTCTGGAGTCACAGACTTCTCGTCGCGAATCATGACTTGGACATTTTCTCCGTCTTCTTGATCATGCAGCTTCTCATCGATTGAGAGCAGATTTGCAAAGAATCCTTCATTCATCGTTGTGACAACATCTTGTTCACTCATGCCGAGTTCCTCAGCCACCTCTGTCGGCGTCACATTACGCAAATAACGCTGTTCAAGCTTTTCAATAGCCGCTTCTACTTTTTTTGTTTTTTCTCTTGATGTACGAGGCAGCCAGTCCTCTTTACGAAGACCGTCGATGATGGCCCCGCGGATTCTGAAGGATGCATATGTATCAAACTTCAGATCTCTTCCGGGATCAAATTTTTCAAGGGCATCATATAAACCGAGCATCCCTAGACTGATCAAGTCTTCTTTATGCACTGACTTCGGGAGACCGATGGAAATTCTTCCAACATGATATGTGACGAGCGGCATATAGCGGCGCATAAGATCATCTCCAGCAGCAGGGTCTTTCCACTCTTTCCATCTAGCCCATAGCGCCTGATCTTCGTAATTTAAGGATTGCATCTTTATCCCCCTATACTTCCTTAGTTATATCTTCATAATGCCTTGCTTCACAGTACGGATCTCAAGCTCTGCCGTAAGCGGATCGAATTCAATCGTACGGCCACTGTTTCCGCCTGTATCCTCACTAATAATCGGGATATGATGAAGAGACAGATGTTCTTTCACAGCTGAAACGTTTCTAGGTCCAATTCTCATAAGATCATTGGTTGACTTAAACTTAAACATTTCCGCCCCGCCAGCAAGTTTTGCCTTTAGCGCATGTTTGCGTGCGCCTGCTTTTAGGAGCAGATCAATTGTATGCTTGACACCTGTATCTGCATATTTAGCCAAGTTCTCCACCGTCCCTTTTGAAAGAGAGGAGTCTGGCAGCATAACATGGACAAGGCCTGCCAGCTTTTTCTCTTGATCAAACAAGACAAGCCCTACGCAAGAACCAAGACCTGATGTCCGAATGCGGTCCGGTGTTTTGACAAGCTGAACATCCGCAATACCAACCTTTACAACTGCCGGAATTTGCACGTTCATTATAGGTTACCTAATGCTTTGAATAGTTTTTCAAACGATTCAAAGTCTGGTAATAGAAACATATTTCCTTTCAGCTCTTGTTTATTTTGATCATCAAAAATAGATGTATCAATCACAATTGCCTGATCACCAAGAGGACTGAATTGCATTAACCCTTCACTAATGACAGCTCCGAACATATCGAGCGTGACATCTGGAACACTTGGGTAAAGCTGCAATTTTGTTAAATCGGCAAGGGCTGATAAATAAGAGCCCGCTAAAATATTTCCCAGTTCATGAAGTGCTGACGTCCCCATCTCATGTTCATGAATCGTATCAATATCAAATGCCGGATCCTGGACAAGCTCTCTTACAAATTGCTCCGCTTGCTCAAACGGCATAATGAAAAAGATTGACCCGGTTAAATCCCCTTCCATTCGCAGGAAAATGCTTGCAACGGGAAGATCTGCACCGCCAAAGAAATCCATTAAATCTTCAAACGAGAGAACCTTGACAAAAGGAACAGCCATATCAATTTTGCGATCCAATAGGTTGGCAAGAGCAGACGCTGCGTGGCCTGCCCCGATATTACCAACCTCTCCTAAAATATCTAGCTGTTCATCTTTAATTTCGTTGAAAATGCTCATTTCACATCCCCCTTAATGAACAGGTGCACCTTGAACGCTCTTGTCGAGGACAGCACCGGCATGAATGATATTGAAAAGACGCTGATCATGCTTAATAATACCTGTCACCCATGACTGTCCTTCTTTTTCAGCTGATTCAGGAGAAGATTCTACTTCTTCCTGATGAACGGTTATGACATCATTTGCTTCATCAACAATCCAGCCGACTTCAATTTCACCAACTTGTACAATGATCATTCTTGTTTCATCTGTAATCTCGTTGTCAGTAGAACCAAGTCTGACTCTCAGGTCAATGACAGGTGTCACGACACCGCGTAAATTAATAACACCGCATATATAAGGGGCAACGCCAGGAACTCTTGTCGGCTGCTGCCATTTTTCAATGGACTTTACTTCTGATACTGAAATGGCGTATTCTTTTTTGTTTACGATAAACACAATCATCTTTTCGCCAGTTTTGATATCTGTACTCATTTCAGACCGCTCCTCTATTGTTTTTTACTTGATCAGTGCATTACAGTCAACGATGAGTGCAACTTGACCGTCACCTAGGATCGTTGCGCCGGATATCGCAAATACGTTTGGCAGATAATCTCCTAGTGATTTCAATACAACCTCTTGCTGACCAATAAATGAATCGACCACAAATGCTGTCAGCTTGTCTCCTTTACGAACAACAATGATGTGCAGCTCTTCCTCTAATTCATTCGCATTTGGTACGTGGAATTGTTTCTTCAAGTACACGACCGGTACGATAAATCCGCGGAAATCAATCACTTCACGATCATGCGTTTGCAGGATGTCACTTTTCTTAATGACAGCCGTTTCAATAATAGAAGAAATCGGAATCGCAAATGTTTCCTCTTCCAGTTTTACAAGAAGAACGGAAATAATCGATAGTGTCAGCGGAAGCTGGATCGAGAATAGGGAGCCCTGTCCCTCTGTTGAGTTAATACTCACAGATCCGCCAAGTGATTCCAGCTTGTTTTTCACAACGTCAAGACCTACACCGCGGCCTGAGATGTCAGAAATCGTGTCAGCTGTAGAGAATCCTGCTGCAAAGATCAATGAATCAATTTGATGATCTTCAAGCGTTTCTGCTTCTCTTTCTGTAATAACTCCGCGCTCTAATGCTTTTTCAAGCACCTTTTTACGGTTAATCCCGCCTCCATCATCCTCTACTTCAATGAAGACATGGTTTCCGCTATGATACGCTTTTAATAGAACCGTACCTTTTTCCGGCTTGCCTTTTTTCACACGTTCTTCTGGTGATTCAATCCCGTGATCTAGACTGTTTCTAAGTAAGTGCAAGAGCGGATCTCCAATCTCGTCGATCACTGTTCGATCAAGCTCTGTCTCAGCACCCTCAATAATAAGTTCAATTTTCTTATTAAGCTCTTTCGTCAATTGACGAATCATACGCGGGAATCTGTTAAAGACAGTTTCCACAGGTACCATTCTCATGTTCAGGATGATTGATTGCAGGTCTCCAGAAATACGTGTCATTCTTTCGACTGTGTCTGTGAGTTCGTTATTTTCTAGTTCTTTGGCAATCTGTTCTAATCGGCCTCTATCAATCACAAGTTCTTCAAATAGATTCATTAGAGAATCTAGACGGTCGATGTTGACACGAATTGTTTTTGTTCCGCCGGCAGCTGCACCGTTATTGCCATTTGCTTTTGGTGCATCATTTGCTGGCGCTTTCGCAGCAGGAACGGAGACTTCTTCTTTTTTCTGTTCAGGCTGCGCCTCTTGTTTTTCAGCCGGAGCTGCTTCATCAAATGCGGAGACTTCAGAGATCTCAACCTTCTCAACCTCTGAGATCGCCGTGACGATTTTCTGCACTTCGTCCATCGGCAGTTTAGAAAGATAAGAAATGCTGAATTCTGATTCGAAATCTTCTGATTCTAACAGCTCTGCATTCGGAACGGTTTTGACAACCTCGCCTGCTTCATTTAGTCTTTCAAAAATCATATAGACACGAACGGCTTTTAGTAAGCACGCTTCGCTTAATGTCACGTTGAGTTCATAGCATTTAAAGCCTTGCTCTCTCGCTTCATCAAGAACCGTTCGTTCAAATTCGTTATAATCTAAGTCATTAGCAGCTGCTGATGCATCTGCTGTTTCAACGCTAGAAGCTGCCTCAGCATGGCTTCCTGTCACATCTAGCTTTTTACTAATCTCAGTGACATCACGTTTCCCGTCTCCTCCTTCTGCAATCGATTGAACCATTGCTTCAAGATGATCGAGTGCTTCGAACATCGTATCCATTGACTCAGGAGTGACAATCATTTGTTCATTACGGATAGCATCAAACATGTTTTCTAAATGATGCGTTAAGTGAGCCATATCATCAAAGCCCATCGTTGCACTCATGCCTTTCAATGTATGAGCTGCTCTGAATATATCATTCACTAGCTGCAAGTCGGTTGGGTTCTTTTCTAAATCAAGAAGTTTTTCATTACAAGTTTGTAAGTGTTCTCTGCTTTCATCTAAAAAGATATCTAAGTATTGGTTTACATCCAACGTGTTCACGCCCTCTCTTTTTTCATGGAGCTTATAATTGCATGTGCGATGTCATCCACATGCCTTGTTTCATGTGCAAGGCCTGCTTTAATGACTGATTTAGGCATTCCGAAAACAACACATGATTCTTCTTTTTCTGCAATGACTTTCGTATGACCGCTTGCGACCATTTTTTTGACACCTTCCGTACCGTCACTGCCCATGCCTGTCATAATGACAGCGATTTTCTCGTAACCCTTTATATTGCTGATGGATTCAAATAAATAGTTAACAGATGGTTTGTGCCGGCTTTCCGTGTCTTCAGGGGACAGCCTGATAACAAGTGATCCCCCTTGGTCATGAAGTGACATATTCATTCCACCAGGAGCTATGTAAGCCACTCCATTTTTCGCGATGTCTCCATCTTGCGCTTCTTTAATCGTAATTTGTGATAAATGGTCTAACCTAGCAGCAAGTGATGCCGTAAATCCTGCCGGCATATGCTGCACAATCAATATAGGTGCCTCTATGTCCTTAGGCAGCTTCGTTACGACTCGTTGAAGTGCCCTTGGCCCTCCTGTAGATGTTCCGATAGAAATAATCTTTCGGAGTGAGGCGCCTTTTACTGTTTGCAGACGGGGTGCAGCCACTGGACTTGGCGGCTTTATCACCGGCTTAGGAGACACCTTCTCTTCAGTGCGTTTCCTTGACAGTCCTGCCGCAAGTACCCGCTCTACAATTTGCCCTCTCACTTTGTGCAAATCGAGCGAAATACTTCCCGAAGGTTTTGTCACAAAGTCGAAAGCACCGAGTTCTAAGCAATGGATGGTTAAATCTTTTCCTTGCTTTGTCTGGCTTGACACCATAATTACGGCAAGGTCGTGTTCAGCCAGAATTTGTTTTAATGCTTCTGTTCCATTTAAAACAGGCATTTCCACATCTAATGTGACAACATCTGGATTCAGTTCCTTGATCCGTTTTAAGGCATCTTCCCCATTTCGCGCCGTTCCGACGACTTCAATTTCTTGCTCAGCACTTAGAAAATCACTAATGAGTTTTCTCATAAAGGCCGAGTCATCTACTACTAGCACTCTAATCATGAGTCCACCTTCCTCCTTTTAAAAAAAGAGGACAACTTATCTATAAACGTATGCTGTTCTCTCCGTGCCTCTCTTATCTGCTGATGATATAGTGTTTCTGCCAGCATCTTAATGGTTTTACTCAGCCTTGAATGAGGCTGCTTCATATAAAATGGAATTTGTTCTGATACTGCTTTAGGAACCGCAGGATCATCAGGCACAGCGCCAGCGAATACAAGTTTTCTGTGAAGAAAACTTGTGACCACTCCTGCTAATTTCCGGTAGGTTTCAGACCCTTCTGACGGGGTTTTACACCGGTTGACAATGATTTGCACAGACCGTTCAAACTGATGAATGGCTAAGTGTTTAATTGCGCTGTAGGCATCCATGATGGATGTTGGCTCTGGCGTAGTCACAACGACTACTTCTCCTGCTGATAAGACAAATGGCAGCTGATCTTTTGACAGCCCGGCACCCATATCAAAGAATATACAATCGAAGCCCTGCATCATTTTTTCCATCTCTTCCAAAAAGAACGACCATTGATCTTTATCTAAAGAAAACAGCTGTTCAAGGCCGCTTCCGCCAGAAATGTAATATAGGTTATCCGTTCCTTTTGTCATAGCTGCTTGGAAGGATTTTTTTCTAACGAGAACATCTAATATAGAGCTAGTCGATGTTTTCCCTAGTAAAATATCAATATTCCCCATCCCAAAATCAAGATCGATTACTAACACTCTTTTGCCTGTGCTTGCGATAGACAGTGCCATATTCAGTGTCAAATTCGATTTACCTACCCCGCCTTTGCCGCTCATAACGGCAATGGTTTTTGCCTGTCCGCTGACGTTATGAGGAGCCGGTGTGATCATTTGACTCTGCTGAACTAGTTTTCTTAGCCCTTCTGCTTGGTCGGGCTTCATGATTGTAAAACCATCCTTGTAAGTTCACGAGGAGAACCTTCAAGAATATCCTCAGGCACATTTTGGCCATTTGTTAAAAAACCAAGTTTGATTTGAGAGTCAGCAATGATTTGAAAAATGGTTCCCATCGTGTCCGTTTCATCTACTTTTGTAAAAATGAATTGATCGATTGGAACGTGTTCAAAGCGCTTGACCATGGCTTTCATGTCTTGATATTTTGATGTAGCACTCATCACGAGAAAACTTTGAATGCTCTCATCAAATGGAATAATGTCGGTCAGCTCTTTGATATACGCTTCTTCTTTAAAGTTACGGCCTGCTGTATCGATGAAAATATGATCATACTCTTTAAAGGTCTCTTGAGCTTTTACAAAATCCTCTCTCGAATAACAAACCTCAAGCGGTGCATTCAGCAGTTCAGCATATGTTTTCAGCTGTTCGATCGCTGCAATCCGGTACGTATCAGTTGTAATAAAAGCGATCTTTTTTTGCTGCTGAATGGCCGTTTTAGCAGCCAGCTTTGCAATCGTTGTCGTTTTACCAGCTCCAGTTGAACCGAACAGTACAATGTATTTTGAAGAAATCATCGGCTCATCAGAGGTTTTAGCTGGTAGCATATCTGTCAGCAGTTGTTCAAGTTCTTTTTCTATGTGATCTTCTTTAACCGCGCCCTTTGTTAAAAGACCTTTCAGGCATTCGTCTCGAATAGCATCATCAAGACCTTGATCCTTTAGCTTTTGATCGATTGCTACGAGAGGTTCAGGCAGAATACCAGCATGCCGTTCATTCCTCACATATTCTAAAGGCTGAGTATGAGTAGGCGCTGGTTTCGCCGCTTTGGGAGCAAAGGATGGCTCTTCGGGCTGCTTTTGAACTTGTTCCTTTTTTGGTAACACTGGAAGAGGAGGCGCAGGGTTTAACCCTTTACCAGCTCTTTCTTCGAAATCTTGATCCAGCACTGCAATCACTTCGACCATTTGCTGTTTCTTTAAACCAAACAGTTTGCGTTTGACAACGGTTTTGGAATTTAAAATAACGGCATCTTTCCCAAGCTGCTGCCTGATTTGAATCGTTGCCTCCTGCATAGAATTTGCTGTGATTTTTTTCATTTTCATTAGATATCCACCACTCCGATGCTCTGTACTTCCACATTCGCTTCTAGTTCGTTATAAGATAGTACCGGTAAATCTGGGAAATATCTTTCTAACAACTGCTTCACGTACATTCTTATAGGAGGAGAGCATAATAGAACCGGCGTTTCCTGACGAAGCGAAAGCTGTTCAATTTCTCTCGCCACTGATTGAATCACACTTTCAGAGGATTCTGGATCTAACGATAAGTAGTTGCCATGCTCTGTTTGCTGAACGCTGTCTGCAATCACCTTTTCTACTCGGCCTGAACATGTCACGACTTTGAGTGATTCATCTTCTCTTGCATACTGTGCGGTAATCTGTCTTGCCAGCGCCTGTCTGACATACTCTGTTAATAAATCTGTATCAGTCGTTAATTTTCCGTAGTCTGCAAGCGTCTCAAAAATGGTGACAAGGTTTCGGATAGAGACCTTTTCTTTCAGCAGCTTCGCCAGTACTTTTTGAATATCACCGACTGCCAGCGGATTTGGCGTTACCTCATCCACTAAGACAGGATAACTTTCTTTCAGATGATCGATTAATTGCTTCGTTTCTTGGCGTCCGAGCAGTTCGTGTGTGTTTTGTCTAATCTTCTCTGTGATGTGAGTAGACACGACAGATGCTGGGTCCACAACCGTATAGCCTAGCATCTCAGCCTGATCTTTTTCTGCTTCGGATATCCATTTAGCCGGCAGTCCAAAGGATGGTTCGATTGTTTCAATCCCTTCAATTGGATCATCATCAGGCGTTGGGGACATCGCTAAGTAGTGATCAAGCAGCAGCTCCCCTTTTGCTACTTCGTTCCCTTTAATTTTCAATCGGTATTCATTTGGGTTCAGTGCAATATTGTCCCGGATCCGGACGACTGGAATGACAAGACCCAGTTCGAGGGCAAGCTGCCTTCGGATCATCACAATTCGGTCTAACAGGTCACCGCCCTGGTTTGCATCAGCGAGCGGGATGAGGCCGTAGCCAAATTCAAATTCAATGGCATCCATTTGCAGGAGATGAATAACGCTTTCTGGACTTTTCATCTCTTCTACCTCTGCCTGTTCCTCCAGTACCTCTTCAATTTCTTCTTGGTCTTGTTTGTTTTTCGACATCATGTATGCGCCAAGTGCAAGTAAACCTGCGATCGGCCCTGTCAAAAGTATGCCGATTGGCGTAAACAGCCCAAGAAGGAAGATCGTGCCCGCTGTCACATAAAGCATGGCTGGGAATGCGAAGAGCTGACCTGTAATGTCTGACCCAAGGTTTCCATTAGAAGCTGCTCTAGTCACAACAATCCCTGTCGCCGTTGAAATGAGGAGTGCCGGAATTTGCGAAACGATTCCGTCTCCTACCGTTAATAGGGTAAAGTGTGAAGCTGATTCTTGAATCGACATGCCTTGCTGAAGCATCCCGATAATGATTCCAAATATAATATTGATGATGACGATGATAATACCTGCGATGGCGTCCCCTTTTACGAACTTACTGGCACCATCCATTGCTCCATAAAAGTCTGCTTCTCTCGCTACTTTTTCACGGCGATTTCTTGCTTCACTTTCTGTCAGCATTCCTGCATTTAAATCTGCGTCAATACTCATTTGTTTACCTGGCATCGCATCGAGTGTAAATCTTGCCGCAACCTCTGATACACGCTCTGCCCCTTTTGTGATAACAATAAACTGAATGATGATCAGGATAAGGAAAACAACAAGACCAACGAGGATATTTCCTCCAACAACAAATGAACCGAACGTTTCAACAACTTTCCCAGCATCTCCTGTTGAAAGAATAGAACGTGTTGTAGAGATGTTAAGCCCTAAACGAAACAGCGTTAAGAGCAAAAGCAATGATGGAAAAATTGAAAATTGCAGTGGTTCTTGCATGTTCATTGTGGTGAGAAGCACGATAAGCGCAAGAGAAATATTAATAATGATTAAAATACTTAATAAAACGGGCGGAAACGGTATGACCAGCATCGCCACAATTAAAATAACACTGAATAAAACAGATAAATCTCTTGCTGACATGCCTGTTCTCTCCTTTTAAAACCAAAAATTCATAAAATCTTTTGTTTCGTTTTATAGACGTAAGCTAAAATTTCTGCGATGGCCTTAAAGTATTCTTCTGGCACCGCTTGGTCGATGTCGACCTGATCATAGAGCGCGCGGGCAAGCGGCCTGTTCTCTACAGTCATGACATCATGTTCTTTCGCAATCGTTCTAATTTTCAAAGCCAAAATATCCGTTCCCTTTGCTACAACATAGGGCGCGTCCATTTTTTCTTCGTCATACTTTAAAGCAATGGCATAGTGGGTTGGGTTTGTAATGATGACGTCCGCTTTTGGGACTTCCTGCATCATCCGTCTCATGGCCATTTCCCGCTGACGCTGTTTAATCTTCGATTTGATGAGCGGGTCACCCTCAGATTTTTTATACTCATCTTTGATGTCTTGTTTAGACATCCGCAAGTTTTTTTCATAATCAAATTTCTGATACATATAATCAAGCCCTGCCAAGATCAGAAGAGCACCAGCAGCATACAGCCCCATAATCAAGGTCATATTTGCGACGAAATGAAGGGTTTCCTCTGCTGTTAATAAAGGAAGCCGCAGAATTTCATCAAAGTGCATCCAAAGAGCAATAAATGTCGCAAAGCCAACAAAGCCAATTTTCAAAATGGATTTTAATAGCTCTACGAGGGCTCGAATACTGTATATTCGTTTAAATCCTTTGATTGGGTCAAGCTTTTCTAATTTCGGTTGAATCACTTCTGTCGAAAAGAGAAAGCCGACTTGTAAATAGTTACTGAGAACGCCTGCCAGCATACCAACACCAAGGATTGGCATAAGGAGGATCCCTGTTTCTTGAAGCAATTCCAAGAATAATTGATGAATATTAGATGTGCTAACCTTCATTAGCATGGTTGTTGAATAAAAACGTTCAATGAGCGCGATAATCCGCTCTTTCATAAAAGGCCCAATAAAAAAGAATGATAAAAAGATTAATAGAAATGAGATGGCTGTATTGACGTCGGTACTTTTGGCAACCTGTCCTTTTTTACGTGAATCCCGTCTTTTTTTCGGCGTTGCTTTTTCTGTTTTTTCACCTGCGAAAAATTGCAAGTCTAGTCTAAGCCTTGTCATCATGACGAACCACCGACCAATGCTAAGAAATTCCTCATGGTGAGTACAATCGTTTCAAATGTATTTTGGACAACACCGAAGATGACGCCCATACAGATGATAATCATAATAAAACTCACACCCATTTTAATAGGAAGTCCGACCACAAATACGTTCATTTGCGGAACTGTACGTGCCACAATTCCCAGTGCCAAATCGACTAAAAACAGACTTGCCACTACAGGTGCCGAGATTTGAAAGGCAATGATAAACATTTGGTTGAAGCTCTTTGCGATAAAGTAAGCAAAGGATTCACTGCCGAAATTCAGCGCGTATTGATCAACTGCAATGTATTGAAAGCTGTAATAGATTCCATCAAGCAGCAGGTGATGTGCGTTTGTTGCCAGCATCAACAGCAATGTGACCGTATAAAAAAACTGTCCCATCAGCGGCGTCTGCGCCCCTGTTTGCGGATCGATAATATTGGCAATCGCAAAACCCATTTGAAAATCAATGAATGAGCCGGCAATTTGAACAGCAGACACCATGATGTATGCAATCAGCCCAAGCAGCAGACCGACCATTGCTTCTTTCACCGCAAGCATCATATAAAGACCGTCTATGTCGAGTGCTGGCGGTTCTTTTATAGTGCTAAAACTAATGACAGCTAAAAACAGTGAGAATCCAACTCTGTGTACAGCTGGGATCGTTCTATGCGCTAAAAGCGGTACTGTCACAAAAAAAGCGGTGATCCGAATAAAAACTAATAGAAAAGTAGGAAATAATTCTATGATAGACATCGCTGGTTAACCTGCAAATCGATCTAAATTCGAGAACAGCTCTGTCGTAAAGGACACGATTGTTGAAAGCATCCATGGACCAAACACAACAAGTCCAATGAGTACTGCAACAATCTTAGGAATAAACGCAAGCGTTTGTTCTTGAATTTGGGTTGTCGCCTGAAACACACTGACAATCAGTCCCACAATGAGTGCGAGCGCTAGAAGCGGCCCACTCACAAGCAATACTACATACACTGATCTTTCAGCCATCGTAATGACAAATTCTGAACTCATGTTTTAAGCACCTACTCTAAAAGCTTTGCAGCAAAGATTTAACTATCAAATACCATCCATCGACTAAAACAAATAACAATATTTTGAAAGGGAGTGATATCATAACCGGCGGAAGCATCATCATCCCCATTGACATCAGAACACTTGCGACCACCATGTCAATAATTAAAAATGGAATAAAGATCATAAAACCAATTTGAAATGCCGTCTTTAATTCTGAGATGGCAAAAGCGGGAACCATCGCCGTTAATGGAATATCTTTAATCGATTCAGGTGTATCCATTTTTGCGTAGCTAAGAAATAAAGCCAAATCTTTCTGTCTTGTATGTTTACTCATAAACTCTTTAATCGGCACTTCGGCTTTTTCATATGCCTGATTTAACGTGATGTCATCATTTAAAAGCGGCGTGAGCGCCTCTTTATTAATCTGTGAGAACGTGGGTGCCATGATAAAAAATGTGAGAAACAAAGCAAGTCCAACAAGCACTTGGTTTGGCGGCATTGAGTTGGTTGCAAGTGATGTTCTGACAAATGAAAGAACAATCACAATCCGTGTAAAACACGTCATTAAAATGAGAATGCCCGGTGCAACCGAAAATACAGTTAAAAGTAATAGAAGACGGACAGATGTGCTAATATTTCCTGCACCGCTGGAATTAAATAAATCGATAAACTCATTCATTTTGTTTCGGGCCTTTCTTTCTGACTTCTGATTGGGTCTTTTTCAATTCGGCTAGCTGCGCCTTTAAATTGGCTGAAAAAGAAGAAGTGTTCGGCTGATCATGTTTCTTTACCTGCGAGGTGAATTTTTGAACCATTTTTGGTAAATCGGTCTTACTCTCCATCGCTTCTTCATATTGTTTTACGATTGCTTCACATTCTTGTTCATCATCAATTTCTTTTAGCAGCTGGATTGAATCTGCTACGCCGACAACTAATATTCGTTTGCCCACCTTGATCAGCTGGACTGAACGGTTTTGTCCGACTGTCGTTCCGCCAATATTTTCAACATAGCGAAATGGTTTGAGTAAGCGGTTTTGCTTACCAACAAATCTCACCAATCCATAAATAAGCAGGATGACAAATAGTAAGGCACCAATCATTTTGACAAAATCCATAATGGAGACAGAAGAAGAGGGAACTTCTTCTGCCGGATTCGTTTGATTGTCAGTGGTTTTCTTCTCTGTATCCTTTTTGCTTTCTTTCTCATCTTTGAGCCAGTCATTCACTGTGCCATTCTCAGGATCTTTCGTTTCAGCAAACAGTGAGGCAGGCTGCATCGTCAAGAAAAGCATAAAACTGATCATTGCTATACATATCAAACGTTTTTTCAACAAATCTTACACCCTTTTTTAGCCTAACGTTTTATTAATTGCTTCAAGTACACGGTCTGCCTGGAATGGCTTCACGATAAAGTCTTTTGCGCCTGCTTGGATCGCGTCAATAACCATTGACTGCTGTCCCATTGCAGAACACATGATGATTTTTGCAGAAGCATCGATTTGTTTAATTTCTTTTAGTGCAGTGATTCCGTCCATTTCTGGCATTGTGATATCCATTGTGACAAGATCAGGAGATGTTTCTTTGTATTTTTCAACTGCTTGTGCGCCGTTTTCTGCTTCTCCTACTACATCAAATCCGTTTTTTACAAGAATATCCTTGATCATCATTCTCATGAATGCTGCATCATCTACGATTAATACCTTAGTAGCCATTTACTTATTCTCTCCCTGTATGTTTGTTTATTTTAAATTAGAAAGTCTTTCTGACTGGCTTAGAATGTCAGTCACACGAACACCAAAGTTTTCATCAATGACAACGACTTCCCCTTTGGCGACGATTCGTTTGTTAACTAGAATGTCTACTGGCTCACCAGCAAGTTTGTCCAGTTCAATGATACTTCCAGCTGAAAGCTCAAGAACTTCTTTCACACTGCGCTGAGTTCTTCCAAGTTCCACCGTAATGGAAAGCGGAATGTCCATCAGCATATCAAGATTTCCAAGCTGGCTTGTTGTATGCTGAGGCTCACTGAACGCTTCAAATTCGACTGGCGCCACATTTACAGGTGCTGCCGGCTTCGCCTGTCTTTTCGGCGGTGCTGCTTGCTGCGCTGGGGCAGACTGCGTTTGCGTTGCTGCCGGCTGAGGTTCAGGTGTGCTCACTTGAGCTTCTTGAACAGGCTCTTCTTCTTGCGCAGGGACTGTTAATTCTGCGATTAAATCCTTCGCAAATGTAATAGGATAAAGCTGCATAATATTTGAATCGATCAGTTCACCTATTGTTAATCTGAAGGATACTTTGACAAGCATTTCTTCAGCTGGAATGCGGTCTGTCCCTTCTCCTTCTTTCACATCAAGTAATTCGACGCGCGGCGGAGAAATATCAATCTTTTTATTAAAGACTGTCGACATAGACGTCGCAGCAGAACCCATCATTTGGTTCATCGCTTCTTGCACTGCACTTAAATGAATTTCGCTTAAAGAAGGGTCAGCATTTGTCCCGTCTCCGCCCATCATTAAGTCCGCAATGACTGCTGCATCTGTTTGCTGGATAACAAGCAGGTTACTTGCGCTGAAGCCTTCCGTATAATTCACTTCAATAGCGACATACGGATGAGGAAATTCCTCATTCAGCTTACTTTTTTGAATCACTGTAACCGTTGGAGTTGTAATCTCCACTTTTTGATTTAATAGGGTTGAAAGTGCTGTTGCAGAGCTGCCAAATGAAATATTACCGATTTCTCCAATGGCATCTTGCTCCATTGCAGAAAGGATTGTATCAGGCTCTATATCGTCATTGCTGCCTCCTTTAAGGAGCGCATCGATTTCGTCTTGTGATAATTTACTTCCGTTATTCTCCATCTTCTTCACCTCTTATGTCGTGATCTAGAATTTGAATCGCCTGTTTCCGATTCACGCGGCCGGCCTGTCCCAAGAATTTCGGTTTATTTCCGACCATAACAGTAAGAGGCGCATTTACTGGTTTGTCCAAGGCAATACAATCACCAATTTCCAAATTCAAAAACTCTTCCACCGTCATTTCCGATTGTCCCAGCTCTGCGACTACCGGTATTTTTGCCTTCATAATCCGCTTTTCAATGGCCTTTGTCTCTTGCTGTTTTGGTTCATTTCGTTCAGACTGCATCCAGTAGTGTACAGACAGCTTCGGAATAATAGGCTCTAATACAACGTGAGGAATACATAGGTTAATAACCCCGCTTACCTCGCCAATCTGTGTATTAAGAGAAATGACGACAACTGTTTCGTTTGGTGACACCATTTGAACAAACTGGGGATTTACCTCGAAATCTGCCATTTCAGGCTCGATGTCGGTTATGGACTGCCACGCTTCTCTGTAATTTTCCAAAGCTCCCTCAAACATGTTTGAGATAATCTTTGTTTCAATTTCTGTAAGTGATTCTGTCTTATTATGACTAATGCCAATCCCGCCCATCAGCCTGTCCATCATCGCATAGCCGATTGTTGGGTTCACTTCAAGCATGATTCTTCCTTCAAGCGGGCTGACATAAAATAAGTTTAATAATGTCATATTAGGAATCGAACGAATAAATTCTTCGTATGGTACTTGGTCAACCGAGCTGACAGTAATTTGAATATATGATCTTAGCTGCGCTGAAAAGTGAGTGGTGAGCAGTCTAGCGAAGTTATCATGAATCCTTGTTAAACTTCGAATCTGGTCTTTTGAAAAGCGCAGTGCACGTTTAAAGTCATACACTTTCACTTTTTTCGTCGTTTCTTCTTTTTTCAGCTCTTCTGCATCCATTTCGCCTGTTGAGATGGCGGATAATAATGCGTCGATCTCATTCTGGGAAAGCACTTCTCCTGACATTTCTTCACCTCCGTCGCGTTAATTAATCGCCTCTATTGCAGATTAAAGGAGGTTATATATACTTCTTTCACCTTGCCATCTTGCAAATAGTTATTCACTTTGTTTTTGACTTGTGTTTTAAAATGTTCTCTGCCTTTTTTGCCATCAAGTTCATCTGCATTCGTGTCTGATAAAATGTCGATTACAGCATCTTTTACTTGGAAACTTCTTTTCTCAAGCTCTGATTTTGCTTTTTCAGAGTCCGTTTCAATATTCAGGACAAGTTTGACAGCATTTCCTTCAGATTTTAAATTGGTGATAATCTCAGGAATTTCAACAGAAGCTTTTACGACTTCATCTGCTGTTGGCTCTTTTTCAGCTTTTGCTTCGTCTGACCCATTCAGCAGAAAAAAGATGCCTGCTCCAATTCCGACGATGGCAATAATCATGATTAGCATTACTACGACTAATTTCTTCTTCATTCAAATTCCTCTATTCCTTGATTCAATGAAATGACTTGGATTTTTCTGTAGAAAGAAATGATTTTCTCTTGAAGCTGCTCTTCATCTTCTTTCACAACGAATTTCTTTCCATTGGCCAAAGTAATGGTCGTGTCTGGAAAACTTTCGATTTGCTCGATATGGAGAGCGTTCAGCATAAATCCTTTGCCATTTAATCTTGTCACTTCAATCATATTAAGCAGAGAAGCGATCATCCGCTCCCCCTACCTCCTATCGTTTCAGATTCACAAGCTCTTGCAGAATTTCATCAGAAGTTGTGATAGTCTTTGCATTCGATTGGAATCCGCGCTGCGCGATAATCATTTCGGTAAACTCGTCTGTTAAATCAACATTTGACATTTCAAGTTTCCCTGTTTGGATCACGCCAGTTCCTTGTTCACCAGGTACGATAGGGTTACTTGGTGCACCTGAGCTTAACGTTTGGCGGTAAAGATTGTCGCCAACTTTGTCTAATCCTGCTGCGTTACTAAAAGATACGAGTGAAATCTGTCCAACATTTCTAGATACGTTGTTTTCAACAACCGAAATGGTTCCATCTGGACCAACACTGACACTTGAAATGCCATCTGGAATCGTTATCTTTTGTCCATCCATTCCAAGAAGGTAATTTCCATCAGTAGTGGTTAAATTCCCCTCTGAATCACGTCTAAAGTTCCCTGTTCTTGTATAAAGAACTTCTCCTTGACTTTCAATACGGAAAAATCCATCTCCATTGATATAGAAGTCGTAAGGTTCATCTGTATTTTGAGAAGATCCCGCTGACATAACTTTATCAATAGAAGATAAAGCTGAGCCTAAACCAACTTGTTTTGAGTTGATTGAACCAGAGTTGTTTGTTGGTCCACCAGAGCTTGCAATTGTCTGACTGACCATATCTTTAAACGTGATACGGCTTTTTTTGTATCCGTGTGTATTGACGTTGGCTACGTTATTGGCTACCACATCTAATTTTGTTTGGAAGTTTTTCATTCCGCTAATTCCTGAGTAAAGTGAGCGTAACATTTATTTTCCTCCTCGAATTACTTCGTTTTTTCTCCAACTGCTGTAACGTCCCAAGGGCTGATTTTCGTTCCATCTTCCAAAATAAGCAAGTATTCATTGTCTATGTTTTTAACAGACTTCACAGTGCCCGATATCTCTTTATCATCCAGCTTGCCCGATACTTCTTTACCAATCCAGCCTACATACGTCGTAAACGGATCTTGGTGTGCAACAAATGTAGACATGAGCTGATTCAGCTTGGTGATCGAATCGTTCATATTGGTTTGCTGTTCTAAAGATGAAAAAGTGGCAAGCTGCGTGACAAACTCACGGTCATCAAGCGGGTTTGTCGGATCTTGGTTTTGAAGCTGTGTGAGCAAAATTTTCAAGAATTGATCTTTGCCGAGCGTATCTGTTTTCTTTTCTGCTTTTGAAGAAGTGTCTGTTTGTGCGGCTGTTCTATTCGTAGCATCAACTGTTGCCATTAGATCTCCTCCTCTTCTTCATCTGACCCAACAAGAGCATCCAGGACATCTTGGAATTCTGCTTCCTGTTCATCAGTCTGCTGGAAATTCTGTCCTTTTGGCTGCTGCTGCTTGTTTTCTTCACTAAACTGTCCAAATAACGGCTGCTCATTTGATTGAAGCGGTATATGGAAACGGTCCACTTGAACCGACATATTCGGAAGCGCCTGCTTGAGCTGCGGAAGGTGATGCTCTAACAGCTCTTTTGCTGCTTGCGTTGAGGCAGTAATTTTACTCGCATACATACCGTTTTGTTTCGTTAGCTGAATGGTAATAAATCCAAGATTTTCAGGATTTAATCGAACGGTAAACCGTCCGCTTGAATTGCCAAACGGCGTGAATTTCATTTGCTTCCACGTGTTTAGAATTTGCTGATCAACTGTTCCTGGCTTTTCATCAGTCGTTTGTGTCTGCTGAACAGGAGCCGCTGACTGCAGTTGGAAAAACTGCTTATGACCTGGCAGAAGCGAGTGGGTCATTATTTTTTCAGAAGCTGGCGCAGCAGTGCTTTGTCCTTTAACGACTTCTTTTTTGATGAGCCACTCAAGAGATGCATTCCCTTTTGCCGGAGAAGCGAGAGTAGATTCTTGTTTTGGAGAGACCAGATCCTTCAACTCTCCTAGTGAAATTTTCCACTCTTTGTCAGATCCTTTCGCACTCGCCATCATATGATCGATTAACTGATTAAAGTGCTTTAGCTCACTTTGAGTCATCGAATTCTGCTTTGGTGCTGAACCCTGCGAAAAGAACTGCTCTTTTACTTGCTGAACGAGTTTGTCATCTACCCCGTTTTTCGAAAGAAAGTCGATGAAGTCTTGACCTTTTCCTTCAATATCCTGCACAAGTTTCGCATCAAAGCTGAGCGGCTGTTGATTAAGCAATTGATAGATGAAAAAGTGGACTTGTATGAGCTGTTCACTATGTTCAGAACCTGGCTTTTCAGCTTGATCACCGTAAATGGAAGATTCCATTTTTTGAAATAATTCTTCAAGTGACTTGAGATCAGTTGCTTCAAGTGTTTGACCTTGTAGTGTTTGAAGCGCACTTAGTAGGTCTGCGCTCATTCCTTCTTCAGGTGATTGCATCCATTTTTCAATAATCTGCATCGCATCATTGATAGAAAGAGAGGCAGCAGCGGCTGTCTCAGTATTAACAGGACCGCTTTGGGCGCCTGCTCCGCTAAGTAATTGTTTAAACAAACCGCTGGCAGTTGCCGTGCCGCCTCCCTTTGTTCCCGAGAGACCTTGAGAAGATTGCTGTAAGGCTGCAATATCCAATAGCTTCACTTATTGTCCACCCCCATTTTCACGTTCTTCTTTTTTGGCAAGCTCTTTTGTAAACGTTGCTGCCTTCTGAGGTGTCAGTTTTGCTAATATGTCTGTCAGTTTATTTTTGCTCAGCTCTTCAAGGATTTTTAACGCCTCTTTATCACTTAGTTCTGATAAAATTTTGGCGGATTTCCCTGGGTCCATGCTTTCATAAATGCTAGCGATCTTTCCTTTTGTCTGCTGATTAGAGGATGCCGCTGCATCAGAGGACTCTGCTGCCGAGTTATTACCTGACGTATTATTTGATGAGCTGTTATTCGATGAACTGTCATTGGCTGACGTATTCTTTGCATCATTTTCAGATGTTTTTTCAAGTGAGTTGATTTTTTGATTCAGTCTTTTAATCTCTTCATCACTTGTTTTCAAATCTTTTTGTGCAATTTCGAGCTCATTTTTTTGCTCTTTAATGGTCTTTTTCAGTTCTTTCAACTCTGCATCGTTTTGATCATTAGGTGAAGATGACGTTTTTGAGGTGTCATCTGAACCAACTAAGCTGCTGATCACCGGAATGTTTTGGAGCGGCTTCTTTAGATCAAAACCTGCCATATAAAGGATCGTGCCAGTGACAATCACAAGCACAATCAATGGGATGATGACAATAAACAAGATCCATTGAAATTTCCCGCCGCCTGATTCCTTTGTTTTTTCCTTCTTAGGCATTCATCTCGACTCCTAATGTCCTTGAAACATGAATTGGCTGATAGAGATATCATCCATTTCTTTCATTTCAATTGCCTTATGTTCAAGGGAAAACTTTTCAAATTGCTTTTCTTTCATTTTTTCAAACTTTTTAAACTCAATGTTTTTTTCAGTTAAATCAGATTGTTTTTCATTCATTTGATGACGTTTCATGATCACAAGCTGCTGATAATGCTGAATGGTGTTATCTAAGTTGGTCACAAATTGCTGGTAATGACGCATTTCTTGAACACTCATTCCACTTTTCAGCTTTTCTTCTTTGCTTTTTTCCATTAGCTCTTTTTTACTCATATTTTCATAGAGTTTTTCAGCGACTTGCTCAAATGCCGAAACGGATTGTTGGTACGCTGCGAGTGACTTGTCTTTTTCACTTTCTTTCAGTTCTAAGAGCTTTTGAAATTTGTATTGATATCTCACTGTTTTTGTCAATCCTCTCTATTCATCAAACTGAGCAATAAACTCACACTGTCTTCAATAGATACAGCCTCTTCTACATCCTGCTTCAAAAATGAAATCAGATGAGGGTAAGCCTGCATGGCCTCATCAATATCTTTAGAGGAGCCTTTTTTATATGCTCCAATATTAATGAGGTCTTCAGCGTTTTGATAAGTGGATAAAAGCTGGCGGAACCGGTTAGCCGCTTCCTTGTGATCATGACTTGCGATATTGCTCATGACACGGCTGATACTTTTCAAAATATTAACAGCGGGAAATTGTCCTTTGTTGGCTAAAGCACGATCAAGTACAATGTGGCCATCCAGGATCCCCCTCACTGTATCAGCGATCGGTTCATTCATATCGTCCCCATCAACAAGAACTGTGTAAAACGCTGTGATCGAACCAAGCTGATTTGTCCCAGTTCGTTCGAGCAATTTTGGCAGTATAGCGAACACTGATGGTGTATATCCTTTTGTTGTTGGCGGCTCGCCAGTTGCAAGACCTATTTCCCTTTGCGCCATGGCAACCCTCGTAACAGAATCCATCATGAACATGACATTTTTGCCTCTGTCTCTGAAATATTCCGCAATGGCTGTTGCAGTATAGGCAGCTTTCAGTCTCGTCAGAGCAGGCTGGTCAGAAGTTGCGACGACAACAATTGATCGCTTCAGTCCTTCAGCACCTAAATCCTTTTCAATAAACTCACGAACTTCACGGCCACGCTCTCCAACAAGGGCAATCACATTGAGGTCTGCTTCTGTCTGCTTTGCAATCATCCCCATTAAGGTACTTTTTCCAACACCACTTCCGGCAAAAATCCCGATCCTTTGACCAGTGCCAACTGTGAGCAGACTATCAATGACTCTAACGCCGACACCCATCTTTTCTCGAATAGGCGGTCTGTCCATCGGATTTGGGGGTGATTGATCTGTCGAAACAGGTGCAAGTCCTTTCGGAAGCATACTGCCATCAAGCGGATCACCGAAGGCATCAACGACTTCACCAATTAATCCAGTCCCTACTTTGACCTTCAGCGACTCACCCGCCGCTTCCACAAGACTTCCTGGTGAAATATTGGATGCTTCTACATAAGGCATGAGCAGAATGTTTTCATCTCTAAACCCTACGACCTCTGCTTTGATCGGATGGTGCTTGCTCCCTTTTTTATGAATGAGGCACACGTCACCGATCGAACTCTCCGGCCCCTTAGATTCAATCATCAGCCCAACCACTCGGTTGACTTTTCCAAATCGTTTATAAGGATCAGCGGTTTCAATCGTTTCTTTTAACACATCCATTTTCATTTGTGATCACCTGAATCAATGACTTCTAATAATTTTTCTTTCAGCTGATTCAATTGGGTATCAACACTCGCTTCCACTTTTCCAAAACTTGTTTCTACGTAACAAGTTCCTTTTGGCGCTTTTTCATCCGAGTAAATGGCAAGATGTGTATCCTTTTGAAGGATTCTAATCAATTCGTCTTTATATTCCATCACATGCTCGTAATGTTCAGGGTCAACATAGATGGAAATATCGTCATATTCTTTCACTTCTGAAATGACCTGCTTCACAAGAGCCAAAAATTGATCTTTCGTCTCCTCAGCTGCATTCCAAACGCGTTTAGCGAGTTCAAAAGCAAGTTCCACAATTTGCTCAGCAGAGCTTTCAATTTTTTCTTCGTAGTCCTGCCTTGCAAGACCGGCGATGTCATTTGCTTGATCAAGAATAGCTTGGTACTGCATATTCGCATCTGCTTCGCCCTTTTGAAAGCCGTCTTGATAACCTGCTTGTTTCGCTTCTTCAATGAGCTGTATTCTTTCTTCTTCAAAATCAGTTCTGCGCTGATTGATCTCAGCCATTGTTTTTTCCAGCTCACTGTTTGCTTGTTCTAATATGCGGCTCGCCTGATCTTCTGCATCACTAAGTACAAGCTGCGATGCTTCGGTTTCATTGACAAGCTCTTCTTCGTGATGTTCTCTTTTAAACTCCACTTGCTGTAAAGGAATCGTTTGCCGTCCTTGTTCAGGAATAACAGATGTTTCATGTTTGATAATCCTAGACAATGATATCGTCTCCTCCGCCTCGAGCTATGACGATTTCTCCAGCTTCCTCAAGTCGTCTTACGATGCTGACAATACGGGTTTGTGCTTCCTCGACATCTCTAAGCCGGACAGGCCCCATAAACTCCATTTCTTCTTTGAATGTTTCGACCATCCGCTGTGACATGTTGCGGAAGACAATTTCTTTGACCTCTTCGCTTGCCACTTTGAGTGCGAGCAATAAGTCATCATTTTCAACATCTCTGATGACGCGCTGAATCGCTCTGCTGTCAAGAGTGACAATATCTTCAAAGACAAACATACGTTTCTTAATTTCATCAGCAAGTTCAGGATCTTGAATTTCAAGTGTGTCTAAAATGGTCTTCTCCGTAGCACGGTCTACACCATTTAGCACTTCCACAACCGCTTCGACTCCGCCTGTTTGCGTATAGTCCTGCGTAAAGGTTGAAGACAGCTTTTGTTCAAGAATGCGTTCCACCTCATTGATGATCTCTGGAGATGTGCGATCCATTAAGGCAATACGTCTTGCAACCTCAGTTTGTACTTCCTCGCCTAACTCAGATAAAATTTGCCCAGCCTGCACTGGATCCAGGTAGGAAAGGATGAGCGCAATCGTTTGTGGATGCTCATGCTGGATAAAGTTTAAAATTTGTTCTGGTTCAGCCTTTCGAGCAAAATCAAATGGTTTGACTTGAAGAGAGGATGTTAATCGGTTTAAGATACTGTCCGCTTTGTCCTCACCAAGCGCTTTTTCAAGCACTTGTCTTGCGTACAAAAGACCGCCCTGCGATATGTAGTCCTGCGCGATGGCAATGCTGTGAAACTCTTCGATGATTTCATCTTTTTTAGCAGTATCTACACTTCGTACATTGGAAATTTCTAATGTTAATTTTTCTATTTCGTCTTCAGACAGATGTTTGTATACAGATGCTGACACGTCTAGCCCTAAGGAAATCATTAGGATTGCTGCTTTTTGTCTGCCTGTTAGTCGATTTGGATCTTTTCTCGACATGTGTATTCCTCCTAATCCTCGGACAGCCAGCTGCGTAGCAATTTAGCAAAGTCTTCTGGTTTTTCTTTTGCCATTTTTTCAAGCTGATTTTTTCTCACCATTTCTTCTGTTTCTGGTTCAGTGTCGATATCAGGAACATCGATTGGTGTACGTTCATCAAACTCAAACTCTTCTTCCTCATCTCTTCTACGCTTACGTACAAGAAGAATGATAAGAGCGATAATTGCAAGTAGGAGCACACCGCCTACAATATAAACCCAGATTGGAATATTGTTTGAAGGGTTATCTGCCGCAGTTTGCTGTTTACCGTCTAATTTTGATACTGATAAAACGATTTTGTTATCTAAGTCTGCTTGAGTGAGCGCTTGACCATTTGTGTATTCTTTATCAATCGATGTGCTAATGATCGTTGAAAGAATCTTTTTGATATCATCTTGTCTTTCAGCTGTTAAAGAGTTTGCATCGTTTGCAGTTGGTGGTTCGACCAACGCTTGAATGCCAACATCTCTAATTTTATAAGGGCTTTCTTTGATATCTTTATGAATGCGGTTGACTTCATAATTGATACGATCTTCACTCTTTTCGTAATCTCCGCTTCCATTCGCTCCATCGGCACCTTGATAATTTGTGACATCATCGTCACCTGTTCCAGCGGTGCCTCCAGCTGCTGCTCCATTGCCTGAATATGTTTCAGCAATCTTTTCAGCGCTGACAGCAATCCCCTGCATGTTTTCTTTATCAACAGGTTCTACAAGGTCTTCTTTTCTTTTTTCTTCAGTAAAATCAATGTCTGTTGTGACCGATACAGCCACTTTATCTTGACCCATCATTGTTCCGAGCAGCTGCTGAATTTTTCTTTGAAGATTCTTTTCGATTTCTTCTTTTTTCTGCTGCTGTGCATCCATTCCACTTGCATAAGAATCGGAACTGGTGTTTAAGTCGTAGTAGTTGGAATCTTGGTCCATAATGACAATGTTTTCTGTTTTTAAATTCGGCACACTTTTTGAAATAAGATGATAAAGGCCTTTTACTTGCTGCGGCGTAAGCGTGTAGCCAGGCTCAACTTGCAGCACAATGGATGCTGATGCATTACTTTGCTCTTCTCCAACAAAAACGGAATCTTTTGGCAGGTTAATCATCACTTTTGAATCTTTAATCCCATCAATTGTATTGATCAGATTAGATAGTTCTGTCTGAGTTGCGTCTACTTTCAGAACATCAAATTCATTATCTGTTAAACCGAAGCCTGAATTGTTTGCAAAGAAGGAATAATCAATGTTGCCTGTCTTAGGAAGCCCTTCAGATGCGAGTGTTACTTTTAAAGAGTCTGCTTGCTTTTCTGGAACGAGAATCGTTGTTCCATTGTTTGCAAGTTCCGATTTAACGTTTTTGCCATCTAGTTCCTGTTTGATTTGTCCAGCTTCTGCCTCAGACAAGTCTCTAAAGAGCGGAACCATTTTTTCAGAAGAAGCAAAGATGCTAACAACCGTAATAATGATTGCTAGGGCAGCAACGCCGCCAATCATGAGTATTTTTTGTAATTTTGATCGATTTCGCCAAAACTCAACTGTTTTTGTTCTTAATTGCATTAAAGTACGATTCATCTTAACCCCCGGTCATTCCATTCAGTCTTTTTTTGTCCACCAGCACCTCCTACATCTGCATTCTCATAATCTCTTGGTACGCTTCGACTGCTTTATTTCGAAACTCTGTCGCAGCTGTGAGTGTGACACTCGCTTTTTGTGAAGCAATCATGACTTCATCGAGATTGACATCTTTTCCTTGTGCAAGCGCATTTGTATACTGGTCTGATTTCAGCTGTGATTGATTTAATGCCTCAATGGAATTCTTCAGCACATCAGAGAAATTCGTTTGACTTTTAGGTGCAGCCGCCTGCAAGGACGATGCATTCGTCAATTCACTTGCTTGCTGAGCGGTTTGAAGCTGGAAAGGAGATATTGCATTAACCAATTCTTTTCACCTTACTTTCCTATTTCTAAAGCTTTCATCAGCATGCTTTTGTTCGCATTTAGAGCAGTCACGTTTGCTTCATATGATCTTGAGCTGCTGATGAGGTCGACCATTTCTTTTAATGGATCGACATTTGGTGTTTGAACATATCCATTTTCATTGGCATCGGGATTTGTAGGATCATATTGAAGGTTGAATGGAGTTTCGTCTTCTGTAATCTTTGTTACTTTGACGCCGTTTCCTAATTTGCCGCTCGAATTCATACTTGAGTTCAATATAGATGAAAATGATTCACCTGACGGCTGTAATGTGACAAGTTTACGTCTATAAGGCTCCCAGTTGCCATCAACCTGTTTAGCTCTTGTTGTATCCATATTTGCAAGGTTTGAGGATACAACGTCCATTCTGAGCCTCTGTGCCGTTAATGCTGAGGCCGAAGCGTTCACTCCTGAAAAAATCGACATCACTTACCTCCTGTCAAAACTGTTTTAAGAGAATTAAATTTCCCGCTCATTCTTTCCACCAAAGCATTATACTGAATTTGGTTTTTAGCGAGTTCACTCATCTCTTGATCAATATCGACATTATTTCCGTTTTCTTGATATGAAGTACGGTTGCTAGAAACAACTGAATAATTAGACCCTGTTTTTGAAAAATCAATGTGACCTTGGTATGTTTTTTTAGCATCTAATTTGTTCGATGCATCATTTAGCATGTCATGGAATGCGACGTTTTTCGACTTGTAGTTCGGTGTGTCTATATTCGCGATATTATTGCTTATGACTTTTTGCTTAACATTCGCTCTGCCCAAGGCATTCTCAAGGTTGCTTATCGTTCCAGAAAATATATCCAAAACCATATACCTCCAATCATATGTATTTCATTCCATTTAATCATGTCGAGATTTGTAAAACCATATGTTCATTGTAAGAAATAATAGGATTAAAGTCTATGATGTATATGTAAAAAAAACTCGTAATATATATCTATTTTACGAATAGGTATAAAGGCCTAGATTCAAAGCACTACAGATTTGTAAGGGGTTTCTTGGAAAAAAGAGTGACATTTTTCGGACAAATCCTCATTTTTTCACATAAAAAAACCCTTTTCAGCATTTATTTCGGCCAAAAAGGGTTTTTGATTAATGAGATTTTAAATTTTCGAGTTCAATTAAAAATTTGTTGTTTAACACTTTGATGTACGTTCCCTTCATTCCAAGAGAACGAGATTCGATTACGCCTGCACTTTCTAACTTACGTAAGGCGTTTACGATCACTGAACGAGTGATCCCTACACGGTCTGCAATTTTACTTGCGACAAGTAGACCTTCGTTTCCATCAAGCTCTTCAAAAATGTGCTCAATCGCTTCAAGCTCACTGTATGATAGAGAGCTAATCGCCATTTGGACAACTGCTTTACTTCTTGCTTCTTCTTCGATTTCCTCTGCTTTCTCGCGAAGAATCTCCATTCCAACAACTGTTGCCCCGTATTCAGCAAGAATTAAATCATCATCTGTGAATGTATCTTGTAAGCGGGACAGGATTAACGTACCTAAACGATCTCCTCCGCCGATAATTGGAACAATTGTTGTTAAACCTGATTGGAATAAGTCACGGTTCTCAATCGGGAAAGCTGTATATTCACTGTTAATATCAAGGTTTGAAGACGTTTCTGGGACATTGAATAGACTCTTTGTATATTCTTCAGGGAACTGACGATCTTCAAGCATTTTTTTCATACGTGCATTTTCGATCTGTTGATTAATGGAGTAACCAAGAAGCTTTCCCCTTCTGCTTAATACGAAAATGTTTGAATCAATGACATCTCTCAGTGTTTCTGCCATTTCTTTGAAATTAACTGGTTTCCCCGCTGCATCTTGCAGCATTGAGTTAATAATCCTTGTTTTTTGTAGTAACGCCATAATAATGATCCTCCTAGATTACTTTATTCATTTGTTAAAGTATAAATTGACTTAAATCTTTGTTATTTGCAATCTTTCCTAGCTTCTCTTCAACATACTGAGGGGTAATGGTCACTGTCTCCATTGTAATATCAGGCGCCTCAAATGAAAGCTCTTCAAGCAGCTTCTCAAGTATGGTATGAAGCCTTCTTGCACCGATGTTATCTGTCTCCTGATTGACATGATAAGCCACTTCGGCAATCTTATGAATAGCATCGTCAGAAAATTCAAGAGATATACCTTCTGTTTCAAGTAAAGCTTTATATTGCTTTAATAATGCATTATCTGGTTCCGTTAAGATTTTCACAAAGTCTTCTATACTTAATTTATCTAATTCTACACGAATTGGGAAGCGTCCCTGAAGCTCAGGAATCAAATCTGATGGCTTTGCCATATGAAATGCACCTGCTGCAACAAAAAGCACATGATCTGTTTTAACGGCACCATATTTCGTCATCACAGTTGAACCTTCTACAATCGGTAAAATATCACGCTGAACCCCTTCACGAGAAACATCTGCAGATGATGCACCACCGCTTTTGGCGATTTTGTCGATTTCATCGATAAAAATAATTCCTTGCTGCTCTGCTTTGTAGACTGCTTCCTGACTGACTTCATCCATATCAATCAGTTTTGAAGCTTCCTCAGCCGTTAACGCCTTTCTTGCTTCTCTAACAGTCAACTTTCTGCGTTTTTTCTTTTTAGGCATGAGATTGCCAAGCGCATCCTGCATGTTCATACCCATTTGCTCCATACCCGAGCCTTGAAGCATATCAAACATGGAAGGCTGCTGTTCTTCTACTTCGATCGTGACGTAATGATCTTCAAGTTCTCCCATCGCCAGCTGATGAGCGATTCGCTTTCTTGTCGATTCGAGTTCCACTTCTTCATTTGAATGATCTCGATCACGGTCATCTTCATCAGAACCGCCAAACAGCATCTCAAAAGGATTTTTCACAGACTGGCTTTTTTTCTTACCAGGAACAAGTAAATGAACAAGACGTTTATTTGCTTGTTTTTCTGCTTCATCTTGAACATCTTTCATTTTTTCTTCTTTGACGAGTCTAATCGCTGTTTCAACTAAATCTCTCACCATTGACTCTACGTCACGGCCAACATAACCCACTTCAGTAAATTTCGTCGCTTCCACTTTAATAAAAGGCGCACCAGAAATTCGAGCAATTCTTCGGGCAATTTCTGTTTTCCCCACACCTGTAGGGCCGATCATTAAAATATTTTTAGGAACGACTTCATCCTTTAGCTTATCATGTAAAAGACTTCTTCTGTAACGGTTTCTTAAAGCCACCGCCACTGCTTTTTTCGCATCAAGCTGACCAATGATGTATTGATCAAGCTTTTCAACTATCTCTCTTGGGGTGAACGGCTTTTTCTCCATACGTCTCATGTCCTTTCTATTCAAGCTCTTCTAAAGTGATTTGATCGTTCGTGTAGACACAGATTTCTCCGGCCGTTTCAAGAGCGGCCTTTGCAATTTCTCTCGCTGAGAGATGATCACCTGCATGGGTTTTGAGTGCTCTCCCTGCGCTAAGGGCATAGTTGCCGCCTGAGCCAATGGCCAAAATCCCATCATCTGGTTCAATGACCTCTCCAGTTCCAGAGACGAGCAGGATGCTCTCTTTGTTCATGACGATGAGCATGGCCTCAAGCTGCCTTAGCATCTTGTCACTTCGCCATTCCTTCGCTAGTTCTACGGCTGCCCGCTTTAAGTTGCCACCATATTCTTCAAGCTTTGTTTCAAACTTTTCAAAGAGTGTAAACGCATCTGCTACTGAACCTGCAAAACCTGCAAGCACCTTGCCTCCGAAAAGACGGCGCACTTTTTTTGCTGTGTGTTTCATCACGACAGCCTGCCCGAAAGTAACTTGACCGTCGCCAGCCATTGCACTTTTTCCTTTATGTTGAACGGCAAAGATGGTTGTTGCATGAAATGATGACATGAAAAAACCTCCTTTTAGGATCGTTTAAAAGCCCTTGGGTGATGAGACATGTACGTGTTTCTTAAAGAATCTTTTGATACATGCGTGTACACCTGTGTAGATGATAAATTTGAATGACCGAGAAGTTCTTGAACACTTCTCAAATCCGCCCCCGCGTTTAAGAGATGCGTGGCAAAGGTGTGCCTTAACATGTGAGGATGGATATGTAATGTACCTGACGCCTTTTTCATTAATTCAGTGAGAATGAATCGAACACCTCGGTCTGTAAGAGGCGTCCCGCGCTGATTCAAAAACACATGTGCATCAGCGCGGTCTTTCCCCTTAGATTTCAGCTTCTGCCTTCCATCCTCTAAATAAGTAATGAGCGCTTCATGAGTATATGACCCGAAAGGAACATACCGCTGCTTGCTGCCTTTCCCATGAACGAGCACTGTATCCATCGATAAATCAAGATCAGATTCTTTTAATGAACATAACTCACTGACCCTCATACCTGTTGCATAAAGAAGTTCTAAAATGGCTTGATTTCTTTGCCCCAGCGGTGTGCTGACATCAGAAACTGTAAAAAGCTCTTTTAGTTCCTCCTCATACAAAAATGAAGGAATCCGCTTATCCTGTTTTGGTAAGCTAACGAGTAAAAAAGGATTTTCTTTCACAAGCTGTTCCCTTAATAAAAATTTATAAAAGCTGCGAAGCGCAGAGACTTTCTTACTAATCGTTCTTCTTGTCAGGCCTTTTTCATAAGCTTCTGTTAAATAAATTCTCGTATCTTGATAGGATACCTCTTCAAAACCGTCTATTCCTTGAATGTTCATAAATCTGACAAACTCTTCAATGGCTTCTGTATATCCTGAGATCGTTAAAGCTGAATAGTTTTTTTCAATTTGCAGATATTCAATGAATAAGTGGACAAGACGCTGTTTATTCGTCATTTTTACACCTCTTTAAGGCTTTTAAATGGTATCACATATCTTGCTTTCCGCGCAATGTTTTACTACAGAGATTTCGAAATAGTTTGAATAGTTTCGATTGCGCGCTTAGCGTACTCTGCATAACGTTCTTGTTTGTTTTTAATTCGAACACCTAGATCTTTCAGCAAACCAAAATTCGCATTCATCGGCTGGAAGCTTTTCTTGTTTGTCGACGTGATGTAGTGAGCCATACTGCCAATCGCCGTTTCCTCAGGAAGTGTCACAAGCTCTTCCCCTTTAACAAAACGAGCGGCGTTAATGCCAGCCACAAGTCCGGAAGCTGCAGACTCGACATACCCTTCAACGCCTGTCATTTGTCCGGCAAAGAATAGATCATCTCTATTTTTAAACTGATAAGTCGGTCTTAAAAGGCTTGGCGAGTTAATAAATGTATTACGGTGCATTACCCCGTAACGAACAATCTCTGCTTCTTCAAGGCCTGGAATCAAACGGAATACTTCCTTTTGATCGCCCCACTTTAGATGTGTCTGGAAGCCAACGATGTTATATAAAGTACCTGCTGCATCATCCTGTCTTAATTGAACAACAGCGTAAGGTCTTTTTCCTGTTTTCGGATCTTCCAGTCCTACTGGCTTCATCGGGCCAAACAGCATCGTTTTCTTTCCTCTTTTCGCCATGACTTCAATTGGCATACAGCCTTCAAAGAAGATTTCTTTTTCAAATTCTTTTAATGGCACAGTTTCAGCAGAAATGAGCGCCTCATAAAAACGATCGAATTCTTCTTCTGTCATTGGACAGTTTAAATAAGCGGCTTCTCCTTTGTCATAGCGTGATTTCAAATACACCTTATCCATATCAATGCTATCTTTCTCTAGAATAGGTGCCGCTGCATCGTAGAAATAGAGATATTCTTCTCCTGTTAACGATTTTAATTCTTTTGAAAGTGCTTCTGATGTCAGCGGGCCAGTTGCGATAATTGTCGGACCTTCTGGAATGCTTTGCACTTCTTCTTGAAAGACCGTAACATTCGGATGATTTTTCACGCGATCTGTCACGTTTGCTGCAAATTCATGACGGTCTACTGCAAGCGCGCCGCCCGCAGGAACTGAGCTTTCATCTGCCGCTGCGATAATGGCTGAATCTAAATGACGCATTTCTTCCTTTAATACACCTACTGCATTCGTCAAAGCGTTCGCACGCAGTGAGTTGCTGCATACAAGCTCCGCAAATTTATCTGTGTGGTGAGCCGGCGTTTGTTTCACAGGTCTCATTTCATATAAATTGACTTTAATTCCTCGTTTAGCGATTTGCCATGCAGCTTCACTTCCAGCTAAACCGGCTCCGATCACATTTACAAATTGACTCATTGGACAACTCTCCTATTTCGTAAGTTCTGTTTGATGACATAAAAAAGCAGGTGAACAAGGTTGCTCACCGCTATTTTTGTTGTTCCTCTTTATAATCACAGTTCACACATTGAACTTGAACGCCTTTTTTCAGCTTTTTCTCTACAAGCATATTTTCGCATTTTGGACACTTTCTTTCAATTGGTTTGTCCCAAGAAACGAATTCACACTCTGGAAAACGATCACAGCCGTAAAAAATGCGGCGTTTCTTCGATTTTCGTTCAACGATGTTTCCTTCATGACATGACGGGCATTTAACACCGATATCTTTGACAATTGGTTTTGTGTTACGGCAGTCAGGAAAGTTCGAGCACGCCATGAACTTGCCGTATCTACCCATTTTGTACACCATCGGATGTCCGCACTCTTCACAATCAACACCTGCGTATTCCGGCTCAATCTCAACTTCTTGCATCTCTGCTTCAGCTTTTTCTACCCGTTTTGCAAAGTCTTGATAGAAGCTGTCGATAATACGAACCCATTCGATCGTACCTTCTTCAACACTATCAAGTTCCTTTTCCATTTTCGCTGTAAATTCAACGTTAATGATTTCAGGAAAGAATTCGATGATTAAGTTGAGTACAATCTCTCCAAGCTCTGTCGGAGTAAATCGTTTATTATCAAGTGCGACATAACCGCGCTTTTGAATCGTATCTAATGTTGGTGCATACGTAGATGGACGGCCTATACCGAGCTCTTCAAGTGTTTTGACCAATCTTGCCTCTGTGTAGCGAGGAGGCGGCTGTGTGAAGTGCTGTTCAGGTTCGATATCTTTTGAAAGAACTGTATCCCCTTCTTTCAGATCAGGAAGCATTTTGTCCTTTTCCTCGAGCTGGTCGTCCTTTCCTTCTACATAAACCTTCATAAACCCAGGGAATTTCACTTTACTTCCATTCGCACGGAAAGTAAGACCATTATGATCAAGATCCACACTCATTGTATCAAGAACAGCCGGCGCCATTTGGCTTGCCACGAATCGTTCCCAAATCAATTTGTACAGGCGAAGCTGATCACGGCTTAGCACATGCTTGACATCTGCCGGTTTTCTTAACGTAGAAGTCGGACGGATGGCTTCGTGAGCATCTTGTGCGTTTTCATTCTTTTTAGCCGTTCGTTTTGTTGTATTTAAGAAATTCTTGCCGTACGTCTGATCAATGAAAGCAGATACTTCTTCAATCGCCGTATTTGAAATACGTGTTGAGTCCGTTCTCATATAAGTGATGAGACCGACTGTACCTTCTTTACCAAGATCAATTCCTTCATATAATTGCTGTGCAATCATCATCGTCTTTTTTGCACGGAAGTTTAATTTTCTTGCAGCCTCTTGCTGTAAAGTAGAAGTCGTAAACGGAACAGCTGGATTACGTTTACGTTCTTTTTTCGTTACTTTCTCTACAGAGAATTTGTTTCCTTTTAATTTCGAAAGGATTTCTTTTACATCTTCTTTTGTTTTCAATGGATGTTTTTTGCCATTGAGACCAAAGAAACTTGCTTCGAAGCTTTCTTTTCCTTTGAGGAATGTACCGTCAATTGTCCAGTATTCTTCTGGTTTAAATTCATTAATTTCATTCTCGCGATCAATAATGAGTCGGAGTGCAACTGATTGAACACGGCCAGCACTTAAGCCCTTTTTCACTTTCTTCCATAAAATCGGACTGATTTTATACCCAACGAGACGATCTAAAATTCGTCTTGCCTGCTGTGCATCAACTAAGTCCATATCGATCATACGAGGATGCTTAAAGGAATCTTTAATCGCATCTTTTGTAATCTCGTTAAAAACAACACGGCAGTCAGAAGAGAGGTCAAGGTCAAGGCTATGTGCTAAATGCCAAGCAATCGCTTCTCCCTCTCTATCGGGGTCAGCCGCGAGAAAGACTTTCTTTGCTTTTTTCGCCGCTGTTTTTAATTCCTTTAAAACTGGGCCTTTCCCGCGAATCGTAATATATCTCGGTTCGAAGTCATGCTCAGTGTCAACACCGAGCTGACTTTTCGGTAAATCCCTGACGTGTCCCATTGAAGCCTTTACTTTATACTTTTTTCCTAAATAACGCTCAATCGTTTTCGCCTTTGCTGGCGACTCAACGATGACTAAATAATCAGCCATACTCAAAATCCCCCTTAAGAGGTGTTCTCTCTTTATACATTTCACAATTCATATTTATGTTAATTGCACCTATCTAACAGGCAATCGTTAAAAATTCTTTATGATGAACATCATTATAAACACGAAAAACAAAGTGTAAACTTAAATCCTCACTATTATTAAATATTCCGATGTCTTTTGTCAAACGATATTTTTATGAGAGTTCAGTATATTGAACGCTGCGGAAGGAGAATTCCTCTAAAATATCCTTTGTAGAATGAACAAGCTTTGCTCCCTGCTGAATGAGTCTTGCCGGTCCTGTGGAATTAGGATCAAAGATGGAACCGGCAACCGCAAATACTTCTTTTCCTTGCTCAAGTGCTTGATAGGCTGTAATAAGAGAACCGCTCTTTTCTTTGCACTGAATGACAATGGTTCCTCTCGTCAACGCACTAATTAAACGATTTCTCATTGGAAAATGCCACTTTTCTGGTTTGGCATAAGGCGGATGCTCTGACAAAAGCAAATGATGCTCGCCCATGTATTGAGCCATTTGCGCATGCTCTTTTGGGTATAAATGCTGAAAGCCACCGGCTATAATGCCAATCGTTTTCCCTTTTTTCCTGATGCACTCTTTATGTGCCAGTCCATCGATTCCTTTAGCTAGCCCACTAACAATCATCCACTCTTCTTTGACAAGCTCACCAACAATTTTTTTCACACATGCTTCTCCATAAGATGATGGAAGTCGCGTGCCGACTACACCTAAACTTTTTTCTTCATTTAAATATGATACGTTTCCTTTTAGGAATAACACAGGGGGAGGATCATAAATATTTTTTAGAGTGCTTGGATATAAGGGTGATGTGATGGGAATCATGTGAATGTTTTGCTTTAAATAGGCTTGAACGATGTGTTGAAAAATGGGGAATTCATTTTCTTCAGCTTGTTTTAAGCGGGTAAAGTCGATCGTTTGTAATGCTCGATCCTGTTTAAAATGATGTGTTTCTTCATTTATATATAGCTCAGGATCGACTTTCCACCATTTTGTAAGTAATGAGGGTGAGATGAGGCCTTTTAAGCGGTGAAAAATCATTCTTTCGGACACGTTGTACATACCATTCCTCCAGTTTAAGATAGAAAGAAGAAGACTTGTCAAAGAACAAGTCTTCTTGTGTCATTAATGCGTTTTACAAGCTTCGAAGAGATTCTTCTCTTTTAATACTTTAATCAACGTTTCTCCCATGACAGATGGTGTTTCTGCCACTTCAATTCCACATTCACGCATTGTTTTTACTTTTTCATCAGCTGTTCCTTTACCACCAGAAATAATGGCACCAGCATGTCCCATACGTTTTCCTGGAGGCGCCGTTTTACCGCCAATAAAGCCTACGACTGGTTTAGTCATATTTGCTTTTACCCATTCAGCTGCTTCTTCTTCAGCCGTACCACCGATTTCACCGATCATAATCACAGCATGCGTTTCAGGATCTTCATTGAATGCTTTTAACACATCAATAAAGTTTGTCCCATTTACCGGGTCCCCCCCGATGCCTACAGCTGTCGATTGACCAACGCCAGCTTCTGAAAGCTGATGTACCGCTTCATATGTAAGCGTTCCAGAACGAGAAACAACACCCACATGACCTTTTTTATGAATGTAGCCAGGCATGATACCAATTTTACATTCTTCAGGTGTGATGACACCTGGGCAGTTTGGTCCAACAAGTCTTGTTTTCTTACCTTCCATGTAACGCTTCACTTTGACCATGTCCAGAACTGGAATATGTTCTGTGATACAAATGACGAGATCGACTTCTGCGTCAACAGCCTCTAAAATGGCATCTGCCGCAAATGGTGCTGGTACATAGATAACAGAAGCGTTCGCTCCAGTTGTCTGAACTGCTTCAGATACAGTATTAAATACAGGAACTCCTTCTACTTCAGTTCCACCTTTTCCAGGTGTGACACCGCCAACAATATTTGTTCCGTACTCAATCATTTGTTTTGTATGGAACAATGCGGTTGAACCGGTAATCCCCTGAACAATTACTCTCGTATTTTTATTAATAAATACACTCATTTAGGTTCCCTGCCTTTCTGCTCTACTTGACTAAAGATACAATCTTTTCTGCCCCGTCAGCCATAGACTCAGCAGAAGTGATATTTAAGCCTGAATCACTCAGGATTTTCTTCCCTAATTCAACGTTTGTTCCTTCCAGACGTACAACAAGTGGTAATGTTAAGCCGACTTGTTTCGTCGCTTCAACAACACCTTCTGCAATGACATCACATTTCATGATGCCGCCAAAAATGTTCACGAAAATCCCTTTTACATTTTGATCAGATAAGATGATTTTAAATGCTTCCGTTACTTTTTCAGCTGTTGCACCGCCGCCAACATCTAGGAAGTTTGCAGGGTCCCCGCCGTAATGCTTGATGATATCCATTGTAGACATCGCAAGACCTGCTCCATTGACCATACAGCCAATATTTCCATCTAGAGAAATGTAGCTTAAGTCATATTTAGATGCTTCAATTTCTTTTGGATCCTCTTCATCAAGGTCACGGTATTCTAATATATCTTTTTGTCTATATAAGGCATTGCTATCAAAGTTTAATTTTGCATCAAGTGCCATGACTTTTCCATCGCCTGTTACAACCAGTGGATTAATCTCAGCAATTGAACAATCTTTTTCAATAAACGCATTGTAAAGGCTTGTCATAAACTTAACAGCTTGGCCAACTAATTTTGTTGGAATATTAATTTTAAATGCTACTTCTCTCGCCTGATAGCCTTGCAGGCCAATCGCTGGATCGATAACAACTTTCACGATTTTTTCTGGCGTTTTTTCTGCTACTTCTTCAATTTCAGTACCGCCTTCTTCAGATGCCATCAATACAATTCTTGATGTCGCTCTGTCCAAAACTAGTCCAACATAGTATTCCTTTTGAATATCGCAGCCTTCTTCAATAAGTAAGCGTTTTATTTCGCGCCCTTCAGGCCCTGTTTGATGTGTGACAAGTGTCTTGCCGAGCAATTCCTCTGCAAACCCTTTCACTTCATCTTTCGTTTTTGCAATTTTTACCCCGCCTGCTTTACCACGGCCGCCTGCATGAATCTGTGCTTTTACGACATATACAGAGCTCCCTAGCTCTTCTGATGCTTTCACTGCTTCATCAGGTGTAAATGCTACTTTACCATTTGGAACTGAAACCCCATATTTTCTTAGGATTTCTTTTCCTTGGTACTCATGGATATTCATTTCCCATCCTCCCAACATATGTAGAAACAAAAATTATAAAATAGACTGCGCTTTCATTTTAAAGAATAAAAAAGAGAATGTCTAGGGTTCTATGTAAAATCGTAAAATCCTTCTAAACATTCAAACTTTTATTTTATTAAAAATATAAATTTTTCAGTCAAATCACTTATTTTACCTTATTTTTTCATTTTTTGATCTAACCTGTAGATAAACGAAAAAATTTCTGCTACAGTATCGTATAACGCTTCAGGGATCTCCTCATCTAACGTTAAGTGGCGCATGAGTTCGACTAAATTACGGTCTTCCTGGATAGGGACTCCCGACTTTTTTGCTTCTTCAATAATATGATCTGCCACATAGCCGCTGCCTGTTGCAACGACTTTTGGCGCCTTTTGTTTTTCTTCATCGTAATGCAGAGCGACCGCTCTTCTAAGCGGTTTTGAATCCTTCATACTCGTAAGTCCAGCCCTTTCTCGCTGATTTTATGAAAGTGTTCATCTAGAAATTGAGACGGATCTACCGACTCTTGTCTCTTTTTTGCTGTAATTCCCGTTAAACTGTATCCTAGAGCATTTAAATTCTCCCGAACAGCCGGAATCATCGGATTAATGGTTCCTTGCAGTTCATGAGCTGTCTCGACAGTAATGGACATGACCTTTTGCTGAATCGTACAGTCTATTAAGGTTTCTTCAAGGTTTTCCATGTTTAAATAAAACATCAGGCGGCACTGAGAAATATCAATAGAGCCATCTTTTTTCTTATGTCCCTTCAGTATAAAGGTTAAATCTTGAACACTATGTTTTGAGAAAAGAGGATAGGAAACCATCATTTGACTGACGGTTTGGTTCTCCTGCTGCACAAATAACTGTCCATTCAATCTATGAAATAATTGATCCACTTCTTTTTTAACGTGCTCTGGTAAATCAGCCTGTCTCACATCATTTAAGGTAAGCTTTAATTGGTGCAGCTCCTGACTTTTGACATCCTGGCTGCCTTTTTCAAGCAGTTTCAGCATACCAATTTCTTCACGCACACCGATTGCCTTTTTCATCGTCATTAGTAAATCGAGCACATCAGTTTTATTGCTTAATGTTGGTTCAGTCTGCTGCACCGCCTGAGCCAATGCTTTCGCCTCCGGTTTCGAAAGGAATGGGAACTCTTTTTGCACTACAGCTGCTTTTGCGTCAGGCTGAGTGCCTGCCTGCTGGAGTCCGTGCAGCAATGCTGTGAGCTGTTTTACGTTGGGTTCTTGCTGCCCATCTGCACCTTGTTTCATCAAGCTGGCCAGTATCCGCTCAATTTGCTGAAGCGGGATTTGCAGCTCTTTTGGACTTGTTGACTGCTGCTGCACGTTTGGCTGAAGAACTTGGGACGGCTGACGCTCTTGAACGATTGGGGCATGGCTATTTTCTTTTTGCTGAGACGGATTGAGCAGTGTCGTTACTGGTAAACTACCGCCTTGCTTCGCCTCGCCTTCTCTCGCTGCTAGAAGGACTGATAAGAGCTTTTCTGCATGGACGGCTGTCTCTGCATCTACAACTGACCGAACGGCTTGTGTAAGGGTCTGTGTAGCATCTGTGTGCTTCGGAAGCTGTGTTAATTGATTTAGCAGCGCTGTTATATCCTGATGAAGAGCAGAGGATGATTTTACGGCTAAAATAGATTGAAGCACCCCTTGCTGGATCGGTAAATCTTTCTTTAAAGCAAAGAGGAGTGCTTGGAGCCCTTTCTTCACATCAGCTCCTTGAAGCTGTTCGATCCATTTCACTGCCGTTTTTAACTCTCCTTCGTTAATGACGGACTTTTCCTTTAAAAAAGCTGTAGCTGTCAGCATGTTTTCAAGCCCATTTTTCAGTGAAAGTCCTTCTAATAGTTTAGCTGCTGCATCCTTTAACGTCTTAGGATCTTGATCAAATTGCTGAACGGATCTTAGTTTATTGAGGCTGCCTCCGCCCTCTTGTTCAAATTGGAACCAATAAAATGCGTCTGCTTTAAGCTGGGCCGCCAGCTGCGCTTTTATTTTCGTTGAGCCTATTTGAACAAGGGCTGTATCATCTCCAAGCATTTTTAGTACTTTACCGAGAATCAGCCGATGAACATTTTCCTTCCCTTCGGTGTTTAATGGAACAGATTCAGCCGTATTCAGCCGGCTATTCAGTGCTGTATGTATATCCTCAACTCTTGTCATCACAGGCAGCCTCCTTAGATTAAAATTTATGATATAACAGATTTCACTGGCGCAAACGATAATCGGTGGATTGGGGCCGCACCATGTGTTTTTATCGCAGCCAAGTGCTCTTTCGTTCCGTACCCTTTATGTTTTTCAAATTGATACTCAGGATACTTACGCCCATACTCTTCCATCATCTGATCCCTTGTCACCTTCGCAATACATGCACCTGCTGCAATGGATGCACTTTTTGCATCTCCTTTGATGATATTCTCTTGGTGAGTTGAAAGCGGGAGTGTCATGGCATCTATGAGTAGATAATCTGGTGTATGAGTTAACTGTTCCACAGCTCTCACCATCGCCAGTCTTGATGCTTCGTAAATATTGATTTCGTCAATCGTAGCCGCATCAACAATGCCGATTCCGATATCAAGTGCTTCTTTTTGAATTAAATCATAATAAGCCAATCTTTTTTTCTCAGATAATTGCTTTGAGTCGTTTAAACCGAGCAGGACTGTATCTTCCTTTAATATGACGGCTGCTGCCACAACTGGGCCGGCGAGCGGTCCTCTTCCTGCTTCATCTATTCCAGCAATACATGTGTATCCCTGCGCCTTTGCTTTGTTTTCAAATTGCAGCATATCATCCCATGCCACGCGAAGTGCTTGCTGCTTTTCTCTCTCTTTGTGCCACTTTTCTATGAGTTTTTGGACACTTTTTCTCGTATCATCTTTCACAAGCTCACGAATGTATGACTCATCGCCTGCATGCTTTTCTATTAGTTCTTTTATTTGTTTCACCGTGTACATAGGCTTTTTCGCAGCCTCCTTCTTTATATCGGCAGTTTTTCGCAAAAAATAAAGACCCGCATGAGCTGCGTGTCTTTTAGCTTTCAGGCTTCTCAAAAGTGAGGGGACCAAATTTTTCTGTTCGAATATCCCGAATAATGATTTCGGTGGTTTTGTCATAGTTTATGAATCCCCCGCTCATTAGACAGCCGCGCTTAGTGCCAATTGCATCAAACAGCTCAACCGTATCTTCAGGTATCTCCGCTAGGTCATAGCGTTTTTTTAATCGCTCTGGGTAGTTCTCTTCTAGAAAACGAAGTGCATACACAGCGACATCCTGTAAGTTGATGATCGAATCTTTGATCGCTCCGGTCACCGCAAGTCTGAGTCCTACTTGCTCATCTTCAAACTTCGGCCAGAGGATTCCAGGGGTATCGAGCAGCTCTAGTTCTTTCCCTACCTTTACCCATTGCTGTGATGTCGTAATACCAGGACGGTCTCCTGTTTTGGCAATGTTCTTTTTCGCTAAACGATTGATTAAGGTCGATTTTCCGACGTTGGGAATCCCGATAATCAGTGCTCGAATGGCACGTGGTTTGACGCCTTTCGCTTTCATGCGGTCGAACTTTTCTTTTAAAATTTCTTTTGAAGTTGTGATGATCTGATTTAACCCTTGTCCATCGACAGAGTTAATAGCCAGTGACCGAACGCCTTGCTGCTCAAAATGCGCCTGCCACTCCTTTGTCATACGAGGATCTGCTTTATCAGCTTTGTTTAATAGCATGATTTTGGGTTTATTTTGAAGGATTTCTTCGATCATTGGGTTTCTAGAGGACATCGGAATTCTTGCATCGGTTAATTCAAATACGATGTCGATGAGCTTTAATTTTTCTGTGACTTCACGTCTTGCTTTTGCCATATGGCCTGGAAACCATTGAATCGTCATATGTGCACCTTCTCTCTTCTACCTGTTATCTTTATACATTGTACAAAAAAAGAGCCTGTTACAGGTAACAAGCTCTTTCCTTTGATATCATTATCGTCTGATTTCTTTGATACGAGCCGCTTTACCGCGAAGTTCACGTAGGTAGTAAAGTTTCGCACGACGTACCTTACCGTGACGTACAACTTCGATCTTAGCGATTTTTGGTGTGTGTACAGGGAATGTACGCTCAACGCCTACACCGTAAGAGATCTTACGAACTGTGAAAGTTTCGCTGATTCCACCACCACGACGCTTAATTACAACACCTTCAAAGATCTGGATACGCTCACGAGTACCCTCGACAACTTTAACGTGTACACGTAAAGTGTCACCAGGACGGAACGCAGGAAGATCAGTGCGTAATTGTTCTTTTGTGATTTCTTCAATCAAATGTTGCATCGTTTTCAACTCCTTCCAACAGATGCTCATGTCCTCTTTCTTCATTGCAGCGGAACATCGTTTTCAAACTTGGATCAGCAAGCCGTCCAAGTCACAAGTAGTATCATACCATACCTCTATGCCGTGTGCAATACAATCTAGTCATTATGAAGCTGCCAAAGCCATCTTTTTTCATCATCCGTTAATGTTTTGCACGAATCGATCAAATCTGGCCGTCTTGTATAAGTTCGCTTCAATGATTCTTTGCGCCGCCACTCTTCTATTTTGGCATGATTTCCAGAGAGGAGCACATCCGGCACTTTTAGTCCTTTATAATCCGCTGGCCTTGTATAGTGCGGGTGCTCAAGCAGACCTGTACTGAATGAATCTTCGATGTGAGATGCTTCTTTTCCAAGCACATGAGGCAAAAGCCTGACCACACTGTCTGCAATCATCATCGCTGGCAGCTCTCCGCCTGTGAGGACGAAATCTCCGATTGAGATCTCATCTGTGACAAGATGCTCCCTGATGCGCTCATCGTAGCCTTCATAGTGGCCGCAAATGAACATAAGATGCTCTTCTTTTGCAAGTTCTTCTGCCTTCTTTTGTGTATATCTTTCCCCTTGAGGACAGACAAGAATAACTCGGGGCTTCTTGCTTGCTTTCTTCGTTAAATCTTCTACCGCATCAAATACGGGCTGTGCTTTCAGTACCATACCAGCACCGCCGCCATACGGATAGTCATCCACTGTTTTATGCTTATGATCCGAATACTCTCTAAAATTGACAACATGAAATGAAACAGCTTCTTTCTCCTGTGCTTTTTTTAAGATCGATGAGTGAAGCACACCTTCGAACATTTCAGGAAAAAGGGTTAAAAAGTCGATTTTCATTCGTCAATGAGTCCTTCCATCATTTCAATGCGAACAGTTTTGGATGAGATATCAATGTTTTTGACGACAGATGGAATATATGGAATGAGGGCATCTTTTTTGCCTTTTCTTCCAACCACCCACACATCATTTGCCCCTGGCGTAAGGATTTCTTTGATTTGGCCGATCAGCTTGTCCTCTTCATCGTATACTTCACAGCCAATGATTTGGTGAAAATAAAATTCTCCTTCGTCTAATGACCCAAGATGTTCTTTTTCTACCTTTAAGATTGACTCTTTCAGAAGCTCTGCTTCATTTAATGAGTTGATTTCTTCAAATGTGAGCAAATCAAACTGTTTGTGCTGGCGATGTGATGCGACAGTCACTTTCAGCGGCTCTTTTTGACCCTGTTTAAAAATATAGAGCACGCTTCCCTTTTTGTAACGCTCTTCTGGGAAATCCGTCTTTGACACGACGCGTACTTCTCCGCGCACTCCGTGTGTATTGACGATCTTTCCAACATTCAACCATTCTAGCTCCATGTTCTCAATCACCCCTGACGTATTTCCACAATGGTGCCGTCTTTCACGACGATGACATTATCTTGCATTTTGTCATCCCATTTATCACCTATTTTTACTTCAACCAGTGCATCCACTTCTGTTTCTTTCATCTCACTTCCAAGCGGCAAAATATGAAGCTGCTCTACTTGAAAATCAATCTGCCTAATTTTCTCTTGCCTTTTATCGATCGCTTTTTGAAATTGAGGGATGGCTTCTTGCTGATGTGGTTCTTTTTCATGTTTTTTTAGTTGAAAATATAATTGATTGCATTCACGTTCTAGTCTTTCTTTTTTCTCCAAAAAAGTCGTTAACAGTTTGTCCTTACTGCTTTCAGTTAATACTTGCATCACGGTGACATGTTGAATGATCTGCATCTTCCTTTTTGTCCCCCTATCCGAAGGCATTTGTCCTCTACAGTATAACGAAAAATAGATTTAAACGTGTAAAAAAAGGGGAGGTCCTAAGCCCTCTCCCTTTTTAGTCAGCAATCTCAAGTTGAACTTTCTTAGAAGACTCTGCACTTGCTGCAAAAATGACTGTTCGTATCGCTTTTGCTGTACGTCCCTGCTTTCCGATCACTTTTCCGGTATCTTCAGCATTGACAGACAGTGTGTAAATCACCTGCTCATCTTTTTCTAATGAAGATACGTGAATATCTTCAGGGAAATCAACAAGTGGCTCGACGATGGACACAATCAATTCTTCCAAGGACAGCTCATTCATTATTTGCTGTTTTTCGCATTATGAAATTTTTCAAGAATTCCTTGGCTTGAGAAAAGGTTGCGAACTGTATCAGATGGTTTCGCACCATTTTGAAGCCATTTAAGCGCTAATTCTTCGTTGATTTTCACCTCAGCTGGTGATACCACTGGGTTGTAAGTTCCAACTGTTTCGATGAAACGACCGTCACGTGGTGAACGAGAATCTGCTACAACAATACGATAGAAAGGAGATTTTTTTGCTCCCATACGTTTTAAACGAATTTTTACTGCCATTTTACTAGCACCTCCGAAAATATTTCAACAAGATAGTATATTAACAATGATAAAAGGGTTTGTAAAGTGTTTTTTCTTAACAACGGTTTTATCATGTATAACCAATTACATAAATGGTAATTTAAAGCCCTTTTTCTTTCCTTTGGACATGTTGGTCATTTGCTTCATCATCTTTTTCATTTCATCAAATTGCTTTAAAAGGCGATTGACTTCCTGTACAGATGTTCCGCTTCCTTTTGCAATCCGTTTTCTTCGGCTTGCATTGATGACCTCTGGCTGTTCTTTTTCCTGAGTCGTCATTGATTTAATGATCGCTTCGATGTGATTGAGCTGCTTTTCGTCCACTTGGACGTTTTTGAGCCCTTTCATTTTACCGGCTCCCGGCATCATTTGGATCAGTTCATCAAGAGGACCCATATTTCGAACTTGGCCAAGCTGCTCGAGGAAATCATCGAGCGTGAAGCTCATTGTCCGCATTTTTTGCTCAAGCTCTTTCGCTTTATCTTGGTCGACGTTTGCCTGTGCTTTTTCGATAAGGGTCAGCACATCTCCCATGCCAAGAATTCTTGATGCCATCCGCTCCGGATGGAATGGTTCAATTGCATCAAGCTTTTCTCCTAGTGCAGCGAATTTAATCGGAGTATTGGTGACAGCTCGAATAGAAAGGGCTGCACCGCCTCTTGTATCACCGTCTAGTTTTGTGAGAACAACACCTGTTAAACCAAGCTGTTCATTAAAGCTTTTTGCGACATTGACAGCATCTTGACCAGTCATAGAGTCAACAACTAGGAAAATTTCTTCTGGATTCGCTACTTCTTTTACTTTTTGAAGTTCATCCATTAATTCTTCATCGATATGAAGACGTCCTGCTGTATCTAAAATGACATAATCATGGTGTTCTTCTTTCGCTTTTTCAATTGCCTGTTTGGCAATTTCGACAGGGCTGACTTGATCACCTAATGAAAACACCGGCATATCAAGCTGTTTCCCAAGCGTTTGAAGCTGCTGGATCGCTGCTGGTCTATAAATATCAGCAGCCACCATCATCGGCTTGCGATTATGTTTTTTGCGAAGTAAATTGGCAAGCTTCCCAGTTGTGGTTGTTTTACCTGCCCCTTGAAGACCAACCATCATAATGACTGTTGGAGATTTTTTCGCTACAGCGATCTTACTCTCTTCTCCGCCCATTAATTCAGTGAGTTCTTCTTTTACAACTTTAATGACCTGTTGTCCAGGGGTAAGGCTTTTCATGACCTCTTGTCCAACTGCCCGCTCACTTACTTTTTTCACAAAGTCTTTGACTACTTTAAAATTGACGTCAGCTTCAAGAAGGGCAAGGCGTACCTCGCGCATCATTTCTTTTACATCTTGCTCTGACACTTTTCCTTTGCCGCGGATTTTTGAAATCGTCTGCTGCAGTCGGTCGGCTAATCCTTCAAATGCCATACTGTGCCGCCTCCTAATCTAATTTCTCAAGCGATTCAATTAAAGCTTCTGCTTCTTCCGTTTGCGCAGAATCAGCTACAAGCTCTCTCATTTTTTTGAGAAGTTCTTTACGCTCTTTAAATTTCTTAAACAAGAGCAGCTTTTCTTCATATTGTTCAAGCATCGCTTCAGTCCGTTTAATATTATCATAAACAGCCTGTCTTGATACTTCATATTCATCCGCAATTTCACCGAGGGAAAAATCGTCTAGGTAGTAAAGCGACATGTAGCTCTTTTGCTTTGCGGTCAACAACGATTGATAGAAGTCAAACAAGTAATTCATTCTCGTTGTTTTTTCAAGCGTCATGGGCTCTCTCCCCTTTGTTAAGTTCATTCCCTTTACATCAACTAAGTTTACACGGTTCTCTGCTGTGTGTCAAGTTTTTATCTTGTCACTTCATGAAGCTACGTATAAATAAAAATGCCAGCAGTTTTGCCGGCATTTTTTTGTTAGTCTTGTTGATCAATTACGTCTGAGAATAATCCATACACATACGATTCTGCATCAAACTCTTGCAAATCGTCCACCTTTTCACCTAAACCGACAAGCTTTACTGGAATGTTCAGCTCATTTCGAATCGCAAGAACAATTCCGCCTTTTGCAGTACCGTCAAGCTTTGTTAAAGCAATCCCTGTCACATTTGTCGCTTTAGAAAATTCCTTGGCTTGTGCCATGGCGTTTTGACCTGTTGTCGCATCAAGAGCGAGCAATACTTCATGAGGTGCATCTGGAACCTCGCGTTCAATGACTCTCTTGACTTTCTCCAGCTCTTTCATCAAGTTGACTTTGTTTTGAAGTCTTCCTGCTGTATCGCAGATGAGGACATCTGCATTTTTCGCTTTTGCTGATTGGACGGCATCATAGATCACCGCTGCTGGATCAGAGCCTGCTGTTTGTTTGACGACAGGAACACCTGAACGCTCTCCCCAAACTTCAAGCTGCTCGATCGCACCGGCACGGAACGTATCACCTGCTGCTAAAATAACGGATTTCCCTTCATTTTTCAGCTTGTTTGCAAGCTTACCGATAGTCGTTGTTTTCCCAACACCGTTGACGCCTACAAACAAAATGATATTCAAACGCCCGTCTTCAATGTTCAGCGCAGAAATTTGTTCCTCTCCGCTATTGTAGATGTCAACCAGTTTTTCAGAAATCACCGCTTGTACTTCACTTGGGTCTTGAATGTTTCTTAATTTCACTTCTTTTTTCAGCTCATCAATCAGTTCCATCACAGTTGTGAAACCGACATCAGCACCGATTAGAACCTCTTCCAGCTCTTCAAAAAAGTCTTCATCGACTTTGCGGTAGCGAGAAATCAGTTCATTTACTTTTCCTTGGAAGGAGTTTCTCGTTTTTTCGAGTCCATCTTTAAACTTTTCTGATACTGAATCGGTTTGCTGCGTAAATTTTTCTTTTAATTTCTTAAAAAAGCTCATTGGTTCAAAAACCTCCTTTAATTACTGGACAAGCTCTTTCGTTTCTTCTAATTTGACAGATACAAGCTTAGAAACACCTGATTCCTGCATGGTCACACCGTAGAGCACATCGGCTTCTTCCATTGTTCCCTTGCGGTGCGTAATGACAATGAACTGTGTTTCCTGGCTGTATTTCTTTAAATATTGCGCAAAACGGAAAACATTCGCTTCATCAAGCGCCGCTTCTACCTCATCTAATACGCAGAATGGAACAGGTCTCACTTTTAAAATAGAGAATAGTAAAGCGATCGCTGTTAAGGCTCTCTCTCCGCCTGAAAGCAGGCTTAAGTTTTGCAGTTTTTTCCCTGGCGGCTGCGCGACAATATCAACGCCAGAGTTGAGCAAATCATTTGGATCTGTCAGCTTAAGATCAGCTCTTCCGCCGCCAAATAATGCTTGGAATACAGATTCAAAGTGCCCGCGAATTTGAGAGAATGTCTCAGAGAAGCGCTTTGTCATCTCTTGATCCATTTCTTCGATGACTTGGAATAATGTATTTTTCGCTTCTGTCAGATCATTTCGCTGCTCTGTTAAGAAGAGATAGCGTTCATTGACACGTTCATACTCGTCAATGCTGCCTAGATTTACTGTTCCAAGCTCTTCAATCGCTAGTTTGATCAGCTTCACTCGTTTTCTTGCTTCATCTGGCGATAACGTCAACTGATACATCTCTTTTGCTCCTTCAAACGAAAGAGAATATTCATCGTTCAGATAAGCAATCAGGTTATCAAGCTCGACTTCCATACGGCCTAGCTTAATCTCTTCATCTTTTAAGCTTGTGGTGAGCTGCTTGTACAAACGCTTTTGTTCTTTAAGTTCACGTTCAGCGAATTCTAATGTTTCAGAAAGAGCAAGACGCTGCTTACGACGCTCTGAAATGAGTGCGGTTGTTTTGTTTTTGTTTTCCAGCTTCTCTTTCGCCGCTTCTTCCAGTTGTTCGGCTCCGCTTGAACTAGATGACATTTCACTTGTTAAGAGTGACAGATCTTCTTTTGTTTCCATCAGCGTCTGTTCAGCCTCTTCTAATTCAGCCATTAAGCTCGAAAGCTTTTCTTGTTCATTGGCTAAGGACTGATCTTTTTTGGCAAGCGAGATTTTCAGCTCTGTTAATTCGGCAGAAATGGTTTCTTTCGTTGAGCTTTGCGTCTGCTTACGCTTTGTTAATGTATTGATCTCTTGATCAAGAGCCGTCAATTTTTCACCTATAGAGGCTTCAAGAGTAACCTGCTTTTTGTCCTTATCCGCAAGTTCAGTAGAACGCTGCTGCAATTCTTCTTTTTCTTGATCATAGAGCTCAAGATGAGCATTGATATTTTTTTCTGCAACTTGCAGTTCGTATAGCTTTCCTTTGAGTTCTTGCTGCTTTTCACGAAGCGTTTCGCCGCGCTGGCGCAGTTCGTTTAATTGGCTTTCGTTTGCTCCGATCAATTGCTTCGTTTCTTTTGTTTCTTTTTCAAGGATCGTTGTTTTCTCTTCCATTTCAACGAGCTGCTTTGTTAACGTTTCGATCTCCCGGTTTCTTGAAAGAAGAGAGTTGTTCTTTTTCTTTACGCCGCCACCGGTCATTGAACCGCCGGGGTTTACGACATCTCCATCAAGAGTCACGATACGGTAACGATGTCCAAGCATTTTTGCCAATTCATTGGCGCCTTTTAAGTCTCTAACGATCAGCACAGTTCCAAGTAAATTCTGAATCACCTTTTGATACTTTTCGTCAAAGGAAACGAGGTGACTCGCTACACCGATAAATGCAGCGTGCTGCTCTGCTGTTTGGACATCTCTGAGCTGAATGGTTCTTTCTTTGATGACGTTCATTGGCAGGAAGGTTGCACGTCCAAAGGAATGCTGCTTTAAGTATCCAATCGCTTGTCTCGCAGCTGCTTCATTTTCTGTGACGACGTGCTGCGTTGCTGCACCTAGCGCAATTTCAATCGCTGTCTCATACTGCTGATCCGTTTGAATCAGCTCTGCAATAGCACCGTGAATACCGCCTAACCGTTCTTTTGCCTTTAAGACCTCTTTCACTCCTTGGAAAAAGCCTGAGAAGTCTTCCTGCATGGATTCAAGCATCTCTTTTTTGGATTTTGCCTGCTGTACGTATTGATAGGCTTGGTAAAGAGCCGTTTCTTTTTTCTCGTATTGACGTTTCATTTGCTCAAGCTTTTGTTCTGCTTCTCTAAAACGTTTGACTTGTGCCAGAATGTCTTCTTCCAGTGCTGAAAGCTGCTGCTCAGCCTCTGTTTTCTTTTCTTTGACAGACACTCTTTCTTCGATATGTTTTTGGTTATTTTGCGTCAGTCGCTCTAGCTGCATCGCCGCTTGGCGCTGCTGTTCTTCTAGTAATTTACGTTCATTACGGATGGAAGCCTGTTCATTGAGCAGATCAAAATAATCGCTTTTCAGCTGTTCAATTTGAGCTTCCACATCTTCACTATGAAGCGACAGTTGATGCTGCTTTGTGCTCACTTCATCTTTTAGCTGCTGCACTTCTTTTTGCAGGCTGTCCCGCGTGATTTTCTGCTTTTCAATCTTTTCGGTTAACAGTGCCTGCTTTTCAGTTAAGCGAACGAGCGTTTCTTCTAGCTGCCCTTGGTTTGCGGCAGCATTTTTTTTCCGTTCTTTTAGCACTTCTTTTTTTCCTTCAAGTTTTTCTAACTCTTCACTTGTGAAAAGAAGAACTTCTTGCAGGTCATTAATTGATTCGTCAAGCGCTTGAATGCGGTCTCTCGATTCTTCAATTTTGGCTTCTTTTGCTTGGATATCTGTAGACTGCTTCATTTCATCTTGTTTGAAGCGCTCGACTGCTTCACCAAGTGTTGTCCATTTTTCATGAAGTGCTTCGATGTCATGGACAGTGAGGGCGATTTCGACATTTTCAAGCTCTTCTTTTTTTTGCAAATAGTCTTTTGCAATAGAGGCTTGCATTCTTAATGGTTCTACTTGATCTTCTAGTTCATGCAGAATATCTTCTACTCGGTTTAAGTTGTCCTGCGTTTCAAACAGTTTATTCTCGGCTTTTTTCTTTCTTGTTTTATATTTCAAAACACCAGCCGCTTCTTCAAAGATGCTTCTTCTCTCTTCTGCCTTACTTGATAGAATTTCTTCTACCTTTCCTTGACTGATGATTGAAAAAGCTTCTTTTCCAAGACCTGAATCCATGAAAAGATCAATAATATCCTTTAAGCGGACAGATTGATTGTTGATGAGAAATTCACTTTCTCCTGAACGATAAACCCTTCTTGTCACACTGACTTCGTGAAAATCGATCGGTAAAAAGTGGTCTTCGTTATCTAATGTTAAAGTCACTTCTGCTAGATTGACTCTTTTCCTTGAGTCACTGCCTGCAAAAATGATATCTTCCATTTTTCCTCCGCGGAGGCTTTTCGCTGATTGTTCTCCAAGTACCCAGCGGATGGCATCGGTAATATTGCTTTTGCCGCTTCCGTTTGGTCCAACAACAGCTGTGACCCCTTTGACAAAGTCCACGGTCACTCGCTGTGCAAATGATTTGAATCCTATCACGTCTAAACGTTTGAGGAACATGAGAGTGATCCTCCTTATGTATTTAAAGTACTATCATCTTACCATATGAAGTGTAAAAAGATGATGGAAAACAGAGTGAAATCCCCCTGAATAACGAGGGGGATTTTATTGGTTCATATGATGTTTCTGCAATTTAGCAAGTGCTTCCTGTGCAGCGTGCTGTTCTGCTTCTTTTTTAGAGCGTCCATTTCCGATTCCGAGCACTTCACCTCGAAGGGATACATTTGCTTCAAATTCCCGGTTATGTGCAGGGCCTTTTTCATGCAGGATACGGTATTCAAGCACACCTTTTCCATCGCGCTGCACAAATTCTTGCAGTTGGCTTTTAAAGTCCATGACGTGCGAGAACGCTCCATCATTAATTTTCGGATAAACGTACGCTTCTAGGAACCGTTCAACTGGCTCCAGTCCTTGATCTAAATAAAGTGCGCCGATAAACGCCTCGAATACATCCGCTAAGAGTGCTGGACGTTTTCTACCGCCTGTCATTTCTTCGCCTTTTCCTAAAAGAACAAGGTCTCCGAAGGATAGCTCATGTGCTAGTGATACAAGTGACGGTTCACATACGATCGCCGCTCTTAGTTTCGTTAAATCTCCCTCGCTCATCGCTGGATATTTTGCAAATAAGAATTGAGAGATGGTCAATTCTAAAACAGCATCTCCTAAAAATTCAAGTCTTTCATTGTCCTCGTATGGCTTTTTCCGGTGTTCATTCACATAAGAGGAATGGGTAAAAGCTTGATATAGAAGCTTTTCATTTTTAAAGTGTACAGAAATGCGCTGCTGGAATTCTCTAAATTGCTCTAGTTTTTTGCTCTGTTTCTGTTTGTCTTTATATTGTTTTGGCATAGCAACCTCCAGGTAGGCGTAATCGCCTTTAAGGATACTGATTATATGGAGTCTCTCTTTCTACATGCAGGGAAACATTGCTCCCAGCATCTGAAAAAGGCTGACAATTGATCAGCTGAATGTGTTGAAACTAACATAAATTTTCAAAGTCCCGTCGAAAGTAGACGGGACTTTGTTACGCTTATTGCTGGTTATTTATGTAGTTCACAGCGTCACCGACTGTTGCAATTTTTTCAGCATCTTCGTCAGAAATTTCCATATCGAACTCATCTTCAAGTTCCATAACTAGCTCAACTACATCAAGGGAATCAGCGCCTAAATCTTCTTTAAATGAAGCTTCCATTTTCACGTCAGCCTCATCAACGCCAAGGCGGTCTACAATAATTTTTGATACACGCTCTAATACGTCTGCCATTGCCTTTCACCTCCCCTCAAAGTATTATAGTTGATTCGTTTTTAAAAAACTAGAGAAAACCTAATGAAATTTTGATATTTCTTAGGACATGACCATTCCGCCATCTACTTGGATGGTTTGGCCTGTAATATAACCTGCTCCTTCTGAAGCTAAAAAGACAACAACATTGCTAATATCTTCAGGTGCACCAAAGCGTGCGAGCGGGATTTGTTTAAGCATTTCCGTCTGTACATTGTCATCAAGCTTGTCTGTCATATCTGTTGAAATAAAGCCTGGTGCTACTGCATTCACTGTAATGTGACGAGTTGCCAGCTCTTTAGCTGTTGTTTTCGTTAATCCGATGACGCCAGCTTTTGCTGCAACATAGTTTGCTTGTCCAGGGTTTCCACACACACCAACGACTGAAGCCAAATTGATAATTCTTCCGCTTCTTTGCTTCATCATTTGACGTGTCACGGCTTTTGTACAGTTAAAGACACCCTTTAAGTTTATGTTAATGACATCATCCCATTCATTCTCTTTCATTCTCATAAGCAGGTTGTCCTTTGTGATGCCTGCATTATTCACAAGAATGTCAATTGAACCAAAGGTATCAATCGCTTGTTTCATCATGGCTTGTACTTCTTCAGCATTTGAGACATCAGCTTTCACAGCAAATGCCTGCTGGCCGAGTGCTTTGATTTCATCGACGACTTCATTTGCTTTTGCTTCGTTTCCAGAATAGTTCACGACAACATTTGCACCACTTTTCGCTAGATCGATCGCGATGGAACGGCCAATCCCGCGTGATGCTCCTGTTACAACGGCTGTTTTATTTGTAAGCATCAAGAATCCCCCTTGAGTGTTTGAATGGCTGCTTCAATTGTTTCTTGATCTGAAACGGAAATCGTCGTCAGGCGGCGATTCACTTTTTTCACAAGACCTGAAAGCACTTTGCCAGGACCAATTTCAATAAATGTTGTGACGCCTAGATCAATGAGGCGTTCCACACTTTCTTCAAAACGAACTGGAGAATACAGTTGTTCAATGAGCTTTGTCTCAATGTCATCACGAGATGTCACGATGTCTGCTGTTACATTTGAGATGACTGGAGTTTTGGCATCCGCAATATCTAGCTTTGACAAAACATCTGTAAATTTTTCAGCAGCTGGTTTCATTAATGCAGAATGGAAAGGTCCGCTCACTTCAAGAGCAATTGCACGTTTAGCGCCTTTTTCTTTCGCTTTCTCTGAAGCAAGTTCTACCCCTTTTGCTGTACCAGAGATGACGATTTGACCAGGACAGTTTAAGTTAGCGAGCTCTACAAGGTGACCGCTCTCTGTCACTTCTTTTGTCACTTCGACAAGTGCCGCTTTGTCTAAGCCGAGAATCGCTGCCATGGCGCCTTCTCCTGCTGGAACAGCTTCATTCATTAATTCTCCGCGCTTTCTGACTGCATAAACAGCATCTTTAAACGAAAGTGCGCCTGCTGCAACGAGGGCAGTGTATTCGCCAAGACTGTGTCCTGCTGCATAATCGGCTTTGATTCCGCTCTCTTCAAATTTCTTTAAGATGGCGATACTTGTCGTTAAAAGAGCTGGCTGCGCGTTATAAGTGAGCGTCAGTTCTTCTGCATCCCCTTCAAAAATCATAGAAGATAAATCAAACCCGAGGGTATTGTCTGCTTCTTCAAATACAGCTTTAGATACTGTTTCTTGGTCAAATAAATCTTTTCCCATGCCAATTTTTTGAGAGCCTTGGCCAGGGAATAAAAATGCAATTTTAGTCATGCTGCTTTACCTCCATTAAGACTCTTTCGTCGTTTCTTTTTGGACTTCTTGATGAATGATAGCTGAAACGTCTTTTTCTACGATATCACGCGCCTGACGAATTGCATGGAAAATGGCATTTTCATCAGAGGAGCCGTGCGCTTTAATAACAGGTGCCTTTAAACCAAATAAAGCGGCACCGCCATATTCGGAGTAATCCATTTTAGATTTCATCTGCATCAATTTCGGCTTCATCATGCCTGCTGCTATTTTTGCTGTGAAACTGGATGTTAATGTTTCTTTCAGCATTTTAAAGACAGAAAGGGCTGTGCCTTCAATTGTTTTAAGCGCAATATTTCCTGTGAAACCATCTGTGACAACAACGTCAGCAACACCTTCTAATAAGTCACGGGACTCTACATTTCCTACGAAATTCAAGTCTGATGCTTTTAATAATTCAAAGGTTTTTTTCGTTAAATCGTTGCCTTTTTTATCTTCTGTTCCTACATTTAACAGTCCAACACGCGGATTGCTCTTTGGGAAGACACGCTCTGCGTAGATGGATCCCATCATGGCATATTGCACGAGATGTTCTGGTTTTGCATCAACGTTGGCACCAACATCTAGTAATAAGAAGCCGCTGCCATCCAGTGTTGGCAAAGTTGGGGCAAGGGCTGGTCTGTCAATACCGTCAATTCTGCCTACGATAAACAGCCCAGCTGTCATGAGGGCACCGGTATTTCCTGCTGAGATGCAAGCATCTGCTCGTCCCTCGGAAACTTCCTGCGCCATTTTCACCATGGATGAATCCTTTTTACGTCTAACTGCACGCACTGGTTCATCCGTCGGTTCAATGACTTCTTTTGCATCTAAAATCGTGATGCGATCGTTGTTTGTTATGTATGGTTTGATTTTGTTTTCATCGCCGACAAGTGTAATCTCGATATCTGAAAATGCTGTTAAGCTTTTTTGCACACCGTCAATAATGGCTTTAGGGGCATGATCTCCCCCCATTGCATCGACTGCAATTCTCATATTACGTGCCACCTTTTACTTTTGTTTTGAGCGATACATGACGAAGTCACCTGAGAAGACAACTTCCTCACCAACATAGCTGTTTACTTCAACTACGGTTCTTCCTTTTTCTTTATCATGTGAGGCTACTTTGGCTTTAGAGACGACTCTTTCGCCTTGTTTCACCTGCCTTGTAAACCTGATATTCGCTTTTGCTGTCAAAGCCAGTTCATCGTCGATGACGGCAACTGCCAGCGAATTTGCCTGGGCGAAGAGATGATGTCCCCTGGCAATTTGGTTGCGGCTGAATACATGCTCTTTTCTCACTTCTAAAATGGAAATGGCTTGGTCATCAAGTTCTACATCAATCATTTCTCCAATCACTTCATCCAGTGGAAGTGATTTTACTTCATCCTCTAATGTCTTTTCGGCCACATGCTTAATTCTTTCGCGTAATTCAGGGATCGACAGCTCTAAACGATCAAGACGAACCGTTTGTATGCTGACACCGAATTTACTTGCCAATTCTTCATCAGTAATGAATGGAGTCGAGCTGATCGTTTGCTGGAGGAGCTTTTGACGTTCTTTTTTATTTAGTTTCATATGCAGACACCATCCGTACATTTATGACTAGGTACTAATAGTAGTATATAATCTCATAGATGATAAATCAATCCTTGTTTCAAAAAGACAAGAAAATTCCTCCAGCGTTTGATCAGCTTAATTTATCTCCTCCCAGCACACCGCTGTCTATCAGCGTTTGCCGGAGTTCTTTGTATTCGGGATCAGTCCAAAAGACGTCCGATTGGACAAGGTCTGCCGCATCTTTTCTAGCCGTTTCCAGCGCTCTATAGTCGTGAACCATATCTGCTACCTTAAATTCGGGCATACCGCTCTGTTTTTTACCGAAGAAGTCGCCGGGTCCTCTTAGTTCTAAGTCCTTTTCAGACAGCTCAAAGCCATCGGTTGTTTCGGACATGATCCGCATCCGCTCTTTTCCCGTTTCTGACTTTGGATCAGCCATTAAAATACAAAATGATTGATGCTCTCCTCGGCCGACCCGCCCTCTTAGCTGATGAAGCTGAGACAATCCGAAGCGGTCTGCATCATAAATAACCATGATGGTTGCATTCGGCACGTTGACCCCGACTTCAACGACTGTGGTCGAAACGAGAATTTGCACTTCATTTGCGGTAAAGGCTCTCATGACCTGATCTTTTTCATCACTTGCCAGCTTCCCATGCATTAAGCCAATCGACCACTTACCGCGGTATGCTTCAGTCAGCATGCTATGGACATCAAGCGCATTTTGGACATCCAGCTTGTCTGATTCTTCAATGAGCGGACAAATAATATATGCCTGTCTGCCTTTTCTCAGCTCTTTATCCACAAAAGCAAGAATTCTCTCAAGCATGTCATGCTTCACCCAATACGTTTCGATTTGTTTTCTGCCAGCTGGCAATTCATCAATGACGGATACGTCCATTTCTCCAAAGACAGTGATCGCAAGTGTTCGCGGAATAGGTGTAGCAGTCATAAACAAGACATCCGGATCCTGCCCTTTACTTCGCAGTTTTTTCCGCTGCTCTACGCCAAACCGGTGCTGCTCATCTGTGATGACTAGACCGAGCTGCTGAAATTCGACTTCGTCTTGAATGAGTGCGTGCGTGCCGACTAAAATGTCAATCTCACCTTCTTTTAGACGTTCCAGCAATTCTCTGCGGCGCTTTCCTTTCACAGAGCTTGTCAAAAGGGCGATATTCAGTCCCCATTTTTCAAACAGCTGGTAAAGCGAATCCGCATGCTGTTCTGCCAAAATTTCTGTTGGGACCATTAATGCACCTTGAAAACCTGATAAATGAGCGGCATAAAGCGCAATGGCTGCAACAGCTGTTTTCCCTGAACCTACATCTCCTTGGAGCAGCCGGTTCATTCGATATGGAGACGCCATGTCTGACATGATTTCATCAAGCACTCTTGATTGTGCCTTTGTCAGTGGAAATGGCAGACTGTGAACAAACTCAAAAACAGCTTCTTTGGAAAACGGATGCTGGATGCCTGATGTTCTCTCTCGTTCTTTCTTTCTAATCGCCTGCATCTTCAGCTGAAAGATGAGAAATTCCTCGTACACAAAACGTCGTCTTGCTTGCTTGAGCGAGTCTCTTGTCTCTGGGAGATGAATGGTTTTTAACGCTTCCTGATAGGACATGAGCTTATAAGCAGAGACAAGCTGCTTTGGCAATGGATCTTCAGCTTTGTCTGCATAAAGTGACAAAGCTTGTTTCACAAAGCGTCTCATCATTTTCACGGTCACATTTTCTTTTACTGAATAAACGGGTTCTATACTGCCATCTTGCTCGTGTGTCCCTTTTTTAAATTCCTGTACCATGATAGATTGGCGGTTTTTATCCCATTTTCCTGTGACGGAAACTGTATCACCTAACACAAGGTTTCGTTTTAAATATGGACGATTGAAACAAATCGCTGTAATGAGAAAACGCCCGACAAGCAGCCTGAATGTCAGCCTGCTTCGTTTTTTTCCATAATAGGTGAGAACGGGCTCACTATGTACTTTCCCTTCAACTGTGACACGCTCGTCATGCCTTACTTCTTCTAAGTTACGAAGCTCATAGTCGTCATATCGATAAGGAAAGTAGCCGAGTAAATCGGCTACTGTGTAGATTCCAAGTTCATTGAGTGTTTTTTCGGTTTCCTCTCCAATCCCCTTCAGGACAGAGACATTATCTTGCAGTTTCTGTATCACGAGATGAGGTCACACCTCCGAAAATCTTCTTTTCAAGCTCTCTTGCTGTCGGTGTCGCAGCGAGTCCGCCTTGGGCTGTTTCGCGAAGAGCTGTTGGCATCGTTTGACCGATTTTGTACATCGCATCAATGACTTCATCACAAGGAATGCGGCTTGTGATGCCGGCAAGCGCCATGTCTGCTGCGATCATGGCGTTAGATGCACCCATTGCGTTTCGTTTCACGCAAGGTACCTCGACAAGTCCCGCTACTGGATCGCAAACAAGTCCAAGCATATTTTTCAGTGTAATCGCCATTGCTTCTGCAGATTGCTGCGGTGTACCGCCTGCCATCTCGACAATCGCTGCTGCCGCCATACCTGATGCAGAACCTACCTCTGCCTGACAGCCGCCTGCTGCACCAGAAATGCTGGCGTTATTCGCCACAACAAAACCAAATGCACCAGAAGTAAACAGGAATCTGACCATTTGTTCCTTTGTTGGCTTTAATGTTTCTTTCACTGCAAATAACGTACCTGGTACAACACCTGCTGAGCCTGCTGTAGGCGTTGCACAAATGGTTCCCATTGCGGCATTGACTTCATTTGTTGCAACAGCCTTACTAACAGCATCTAATATCGTATGACCAGACAGCGTTTTGCCTGATGCGATATAGGCTTGAAGTTTGACTGCATCTCCGCCTGTTAACCCTGATAATGATTTCACACCCTTCAGCCCGTTTTCAACAGCCTGCTCCATCACTTCTAGGTTGCGGTACATCTGGGAGAAAATTTCTTCACGTGACTTCCCTGTCACTTCCATTTCTTGCACAATCATAATTTCTGAAATGGAGGTATTCCGTTCTTCTGTTAGCTGCACGAGTTCTTTGACGTTTTTAAACATCATTCATAACCTCCTTGTTGTTACTCTGCAATTTGTGTGACTTGAATAATGTTTGGCAATGTTTCAAGCTCTGATAGGACCGCTGGGTCAATATTTTGATCTACTTCAATCGTCATCAGTGCCTCTTGCCCGACATCTTTACGTGCCACTTCCATATGACCGATGTTGATGGCGAATTTCGCTAAGACATTGGCAACTGCCGCAATCGTCCCGTAGCGATCGTTATGAACCACAAGAATGGCAGGATGATTCCCTGAAAGCCTGAGCTCAAAGCCATTTAATTCTGTGATTTCAATTTTACCTCCGCCGATAGAAATGCCAATTAATTCAAGGCTTCCGTTCGCATCTGAAATCTCTACTTTTGCTGTATTTGGATGCGCCGGCACTGCCTCTTCTTCTTTAAATTCAATATCGATCTCTTTGCTTTTAGCAATATCGATCGCTGTTTTGATTCGTTCATCAAATGTATCAAAATCAAGAACACCGCCGATAATGGCGACATCTGTACCGTGTCCTTTATACGTATCTTTAAAGGAACCATAAAATGAAACGACAATTCGTTTCGGCTCTCTTCCAAATAAGCTGCGAGCTACTCTCCCGATACGAGCCGCACCCGCTGTGTGCGAACTTGATGGCCCAATCATGACAGGTCCAATAATATCAAACACACTTCTAAATTTCATAGGTCTTCCCCTCTCATCACCACTCACGTATGGTTTGGTTCTTTCTTTAGACTAATGGATTCATTCGTTTCCCGCAACTCATTTCACCGTGGAATGGCTAGTAAAAAATTGCAAAAGAAGAAGAAGGGCTTTATTTGCCCTTCTTTCGTTATTCAACCGCCAAAATATATGAATAAAGCGGCTGTTTTCCATCGTGGACTTCAACTTCTACATCTTCAAATGTTTCTTCAATAAAGGCTTGTAACGCATCCAGCTCATCAGTTGATGCATCTTCCCCTTTAATGATGGTGACAATCTCATCATCTTCTGTCACCATTTTGGCGAGAAGTTCTTTTGCTGCATCTAATTGATTTTTCGATGTTAAGGTGATTTTCCCGTTGAACAGACCCATATAGTCACCTTTCGCAATGTCGATTCCATCAATTTGAGTATCTCTTACTGCAAAGGTAATTTGCCCGCTTTTCACATGGTCAATCGCTTCTAGCATCGCTCTTTCGTTATCTTCATTTGAAGCTGCTTCATTGAGAGAAAGAAGTGCCGACATTCCTTGAGGAACGGTCTTCGTCGGAATGACAACGACCTCACGGTTTGAGACAGTTGCCGCCTGTTTAGCTGCCATGACAATATTAGAATTATTAGGTAAGATAAAGACGGTTTCGGCATGTACGCTTTCTATTGCTGTGACAATGTCTTCTGTGCTCGGATTCATCGTCTGCCCGCCTTCAATGACGACGGAAGCTCCGATGCTTTTGAACAAGTCAGCAATTCCTTCTCCCATTGCGACACTGACGACGCCAAAGCGCTGTTTTTCAGCAGCAGGTGCTTTTGGTGCAGCAGGTGCATGTTCTCTTTCTTCGTTTACGATTGAGCTATGCTGCTCTCTCATGTTTTCAATTTTCATATTAATCAAGCTGCCGTAGCGCTGGGCATATGATAAAACATCTCCCGGCTGCTCTGCATGAATATGAACTTTCGCAAGTGTATCGTCAGACACTACAAGAAGTGAATCTCCGAATTCACTTAAGTCTTCTCTGAAGGCATTCTCATCAAAGGACTGTTTGTCTTCTTCAAATTTCACCATAAATTCAGTACAATAGCCAAATTCGATATCTTCTGTGTTCATATGGCTTTGCGCACTTTTATGATGCTCTGCACTGACAAGTTCTTTTAGCGTCGGTAAAGAAGCCGCTTTAGGAGGAAGCTCTTCTCCTCTTAATGAAGCAAGGAAACCTTCATATACGCATAGAAGTCCTTTACCTCCACTATCGACAACACCCACTTCTTTTAAGACAGGAAGCAGATCTGGCGTTCGATCAAGTGATGCTCTTGCTTCCTCAATCGTCAACTCTAGAACGCGGTCAATTTGATCTTCTGCCGCTGAAACAGCAACCGCTTTCTTTGCTGCATCCTTTGCAACCGTTAAGATGGTTCCTTCAATCGGTTTCATCACGGCTTTATATGCTGTATCAACACCCGCCTGTAAGGCAAGAGCAAATTCTTTTGCATCAATCGTTTCTTTTTGTTCAATATGTTTACTGAAACCTCTAAAGAGCTGTGACAGGATCACGCCTGAGTTTCCTCTTGCGCCCATCAATAACCCTTTCGAGAGAGCCACGCCGACCTTCCCAATATGATCGGTATTTGTTTCTTCAACTGCTTTTGCCCCTGAAGTCATCGACAAATTCATATTTGTCCCCGTGTCTCCGTCTGGCACTGGAAAAACATTTAACGCATCCACAATTTGTGCGTTTTGAGAAAGATGGTGAGCACCTGCAAGAATCATTTTTGCAAATGAGCGGCCATCAAGATTTCTAATAGACAATATATTTCCTCCTTACTACGGGTTCGTAACTTTTACTCCTTGTACATAAATGTTGACCGAGTCAACAGAAAGTCCAATTGTGTGATGAATCGTGTATTTGACTTTCGTTTGAACATTATGTGCGACTTCTGATATTTTTGTACCGTAGCTGACGATGATGTACATATCAATATGAATGCGGTCTTCTTTTTGACGCACAAGAACACCCCGGCTGAAGTTCTCTTTGCGGAGAATATCCGTCAAACCGTCCTTGATTTGATTTTTGGACGCCATGCCAACAATACCATAGCAATCGATCGCAGCGCCTCCTGCCACCATTGCAATGACTTCATTTGATATATCAATTTGTCCGTATTTCGTTCTAAGTTCAATGGACACATTGGTTCCCCCTTTTTGAGAAATTGCCCTGAGTTATCACTATTTTACTATAAGACCCTTCTTTTTAAAAGAAATCATTCAATCCGACCCAATCCTACTTATACTATAGCCTTGATTTTTTATCAAGATGTCAAGGTATTTTTCTTGAAAGAGGAGTAAACAATCCTTGCAAACCCCTTGAAGCTGTGGTAAATTATTAAAGTATCTTGAGGCATCTCTAAGTACGTATATGAAGAATATGATGATGTTTTCGCAGTTAGGAGGGAAACAAATGGCACGTAAATGCGTTATTACAGGCAGAAAAACAAAAGCTGGGAACAACCGTTCTCACGCAATGAACTCTACAAAACGTACATGGGGCGCGAACCTTCAAAAAGTTCGTATTCTAGTGGACGGTAAGCCTAAAAGAGTATATGTATCAGCTCGAGCTTTGAAATCTGGTAAAGTTGAGCGTGTATAAGCAAGAGTAAACGCCTGCTACAATAAACTGTAGCAGGCGTTTTTATGTGGAAATAAAGGAGATTACTCATTAATCTTTTTTAAATGAACCAAGCATCGCACGGACAATGCCGCCAAGAAATCTAGGCAGTTTGATTGTATAAAATTTCATTTTGTCCCCCTCCTAAAAGTACCGCTTGCAGCACAATTGAGCTTAATCAGCCATCCACATTGATAGGTTGGTCAATCTTTGCTTCTTACCATTATTAATATGCCTTCATGAAAAGAAAAAGTACCATTTGAGTGGATGAGTTCGTTACTAATACATAGTGTGGAACCAGGCTCAATATGACAATTTTTCAGAGGATATTTGAAACCTTTTAATGTCAGCTTTTCAACCGATGTACCAAAGGGCAGAAACGACACATATTTTTTATCAGGGTCTTCTTTGATTTCGTATGTACCAGGCCCAAACATTTGAATGATATTTTGTTTATCTACAAGAGTCATGTTCTGCTTGTGCTGAATGCCTTGATATAGAAGGTGAATATTTCCTAGAAAATGATCAGCCCTTCCTCCTGTAATGCCGTAGATGTAAATATGCGCTGGATGCTGGCGCATGGCCCAGTTCAGCGCAAGCTCTAAATCGGTTTCATCCTTTTCAGCCTGAAATACATTCAAGGCAGGCAATTTCTTTTTCAGCTCGCAAAGCTCTTCTTCTGTCACACTGTCAAAATCACCAAAAGCCTTGGCAGGCATGATGCCATGCTCTAGTAAAAAGAGCGTTCCCCGGTCTACACCAACCCAGAGAATATCATCCTGTGATGCTTCATGTTCAAGGGGCGGAATGTATTCAAAAGGACCGCCGGCTACGATATGTATGTGCATGATATACGCTCCTCTCCATGTAAAAAGAACCAAAGATCAGAGTGACTTTGGTTCCTTTTTTTACGCTTCTCGAATGGCCTGAATAGCAGCTGCACGGTTGTCTTTACCGTATACCGCTGAGCCGGCCACAAGTAAATTAGCGCCCGCCTCTTTACAGCTCTTTGCAGTCTCTACATTGACACCGCCGTCTATTTCTATGAGTAAGTCTGATAAGCCCTTTTGTTTACTAAGGGACTTCACTTCTTTTACCTTCGTGAGGACAGAAGGAATAAACGCCTGTCCGCCAAAACCAGGATTCACCGTCATGAATAAGACAAGGTCTACATCCTCTAATACATGCTCAATCTGAGAAACAGGTGTGTGCGGGTTCAAGACGACACCTGCTTTTACACCTTGTTCTTTTATGTGCTGTATCGTTCGGTGCAAGTGCGGACAAGCCTCAACATGGACAGAAATAATGTCAGCACCTGCTTTGGCGAATGCAGGAATATACCGGTCTGGCTGCTCAATCATTAAGTGAACATCAAGCGGCAGCTTTGTATGCGGTCTGATTGCTTCCACAACATTCGGCCCAAATGTGATATTCGGTACAAAATGGCCGTCCATCACATCGATATGAATGTAATCCGCTCCGCCTTGTTCCACATCACGGATATCTTTCTCCAAATTGGCGAAATCTGCTGATAAAATGGAAGGGGCAATATAAACCATGATTTAGTACCTCGGCTTTCTGTCTTTGATTTCAGTTAAAAACTCTAAATAATGCTGATAGCGATACTCTTTGATTTGCTCTTGTTCGACCGCATCTTTTACCGCACAGCCTGGCTCTTTCACGTGCAGGCAGCCTCTAAACTTACAATCTGCACTCCGCTCTTTGATTTCTAAAAAGTAAAGACCTAAATCTTCCGCTTCGATGCCGGTAAATTCAAGTGAGCTAAAGCCAGGTGTATCTGCAATAAGCCCTTCTGCTGTACGAATGAGTTCGACATGTCTAGTCGTATGCTTCCCTCTTCCAAGATGGGAGGAAATATCATTGGTTTTCAGCGCCAGATCAGGACTCATCGCATTTAAAAGGGAGGACTTGCCTACACCAGACTGACCAGCAAATACAGTGATCTTATTGTGAAAATGCGGGGTCAGCTTTTCAATTCCGTCTCCCTCGATCGTGGATGTTAAATGAACATCATATCCAATTTGCCGATAGTCCTCTGCATAGCCTTGAATACTTTCACGCTCTTCATCTGTTTTCAATAAATCCACTTTTGTGATACAGATAATCGGCTCAATATCATTTGCTTCTACAAGCACTAGAAATCTGTCTAAAAGCGATGTGCTGAAGGTTGGTTCTGTCGCAGAGAAAACGAGCACCGCTTGATCGACGTTACTAATAGGCGGACGAACAAGTTCATTTGTCCGCTCTTTTACTTCTAATAAGTAGCCTTCTTTATCGTTGTCTGCTTGATACACAACATAATCTCCAACAAGAGGTGTGATTTTGTTTTTACGAAAAATGCCTCTTGCTCTGCACTGAATCACTTTTCCACTTTCTAAAGACTCATCAAGCACATAATAAAATCCGCTTAATGCTTTAATAATTTTGCCCTCAGGCATAAAGTCCCTCCTTTATTCATCTTCAGGGTATTCAATTGTTTTAGAGCTTACGACTTTATCATCAACCGTCACTTGATAGTATCCTTTTTGACCTGGTTCAATCTTAAATTTAATGGTCCGTTCGGTTGGTGCAGTGATGTTAAAGGTTTCATATGAATCAGAAATGCTATGCTCAGCATCGTCAATGGAAATCTGAACGGTCATCTCTTGCCCTTCTGTTACTGGTTCATACGGGATGGCAATCTTCTCAGTCACTGTTTTAGCCGGTTTTTTCTTCGGTCCGAGTGAGAAGGTGATCTTAACCGTATCACCTGGTTTCACAGCAGTACCAGCTCCTGGCTCCTGTTTCATCACTTCACCTTTTGGCACATCATCAGAATACGCTTCTTTTTCATCAAGCTTTAATCCGTTATCCTCTAAATAATTCGATGCAGCCTGTTTACTATATGTCGTTAAATCCCGCAAAGTAATATCGGCAGGACCTATGCTGACCGTCAACGTCACTTCTTCATCTGCTGCCACAAGCTCAGTACTCGCTGAAGGTTTCTGTTCCATGACAATCCCAGATTCGGTGTCATTATCATTTACTTCCTCCACAACAACTTGCTTAAACCCTTTTTTCGCTAATAATTCTTTTGCTTTATCGACCTTTTCACCTGTTACATCAGGTAATTCGGTCTTTTCCTTGCCCGTACTTTGGTAAAGCTGAATCTCGGTTCCTTCTTTTACCTTTGTGCCGATTTTCGGGTCTGTTTTGACGACAAGCCCTTTTTCAATTTTTTCATCAGCGATCTCAATTGGATCAGAGGCGACGGTAAAGCCGGCGTTCTTCAAGGTGTCCTCGGCTTTATCAATCGTCATGCCAGATACATCAGTGACCTCCACATCTTTTGGAAAAAGCAGTCCCGGAAACACAGTGATGGCTAAAATAGTCGCAGCAGTCAGAATAAATAGGATGGATGCCACAATCCAAGGCCATTTTTTCCGTTTCTTTTTCGTCTTTTGTTTCTCTTTTTTCTTCGGTTTTTGCACTGGATGGACAGCTGTTTTTTCATTGTCTTGATCGACTTGATGATCTTGAATGATTGGGATCGCTTTCGTTGCTTCATGATCTTCTTCGATCACAAAGCGTTTTTCTTTTAGCCTTGAAGGGTCGAAAGCAGTTTGTAAATCTTTTTGCATTTCAGATGCATCTTCATATCGATAAAAAGGATCTTTGGCCATCGCCTTTAAAATGATGTTTTCCACGCTTTGTGGAACAGAAGGATTCCACCTTCTCACAGATGGCGGCTCTGATTGCAAATGCTTCAGCGCAACACTGACAGCTGATTCCCCTTCAAATGGCATGCGGCCAGAAATGAGTTCATAGAGCACAATGCCAAGTGAATAGATGTCTGATTTTTTCGTCGCAAGACCTCCGCGTGCTTGTTCTGGAGACAAATAGTGCACGGATCCTAGGACCGAATTTGTGTGGGTGATGGTCGCTGAGCTGAGTGCTATGGCAATCCCGAAATCAGTGACTTTAATATTCCCCATGTTGTCTATTAATATATTGTGAGGCTTAATGTCCCGGTGGACGAGCTGTTTCGCATGGGCTTCTTCCATCGCCGCAACGACTTGCTCCATAATGCGAACGGCTTCTTTCGGATGAAGCGGGCCATTGGCGTGTATGTATTCTTTTAGCGTCATCCCCTCGACATATTCCATGACAATATAATAAATGTCATCTTCTTCCCCTACATCGTAGATGCTGACAATATTTGAATGATCTAAGCTTGCGGCTGATTGCGCCTCGCGCCGGAAACGTCTAATAAAATCATCATCGCTTGCAAAGTCAAAGCGCAAAATTTTAATCGCGACTTCGCGATCTAAAATCATATCCTCCGCCAAATAAACGTTTGCCATTCCGCCTCCGCCTATGACGCGAAGAATCTGATAACGGCCGCTGATCCGTTTTCCGATCAACACTTGCTGTCACCCTCCTCTGGCTGGGAGGAGATTTCTAACAATACTGCTGTAATGTTATCTTCACCGCCGTTGTCATTCGCTGTTTGGATTAATGCTGTTACTTTTTCATCTGGTGCGGTCGTTTGGTTTAAAATATGAATCAAATTCTCTTCTTCTACTTTATTTGATAATCCATCTGAGCAAAGCAGGATTTGATCTCCTGGGTCCACTTCAAAAGTATGTGCATCGATTTGAACGTGTTTATCTGTTCCCAATGCTTTTGTAAGCACATTTTTTCTTGGATGATATTCTGCATCCTCTTTAGAAATTTCACCTGTTTTCACAAGCTCATTTACAAGTGAATGGTCATCTGTTAGCTGGGTCAGTGCTCCTTCTCTTAGCAAGTAGCAGCGGCTGTCTCCAATATGGGCAATTGTGACCGTTTGCAAATGAACGAGCGCACAAACAATGGTTGTCCCCATTCCTTGGCACTCCTCATTGTTTTTCGCATGTTCATATACTTGATCATTAATGTCACTAATTTTTGAGATTAACCAGCTTTCTTGCTCTGCTGGTTTTGCTGGGATTGAAGATGTTTCTTCCCAGTATTCTTTTAAAGAAGAGACGGCCATCCTGCTGGCGACATCACCAGCAAGATGACCTCCCATTCCATCAGCTACAACAGCTAGAAGGGTGTCTTCTTTTGCTTCAAAAATACCTGCATCATCTTCATTATGCTGACGGACTTTTCCTGTATCGGTTTGAAAGGCTGCCCTTATCAACATTCGTCACCTCGTCTCTTCCTGACGCTCCTTCGCTCTTAGCTGACCGCAAGCAGCATCAATATCATGGCCTTGCTCTCGTCTAATCGTTACGTTTACGCCGCGTTCTTTCAGCGTTTTTTCAAATAGGAAGATTTGTTCTCTCGGTGTTCTTACATAATCCCTTTCCGGTACATAGTTCACCGGAATGAGGTTCACGTGGCACTTGATTCCTTTTAATAAGTCTGCAAGCTCTTCTGCATGATGAACTTGATCATTTACTCCGCCAAACAGGCCGTATTCAAAGCTGACACGTCTTCCTGTTTTTTGAATGTAGTATTCAATGGCTTCCATTAATTTCGGCAGCTTATATGCCTTATTGATCGGCATTAGACGGCTTCTGATTTCTGTGTTTGGTGCATGCAGGGAGACAGCAAAATTGATTTGCATTTGCTCATCAGCGAATTGATAGATCTTTGGAATGATTCCGCTTGTCGACACTGTAATATGACGCGCGCCAATATTTAAGCCGTTGTCATGGTTGATGATTTTAAGGAAAGCAAGCATTTCGTCAAAGTTATCAAATGGTTCTCCAATTCCCATGATAACAACCGAGCTGACTCTCTCATCTGTTTCGTCAAGTGCCTGTTGCACTTTCAATACTTGAGCAACGATTTCTCCTGCTTCAAGGTTTCGTTTTAACCCGCCAAGTGTAGATGCACAGAATGTACAGCCAATTCGGCAGCCAACCTGAGTTGTAACACAGACAGAGTTTCCGTATTCGTGGCGCATCAACACTGTTTCAATGGTATAACCATCATGTAATTCAAATAAAAACTTGATCGTTCCGTCTTGAGACGTTTGTTTGATCACGGTTTTTAATGTGGTGATCGCAAATTGATTTTTTAATTTTTCTCTTAAATCCTTTGAAAGGTTAGACATATCGTCAAAGGATGTCACACGTTTCTCATAAAGCCACTCGAAAATTTGAGCTGCGCGGAAAGGCTTTTCGCCTTGTTCTTTTAACCATTCTTTCATTTCGTGAAGCTCAAATGAGTAGATCGACGGCATTTCTGTCTTCAGTTCTTTTCTTACTTTTTGTTCTGTCATTTTTTATCCCTTCTTTCTCATGCTGCAAATAAAGAAACCATCTGTTCCGAAATAATGAGGAAGAATTTGTACACTTCCGTTTTGAACAAACGGAGCAACCTGCTCAGGCAGCCGTTCATTAAGAGATAGATCGGGTTCGAAGTCTTGGTGTTCTTGTAAAAACGCATGAATCACTTGTTGATTTTCTGTTGGATCCATTGTACATGTACTGTATACAAGGGTTCCGCCCGGTTTTAAAAGCGGGGCCGCTTCCTTTAAAATGGCCTGCTGGATAGCTGCAAGCCTTGCTGAGTCTTCTTGTGACTTTGTATATTTCATATCTGGTTTTCGTCTAATGACGCCAAAACCGGAACACGGCGCATCAATGAGAATACGGTCAAACGAAGCTTCGCTGTAATAGTCTGCCGCTTTCCTTGCATCAAGTGCTTTTGCCTCAATGTGAGTAAGGTTCAGACGTTTTGCTGCTTGTTTGATGAGTTTCACTTTATGTTCATGTAAGTCGAGTGAAACAATTTTCCCCTCATCATTCATACGTTCTGCAATATGAGTTGATTTTCCGCCAGGAGCCGCACAGGCGTCAAGCACCGTTTCTCCTGGCTGAGGGTCAAGCGCTCTTGCAACAAGCATCGAGCTTTCATCTTGAATCGTAACATAGCCTTCTTGAAAAGAAGGGGTTGAGACGATGGACCCTTTCATGAGCTTAAGTGCATCTTCAGATAAGTCGCCAAGCTCCGTTTCGATGCCTGCATCCATTAGTTTTTGCTGCAGTGCCGTCCGGTCAGTTTTCATTCGGTTGACGCGAAGGGTTTGCTTTGGCGGGACTAAATGAATGCGGCACATGTTTTCTGCCGCTTCAAATCCGTACGCCTGAACCCATTCCTGCACAAGCCATAATGGGTGGCTTGTCTCAATGGACAGCCGCTTTACTGGATCTTTGATCACATCAAATGACGGAATGCCTTCTCTTTGTACGGAACGAAGAACACCGTTCACAAGTGAAGAAATGCCTTTGTGCCCGCGCTTTTTCGTTAGCTCGACAGCTTCATGAATGGCTGCACGATCTGGGATTTTTTCAAGGTACACCATTTGATAAAGTGACATCCGTAAAAGCTGCATCACCCACGGAGCCACCTTTTGCGGTTTTTTCACAAAGGGCGCAAGCATATAATCTAATGCCAGCTTATTTTGCAGTGTACCATACACAAGCTCTGTTAACAGCGGTTTGTCTTGATCAGCTAAGTCTTTATCTTTCATGACTGACTGCAAAAGCAAATTACTGTAAGCTTGGTTTTGTTCGAGTTTGATTAAAGCGTCCAGCGCTACTTCTCTCACATTACTTTTCTTCATTCATTAACCCTAATTTCTGCCCAATTTCGATATTTGCGCCTCTTAAGAAGTCTTCGCCGCTCATTTTTTTCTTACCAGCTGGCTGCACACCTGTTAACAAGAGGCCTTGCTTATTACCCGTTCCAATGACCGGACCTTCTTTTTGAAGCTCAATCACTTTCCCAGGTTCTTCTTGCGCTTGTAGCGGAACCTTTTTCGCTTCCCATACTTTTAGATGAGCGCCGTTCCATTCAGTATAGGCAACTGGCCATGGATTTAGCCCGCGAACTTGGTTGTAAAGCTCTTCACCGGTTTTTGTCCAGTCTAACCTTTCTTGCTCCCGCTTAATATTTGGTGCGTATGTGGCCGCTTCTTCATTTTGCGGAATCGGAGAAATAGACCCGCTCAGAACATTTGGCACCGTATCTTTTAGAAGTGCGGCACCAGCTGTACTTAATTTGTCATGCAGTGTTCCAACATTGTCTAATTCATCGATTTCCACTTCTACTTTACTGATCATGTCACCTGCATCGAGCCTTTCCACCATGTACATGATCGTAACGCCTGTTTTCTTTTTGCCTTGAAGGATCGCATAATGAATCGGCGCGCCGCCTCTTAGTTCTGGCAGGAGCGAGGCATGAACATTGATACAGCCAAACTTAGGTTCATCGAGTAACCGTTTAGGTAGAATTTGTCCAAATGCCGCTGTGACGATTAAATCCGGCTCTAATGCAAGCACTTTATCAATTTCTTCATCTAGGCGTACCTTTTCAGGCTGCAACACAGGAATGCCGTGTTTTAAGGCTTCCACTTTCACAGGAGGCGGTGTGAGCACTCGCTTTCTTCCTTTCGGGCGGTCTGGCTGCGTGACGACCCCTACCACTTCGTATCCTTCTGTTATCAGTGTTTGCAGCACAGGTACTGAGAAATCAGGGGTTCCCATAAATACGATACGTGCCATTTTCTTCACCCTTCCATTTCCGCAAGTTCTTTTTCTGTATAGGTTTCAATGATTTTTGACGTAAATAAAATGCCGTCTAAATGATCAATTTCGTGCAATAAAGCTCTTGCTAAAAATCCATCTGCTTCTATTGTAAATGGTTTGCCTTTCTTATCAAAGGCTTTTACCTTCACATAGTTCGGTCTCTCTACAGTACCGTATAAAGATGGAAAGCTCAGGCAGCCTTCAATATCTGTTTGGCTTCCTTCAACTTCAAGCACCTCGGGGTTCACTAAATCAATTCTGCCAGATTCTTCTCCAATATCTACAACAGCGATTCTTTTTGAAACACCGATTTGTGGTGCTGCTAGTCCAACTCCATCCAGCTCAAGCATTGTATCATACATATCATCCAGCAGTTTTTTAAGCTTTTTATCGAACGTATCGACACGCTCTGTCTTTTGTTCAAGCACTTCTGCCGGATGTATGACTATTGGTTTTACTGCCACTTATAGCCCTCCGTTTTACATCATCATATATGGATTCATATCTATTGAAATCATCAATTGTTTTTGTTCCATTTCCTTTTGATAATGGTCTTGTATTTTCCGTAGTAAACTTGCCAGTTCATTTTCCCTTTTGTATTTTATCACGCATTGATAGCGATATCTATCTTTGATCTTAGCGATTGGTGATGCAGCCGGACCAAGGATTCGAGTATTCGGTGCACAATTCATTTTTAGGAACTGGACAATTTGATCAGTCACATGTGCTGCCTTCGTCACTTCTTCGTGTGACACTGTCACCATCGCCAAAAAGTAATACGGCGGATAGGACTGGTGGCGGCGATGCAGCATCTCCTGTTCATAAAAGGCTTCGTAGTCATGCTGCTTCGTTAATTCAATACTATAGTGAGAAGGCGTATACGATTGAATAATGACCGAGCCCGCTTTTTCATGTCGCCCTGCCCTGCCGCTGACCTGCGTGAGAAGCTGAAATGTTTTTTCACTTGAACGGAAATCAGGGATGTGAAGGGATGTATCCGCACTGAGAACACCAACAAGTGTGACATCTGGGAAATCCAGTCCCTTTGCAATCATTTGCGTCCCGAGCAAAATGTCCGCTTCTTTATTGCCAAAAGAGGTAAGAAGCTTTTCATGAGCACCTTTACGAGACGTTGTATCCACATCCATTCGGATGACTCTTGCCTCTGGCAGTACTTTTGTCAGCTCTTCTTCTACACGCTGCGTCCCCGTACCAAAATAGCGAATATGCTCACTGTGGCATTCTGGACATTCAGCAGGTACTGGTGCTTCGTGACCACAATAATGGCACTTCAGCCGTTTTTGATAGCGGTGATAGGTGAGAGAAATTTCGCAATGAGGACATTGCTCTACATATCCACAATCACGGCACATGACAAAGGATGAATAGCCTCTTTTGTTCAGAAATAAAACGGCTTGCTCTTTTCTTTCAAGCACTTCCTTTAACCTGAGCATTAATTCCTCTGAAAACATGGAGCGGTTGCCATTTCTTAGTTCTTCTCTCATATCAATTAACGAAACGTGCGGCAGCTGCTGCTGGTTGACGCGATGTTTGAGCGACAGCAATGTATAGACGCCTTTTTTCGCACGTGCATAGGTTTCAAGTGAAGGTGTTGCACTGCCTAATACGACTGGACATTGATGCCGCCCTGCTCGTTCAATGGCGACATCCTTGGCATGGTAACGAGGCATTTCTTCTTGTTTATAAGAGGATTCGTGCTCTTCATCTATAATAATCATGCCTAGATTTTCAAATGGAGCGAAAACAGCAGATCTTGCGCCAACGACAAGCTTGACTTCCTTGCGATGGATTTTCCGCCATTCATCATATTTTTCTCCTGTCGATAAGCCGCTGTGAAGAACGGCCACATTTGAGCCAAATCGTTCTTTAAATCGCTGCACCATTTGAGGGGTTAACGAGATTTCAGGAACTAAAACGATCGCTTCTTTTCCTTTTTGAAGAACATGATCGATTGTCTGCAAGTAAATCTCCGTTTTGCCGCTTCCTGTCACTCCGTGCAAAAGAAAAGTTTCGTGCTGATCATCACTCACTGCTTGATGAATATGCTTGGCCGCCTCTCTTTGCTCTGGCGTGAGATCTAGTGGAGCAGATGGTGTAAACTCCCGATCACGATAAGGATCTCGATAGATCTCTTCATAGCTTTCTGTTAACAGCCCTTCTTGAATAAAGGTTTTAAGCGTTTGAGAACTTGCGCCTGTTTGCTGCTGCAAGTCTTTCGCTAAAAAGGTTGTCTCTCCCGCTTCAAGCAGATAGGAGATCAGTGCTTTTTGTTTTACCGCATTTTTCTTTAGCTGCTGCTGTTTTTCTGCAAGTTTTTCTTTCGATACAGCCACCTGGAGCATGCGGACCTTTTTCTTTCCAGATTTTTGCGAGACATGGTATCTCACCTCTAGATGACCTTTTTGGACATGCTTTTGAATTTGTTTTAATTGTTCAGCCGGGATGTCAGCATAAAGAATGCTTTCTCGCTGACCGAAAAGCTCTTTCAATGACTGCGGAAGTTCTTCCTCTGAAAGCACTTGAATTTCTTTTTCATACTTTGCCTTCATGGCTGCGGGCAGCATCGATTGAAGTGCCGTGATATGATAGGACAATGTTTTTTCCGTCAGCCAGTGGGAAAGCTCCAATAGCTCATCTGTCAGAACAGGTGATAAATCAAATAAATCGACAATCTCTTTGATGTTTCCTGTCTTGATGTCTGTTTCATCTTTGACTTTTGTCACAAACCCTTGAATCTTCCTCGGGCCAAAAGGAACGACCACCCTCATTCCCGCTTTGACGAGATCTTTGAATCGATCTGGTACACGGTAATCAAATGGCCGGTCAATGGCTTTCGTTGTGACATCTACGATGACTTCAGCAATCATGCTCGATCACGCTCTTCTGGAAGCAGCTGTATTGCCTCCTTTAAAATTTCAAAAGCGAGATCTTTTTTGCTCATCATCGGCAGCTCTTTTTTCGTTCCATCTGCTTTGATCATCGCTGCCACATTGGTATCTGTGCCAAAGCCTGCACCCTCTTTTGTGACGTTATTGGCAACAATCATATCTAAATGCTTGGATTCAATTTTCTTTTTCGCATAATATTCTACATCCTGCGTTTCAGCTGCAAAGCCGACCAGCACTTGATGCTCTTTTCTTTTCCCCAGCTCTTTTAAAATATCTTTTGTCCGGGTGAATTCAATGTCCAGAGCGCCGTCCTGTTTTTTCATTTTATGAGCATAGGTCGTGACAGGGGTGTAATCGGCGACAGCTGCTGATTTAATAACAAGATCAGCTTCCCCATATACCTCTAGCACAGCTTGATACATCTCTTCAGCTGATTCAACGTGCACTACATGTACATGATCAGGTTCAGTTAAAGAAACAGGTCCAGAAATCAGCGTAACATCTGCCCCCATTTGCTGAGCAGCCTCTGCAATCGCATAGCCCATTTTTCCACTAGAACGATTTGTAAAGAACCGGACAGGATCGATGACTTCACGTGTAGGACCTGCTGTCACCACGACTTTCTTTCCTGAGAGCGGTAAGCTTTTTGGCTCTTCAAAAAAAGCACGGATGTGTTCCACAATTTTTTCAGGCTCTTCTAATCGCCCTTTTCCAATGTACCCGCAGGCTAAATAACCTTCACTTGGCTCAATAAAGCGGTAGCCGTCTTCATATAATGTGCGAATGTTCCGTTTCACAGCCGGGTGATCGTACATATGCACATTCATCGCTGGAGCGATCCATACAGGCGCTGTTGAAGCAAGCAAAGTCGTCGTCAGCATATCATCTGCAAGTCCAGCGGCCATTTTACCAATTGTATGTGCTGTTGCAGGGGCAACAAGAATGAGATCGGCCCAGTCAGCTACGTCAATATGCGCAATGACTCTTGGATTGTTTTCTTTGAATGTATCCACATATACCTCATGCCTAGACAGAGCTTGGAAGGTAAGCGGAGACACAAACTCACGAGCAGATTCCGTCATAATCACTCTGACATTTGCGCCTGCTTGTACGAGTTTACTAGTAAGTGCTGCTGCTTTATATACGGCGATTCCTCCGCTGACACCGAGCAAAATATTTTTTGACTGTAACATTTGTTTGTCCCCCTTAACGGCCTTTTTCACAAATTCGTCTACAATTCAAAAAAGTCAAAACCAATCATAGTTTTGACTTTTTTGAACGTATCGTATCTGCATTGCAGAAGCGATGTGTTATTCTTGATCCTCTTTTTCAAATGTCAAAAGACCAGCGTCGATTTCTTCTAGTGCTTTGCCTACAAATTTGTAAGACTTTGTGTTTTCAATCTGCTGATCTTGGTGGATCTGCATTTCACGTGCACGGCGTGCAGACACTGTTACAAGTGTATATTTTGAATCAAGTTTGTTCATCAATGAGTCAATTGAAGGATCTAACATGGTTTATTCTACCCCCAGCATTTTTTTATATCTCGGTGCGACTCTGTCTCTGCGCAGGTGTTCTGCAAGGACGATCGCTTTGATTCTTTCACAAGCAAGCTCGACATCATCGTTTTCAACGACATAGTCGTAAGCATCCATCATTTCAATTTCTTCTTTCGCAGCGGCCATTCGGTTTCGAATGAGCTCCTCAGATTCTGTACCGCGTGTAATGATGCGGTTTTGAAGTTCTGAAAGACTAGGCGGTGCAAGGAAAATAAAAAGACCTTCCGGGAATGCTTCTCTTACTTGAAGTGCACCTTGCACTTCAATTTCAAGGAAAACATCTTTTCCTTCGCTTAATGTCTGTTCAACATAGTCAACAGGCGTGCCGTAGTAATTCCCGACGTACTCTGCCCATTCTAACAGCTTTTTGTTTTCAATCATATGTTCAAATTCTTCCCTGGTTTTAAAGAAATAATCGACACCATTTCTTTCACCTTCACGCGGTTTGCGTGTCGTCACAGAAATAGAGTATTCAAATTTCGTATCTTCCTGGGAGAAAATGGCTTGTCTGACCGTTCCTTTTCCAACTCCCGAAGGTCCAGAGAGAACGATTAAAAGTCCTCTTTCTTTCATAATGGCGTATTACCCCTGCCCTTCATCTATGATTTCTTCTTTTACAGAAAGTCTTTGCGCGACAGTCTCAGGCTGAACGGCAGATAAGATGACATGGTCACTGTCCATAATGACAACAGCACGGGTTCTTCTTCCGTATGTAGCATCTATGAGCATGCCTCGATCTCTTGCGTCTTGTATCATTCGTTTAATCGGTGCTGATTCCGGACTGACGATCGAAATCATCCGATTCGCTGAAATGATGTTTCCAAATCCGATATTGATCAACTTTATGGTCATCTTCTTTCGTCCCCCTGTAATATAAACGTCTCTAGTCTCGCCGAAAGAGACGCACTGTAAACAGCATACACAATGACTATTCTATATTTTGCACTTGTTCTTTTATTTTTTCAATAGCACTTTTCATTTCAACCACCAGCTTTGTTAAATGGTGATGGTTCGCTTTTGATCCAATGGTGTTCACTTCACGGTTGAGCTCCTGTACAAGGAAGTCAAGTTTTCGGCCGGCAGCACCGCCTTGCAGCAAGATTTGCTGAAATTGCTGAAAGTGACTTTTTAATCTCGTAATCTCTTCTGTAATGTCGCAGCGGTCAGCAAAGATGGCAGCCTCTGTTGTCAGTCTGCTCTCGTCAAGCGCCTCACCGATCCATTCTTGCAATCGCTGATTCAATCGTTCTTTGTACTGACTCACAACCTCTGGTGCAAAGACTTTGATTTCTTCTGTATAGGCCTCTAGTTCAGAAAGCCTTAGTTCACAGTCTTTTTGAAGTGATGCTCCCTCTTGCTCTCTCATGAAGCAAAGCTCCTTGACAGCATCCTCGCAAGCTTCCATCAGCAGCTGCTCTAGCTGTTCATTTCGGCTGGCTGACTCTTCCACCTGAACGGCAAGCTCAAGCCCCAATAAGTCATGTGCATGCTGAATGCCTGAAATGTGATAGCGTTCCTCGAGGTCTTTTGCGGCTTTCATGTATTCATCAAGCAGCGGCCAGTCGATCTGTAAGGACCGGCTTGCTAGTTTACCGCCTTCAATCGTGACAAACAGCTCAATTCTACCGCGCTGCACGTGACGAAGAATGATCTTTTTTAATGTATCTTCGAAATATAAAAGCGGCCTCGGCAAACGGGCATGAACCTCTTTAAAACGGTGATTGACCGATTTTAGCTCAACTGACACTGTCAGTTCTCCATCCGTTTTACTCGCTTGGCCGAATCCCGTCATACTGCGTATCATGTTAAAACACCCAATTCTTTCATATTAATAAAATGAAAAAGGTAATAGCAGACACTATTACCTCAAAATTATACCATAATGAATTATTTTTTTCTTGTCAAAAGTGATCCTGCCAGTAAAAAAGTTGGCAGTGCAGACATCCCGATAATCAGCAGCCAATCAATTGGTGCAATCGCGACCGTTTTGAAAATTGGCTGAAGCGGCGGGTAATAAATGACCACAAGCATGAGTAAAAGTGATGACAAAACCGCACCGATCAAATAAAGGTTCCCAAATGGATTACGTTCAAAAATGGACCGTTCACTGCGGCAGTCAAATACATGAATGAGCTGCGCCAAAACAAGCGTACTAAATGCGACAGTCTGTGCATATTGCAGGTTGTTTGGATCGCGGTGATACACAAATATAAATGCCAAAAGGGTCGCAAGCCCGATGAGGAATCCTCTTGAGATGACCTTCCAGCCAAGCCCCCTTGCAAAAATGCCCTCTTTCACATTCCGCGGCTTTCTCTTCATGACATCGCCTTCTGGCTTATCCATGCCAAGTGCCATAGCCGGTAGACCATCTGTGACAAGGTTTACCCATAAGATTTGTATAGGAACGAGCGGAAGCGGAAGCGCGAGGAGCATCGCAAACAGCATGACCAAAATTTCTCCGACATTTGATGCCAGCAAATAGCGGACAAACTTACGAATGTTTTCATAAATATTTCGGCCTTCTTTAATGGCGGATTTAATGGTCGCAAAGTTGTCGTCAAGTAAAATAAGAGAAGACGCTTCCTTGGCTACGTCTGTACCAGTGATGCCCATGGAGATGCCGATATCTGCTTGTTTAATGGCAGGCGCATCATTGACCCCGTCACCTGTCATCGCTACAACATGACCATTTTTTTGATAGGCTTTGACAATTCTCAGCTTATGCTCAGGAGAAACCCGGGCAAAGACATATACATTTTCAGCCGTTTGCTCAAGCTCTTTGTCGCTCATTTGATCAAGCGCTTTTCCGTCGAGCACCTGTCCTTGCTTCGGTAAAAGGCTTAAGTCTTTTGCGATCGCTTTGGCCGTTTCCACGTGGTCCCCTGTAATCATGACCGTTTTAATGCCAGCATCCCGGCACTCTTTAATCGCTCGTCTGACTTCAGGACGCGGCGGATCGATCATGCCCTCTAATCCGATAAATGTTAAATCAGCTTCAGCCTGCTGGACAGAGGTGATTTTCTCTGTCAAACCGACTTTTTTATACGCAATAGCAATGGTTCTAAGCGCCTGTCTTGCTAAACCTTGAATCGCAGCTTCTGTTTCTTGCCTGTGAGTGGCTGAAAAAGAAGCTGTGCGTCCGCCGTGCATGATATGACTTGAACGGTTCATTAGTACATCCGGCGCACCTTTTGCAATAACATACCGCTCTTTTTGATTTGTTTCAACGACGACTGACATCATCTTTCTTTCTGAGTCAAAAGGAAACTCCTCGATAACATGAAATCCAGCTTCGATGAATTGCTCTGTAAAACCCGCTTTACGTGCTGCGGTAAGGAGCGCTCCCTCTGTCGGATCTCCATCAAGCCTCATCTCCCCGTCTTTTTCAACGATGGTTGATGTATTACAAAGCGCCCCGTATAATAACACCTTTTGCAGGCTTGGATGCTTGTCGGCATGGACGATTTCCCCGTTTAAGGTAAAGTCACCGGATGGCTCGTAGCCTGTGCCAGAAATATTCCACGTTTTTCCCTCTGCCCACACATGGGTCACAGTCATTTTATTTTGCGTCATGGTTCCTGTTTTATCAGAGCAAATGATTGACGCGCAGCCGAGTGTTTCCACTGCCGGGAGCTTTCTGACAATCGATTTTTGTTTGATCATCCGCTGTACCCCTAGGGAAAGGGCGACAGTGACGATCGCCGGCAGTCCTTCTGGAATCGCCGCCACAGCAAGAGATACACCCGCTAGGAACATATGATACAATTCATGTCCTTGCACTACACCAAGAACAACAACGAGCACCGTTAAAAATAAAGCAGCCACAATCAGAATTTTTCCAAGCTGCTCGAGACGCCTTTGCAGCGGCGTTTCCATATTACCTGCTGCATCCAGCATGCCGGCAATTTGTCCCATCGCTGTATTCATTCCTGTACCAATGACAACCCCTACGCCGCTGCCTCTAGTAACAAGCGTCCCCATAAAGGCCATGTTCGTCAAATCCCCGAGCGAAACATGGCCGCTTGAAAGTGGACTTGCGTGTTTGACCGCTGGGATAGACTCACCAGTGAGAGCGGACTCCTCAATTTCTAAGCTCTTTGTATCTAGTAACCTAATATCTGCCCCAATCCGGTCTCCGCTTGAAAATTTCACAATATCCCCTGGCACGAGATGTTTAGACGGGATCTTGACCCATTCATTATTTCTCCTTGCATACACGTGCGGAGTTGATAATTCCTTTAACGCTTGAAGGGATTTTTCCGCCCGGCGTTCTTGATAAAAGCCGAGTACACCATTAATCAAAACAATGGCCACAATCGCAACAGCATCAATGTATTCTCCTAAAAAGGCAGAAATGATTGTTGCAGCAAGCAAGATTAACACCATGAAATCTTTAAACTGTGCTAAAAAAATGATCAGAGCCGACGCCTTTTTTCCTTCCTGCAATTCATTTGATCCATGTTTTTCAAGCCGCTTTTGTACATCTTTTTCTGACAGTCCGTCACCTATCGATGTATTCATTGTTTTTAATAAATCGGTTTGGTTCAGTTCATGCCAATTCATTTGACCTCGTCCACTCCTCTTTTGTTCTCTCTCATATGCAGTGTTCTATAAGCCAGTTTATTCAGACTCGTCCTAAATCATGCTATAATAATAAGACTGCCTAAAGAACGAGAAAACGGAAGGTTCTTTCAGTAGATTTGTGTGAAAGAAGAGGGTGTATCCAACATGTCATTTGACGGCATTTTTACATATGGTATGACTAATGAATTGCAAAAGGCATTAACTGGCGGAAGGATTTCAAAAATCCATCAGCCATATAAACACGAGCTGATTTTTCATATTCGAGCAAACGGGAAAAATCATAAGCTCCTTTTATCGGCTCATCCGAGCTATGCAAGAGTGCAGCTCACCGAGCATCAATACGACAATCCAAGTGAGCCGCCAATGTTTTGTATGCTTCTCAGAAAGCATCTTGAGGGCGGCTTCATTGAACGTTTTGAACAGATTGGATTTGACCGGGTGATCGTGCTTCATGTGCGAAGCCGAAATGAAATCGGCGATGAGCAGACGCGTAAGCTTTACATTGAAATCATGGGACGTCATAGCAACTTCATTCTTGTAGAGGATGGAACGCAGCAGATCATTGATGGTCTGAAACACCTTTCTCCATCTGTAAACAGCTATCGAACGGTGCTTCCTGGTTATGAATACCTACTGCCGCCTGCGCAGCAAAAATTGAATCCTTTTGACGTGACAAAGGATGATATTTTGAAGCATTTACGCTTTCAAGAAGGAAAGATCGCCAATCAAATTGTCGATACCTTCTCTGGGGTTTCCCCGCTGTTTGCAAAGGAAGCAGTACACCGGGCCGGTCTTGCCAATCAAGAAACGATCCCAAATACACTGCTCGACATGTTTCAGCTCATTCGCATGCATTCTTTTACACCGCAGCTTACAAGAAAAGACGGGAAAGAGTATTTCTATTTATTAGAACTTCAGCATGTCCAAGGCGAGATGAAGACATTCGACTCACTCAGCCAGCTGCTTGACCGCTTTTATTTTGGAAAAGCTGAGAGAGACAGAGTCAAACAGCAGGCGGCTGACCTTGAACGGTTTGTCGTCAATGAAAAAAAGAAAAATGAAAACAAGCTAAAAAAGCTAAAAAGAACCCTTGAAGAATCTCAAGATGCACACAAATATCAGCTCTATGGTGAATTGTTAACAGCCAATTTATATGCGATCAAAAAAGGAGATAAAGAAGCGACTGTCATCAATTATTACGATGAAGACGGCGGAGAAATCACGATCCCGCTTAAAACAAACAAAACCCCTTCTGAAAATGCACAAGCATACTTTACAAAATATCAAAAGGCAAAAAATGCAGTAGAAGCTGTAAATGAACAAATTAAGCGGACACATGAAGAAATTACTTATTTTGAAGAGCTGATTCAGCAGCTGTCCTCTGCTTCGCCGAAGGATTTAGAGGAAATGAGAGAAGAGCTTGTTGAAGGAAAATATTTGCGCGCCAAACAAAAGCGTCACGCCAAAAAGAAAAAACCGACGGCCATTCAGCTCGAAACGTACGAGTCGTCCCAAGGCATTCCAATTTTAGTCGGAAAAAACAACAAACAAAACGAGTATTTGACTACAAAGGCAGCTGCTCGTGATGATATTTGGCTGCATACAAAGGATATTCCTGGATCACATGTCGTCATTCGTCACCAAGCACCTGATGAACAAACGCTGCTTGAAGCGGCTCAAATCGCCGCCTACTTTTCGAAAGCAAAAGAGTCCGGTTCCGTTCCTGTCGACTATACAAAAATCCGGCATGTGAAAAAACCGAACGGAGCAAAGCCTGGCTTTGTTACGTATGATCAGCAGCAAACATTATTTGTCACGCCTGACGAAGATCTTGTGCTCAAGCTGAGAAAATAAATAAGAAAAAGCCGATAAAATCCTGACATGAGGATTTATCGGCTTTTTCTTTGTCGTTTTTTTCTTTCGATATAAAGGGCATCAAGTGCGTCAATATCCTCTTGTTCAAGCAAGGATTCAATTGCCGCCGCCAGCTGTTTTGTCCGGGCGGGGCTTGCACCGCTTGTAGAGACTGAAATCGTCACTTTTCCTGCTTTGACAACCTTCGGCACCATCACATTGCCTAGCTCTGATTGGCTCACACAATTCACGAGTTGGTGAGGCTGTGCTGTTTGTGCAATCCATTCATTTACCGAAGGGTCATTTGTCGCAGCTACAATGAAAAATGCATCCTTCAAATCTTCAGCATCTACCTTCTTTTCCTTCCAATTCAATTGATATGTATCAATGAGGTGTGCCATCTCTTCAGAAAGATTAGGACTGACAACGATTATATGGCAAGGCTCCGTGCACAGCGCCTTTGCTCGTCTTAACGCCACCGATCCGCCGCCGGCAATGACCACTTGTTTATTGGTTAAATCAAGATGGACTGGAAGCATGGCTTTCTCCTTGGAAACGAAACGCATCGTCTTTGTTTAACATGGTTTCTTGCACGCGTTCAATATAAGCCGCTTTAACATGCGGATGAAAGCCAATATACCGGCATACCCGGACATCTTTCAGCTGATTTCTCGCCTGAGCGGCTTCACTTTCAATTTCTTTCATTAAAATTCCGGTAAACAGCAAGTAAGGAACGATATAGACAGGCCCATCGTCATCTGCTGATAACTGCGCGAGAACATCTCGATAATTGGGCTCACATGCTGTAATAAAACACGGAAAAACCTCTGCATGTGGAAGCAGACTTCTGACATCGTCTGCAATGCCAAACACATCTCGCTTCACATCCGGATCAGAGCTCCCGCGGCCAATTAAAAGAATCCGCGCCCGCTCGCCTTGATATCCTGCTTCTTCAATTCTCGCGGCAACCGCTTTTGTTACTTCTTGATTCACCCCGATTGGCTTTCCATATGTGACCTTCACTTGCGGAAATCGCACGCGCACTTTATCAATTTCGACCGGTATATCCGATTTGGCATGCATGGCAGTTAAAAGGAGGAGCGGGACGATGGCAATGTGTGTCGCTCCTTTTTTCACACAGGCCTCAAATCCTTCTTCTATAGAAGGATCCGTCAGCTCTAAAAAACAAATTTCTTGTATATCTGCTTTCACTAACGGCATACAGCTTTTCATAAAAGAAATGGCCTTATCTTGCGCCTCTTTTACTCGGCTTCCATGCCCAACATAAAGGACAGCTTGTTTCATGCGGCTCCTCCCTCTCACTTATTTCATCAGACGAAAAGACACGATGTATGTACGTACGTGTCTTTTCTCTATCATTCTCATTTCTCGATTAATGCGGGTTCAAACCAGTTCAGTTTTTGATGAAAATGAACGACATCTCCAACAACAATTAAACTTGGATGCTCGATCCCTTCTTTTTCAACGGTTTCAGACAGTGTCGCCACAGTGCAGCAAGTTGTCTTTTGCCTCGTCGTGGTTCCCCAGTGTATAAATGCAGCGGGTGTTTCTGGATCCCGTCCATTTTTTAAAAGCAGGCGCTGCACTCTTTCCACGTTTTTGACACCCATGTAAATCACAAGAGTATCAATCCCTGTAGCCAGCGCCTCCCACTTTTCTTCAAAATGTTCATCCTTTTGATAGTGACCCGTGACAAAAGCAACATTTGAGCTGAATTCACGGTGTGTCACAGGGATGCCCGCATAAGCAGCCGCTGCAATACCAGAAGTAATTCCTGGGACAACCTCATACGGAATTCCGTGCTCAGCTAAGCATTCGATTTCTTCACCGCCGCGGCCAAAGACAAAGGGGTCGCCGCCTTTCAGCCGAACGACAACGTTCCCTTCCTTTGCATGAGCCACAAGCGCTTCATTGATGGCTTCCTGTCTCATTGTATGATGATTTGGCAGTTTTCCGCAATAAATCAATTCCGCCTCTGGTTTGGCGTGGGCGAGAATGTCTTGATTGACAAGACGATCATATAAGATGACATCTGCCTGCTGTATCGCCTTATGGGCCTTTAATGTGATTAAATCTGGGTCTCCGGGTCCAGCACCCACAATGTATACTTTCCCCATCTTGCTTTTCTCCCCCTGCCATCAGGCGATTATTTCGTTGTTGCTTTTACATAATCAACAAGACGCTGTTTGGATTCCTCACGGGATAATTCCCCTGTATCTAAGACGAGCTCAGGCTCAGCTGGCTCTTCATATGGTGAATCGATTCCAGTGAAAAATGGAATTTCGCCGTTTCTCGCTTTTTTATATAACCCTTTTGGATCACGCTCTTCACACACGTTCAGATCACATTTGACAAACACTTCGTGAAATTCCCCATCTTCGACTAACTGTCTGACAATGTGGCGGTCTTCTTGAAATGGAGAAATAAAAGCAGTGATGACAATCGTACCTTGTTCCACAAATAATTTTGCCACTTCTCCGATTCGGCGGATGTTTTCTTTTCTGTCGTCATCTGAAAACCCTAGATCTTTATTGAGTCCGTGCCGCACGTTATCGCCGTCAAGAACGGTGACTTGATAGCCTTGTTCAAACAGCTCTCTTGCAGCTGCATTTGCAATCGTTGATTTACCTGATCCGCTTAAACCTGTAAGCCAGATAATGCCGCTCGTATGATTGTTTTTCTGTTGATATTCTTTTTTTGTAATAGATGCATCATGCCACACGATATGTTCGTTGCTCATGTCATACCCTCCCTTTAAGATACCGTCGTTTTTAATCCTTCGATTAATGTTTCAATGACTTCTTTTCGGCTGAACGTGCTTGGTGGTAATTCACCGTTTCTCAGCATCGTTCGAACTTTTGTACCTGAAAGAATGACATGCTCGCTTTTGTCGTGAGGACACGTTTTTGGTGTGGCCATCGCTTCACATGTATTACAGTAGAAGCTGTGTTCAAATTTTAATGGCGTAATACCGATTTCTTCGCTTGTAAATTGATCAAATAGTTCCTGCGCCTCGTATGTGCCGTAATAGTCACCAACACCTGCATGATCTCTTCCGACAATAAAATGGGTGCAGCCATAATTTTTACGAACAAGCGCGTGAAATATCGCTTCTTTTGGTCCAGCATAACGCATTGCAGCAGGAAAAACACCTAAAAAGACGCGGTCTTTTGGATAATAACCATTCAATAACACTTGATAGCTTTTCATTCTCACATCTGCCGGGATATCGTCAGATTTTGTTTCACCGACAAGCGGATTTAAAAATAAACCATCGACCGTTTCTAATGCTGTTTTTTGAATATATTCATGCGCACGATGAACCGGGTTTCTCGTTTGGAAACCAACAATGGTTTTCCAGCCATTTTCTTTAAAATGGCGTCTTGTTTCTTCTGGCTCATACGTAAATTGAGGGAATGGTTTTTCACTGCGTTTCGTCAGTGTAATTTTCCCGCCAATGTAAGTATCACCGCGTTCAAATAATTTTTTCACGCCTGGATGATTGCGGTCATCAGTTTTATAGATATTTACCGCTTCTTTTTCCTTATCTGGTGTGTATTGATCCTCTACTTCAATGACCCCATATACAGTTCCATTATAGGATAAGCGTACGATATCGCCTTGATGGATTTCCGCCGCCTTTTCTTTTGTCACTGGCAGTGTAATAGGAAGAGACCAAACGACACCACTTGCTAGCCGCATACTGCTCACAACTGCTTCATAATCAGCTTTTGTTAAAAACCCTTCAATTGGACTATATCCGCCAATTGCAATGAGTTCAAGGTCTGCAAAGGAGATCGCATCTAGTTCAATTTCCTTTGCAGCTGTGCTGAGATCATATTCTTCATTTACTCGATTAATTAATACGCCACCATGTGGTGTTAAACTCATTTGTTCATCTTCCTCTCAATGTTCATATTTATTAGATGTTAATAGTCGGATTTGTGATTAAATCCCGCCGCCCTGTTCATGAATAGAGCTGCTCTCATTTTTGACTGCCTTCATCAGACTCAGCGCACCAAGTGAGGCAAGCAGTACACTCATCATGATAAAGATAGAGTAATAGTCTCCTTTTAAGAAAAGGCTCACCAGCAAATACGATAGGCTGAGTGATAAGAAGGGTGACACCACCCACACTTTCAGCATTTTTTTCACAACATGTTTGTGAAAAATGTTTGGCCCGCCTTTTGCCATTCCAAGCCCGATAATAGACGAGGAGGTGATTTGCGTAAGCGGAACAGGCAGCCCAAAAATAGAGCTGACGATGACAAGCCCAGCACCGGTACTCGAAAGTAAAATCCCTTCGCCTGTTTGATAGCGGGTGATTTTCTTTCCGTTTGTTTCTAGTACCCTTCTCCCAAGCAAAAGGGCACCAAGTGCAACAAAGATCCCGCCGTAAAGAGTTCCTTGCCCGACTGACAAAACGCCTGACGCGACAAGCGGGCCGACCGCATTTGCGACATTGTTCATACCAGCTGAAAACGCCTCTAGAAATCCGCTGAGGATTAATACGACAGATAAAATAGCTGTGCCTTTTTTAGACAGCTTCCGTTTAGGGAACATTCTGATGATTTTGACGACAGCAAAGGTAAAAAGAAAGGCGAAAATCGGGATGATCACCCAAAATGCCACAATCACTAAAATGGATTTCACAAACAATACTTTATACGCGACTGCCACACCAACCACAGCCCCTACTGTGACCTCACTTGTTGATAAAGGGATCGCCATCAGATTCGCTATAAAAAGTGATAGTGCAGCAGAACCAATGATAATACAAACGATTTCAAGTGTAATGACTGATTCTGGCATAATACCAGAGCTGATCGTTTTGACGACCTCACCGCCGCCAATCACTGAACCTGCTAAAATCCCAACTGCACAAACGCTGAGCGCATAAATGGGCTTTTGAATCGCACCTGACCCGTACGCAATGCCCATAGAAGCAGCTGCTCCGCTTGCGCCTATGTTTAAAGCAAAGAATAGACTAAATAAAATTGCGGCGATTTCCATACATTATGCTCCCTTACTCATGTAATCCGCACTCTGTCTTTGCTGTGCCTGACCATCTGCCAGAACGCAGATCATCTGCAGTAAATGCTGGCTGTGTACACGGTGCACAGCCGATACTTGGATATCCTTGGTCATGCAGCGGATTATAAGTAAGTTCCTCTCTAGATGCATATCTCCATATGTCCTTCCACGTCCAATGGATAAGCGGACATACTTTCACTGATTTGAATTTTTCATCCTTATTTAAGAAATTCGTCCCTGCTCGTTTTGGTGACTGCTCTCTTCTTAAACCGGAAAGCCATGCTGGATAACCAGATAGGGCTTCTTGCAAAGGAATGACCTTACGCATATGGCAGCAGCTTTGAGGATTTGTTTTCCATAATTGTTCACCGTGCTGCTCATTTTGCTGTTCAACCGTCAGCTCAGGCGTTTTCAGTTCAATGTCTAAGCCCGGGTATCTTTCCTTTACCGCATCAATTGTGTCGTATGTTTCTTTAAAATGCAGACCTGTATCTAAAAAGACAATTTTCGCATCTTTTTTTACTTTTGCAATCAGATCAATCAGAACGATGCCCTCAATCCCAAAGCTGCACGCATATACGAGCTGGTCACCATAATGACCGTACGCCCATTTCAGTACAGACAGGGCTCCTTTATACAAATCATCTTCTTGAAATGTAATGGACGGCTCTTGCCAATTTTCATAAGTTAACATGATTTCTCCCCTTCCGGAGTACAGCTCATATTGCTTTTATCCGCACTACTTCAATCTAATTTTTTCGTTCTTTTCCACTTGAATCACTTGACCGTCCTGAACAATTAACGTTATTGAACCGAATTTCATATCCCCAATCAGTTCTTGCATATGCTTTACTAAGTCCTCATCCTGATTTTGTTTCACTTCCATCTCCTCTTCCTCCTCACCGTTAAAATAAAAAAACTTTCTTTCAGTCCGAAAGAAAGATGAGGAAGCTCACGATTTCCTTATCTTTCAAAATAGAATCATTTTGCAGGAAGTAGCACCTTGCGAATCGCAGGTTGCCGGGTTTCATCGGGCCAGTCCCTCCACCTCTCTGGATAAGAGTTTCAATTTGTCTTAAATATTAACACAATTCAAACAAAAGTCAACCCGACTTTATTGATAGGATTAGTTTTTATTAAAATTTGAGTCTATTTTACTATTTTTACCTAAATAAAAAACTGTGCGGGCAGGCACAGTTTTTGTTAACGATGGGCTTTCACTTTTCAGACCGTTTCTTCCATCCAAGATTCTGAGGAAGGATCTTGTCTCCAGCGTTTTAGTTTGTTCATCGCAGCAGGCTCAATCGCTTTCAGTTCAAGTGCCACGTCTGTCAATGTGTCATAGTCTGTTAGGGTGACATATGGAATATTTTTTTCTTGAAAGGCTGCCGCTGCTTTTGGCAGTCCGTATGTGAAGATCGCGGCAACTCCTAGTACCTCGCAGCCCTCATCTTGAAGAGCAGCGACCACTTCAAGCACACTGCCTCCTGTGGAAATAAGGTCTTCTACGACGACAACCTTTTGGCCTTTTGATACGGCCCCTTCAATTTGATTTCCTTTTCCATGTGCTTTCGGCTTACTTCTGACATAACACATCGGGATGTTCAAGCGGTCTGCTGCTAATGCCGCATGAGGAATGCCTGCTGTTGCAGTACCCGCGACAACCTCTGCTCCCTTGAAATGAGTGAGAATTAAATCTTTTAGACCTTCAGCAATGTCGTGTCTCACTTCTGGATATGACAATGTCAGGCGGTTATCACAATAGATCGGTGATTTTATACCGCTCGCCCATGTAAACGGTTCGTCTGGTTTTAATGAGACCGCTTTGATTTGTAATAGATGTTTCGCGATTTTTGATTTCATCTGGCAGTCACTCCCACTCTTTCAAAATTTGATGATAGGCTTCTATTGGTTTATCAGCTTTTGTGATTGATCTTCCGACAACGATTTGTGAAACACCTTGCTCTTTTGCATAGGCCGGTGTCGCTACGCGCTGTTGGTCATCGGTTTGATCATTCGGTAAGCGAATTCCTGGCGTTACAGTGAGAAAGGATGGTGAAATATGTTCATGAAGTGCTTTAGATTCATGAACAGAGCAAACAACCCCGTCTAGCCCACTTTCATATGCTAATTGTCCGTACCGGATAACAGTCTCTTGCAACGGATGGTCAATGAGTAATTCGTTTCTCATCATGTCTTCTGACGTACTAGTCAGCTGGGTCACTGCAATAATGCCCGGGCGGCTTTGTCCAGCAGGAGTCCCGCTTTCAAGTCCCTCTAACGCAGCCTGCATCATCCGTTTCCCGCCAGCAGCATGCACATTGACCAAATCAACACCAAGTGCAGCAAGCCGGTTCATCGCTTTTTGCACAGTAGTTGGAATGTCATGTAATTTTAGATCAAGAAAAATGCGGCAATTTTTTTCTTTCAGCGCATCAAGGATGGCAGGTCCTTCTTGGTAAAACAGCTCCATGCCAACCTTTACGAATAATGGAGTGCTTTCAAAACGATCTAAAAAGGCGTGGGCCTCCTGTCCTGATGGAAAATCAAGCGCGATGATGGGCAAGTGCTTCATGTTTCCAGCTCCTTCCGATGCATTCCTCTACAGATGAATAACCATATGCTGCTAACACATTTGGCAGCTCTTCAATAATTTCTGGGCAAATAAATGGATTCACAAAATTGGCTGTGCCGACAGCTACTGCACTTGCACCTGCTAGTAAAAATTCAAGTACATCTTCAGCACTTTGCACTCCGCCCATCCCGATAATCGGAATAGAAACCGCTTGACTCACCTCGTGTACCATGCGCACAGCGACCGGTTTGACAGCTGGTCCTGATAATCCACCTGTTTTATTGGCAAGGATGGGTTTCCCAGTTTTTAAATCTAAACGCATACCGATTAATGTGTTAATCATGGTGAGTCCATCCGCTCCAGCAGCTTCAATCGCTTGAGCAATCTCCACAATATTGGCTACGTTAGGTGACAGCTTGACATAGACAGGTACAGAAGAGACTTCCTTGACCGCTTTTGTCAATGACGCCGCCATATTTGGATCTGTACCGAAGGCAATTCCGCCTGTTTTCACATTTGGGCAAGAAATATTCAGTTCAAGGGCATGAACATTTTTTGCTTGGCTGATTTGCTTGGCTACTTCCACATAATCATCAACCTGTGAGCCAGCAACATTCGCAATAATAGGTGTATCAAATTGTTCAAGCCAAGGCAGCTCATTTTCAAGCACGCCTTTTAGACCCGGATTTTGAAGGCCGATTGCATTAAGCATACCAGCTCCTGTCTCGGCTACCCTTGGCGTGGGATTGCCAAATCTCGGTTCAAGGGTTGTGGCTTTGATCATGATACCGCCTAGCAATGATAGGTCATATAAGGATGCAAATTCTCTCCCGAACCCGAAGCAGCCTGATGCAGGGATGATTGGATTCTTTAAAGATAATCCGGGTAACTCAACGTTTAGCATGACAATGCCACCTCCTCTGCTTTAAAAACAGGTCCATCAAGACAGACTTTGACGTAAGGTTTGTCGAGCTGATCTGTATGACAGACACATGCAAAGCACGCACCAATCCCGCAGCCCATTCGTTCTTCCATCGAAATGTAGACGGGCTTATCAGGATACGTGTCTTTCAGTGCTTTGAGCATAGGTGTTGGACCGCAGGAAAGCAGCACATCAAAGCCCAGGTTTTGCTCTTTTATCACATCTGTTACAAAGCCTTTAGCACCGTATGTGCCATCAACCGATGCAATAAACGTATCACCGAGTGCTTGAAATTTCTCCTCGTAAAATACATCCTTTTTCGATTGAAAGCCGAGGACATGCTTCACGATGACGCCTTTTTTCGTTAAACGCTTGGACAGTTCATATAGAGGCGGTACGCCAATTCCGCCGCCGACTAGTAATGCCGTCTCTCCGGGCTGGACGACTGAAGGATCATACCCGTTTCCAAGCGGCCCTAATACATCGACTGATTCTCCCTCCCGCTTTTGGGAGAGGAGCTTTGTGCCCTCTCCCTCTGTGCGGTAAATGATGGTTGCTTCTTTTTGCTCGGCATGAATGTTGGCAATACTGATCGGTCTTCTCAGCAGCGGTGTCATGGATTCACTGACCTTTAGATGAAGAAATTGTCCAGCCGTTTGAAAGGAGTCCACAAGGTCACCTTTTAATGTCATTTCGTAAATATGATCAGCGATCTCTCGGTTCGAGACGACCGTCAAGTATGCTTTTTTCATATCGTTACTGTCACCTCAGCATTCGTTTTCACTTCTGGCATTTCATCCGCTCTAAATGTCATGCTCTCAAGCACTCTTAAAATGGCTTCTGCAGTATCTAAGGACGTTAAGCAGGCCACTCCGTTTTCAACAGATTCACGTCTAATTCTAAAGCCGTCTCTTGCCGGCTGTTTTCCTTTTGTTAAGGTATTGATGACAAATTGCGCTTCCCCGTTTCGAATGACATCGAGAAGGTTTTTGCCTTCCTCTCCGATTTTGCCGACCACACTTGATGGAATGGAGGCTTGTTTTAAATAATTCGCCGTTCCTTCTGTCGCTAAAATATGATAGCCGATTGAATGGAATCTTCTTGCGATCTCAAGTCCTTCTTCTTTATCCTTATCAGCCACTGTCAGAAGTACTGTTCCATCATTAGGAATTTGAATACCTGAGGCAATCAATCCTTTATATAGGGCTTTTTCGATCGTGACATCTTTCCCCATGACTTCACCTGTTGATTTCATTTCAGGTCCGAGTGTAATATCGACTCTTCTTAATTTAGCAAAAGAGAAGACTGGGACTTTAACGTACACTCCTTCTTGCTCTGTGTGAAGCCCTTCTTCGTAGCCATAATTTTTGAGCTTGTCTCCTAAGATGACTTTTGTCGCAAGGTTGGCCATCGGGATGCCTGTGATTTTACTTAAGAAAGGAACCGTCCGGCTTGATCGCGGGTTCACTTCAAGTACATACACTTCGCCTTTTGATAGGACAAACTGGATGTTTAAAAGCCCAATAATGTTGAGTCCTTTTGCAAGCTTGATCGTGTATTCTGCGATCTTCGCTTTGATGTCCTCAGACAATGTTTGTGGCGGATAGACTGCAATCGAGTCACCAGAGTGAACTCCGGCTCTTTCAATGTGTTCCATAATGCCTGGGATCACGACAGTTTCGCCATCAGACACGGCATCTACTTCAATTTCTTTTCCTGTCAAGTACTTGTCAATTAACACTGGATGCTGCGGATTGACCTTCACCGCATTCTCCATGTAGTGAAGAAGCTCGGCTTCTTGATACACAATTTCCATCGCGCGGCCGCCTAATACATAGGAAGGACGGACAAGGACTGGGTAGCCAATTTGATTGGCAATCGCTACTGCTTCAAGCACAGACGTTGCTGTTTTTCCTTTAGGCTGGGGCACGCCAAGTGTTTCTAACGTTTGTTCAAACTTGTCCCGGTTTTCTGCGCGGTCTAGGTCTTCTAGAGAAGTTCCAAGAATTTTAACCCCTCTATTTGATAATTCATCTGCTAAGTTGATCGCTGTTTGCCCGCCGAACTGAACGACAACTCCTTCAGGCTGTTCAAGGTCAATGATATGCATCACGTCTTCTACAGTGAGTGGTTCAAAGTAGAGCTTATCTGAAATACTAAAGTCTGTTGAGACCGTTTCAGGGTTGTTGTTAATAATGATCGCTTCATAGCCTGCTTGTTTAATTGCCCACACAGAGTGAACGGTCGCATAATCAAATTCTACCCCTTGTCCAATTCGGATAGGACCTGAACCTAATACGATAACGCTTTTCTTGTCTGTACGTTCTGATTCATTTTCATCTTCATACGTGCTGTAGAAATAAGGTGTCTCTGATTCAAATTCTGCCGCACATGTATCTACCATTTTGTATACAGGTACAATGCCTGCTTCTTGTCTTAGCTTGTAGACATCCGCTTCGTTCATATTCCACTCGCGGCTAATGTAGATATCTGAGAAGCCTTTTTCTTTCGCTTCTTTTAATACGTCTGTATTGCCTTTGTTTTCTTTTAATGTCTTCTCAAAGGCGATGATGCCTTCCAGTTTATGAAGGAAGAAGTAATCAATTTTTGAGAATTCGTGTATTTGTTCGACTGTATAGCCTCTTCTAAGCGCCTCAGCGATATAAAATAATCGTTCGTCTCCCGCTTTGATAATCCGTTTTTCAAGCACTTCATTTGTGATGTCTGCTTCATCTTTTAATTCAATGTGATGCACATCAGCTTCAAGTGAGCGTACAGCCTTTAGAAGAGACTCTTCTAATGTGCGGCCGATCGCCATGACTTCACCAGTTGCCTTCATTTGCGTACCAAGACGTCTGTTGGCAGATTCAAATTTATCGAACGGCCAGCGCGGTATTTTTGAAACGATATAGTCAAGTGCAGGCTCGAAGGCTGCATAGGTTTTACCTGTGACTGGGTTCATCATTTCATCAAGCGTTAAGCCGACTGCAATTTTCGCTGCCAATTTGGCAATTGGATAGCCTGTCGCTTTTGACGCAAGCGCAGAGGAACGGCTCACACGCGGGTTTACTTCGATGATATAGTATTGAAAACTGTTTGGATCAAGTGCCAGCTGAACGTTACAGCCGCCTTCTATGCCAAGTGCGCGGATCAGCTTAAGCGACACATTGCGAAGCAGCTGATATTCACGATCACTTAACGTTTGGCTTGGTGCTACAACAATACTGTCACCTGTATGGATACCGACAGGGTCAAAGTTTTCCATGTTACAAACAACGATTGCATGGTCACCGCTGTCTCGCATGACTTCATATTCAATTTCTTTAAAGCCTGCAATGCTTTTTTCAAGTAAGCATTGTGTAACTGGGCTTAGCTTCAGGCCGTTTTCAACGATTTCCTTCAGTTCTTGCTCGTTTGTACAAATTCCGCCGCCCGTTCCACCTAATGTATAGGCTGGTCTGACGATGACAGGGAAACCGATTTGATCCGTAAACGCCATTGCTTCTTCCAGGTTATGAATGATTTCACTTTCTGGTACAGGCTCATTTAGTTCATTCATCAAATTACGGAATAAATCTCTATCCTCTGCTTTTTGGATGGCTGACAGCTTTGTACCGAGTACTTCAACGCCGCATTCAGCTAATACACCAAGGTCTGACAATTCAACAGCAAGGTTTAATCCAGTTTGCCCGCCAAGTGTTGGCAAGATCGCATCAGGGCGTTCTTTTCGAATGATTCGTGTTAAAAATTCTGGTGTCAGTGGTTCGATGTATACCTTATCAGCCATTTCTGTATCTGTCATGATGGTCGCAGGGTTAGAGTTCACAAGAACGACTTCATAGCCCTCTTCTTTTAGTGCTAAGCAAGCCTGTGTACCTGCATAGTCAAACTCCGCTGCCTGACCGATGATGATAGGACCTGATCCGATTACTAAAATCTTTTTGATGTCTACGCGTTTTGGCATACTTCTTCCCCTTCTTTCTCAGTCGTATGAATCATTTCCATGAACTGGTCAAATAAGTAGTTTGCATCTTCTGGACCCGGTGATGCTTCTGGGTGGTACTGAACAGTGAACGCTGGTGCTTCTTTATGTTTTAATCCTTCAATCGTATTGTCGTTTAAGGCAATATGTGTGACTTCGAGCACGTCTTCGTTAATCTTGCTAACCGTGTAGCCATGGTTTTGAGACGTGAGTGTCACCTTGCCAGTTGCTAGTTCTTTCACCGGATGGTTCGACCCTCTGTGACCAAATTTCATTTTTTCTGTGCTTGCACCGCACGCTAGAGCAAATAACTGATGTCCGAGGCAAATACCAAAGAGCGGCACCTTTCCAATCAATTGCTGAATCATCTCAACGGCTTCTGGTACATCCACAGGATCTCCAGGTCCGTTTGAAAGCATGATGCCATCAGGCTTTAGCTGCAGCACTTCATCTGCAGTGATGTTGTATGGCACCACAATAACGTCGCAATCACGTTTATTGAGCTCGCGCAAAATGCCGTGCTTCATGCCGAAATCGACAAGGACAATTCTTTTTCCTCTGCCTGGGCTTGGGTACGCATTTTTCACAGATACTTGACTCACCTGATCAGTTGGCAGCTGCAATGTTTGAAGGCGGCGGACAACGTCTTCCACTTGTTCATCAGGTCCTGCAAACGCCCCTCTTAAAGTCCCTGCACTTCGAATCATTCTAGTCAGCTTCCGTGTATCGATTCCGCTCAGCCCCGGAATGTTTTTCATTTTTAAATATTCATCGAGTGAGTATGAAGAGCGCCAGTTTGAGGGCTTTTCACAAAGCTCTTTCACAATCAGCCCTTTCACAAACGGTGTGATCGATTCAAAATCGTCACGGTTAATGCCGTAGTTGCCGATAAGCGGGTAAGTGAGTGTGACAATTTGTCCGCAGTATGATGGATCAGATAAAATTTCTTGATAGCCCGTCATCCCTGTATTAAAGACGACTTCTCCGACTGATGGTTCTAAGCTGCCAAAGCCTGTTCCTTCGAATACTGTTCCGTTTTCTAGCACTAAGCGTCTCTTCATTTTACTAGTCTCCCCTCTTCATAAACGACTTTCCCAGATGCAAGTGTCATGACTGGCCATCCTGATACAGTCAATTTGTCAAACGGTGTATTTTGTCCTTTTGATAAGAAGCTTGTTTTATCGATTGCCATTTCTTTGTTTAAATCAATGAGTGTAATATCAGCTATGTGTCCTTCTTCAAGCTTTCCGTATGGAAGGGAAAAGGCTTCTGCTGGTTTGATTGTCATATAATCAACGAGTTCTTTTAATGTCCATTCGCCTGTTTTGACAAATCGTGTATACAGAAGCGGGAACGCTGTTTCAAGTCCCACAATTCCAAACGGGGCACGCTGCATGGTTTCGTTCTTTTCTTCTTCTGTATGCGGCGCATGGTCTGTGGCGATGAAATCAATCGTTCCATCTAACAGTCCCTCGATCAATGCCTCGCGATCCTCTTTCCCTCTGAGCGGCGGGTTCATTTTATAGTTTGTATCAAGACCTGGAATGTCCGTATCACACAACAGCAGGTGATGCGGTGACACCTCAGCCGTCACACGGATGCCTGCTTTTTTTGCATCGCGTACGACTCGCACAGATTCTTTCGTACTGATATGACATACATGATAATGACAGTTCGCTGCTTCTGCTAAAAGAACATCTCTTGCAATATGCACCGATTCACAGATTGACGGTATTCCGTTTAACCCATTTGCTTTTGAAAATTCTCCTTCATGAACGCACCCGCCGTAAATGAGCGAGTTATCTTCACAGTGCGCCACAATCGCTTGATCAAGACTTGCTGCCTGTTTCATCGCTTCGTACATCATGCCTGCTGTTTGGATACCGACACCGTCATCTGTAAAAGCAAAGGCTCCTGCTTCTTTTAGTGCTGCAAAATTCGTCATCTCTTCCCCAATTTGTCTCGTTGTGATGGAGGCGTATGGCAGTACTCTAACAGATGAGGTTTCTTCGATTCGATTCATGAGCCATTCCATTTGCTCTTTTGTATCTGGAACCGGTCTTGTATTCGGCATCGCTGCAATGGTCGTATATCCACCTCTTGCGGCTGCTTTAGAGCCTGTTTCAATTGTTTCCTTTTTCTCTCCGCCTGGCTCTCTTAAATGCACATGCAGATCGATCAAGCCTGGTGACACAAATAGCCCTGCTGCATCAATAACCTCTTCTCCGTCTTCTCTTTCTAGGTGACCCATCGCTTGAATCACTTTTCCTTTTACCCTAATATCCTGCTGCACTCTTTCACCTGTGCTTGTTAAGATAAAACCGTTTTTAATGAGATATGACATAGACAGAATCTCTCCCTTTTTGATGTAGTGTGCTATTTTGAAAAGCTCTTTTTAATACGGCCATTCGGATATAAACACCATTTTCCATTTGCTTGAAAATCCTTGACTGCTTGGACTCTACTAATGAATCATCTATTTCAACACCTCTGTTTACTGGTGCTGGATGCATAATAATCGCGCGTTCTTTCATTTTGCTGGCTCTATCTACTGTTAATCCATAAGTTGATAAGTAATCATCACTGCCCATTTTTTCAGCGTGCCGCTCATGCTGGATTCTGAGCAGCATCACCACATCAGATTGTGCGATGGCTTCATCTACTTGGACGTACGTTCCGTGAGGGTTTTGTTCATCCTGGAAGGAAGCAGGTCCTGAAAAGAGGACTGTCGCTCCCAGTCTTGAGAGAACCTCAGCATTTGACCTTGCTACCCTGCTATGTTTGATATCTCCATGAATCGAAATCGTTAAGCCTTCAAAGCCGCCAAACTCTTCAAATATGGTCATGAGGTCAAGCAGTGATTGGGTTGGATGCTGTCCGCAGCCATCTCCTGCATTGATGATGGGAATTCCAACCTTCCCGATCAGCTCGTTATAATATTCATCGGTGCTGTCTCTGATCACACATGCCTTTACTCCGATTGATTCCAGTGTTTTTACCGTATCGTAAAGTGTTTCGCCCTTTTGAACGGAGGTGCTTGCCGCATCTAAGCTCAGGACATTCATCCCTAGTTTCTTCTCGGCTACTTCAAAGCTAAAACGTGTTCTTGTGCTTGGTTCAAAGAAGAGGTTTGCCACAAATTCTCCGGCTAGTCCATGTTCTTGTTTCCCCTTTTTGAGTGCCGCTGCTTCTTCAATCAGCTGTAAAATCTCTTCTTTAGACAAGCTGCTCATTGTCGATAAATCATTCATTTTTTCTTCCCCCTCTAGTTTTTCATCACTTTCAGGTTCAAAAAAACCCTAAGCCTCGGCAGCTTAGGGTTCTCCAAAAGAAGCAGCGGCACTTTCGTGCATTCTGCTCCATTTAGAACCCTTGTCAGCCTCACTGGACTTCTTTTAAAAGGTTTTCTGTATTTGATTCATTTGACTCGTCATCTTCCGCTTTTTGATGCGGCAGGATCAGGTTTAACAGGACACCCGTAATCGCAGCAAGTGCCATTCCAGATAGAGTGAGATTGATTTGTTTCACCTCAATAAATGCCCCGCCAATTCCGATGACTAGGATGACTGATGCGATAATGAGATTACGCTTTTCTTCAAAATTCACTTTATGATCAATCAGGATTCTCAGGCCGCTTGAGGCAATGATTCCAAAGAGCAGGAACGAAACGCCTCCCATCACCGCGGACGGCACTGTACTGATTAATGCTGAAATTTTTCCTACAAAACCGAAGCAGATCGCAAACACTGCTGCTCCGCCGATGACGAAGATACTGAACACTCTTGTGATGGCAAGTACGCCAATGTTCTCTCCATAAGTTGTTGTTGGTGGTCCGCCAATAAGTGAAGCGAAGATGGTCGCCGCACTGTCTCCTAAAATGGAGCGGTGAAGACCTGGTTTTTTAATAAAATCTTGTCCTACGACCTTACTTAACACCACTTGATGGCCGATATGCTCAGACATTGTGACAAAGGCAACCGGCACCATCACTGTGAGAATGCTTAAGGTCACAGCAGGTGTATAGTCGACAAATGGTACGACGAAGTCTGGTACGGCAAACCATTTTGCGTCAATGACCGGCTGGAAGTTCACAATGCCTTGAGTTAAGGCAAAGAGATAGCCGCTGATTATGCCGATTAATACTGGGATTAAGCTAAGGAATCCTCTTAGGAAAATCATACTGATAATCGTGACAGCCAGTGTGAAGCCAGCGACCATTAAATGCTTGAGGCTGTAAACTAACTCAGTAGCATTCGGATCAACATACATCGCCATGTTGACTGCTGTTCCAGCGAGTCCAAGTCCAATGACCATAATGACTGGTCCTACAACAACCGGCGGCAGAAGCTTCATCAGCCAGCCTGTGCCGAGCCATTTAATGAACAGGGCGATAAGCGCATACGCAACACCCGCCATGAAGGCGCCAACCATTGCGGCTCCAGGGCCGCCCGTTGCTTTCACATTCAGTATGGGGGCGATGAAGGCAAAGGACGATCCAAGATACGCCGGAATTTGTCCTCTTGTGATGATTAAGTAAACAATCGTTCCCACACCGCTTGAGATGAGCGCGACGGCTGGACTCATATCAATGATTTTTGGTACAAGAATGGTTGCACCAAACATCGCAAACAAATGCTGCAGGCTAAGTGATAGCCATGTGAATGGTTTTGGGATATCTCGAATGCCTAAATTGGCTTTTTGCTGACTCATGATTTTCCTCCTAGATGTGTCCTTTTTCATTAAAAAAGCCTCTTTGCGAGTATGCGCAAAGAGGCCTAGAAAAACCAGACACGTCATGTTAGCCGTGTGCTCGGTGTCTCTGTTATTGCCCTCTTTGCAAACTCTCTGGAATGCATTTAAAAAGGTTATTTTTCGTATATAGCGACAAGGTCGTTTTGATCTACTTCATTCAGTTGAACCATAACGGTCTCTGCTTTTGATGTCGGAATGTTTTTCCCGATATAATCCGCTCGAATTGGCAGCTCCCGGTGTCCCCGGTCGACGAGCACAGCCAGCTGAATGGAAGATGGTCTTCCTACATCCACAAGGGCATCCATAGCTGCTCTGACGGTTCTGCCTGTAAACAGGACATCGTCAACGACAATGAGTGTTTTGTCATTAATGTCAGCTGGGATGTCTGCTCCCTTTACAAGCGGGTCTTGATTGTCTGTCTTTTTTGTCAGGTCATCACGGTATAGCGTAATATCAAGTTCACCCACAGTGACTGGATTTCCTTCAATTTGCTCGATGCGCTCTGCAAGGCGCTTTGCAAGATGTATGCCTCTTGTCTTGATCCCGGCAAGGATGACATCCTTCATCCCTTTGTTGCGCTCAATCATTTCATGTGCAATTCGGGTAAGCGCTCGTCTGATCGCTTGTTCATCAAGAATGACTGCTTTTTGTTCCATCTTTTACACCTCTTTTTGACAAATAAAAAGCCCCTTCTGCAAAGGGCAGAGAGGGGCGTTCATTTGTGCATACTCGTGCACAAATTGATCCGTTATCCTTCTCAGCCTCTCTGGACTGTTTTAAAGAATCTCAATTTCTTCGTTTATTATTTCAAAAAAAGAACGGCCTGTCAATCGTTATTTCTTAATGAATCGATAAAGCCCCGCATATCAGCTGGAATTGGTGCTGTGAACTCGATATATTCTCCTGTTCTAGGATGATCGAATCCTAAAACACCTGCATGCAGCAGCTGTCCATTAAAATCGACTGTTTTTCTCGGCCCATATTTCGGATCTCCTGCAAGAGGGTAGCCGATATATTTCATATGAACACGAATTTGGTGTGTTCTTCCTGTTTCAAGACGGCATTCGACAACCGTGAAGTCTTTAAAGCGTTCAATCACATCAAAGTGAGTGACGGCCTGTTTTGCATTTTCTTTTGTGACCGTCATGCTTTGGCGGTCTTTTTTGTCTCTGCCAATTGGTGCATCAATTGTGCCTGTATCATGCTGGATAATACCGTGGACAACCGCCGTATACTTTCTTGTGACGGTTTTAGCCACCAGCTGATTGACGAGTGACTCATGTGCGATATCGTTTTTTGCAACCATTAACAGCCCAGACGTATCTTTATCAATTCGGTGGACAATTCCAGGACGCATCACACCGTTAATCCCTGATAAATCGGTACAATGTGCCATCAGACCATTTACAAGTGTACCTGACACATGACCTGGCGCTGGATGAACGACCATTCCTCGTGGTTTATTTACGACTAACACATCTGCATCCTCATAATAAATATCAAGATCCATTGGTTCTGCTTCTACATCTAGCGCTTCCGGATCTGGAATCTCCACTTTGATTTGATCCCCAGCTTGTACTTTGTAATTGGCCTTTACTTGTTTCCCGTTTACTTCGATCAGCCCATCTTTAACCCATTGCTGGACTTGGGTTCTTGACCATTCTGGTTCTGTTGTGCTTAGAAATTTATCTAGCCGTTCACTCGTTTGTTCTTCTGAAACGGCAATATTTACTTGATTCATGTAGTTGACTCCTTATTTTTCTTTCCATCTAACAGCATTTGAATGAAGAGCAGAATAACCCCTACACAGAGAGAAGAATCTGCAATATTAAAGATTGGGTAGTGATAATCCCCAAATACGAAATGAGCAAAATCAACCACTTCCTGACGGAAAATACGGTCGATAAAGTTTCCGATCGCTCCGCCAAGCATTAAGGCCAGCGCTACTCCAAGCAGCTTGTCCTTTTGTCCATGTTTTTGTAAGTAATAAACAATTCCCGCAATAACAACGAGTGTGATCACATAGAAAAACCACATTTGCCCTTGGAGAATTCCCCATGCGGCTCCTGAATTTCGGTGAGACGTGATATAAAAGAATCCATCAATAACTGGAACAGAATCTCCGAGCATCATATTTTTGACAATGAGCCATTTTGTTAATTGGTCTAAACAAATGATAACGAATGCGATTATGTAATAGAACACACACGTTCCTCCATCTTCATACTTTGATCTTTAAGCATTTTATCAAGAAAACAGGAAGGAGTAAAGAAACTTTAGTTGACAGACAAAAACCTCCCTACATGTGGAAGGCTTCAAAATGAGGATCATTTGATTCGGAAGGATAAGGAGTGAATGCTTTTTTCTCGTATTGCTTATGATATAAAAAGTCGTCAGCCGTGCGGGCGGTAGGAAGAATGCTCATTTGTTCAAGCGGAATCATATTACCTGTCGCCTCACATATGCCATAGGTCCCTTGTTCGATCTTTGCAATAGCGAGAGACACATCTTGCAGCTCTTCTTTGATGTGATAAAGAAGTGTGGTCGTTTTAACGTCATTCAACGAGACATGCTCAGCGGGTGAACGAAATGATGCGTATTCAAACAGTTTAGATTGCAGCTCTTCTTTTATTTGAAGGAGTTCCGTGTAAATCGTCTCTAAATCGCCATTCATGTCGCTATTTCAACTCCTGCCCTGTCGTGATAATCATATTGTTGCCCTGCCTGGTTACTTTAAAGCCATAAGATTTTTCCTTTCGTTCTAAACGCTGTCATTTTCTCAAAAAAGAAAACGCCCCGCATATGACGGGGCGCCAGCTTGTGATTATCGCACTGTTAATTTTGGTAATATTTCTCCACGATTTCAGCATTTTTCAGCGACAATGTTGGGTATTTCGGATTTGCACCAACATCTTTTGAAATAATGCGGGAACGTTCGCACAGTTCTCCTTCTGCTTTTTGAACCACAATTCTTCCTGATGTATATTCAGGCGCCGATGTATCTGCATGCTGCTTATCCTCTACCGTTAATTCAGAGATGATAAAGAGCTGCTTCACATCTTCTTTAATGGATGCAAGAAGGTTTTTCACTTCGTCTGTCGCATAAAGCGTCACACTTGCTTCAAGTGAACGTCCGATGACTTTCTCGTTACGCGCAATCTCCAGCGCTTTTAGCACATCGTCACGTACCTCCATAAAGTGGTCAAACTTCGCTTCTGTCGCTTCAGCTTGAGGAACTGCCACACCTTCTGGCATATCTGTTAACTGAACACTTGGCTCTTCAACAAAGCTTAAGTGGCTCCATAATTCATCTGCTGTATGCGGAAGAATTGGTGCAGTCAGCTTCACCAATGCCATTAATGTTTCGTAGAAGACAGTCTGCATGCTGCGGCGGTCTGGATGATCCGCATGCTCAATGTAGACGACATCCTTTGCAAAATCGAGATAGAAAGAGCTGAGCTCAATCGTACAGAAATTGTGAATCGCATGATAGACGACCGCAAATTCGTAATCATCATAAGCTTTTTTCACTTTATCAATCAATTTGTTTAATTTGATCAAGATGTATTGATCCACTTCGCGAAGCTCTTCTACTGGCACAGCATTTACTGCTGGATCAAAGTCAAATAGGTTTCCATGCAGGAAGCGGAAGGTGTTACGAATTTTACGATAGACTTCTGCTACTTGTTTCAAAATATCATCAGACACTGGATGATCGGCTTGATAGTTGACAGAAGATACCCAAAGTCTAAGAATTTCTGCACCGAGCTGCTTCGCAACCTTCGTTGGGTCAATCGTGTTACCTAATGATTTACTCATCTTACGTCCTTCTTTATCAAGCGTAAAGCCGTGGCTTAGGACACCTTTATACGGCGCTTTTCCAGTGACAGCAACTGCTGTTGATAAAGAGGAGTTAAACCAGCCGCGATATTGGTCAGAGCCTTCAAGGTATAGATCTGCCGGACGGACTAGGTCATCTCTTTCTTCTAAAACGGCTTGGTGAGAAGAACCGGAATCAAACCATACATCCATGATGTCCTGCTCTTTAGTGAATTCACCATTCGGGCTGCCTGGATGTGTAAAGCCTTCTGGCAATAGCTCTTTCGCTTCTTTTTCAAACCAAATATTCGAGCCATGCTCTCTAAATAATTGAGATACATGCTGGATGGTTTCGTCTGTGATGATCGGCTCACCATTTTCTGCATAAAACACCGGAATTGGAACGCCCCATACACGCTGTCTTGAAATGCACCAGTCACCTCTGTCACGCACCATATTGAACAGGCGTGTTTCACCCCATGCTGGAACCCATTTCGTTTCTTTAATATTGTCTAATAACGCTTCTCTAAAATCTTTAATGGATGCAAACCACTGAGCTGTCGCACGATAAATCGTTGGTTTTTTCGTTCTCCAGTCATGCGGATAGGAGTGCGTGATAAAGTCGAGCTTTTTCAGCGCGCCTTTTGCTTCAAGCTGTTCTGTGATGGCTTTATTGGCATCCTCGTAGAATAGTCCTTCAAAACCAGGTGCCTCATCTGTCATCACACCTTTTTCATCTACTGGACAGAGCACATCAAGACCGTATTTCATACCGACAATAAAGTCATCTTCCCCGTGGCCTGGTGCAGTGTGAACACAGCCTGTTCCCGCATCAGTTGTCACGTGATCGCCAAGCATCACAAGAGAATCTCTACCATAGATTGGATGCTCTGCAACGATGTTGTCTAATTCTTTTCCTTTTAGCGTTTTGACCACTTCATACTCTTCAAAGCCGAGTGTTTTTACTACTTGTTCAACAAGTTCAGATGCAACGACATAACGCTCATCACCGACTTGAAGAACACTGTACTCTAAGTTCGGATGAACACAAATGCCAAGGTTTGCAGGAAGCGTCCAAGGTGTTGTTGTCCAGATAATGAATTGTTCGCCGTTTTCAAGAACGCCTTTTCCATCTTTTACTTTAAACGAAACGTAAATCGATGGTGAACGTTTGTCTTTATATTCAATTTCGGCTTCAGCAAGAGCTGATTCACTTGAAGGAGACCAGTTAACTGGCTTTAATCCTTTATAGATATAGCCTCTCTTCGCCATTTCACCAAAGACAAGAATTTGCTGCGCTTCATATTCAGGCTTTAATGTGACATATGGATTGTCCCAGTCTGCTCTGACGCCTAAGCGTTTAAACTGGCTGCGCTGACCTTCAATTTGCTTCCAAGCATACTCCTCGCATAGTTTGCGGAATTCTGCTGTAGACATTTCTTTGCGCTTTACTTTTTTATTTTTAGTAAGAGCTGTTTCAATTGGCAGCCCGTGTGTATCCCAGCCTGGTACGTACGGAGCATGGTATCCGTTCATTGATTTAAAACGGACGATAAAATCTTTTAGGATTTTATTGAGTGCATGCCCCATATGAATGTCACCATTCGCATATGGAGGCCCATCATGCAAAATAAACGTTGGGCGTCCTTTTGTCCGCTCTAAAACCATTTGATAGATGTCTTTCTCTGCCCACTCCTCTTGGATTTCAGGCTCTTTGTTCGGCAAATTCCCTCTCATCGGGAATTCTGTTTTCGGCATTAATAAGGTGTCTTTGTAGTTCATACCCATTCCTCCACATGCAAATTCTGATTAAAAAACAATAAAAAAAGCCCTCTCATCCCATAAGGGACGAGAAGGCTTGTCTCGCGGTACCACCCTTTTAGACAAGCGCTATTTAAGCAGCCGCTTATCCACTCTAAAATCGTAACGTGATCAGACGCCTTTTCTTACTGTTTTTTCAGAAAAGGAACTAAAGGGGTGATCTCATTGCAGCGTCTCGTAATGTCAGGCTTCCACCATCCCTGATTCGCTTAATTACGCATGTGACAGCTGCGAGTGTCCCTTTCAAACGTTTATCTCTTGTTAATTTATGATGGTATTATATGCAACATGAGCACGTCATGTCAAGATGATGCGCTTATTCTTTTTCGTCAAAGACAGCGTCCACTTCATATTCCAGTAAATGATCCCAATCGTCATTTTTCAGAAGATCAAGCTGCGCTTCGATGAGCATTTGGAAACGAGTTCTAAAGACCTTCGATTGTTTCTTCAGCTCTTCAATTTCCATTGCAATCTTTCTTGATTTTGACAGCGCTTCGTTGATAATTCGGTCAGCATTTTTCTCTGCTTCACGAATAATCAATTTTGCTTCTTTATCAGAATGACGCTTAACGTCTTCTGCTGCTTCCTGCGCCACAAGAATCGATTTGTTTAATGTCTCTTCAATTGTGGCAAAATGACCTAGTCTTTCGTCAAGCTCGTTTACTTTGTCTTCAAGCTCGTTCTTTTTACGGAGTACGATCTCGTAGTCTTTACGTACTTGGCTTAAAAACTCGTTTACTTCGTCTTCGTCATAGCCGCGAAAGCTTTTTGTGAACGTTTTATTATGAATATCATTAGGTGTTAATGGCAACCTCGCCACCTCCAGATTCAAGTTCGTTATGTCATAAGCTCAAATGTTACTTTGAATTTATCTTTTTTGGTCTTCCCATCAATCGTTTTGAGGCTAAAGCGGCCAAATCCCCGAACAGAGAGCTGATCGCCTTCACCGATTGTAAAGGAAGGGTCCTCAGTGACTTTCCAATTGACTTTGACAAGTCCATTTTTGACTAAAAGCTGTGCTTTTTGCCGAGACTGACGGCTGACAGCAGCACATACAGCATCAAGCCGAAGTGAAGAGATGGTATCTTCTTTGATATCAGTCTTCGTCATCACTGGCTTTATTTCTGCCTGCGTGATTTCCTCTAATGAAACGGAGGCTCTGCCGACATGTGTCAGCTGCGCCCGCACAAAATCAGCGACATCACTTGTACAAATAAACTGCACATCTTCCTCTGAAAATAATAGATCTCCGAATTTTTGACGCTTCAAGCCTGTCCCAATCAATGAGCCGAGAAGCTTCGGGTGTTCTAGTGAAATAAACTTTTTCGCATAGTTCACCTGAAAAAATGACAGCTCAACATCTTCAATAGAAGGTTCTAAATAATCAGGATAAATGAGAGCTCTTTTGCGCTCCGCTCCCGCATACCCGCCAAAAAACATGATCCCAAGTTCTTCAGCATGCTGTATGACGGACTCGGTAATAAATTGCTCACGCGGATCAAGGAAGTCTGTTAATTTCATTCGATATTGGTCGAGTGCGATTTTTTTCCAGCCTAACACTTGGTCGACAAATGGCTGTTCGTCTTTTCTAAAATGCTGATAGATATCGCTCATTTTGTTCCCCTCTTATGTAAAAGAGCCTGGCAGTGCCAAGCCCGGCAGCCTGTTTACATGAAGCGCACAATCATATTGTAAAGACCAGTTAGTCCATATGATGATGCAAAACGAATTACAAGCAATGCCACAATCGGCGAGATGTCAATCATACCGATTGGCGGAATAATTTTACGAAATGGTTCTAAATACGGTTCGCATATATTTGTCAGAAAACGGCCAACTACAGTTTCTCTTGCAGATGGCACCCATGACATAAAGATGTAAATAATAATCGCGAATGAGTAAATCGTTAATACAGTCTGTAAAAGCTGGAAAATGTAATATAGAATCACTATAATTTACCACCTCTGAGGTTCTTCCTCTGTCAATAGCTCTGATATTGTGCCAGATACATCTACATTATCAGGTGTGCAGAGGAATATATTCGAGCCAATACGCTGAATGTCTCCACCGATTGCATAAACGGTTCCGCTTAAGAAGTCAATGATTCGCTTTGCTTGATCATGCTGAATGCGCTGCAAATTCACGACGACTGCACGTCTGTTTTTAATATGGTCTGCAATCTCCTGCGCTTCTGCATAAACACGCGGCTCACTTAACACCACTTTAGAGGATTTCTGCACGCTTTGCAAGCTGACAACATTTTGTTTTCCTGTCTGCGGGCGCTCTTGAAATGCTGCTTTGTCCTTCGTTCCTTTTTCTTCTTGAACGGGTTCTCTTTCTTCATCAATATATTCGTACTCATACTCTTCATCGTCGAGAGTGAAAAAGCTTTTAAACTTATTTTTTATGCTCATGTCACGCACCTCCTGTTTCATTTCCAACAAGTGAAGAGCCAATCCGAACGAATGTCGCACCTTCTTCAATTGCGATTTCAAAATCATTTGACATGCCCATCGATAAATGCTGACAAGGTGCATTTACTTGGTTAAGATGTTTTACTTCTTCTTGAAGGTTTTTTAATGCTTTAAAACAGTTGCGAATCACAGTGTGATCCTCTGTAAATGGAGCCATCGTCATCAGTCCTGCAATTTCAATCTGTTTGAAATCAGCGAGCTGCTTCACAAATGGAATGACGTCTTCACTTTTCAAGCCGTGTTTTGACTCCTCAAGTGATGTGTTCACTTGTACAAAACAGCGAACTGTGTGATCCGCTCTTTTTTCAATTTCATTCGCAAGAGACATCCTGTCGAGCGAATGTAAGTAGTCAATTGTCTGAATGACTGATTTCACTTTTCGTGTTTGTAAACTGCCGATAAAGTGCCAGTTAATGTTTTCATCGGTTATGGCCGCCTGCTTTTCAAGTAACCCTTGGTCTCGATTTTCACCAAAGTGCACAATCCCTGCTTCCTTGGCTTCTAGTGCTCGTTCAATCGAGACATATTTTGTCACAGCGACGACTGATACATCTGCTGGTTGTCTACCGGCTCTTTTACATGCTTCGTTTATTTGTTCATTTATTTGTCTGAGATTCTCTCGTACATTCAATTGCACTTATGCCTCCTTAAACCCGACAAAAGACATCATACGTCCTGTTTTCCCTTGATCACGCCGGTGTGAGAAGAAAAGCTGATCATTGCAGCTTGTGCACATCGAACTGACATGTATGTTTTCTTCTTTTATTCCTGCATGAAGCAATACGTTTTTGTTTAGTGTTTTCAAATCAATTTTATATTGTCCTTGTGAAATCTCGGAATACACATCCTCTGTTGAAAAAGGAAGCTGTTTCACTTGATCCATGACGACGTCATCGACTATGTAGCAGCAGCTGCCAATGGATGGTCCAATGACGACTTGAATCTGATCGACCTTGGCACCTTCTTGGCTGACCCATACATCAACCATCTTTGCACCAATTTGCTTGACGGTTCCTTTCCAGCCGGCATGAGCCGTTCCAATTAATCCGTTTTGCGGAGCTAGAAAATAAAGCGGAACACAATCAGCGAAACAAAGAGCGAGCATCATGTTCGTCTCAGACGTATATAAACCGTCTGTACCTGGCAGTGCCTCATCATAATGAAGACTTCCTCTTCCTCTTTGCTCCTTGGTGACTTTCAGGATGCGATCCTCGTGTGTTTGGTCTGCAAACACCCAATCAGAGAGCGGCACAGCAGCAGCATCTGCTATGACTTGACGATTCATTTGAACACTAGAAGCATCATCTCCTACATGGAGTCCAGTGTTCAATGATTGATATGGAGTAAGGCTGAAGCCGCCATTTTTTGTTGTAAATCCGGCCAATACCTCTTTACCAGAACATGTCATGTTCGTCCAATCATGAATGGTCATTGCATATGGTGATTTCTGCTGAAAGGGGTCATATTTGTGTGTCAAAGCTGCCTCCCACCTTTCATTCATCTCTCTTTATTTCGCTCCTATTTTACCACAAGACATACATAGACAGTTAGTGGGATTCATTAAATATTACACTCAAATGTGCCCTTTCTGCAGGTTTTTTTTCAAATTGATATGAAAACGTAATCTTTTTACCCGAAAAAGACATTGTTTGCTAAGAATGAAGAGTTTATTTTAAGGAAAAATTGAATGATTCATTGAGGAGTTATACGAATTAAGAAGACAAGCGGACAAGTATCACATCTTCGCCAATTTTTACTATATTTCGCCATGGGACAATCATTTCCTCTTCTTTTCCGAAAAATCCCATCATTTTACCTGTGCCGCCAATAATAATCGCTTGGATTTTGCCGCTTGTGACATTAATATCAATGTCCCCAATGGTACCTAGTTTTTTCCCGCTGGATACATCGACGACATCCTTGATTTGGAATTCAGAAATGCTGATCATCTGTCCTTCCCCGCCTTTCGTTTTCTACTATAATATGTATGATGGAAAAGCAGGGACGCAGACCAATAGTTTCTTTCATCTACAATTTACTTAAATGCGGACGGCCATTTCTCCACATGACATCTACCGGACATTCAAAAAAAGAAGAAAGCAGGCCGCTTGTCATCATCTCTTTTGTTTCTCCTTGATCAAAAACAGATCCATTTTTTAATAATAAGGTATGCTGAAAAACAGGCAGAATCTCCTCTGCATGATGGGTCGTATAGAGCAAAGTAGGCGCATCAGGTTTTGCTGCAATCAATGAGATGGTCTCGAGCACTTGCTCTCTTGCTAGAAAATCAAGACCCGTCACAGGTTCATCTAAAATCAAGAGCTGCGGATCATTCATTAAAGCCCTCGCAATCAAGACTTTTTGCTTCTCTCCCTGTGAGAGTGTTTCATAAGTTCTGTTGGCATATTTGAATGAACCGAATGCTTTTAATAGATCAATGGCTTTCTCTCTCATTTCATCTGTCGGGGTTTCATAAAGCCCGATAGAAGCAAATGCGCCGCTCAGCACAATTTCAAAAGCATTGTCGTCTCTGTGCAATTTCTTTTCAAGTCCTGCTGAGATGAGTCCAATTTTCCTCCTGAGCTTTTCACCAAGAGCCTCCTTGCCAAAGACATGTCCCAGCACTGTCATTTCGCCTGACGTGGGGAAATAATAAGAGCAAAGCATATTTAATAAAGCGGTTTTCCCCGCACCATTTAAACCGTAAAGTACCCAGTGTTCCTGCTTGTTCACCTGCCAGTCAATAGACTCAAGCAGCCATTTCCCATTTCGTTTTAATGAAACATTCTTCAATTCAAGTGACACGATAACTTCCTCCTGAGTAAAAATTCTGAATATACAAATAATGAATGTTTACAGCATATCGCAAATGCTCTTTCTGGTAAACCTCATGTAAAAAAGCTGCTCCTTTTTAGGAACAGCTTTTTTTACATGGTTACGAAATTTCAATTCGTACGCCTTCTTTTATATCAGGAAACGTGTGCGGGGATGCAAATACAGCTCCTGGTAATACATCATCAAACGGCTCTTGGAAGTAAATCGAAATATGACCGAGCTCTTTAAAGTTGTCATTTGCTTTATTGCCGAGGGCTGTGATCGTGTACGTTTGATCGCCCACTTGAATGGTTCCGCCCAGCTTCAGCGGCTCTTCTTCTAGATGTTCGAACTCATGAATGACAGACATATCTCTTAATTCCTGCGGCGCTGCGGGTCCAAATAATACAATCAGCTTATCTTCTTTAAATTGCGGGACTAAGATCCCAATTTCTTTTACGACAGATTGTGTTACCATGTATCTCGATTCCTCCTTTAATACGTTTAATACATACCGAAGCTAGCAACGTATGCGATCACAACAGATAGAACCCCTGTAATGAGACGACTATACAATACAGCTGGTACCCCATATTGTACCGTTTCCGGCTTCGCTTCACCAAGTGACAGCCCCACTGGAATAAAATCACACCCTACTTGACCGTTGATGGCAAATAGTGCAGGAAGTGCAAATTGAGGCGGAATGTTTCCTAGTGCGATTTGACTACCAATCAGTACACCGATGACTTGGGCAATGACTGCTCCAGGTCCTAAGACAGGTGATAGGAACGGCAATGTACAGACCACTACGAGCAGTAAGAGCCCCCAAAGAGATCCTGCCAAAGGTGATAGAAAATGGGCAATCAGGTCACCAATTTTTGTATAATTGATAATTCCAATTAACATACTGACAAATGCCATGAATGGAATAATGTTTTTCAAAAGCATATCAACAGAATCACGGCCAGCCTGGTAGAACGTACCGGTGACTTTCCCAATTCCACGCGAGAATCTCATCAGGAAATTGCCTTTTTCCTGCCGCTCGATATTTTCCTCTTTCAGCTTTGCATACGTCTCTTTGAAATTCTCTTTGTCAATCGACTCACTGTTTTCCTGACCTTCTGCTTTTGCCTCACCATCAGATGCTTCTGCATAGGAAATATCTTTTTCTGTTACGCCTGATACGAAGATATCTTCTGTAATATGTTTAGCAAGCGGTCCAGAAGGAGAGGATGCCAAAACGTCTACAGTAGGAATGCGTTTCATTGGATAAAGTCCGATTCGCGCTGTTCCTCCGCAGTCAATGACAACACACATCATTTCATCTTCTGGTATGGAGTTTTTAAAGCCGTCACATGCTTCTGTCCCTGTCATTTCTGCAATTTTACGTGCAACTGGGTGAATGCCTCCACCTGTAATGGAAACAACCTTTCTTCTTTTACCAGTTGGTTCAAGCTCTAAGCCTTCTCCCCATCCGCCAGCACCTTTTGCAACAAATACTTTGTGGTTTGTCATGTCTAACCCTCCCCTATTGTGAATTCGCTTTCATTTTTCCTGCTAAATATTTTGTAATCCATTCAGTAATGATTCCGCGTAGTAAAATGACGACGATCCCGACTAAGAAGTAACGAACAGCAAGCTCTGACATTGAATATCCAGCTTCTTTAATCCCGTTCGCAATTCCTAAGTAGACAAATAGTTCTCCTGCATTGGCATACGGGAACAGTGATGTCACCGGATGAACAAATGAAACAGCTGAATCATAGAATGCTGGTTTTTGTTTTTCAGGTAAGAAGCGGCCAAACGTATAAGCCATTGGGTTTGTCAAAATAAGAACGGATAAGATCGGCATTAACGTGTAGCGCAAAATGGTATACTTCGCTGCAAACTGAATGGCTCTATTCACTCGCTCTTCTCCAATAAATTTCATGACAGCATAAGTGAAAGTAAGTAACACAACAAGCGTTGGAACGATACCTGTAACAAGACCCATGAATTGCTTTCCGCCGGCTTCAAACATTCCGATAAAGTGCTCTCCAAACCATTGAATCCATTCCATGTTTCATCTCCCCTTTCTTTAGTTCACATTTGTTATATTTTTTTTCGAAATCGAGACAAGTGCCTGCTCAGCCGCCATGGATAGTGCTTGCATGACAGCTGGCGTCTTTTTACGTTTTTTCAATGTTTTCTTCATCATGTGGTGCTCGTCCAGCACAGCCCCTACATGCTTTCCTTCATATGAAGGAACTTCTTTAAATTTAGATAAGATCGACACGCCGCCAAGCACATGACATTTTTGAATGATATACGATTCATCCACAATGATGAGCGCAATGGCCCCAGGGCCAACTTTGCGCCGTTCCATTCCTGAAAATAAGTGATATCCCTGTTTCCCTCTGTAGTCATCAATTAGTGAGTCCATGCTTTTGCGGTAATACTTGATCTGAATAAAAGATAATCCATACTGCACGATGAGAATGATACAAAGTACGATTGCTAATTTTTCCATAGCTTCACGTCCTTATGATTGAAATAAGTGATCTTGTAATGAACGCAGCTTCCAAACGGTTGTGTTTGAATCAAGCTCTACATCATCATGAGTGAGGAACTGTCCTAATTTGATGTCTTTTTTCGCTACGACTTTTCCGCTGATTAAGCCAATCGGAATATGACCGTTCGATTTCATGTCTTGATGCGTTTCAAGTACACCTCTTACGGAGTATCCGCCAATTCCGTCAAGTGATTCTCCTGCTTGAATATCTCTTTTCGCTACAGCAACTGTTTCTGACACTGGTACACCAATCGGGTGGATCGATGAGTCATGCTGTAAGACCGCTTTTGCGATGGTAACAGGTGTTTCAAGACTTGCTAAGTGGAAAGGACGGTAAAGTGTGTAGTGTGGACCTTTTCCAACTTTTAAGTAACGAAGCTCTTCATCTACTGGCTCAAGATCACTCTTGACGATAACGAATACGCCTGGTGCTAGCCCATTTACATATTCAACGACTCCGAAGTTATCGAGCACGCCGCCTTGTTGTTTTTGATTCAATTTATCTGCTACATTCTCTAAATTTGCTTCGACTCCGTGCATACCGACTTTATCTGGCAAAAGCCCTGTCGCGTTACTTAATAAGTTCATTTCTGCCATTGTTTTTGTTCCGTCTTGGAAGGCAGCGAGCATATGTGCACTCATATGTTTACTATCTGCTTCTGCTTTACACGTATCTGGATTTGCTTCTGGGAAGAATGGGTTGTTCTTGCCTTTCCCAGCAACGAGCACCTCAAGTCCCATTGTTTTCGCAAATTCATATAATTCTAGTGTTGCTGCCGGTTCGTCACCAGCTGATCCAGAGTAAACAAGTCCTGCATTTGTGAATAATTTATGCATCACCAAACCGATGGTAATATCAACTTCTACATTTAAAAGAACGAGATGTTTTTTTGAATTAAGCGCTTCCAAAGAAATGTTTGCTCCGACTTCTGGAACACCTGTTGCATCTACAACTACTTCCACAAAATCTGATTGAATCACTTCTCTATAATCATTTGTGACGACCATTTGATGCGGCTTCGCATGCTGCTTGTAAAAATTCGCTGCCTTCTCTGCTGCACTAAGGTGAATATCACAAACACCTGCTACAATCATGCCTGGAATTTTAGAAATTTGTGAAATGAGTCCAAAGCCCATTTGGCCTGCCCCAATAATTCCTACTTTGATTGGATCTCCACTGCGTTCTCGAGCTAACAATTGTTGATAGATTGACATCTAAATCATCCTTTCAGGTTTTCTTGCTTCTCGGGTAGATTGCTAGAAAAATAATCTGAAACTTTTAACAAATGTTATAAAAATTAACAAAAATCTGTTTCTTGTAACATTTGTTATTTTATTTATCATTTGTTATGAACTTAGTTTATATGATGTGTCAACTTTGTGTCAAGCTAAAATCGATAAAATTTTCAATCTTTTTGAGTCTAAAGACTCAAAAAAACTACCTAATATGATTAGGTAGTTACTTTAACAAGGCATCTCCTGTTCGTTCATCCGTAATTAATACATGAATTAATCCACCTTCTAATGCTGCCCGGATCGCTTCAATTTTCTCTTCGCCTCCAGCGACACCAATGACTAGCGGGATTTCCTTCAGCTTTTGCGGGCTTATGCCCATTACCCGGTCGTTCCACGGGTGGGGATACACTTCCCCTTGATGATCAATAAAGTTATAGCAAATGTCACCCGCCACATCCTTCGCTTGAAGAATATCCTCCTCACCGCTTGTCATATAAGATTTCACCATCGTTGAATGCTGCGGAACCCCGCCAATTCCGACAACCGCAATATTTGATGATTCTCCTAGTTTAATCACTTTTTTGATTGATGGCTGCCGGATTAGTACGTCCTTCGCTTCTTTCGTATCAAGCATAACAGGCACATGTAAAAACTCACATTTAGATTTGAGTGCTTCTGTGCACCTTGCAATAATATAGTTGGCGTGGATATCAACATCTTCGTTTCCCACACCCCCGACAAGCGGAACAAATGTCACGGATGGAAAGTGCTGAACTGACGTAAGCGCTTTCGCCATTTCATGCAAAGTGGTTCCTGAGGAAAAACCGATAACTTGTCCATCCTTTATTACTTTTAACAAAAAGCCTGCCGCTGCAGCGCCGATTCGGCTTTTGGTTGTTTCTTGGCTGAGCGTTTCCACACAGACGACTTCTCGCAGCCCATATTTCCGCTCTATTTTTCTTTCTAATGATCCATATTGTTGATTCACTTCATCATGAATAATGATTTCCACGATTCCTGCTTCACGTGCTTTTGCCAAATATTTCGATATGAGCGAACGGCTAACCCCAACAGCTTCTGCTATTTTAGATTGAGTGGCGCCTTCTTCATAATACATATGCGCAACCTTTATGAGCAGCCTTCTTTCATCATGGAATGTCATAATAACCCTTCTTTCCGCTTAAGTGTTCCCTAACAAATGATATCTAAAATAACATTTGTTAAAAACAGATTAAATGAAAAAAATAACAGAGTCAATACTAGAGACGTGCTCTCTCACAAGAATGAAAAAAGCCGCACATGAAGCGGCGGCTTTAAAAGATATTTTTATTCATTTGTTTGATGGCTGCTTTTTCAAGTCTTGAGACTTGTGCTTGAGAAATCCCGATCTCTTCAGCGACTTCCATTTGCGTTTTTCCCTGGAAGAAACGTTTGCGGAGAATCATTTTTTCTCGATCATTCAATCGGCGCATTCCCTCTTTTAAGGCTAATTCCTCTACCCATTGTGTGTCTTTGTTCCGATCATCACTAATTTGATCCATCACATAAATCGGATCTCCTCCGTCATTATAAATCGGTTCAAACAAAGAAACAGGATCTTGAATCGCATCTAGGGCAAAGACAATTTCCTCATGAGGCACTTCCAGCACTTTGGCAATGTCTTCTGCCGTTGGCTCCTTGCTTGTCTCACTAATCAGCCTCTCACGGACCTGAAGCGCTTTATAGGCAATATCTCTTAGTGAACGAGACACCCGAATCGGGTTGTTATCACGCAAGTATCGACGGATTTCTCCTATGATCATAGGGACCGCATAAGTTGAAAATCTGACATTGTGGCTTAAATCAAAATTATCAATTGATTTCATTAATCCGATACAGCCTACTTGGAAGAGATCATCCACATACTCGCCTCTGTTGTTAAAACGCTGAATCACACTTAAAACCAACCGCAAATTGCCATTGACTAGCTTTTCTCTTGCTGTATCGTCACCTTCATCTTGCAGCTGTCTGAACAATTTTCTCATCTCTTCGTTTTTCAGAACAGGCAGTTTGGAGGTGTCGACTCCGCAGATTTCCACTTTATTTCTGGACACTTTTTTCCCTCCCTACAGGAGCTGTTGTACAAAGTTCAGTATCTCCTTGGGATGGAAAAATATGCACGAGTGATGATGAGAATCATGAGAAAAGAAGTTGATTCCTTTGACAGCAAAGGGACAGAGCTTTCAAAAAAATTTTTTTAGACCATTTTGTTAAATTCTTTTTGTAATCGTTTAATAATTCTTTTTTCAAGCCTCGAAATATACGATTGAGAAATTCCTAGCATGTCAGCGACATCTTTTTGGGTTTTTTCTTCGCCGCCGACCAAACCGAACCTGAGCTCCATGATCTGCTTTTCGCGGTCATTTAATTGCTCCAGCGCTTTTTTCAAAAGTTTTTTATCTACATTTGCTTCAATATCCCGCGTGATAATATCATCATCTGTTCCAAGGACGTCTGATAAAAGCAGTTCATTTCCGTCCCAATCAATATTGAGCGGCTCATCAAACGACACTTCTGAACGAATTTTATTATTCCGGCGCAAATACATCAAAATCTCATTTTCAATACATCTCGAAGCATATGTCGCGAGCTTGATCTTTTTTTCTGGGTTAAATGTATTGACCGCCTTAATCAGGCCAATGGTTCCAATACTAATTAAATCCTCTATATTAATCCCTGTGTTTTCAAATTTTCTTGCGATGTAGACCACCAACCGCAAATTTCTTTCGATCAGGATGGCTCTTGCTGTTTGATCACCTTTTGGTAATTTGACAAGCAGTTCCTGCTCTTCATCCTTTGATAATGGCGGCGGCAGCGCCTCACTACCACCAATATAATAAATCTCATCACTCTTTAGACCTAGCTTCATGAGGAGTTTATACCAGTAGTAAGTGAGTTTAAATTTTAATTTTTTCATCTTCTTCTCCCTTCTAAATGTCAAGTTGACCTCGTAAGATAAAAGACATCACCAAAACTTAAGACACCCCTTGGATGATTTTTCCGTCTAACATATCTGGATGAATGATGGATTGAAATTCCTGATCTGCTGATAAACCGCTTAGACTCATGCCTACAAAACACTTGGCTGGCTGGATCATATGTGTTTTTGAATAAATGATGACCGTATCTGGTTTTAAGCATAGAAGAAACCCGTGATCATGACCGACCGCTCGATATGGAACAAGTCTTAAACGATCAAGAAGCGGAAATCGATCATCTAGCTTTTGCATCACTTCAACAGGATGAGACTGCTTCATAAGCTCTATAAAAGGCTCTCCGCAAATGGACATGAGCTGATCGGCCTGAACAATCATCACAGGTGTTTTCGTCATAGGATCATACAGCTGATTGCCAGAATCGACGAGTCCCTTTAGCCGGATGGTCTCTCCGTGAATGTGTATCTCCACAAGTACTTGTTCATCAAACTGTCTTTTTTTCGCACCGACCTCTCCTAATCTTTTCTTTGAAAAGAGCCAAATCGCAGGAAAGCCAGTTAAAACGAAAAGCCAGCTAATGGGATCACCAAATCCATCATTTTGTGAAATCAGCAGCCCGTTTTGAATAACAGTATTGGTTTGTAAAAACGAATGAACCCCGATCATGCCTCCTCCCATCAAAAATGTGACAAAGTAAAAAGCAAACAGGTTTTGAAAAAAGGAACGAAATCTTTGAAATCCAAAAGTTGCAAGCACGATCAAGACAGAAAAAAGCAGTTTGCCTAGAGGGTGTGACACAAACATTGCAAATGGTGTAAAGAGCAAGAGAACAATGCTCGATCCAATCAGAGCTCCTAACATATATCGCCTTTTTTTTACTTGTCGTTTGAGAATAAATGCAGTGAGTAAGAGAAGCAATAGATCAAAACAAAAGTTTAACAGCCAAATCACATCTAAATAAATGACCACCTTCTGCTCCTTTCATCTGAAACAAAGAATCAAAAGCAGTACTTGCACTTGTTTGTACCAGTATAAAACAGCCATGAGATGGAAGTCTGTCAATTCTTGTTGGGGATGATAGAGAACTTTTGGTGGATTGTTATTGTTTTTGTCGAGGAATGAGAGCGTAAAGCAAGGGAGTGTGCTCCTGGACAAGCCTTCAAACAATTGTTCGAAATGAAAAAGACACACTCCTAGGAGTCGTGCCTTTTTTCAAGGATTATTTTTCATTGATATTTAATGTGCCTGGAGCCTTTTGTCGTGTGACATTTCCATAATCATCCCGCACAATCACTTCAATGACTGCACCTTTTGCTTTGGCAGTAGAGGTAGCTGTCCAGTAGCCTTCATATGTTCCGTTAGCTACCTCGCGAAGCGGCAGCTCTGTTGTATTTTGCAGCTTTGATCTAGCATTTGTCAGCGGCATATGAATGACAAACGTTGCGTCTAACTTTTCTCTGCTGTGAAATGAAATTTTAACAGACTCACCTGATGATAGATTGACATTCTCTGCTGGGGTCAGCTTCGAAATTTCAGGTGCTTCGTATTGAACATCGATATCGACTTTTTTAGTCGTTTTGTTTCCTGCTGCATCTTTCGCTGTTACTTTGATCGTATTTTTCCCGTTTTCAAGCAGTATTCTTGCAGTATATTTCCCATCTTTTATTGCTGCCTTTTTTCCATCCACAGTGACTTGATCAAGATGATCATCCGTTACCTTTCCTTCTACAGTGAGAGATTCTTTGTTAGACTTTTCCCCTTTTTTCGGTGTATCTATCGTTAACGCTGGGGCTGTTTGATCAATGATCACCTTTACTGATTTGGATTTTTTCGTTGCGCCTTTATCCGTAACAGTAGCAGCCGTGAATACATGCTCTCCGCTTGACACTGTGACCTTCTCTTTGAAAACACCTGACTGGTCTGCTTTTACTTTGGCAATCTCTTCATCATTTTGATAGATCGCTACATCAAGCCCTGGAGAGGCTTTTCCTTCAATCTCCAGTTCATCTTTGTTCGTGACCGTTCCTGCTTTTGGAGACGTTATTTCTGGTACATCTGCTTCATATTGGACAAGCGCACGAATCATATAATTTCCCTCTTCTTTTGGAGAAGGAGAAAAGGCACCGCTTGTCAGCTGCCAACTTCTTTCAGCATTTGGTCCATCTTCATCTGTTGCAAGGCCTGGAGATTCCGTATTCTTTTTCGTTTGAATATAGACAAGGTAGAAATCTCCCTCCACCGTAATGGCTTGATCTTCTAAATCTACTTTTGTCCATTCACCATTGCGCAGCGCATTCGCTTTGAAAGGTCCAGCGACTTTCTCACCTGGAGCGCCGTCCTTCCCGGATGCATCATACACTTCAACCGCAAATTCATTCCCGCCAGGGGCTGGCCACTCTGTTGTCCAGAAACGGAAAAGCCCACCTGTGACTTGCGCTTGTTTCTTCCCCTTTTCTAATGAAAATTTCACCGCCCAGCCATTGCCAGGATCATAGAACGCCCGCGCATTTTCAGCTGTTCCGTCATCGTAGCCAATTTCGCCAGCAAAACCGATGAATGGTTCAAGCTTAATTGCTTTTTCAAGCGGCTTTTCTGTCACATCCGCTGTAAACGAATATCCTTTAAACCCTTTCGCAAATACTTTGACTGTATACACACCGCTCAATGCCTCTAGAGAAAACTCGCCAGATTCATCTGTTTTGACCGGCTCAATTTTCGCATCTTCTACAAGATAAACCGTGGCATCCTTGACTTTTTCACCCGTTGTTTCGTTTACAATTGTGCCGGAGATCGTTCGTTTCTCAAGTGGCTGCAAAGAGAAATTCGCCTCTGCCGTGTCATTTGAGGAAATATTGACTTTTTGGGTGCGTGATTCAAATCCATATGCTTCAGCTTTCACTGTAAACTCCCCTGCACCATGAGAAAGCTGATATCTCCCTGTCGCTTCATCTGTGTACGTGGACTTGCCGCTTTCAAGAACACTGATTTCTGCCTTCATCGGAAGAGCTTTGATAGACGGAGCATCTAAGCTTTTTTCCTTTTTCATCTGGACATGTTTTTCTTTTATTTTAGCAGGCTTTGCCCTTTTCGGATCAACGGGTTTCTTCTGCTCCTGTGCTGGCTTTTCTTTTTTGATGATGCCAAGTTGTTTCTTTGCCTTTTGAGGCAAGGCTTCATCTGTTATTTTCACATCATCTAAATAAAAACCGTCTTTTGTCACACTGCCATCCGTTCTAAGCTGAAAAATAACCCTCACGTTTTGACCTTTGTAGGCAGATAAATCAACTTCTCCTTTTGTCCATGCACTTGTTTTACCTGTATAGGCTGCCACCTGGACAGCATCTTCCCCCTCAGGCTGCACATGAATATGCACATAGTCATAATTTGCTTCAAGGTCATGCCAGTATTGATATTGTAAAAAGGAAGAGCCTGACTCAGGTACAGCAATCATCGGCATAGATAAATGAGCATCTGTTGAATTTTCATAAGGACTGTCTAGGTTTGTGGCGTAAACATGATCTCCAGTAAAGGCTTGTTTCGGACCTGTGGTCGGCTTTCCCCACTGCCAAGGATCTTTTGTTCCACCACTGAACCATCCACTAGGCCACGCTTCAAAATCTTGCGAGTAGCCAGTCGTGATGGATGTTTTAATCGGAAGCGTATACGGTTCTGATGCGGCTTCATTTTCTCCAAAATCTTTCACAATCCATCGGTACGTGACGTTCTCTCCCTCAAGTTCTGGCAGCTGGACAACATATGTCCCCTTTAAATGATTTCCATCCGTACGTTTTGCTTGCAGCGTCTCCCTTTTCCCTTGATCCACTTGATAGCTCAAGGAGACATTTGTCACAGCTACTTCATCTTCGGCTGTGATGCTTAGAGGAGTTGGCGTAGAGGCAAAAATTTCATTCGGTCCTTTATGAGAAAAAACAGGTGGTTCTGTATCTTCTCCTTCTTTTGTTACCTGTCCTTCAATCTTGCCAATTCCATCTGTTAATGCTGTGATCGCCTCTCTTGCATCAACTAATCCTGCCCCATAGCCATTGTTAGGGGATTCCGGGAATTGCTGATCTGTCAGCGGCTTTGCAGTATCAATGAGAATTTCTTCGATCTCTTCCACAGACAGATCTGACTGTACTTGGCGAAGAAGAGCCACAACAGCTGAAACATGCGGACCTGCCATCGAGGTTCCATTCCAGCCATCCTCATACCCTTTTCCAGGTATAGAAGAACGAATGTTTACCCCTGGGGCCGCAATATCTGGTTTCATGACGCCATATGGAGAGGGACCTTGCAAAGAGAAAGAACCCAATTTGTTGTTTTGATCTGTTGCACCCGTCGCAAAGGCTTCTGGATAGTTCGCAGGATTTGCAATAGATCCCTCACCGCCAGGGTTAAATAAATCCGTATTACCAGCTGAAAACTCTGGGAAGATGTCTGCCGCTCTCCAAGCATTGACCACATCTTTATACCAATCATCAAGACCAGGCCCGCCGCCCCAAGAATTATTCACTACGTCAGGTGCCTTTTCCGGATGAGGGTTCCCATTTTCATCTTTTGGGGCTAAAATCCATTCACCTGCGTCAAGCAGATCAGCATCTGATCCACCATCTTCTGAGAAAGCTTTCACCGCAATCCATTTTGCACCTGGTGCGACGCCAATTTGATTCTCTCCATTTGGCTCAGAGCCAACCATCGTTCCCGTCACATGTGTACCATGCTCTAAATCATCGTATGGCGTTTCAGAACCTGTCGTTGCATCGTACCAATTGAATTCATGTGAAGGTTCATTCGGACGTGCAGGATCAAATCCGCGGTACTTTTCTTTTAATGCAGGATGATCCCATTCCACACCTGTATCAATACTTGCCACAACGGTACCAGTACCGTCATAGCCTAAAGCCCATGCTTCTGGGGCATGAACTTGAGAAATATTCCACTCGATTCCATCTGCTGCTTTGATTTGTTTGTTCGGCTTTGAAGTCTTCAAATCAACAGGACGATGAATTTGACGGATTTCATTTGGCAGCACTTGATCTACTTCTGGGAAGGAAGCAACCTTTTCCATGACTTCTTTCGTTCCCGTCACAGCGAGACCATTCACAATATAGTACGAATGAATATCCTTCACTTGCTTTTTCTTTTGTGCCTTTTGTAAATAAGCAAGCAGCGCTTCCTGCGTCTCTTCAGATGTTGCTCTTAGTTCTGATACAACAGCTGATCTTTTTGTGTACTGCGTTTTAGCAGCTGTTAACTTCTGTTTTTTTGCTTTTGACACAGCATCCTTCGCCACTTTTTTGACATTTGTTTGTTCCTTCATTTTGACTAAAAAGGTCACCTTGTCTTCTTGTTGAAACTGTTTCATTAACCTAGATGAGATCTTGGCTTTTGTTTTCTTGGAGGAAACAGCTTCCTCTTGATATGAGGTAGAAGTCGATTTTGCTTGAACCATCCCAAAGCTTGTCATCGTTAAAGTACCAATCACCAAAAGACTCATCAAACGATAGCCGGCGGTTTTGTGAAACTTCACTTTCAATCAAATCCCTCCTCCTCAAATGGTCAAACAGAGTGCGGGTCTCACTCCTCCCTTTCCTTTGTTCATGACAAGATTCATGGTGTTCTATTTAATGTAGTCAAATAAAGATCATCATTTTGTCGCTTTTTGTAATAGGATTTAAAAATGATTCTTTTTACTTAATCACTCTAAGCCAAAATACACATGTTGAATGAAGTGACCCAGACACATTCAAGACTTTTTATTCAGAAGAGATGCTGGTTTCTTTATATATGAGACATGAAAAAATCCCCTTCCAATGGAAGGGGATGAGTAATACTTGATTAGCGTTTATTACGATTGCGCAAGAACGTTGGGATATCCAGCGTATCATCGCTTGATTGTGTATTTTGTCTCGGCTGAGATGATGGCTGCTGATGCTCCTCACGTTTCACTTCACGCTTTTGAGGAATGGATTGATTTTGCTTTAATCCTTGTCCTAATGGATTTCTTTGTGGTTTTGTCACCTCTGGCTCTTGCTCAATAAATCCAGTTGCGATCACGGTTACCACAATTTCATCCTTCAAGTTATCATTAATGACAGACCCGAAAATCATGTTTACATCTTCGTCAGATGCAGAAGCAACAATGTCCGCTGCTTCTTGTACCTCATAAAGGCTTAGGTTCGTACCACCAGTAATATTCATGATGACACCTTGTGCACCATCGATTGCCGTTTCCAGAAGCGGTGAAGAAATAGCTTTCTTCGCAGCTTCAGCAGCACGATTTTCACCTGTTGCGACACCAATACCCATAAGAGCAGAACCTTTATTGGACATGATCGTTTTCACGTCAGCAAAGTCAAGGTTGATTAAACCTGGTGTAGCAATAAGATCTGAGATCCCTTGAACACCTTGTCGTAGTACGTTATCTGCTGCACGGAATGCTTCAAGCATTGGCGTGTTTTTATCAACAATTTCAAGCAAGCGATCGTTTGGAATCACAATTAATGTGTCAACTGCTTCTTTCATAGAAGCAATTCCTTCTACTGCTTGAAGCTGACGTTTTCTTCCTTCAAATGTGAAAGGACGAGTCACGACTCCAACTGTCAATGCACCAGAATCTTTTGCGATTTTTGCAATGACAGGTGCAGCACCCGTACCAGTTCCACCGCCCATACCAGCAGTAACAAAGACCATGTCTGCGCCTTTTAATACTTCTTCAATCTGTTCTTTGCTTTCCTCAGCAGCTTTTTTACCGACTTCAGGATTCGCACCTGCTCCAAGCCCTCTTGTCAGCTTAGCACCGATTTGCATTTTCGTTTCTGCTTTTGATAGATTTAACGCCTGTGCATCTGTATTAACTGCAATGAAATCGACACCTTGTACGTCATTTTCGATCATTCGGTTGACAGCGTTATTTCCGCCTCCACCTACTCCGATTACTTTAATTGATGCTAGGCCGTCTATATTTGTTTCAAACTCCAACATGCTGAATCCTCCTAATCCGTCGAAAATCTAATTCTATTCCCAGAACATATTAAATAGTTTTTTCATTTTGCCCGGTTTTTTATTTGTCTCTTCTTGTGCTTTTTGTTTTACTTTCGGTCTTGGCTGCGCTTCTTTTACTTGTGGTGCAGAAGAAACCGGCTCCATGGATGCGCCTACTTCATGAAACGCCTCATCCGGCATTTGGAATCCAACCTGTCTGCCCTGAATCTTTGCATTGCGATAAGCAAAGTGGATCAGACCCACTCCTGTCATATACTGAGGTTCTCTCACCCCAATATAATTCGGACTTGCAATTCTAACATTGTTTTGCAAGACCGTTTGTGCAAGAGAAAGGATACCTGGTATAGCTGCCTGTCCACCTGTTAGAACGAATCCGCCAGGCAAATCATGGACACCCATATTTCTTAATTCCTCTGCCACAAAGAGCAAGATTTCTTCCAGCCGAGCTTCGATGATATTGGCCGCTTCAAGCTGTGTATACGTCTGTTTCTGATCGGTACCGATGACAGAAACTTCAAATGTTTCATCAGACGATGCCTCATCATAAAACGCATGTCCAAATTGTTTTTTGATTCGTTCAGCTTCTTCAGTAGAAGTTCTAAGTCCTATAGACAAATCTTTTGTAATGTTCTCTCCGCCCAAAGGGATACTGTGAGTAGAATAGAGATGCCCGTTTTCAAATACGGAAATCGTTGTAGATCCGCCGCCAATATCAACGAGAGCTACCCCTAGATTTTTTTCATCTTTCGATAATGCTGCTGAGCCCGATGCGAGCGGCTGCAAGCAAATATCCATAATTTCAATTCCAGCTCTCTCTACACATCGGAGCCAGTTATGTAGAATCGTTTTAGAACCTGTAATTAACGATCCATCCACCTCTAGCCGAACACCAAGCATTTTTTTCGGATCAGTGATCTCATCTCTTCCGTCGACGATAAATTGCCTCGGGATGACGTCTACGACGAGATGTTCTTGAGGAATAGATACTACCTGTGCAGCATCTAAGACACGTCTCACATCTTCAGCATGTATTTCTTTGTTTTCACTAGATACTGCGACCACGCCGCTCGTATTCTGAATATGAATGTGGTTTCCGTTAATTCCGACAATCGCCTTTTGTAAAGGAAAACCTACCATTCTTTCAGCCTGTTCAAATGCTTGTCTAATAGAATGAACTGTCTCATCTATATCAACAATCGATCCTTTTTTTAACCCTTCTGAAGGGACATTTCCAACACCTATAATGTTAAGCGAATCATCCGCCATTTCTCCGACGATGACTTTAATATTGGATGTACCGATGTCAAGGCTGACGTAAATTTCATTGTTGTTCATTCTATGGCACCTCCTCACATATCAATACTTTCTATTCTATTATTTGCTGAACAACAATACAATGAATGTGTTTTTACAAGTGTGTAACAAAACTTAAAAAATCAACATTTTTTATTAGGATTACTGAAAATATTCGTTACATCATATGTATATCCTTTTTTATGACTCACTTTTTTTCTTTTTTTCTCTAGAAATTGTCCATTTAGTTAGTAGAATTCTTCGAATAACTGCTATATTTTGAAACAATCTAACGCCGAAAGCAAACATTCCGACTAAATACAAGTCTACACCAAGATGGACGCCCAGAAAAGCTAAACTTATTGCAAGTATAATATTAAAAAAGAAGCCTGATACAAACACTAGTTCATCGTATGCCCCTTGCAGATGTGCCCTGATTCCACCAATCAATGTATCAAGTGCAGCAAGTACAGCGAGGGAAAGATAATTAGAATACTCATTCGGTATCGTAAAATTTGTTAAGAAACCGATCGCAACTCCTATGATTAAGCCAAGTACAGGAAGCCACATTAAGATTTCCCCTCCTTTACATCGTCAAGAGGCTTCAACTCGTTTACCTGAATTGCACCGTCATATGCTTTTAATTGTATTTGTTGCTTTGGCTGGCTAATACTCAAGCCGAAATTTTCCTGAGCAAACAAATCAGCAATATCTGATACATTTAAACGGCTGTATAATTTGTCGGCCTGGTCGCTGATCATCTTGATGGTCACTTCATCACCATCTAAGCTGTAGCCATCCATTTTTGTCGTGCCATTAATATCTCGAATCACACTAGTATTAATCACACGGTGGTCATTAATGGAAATATGCTTTGCCCCATACATATTGGCTTCGTTGATTAGCTTTTTCAGAAGATCAGGCGGGATATTTTTCACTTCTTCTCCAGTCAGATCCTTTGAGAAGAGCTGAGAGATATCAACTTCAATTCCCTCTCCTGTCACTTCTGTAAAACCAGCCTTTTCTTTTAAATCTTTTAATGTTTTTGTTAGTTGAGCTTCTTTTGATTGATCACCTTGATGACCATACTTTTTCAGCATTTCATCATATTTATCAATTTCTTTCAGTAAATCCAATTCTTTACTTTTAGATGCAGATAAATCCTCTCTTAGCTCCCACACATCGCGAGTATCACGAACTTTGGGCTTTTGCAATGAGTTAAATTGGATGGAGACCATGATGCCGAATATCACCATTAAGACTGTCAAACTAAGTAAAGGCTTCTTTTTCCTCAACACCACTCACCTTTTCACTTTTAATCTTTGTGTTTTAAAAGAGGATTCATACGAATATCCTTTTTTTCAATCGTCATCGAAATATGATCACTTGTCAGCTGATCGACCACTCCTCCTGCAATATTTAATGCAGGTATTAACACAGCCGGATCACCGATAGCAGAAATGACAAACGGCGCTGGATGCTGTACACCGTCAACTGTGACAACTGGGCCGTTACAATGTATGTATGATTGGTGTGTAATTCTCTGTCCATTAATAGATACGGCAGAGGCTCCTGATATAAATAGTTCGTTTATCACATGAAAAATGTGGCTCTCATGAACAATGTAATTATTGACATTTTGTCCACTCGGGATATAAGATGCATCTTCAAGGGATACTTTTACCCCTTTTCCTTTTACGCCGATCTCTCCTGTAAACATCCTGTATTTCTCAACATCTTCCAATACATTAAAATACTGCTCTTTTTCATTTTTCAAATTGGACTCAGTGGCTTGAACCTGTGATTGAAGGCTGTATAATTCTTTTTCAAGTTTCTGATTCGCCTTTTCTTGCTTTGTCAGCTGACTTTTCAAGGAGTATTCTTTTTTCCATTGCTCTGTGCGAATGACCTCTGCCTGATGCTGCTTAGTATATTGGTATGAAAAAGAAATCAGAAAACCAAGAACAAGCATTACAATTGAGAATATAACTGTTTTGCCTCTCAACGTTCATCTTCCTTTTTCTTAGATTTAAACGCTTCAAAATACGTCGCGACTTCCATATGGATTGTGCCTTTTTCAGAAGGTGAAAGTTCTTTTACAATGGCAGGATAGGTTTCCATTTTATCAGCGAATGTTTTAATTGAAGCAATCACAGTGTTCCCATCATTCATATAAAATTTAACGAGCCATTGGTTTGAGCTTGTCGGCACATAATATATTTCCGAGATGAGTTCCTGAATAGAGGCTGGCAGCTGATTTAAAGATCTTACAGTTTGCTTCAGCTTCTCTTTATTGTCCCAATCCACAAAAATAGGTCCTGCATGACTTGGTGTGACTTCTTCTGGTAATGCTGTCCCATTTTCAAGAAGCTCATAGTATAGATTTCCCTTTTGAAGATACGCAATATTGGCATATTCTTTGACAGCAATACTGACCTTATTTGGAAAATGTTTTTTGATACTGACACTTTTAATCAGTTTGTTTTGTTTAATATGATCTGCTGTTAAATCTTTATTTAAATTCCAAAACTCTGTTTCGCCTTCTTTGATTTGAGAAAGTTTCACAAGCTGTTTTGTAGGGACATGCTCGTTACCCGTAATAGTTAAAGAAGAAATTTTACTGATTGGTGTCTGCAAATAAATAATGATTAAAACCATGATAAAAAACAGTAGAATAAAAGAGATTAGTCTCCGGTTCGCTTTCTGCTTCCTTTGTTCTTTAATTTTAGGAATTCGTTCTTCTATATTGACGATCTTTTCATTTTCATGATCAGGTCGCATGTATATTCTTCACCCCATTCAAAGCTGCTTGTCCACACCTTTGGGTCATCATTTTGATGAGAAAACAAACGGCATTCTTTCATGCCGTTTGTTTTCCTGTGATGCCATCATTCATAAAAACTAGCTTTTAATTTGCTTCACCGATAATTTCTACTTCTGTATGCATATCTACATTGTAGTCATCTTTAATTTTCTTTTGGATGTACTGAATTAAGTCCAGCACGTCTTGAGCAGTAGCACCACCAGCGTTCACAATAAAGTTGCCATGCATATCCGAGATTCTTGCTCCGCCAATTTGGTACCCTTTTAAATTCGCTTTTTCTACAAGCTGTCCTGCATATTCAGGCAGCGGATTTCGAAAAATACTTCCGGCACATGGTCGATTATAAGGCTGTGTTTCCTTACGATAGTCTTTATTTTGCTGCATTTTCTTTGTGATTTTCTCGCGATCATCCTGTTTGAGCTTAAACACGGCCTCGAGAACAATGCCTGGTCGTTCCTTTTGAAGGACAGATGTTCTATAGCTAAAGTTCATCTGCTCATTTGTTAGCCACTCGATGCTTCCATCTTCAAATAAGATTCTCGCTTTCACAAGGATCTTACTAATATCAGATCCGTGCGCACCTGCGTTCATATAAACAGCACCGCCAATAGATCCCGGGATACCAGCTGCAAACTCCAGCCCTGAAAGACCCTGCTTACTAAGAGACGTTGCAAGCCTTACAACAGAATAGCCGCCGCCAACTGTAATTTCTTCATCATTTACAGTTAAATGATCAAGTCCAGCGCCTAACTTCAGGACAACGCCACGTATTCCTTTATCAAGTACGAGTAAATTCGACCCTCTCCCAATAACCGTCCAGTCCGCGTGGTGTTTTTTTATCTGATCCATGATCGTTTTAACTGCATCGATATCTTTAGGAACGATCAATAGATCTGCCGGCCCGCCTATTTTCATTGTCGTATGATTTGCAAGCGGCTCATTTTCAAGCACTTTACCGACTTGCGTTTCTAATAATTCATTCTTCAAGTTCTCCATATTACCCTCCGCCTTACCTAATATCATTCCATCATGTAGTCGTAATTTCTTTTAATACATTATATAAACGTCCAGCCGCATCTGGTACTCCAAGTTCTTTTGTTAAGCGGCTCATTTCGTTTAACTTTTCTTCATTACCAGCAATTTCATCAATGGCATGAAGAAGACTCTCTCCAGAAAGCTCTGATTCTCTTAAAACGATTGCAGCGTCATGCTTTTCTAGTGATCTTGCATTAATTTCCTGGTGATTTGCTGTGACGTATGGGCTTGGAATAAAAATAGTTGGGATTCCAAGGGCTGTCACTTCAGCGATCGTTGTGGCACCCGCTCTTGCAACAATCACATCAATTGATTTCAAGTACTCCGGCATTTGATGCAAGAAAGGCTTTGTGATCATATTAGGTGCTGCATCTTTTTCCTTTAGTTCGTTCAGCACTTTTTCATAATGAACCTCACCTGTGATATATAAAAGCTGATAGTTCTTAGCCTTTAATTCATTTTGCATGTCAATGACTGCTCTATTAATCGGTGCAGCCCCCCGGCTCCCGCCAAAAATAAGAACTGTTTTTTTCTTTTCATCCAACCCAAACTCTTTAAGAGATTTCCCCTCTTTTATAGAGACGACTTCAGAGGCTCTAGGGTTTCCCGTAAATACAACCTTTTCAGAAGGAAAATGTGCCTTTGCTTCTTCAAAACAGATGGCTACCTTATCAACATATCTCGCCAGAAACTTATTTGTAATTCCAGGCAGACTGTTCTGTTCGTGAATAATAGTCGGGATTTTCAGCTTAGAAGCTGCATAAACAACAGGGCCGCACACATAACCACCTGTTCCAATGACCGCATCTGGCTTGAATTCTTTTAAGTAAGATTTACTTTTTTGAACTCCCTTTAGAAATCTCATCACCGTTTTTACGTTATCAAAGGAAAGCTTTCTTTTAAAACCTGAAATTTCTATGGACTTGAAAGGGATATTTTCTCTTTCTACAATTTTCTTTTCAAGTCCATTTTCAGTACCAATATATAAAAATTCTACATTAGGATGCAGTCTTTTCACTTCTTTAATAAAAGCTAAGGCCGGATAAATATGTCCGCCTGTTCCGCCTCCACTGATTACTATACGCATTATACCATTTCCCCTCAATTTTTTTCTGCTCTGAACAAAGTATAAACCCTGTTTTAAACAACAGGGCTCCGTTAAAACCTGTAAAGAAGAGTCAAAAAAACATGTTTTCAATACGAAAGCTGTCTTTTTCACTCTTCAAATCATTTTTTTGTACTTTTGCAAAATAAATGTCATCATGGTTTCATTAACTAGCAGCACATTAATATCTAGCGTACCTGCTTACATTCAGAAGTACACCAATTGCCATCAGCATTAATGTCAGTGATGAGCCGCCATAACTTAGGAATGGGAGCGTGATCCCTGTCACAGGGATGAGTCCAGTAACAACTGCGATATTAATCATCACTTGAATGGCAACCATTGAAATAATGCCAACTGCTAGGAAACTTCCGTATAAGTCTGGGGCTCCAAGTGCTATTCGTATGCCTCTCCATAATAGAACACTAAAGAGCAGCAAAATGAGTGATCCTCCTATAAAGCCAAGCTCTTCAGACAATATCGCAAAGATGAAGTCTGTTTGAGGCTCAGGTAAATAAAAGAATTTCTGTCTACTTTGACCGAGACCCATTCCGAACAGACCGCCTGGACCAACAGCGTATAAGGATTGAATAATTTGAAACCCACTGCCTAGTGGATCTTCCCAAGGATTTAAGTACGATGTAATTCGTTTTATGCGGTAGGGCGCTGATAAGACGAGTGCAGCAAATCCGCTGAGCCCTAAAAGACCGAGAAATATAAAGTGAGCAATTCTCGCACCTGAAACAAATATCATAATAATACAGGTTCCAACCATTACCGTCCCTGTTCCCAAATCTGGCTGCAGCATTATGATGGCAAATGCAGAAAAGACAATGCCTAATGCTGGTGCGAAACCTTTACGAAAGGATGTGATATTTTTTTGTTTTTCAGATAAGAATTTTGCAAGAAACGCAATCATCGCAAGCTTCATAAATTCAGAGGGCTGAATACTAAACGCACCGACACCGATCCAGCTTCTTGATCCATTTCTCTCCATACCGATACCTGGAATAAGTACAAGCAGTAAAAGGAGAAAACAAACAGCAATCAATATCTTTGACCAAGTCCGCCACGTCCAATAATCGACTCGCATAATGAAAAACATCGCGATAACTCCGATTCCGGCAAACAAAAGCTGTCTTTTTGCAAAATAAAACGAATCATCAAATTTATACGATGCCCACACAGCACTAGCGCTGTACACCATAATTAAACCAATCGTCAATAAAAGTAACGTAATGACAACAAGCAAAAAGTCCGGAGAAGTTTTCTTATTCGTCAAGAGACCGACACCCCAAGCATAATTCATTTGGGCTGTCAGTCATTATGAGAGACAAGCCCTTATTTAAGCATATGCACGGCGTTTACAAACATGTCTCCACGTTCTTCAAATGTTTTATGTTGATCCCAGCTTGCACAAGCCGGGGATAATAAAATCACGTCTTCTTCTTCAGAAATGTTAAACGCCGCAGGTACTGCTTGTTCAACATTATCGACATGTTTTACGTGATGTATTCCCAGTTCTTCACCAAGCTTCACAAACTTAGGTGCCGTCTCACCAAATGTGATGATTCCTTTTACATTTTTCATAAAAGGCTTCAATTCATCAAATTCATTACCGCGATCAAGCCCGCCGGCTAGTAAAATGGTCGGCTGCTTAAAAGCTGACAATGCTTTACTTGTTGCCAGTATATTGGTGGCTTTACTATCGTTATAGAATTTTCTGCTTTGAATTGTATCTACAAACTGGAGACGATGCTTCACTCCACTAAAAGTCGTGAGAACGTGTGCGATTGCTTCATTTGAGCAGCCAGTATTTTTCACAACACAAATAGCTGCTAAAATATTTTCTTGGTTATGCTCACCAGGAAGAACAACATCCTTTAAATCGATGATATGTTCATTCATGTAGTAAATCGCACCATTTTTAATATAAGCACCATGTTCTACTTGCTCTTTCACCGAGAAAAATACTTTTTTTGCTTTTGAAGCTTCAGCCAGTTTTACGACTGATGGATCATCGAGGTTAATGACAGCTATGTCATCTTCAAGTTGATGTGCGTATACTTTCTGCTTTGCTTTTTCATATTCATCACGAGTGTGGTGATAGTCTAAATGGGCATCAAAAATATTTAATATTAAGCTGATTTTAGGTCTAAAATCAACTGTTCCCATCAACTGGAAAGAAGACAACTCAGTTACAATCCACTCATCGCCAGCTGCCTTTGCAGCGACTTCGCTGGCAACTGTGCCAATATTACCTGCCACTAAAGTTTTTTGACTATCGCTTTTCAGCATTTCATAAATCAAAGTCGTGGTGGTGGTTTTTCCATTTGATCCAGTAATCCCAATAAAAGGAGCTGAGGTTAAATGATAAGCTAATTCAATTTCTGTCCAAACTGGAATTTGGCGGCGAATCGCCTCTTGAACCATCACATTTTCATATGGAATTCCTGGATTTTTAATTAAAATCGTTATTTCATTATCATCGAACATACGAAGAGGATGGCTGCCACAAATGACATCAATCCCCTTTTCAGAAAGAAGCTGAGCTGGTTCATTTTCTTCAAACGGCTTTTGGTCATTTACTATGACATTTACTCCATGCTCATGAAGAATTGAAGCTGCCGCATATCCGCTTTTTGCAAGACCTAATACTAGTACATGTTCGTTTTTTAACATTTGCATCTTATTCAATTATAACCACACCTCGATGTAAATTCCTAAAACAGCAAGTAATAAACCAGCTGTCCAGAAGGTGACAACTACTCTCCACTCAGACCAGCCAACTAACTCATAGTGGTGGTGAAGCGGACTCATCTTAAAGATTCTTTTTCCAGTTGTTTTAAAGGAGATCACTTGAAGAATAACGGATAACGTTTCGACAACAAATACTCCTCCAATAATGACAAGTAAAATTTCAAGCTTTGTTAAAATGGCAATCGCTACAATCGCTCCGCCTAAAGCAAGCGACCCTGTATCGCCCATAAATACTTTTGCAGGATGCGCGTTAAACACAAGAAACCCAAGAACGGCTCCAGCAACAGCTACTGAAAAGATCGCTACATCGTACTGTGATTGATTCCAAGCCAGTATAGCAAAGGCTCCAAAGGCAATAGCAGCGGTACCAGATAATAGACCATCCAGTCCATCCGTTAAGTTCACAGCATTAGAACCCCCGACAAGCATGAAAACGACAAGGATAAAGTAAGCCCATCCTAAATCGAAGCTGACATCTGTTCCTGGAATGCGAATCGTCGTTGCAAACTGATAATAATGGAAGACTGCATAAAAAATCACTGCGATCACAATTTGACCGATTAATTTCTGTTTTGATGTTAAACCTAGGTTTCGTTTCATCGCTACTTTAATATAATCATCTAAAAATCCTAATAGACCGTAGCCAAGCGTGACAAATAACAATAAAAACATTTCTGGACTAATCTCAGAAAATTTGTTGATCATCACAATCGTCGTAATTGTGATAGAAAAGATAATCATAATTCCGCCCATTGTCGGAGTACCTGATTTCTTTTGATGAGACTGTGGTCCTTCTTCTCTAATACTTTGACCAAATTTAAGTCTTCTTAAAAACGGAATAAAAATCGGGGATAAAAGAACACTGATTAAAAATCCCATTATGATTGTAAACAATATCACCTGTTCAAGCATCGTTCTTTACTCCTTCCGAATTTCCAAAGCCGTTTTCCATCAGAAAATTGCATTCATTATTAAGGTATTCATTCGCGTTCTTCGTATGTTGTTTTTGTACAAAATGCTTCATTTCATTACACTCTTTTCATCATTTTAAGATTTGTTTAGATCTAAAATAGCGTCCATTGCAACCTTTGCATCATCAAAATCGTACACTTGATCGCCAACGATTTGATATGTCTCATGGCCTTTACCCGCTATTAAGACTGTATCGCCTTTTTTCGCATTGGCAATTGCAAAAAAGATGGCTTGTTTGCGATTCACAAAGCTATGATAATATGCGTCTGGCACACCATTTTCCATATCCTTTAAGATAGCTGAAGGATCTTCGCTTCTTGGGTTGTCTGATGTAAATACAGGCTCATCTGCATACTTCACAGCGATTTGGGCCATTTGAGGACGCTTTGTTTTATCACGGTCGCCGCCGCAGCCTATCACACAGAAAATTTTGCCGGCTGTTAATTCTCTACACGTTGTCAGGACATTTTCTAAGCTGTCAGGTGTATGGGCGTAATCGACGATCACAGGGAAATCTTGATCACAGTTCACAAGTTCAAATCGGCCTTTGACTCCCTCCAGCTCTTCAATAGCACTTACAATCGTTTCAAATGTTAAGCCAGATACGATCCCTACTGATACAGCTGCTAGGATGTTGTACACATTAAACTTACCGATGAGGGCAACTGTCACATTTTTGGTGCCAATTGGAGTGATTAAATCAAATTGAGTTCCCTTCGGCTTGATTTGAATATTCTTTGCCATGACATCTGCTTTTTGCTCTAAGCCATATGTCATGACTTCAGCAGCTGTCACTTTTTCATAGTAACTCGAAGCATCATCATCCGCATTTAAAATCGCATGCTTTGGCTTATCGTGATGAAAGGCACTGCCCAGCTGTGAAAACAGCAAGCTTTTCGCATGTTTATATTCTTCCATTGTGTTGTGGTAGTCAAGATGGTCCTGCGAAAGGTTTGTGAAAACGGCAATATCATAGTCACATCCATGTACCCTGCCAAGATGCAGTGCGTGTGATGATACTTCCATAATGGCTGTGTCTACATCTTGATCAAGCATCTGTTTAAAGGTCTTCTGAAGTGTGACACTTTCAGGTGTCGTGTTTTTCACATCGAGAATGTCATCATTCACCTTCATATACATCGTACCGATTAAGCCTGTTTTCTTTTCGGCTTTTCTCATCATTTGTTCAATCATGTGTGTTGTGGAAGTTTTTCCGTTTGTGCCTGTGATCCCGATGAGATTCAGCTTATGAGTTGGCTGTTCGTAAAACGCATCAGCTATTCTTGCAAGAGCTCTTTGAGAGTGTTTCACAATAATGACTGGTACATCTGTTATGTTAAGAGGGTGTTCTGCTACAATCGCTGCAGCCCCGCTTTTCACCGCTTTTTCAGCATAATCGTGTCCATCTACTGTATAGCCTTTTATACAGACAAAAAGGCTTCCTTTTTTCACCTCTCTAGAATCCATTTCGATGGAAGTGATATCAGGATTTTCGTTTATTAATTCGTTGTTTTCACTTTTAAAGTATGTAAGGAGTTCTTGTAATTTCATTTCATATCAAACCTCTCAAATTCGTTCACGTGCATGTCTTGCGAAAAAAACACACAGTCTATATTTTATCGTAAAAAAAAGGATACATCCAGCGTATTCCTTAAGTTTCTCTTGGAAAAAACACACTTTAGGTTCTTTTTTTCAAACAGACCTTCTCTTTCAACAAAAAGAGGCAGCCGAATGAGTGCGGCTACCCTCTGTTCATTCTTTATTATTCATCGTTTAAGTATAATCTGATGGTGGAGCCTTCTTTGACCTTCGTCCCAGCAGCAGGTGATTGCTTCACCACTTTACTGCCAGTTCCAGAAGCATCGATCTTAAGATTAATCAGGAGGGATTCAAGGTCTGAAACAGATCCCCCTACAAGATTCGGTACTTCAATCGTTTTTGTGTCCAGCCACTGGTACTTCTTTTCAATTTGTCCTTTTCTTTTTTTCACACCCATTTCAGGCAGGCTGTCCCGCATAATATGACCCACAATTGGCGCAGCAACTGTCCCGCCAAATTGAATAGTGCCTTTCGGGTTATCTACAGCCACATATACAACGATACTTGGATCATCAGCAGGCGCAAACCCGATAAACGACACAATGTGGTTATTTTCCATGTACTTGCCGTCTTTTACCTTCTGTGCTGTCCCTGTTTTTCCGCCAACTCGATATCCTTCAACAAATGCATTTCGGCCAGTCCCTTGAGCGACTACACTTTCAAGCGCATATCTGATTTCTTTTGATGTTTCTGCTGAAATCACTTTCTTTTTGGCAATCGGTGATTGCTTTTTCACAACCTCTTTTGTGATTGGATCTATCCATTCTTTTGCAATGTACGGCGTGTAAAGTGTTCCGCCATTTACCGCTGCGGCTACGGCAGCTACTTGCTGTATCGGCGTAACAGATACACCTTGACCAAAGGCAGTTGTCGCCTGCTCTACAGGGCCAACCCGGTCCAGCGGGAACAAAATGCCTCGCCCTTCCCCTTGAAGATCAATTCCTGTTTTTTGGCCAAACCCGAAATTTTTAATATAGGAAAATAATTTATCCTTTCCTAGACGGTCGCCTAGTTCAACAAAGCCGGGGTTACAGGAATTTTGCACCACTTCTAAAAATGACTGTGATCCGTGGCCGCCTTTTTTCCAGCACCTAAGCCTTGCACCATCAACTGTTACAGATCCGCTGTCAAAAAAATGATCGCGTTTTAAATTGACTTTTTTCTCTTCTAGCGCTGCTGCAAGCGTAATAATTTTAAACGTCGAACCTGGCTCATATGTGCTCCACACCGGTAGATTTCGGTTAAACACTTTCGAGTCAACTGATTGATAATCCGCTGGATCAAAATCCGGTCTGCTCGACATTCCAAGCACTTCACCGTTCTTCGGATTCATCGCAATTGCAATCATGCCGTCTGGGTTATATTTCGCCTGCGCGTTGTCTAATTCCCGCTCTATGATGGTTTGTACTTTCGCATCGACAGTTAACTTCATATCAAGGCCATCTTTAGGCGGTGTATAATCATCTGCTTCATCTGGCATTTTCTGCCCTTTTGCATCGGAATAGAACTTTACAGAGCCTTTTTCACCTTTCAGGTCATCATCATAATAGGCTTCAAGTCCAAGTAACCCTTGATTATCAATTCCAGCGAAGCCAAGCACATGAGAAAGAAAACTGCCGAACGGATAGTGTCTGATGCTGTCTTCCGCAACATAAACGCCATCTAAATCAAGCTCTCTGACTTCTTTTGCTTTTTCATGAGATACTTTTCTTCCCTCTGGAGAAATTCGTTCGATCGATGTTTTCTTTGTGACGTGCTTGTACGCTTTTTCCTCTGACATATTCAGTACTGCCGCCAGTTTCTTGCTTGTTTCTGCGGGATCTTTAATTTGACGCGGAACGACCAATATAGATGGGGCACTTTTGTTCGTCGCAAGCTCTACCCCATTTCGGTCCAAAATATCTCCCCTTTCTGGTTCGAACGGGAGGTTCCGGCTCCATGAATCTTTTGCTAAGCTTGTGAGCTTCTCACCCATAATAAACTGTACATATCCTAATCTAGTATCTATGATGAAAAAAATGATCACCCCAATCAGCAGCACGAAAAGCAATCGTTTTCTCACTGTTACACTTGATACTCGCACGCCCGGTTCACTCCTTACATACATATGGCTTGTTTCCATCATATGCAGGCCCGTCCTTATGTAGAACGTCTCGTCTATCCCGCTCGGCAAAAGAAAAAACCTAGCAAGTCGTTTGCTAGGTTTTGCAATTAATTCGGGCTTTTAAATGTCACTGTAACAACTTTATCTGAAATCTCCGCTCCACTTTTCACACTTTGTTTGATAGCATATCCTTGTCCCTTTGTTTCGATATGCACACCGGAAATGGATGCATATTGAAGAACTTCTCTTCTCGACCAGCCTGTCATATCAGGCATTTTGATGGTTTTTCCTGCTGTTTTCAAGAAAACTTTCTGGCTTTCAGAGAATTCAGAGCCTGCACTTGGCCACTGTCGTTTAATGGAGAGGCCATCGCCGATGACAACAGGCGTTAAGTTTTTGTTTTTGGCTTCTGTTTCCGCCTGCTTCACTTCTAAATCTAAGAGTGAAGGCATTGTTTCTTGCTTCACTTTTTGTTCGCCTGATTTTTTATCGTCTGTTTTTGTTGGTGCAATATTTAAATATAGCAGACTATTTTTCATCACTGGGTTAAAGATTTGTGCAACTGGGGCAGAGCCAGTTTCTGTGTCAGACAGCTGCGGCTGCTGTACAGCTACATAAACGAGCAGCTTTGGATCATCTTTCGGCGCCATTCCCATAAATGAAAAGACGTAATCATTTCTTCCTTGGAGATAACCACCGGCACCACCGATTTGTCCTGTTCCTGTTTTTCCAGCAACGTCAAAGCCTTTGATTTGGTAAGGCTGACCTGTTCCAATCTTCGAGGAAACAACCTCACCTAAAATGTCACGTACTTGCTTTGCTGTATCTGAAGAAATTGGCTTTCCAGCTACTGTTGGTTCGTGCTGTAAAATCGTTTTGTTTGTGTTCGGGTCTGTAATATGATCAATGACATATGGCTTCATCATCGTTCCACCGTTTGCTATCGCTGTCGCTGCTTCGATTTGTTGAATCGGTGTAATGGCAGACGCTTGACCGTAAGCTGTCGATGCTTTGTCATATTCGTATCTGTAATTGATTTTACTAGACGCTTCGTTCGGCAAGTCAATACCTGTTTTGTCATAGAAATGGAACTTCTGCAAATATTGTTCGTAGCGCGTGAAGCCTAACTTTTCTTTTGCCAGCTTTGCAAAGGCTACGTTTGACGAACGGAGAACACCTTCATGAAAGTCAATTTTCCCCCAGCCATTTCCGTTGTTGTGGTCTCTTACAAGGCCGCCGCCTACTTTATAAGTACCAGATTGATATTTATCATTGCCTTGGTAGGCCCCTTCTTGGATTGCCGCAGCAAGTGTAAAGATTTTCATCGTTGAACCTGGTTCAAACGCATATGAAATGACATCATTGTTATAATTCGTAATGTCTAATTCATTTAAATTAAAGCTTGGCCGCTGTCCCATCGCGAGCACCTTTCCCGTTTTTGGGTCAACGACTGTAGCAATGATTTTCTTCGGTTTATATTTTTTGGCAACCTGCGTCATACTTTCTTCAAGGAACGCTTGAATTTTTTGATCGATTGTCAGCGTGACATTTTTTCCATCCTTCGGAGCGACAATGTCTTCTTTACTATTTGGAAGAGCCCATCCACTTCTGTCACTGTTATATGTCACATAGCCGTCTTTTTCTTTTAAAAATTTGTTCAGCGCCTTCTCAAGTCCCATCGCGCCTGACATGTCCTTTGTCGCCTCATCTAATCTTGCATAACCGATCAGATTTGAAGCAAACATGCCGTTTGGATAATATCGCTTCGTGTCTTTTTCAAATGCGATCCCTGGAAGCTTCAGCTTTTCAATTTTTTCCTTTGTTGAAAAACTGATGTCTTTCCCAGCTTTACCAAACTCAACTTGGAACGCATCTTTTGTATTCAGACGCTTTAAAATTTCGCTTTCGCTCATATCAATTACTTTTGACAGCTCTTTTGCTGTCTTTTCTTTGTCGACGACATGCATTGGGTGCTTTGGATCGACCGTCATTTTCTTGCTCATGATCGCAATGAGTTTATAGACAGATGTATCCTCGGCAATCACATTCCCATTTCGGTCTAAAATAGACCCTCTTTTGGCTTCAAGTGTTTTTTTCGATTGATATTGTTCATTTGCCTTTGCGGCTAACACTTGACCATCGACCGTTCCTGTAATCTGAATATAAATAAAACGTGCAAGGATGATAAAGAAAAACAGGGCGAAGCAAATACTCGCAATTGCCGCGCCTCTGTTCATCATTTTATTCTTTTTAGGCATCGCCATCTTAATCGACCTTCTTAACATCTTTCGAAATGCTTAAGCCAGCTTTTTTCGCAGCTTCGATGATTCTTTCTGGTTCACTCAGCAAGTCTTTTTCCTTTTGAAGCTCAGTAATCTTCTTCGATTCTAAAGATACTTGCTGCTCTAATTTCTGCACCTCGATATTGGCGTGATAGACAGCAAAGGCTTTAGAAATGATGAGAATGGAGCTGCACATAAGAGCCATGACAAACATGACAAGTAAGATTTTTTCACCAAGTGTGATAGAACCTCTTCTTTTAATAACAACCGATTGGCCTTGCTGCTCTGTTTGATATTGTTTTACTTCTCTTTGGTAAGCCAAATTACTCATAAGAAACCTCCTTTTTATCATCATCTATGGTGTCGTTTTACTTTTTTTCTGCAATTCGGAGCTTCGCTGAACGGGCACGGTTGTTATGTTCCAGCTCTTGTTCTGATGCAACGATTGGTTTTCTCGTGATCAGCTTCAGCTTTGGTTCAAGTCCTTCTGGAATCACTGGTAGTCCGTGCGGAAGTTCTGGAAGAGAAGACATTTCTTTAAATGTACTTTTACAAATCCGGTCTTCAAGTGAATGGAATGTAATGACAGAAATTCTCCCCTTCGGATTGAGTAACTCTATTGCTTGTTCTAGTGCTTCTTCAAAAACTTTCAATTCATCATTTACGGCAATTCGGATCGCTTGAAACACTCTTTTTGCTGGATGTCCGCCAGTTCGTCTTGCAGGTGCGGGAATTCCTTCTTTGATAATGTCGACAAGCTCACCTGTTGTTTCAATTGGCGCTTTTTTTCTAGCTTCTTCAATTTTGCGTGCGATTTGCTTGCTGAATTTTTCTTCCCCATATTTGTAGAAAATCCGAACTAGATCTTCAAATGGCCATTCATTCACCACTTGCTTTGCCGACAATGCGGCTGTTTGATCCATTCGCATGTCAAGAGGTGCATCATGGTGATAACTAAAGCCTCTCTCTGGTGTGTCGAGCTGAGGAGATGAAACCCCAAGATCAAAAATCACACCGTCTACGCTTGTAATGCCTTGTTCATTCAGACGTTCTTTTAAATATCGGAAGTTGCTTTTTATGAAAAGAATGTTCGCTTTAGAATCCGCGAGCTTCTCTCGTGCATGATCCAGTGCAGCATCGTCTTGGTCAAATCCAATCAATGTACCTTTTTCTGATAGTTGAGATAGTAAATATGAGCTATGACCTGCTCCGCCCAGCGTGCAGTCTACATATGTACCGTCTTCTTTGACGTTTAAACCGTCAACTGTTTCTTTTAATAATACTGTCTCATGTTGAAACATGATGTTATGGTCCCACCTTTTTCAAATAGAAATGAATGTGTAGAAAGCTTGCTGCACAAGGGATTATTATATATCAAACCCAATCATGTTTTCAGCAATTTCAGCAAAAGAATCTTCTTGCTCTTCTGTATATTGTTCCCAGATCGACTTACTCCACAACTCAATTCGATTTGAAACGCCGATGACCACACATTCTTTTTCGAGTTTTGCATATTGGAGTAGGTTTGATGCGATGTTAATGCGCCCCTGCTTGTCCAGATCGCATTCAACTGCGCCGGAGAAGAAGAACCGGGTAAACGCACGTGCATCTTTTTTCGTTAGCGGCAGTGCTTTGAGTTTCTCTTCAATTAGTTTCCACTCACTCATAGGGTAGCCAAATAAACATTGATCAAGCCCTCTCGTCAGCACAAACTGTTCTCCGAGACCGTCTCTAAATTTAGCAGGGATGATCATGCGCCCTTTTGTATCAATCGTATGTTGGTATTCACCCATGAACATGATAATCAGAGCCCCACTTTCTCACCCTTACTCTCCACTATCCACCACTTCTCTCCACAAAACTTATTTTACACTGTTTCTACATAAAAAAAAACCCTGAACTAGTCAGGGTTCATTAAAACTTTATTTCAAAGTTTGACAATTTGCTGCTTGTTTTGAAATGAAAATGGCAGATTTTTGAACGTTTTGAAGAATTCTGGACCATATTTGTTTAAAAAGTACATGATATTCCAAATTCTTTCTTGCGGGGCATCTAGTGGTTTTAAGCTGTTTTCAATCCGTTCAAAATCCCGAAGGATATATCCTTCCTTCTCTTCCACACGCTGCGCCACCTTTTGATAAACAAATTGAAGCTGTTCTTCGATAAATTTGGCATTTTTATCTAGCAGCTGCTCGAAGTTTGGTTCAACCTCCAGTGCTTCTTTTCTCAATACACCGTGGACATTCGCTAATTCACGTTTCGCATGATCAACGGCTTGAACAAAGCTGTCTGGAAGGCTTTGCTCAAAGTGAGCCTCTTTCTTTTCTTTTACTCCGCTTGTGAGCACTTCTTCTACAGAAAGTTCTCTGACCGGGAGCTTCTTATCGATATGCCTTTCAAGAATGGTCACATGCAGTCTTGGAAGAACAGGTGCCATCTTTAATTTAAAATGCTCAAAGATTCCTTTCAGCTCTCCCCAATAGTTGACTTCACCGTGTCCTGCCATAAAAGCAAGTGTCGGAAGAAGGGTTTCCTGCATTAAGGGGCGCGTCACCACATTGTTGCTGAACCGTTCTGGGTGCTCCTCAATTTCCTGCAAAAGCTCTTCTTTTGTCCATGTAAGCCCCACTTCTGATATAGAAAACTGGCCGTTTTCTTTTTCAATAAGGAAACGCTCCTCATCATATTCGTAAAACAGGTTCGCCTGATTGTCACCAGCTTCAATGATCGGCTGATATCCCGCTCGTTTCATGGCAGCCTGCGTTTCATTCAAACGAGCTGTGACCGCATCATTTGTCTCGACAATGTTCTTGAACAACGTACGCTCAAGTGGTTTAACGCCTAAATCTCCTGAATTAAATAGAAGAAGTCCATCTTCTTCAAAAAGGTCGCATACAATCCATTCAAAGAAATCCGTAAACGTTTGTGATTTGCGTAAACATCGAAGAAGCTGATCAAGCAAGTCATTTGTATATGCAGATTCCTCATACGTTGAAAACACGTCACGTAGCCATTTCTCTGTTTTTTCTTGATGCAGCGGTGTTCTTTTTGCAGCAGTTTTTTTAACGTTATGTAATGGCAGCTTTTGCTTGACTGGACCTTTTTCGCCAGATGTGTAGACAAAATTAATTTCATCTACGTCATGATCCTCACCTGCTACCCAAAAGACTGGAATCACAGGAACGCCAAGCGCTGATTCTTTTTCTTTTGCGAACTGAATAATGGATATGATTTTATGTATGGTATAAAGCGGTCCTGAAAGTAGGCCTGCCTGCTGCCCTCCAACCACCATGACACTCCGCTTGTCACGGATCTTTTCAATGTTCTGACGCATCGCTGCCGATTCAAACTTTGCGTGGTATGCGCTCATATAATCTGCTAAAGCCTCGCGCGGGAAGCTCATTTCCATGAGATCGTCGTATCTCTTTTTCCATGTGTGCTCAGAATGTATATCATAATCAAAAAAAGCAGTCATCTCTTTTTTTTCTTCTATATAATCACGTATGAATAAATTCTGACTTCGGATGGAAAGTTCAGTCAATTGCATGTTTAGAACTTCCTTTCTTCAATAAATAGTTAGTTTCCCGAAAAAGTATAGCATGTAAATGAGCTCACTCAAAAGATTTTGTTTGCTTTTTTTCCAATACTTCCAAGCTTCGATTGAAGAAAGTAAGATGTGGCGCCTGAATCTCTTGAGCTTGAGCCTTTTTTAAAAGATAGCCAACGATGGCTTTTCTTTCGGTTTCACGGCCTTTGATGATATCTTGAAGCATCGACGATTGATTGGCGGCCGTTTTCTTACAAATTGAAACGACGTGTGACCAGAGCTGCTCTTTTTCAGCCAGACCTAAAATGGACAATGCTTCTTCAAATGCACATTTCATCATGTATTCATATGGAGGATTTGCAATCAATTCCCCATTTTTCACATGCAATAAAGCCGTGAGCGGGTTAATGCATACATTGACTAGCAGTTTTTCCTCCAGCACTTTTTTCCATTCATCCGTATAAATCATCTGAAAATGAGCCGGCGTTTCGTTTAAAGCATTTCTCACATCAGCTGCATCCTCAGGATGAAAAGCCCCCCACTTGATGACACCAATCCCTGTATGGTTTACCGCATGATCTGATACCTTCATCGCCCCGTGCTCTACGACACCTATATATATTGTATGCGCCGTTTTCCAGTTTTCTAAATCTAATAAGTGGGCCATGCCATTTTGTAAAAATAAGATTCGCTGACGAGGTAATGTCGATAGGTCATCAAGCACCTTTTGCAAATGATGATATTTCACCGTCACAATCAGAAGATCAAATCCTCCTGTAATCCCTGCCCTTGCCTCAGCAGACGACCAGAATGTCTCTCCTTTTACCGTTCGCTTAATTCCTGATGTTCGAATCTCCTCTGCCTGTTCTTTTCTTCTTGTCAAAACAGTGATGTCATGATGCTGTGATAAATAACTAGCACAAAGCAGACCAATTGCACCACCGCCAATGATTCCAATGTTCAACTGCCGCACTTCCCTTTTTCTGTTTACTCCATCATATCAACCATTTTAACAGTTTCATGCCGCGATGCAAAAAGCAGATGGCGCGCCGCGATTGAATTTTTTTAATTTAAAAACTATAATAATAAGTGTAAAAACTTTTTGAGGCGGATGGGATGAAAACGCCTTCAACGAAATCACTGTCAACATTATGTGTGTAAGGGGGAAGATCATATGACACAAGTAAAGCGACTTCTAATCAATTACAAAACTTTAGAGGAATTTAAACAATTTAAGGAATATGGCATACAAGAACTATCTATGCTTGAAGACCTTGAAAGTAATATGATAGAAAATGACAGCAACTCTCCATTTTACGGGATTTATTTTGGAGATAAGCTGGTTGCACGTATGAGCCTTTATCAAGTGGACGGCTCGACGACAACGTATTTTGACCACAATCATGATTATTTAGAGCTGTGGAAGCTGGAAGTGCTTCCTGGGTATCAGCGTAAAGGGTACGGCGAGGCACTTGTTGATTTCGCCAAATCTTTCGGATTGCCTATCCGGACCAATCCACGCGTCAAATCTGCCGGTTTTTGGGATAAAATGGGCTTTGAAGCAGTGAAATATGATATGGAACGCGATAAAGGTGAAAATCCACTCATCTGGGAGCCCGCCCATATTCAAAAGAATACAGGTGAATCCGCTTAATACTGATGGCAAAACGCCCCTCCTTTCTCTGTGAGGGGCGTTTTCTTATTTAGCATATTCTTTTAAGTTGATATTCTGTTTGACTCTTTCAACAATCCCAATGAGTGCCCGGTAATCTTCTTCTGTTATTTTTAATTGCCGCTTCAAATGTTCATTTTCTTCCGTGAGCGACTTCAGTTGATGCTGTGCATCCTCTAGTTCTTCGCGTAAATAAACAGAGCCAGCAGGTTCTTTTTCAAGCTGCTCTAAAAACTGAATCACTTCTCGCAAGGTTAATTCAGCCTGATTTGAAGATGCCTTCTCTTCTATCGTTAACGTATTTTGCGGTAAACCAGAGGAATGAATTCCAATCTTTTTACGCAGTTCTTTTCGCTGTTTTTTCGCCAGCTCAATGCCTGCCTGATATTGTTTTCTAACGTATGAGTTCCATCTGAATCCACATGCTGCAGCTGTTCTTGACAATGCTTTCCCGACTTCCTCAAATGCGGAAAGCTGCGTTCCTCCATCTCGAATGTGCCTTAAGACGACTTCTGCTAAAAGTAAATCTTCATCTTGTGTCCATGCATCCTGCCTTGTAATCGTCAATTGATCATCCCCCCTGAATCTGAATACCACATCATATGCGCTTACTAGAGTAGATAGACTATTTGCAGGAGAGAAACCTAAAAAATAGACAAATAAAAAAACGCAAGGGAAGATTCCCTTACGCTTTTTTATCAAGCATTAGTTGCTTTTTACGTCTTTGCCTTTGTATGTTCCGCAAGATTTGCAGACACGATGAGAAATTTTCATTTCACCGCATTCTGGGCAAGCTACCATACCAGGTACTTGTAGTTTGAAATGCGTACGACGCAATCTTTTTTTCATTTTAGAAGTTCTTCTAAAAGGTACAGCCATTATTCCCACCTCCTTAAAGAGTTAAGATTCATTATTTTCTTCTAAGAGCTTCTTCAAGCCTTCCAGACGCGGATCAATTCGGTTTTGATGTGCATCTTCCGAAATGACCGCCCAGTCATTCCCTTCCTGTGGTGCAGCACCTTTTACGTCTGTTTGGTCGCAAAAGATTTGCATCGGCACTTCAAGAAGAATTTCTTCCTTGACTATAGGCGTTAAGTCGATGATATCGTCTTCTACAACAGATACGTCTTCATCTTCTATATCGTCTGTCTTATGAAGTACAAATAGTTCTTTCGTTGAAATCGCAAATGGATAATTTACATCAACAAGCGTTCTTGAACAAGGCAATGTCATTTCACCTGTGATGGTTAAATCAAATGCGACTTGCTTTGATTCGATCACTCCAGTCCCTTTCACCTCTACTGGTGAAATGCGACGTATATCTGAATGAAGGCTAGTAAGTTCATTTAAGTCAACCGTCTCATGAAAATCGAAGCTGTTTTTAGCTTTTTGATGTAACTGATAAACTGTCCATTTCAATTGTATCACCTCTAAGAGCAACAAACATGATTATAGCTTTCATCATGCTATTTGTCAATATTTTTTCTTTACAGTCCTTTGTGATGTCAGAGCGTTGTTTGACATCAGTTCACGGAATGCCTACACTGAAAAAAATGGGCTTCATTTTTCCCTTATGCTACTGTAGCATAGACCATTTAACCATAGCAAGAAAGGCGGAACATCTATTGAAAGCAACAGGAGTCGTTGTCGAGTACAATCCATTTCATTATGGACATGCCTATCATGTTCGTCAGGCGAAAACACATACCTCCTCAGATGTAGCCATTGCCGTCATGAGCGGTTCCTTCCTCCAGCGCGGAGAGCCTGCCATCGTCTCCAAATGGGCACGTACTAAAATGGCATTACAAAACGGTGTAGACATCGTATGTGAGCTTCCATACATCTATGCAGTGCAAAAGGCAGAAACCTTTGCAAACGGCGCTGTGTCCATTTTAGACGCTTTAAAATGCCGCTCCCTTTTTTTCGGAAGCGAGGATGGAGATATCAAAGCATTTGAACGAACAGCTCACGCTTGGCATGAGAAAAAAGAAGAAATTGATCTTTTCACAAAAGCAAAGGTCAAAGAAGGACTTAGTTATCCAGCCGCCTCTGCCGCTGCGTTTCAAGAGATCATTGATCCTAAACACTTACTGGATCTGTCTAAGCCCAATAACATTTTAGGCTTCCATTATGTCAAAGCGATCTTAGAGAGATCTCCTCACATAGAGCCCTTTACCTCTCAAAGAATTGCATCAGGTTATCATGATCAAGAGCTTCCTAAACATCAGAAAATCGCAAGCGCAACAAGCATCCGAAAAGCGTTAAAAGAGAATGGGTCATTTGAAACTGTCGCCTCTTATCTTCCGGAAGCTTCGCTTAAGCAATTACATGACTATTATTCTTCTTATGATCTTTTACATACACAAGAAGACTATTTCAGCTTCTTAAAACATGTGTTTCACACAATGGATACAGCAGAATTAGAAGGCATCTATGAAATTGAAGAAGGCATCGAACACCGCATGCAAAAGGCGATCACGCATGCGTCCTCCTACGAGGAATATCTATCACTTTTGAAAACAAAACGATATACGTGGACAAGGCTGCAGCGGATGAATACGCACCTTTTAATGAGGGTAAAGAAAACTGTGATGCATGAGCTGCTAAACGAGAAACACACGCCATACATTCGTTTACTTGGTATGTCAAAGAAAGGACAGCAATACTTATCACTTGTCAAAAAAGAATTGGACGTACCGCTCATCAGCAAGCTGTCTTCCTTTTCACACCCTGCCCTTGATCTTGACATTCGTGCTTCCCGCGTCTTCAGCCTTCCCCTCAGCGAACCAATGCAAACAAAGCTAACAGAAGCAGAATTTAAAACCTCACCGATCCGCTATGATGAAGAGACTGGTCTCTTCCAATCTTGATAAAAAGAGCAGCCTTTGATGAAGGCTGCTCTTTTTTTAGTTAAGATGCTTTCTCTTTTAACTTGTTTAAATAGTTCAGTGCGTCCTGCATTGTGTCTACAGGAACGATTTTCATATCACTTTTAATATCTTTCGCTGTTTTCACTGCATTTTTGTAGTCGGAATTTGGATCACCTTTATCGTTTGGTGCAAAGAAGATATCTTTTCCTGCTTTATCTGCTGCAACGACCTTTTGATCAATGCCGCCAATTGGCCCGACCGTGCCATCTGCGTCAATCGTTCCGGTCCCTGCAATCGCATAGCCATGAGTTTCGTCTTCTTTTGTTAGCTGGTTATAAATTTCAAGTGACATCATTAAACCTGCCGACGGGCCGCCTATATTCTCAATATCCACCTTAATAGAAGGCGAGACTTTCACATTTCGGTCTGTAAATAATGATACGCCAATTCCAACTCGATTCGGCTCTTCTTTAAAAGGTTTTAACTTCACTTGCTGCGTGATATCCTTGCCGTTTCGTTCAAGGACAAAACGGACAGATGTACCAGCTTTTTGACGGCTGATATACGAAACCATTTTATCAGCAGAATCATACGTCTTACCATCAACGCTTTTAATCCGGTCGCCCACTTCAATTTTACCGTAAGCAGGCATGCCTTTCATGACGTAGCTCGCATATACCCCATTAAACGTATAATCTACTTTTTTACCTGCTTTTGTATACGCTGCAATCATGGCATTCTCTTGAGAGCTTTTCATCAGCTGAAGCTGTCTTTTCATATAATCTTCATCCGACTCTCCGTCCGCTTTAATATTTTCTTCTGGGACGATCTCGTCATATTTATTCATTTTCGCAAGCAAATACGTATACGGATTGGCTGGACCTACTTTAATCGTCATAAGAGAGAAGCTGCCCTTCTCACCGTATCCACCGTCCACTTGAATGTGGGGGGCAATCTCTGTTGCATCACCCGGCTTTGTCACGTAATACGGCAGTTTGACAAAAGTTAAGCCAAATAAGACAAGAACAACGACAAAAAAGCTGAGCCAGCGAATATTCAATTTTTTCATTCGATTAACACTCCCATTTATCAATGACATCTTTCAGTTTACCTGTTAATTGGTCTACGGCGAGTTCCCCAGCTTCAATCATCTCCTGAACCTGTGTGAACGAACTAGAGCTAAATGTTTCAAGCCTCGGCCGAATCATGAGATCTGCATGAATGGTTTGATGACGGACCAATTCATTTTGAAGGATGTCCAAACTTTGCATAATCACATCCGATAATCTCGTCGCCTTTTCTGTTTTTTTCACCCTTGATACATCAGAGGCGATAATAAGGTCTGCGCCCATTTCTTTTAACACAGACACAGGAATGCGGTCAACAACCGCTCCATCCACTAGCTGTCTGCCGCCCATTTCGTGAGGAACAAACACGCCTGGAATGCTGATGCTTGCTCTGACTGCTTGTGAGACAGACCCTTCTTTAAACACAACCTTTTCCCCTGTTTCGAGGTCACAGGCGACCACCGCAAGGGGCATTCTTAATTCTTCGAATGTTTTCCCATATGTAAACGTGTGAATCAGCTGCAAAATTCGATTTCCTTTTAAAAGACCGATTTTTGGCAGTGTATAGTCAGCATAATACTTTCTTCTGAAGACAAGTGCAAGTTTTTTCATTTTTTCTACGTCTTGTCCTGCCGCATAAAAGCTCCCAACAAGTGCGCCAATACTGCTTCCTGCGATCATATCTACCTGTATCCCTTGCTTCTCAAGACTAGACAAAACCCCGATATGCGCCATTCCCCTCGCACCCCCGGAGCCTAATGCAAGCCCGATGATCGGTCGCTTCATGAAAATCCACCCTCCTCTTTCTATGCATATATACGAATCTATAGGTCTAAACATGCCCCTACTGCTCGTATAGTAATAGAAGACAGGCTCGGCAAATTTCTTATCACGAGCTCGCCAATAGATCATAACGGCAAGGGGCGAAATCTCCATGAAAAAATGGAACACTCTGTTCATCGCTGCTTTTTTTATTTTTTTAACAGCCACTGTGATTACACACCCACAAGCCTCTTTGCAAGCGTCGAAAAATGGACTTGCAATGTGGTGGGAGGTTGTGTTTCCATCATTGCTTCCTTTTTTTATTTTGTCCGAGCTATTAATTAGTTTTGGGATTGTCAGATTTGTCGGAGTATTATTAGAGCCATTTATGCGCCCCATCTTCCGGGTGCCAGGTGTAGGCGGATTTGTCCTAGCAATGGGAATGGCTTCAGGGTTTCCTTCCGGTGCGAAATTAACGACAAGACTGAGGCAGGAAAGGCAGCTGACGCGGATCGAAGCAGAGCGTCTCGTTTCCTTTACAAATTCATCGAATCCATTGTTTATTTTCGGTGCGGTGGCTGTTGGTTTTTTTCATCACCCAGCTTTAGGCATTGTATTGGCAAGCGCACATTATTTAGGGAACCTTGCTGTTGGTGTGACGATGCGGGGATATAAAGCGCGGCATGATACGCATCTAAGAAGCCGCAAGAAATTTTTAATCCCGCCGTTTAAAGAGGCTTTCAATGCTCTTCATACAGCAAGACTCGCAGAGAAAAGACCGCTCGGCCAAATTTTAAGTGATGCAGTCATGTCATCAGTCCAAACACTCTTTATGATTGGCGGCTTTATTATCTTATTTTCTGTGTTTAGTAAAATGCTGTCAGTTGTCCATGTGACAGACCTTTTATCCATAGGGCTCGGATATATGCTGCAAACGATGCACCTTCCGCCAGAATTAGACCTTGCCATGATTGCTGGTTTATTTGAAATCACATTAGGAAGCCAGATGACGGGGGCACAGGAAGTCACCCTTCTCGCTAAAACCATTGTCGTCAGCTTTATTTTAGGATTCAGCGGGTTTTCTGTTCAAGCCCAAGTCGCCGGCATTCTAGCGGCAACCGATATCCGCTTTAAACCATTTTTCTTCGCCCGTTTGCTTCACGGGATTTATGCAGCTGTTTTTGCCTTTTTATTATTCAAGCCTCTTTATGTCTCTCGATCAGACATCGCTCTCCCGGCGGGTGCCTTTGATGCAGGCCAGCAGGTCGTCATGTTCAGCAGCGTGCTTTGGAATCAGCTTGTGACAGCTGGTCCTTTGATCACACTTTGCAGCTTGATTGTGTATATCGCGCTCTACTATCGGAAATTAAAAAATGGATGAGTGCCAGGTGCACTCATCCATTAAATTTTTCCTTCAGCGCTGCTTCTACCTCTTTTGGTACAAGATCTTTGACTGCCCCATGATATTTCGCTACTTCTTTGACAATGCTGGAGCTTAAGAAGGAATATTGATTGTTGGTCATCATAAAAAACGTTTCAATTTCATCGTCTAACACTTTGTTCATTGAGGTGCCTTGCATCTCATACTCAAAGTCCGTCACAGCCCTTAGTCCGCGTAAAATAACTTTGGCTTCTTTTTGTTTCGCGTAATCAACGAGCAGGCCGTGAAAGGATTCAACTTTGATATTTGGCAGCTCTTTCGTCGCTTGGCGAATAAGCTCACACCGTTCTTCAACAGTAAATAACGGTTTTTTAGATGAATTATTTAATACACATACATACACTTCATCAAAAATCTTTGCACCTCTTTTGATGATATCCAAATGCCCCAATGTGACTGGATCGAAGCTGCCCGGACAAACGGCTATGTTCCCCATATTAATTCCCCCGCTTTCTATAGATCGTAATACCAGTCAATCCGTACAGTTCCTGTCTTGTGATGTGAAGTTGTCCTGCTTCTTCTGGCAGCTTCACATCTTTATCGTGCTCACACACGATCACGCCGTCATCTGTTAACAAGGCGTGCTCGTCAATCATTTCAAGAAGTGCTTTTAGCTGTTGATCTTTATAGGGCGGATCAAGGAAGATGGCTTGAAAGGATTCATCTCGTTTCACAACAGCTGCGAGTGCACGCTTTGCTTCATTTCGAAACACTTCACTTTGATCCATTAGCGACAATTGATTCAGGTTGCCTTTAATCGTCTGAATCGCCTTCATATCTCGATCAACAAATATGCAATGATCGAATCCTCTAGAAAGCGCTTCAATTCCTAAACCACCGCTTCCTGCAAATAAATCAAGGGCCCATCCGCCATCGAAATACGGGCCGATCATATTAAATATCGATTCTTTTACTTTATCTGTCGTCGGTCTTGTTGATTGACCTGGTACCGCTTTAAGTGTGCGGCCTTTTCTCGTTCCAGAGATGACTCTCATTTTTCCACCACTTTTTCTGCTTGCTTCTATTGGTCATTGTTGATGACAAAAAATTCAACATTATCTTACCACATCACTCCTCAAGGAACAATGCGCGGATTTTCATTCATTTTCTATGTATAGATCAAGAAATCCGGGGTCATACTACTTATAACAGCATCTGATGTGGTGCTGTTGCCAACCGCGGAGAAGACTTACGTTTCCCCATAAGTTCTTCCTCCGGTTTCTCCTCTCCCTTTGCCTTCTCCTTAATGAATCATTAAGAATAGAAGGACCCCGCGGGTGATGCCGCGGGGATTTTTTTGTGTCTTTAAAAGCCCACCTTATAATCATACTCTTTTGCTTTGTCCAATTTGGATTCGTACTCTAATTTAATAAAAGGTTTATATGAAGGCTCAACACGTTTCACAAATGGTAACGAGCTGAGCTTAGCCATATGGCGCTCAAGATCATTCATATCACAATAGATCACCGCATATTTCATTTTCCTTGAAATATAGTGAACATTCCCGAATTTTCTTAGCGCTTTTGACTGCTTTAACGAATGCAGCCAGACGACCATCCCTTGACGTTTGGTTTCCATCTTTTCACCTGCCGCTTTTCAATTCTTTTCATTCATTATGTAAAAGACGAGACATTCAAGTCTCGTCAAGATACTTTACAGCCACAGCTGCCACCTGATCCACAGCCACCGCCGCATGATGATAGACCATCAAAATATGGGTTCCCTGTTGGAACTTTAATATATGCTGATACAGCTTGACCGATTTCAATACTAATCTCATCTAAGATGGATTGAATCGCTGTTTCTGCTTTTTTGAAATCAACCACTGTATCGTGAAGATCTAGCTTTCTTTTGACCTCACGCATTTCCTTTGAGATCGTTCTATAGTCCGGATGGTATTTGCCGAACCGCTGCACATCCTCATATTGCTCTTTTACTTTTGTAAAATGGGCAATAATTTGTTGGGCTTCTTCGTCTTGCTGGAGACGCTTAAAGCAGTTGCGGTAATGTTCAGCCTCCTCCGACTGAAGAATCATGGCAGCCAATTGATTTGCTTCCTCTTGGAGCTCCACAGATTCGATTGTCGCATACATAAATGTTGCACCTCCAATTCATAGTTTACCACGAAACCTATGGATCAGAAAATGCTTTTACGTGACAAATACATCCCATGTTTCTCTTTTCTGTTTATATTCTGGATGACGAGAATTCAGCACAACGGTCATTTTATGCTTTCCTTTTGAAAGGTGCTTGACCACAAATGCCGCAGTATACTCATTCCCTGCACGTTTCCCGTCTACATACACTGTGAAATATCCCGCCTTCTCGTTCTTTTTTAGACGCTCTGGCTGAAGATGAAAATCTTGAAGTGTACTTTCTATATAGACCGAAGATCCCTGCACTTTGTATTTCAAAAAGCCTTGCTGCTTCATTTCGCTTTGGGCTTGCTGCATGACTGGTAATGCTGGGTCTTGCTTGATCACTTGCTCTTCTCCATGTTGCCTTTGACACCCGGTAACAAGAAAAAGCAATGCGCCTATTGACAGCATCCATTTCATCATCTGATTCTCCTTTCATCTACTTTTATAGGATGCTCAGGAAATAGACATCTTAATCAACTCAAAAAAGCCTCAACCGGCTCCATTTTGATTGCGCATTGCTTGGAACATTTGAATCATCATTTCAGCCATTTGGACGCTATTGCTCAACTGACTTACACGATGAGGAATGGTTTTTTCGTAAAAGTTCATTTTATCTAATTCAAAGGACGATAGATTTTCAGGATGTCGCGTCAGCTGTCTGTACCAGAGAGGACGCTGCCTTATGAATTTGATTCGATCCTCTTCGGCCATGACAAATTCCTGTACTTCTTTTCGCACCAGAAGCATCCCCTTTCACTTAATCTTTCCTGAAGGAGAATGGGTGCTGACTGCCTCCAGATGAACCTTTCTTTGAACCATTGGATGAAAATTGGCCGAGTAAGCTTTGTAAAGAGGAAATAGACTGGCTCATTTTGTTAATCTGTTCATTCATTTGATCAGCGTCCATTTTTTTCACAGCAGAAACCATTTTAGACATAAAATCTGCTTTTCCTGCTTCACTTGGCTTAGAGGCTTTTTCTTCTTTAGCGTCTTCAGATTTCGATTGCCGGTAAGGTGACCACATCTCATCTTCCTCACCAAACATGACCCAATTCTCATAGACACTTTGCCAGCTTTTTTCTTGCGTTTGCACTTCTTGAATTAACTTCGGATGGCGTCTGACGAATTGTTTAAATTCATCAATGGATGTTTGTTTTTGCTTGTTTGTCATATCCTCACCCCCCATACAAATGCCTACTATACTATATACACCACCATCTATTTTGGTGAGCCTCTTTTTAAACATCAAAAAAACAGCTGCGACTTATGCAGCTGCTTTCGTTTAAGATGATTTCTTGATGAAATTCTGGGTGTAATATTTTTCTTTCACCCCAACGCCAAGATGCGTGTAATCTTTATTTAATAACGCCTTCCTGTGACCTTCACTATTGAGCCAGCCCTCTACCGCTGCAGGTCCATCGACATAGTTATAGGCAATGTTTTCACCTGCGAGCTGAAAGCCCACCTCGCCTCTTTCTAACCGGTCTTTCAGCGTACCGTATTTTTTAGATTCATGGGAGAAATAATGATTCTCTTTCATGTCCTCACTATGCATGAAGGCCACTTCAGAGGTTTCATCATCCCACTTTAAGATCGGCAGGTTGTACTTATGGCGGATAATATTGGTCATATCAAAAATTTGTTTTTGACTGGATGTTTCGATATCTTTCCACTTTTCGCCCGATATCGGCTCAGGTTCTACCAATTGACCTCGGTAGACGACCTCATACGGCTTTTGTTTCACAAATGTATCTGCGTTGAAGGCCCTGATACTTGAAAGGGTGCTTTCAAACTTATCCATGTAAAGCTGAACATACACATCATCTCCCACTTTCACAGTGGGTCTTGTATTCATATCATCTTCTGAGAATTCAAAGCGGTATGAATTTTGTTCATCCTCTACATGAATGTAAGGTGCAATTTGTGTTTTCTTAAATACTTCACTCGTGGCTTGACCGATTTTAAATGGTTCTACATTCAGTCCGTCTCCTGTTGCAAACAAGGTCACCACTTTACTATCCTTTACCCCTACTTGAATATAGTGCTTCTTCGATTGGTTGTAAATCCACCAGTCATAATCATATGCGGAAGGATCAATGCGATCTGGTTCTCCCAGCTGTTTAAGCACCTCGTTTGAAGATTTCCCCATAAAGGACATGAGCCCCTTCTTTGGGATATTGATCGGCTTATCGCTAGATGTTTCTTCATTAGACACCTTCGGTTCATTGCTGTTTTCTTTTTCTGGTGAAGATCCATATTGAATAAACAGAACGTACGTTCCAGATATAATCAGGAGGATGAGGAGTGTTTTGAGCACAGTTTTCAAATAAACACCTCCGTTAAATTGGCAAGGTACAAAAAGTACCTTCTACTGTCATTTAAACAAAACTTGCTCCATTTATCAACGACAATACAGCCTATTTAACACGAATTTAAAATATGCCCCTCTTAATGAAGAAATCCTTGTCCATGATCTTGATCCTGTTGAGAGATTTCTGTCAGTGCATCTCCCGCGCGATCATTTGATAAATCTTCGACTGATAAATCTCCAAGAGCGACAATCCCTGTTAATGAACCGTTTTTCACAACGGGAATGCGGCGGAGCTGATGCTCTGACATGAGACGGACAATTTCTTCAAGCGTTGCATCTTCTTCAGCTGTTAGTACTTCCTTTGTCATCAGCGAGCCCACTTCCTGTGAATTTGGCTTTTTTTCTGCAATACCTCTAAGCACAAGGTCACGGTCTGTCACTATTCCAACGAGCTGATCTCCGTCAACTACTGGAATGGCACCGATGTCAGCATCTCTCATTTTGACTGCTGCTTCATACGTATTGTCATCCTGCTGACATGTCACTACTTTTTTTGTCATAATATCTTTGATTTTTTTCGTTTTCACGTTGATTCCTCCATCCGTTATTTTCTTTATTACTGTAACCAGCTTATAAAAGAACATACCTTTCACAGTTGAAAGTTTAACGCTTTCATACTATGATTGTCAGTAAAGGGAAATTTTATAAGGAGGGGTTTTGGGTGAAGTTTGAAGGTACGGGGATTGAAGAGGTATCAGCTGACTTAAATAAATTAGATTTCATTATGGAAAGTGAAGGATTTGTACGAGCCGATCAATGGGATTATGAGCGTGTGACGTACGACAGAAAGTACAGCATGGTAGAGGGAACCTTTTATTTACGAATTTCCGGCTACGCCACTGAAGGAGATGTCGGTTCCAAAAAGGCACACATCCAGCTTCTAACACCATTACTTGGAAAACATTATTATCCACATGGCGTTGAATATGGCGAAGGCGAAGAATTCCCTAAGTCTCTCATCCAATCAAGCAAAAAAACACTCGCACAGCTGAAGGAAAAACTAGAAGCCATGACGGCTGAAGCATAAAACAAGGCTAAAATGATCTTTTAGCCCTTTTTCTAAGATGAAAGCACAGCCAGTCGGCTGTGCTTTTTTATTCATATTTCGGAATAAGCGCATCTGGTACGGCATCTTTTGCTCTTTCTTTTCTTGCCCAGTCAAAGAAGACAACAGCAAGAATAGAGCCGTACACAATCTCCTGAATAATTTTCATCAAAATGGCACCTAGCTGCTGATCCTCTAGCAGCGGCAAGGTGTGGAACATATCAGGTCCAGTGAGAGCAAGACCTGCCAGCATATCACTTGGCACACATAAATGCAGTGCTTGTATCCATGCACCTGCATCAGAATAGGTTGCATAGATCGGCGCCTCACTAAACATGATGAGTGCACAGGCCGGAGTCATCAATATCCCGTCTGCCATGATATATCCAAGCTTCAAAATGCCTGTGATCTGCGGCAGACTTTGAACTTTATGGACAAGCGGCCACCACATGAAAAAGGCAGCGATAAAAATAACAACCGTCATCAATGCGTGGTAAAACGGATCTGTTTTCACAAAATCAAACACAAGCGGAATGTGATACAGCGAAAACAAGCCGTTAAACCCAAGCAGTGCAATTAAAGGCTTGGAAAACAAACGGAAAACGGCTTGAATACCTGGTGTTTGAATGATCCGCTCCCAGATGGCTGCAGGCAATCCTGTAATAAGGAGAGGCGGGATGACTAAATAGAGCACTGCCATTTGCGCCATATGTGCACTAAACATAATATGCCCCATTAAATCAATTGGGCTCCCTTTCACAGCATATAACAGAACAAGCCCCGTCAGAAATAACGTTTTCTCTTTCACCGTCGCACGGTGCTTCCCCTTTGTCACAAGAAGCAGATAAAGAGCAGCTGCTATCACAATACAAGTCAAATAATAAGGGCTCCATAATGCCCGAAATCCGAATATTTCTAAGTTCTCCATTGCTGCGCCTCCTTCAAGGGCAAAGCGGGTTTACCACCATATAATGGTCAAAAAGGCTAATACGGTAATAAACGCAACAAACACACCTGAGTATAGAAACAAGGCGGGTGTTTCATGCCCTTTTTGGTTCATGTGCATAAAATAATAAAGCTGAAAAGCCACCTGAATGCCTGCAAGCAGTAAAATAAACGGTACAGCGAACCAATTTCCAACGTCTTCTGAGGCGATCGTTAAAAACGCAACAAATGTTAATCCAATCATCAAGCCGAAAGAAATGAGCTGATGCTTCATTTCTTCGGCATTTTTCTTTTTACGATATACAAGGTCGACTTTGGACTGATTTGTGTTTTTATTTCCCATTCTTATCCCACCATTCCCATTAAATATACAACGGTAAAGATGAAGACCCACACAACATCAATGAAGTGCCAATAGAGACTTGCCACATAATATTTCGGTGCATTGTATAAATCGAGTCCGCGTCTCATATTTCGAATCATGAGAGCGGTAATCCAGCAAAGTCCGAAGGCGACGTGAGCTCCGTGAGTTCCTACAAGTGTATAGAAGGAAGAACCAAGAGCTGAGCTGGTAATCGTAAATTCATACGCATGCACGTAGTGATAAAACTCATAAATCTCAACCCCTAAAAATCCAGCACCTAAAAGGACCGTGATACCAAGCCAAAGCTGCATCTTTTTAAAGGCAAAGTTTTTCATATGATACATGGCATACACACTCGTTAAACTGCTCGTTAATAGAAGCATTGTGGCAATAAAGACAAGTGTGAGGTCAAACATATCAGTTGTTTTTGCTCCGCCTGCATTTGAGTTTTTCAGCGCCAAATACGTGGCGAAAAGCGATGCAAACAGAACGGTTTCTCCTCCAAGAAACAGCCAGAACCCGACAAACTTATTCTTCCCTTCTAACGTGGCTTTCTCAGGAGAAGCCGGAAAGGTTTCCGCCGTCATTTTTTGTGGTTCCATTATGCTTTCACCCCTTTATCATCGTCGTCGGTCAAATCTTCTTTGTGAATATGGTATCCATGATCATCTTTCAGAGACCTAACGAGCATGGTCGCAAACGTAATACCAAGACCAATGAAGATCACTGGAAGCCCCCAGTCGTGCTCTTGGCGATACATGAAACCAAACGCTGACACAAATAGACCGAATGAGATAATGACAGGCAAAATGGAGTTATTCGGCATGTGAATATCATCGAGCGGTTCAGATGCTGTCATTCCTTTTTTACCATCCATTTTTTCAATCCATAATGGATCTAGTCCTCTCACAAGCGGAAGCTGTTTGAAGTTGTATTCTGGTGGAGGCGAAGACACTGCCCATTCAAGTGTTCTTCCATCTCCCCAAGGATCGCTCGATACACGCTCCCCTTTTGCTGTTGTCCAGATGATGTTAATCAGCATGATCACAACAGCTACAAACATAAACAGTGCCCCAATCGTACTGATCAAGTTCCCAAGCTCGAGACCCTGACCTGGCAGGAACGTAAAGACCCGGCGCGGCATGCCCCATAGACCAAGAAAATGCTGGATAAAGAAAGTTAAGTGGAAACCGATGAAAAACAGCACAAAGCCAATTTTTCCAAGTTTCTCATTCAGTATCTTTCCAAACATCTTCGGCCACCAGTAATGCACACCTGCTAAAATACCGAATACAACCCCGCCGATAATGACGTAATGGAAATGCGCCACAACAAAATACGTATCATGGAACTGATAATCCGCTGCAGCTGCCGCAAGCATGACCCCGGTTACCCCGCCAAGTAAGAACGACGGAATAAAGGCAACAGAATAAAGCATCGGCGTTGTAAACTTCACATTACCGCCCCATATCGTGAGCAGCCAGTTGAACACTTTAATTCCTGTTGGCACCGCAATTGCCATGGTCGCTACGGCAAAGATCGCATTGGCGATAGGTCCAAGCCCTGTTGTGAACATGTGATGCGCCCACACCATGAATCCAAGGAAACCAATCAATACAGTAGCGAACACCATGGACGAGTAGCCAAACAGTCTTTTTCTTGCAAACACAGGAATGATCTCAGAGAAGATTCCAAATGCCGGCAGGATCAAGATATATACTTCCGGGTGTCCGAAAATCCAGAACAAATGCTCCCAGATGATTGTATTTCCTCCAAGCTCTGGATTGAAAAAGCTCGTGTCAAACATTCTATCAAGCATCAGCATCGCAAGCCCTGCTGTCAGCGGCGGGAATGCGAATAAAATAAGTGCGGAGGCGACAAATGTCGTCCAAGTAAAGAGCGGCATTCTCATATACGTCATACCAGGCGCTCTCATATTTATAATCGTTGCAAGAAAGTTAATCCCGGCAATCAGCGTACCAATACCCGCAATCTGCAAACCCAAAATATAGAAATCCATTCCATGCCCTTCAGAATTCAACGTGAGCGAAGCGTATGCAGTCCAGCCTGCATCAGGTGCTCCGCCCATAAACCATCCAAGGTTTAAGAAAATTCCTCCGAAAAAGAATAACCAAAAACCAAGTGAATTCACAAACGGAAATGCTACGTCACGTGCACCAATTTGAATTGGTACAACCGCATTCATTAATGCAAATAAAAGCGGCATAGCTGCAAGGAAAATCATTGTCGTTCCATGCATCGTCATGATTTCATTGTAAACCCCTGCACTGACAAAATCACTTTCAGGGATGGCTAGCTGAATACGGATAAACATCGCTTCGATTCCGCCAACCAAAAAGAAAAATCCCCCTGCCACTAAATATAATATGGCAATTTTTTTGTGGTCAACCGTTGTCAAGTAATCCCATAAGACAGCGCCAAACCCCCGCTTTTTAGCTATTGTACTCACCATGAAATCCCCCTCTTATCTCCCATTTGCCCCTTTTCATATAGATGTCTTTCTTCACGATCCTTTAAACAGACTATGTCTGACAGATGACGACTTCTCGGTTGTAGAGACATATTCGGGAGCTCTTAACAAAAACTTCACATCGATCACATACCCTCTTGCATATCTGCTTCTAGTTGTTACTCGACTTTAAGACCTTTTAAATACTCGTAAAGTGCATCTGCTTCTGAGTCATTTAATTTAGGGTACGTTCCTGTCATCTTATTACCTGGTTTAAAGCTTTCTGGATCTTTCAGCCATGCTTTCACATTTTCTTTGTTCATGTCTTTGATTCCAGCTACTTTCGTCCGTTCTCCGAAGGTCGCAAGGTTTGGTGCTGTCCTTGCTGCTTCCGGCCGTTCGTCACCAGGCTCTACTGCGTGACAGCTTAAACAGTTTTTCTCTTTAAATAGCTTTTCACCCTCTAAAGCGAGATCTTTTGTGGATTCAGGCTTCTTGTAATCAGCCATTTTTTTCGTCCATCCTAAGAACTCATCTTGAGAAAGCGTTTTAACTTTAAAGTCCATTAAAGCATGTGACGGTCCGCAAAGCTCCGCACATTTCCCGTAGAAATATTCCCCTGCATCTTTCGTTCGTTTCGAGTCAAAGATTAAATAAAATTTGTTCTCATTATCTGTGTTTGTATCAATTTTACCGCCAGCCGATGGAACCCAGAATGAGTGTTTGACATCGGATGCTTTTAGCTTAAAGTACACCTTTTGATCTGTTGGTACGATCAATTCCTGACTTGTGACAATCCCATAATCAGGGTATTCAAATTCCCACCAATATAAGCTGGCCCTTACATTCACAACAAGTGTCTTTTCAGGATCTCGTTTTTTCTTATCCATAGCGCTTGTATCCCCTAGTTCAAGCGTGTATGCCACAACAGGTACAACGAGAATAATAAGTAGAAGAATCGGAATCGCTGTCCATGTGATTTCCAAGTTGCGGTTCCCTTCCACCTGCTTTGGAATCGTATCTTCTCCCACTTTAGAACGTTTGAATTTAATGATGACGTAAAAGAAAATGATCGATACAACAATGACGACAAGAACCATAATAAGTGTACTCAGTACCGTTAGGAAAAACTGTTTATCTGCTACTTCCCCAACTGGCTTGAGTGTTGATAAGTATGGTTCACCACAGCCCGCCAAAACGAGCGTCAGTAAGAGAAACAGTGAATACACACGCCATTTTCTTATCATAATTTGTCCCAACCCCTTTTGCTTGATCTCCTTTGCCTTTCGCTTTTTACCTCTTATTTATAAAATCACTTCTCACCCATCTATAACCCCCGCCTCTTATAAAAGCACTTACATTTCCTCTTTTCATAAAAAAATGATGTTTTTACTCAAAATACCATCTATGTATAAACAGAAAGCCGCCTAAATAGAACTGAATATCAGGCGGCTTTCATAGTTGTTAGAAAATGTTGTGTTATAAGATATAGCCATTGTTTTGATGTGATCAAAGTGTATTTCACTCTAGAATAGTGTAATAATAATCATCGCTACGAAAAAGATGGTTAAGTAGTTTAATGAATAAACGAACATGAGCGTTGACCACTTCATGACGTCTTTCATTTTAAAGCCCATAAGGCCAATAACAAGCCATCCAATATTAAGCAGTGTACCAAGTGCAACAATCGGCCATCCTAATCCACCTAAGAAAAATGGAAGTGGAAGAAGACATGCTGTCCAAATGATGATTTGGCGTTTTGTGACTTCAAATCCGTAAACAACTGGCAGCATTGGAATGCCAGCCTTACGGTAATCTTCTGTTTTCTTAATCGCAAGTGATAGGAAGTGCGGGATTTGCCAAATGAACATAATCATAAACAAAACCCAAGCCGTTGTGTCGATTGTACCTGTGACAGCTGTCCAGCCAATTAATGGCGGAACCGCGCCAGATACACTTCCGATAACTGTATTGATGGTGTAATGGCGTTTAGACCACATGGTGTAAAGAACCGCATAAGTAAAGACTCCAATAAATCCAATCACTGCTGATGTAATGGTTGTCATCAGAAGCATAATGAGTCCTAATACAACAAGCAGAATGCCAAATGCATACGCTTGCCCCGGCTGAATTTTACCTGTAACCGTCGGCCTTGTTTTTGTTCTTTCCATTAATATATCAATATCACGGTCAAACGCATTATTAATCGCGCATGAACCAGCAATAATAAGAGAAGAACCAATCATTGTTAACAGCACAATATCAAGATTTCCAAGAAAACTCATACCTGTAAAATAAAAAGCAAGCCACATTCCAGTAAATGTCGTAATGAAATTGGAATTGACGATGCCCATTTTAATCAGAGCAAGAAAATCTTTCCATGCTGTTGTTTCTTCTATTTGTCCATGAATAGCTGCTTCCGCGGCTGTTTTGGAATTTGCCAATGTGTATAACCTCCCTTGCCCAAACCTTCAAACGAACGAATGACACGTAAAATCATTACAACTCTATCATACAAGATAAACAGCTGTAAAAAAACATCCTATTAAATAATAAACGACAAACTTGAAGTTATTTGTGAACTTTTCGTGAATTTATTAGGATATATGTGTGTTTCAGAAGGCGGTGCAAAATGAATATTCTCTCCTCTATTTCTATCAGACTGTCAAAGAAAGATCAAGCACTCTAAATCTGTAAACTTTGTGAACTAACATATCATTTTTTTGTGAACTTTGGTCATTATGAATTGCAACAGAACACGCATTTGGCTTAAACTTGAGAGCATGTGAGGTTTTCATTTACATCAGAAGTTTTTTAGAGAAGGTGAAATAATTTGATGAAATTTGCTTTAAGGCTATTGAGCGTGATCACAACGTTTGTGATGCTGATCGTACTGATTGGCGGTGCGCTTGTTACGAAAACCGGTTCGGGTCTTGGCTGCGGTAGACAGTGGCCCCTTTGCCACGGTCGTTTCTTTCCTGAAATGAACCCCGCTTCCATCATCGAATGGAGTCACCGCATGTCAACAGGGGTTTCCACCATTCTTGTTCTGGCACTAGCGGTCTTATGCTGGAAAAAAATTAGTCCAGTATTCCGTGAAACCAAATTTTTGGTCATCATGTCCATTATATTCTTAGTGCTTCAAGCGCTTTTAGGAGCTCTTGCCGTCGTATTTGGTTCTAACGCACTTGTGATGGCACTGCACTTCGGTATTTCACTCATTTCATTTGCTTCAGTATTACTGCTTGCCCTTCTTGTCTTTGAAGCAACCAGATCTGAAACAAAGCTTGTGAAGCCGCTTCATATCGGCAAAAAGATGCAGTTCCATATTTATGGGTTGATCACGTATACGTATATCGTTGTCTATACGGGTGCTTATGTGAGACATACAAAGTCAAGCCTTGCTTGCTCTGTCTTCCCGTTTTGTTCAAAAGACGGTGCGCTTCCAACTTATTTTAATCAGTGGGTTCAAATGTCTCACCGAGCAGCAGCACTTCTTTTATTCGTCTGGATATTTGTCGCTATGTTCCATGCCATGAAACATTATAAAGAACAGAAGCAGCTGTATTATGGATGGATCATCTCAGCCATTCTGATTACACTTCAAGCCATTTCAGGTGTGATGTCTGTTTATTCTCAGCTTGCACTTGGTTACGCGTTGGCTCATTCATTCTTTATTTCTTGTTTGTTTGGGGTACTATGCTACTTCTGCTTACTTATTGCCCGGTTTAAATATGAAAGCAAAGAGCCATTTAAATAAGATTTACATCCCCCTATCATGCCGAAAGGGGGATTTTTTTATTGTTGTTTTGCTTCTTCGAATAGCGAGATGGCTTTTTTGCGTCTTTCCCCGTGATCAACTGTTGGCAGCGGGTATGTATCCCCTAGTACACAGCTCGATTTCAGTTGTTCATCGATCGGCATTTTACTTGGTTCATGAATCCATTTTTCATCGACATGCTTAAGCTCTGGTACATATCTTCTAATATATTCCCCGCTCGGATCAAATCGCTTTGACTGAGTCGTTGGGTTAAAAATACGGAAGTATGGAACGGCATCTGTCCCAACAGAAGCTGCCCACTGAAATCCTCCGATATTCGAAGCCTCATCATAATCCACAAGCTTTTTTGCAAAATACGCTTCTCCCTTTCTCCAATCAATCAAATAGTCCTTTGTTAAAAATGAGGCGGTGACCATTCTTAAACGGTTATGCATCCAGCCTTCCTCATTTAACTGCCGCATCCCTGCATCGACGAGGGGAAAGCCTGTTTCACCTTTACACCATGCGTTAAACAGCGTCTCATCTTCATTCCATTTCATCCCTTGAAACGCCGAATTAATTTCTTTTTCTTTCATCTCTGGATAATGAGCATAAATCATATGGTAAAAATCTCGCCATGCTAGCTCTTTGATAAAGGTTTCTCTGCCCTCGTCTTCAAACAGCGCTTCCTCCTGAACCGCATGGAAGATCCTTCGGATTGAGATTGTCCCTGTTTTTAAGAAACGTGACAGCTTGCTCGTTCCAAAAACAGATGGAATATCTCGTTTTTCATGGTAACGTGTTAATCTTTTTTGGATAAAGTCATGCAGCGTGTTCATCGCTTTGTGTGAGCCGATTTGATCAAATTTCCTTGAGCATTTCTTGATCATGCTGCGTAGTTTGTCATTCCCTTCATGCGAAAGTGACTCATCACAAATCGTATGAGCGCTGCTGAGAAATGATTTGTCAACTTTTATCACAGGCTGCTTCTCTTGCTTTCGCCATGATTGATAGTATGGAGTAAACACTTGATAATGAGTGCCATCCGCTTTTAAAATATCTTGCGCCCCGTGAAGGTGTGTATCTTGCCATTTTGACACATGAATGCCCTTCTTTTCTAAAAAATCGGTTACGTGATGGTCACGCCTTTGTCCGATTCCCACTTGATCTTCATTAAAAAAAACAGCTTTGATGTCATACAGATCGATAACTTGCTGAAAGGCACGCAAGACATCTCCATAGAGAAGGTGAACATACATTTGAGATTCTCTTGCTTCCTTGACGAAATGCGCCACGTTTTGGAAAAAATGTTCGTTGTTTAAATCGAGGTCCATTTCAGTAAAGAATGGATCTAGATGATAAAGAGCAAATAATTTGTACTCGTGTTTTTTTGCATATGTGATCGCTTTTGATAAGGCGATATGATCATCTAATCGCATATCCCGGCGAAACCATATCACAACAGTTTTGTCCAACCTTCTTCACCTCACTCTATAGTGTAATCACTCTCACTTGCTGCTGCACATTTTAATGCGCTCAAAAAAAAGACACATCACGGTGGATGTGTCTCACTTCTTATTCAGGCTTTAATACAATGAGCAAATCACCGGTTTGAATCGGTTCTCCATTTGTCACATGTATTTCATCTACGACCGCAGAAAATGGGGCTTGTACAGTCGTTTCCATTTTCATGGCTTCGTTGATCATCAAATGCTCGCCTTGTGAAATTTTTTGTCCTTTTTCCACGAGTACTTTAATGACAGTGCCTGGCATCGACGCGGCGATGTGATTTGGATTCGAGCGGTCCGCCTTCATTTTTTCTTGAACGGAGGATTTGATGCTTTCATCCTTAATCACCACTTCACGTGGCTGGCCATTTAACTCAAAGTAAAGAACTCTTGTGGCATCTGGATTCGGTTCGCCAATTGATACGAGTTTGACAATAAGGGTTTTTCCTTTTTCGATTTCTACCTCAATCTCTTCTCCAAGTCTCATCCCGTAGAAGAACGTTGGTGTATCAAGAACAGAGATGTCACCATAGCTTTCTGCTGTTTGGACAAATTCAGAAAAGACTTTTGGATATAGGGCATACGCAATTGCGTCTTGCTCTGTTAACGTCAGGTCATGAGATTCTTTGAACTGCTTCTTAATGTCTTCAAAGTCCACTGGCTTCAGCTTCTCACCAGGTCTGACAGTAAGAGGCTCTTCCCCTTTTAAAATCAGCTTTTGCAGTTTTTCTGGGAATCCGCCATGCGGCTGGCCTAAATAGCCTTTAAATAATTCCACAACAGAATCCGGGAAGTCTAATGTTGCTCCTTTTTCATAGACATCTTCTTCTGTTAGATCATTTTGCACCATATAAAGTGCCATATCTCCAACTACTTTAGAGGATGGTGTTACCTTTACAATATCACCAAACATGTCATTCACACGTCTGTACATTTCCTTTACTTCATTCCAGCGTTCGCCAAGACCGACACCTTTCGCCTGCTGCTGCAAGTTACTATATTGACCGCCAGGCATTTCATGCTCATAAATTTCTGTATGAGGCGAATTCATGCCGCTTTCGAATTCATGATAGTATTTTCTGACGGAATCCCAGTATTGAGAAAGGCGTTCGACAGATTGGACGTTCATGTCTGGCTTTCTTTCATGTCCATCTAAAGCATAATAAAGTGAGCTTGCACTTGGCTGCGATGTGAGTCCTGCCATAGAGCTGACGGCAACATCCACAATATCAACACCTGCATCAATCGCTCTTGCATAGGTGAACAGTCCATTTCCACTCGTGTCATGCGTATGAAGATGGATAGGGATTGTAAGCTCATCTTTTAAAGCAGAGACTAGCTCATAGGCTGCCTGCGGTTTTAATAACCCCGCCATATCTTTAATACCTAAAATATGTGCGCCGGCAGATTCAAGCTCCTTCGCAAGAGATACATAGTACCTAAGATCATATTTTGGACGAGACGGATCAAGGATGTCCCCCGTATAACAAATGGCCGCCTCTGCCACTTTGCCTGATTCCCGAACAGAATCAATGGCAAGCGTCATGCCTTTGACCCAGTTTAAGCTATCGAAAATACGGAACACGTCAATGCCTGCCTCGGCAGATTCTTTTACAAATGCTTTGATCACATTATCCGGATAGTTTGTATATCCGACAGCGTTTGATGATCTTAATAGCATTTGGAACAGTGTGTTTGGCACTTCTTGACGAAGCTCTTTCAATCGTTCCCACGGATCTTCTTTTAAGAAACGGTACGCGACATCAAATGTAGCACCGCCCCACATTTCCATACTAAACAGCTCTGGCCATAAACCTGCTGTTGGCTGGGCAACTTTCTTTAAATCATGAGTTCTAAAGCGTGTCGCAAGCAAAGACTGATGTGCATCTCTAAAGGTTGTATCAGTTAAAAGGACGTTATTTTGTTCTTTCACCCAGTTGGCAAGTCCTTCAGGTCCATGCGTATCTAACAATTGTTTTGTCCCAGACGGGATCTCTTGATTGAGAGGAAGCTTCGGTACGTCTGGCTTGTCAAAATGAGGCTTCTTTTTCTCCGCAATACCAGGGAACCCATTAATGGTAACGTTACCAATATAAGTTAACATCTTCGTTCCGCGGTCTTTTTGCTTAGGGAAATTAAATAGCTCTGGCGTTGAGTCGATAAACGATGTATCGTATTCTCCTTTTAAGAATTTCTCATGCTTAGCTACGTTTTCAAGAAATGGGATGTTTGTTTTAATCCCGCGAATCCTGAATTCTTGTAAATTTCGGACCATTTTAGCAGCCGCTTGATCAAATGTGAGCGCCCATGTGGACAGCTTGACCAATAGTGAATCGTAATAAGGTGTAATGACCGCACCTTGGAAACTGTTCCCTGTATCAAGACGTACACCAAATCCCCCACCTGAACGGTAGGCCATAATTTTTCCTGTGTCTGGCATAAAGTCATTGAGCGGATCTTCTGTTGTGACCCTTGATTGAATGGCAAAGCCGTGTGTAAAGATATCTTCCTGCTTTGGAATACCAACTTCTTTGCTGTGAAGGTTATGCCCCTTTGCAACAAGAATTTGGGTTTGGACGATATCGACACCTGTGATCATTTCTGTGATCGTGTGTTCTACCTGCACCCTTGGATTAACTTCAATAAAGTAAAACTCTCCATTTGCAACAAGGAATTCTACAGTCCCAGCATTAATGTACGATACATTCTGGGCCAGCTTGACAGCTGCTTCGCAAATATCTTCACGCAATTGATCTGTTAGAGACACACTTGGCGCCACTTCAATGACCTTTTGATGCCGCCTTTGAACTGAGCAGTCACGCTCATATAAATGAATGATATTGCCGTGATTGTCACCAATCACCTGCACTTCAATATGTTTTGGATTCTCAATCAGCTTTTCAACGTATACTTCATCATTTCCAAAAGCAGCTTTTGCCTCTGACTTCGCACGGTCATAGGCTTCCTTCAGCTCTTCTTTTGATCTGACAATCCGCATACCCCGGCCGCCGCCGCCTAGTGAAGCTTTAATAATAAACGGGTAACCGTATTCTTCACCGAATTTTTCGACTTCTTCGACCGAATCAACTGGTCCGTCACTTCCTGGAATGACTGGAATACCAGCTTTTTTCGCTTCTTCTCTCGCCTTTACTTTATCTCCAAACATATCTAAATGCTGAGAAGTTGGACCGATAAATTGAATGCCTTCCTCTTCGCATCGTCTTGCAAAATGAATGTTTTCGGATAAAAATCCGTAGCCTGGATGAATCGCATCCACGTCATTTCGTTTTGCAATTTCGATGATCCCCTCGATATCAAGGTAGGCATCAATCGGTTTCTTTCCTTCTCCAACTAGATATGCTTCATCTGCTTTATAGCGATGATAAGAGCCAGAGTCTTCTTTGGAATAAATGGCCACTGTACGTAAGTTGAGCTCCGTACAGGCCCTGAAGACTCTGATAGCGATTTCCCCTCTGTTTGCAACTAGAACCTTTTGAATTGTTCTCTGTGACATTCTCACTCCTCCATATCCCTTAAAATTTTATATGTACTCTATAATAAAGGAAGAAATGAAAACTGTACACTTTTGTTTTCTAAAGATTCAAAGTTTTCTGCAATCCATTTTTTTCAACCGATGGTTTGCTCATTGATTTTTTCTTTTTGTAACGCTCTTTATATTCAGTAAACATGCTGATATTCAGCAGCATGCCCATACAGATGCTAAGTAAAATGATGGACGATCCCCCGTAGCTGATAAACGGAAGTGTCACCCCAGTGATTGGAATAAGACCTGAAACACCGCCTAAATTGATACAAGTTTGGATCGCAATCATGGAGGAAATTCCTATTGCAAGCAAACTTCCAAACGGATCTTCACACTTTCTCGCAATATAAAAACCTTTCACGACGATGAAACCAAGAAGAGCGATAACGAAAAACACGCCGAAAAAACCAAGCTCTTCTGAGATAATTGCCATGATAAAGTCTGTGTGCGGTTCTGGCAGATATCCGTACTTTTGAACGCTTTCTCCTAGACCGAGTCCAAAAAAGCCGCCTGATCCAATGGCATAATATGAATTAATCAATTGATGCCCAGTAGCCCCTGCATCTTTAAATGGATCTTGGAAACTCTCAAAACGTCCGAGACGATTTTGCGTGAAAATTTTATCCCAAAAAAGAATAATAAATGGGGTCACGACGACCATTACTGCACTAAATAGCGCGAGCAGCTTCGCTAGCGTTTTGCCGCTAAAACCTGAGCATAAAATCATCGCAAGGGCAATCATGCCAATGATAAAGGCTGTCCCATAGTCTGGCTGCAAAATGATAAATCCGCACAGGATAGAGACAATCACGATCGGAGGCGTAACACCTCTTAAAATATGATCAATATAATGCTGCTTTTTGGCATACACCGCAGCAAGATAGATGATGACGACAATCTTCACAAATTCAGCTGGCTGAAGACTAAAAGGTCCTAATTTGATCCAGCTCCTTGCGTTCCCTGCAATATGACCGCCAAAATACACATAGATGAGGGAAAAAACTGAAAGCAGCAGCATACCAATCTGGAATTTCTTATTTGAAAACAGCTGATATGGAACTAATGCTGTAAAGATCAAGATGGCTGCTCCAACAATCATAAATAAGAGCTGTTTCTTAAAAAAGTTATCTGGCGCGGCATCGTATCTGATAACAGATGTAATCATACTTGAGCTATACACCATAACCAAACCGAATGCGCTGATTAAGATAATGGCGAACAATAATGAGTAGTCATACGATTTTAGCATTCTCTTTAACATATAATCCTCTTCCTAACGTCTGTTTCTACTGCTTGATATCTTCTTAGCTGTTCTTATTCTACTACATTTTCTCCGTTTGATCCCGTTTTACCTCTTTTATATTGTTCGTCATTCATGAAAGAATCAAGTCCGTTTGCCGTTAATCCATCAAAAGAAAATAGAGGACAAAAAAACTCAAACTTAGTTGTGGAAGTTTGAGTTTTCAATCATTATTTTTTTGTGAACGCATCATGAAGTGCGGAAAGCTCTCTCTCAAGTTTATCGAGTAGTTTCTTACCTTCATGTTGATCAACTAATCCAAGCCGGACAGCGAAATCAATTTCTCTCGATAATCCGAACATTTGAGTATCTAAAACCTCTTCATAAAGAGGACATTGCGGCATCGTTAAGTTGTCCATTTGCACTTGGATCAATTTTAAAATTTTATCTGCATCCAATTTTAATAAAGCCAGTGCTTTTTGCCGATGATCGACTAAAATTTCTGACGCCAAAAGTATCCCTCCGTTCCCCAGGCGAGTACCTAATTCTTCTATTTATCATAAAGCGAAACGCCCAAAATTGCAAGCAGATTTGTACAGTTCGCTTTGTAAAAATAAAAAGAAGACATTCATCATTAAAAGATACTCATCTCATATTTTTCACTCATGAGCTCAAGCAGCTTAATCCCAGCAATACTATTCCCTTTTTCATCCAGTGCAGGACCAAAAATTCCGATCCCAAAATCATATGGAGCCGCTCCCATAATCCCGCCTGAAACACCGCTTTTAGCGGGTATGCCGATATTAATGGCAAACTCCCCGCTTGCATTGTACATGCCGCACGTCACCATAAAGGTTTTACAAATTCTAGCGACATCTTTTGAAAGAATTTGCTGCCCCGTCTCTGGATGTCTGCCATCTAATGAAAAAACACAAGCAATTTTCGCCAAATCTAAGCTGTTCATCATGATGGCACATTGTTTCGTATACACGTCCATGACCTCTTCTACGTTCCCTCTAATAATATGATATTGCTTCATATAATAGCACATTGCCCGGTTAATCATAGATGTCTCGAATTCGGATGCGGCTGTTTCCTTGCAGTATGTAATGCTTTTGTCATTTGCAAGCTCTCTAATAAAGCCAAGCAGGCGGTTTAGCTGATCTTGCGGCGTCGCGCCTCTTATTAAGCTTGTAACTGCAAGCGCTCCTGCATTAATCATTGGATTCAGCGGCTTATTCGGACTTGCTGTTTCCAGCTTAATCATTGAATTAAACGGGTCACCTGTAGGCTCTTGTCCAACAAATTGAAAAACTTTTTTTGGCCCTTCTTCTGAGAGTACGAGCGCAAGGGCCAATACTTTTGAAATACTTTGCAGAGTAAAGCGTTTATCTACATCTCCTGCCGAGTGGCAAGTATTACTCACATGATACACAGCTACAGATAAATCCGTCTGATCCGCTTTGGCGAGAGCGGGAATATAGGATGCTACTTTGCCATCTTTGGCCACTTTTTTTGCTTCTTCTACAAATCGCTGAAGCTCTTCATTGTCGCGACATGCCATGCCCAATATCCTCCCTATCTTTCATGTAAGAATAGTGTGTACAAGGAGATGCATGTTTATGAAAGTGACAAAGCAGGCGAAAACTTCTATAATTTATGGTGGAAAGGGGTTGTCTTGAACATGAGCATCATTCAAATTAAGGGGAACGTAAAGTACAAGATCACCATTGATCCAAGTGTATGGATTTTTGATGACCGCAAATTTTTAATGGATTCATTTTTTGAAAAAAGCGCAGCAAATGAAGAAAATCAGCTGGATCAGGAGCTTGACCAAGAGCGGGTGATCAGAGAAGGACAAACACTTCCACCCACTTTAAAAACAGAGAAGAAGTACGAAAAGGAAAGACTCGTCACAGGCAGCTTCGGAATGAAGCTAGGTGATATGCTGAAAAATGCAGAACCGCTTGAACATGCAGATACATGCGAATTTGTCACAGAAACAGGGACAATTGCTGTTCCACTTTCTCAGGCAATGGAAAGCATTGCACACTTCAGCCAAAATGGGAAGCCGATGACTGAAGAAGGACCAATCCACGTTTATTTCGCGGATCAGTCCAACCTCACTCAGCCGATAAAAGGTGTCAAAGAGCTCATCATTACATAAGACAGGGGGTCTGGACTATAGCAAATCAGCTGCAAGCTGTGCAAGTCCAGACCTTTCTCCTTTGACAAGCTTGACATGTCCAGATATTTGCTGTCCTTTGAACCGCTCAATGACATACGTAAGTCCATTATTTAAGCTGTCTAAATAAGGATGATCGATCTGCTCTGGGTCTCCCATCAGCACAATTTTACTTCCCTCTCCGACTCGCGTTAATAATGTTTTCACCTCGTGTTTCGTTAAATTCTGCGCCTCATCAATGATAATAAATTGATCAGGGATACTTCTTCCGCGGATATACGTTAAAGCTTCCACTTGAATCGAACCAATTCCCGCCAAAATCGCATCAAGTTCACCAGGTTTTTTTGTATTAAATAAAAATTCTAGATTGTCATAGATCGGCTGCATCCATGGTCTGAGTTTCTCTTCCTTTTCACCTGGCAAGTAGCCTAAGTCCTTGCCGACAGGAACAATTGAACGGGCTACGATCAGTTTTTTAAACATGCCGAGATCCTCTGTCTGCATTAATCCGGCAGCCAGCGCAAGGAGTGTTTTACCAGTTCCCGCTTTTCCGATCAATGTCACGAGGGGAATATCACGGCGCAATAGCAGTTCTAGTGCCATCGTCTGCTGAACATTTTTCGGACGAATTCCCCAAACATGCTCTTGATCATAAATGAGCCGTTTCACATTCTCTGCTTTTTGGTCAAGCATTCCTAAAGCAGAGCCGCCTTCATTCCCCTTCATAATGACAAACTGATGAGGGTTTAATGGTACACTCGTGACTTCTTTTATCGGTAATTGGCTTTGTTTATAAAATGTATTTAATTGCTCCGTCGGAATATAGAGCTCATGATAGCCGTTATCAATGTCTTCGTTTTGCAGCACACGGTCACTTAAGAAGTCTTCAGCTTGGAGGCCTATAGCATCTGCCTTTACCCGGACTAAAACATCTTTACTGACCAAAATAACTGGCCGGCCGTGAGGCTTTGTTTCTTCCTCTAAGCTCAAATTTTTCGCGACAGCCAAAATCCGATTATCGTTCGTTTTTTCAATAAAAATTTCTTGAAGTTCATGGAAAGAGCGATGATTCAGCTCGATGCGCAGCGTTCCTTTTGACTCTAGCGTAATTTTTTCATGCAGTTTCCCTTTCGATCTCAAACCGTCGATTAAACGTGAGACGCGCCGAGCGTTTTGCCCAACCTCGTCCATGTATCTCTTTTTCGAGTCTACTTCTTCTAACACAACGGCCGGAATGACGACCTCGTTGTCTTCAAATGAAAAGATTGAATTCGGATCCTGTAATAACACATTTGTGTCTAATACATAAATTTTACTCAGGTCCTTCGCCTCCTGATCGGGGTTTCATTCATCCTTGTCTTTCCCAAAACGATTGTTAAAATATATGTTTTCATGAATAAAGTTAGAAGGTTAATTCAACAATAAAATAAATCATGCAGTTTGTGAAGGAGGGAATTTAGATGCGACTATTTTTAACATTATTCATGATTCAAACGATCATTCTGTTAGGCGCTTGCCAGCAGCAGGAAAAGCCAGAGGCGCTGAACAAGCAAGATGGACGCCAACACTTAGTACGGGTATCAGACTCATCGAAGAAAAAGACAAATCAAGCCCGCCCATCCACAGATGTTGCGCAGCATCTTGTCAATGTGACAGAGCACGTAGCAGATGTCAATGATGCAACAGCAATCGTCATCGGCCGCTATGCTGTTGTTGGTATTGATGTAAAAGATGATTTAGATAGAAGCAAAGTAGAAACCATTAAATATTCAGTTGCAAAAGCGCTGAGAAATGACCCGGAAGGTGCAAATGCTGTTGTGGTTGCTGATCCGGATACAGTCAGCCGTTTAAAAGAAATGGGCAAAGAAATTCAAGCAGGCCGTCCTGTAAGCGGTATTATGGATGAACTAGCTGCTATTGTCGGCCGCGTGATGCCAGAGATGCCGAAAAATGAGATCGACCGTAACGAAAAGGATCCGACAAATGATCCGAATAATCAGCTCAAAGAACAAGATCAAAAACAGTTAGAAAAAAATCAAAACGACCAATCAAACCATCATATGAATCAGAAGAAATAATGAGAACGGCTTATATCTCCTGTGATATAAGCCTTTTTCTACGCTGATTTTAAGTGGCTGGAAAACATGCTATAATAAATGCATTAAAGTGAGGTGAAAATGATGAGAGTGAAGTGCTCATTATGTGAAAAGCTTGAAACTATTGATGATGATACACTCGTTGCGAAACGGTTAAGAAACCGGCCAATTCATACATATATGTGCGATGACTGCCAAGAACGCATTAAAATAAAGACAGAAGCTCGCATCAAAACCGGCAGATTCTCTCTTTATCAGGATCCTGCGACAAAAGAGAAAAAGAAGAAAAAAGGAAAGAAAGAACAAAAGACATAAAAAAAGACCTGACACATGTTCAGGTCTTTTTTTACGTATTGACTGTTCCTTCTTTTTTCGCACGATGCAGCCGTATTTTATAAATAATCAAAATGGCAGCTGCCACAACAAGGCCTTCCGCTACTGGCAGGAAGATTCCTAGAAATGTGAGAAACGTGCAGCCAAAAATCAAAAACAAATAAATCACGAGCGCTTTTAAAATCGGTAAACGTCTTGCAAAGCCGAGCTTAAAAACAATAATCGCTAAAACAAGGATGGTGCCATATAGGAGCCACATCCCTGTTTGCGGATTTTCATCGACACGAAACAGCATCGCGAAAAAGGATAGATTTTCACTTACTTCCTGATCATTCAAAAAG